>NZ_JCAXDZ010000010.1:0-99986 GCF_059758635.1 Phyllobacterium sp. GQ127
TCCATTCAGGCTACCTCAAGAATTCATGACGCTCGCCACAAGCGGCAATTGCAGGGAAGGGAATATGGCAAACATCGATCTCAATAGTGATCTTGGGGAGAGCTTCGGTGCCTGGGCAATGGGCGACGATGTATCTATGCTTTCGATCGTCACCAGCGCCAATATTGCCTGCGGCTTTCATGCCGGTGATCCGGCGGGGATCCTGTCCGTGCTGAATGAGGCGGCAAGACAGGGCGTCTCCATCGGCGCCCATATAGGCTATCGCGATCTCGTCGGGTTCGGGCGGCGCAATATGGATCCGTCCAGCGCTGAACTTGTCGGTGATACAATTTATCAGATTGGTGCACTGCAAGGGCTGGCGAAAGCAGCAGGTACGCAAGTGCGCTACGTCAAACCGCATGGTGCGCTTTACAACACCATCGCTTGCGACCCGCGCCAGGCGGCGGACGTGATCGAAGGCATCAGAGCTATCGATCCCTCGCTCGCGTTGATGGCTCTTTCTGGCGCTCCAATTGTCGAACAGGCGCGCGCGGCGGGGCTTGAAGTCATTTGCGAGGTCTTCTCCGACCGCGCCTACAATGCCGACGGCAGTCTCGTCAGTCGTCGCTTCGCCGGCTCGATCATCCACGACCCGCAGACGATCGCCGAGAGAATGCTCAGGCTGGTCGTCGAGGGATATATAACTGCAATCGACGGCACCCAAATCAAGCTTGAAGCGCAGACGATCTGTGTTCACGGAGATACGGAGACGGCAGTAGCAATTGCCACCACCTTACGCAAGGCGTTGGCCGCCAGCGGTATAGACCTCAAGTCTTTCGCAGAGGTCAACCATGAGTGAACAGTTGCGTTTTCTGCCCGCAGGCAGCGACGCGTTCCTCGTCGAACTCAAAGACCTGGAGACGACTCTGACGTTACTCGATCGTCTTCTGGCTGACCGTCCGAAGGGTGTTCTCGAGCTGGTGCCAGCCGCCCGAACGCTGATGGTCCGATTCGATCCCCGTGTGACGAACCGGTCGCTCCTTTACTCTCTTGTCTGCGAACTCAATCTTGACCAGCGCAGTACTCGCACCGGCGAGATGATCGAAATACCGGTCATCTATGATGGCGAAGATCTCCTCGACGTTGCCAAAATTCTTGGCTGGTCGGTCGATGAACTTATCCAACGTCATGGGGATGCCACATATACGGTCGCCTTCACTGGCTTTGCACCCGGGTTTGCCTATATGACGTCGGACGATAAAGATTTCGACGTACCGCGCCGTGAAAGCCCGCGCGTGCGCATTCCCGCAGGCGCGGTGGCCCTCGGGGGAAAATTCGGCGGCATCTATCCTTCAGACAGCCCCGGTGGCTGGCAAATCATCGGCACAACGCCGTTGAAAATGTGGGATAGCGATCGCCCGCGCGCCGCGCTTCTGGCACCGGGCGACCGGGTCCGTTTTCGCAATATCGCCAAGGGAGCGGCAATGCCGGCTGCCACCCTTTCCAAATCTGAAACTGCGCGACCGAAGGGAGACATCGTCATCAGCCGCGCGGATCGTCCAGCGCTTTTTCAGGATCTTGGGCGCCCCGGGCGTGTCGACCAGGGTGTATCTCAATCCGGTGCGCTCGATCGATCTAACCTCATGAAGGCAAATCTTTGCGTCGGCAATCCACGCAATGCCGCAGCACTCGAAGTCACCTTGGGCGGATTTGCCCTTAAGGCTGATCGGCCCGTTACTCTTGCTGTCACAGGAGCGCCTGCCCCGTTAGGTATTCGAACCGCCAGTGGCTGCGTTGTTGAAGCTCCGTTCGGCCGGCCCTTTGCGCTTGACACGGGCGACGAACTGACACTCGGCTTTCCTGCGGAAGGAATGCGCAGCTATATTGCGCTGCGTGGAGGCTTCACAGTCGAAACCGTTCTTGGATCTGCCTCGTGCGATACGCTGGCAAAGATTGGCCCCGCGCCTGTCGCGCTCGGCGACGCGCTCATTCCTGCAAATGCGCCCGCCATTTCCGTCAATCCCTTCCTGAATGACCTTGACCCGCTGCCCAGGGCCGGGGATACGGTAACGCTTGATATTGTCCTTGGCCCGCGCACAGACTGGTTCACGCAAAAAGGCGTTGAGACCCTCACAGCACAGATTTGGCAGGTAACTGCTGAATCAAGCCGTGTTGGCATGCGGCTTTCCGGAACCCAACCGCTCGAGCGGCGCGACGCTGTTGAACTACCCTCGGAGGGCACTGTCCTTGGCGCAATCCAGGTTCCGCACAGCGGCCAACCCGTACTCTTTCTTGCCGACCATCCTTTGACCGGCGGCTATCCGGTGATCGGCGTCGTCGCCGATTATCACCTCGATCTCGCCGGACAAATTCCAATCGGTGCAAACATCAGCTTTAGAGCTGTCGCCCCATTCGAACCGCTCGTCAGGGAAACTAATTGATGAAAAAATTGCTCATCGCCAACCGTGGCGAAATAGCCATCCGCATCATCCGTGCTGCCCGCGACTACGGCGTAACCTCGGTAGCGCTCTATTCAGATGCCGATGCCGATGCGCTGCATGTCGAGCTTGCCGACGAAGCCTACGGGCTTGGTTCAGGTCGCCCGGTCGACACTTATCTGAATATCGAAAAGATCCTGGAGATCGCGGGTCGCGCCGGTGTAGATGCGGTCCATCCCGGTTATGGCTTTCTGTCGGAGCGCGCCGAGTTCGCACGCGCCGTTATTGCAGCAGGCCTGACCTGGATCGGTCCGAAACCTGAAGTCATCGACGCGCTCGGTGACAAAGTCGAGGCCCGCCGCATTGCCGAGAAGGTCGGGGCGCCTCTGGTCAGAGGATCGGATGGACCTCTGGCGACCGCCGAGGAGGCGATCACATTTGCGCGGCAGGCCGGCCTACCGCTTGCGATCAAGGCAGCATTTGGTGGCGGAGGTCGCGGAATGAAGGTCGTCCATCGCATCGAAGACGTGGGCGAATTTTTCGAATCCGCTGTACGCGAGGCCAAGGATGCATTTGGTCGCGGTGAATGCTATGCGGAACAATTCCTGGAAAAGCCACGCCATATCGAGGCACAGGTCATCGCCGACAGCCATGGAAATACGGTCGTTCTCGGCACGCGCGACTGCTCGCTGCAGAGGCGCAATCAGAAACTTGTCGAGGAGGCGCCCGCGCCCTTCATTTCCGACGAGCAACGTACCCGCATTCATGAAGCCGCCATCGCGATCTGTACTGCTGCGGGCTACACCGGTGCCGGCACCGTTGAGTTTCTGCTTTCACAAAATGGCGTTATCTCATTTTTGGAGGTTAACACTCGCCTACAGGTCGAACACCCGGTGACAGAAGAAACAACTGGTGTCGATATTGTCATCGAGCAGCTTCGTATTGCCGATGGCCTTCCGCTTTCAGTCACCGAGACACCTGCGCCCCGCGGCCATACCCTGGAATTCCGTATCAATGCCGAAGATCCGGGGCGCGGATTTTTGCCGACGCCAGGACTGGTCACGCGCTTCCGCGCGCCCTCCGGTCCTGGCATCCGGCTCGATAGTGGCGTGGAGGCTGGATATGAAATTCCGGGCCTTTACGATTCCATGATGGCCAAGTTGATTGTCACCGGCGCGACACGTGAACAAGCACTGGCTCGCGCCCGGCGGGCGCTGGCTGAATTCAGGATCGAGGGCGTCGCCTCCGTGCTTCCTTTCCATCGCGCCGTACTCGAGGAACCGGCATTTACCGGTGAAGACGGATTCAAAGTCTTCACTAATTGGATCGAAACGGAATTTCGCGGCGTCGCGCCTGCTGCGCGCATTGATCCAATCGAGGGCGGGTTGGTGCGTAGCTTCATTGAGATCGACGGCAAGCGTCATGAACTCGGGCTGCCGGCGGCGCTTTTCTCCGCAATCGCAGTGCCAACGCCGTCGTCCGGTTCGGCGACACTGGCGGCAAGCGACGGTGGACTGACCGCACCGATCCCCGGCATTTTGCAAAAATGGAATGTTGAGAACGGGGCGGACGTAACCGAAGGTGAAGCGGTAGCGATAATTGAAGCCATGAAGATGGAAACTCGGGTGCTGGCACCGAAAACCGGCCGCATCAGCATCAAGACCCCTTCAGGCGCGATGGTCGCGCTTGGCGCCGAACTGGCAACGATAGAGTGAGGACAAACAAAACGGATGGTTACGATCTTAGACACAGTTCACTCTGGCGTTGCGCGGCCCCGCCATCCGGAAAAGGCGCATAGGCCGGATACCGAGATGCTGCGCAAGCCAGAATGGATCCGTGTTCGCGCACCGATTTCGAAGGGCTATGCCGAAACCAAAAACATCGTGAGGGAGCACAAACTTGTTACGGTCTGCGAAGAGGCCGGCTGCCCAAATATTGGCGAGTGCTGGGACAAGAAGCACGCGACCTTTATGATCATGGGAGAGATCTGTACGCGCGCCTGCACCTTTTGCAACGTCTCGACCGGCAAACCGAATGCACTGGACATGGCCGAGCCGGCGAATGTCGCAAAAGCCGTCAAGCAGATGGGCCTGTCCCATGTCGTGATCACCTCGGTTGACCGTGACGATCTGGTCGATGGCGGTGCCGGGCATTTCGAAAAAGTCATCTGGGCTATCCGCGCCGCGTCTTCGGCAACCACAATCGAAATCCTGACACCTGACTTCCTGAAGAAGCCGGGTGCACTGGAGAGGGTCGTTGCCGCCAAGCCCGACGTTTTCAATCACAATATAGAAACCGTGCCAGGCAACTATCTGACGGTACGCCCGGGCGCGCGCTATTTCCACTCGATCCGGCTTTTGCAGCGAGTCAAGGAATTGGATCCGAGCATGTTCACCAAGTCCGGCATTATGGTCGGCCTTGGGGAAGAGCGCAACGAAGTGCTGCAACTGATGGACGACCTGCGAACCGCCGACGTCGATTTCCTGACGATCGGCCAGTACCTGCAGCCCACTCGCAAACACCACAAGGTCGAAAAATTCGTGACGCCGGAGGAATTCAAGTCCTATGAGACCATAGCCTACACTAAGGGTTTCCTGATGGTCGCATCCAGCCCGCTCACCCGCTCGTCGCACCACGCCGGTGATGATTTCGCACGGCTCCGTGCGGCGCGCGACAAAATCAGGCGGACACATGAAGGAACAAGATGACAACGATCTCCATGCCTGAGCCCTGTGCCGATATTTTGGCGAGATCGGCGCAGATCGTTGCTGCGCTCAACGCCGCCTTGCCCGACGACAGCGTAATTTCAGATCCACAGGAGACGCGGGCATACGAATGTGACGCGCTGACCGCCTATCGGTGCCCACCGCTTGCAGTTGTGTTACCGCGCTGTACCGAGGAAGTCGCGACGGCGATGCGTGTCTGCTATGAGCACCGTGTGCCTGTCGTACCTCGCGGGGCGGGCACATCGTTGGCCGGCGGTGCTTTGCCGACGGCAGACAGTGTCGTTATCAGCACTATCCGTTTACGGGAGATCATAGAAGTCGACACGGCAAACCGGTTTATCCGGGTTCAGACCGGCGTAACCAATCTCGCCGTGACCGGCGAACTGGACGCAGAGGGATTCTTTTATGCGCCAGATCCTTCGTCTCAACTCGCCTGTACGATTGCAGGCAATATTGCGATGAATTCGGGGGGCGCCCATTGCCTGAAATACGGGGTGACGACAAATAACCTGATGGGTATTCGCATGGTGCTGACGGACGGTGAGGTCGTTGATGTTGGTGGACCATTATTGGGCACCCTGGGACTGGATATCCTTGGGCTCCTGTGCGGATCGGAAGGTCAACTCGCCATTATCACGGAAGCGACCTTGAAAATCGTTCCCAAACCTGAGGGCGCTCGACCGATGCTGATCGGCTTCGACAGCGCAGAAGTTGCTGGCGAATGTGTGGCACGTATCATCCGCTCCGGTCTGTTGCCGGTGGCGATCGAATATATGGATGATGTCTGCCTGCGCGCTGTTGAGGCATTCGCCAAAGCTGGATATCCCGCGTGCGCTGCAGTTTTGATCGTTGAGGTGGAAGGCTCCGAAGCTGAAATCAGCGATCAAACGGACCGTATTCGCGCAATATCCGAAGAGTTGGAAGCTGTGGAATTTCGCAGCAGCCAAACTGCCGAAGAATCCTTGGCCATCTGGAAGGGTCGTAAGTCTGCATTCGGCGCGATGGGACGTCTCGGAGACTACCTTTGTCTCGATGGAACCGTGCCTGTCACGAAACTCCCCTATACATTGAAACGCATTGGAGAACTTTCCAGGCAATATGGTCTGGAGGTCGCCAACGTATTTCATGCCGGAGACGGCAATATGCACCCGCTCATTCTTTTTAACGCCAACGTCAACGGTGAACTGGAACGCGCTGAAAACTTCGGGGCTGATATTCTTCGCCTTTGTGTTGACGTTGGTGGTTGCCTGACCGGTGAGCACGGGGTGGGCATCGAAAAGCGCGACCTGATGACCGAACAATACAACGCGATGGATCTGGATATCCAGATGGAGATCAAGGAGGTCTTCGATCCAGCGTGGCTGTTGAACCCGGCCAAAGTTTTCCCTCTCGAAGTGAGTGAGCCTTACCGGAAAAGGGCTCGAGAAAGATGATAACCAGCAACATGCTTGCCTCTCTCTCGACCACTGTCGCTCCGGCATCCGAAGTCGAACTCGCCGCTTACCTTCTGGAAGCCTCCGCAACCGCAACACCGCTTTACGTCACAGGCGGCGGCACACGTCTGAAACCGTTGTTTCCGTCGCAGACCGCCACGTTGACGACAAGCGGGCTCAGCGGGATCGTTACCTATGAACCAGGCGCAATGACGCTGATTGCCCGTGCCGGTACTCCAATGGAGGAAATAGAGGCAGCGCTTGCGACCGAAGGACAGCAATTGGCATTCGAGCCAATGGATCTTCGCACTGTCCTTCACACTTGCGGCTCTCCATCCATTGGCGGCATGGTCGCGACCAACGCTTCGGGTCCTCGGCGCATCTTGGCAGGCGCGTGCAGAGATCATTTGCTCGGCGTTCGCTTCGTTGATGGCCAGGGCCGCATTATCAAGAATGGCGGCCGGGTGATGAAGAATGTCACCGGCCTGGATCTTGGAAAACTGCTTTGTGGTTCCTTTGGTACATTGGGCATTTTAACAGAAGTGGCCATTAAAACCCTGCCTGCATCCGAAAGCGAGCTATCAATTGGTCTCGGCAACGTATCCCTTGCAGAAGCGAGCAGGATTTTTCAGATTGCGCTTGCCACTCCGTTCGAGATATCCGGCGCCGTCTTCCGGTCTGGTACCGCTTGGCTCCGGATTGAAGGCCGCTTGAAGCAAGTCGAATACAGGCGTGAGAAGATATTAGCCCTGCTCCGTTCCCACCAAGACATTGATGTTCTCTATGGTTCTCAAAGCAAAGCTCTTTGGCGCGAGCTGCGGGACGTGCACCACCTTGCTCAATCGCAACTGGCGCTGTGGCGAATCCTGGTAAAGCCCACAGATGCGCCCGAAGTCGCTTCGGCGCTGGAGGCGATTGGAGGAACTGTATCGCTCGATTGGGGTGGCGGGTTGATCTGGTATGCAGGCGATGCGGATTCCCTAAAGGTTCGCAAAGCCTCAGGCACGGGTCGGGCCTTGCTGGTGCGGAATCACTCGTCGCGAACCGGTTCTATATTCCCCCCAGAGGCCTCTGCGGTTGCCCGGCTTTCAGACGCGCTACGCAAACGCTTCGATCCTGCTGGAATTTTAAACCCTGGTTTGATGGACAGCTAGATGCAAACGAATTTCAATGAGGTTCAGCTTTCAGACCCCGACACGCAAACTTCAAACGAGATTCTGCGTTCCTGCGTCCATTGCGGCTTTTGCACCGCGACTTGCCCAACATACCAGATTCTGGGTGATGAGCTTGATAGTCCACGTGGACGGATCTATCTCATCAAGGACATGTTGGAGAACGACAAGGTTCCCGACGAGGCAACTGTTCGGCATATAGACCGCTGCCTCAGCTGCCTCAGTTGTATGACCACATGCCCTTCAGGCGTCAACTACATGCATCTCGTCGATCACGCGCGCGATTACATCGAGAAGAAATATACGCGCCGGTGGGACGATCGCTTGCTGCGCTGGTTGCTGACCCGCGTCTTGCCCTATCCCAAACGGTTCCGCCTGGCTTTGTCCGCCGCCAGATTGGCACGTCCGATAAGGATGCTCATTCCTGATATCCGCTTGCGGGCAATGCTCGAGATGGCGCCAGTGAAGGTTCCAAAAACCAGCAAGAATGACAGGCCGCAAACCTTTCCTGCGAACGGCACCAAGCGCAAACGCGTGGCCCTTCTGACTGGCTGCGCGCAACGTGCGCTGAATACCGATATCAACGATGCAACAATCCGGATCCTTACACGACACGGATGCGAGGTGGTCATCCCTAAAGGTATGGGCTGCTGCGGCGCGCTTACCCACCACATGGGCAAAGCACATGAAAGTCATGCCATGGCTCGGTCAAACATCCGCGCCTTGACCCGCGAGATCAATGGAGCAGGGCTCGACGCCATTGTTATCAACACGTCGGGTTGCGGAACCACTGTCAAGGACTACAGCCACATGTTCCGCAATGATCCGATGGCAGCCGATGCACAAAACGTCGCCGCACTTGCCAGCGATGTGACAGAATTCATTGCCCGCATAGGGCTTCATGACCCTGTCTATGCTGAGCCGCTTCGCGTGGCCTACCATGCTGCCTGTTCTTTGCAACATGGTCAGGGAATTCGCACGCAGCCGAAAGATCTCCTCAAATCTGCTGGTTTCGCGGTGGTCGAACCGCGTGATTCCCATATCTGTTGCGGCTCTGCAGGCACATATAATCTGATGCAGCCGGTGATATCGAAGCAATTGCAAGCACGCAAAGTCAACAGCATTGAAGCTGTTGGGCCGCAAGTTATCAGCACCGGCAATATTGGCTGTATGATGCAGATCGGTTCTGCCACGGATGTCCCCATCGTCCATACCGTCGAACTGCTCGATTGGGCCACGGGAGGCCCGAAGCCACGCAGCCTCCTTTTGAAATCACCTGTTCAAGTGGCTGCAAAAGTCGCGAGCTAGGCACCCCCCAACCTGCGGGAGACGGTCTTTGCCGCTTCGGCGACGCGCTCCCCAAGCTTGCGGATTAACCTGTCGGGCATTCGATGGGTGGGCCCCGACACAGATATGCCGGCCACGGCTTCGCTATGAACGTTCAAGATCGGCGCGGCGACGCAACGCATTCCCTTCGTCCGCTCCTCATCGTCGAAAGCGTATCCGCGCTCCCGGCTGGCGAGCAACTCCTGTTTGAGTTGGGTGACTGAGCGCAATGTGTTTTCGGTGAAGCTTGCTAAGGCAGAGTTTTTAAACAAAGACGCCAACCGGTCATGGTCATAGGTACTGAGCAATGCCTTTCCTATCCCGGATGCATGAAGAGGGGACAAAGTTCCTGGCGGAAAAAAAGCCCGTATCGATTCGTGCGTTTCGACTTGGCTGATGAAAAGAACATGCCCGTCCTTCTCAATCCCGAGGTTCGAGGTTTCGCCCGTTTCAATCATCAGCTCGCGCATGATAGGACGGCTTCGTTCAACGACGTTGGAGCGACGCAGAAATGCTGCTCCCGTCCGGTAGGCTTCCGGTCCAATGAACCAGACTTGCCGATCGGGACTGATCTCGACGAACGCGCGCCGTTCGAGTGTGGCCAAAACTCGATGCATCGTCGCCGGCGATTGATCGAGATGGGCTGAAAGTTCTGATAGTGTCATGCCCTCTGGTGAAGCCAGGGCCTCCAGCACGTCCAGAGCTCGATCGAGCGACTGTATGAAGCTTTGCGACTGCGGTTCATTGAAGGACTTGGGGCGCCCTCGACGTCTGTTTGTACTATCCATCTAAGGTTCTCGCTCCCAGTCAAAAACATGGTGACCTGAAAAATACTTTCGCACAACAAAAAAATCTAAGCTCCTGATAAATAAGCATTATAGTAACTTTAGACCAATATTGAAAAATATTTTCAAAAAAATATACCTTGGTTTCAGCTCGTGTTATTTAGTCTGAAAGCATAAAAGGAGACATCCCATGTACGGACAAAATCCGGTCTTCATTCCCGGTCCAACCAATATGCCGGAGATATTGCGTAAGGCGGCGGATATGCCGACCATAGATCATCGCTCATCGATGTTCGCGGAGATTCTTCAACCTGCACTGGCGGGTGTCAAACAAATTCTGAAGACTGACGCTGCTTCCATTTTTGTATTTCCTGCGACCGGCACCGGTGGGTGGGAGACGGCAATCACCAACACGCTGAGCCCAGGCGATCGTGTAGTGGCAGGTCGATATGGCATGTTCAGCCATCGTTGGATCGATATGTGCCGGCGCCATCAGCTGAAAGTCGATGCTGTCGAGGTATCATGGCACGAAGGGGTCCCGTTGGCGCGATATGAGGAAATCCTTAATGCCGACAAGGCCCACGAGATCAGAGCGGTTCTCGTGACCCACAATGAGACGGCGACGGGCGTTAAATCGGATATTGCAGCAGTGCGGCGTCTCCTTGATCGCGCCAAACATCCAGCACTGCTGCTGGTCGATGGTGTTAGTTCGATTGCGTCCATGGATTTCCGAATGGATGAGTGGGGCGTCGATGTCGCCGTAACAGGATCCCAGAAGGGTTTCATGTTACCCGTTGGTCTAGCGATCACCGCTTTTTCACCCAAGGCAATGGCAGCACTGGAAACTGCAACGCTTCCGCGAACCTTTTTTGATGTTCGCGATATGGCCAAGGGCTATTCGGTTAACGGCTATCCCTACACGCCATCAGTCGGTCTTTTGAATGCTCTCAAGGTTTCTACGGAACTCCTGCTTCGAGAAGGCCTTGAAAATGTGTTTGCCCGCCATAAACGCATCGCATCGGGCGTGCGCGCTGCGGTTCGGGCCTGGGGTCTGGAACTTTGCGCAGCGCAAGAAGACCTTTACTCCGACACCGTCAGCGCGGTTCAAACACCTGCCGGTTTTGATGCTTCCCTTTTTGTCACGCATGCTGCGACAAAGTACGACGTCGCATTTGGTGCGGGCCTGGGTGACGTCGTCGGCAAAGTGTTTCGTATCGGCCATGTCGGCAGCATGACCGATGTGATGGCGCTATCCGGCATTGCCACAGCTGAAATGGTCATGGCCGATCTTGGCCTGAACATCAAGCTCGGCTGTGGCGTTGGCGCGGCACAAGATGTCTATCGCAATACCCAGACGTCATCATTCCGCTTTGTCGTTTGAGGGTTCATTATGCTTATCCCCACGATTTCTGACATGTTTGAAGCCCAGGAACGCATCAGGCCACACATTCATCGCACGCCCGTTCTCACGTCGACATTCATCGACGGGCTTGTCGGCGCCAACTTGTTTTTTAAATGCGAGAACTTGCAGAAAGCCGGTGCGTTCAAAGCGCGCGGCGCTTCAAACTCGGTCTTTGGCCTCAGCGATGAGCAAGCGGCGAGGGGCGTTGCCACCCATTCGTCCGGCAATCATGGTTCCTGCCTTTCCTACGCAGCGGGCCGCCGGGGAATTCCATGTACCGTCGTGATGCCGCGGACGGCGCCCCAAGCCAAAAAAGACGCAGTGCGTGGTTATGGCGGCAAGATTATTGAGTGCGAGCCTTCGACAACCTCTCGCGAGGCGACGTTCGCCAAAGTCCTCGCCGAAACCGGTGCCGAATTCGTTCATCCCTATAACGACCCCCGCGTTATCGCCGGCCAAGCGACTTGCTCCAAGGAACTGATAGAGCAGGTCGCTCACCTGGATTCAGTTATAGCGCCCATCGGTGGTGGCGGGATGGTATCCGGCACGTGTCTGACGCTGTCGAAACTTGCACCAGATGTAGAGATATATGCCGCCGAACCGGAGCAAGCAGACGATGCCTATCGCAGCTTCAAAGCCGGTCACATCATCGTCGACGATGCGCCAAACACCGTTGCCGATGGCCTAAAGGTTCCGCTCAAAGATCTGACCTGGCATTTCGTAAAGAACAACGTGAGCGACATCCTCACCGCGTCGGAGGCCGAGATCATCGACGCCATGAAGCTCATCTGGAAGCGCATGAAGATTGTTATTGAACCATCGAGCGCCGTGCCGCTCGCTACGATCCTGAAGAACAACCATCTTTTCGCAGGCAAGAGCGTAGGCGTCATCATCACGGGCGGCAATGTCGACCTTGACACATTGCCCTGGCAACAAGGGAGAGATTAAATGAACATGCAAACAAACCTGACCGATCTGCAGGTTGGCTATGATGTGCCGGCTTTGCCTGGCATGAGCGTCGAAGATATTCAGACGCCGTGCCTGGTCCTCGACCTTGATGCGCTCGAGCGGAACATACGGAAAATGGGTGAGTATGCCAAGACCCATAACATGCGCCACCGCGCCCATGGCAAGATGCACAAGTCCGTTGACGTCATGCGCCTCCAAGAGAAATTGGGTGGGGCTGTCGGTGTTTGCTGCCAGAAGGTTTCTGAAGCAGAGGTGTTCGTCAGAGGTGGCATCAAGGACGTTCTGGTTTCAAATCAAGTGCGCGATCCGCGGAAGATTGATCGGCTTGCTCAACTACCTATGCAGGGCGCAAAGATTATCGTGTGCATCGACGATCTTGAAAATGTGGCCGAACTGTCGGCAGCGACCCAGAAGCATGGCACATGTCTGGATTGCTTCGTTGAAATTGATTGCGGTGCCGGACGATGTGGTGTCAACACAAGTTCGGCGGTTGTTGCCCTCGCCAAAGCCATTGCTACTGCTCCTGGCCTTAGATTTGCTGGCATCCAGGCCTATCAAGGTGCAATGCAGCACATCGATAGTTACGAGAGCCGGAAATCCATGCTCGATGCGGCTATCGCACAGGTCAAAGATGCCGTTGATGCCTTGAAAGACACCGGGCTGGAACCTGAACTTGTTAGCGGTGGAGGAACCGGCAGCTACTATTTTGAAAGCAGTTCCGGCGTCTACAACGAGTTGCAGTGCGGAAGCTATGCCTTTATGGATGCCGATTACGGCCGTATCCAGGACAAGGATGGTAAAAGGATCGATCAGGGCGAATGGGAAAACGCGCTTTTCCTCCTGACAACCGTAATGAGCCACGTCAAGGCCGACAAGGCAATTTGCGATGCCGGTCTCAAGGCGCAGTCCGTCGACTCTGGCCTGCCCTTTGTCTATGGTCGCACTGATGTCAGATATGTCAAATGCTCCGACGAACATGGCGTGATTGAAGATCCGCTTGGCGTCCTGAAGATAAACGAGAAACTTCGTCTGGTTCCCGGTCACTGCGATCCGACCTGCAATATCCATGATTGGTATGTCGGCATCCGCAACGGGAAGGTCGAAACTCTTTGGCCAATCTCGGCCAGAGGCAAGGCGTATTGAAATGATTATTGTTCCGGAACGTGCAATTGCGGGCCTGATCAGTTCTGAGCAATGCTTCACCGCGGTCGAACACGTATTCGCCGCTATGGCGAGAAAGTCGGCCTATAATTTCCCTGTTGTACGGGAAGCTATAGGTTATGCGGACGCACTCTATGGTTTCAAATCAGGTTTCGACGGGGAGGGTCTTGTTCTTGGCTTGAAATCGGGAGGATTTTGGCCGCACAATGCGCAAAAGGGGCTGACCAATCACCAGTCAACAATATTCCTTTTCGACGCGGACACAGGGCAATGTCGCGCCGTAGTCGGTGGCAATCTTCTGACTGCGCTTCGCACCGCCGCGGCCTCCGCGATTTCGATCAAATACCTCGCTCGTCAAGATGCAAAAGTCCTCGGCATGATTGGCGCTGGCCATCAATCGACGTTCCAGCTCCGGGCTGCCGTTCGGCAGAGGGCCTTCGAAAAGGTTATCGCCTGGAACTATCACCCGGAAATGCTGAGCCGCCTTGAGGAAGTCACCAGAGAGATTGGTTTGCCTTTCGAAGTCGTGGACCTTGACCGGTTGGGCGCGGAGGCTGACGTGATCATATCGATTACTTCGTCGTTCGGCCCGATCTTGAAGGCGTCGCAGGTCAGGCCAGGCACCCATCTGGCCTGCATGGGGACTGACACCAAGGGCAAGCAGGAACTGGAAGCAAAGCTCGTTGCCGCATCCGCGATCTTTACCGACGAAGTATCCCAGGCAATATTGATTGGCGAGTGCCAGCATGCTATTGCCGAGGGCTTCATTGCAGCGGAAGATATAGTTCAGATTGGCGCGGTCATTGCGGGTGATGTACCAGGCCGCCAATCGTCTGAGGAGATTACCCTGTTTGACGGCACTGGGGTCGGACTGCAGGATCTCGCCGTGGCGTCAGCCGTTGTAGACTTGGCCGTTTCGAAGGGGGTAGCCATTGAGGTCGATTTCTAACCGGTGCACGGTCGTTGTAGGGCGAACCTTGCCGTCAACAATAAAAGCGGATTGCAACCATGGGTGGTGGTGTCGGCACTCCGCCAAACTTGCCCTGTGCTGGCTCCCGTTGCCGCAATACGGATCGCTTTATAAAGCGGCATCAAATCGTTTAGTGTCGGACCGACTGCTTTCCAATTTTATGTTCATGGCAAAACCAAGGAAGGAAGGTTTTTGATGAGCAAGGGACTCCCCGGATTTCATGGTGTTGACCACATCGGTATTACCGTGCCAAATCTCGACGAGGCAGTTGCCTTCTTCTGCGATGTCATCGGATGCGAACTCGTCTATTGCACCGGCGCGTTCGGGGACGACGAAGGCACGTTCATGCAGGACCAACTCAATGTTCACCCACGGGCGCAAATTCGCGGCGTTGCGTTCCTGCGATGCTGGAATAACTCGAACTTCGAGTTGTTCGAGTACGATTCTCCTGACCGGGTCGATACACTGCCAAAAAACAGTGACGCCGGTGGTCATCACCTGGCATTCTACGTCGAAGATATCGAAAAGGCCGTCGAGCATCTTCGCCGCCACAATGTTCGCGTTCTTGGAAAGCCGGTTGTAGAAACAGAAGGAGCCGACCGGGGTGTTATCTGGCTCTACTTCATGGCGCCTTGGGGACTCCAGTTGGAACTCCTGACCTACCCGAATGGGAAAGCTTATGAAGCGGATACTGAGGCCCGGCTTTGGGATCCGCGCGCACGTTTGATACGCAGAATGACATGTTCGTCGAGCGGAAGACTCCGCTCATTCGTGATGCAGAGGATGCACTCATGCCAACCGACTCGCGGAAAAGCGTAGATCAAGTAGAAGATCTTTTGAGGCATTACAGGCCGATCGCCCTCCGCGCGATTCTAGCCGCGCACAGTATTTTAGCGCCAAAACTTGCAGTGTCACCTCGGCAACGCGAATTTTACCCGCATCCGGATTTTCCCGGTTTCGACGAAAAGGACGAGTAACTGAGACAAATGATCTAAGAGTTCGGCGCTGGAATAAAGGCTATTTTTGGACCGTATAAAACCTCCCAGTTTAAATGCATTTTGGTCCAGGCTTGTTTGCCCGGGATGCGTCTTGAAATTCACGTCGCAATTGAAATCCTGCGAACCTTGGTGCCAGATCAAGCCAGCACTCCTTATAGTCCAGTTGACTGGAAGTTCAGGGTAAGTCCTTGCTAACCTCGCCGATTGCTTGAACTCGCGCTCTTTTCAAAAGGACGGGTCTGCCAGACGAAGCCTGCCTCTCCACAAAAGCCTCGGCAATTGCCATCGTCAATCGCCAGATTCCAACGCGTGCTTGACACGGAGCACGGTGACGCAGACGGCGACAACAACGACTGGAATCGAAACCAGCATTACCATCGGGCCAACATGGTAGCCCGCATGTTCGACGGTCTCGAAAACGATCTTGAGCAGACTTAACAAATAATAGCTGATTGCGATGATCGAAAAGCCTTCCACGGCACGCTGAATTTTTACCTGTGTGGCGGCCCGATCGGCTGTGACCTTAATCTGGACGGCGTTTTGATATTCGATTTCGACCTGGATTCGAGTCTGCAGCAAATCGATCAGGTGCATCGTGGCATGCGACAACTGCTCCAGCCGCACAGCTGTTGCTGCGCACGTTCTGACGGCGGGTCTGAAGCGCCGGGCAACGAAGATACCGAAACGCTGGAACCCCGGGACATGAGTCTCCCGAAGCTCTGCAATCCGCTCTTCAACAATTTTCGAGTATGCAGCAGTTGCGCCGAACCGGTTCCGAGTTTCCGCGGTCGCGGAGATGATCTGAGCCGAAAGCTCGGAAATATCGTCGAGCAATTGTCTGTGCTTATCAGTCGGCGTGGTTCGATTGCGATCCGTGAGCTCGATCAGTCTTGCATCGAATAACCCGAGGATCGGCGCAAGTCGCCGGGCCTCAGGTAGTCCAAGCAGGGCCATCGACCGGTATGTCTCGATTTCATAGATCCGCCGCACCATGCGTCCCAAGCGATAGGCGTTCAAGTTCGTGTTAAAGAGGATCACTCGGCTCGTCTGGCCACGCCACACTCGAAAGTCGGAACAGACCTGCGCGGCACCACCGCCAATCGACGATGCAGCGGTGTCCTGAAAGCCTAGTGCATTCAATACCGGTCCAAGTTCGCTTGGCGCTGGTCCGCAGACGAGCACGCCAATCCGGCATATGAGCTTAGGCGACGAGATTCCGGCAAGCTCTGCGGCGTCTTTTACCGACAAATGAGATTCCGGCCATTCCTGAGCGTCCGTGTCGAGCATTGTCACGCGGGTGACAGTGACAAACTCTGTATGACGTTCCACCTGGGTTCGAACGTTCACAGTTTGCTGCGGATTTTCATCCAACAGAAGCCCGTTGCCATGATGTTGCATAGAAAGTGCAGGCAGCATTGCAATGTGTTCCACATATGCGGGACCGATGAAGTAGATTGAGGGTCGCGCATGGAGCTCAGCATTGAAATCTTGCGACATTAAATGGCCGATGTTCGATTTATCCGTTACTGACTGCATAGCAAGACAGACCATCGATAGCTACGTTGAAAACGTCTTGCGACACCGTGTCTCTTCAGCGCTGACGTCTACCGTTGTGCTCTCGCAGCCTTCTCATTTTACTTGAAATCCGGCAGACACACTTAGACGATGGCGCAATCCGCAACCTCCTCGGCGGTACAGAGATGGATTCCTGGCTCCTTCGGTGACCTAGGAAAGGCACTCAAACAATGCCCGCGTCCGAGGTCATCTATTTGTGAAACGCCTGAATATCCGTAAGCATAGCCGGTACCGGGACAAATCGCGTTCGAGAATGCGTTTATTACTTCGCGGCCTGATATGCTCTAAGATGCTTAGTCTACGTACTCCGGGAACTGAAATCCGGACGGCAAGAATCAGCGCTTCTGGTGTTCAGCAAACCCGCCGGCCATGATGGTCATCCCGTCGAACAGCAGACCGTCTATCGTCCCACCCGCCGTTGCATTTGAAATAGAACCCACAGTTATAAGTTTTCTTCACCGCACAACCTCCACTTCGTTCTCCCTTACGGAACACGGCTTGAGCGCAAATTTACTTGGCGCTTAACTTTTCAACGAACCATTCCGCAGCAACCCGGCTCGATCTGTCGAACAGCGTTGTGTAGGGGGCGAAGTGACCACCGGGAAGGATTTCCAATGTTTTTGGCTCCTCGGCGCGGTCGAATGCGTCCAAGGCGAGATCGGTCGGTGTGAGGTGGTCATCTTCCGCGACAATCATCAGCAGCGGAGTTGGACTGATCAACCGCACGAACGATCCTGGCTCATTTTGCCTTGCGAGCTCGAGGCTTCTTAAGGTCACCTTCGCATTCCAATTAGGAGCCATAATCGCCGAAACTGTAAAATACTCATGACTATCCACTCCCGGGAGCGCACAAGGTTCGCCTTGGTCGCTTGTTACCACGTCGACAAGTGCGCCTTTATGACCTAGGACCCTATTCCTGCGATCGTCTGCTAACTTCGACCTGAGTATGACCGCTTGCGGTGTTTGTGTCCTGCGCACTGCCACTTTCGATCCGCTGATAGTGGGCACTTGCGCGACGACTGCCTTTACACGTCGATCTTGCGAGGCAACTACCAGGACGTGGCCACCGCTGTAACTCGTTCCCCATATACCGATCCGCTCCGGGTCCGGCCCATCCATCGTTTGAACAAATGTGATAGCATCGCGATAGCCGCGCCGCTGGCGCTCGGGATCCACCTCGAACCTCGGCTCCCCTTGGCTATCGCCAAAGCAGGCATGGTCATAGACGAGCACTCCAAGTCCGTGAGCGGCGAACACTTCGGCATAGCGATCGAGATATTGTTCTTTTACTGCCGAGAATCCATGGGTAAGGATCACGGTCGGAAAGGGCGATGCGCTCTTGCTCGGTCCGTAGAACCAGCCTCGCAGTTTGCTGCCTTCCGACCAAAAGGCCACATCAGTTCGCATCAATTTCATTTCCTCTTTGGTCTAAAGCGCAATCAAGCGACTTGCGGAGAGGGGGTGCACACTGTCCTTAAAGAGATTTTTCCAATTCCGGCAGGATTTCGAAGAGGTCTCCGACGAGGCCGTAGTCTGCGACCTGAAAAATCGGAGCTTCCTCGTCCTTGTTGATGGCGACGATGACTTTACTGTCCTTCATGCCGGCCAGATGCTGGATGGCGCCGGAAATGCCAACCGCGATGTAGAGCTGCGGGGCGACGACCTTGCCGGTCTGGCCGACCTGCCAATCGTTCGGGGCATAATCTGCATCGACCGCGGCGCGCGATGCGCCGACGGCGGCACCGAGCTTGTCGGCCACCGGCAGGATGATCTGGCTGAACTTCTCCGCCGAACCGAGCGCCCGGCCGCCGGAGATGATGATCTTGGCCGATGTCAATTCCGGACGGTCCGACGAGGACAGCGCGTCCTTGACGAAGGTCGAAAGGCCGGGATTGGCTGCCGCCGAGATGCTTTCAACCGAAGCCGAGCCGCCGTCAGCGGCAGCAGCAAATGAGGCCGTGCGCACGGTGATCACCTTTTTGGCCTCGCTCGACTGGACCGTCTGGATGGCATTGCCGGCATAGATTGGCCGCTTGAACGTGTCGACCGAGATCACCTCGGTAATTTCCGAGATCTGGGCAATATCCAAGAGTGCTGCGACGCGCGGAAGCACGTTCTTGCCGGTCGAGGTGGCGGCCGAGATGATGGTGTCGTAGGAACCGGCCAGCGATACGATCAGGGCTGCCAGTGGCTCGGCGAGGTTGTTGGCAAGGTCGTCGCTGTCGGCAAGCAGTACCTTGGAAACGTCGGAAAGTTTGGCAGCTGCGTCAGCCGCAGCCTTTGCGCCCTTGCCGGCGACCAGCACATGCACGTCGCCGCCAATCTTGGAAGCAGCCGTCAGTGTCTTGACGGTCTGGTCGGACAAGCTTGCATTGTCGTGATCAGCCAGAAGAAGAATGCCCATGGTGTTAGTCTCCTTTTCCTGGACCTTTAAAGCACGCCGGCTTCGTTTTTCAGCTTGTCGACCAGTTCAGCCACCGTCTTGACCTTGATGCCGGCCTTGCGGCCCGAGGGCTCCTCGGTCTTCAGCACCTTCAGCCGTGCCGTCGTATCGACGCCGAAATCGGCGGGCGTCTTCTTGTCGAGCGGCTTCTTCTTGGCCTTCATGATGTTGGGCAGCGAGGCATAGCGCGGCTCGTTCAATCTGAGGTCAGTGGTGACAACGGCCGGCAGCTTGATCTCGATGGTCTGCAGACCGCCGTCGACTTCGCGGGTGACTTGAGCCTTGCCGTCGCCGATCTCGACCTTGGAGGCAAAGGTGCCCTGCGCCCAGCCGAGCAGGGCCGACAGCATCTGGCCGGTCTGGTTCGAATCGTCATCGATCGCCTGCTTGCCGACGATGATCAGCCCGGGCTGTTCTGCCTCGGCGACACCCTTGATGATCTTGGCGACGGCGAGCGGCT
This sequence comes from Phyllobacterium sp. GQ127, assembly GCF_059758635.1. NCBI lineage: Bacteria > Pseudomonadati > Pseudomonadota > Alphaproteobacteria > Hyphomicrobiales > Phyllobacteriaceae > Phyllobacterium > Phyllobacterium sp. GQ127. The sequence goes on from NZ_JCAXDZ010000010.1 coordinate 19,838, forward strand.
CGACCGCATCGTCGGCCTCGACCAGGATCGCCCGGTCGGCACCCATGGCCAGCGCCGTGCGCAGCGTTTCCTCGGCCTTGGCCGGGCCGACCGAGACGACGACGACTTCGTCCGCCTTTCCGGCTTCCCTCAGCCGCAATGCCTCTTCGACGGAAATCTCGTCGAACGGGTTCATCGACATCTTCACATTTGCAAGCTCAACACCGGAACCATCCGGCCTCACGCGGATCTTCACGTTGTAATCAACAACCCGCTTTACGGTGACCAGAATTTTCAACGTTGCAATCCTCCAAATACCGCGTTCAGGGCTGAACGTGGCGATAGGCCGTGTTATCGGTGCGTTGCACCATGTGAGACAGTTCTTTCCTGTGACTATTTACTGCTTCACGGCCCCGTTCCCGCTGCACTGAAGTAACCTGCAGTGGCCCCTCCATCAAGCGCAAGAATCCCGCCATTCAGATAGGATCCCTGCGTGGACGACACAAAAGCAGCGAGTTCCGCCACATCCTCCGGCCGAGCGAAGCGACCCAAGGGGACACTCTTCTCATAGAAGCTGCGGTCCGAGGGGTTGTCAGCGAATAGTTGCTCCAACATCGGCGTCTCGACGAAACCAGGACATATGGCGTTGCACCTGACCCCCTGAGGGCCGTGATCTAGGGCCATTGATTTGATCAACCCGACTACCGCATGTTTGCTTGCGCAATAGGCGGCGTAGCCCGAAGCTCCTTGCGTGCCGGCATCGGACGCAATCGCAGTAAACGAACCTCTTCGATCCACCAGGATCGGAATTAGATGCTTTGCAAGTAAGTAAGTGCCTTTCAGATTGACGCCGACGACGAGATCAAAGGTTGCCTCATCCATTTCGACCACTGTTCCAAGGCGAGCAATACCAGCGCAGTGCACCACCGTATCGACGCTACCTTGCCGCGCTATTTTCCCAGCAATGCGTTCAACCCATTTGCCGCTCGTAATGTCACCCACGAAAATTTCAATTTCCCCATCACTCTCGGAGGCACTCGATGCTGTTTGTTGGAGACCATCGGGGTCCCGGTCGATCAAAAATACATTGGCGCCACGCGCGGCCAGCTTGCGAGTCACAGCCGCACCGATCCCCGAGGCTGCCCCGGTTACTATGGCATTCTCTCTATCGGTGTGCAGTTTCATTCTAATTTCCTTGCTCACACCGGGAGGCCGCTCGCGTTCGATAGCCACTGCGGATCACCGGCCTTCGATCGATCTTGGCGGACCCACTGTGGCTGCCCGTAGATGGATTGGCCTCCATCAACCAAAAGCGATGCGCCCGTTATAAAGCCGGCGGCAGGACCAGCCAGGAATGCGACGGCCTCGGCTACGTCTTCGGGTCTACCAAGCCGACCGACCGGCGTTTCCTGAAGCAATACCTCTCTGCAGCCCGCGACATCCAACATCGGGCGCGTCATTGCTGTTTCCACCACACCAGGAAGCACGGAGTTTGTCCTGATTCCGTAAATGCCCAATTCGGCGGCCATGGTTTTCGTGAGCATCAAAAGGGCGGCCTTGGTAGCACTATAGGCTCCTGTCTGATCAGCGTGGAACAAAGCGAGGCATGACGAAATCAATGTGATGCTGCCGCCTTTGCCCCCCGCAACCATGTTGCGGGCAACGGCCTGTCCGATGTAAAACGTGCCGTTCAGATTGATATCGACATGAAGATCCCAAACTTTGCGTGAGGTCTCCAGAAAGCCGCCAAAACGTGCGAAGCCTGCATTGGCGACAAACGTTCCGATTGGACCAAACGTCTCGCCTACTTCACCAATAGCTCGGTCTACCGCCTCCGGATCAGTCTGATCCGCGGCCAATGTGAGGATCCTGCCAACTCCTTGGCGACGTATCGCTTCTTCGACAGGAGCGAGATTGGTAATGTCCCGGTCGAGCAAGGCTATGTCTCGCCCCTCGCTGGCAAACTTGACAGCGAGGGCCCGGCCAATGTCACCCCCGGCGCCGCTGATCACTACGCATGGACGTTTGTTCATTGCCGATCTTCTTTCAGGAGGGGTACAGCGTCCGAAATCAGGCCATTTAATTCAACGACCGCCGAGCGCGTCCACCGCGCGAACCGACCGCGCGCGGTTGGTGTGTCCCACTCGAAGTTCAACGGCGTTACCGCACCGTCACCTTTTGACAAAACCCACGAGTCCGAGTTCGGACGGTGCTCGAAAACTGGATCAAGTTCCGGATGGGTGCCAAACAACATCCAACCTGTACCGCCATCCGTTTCCACGCTGTGGGCCCGCGCGGGGTCCCAGACCCTTCGATCAAGGCCCGCCACCTTAACCTGTCGTCCGGGCTTGGCAGGGGCATTGAAGTTCAAGACGGAACGAGGAGGGAGCTTGGCACGATCCCGTATCAGCAGCTTCGTCAATTCCGCCATCGCCCTTGCACCCCAAGCAAAGTCGTAATCCGTCAAATCGATGAGGCGAAAACGACCGTCTCGCGATTGTTGAGAGGCAGCGATCGCTGGAAAACCCATCAACGCACCCTCGATCGCGGATCCGAGCGTGCTTGAGTAAGTGGCGTCGTCGCCTAGATTGGCACCTTCGTTAATACCGGAGACCACCGCATCGATTTGTGACGTCATTCCGGACAAAACAGCCACTCTAACGCAATCCGTTGGTGTCCCATTTGTTGCATAAACTGGATTGACTTCATCGCCACCCGCCAGGGTCATGGTAATGGCCTTTCGAAATGATGCGGAACGCGACGTTCCGCTTCGGGGGCCGTCCGGGGCGACAGTCAGGACTTGCAGTCCACTGGCGATCAGGGCGTCTCGAGCAGCGGCGACACCGGGCGACTGATAACCATCGTCATTGGTAAGGAGAACTTTCACGTCGTAGCCTTTCTTCGAAAACGTATTGGTCTAGGCAGCTCGTGAAACACGGTCCGGAACAAGCCTTGCTGCGCCTGGGACGGTCATCGGTTTGCCAAGAATTGCCCATTCCGCGGCGAGAGCACCTGTAAGGGCACCACTGGTGACGCCGACTCCACCCATTCCGGCGACGACAATAACCGAGGGATCGGAGGCGTAAGGTCCAATCTGGAAATCACCGTCGGCGCTGAGGGGATAAAGCCCGTGCCATCCGTTCTTGAACCCGAGACCATCGATCTGCAGCCGATCGCTGACCAGTTGCGCAACTTCCAGAAAATAATCGTCTCCATCGGGCGGGCTGTAGACATCCGGGTCGGTTACTTCGTGGCCTTCCACTGAATAGTAGGTATGAAGCCCCGCGATGAGGGAGTCCTCACCGTCCTGTCGGAAATAGATCCCGGCCCCATTCTGTCCCGGCATGTAAAAGTTACACATCGGCACGACATAATCGAGTTTCCGCGGAAGTTTCACGATGATCACTTCGTGGACTTCCGGTTTGATGGGAGCGGCGTGGCCAAGAAGCTCCCCGACTTTCCCGGCCCAGGCCCCCGCAGCGTTGATGACGACATCGCATTCAATCTGACCGCGGTTTGTCGTCAGCACATGGGTTGAGCCACGCTTTTCGTACGCAGTTACCTCGGTGTTGTTCATGAATCGCGCACCCATATCGCGGGCTTCGTCGCCCAGAGCGGAGCAGAGCAGATGCCCGTCGAGATGCCCGTCATTGACCCCATAGAGCCCGGAAACGACGTCATCACATCGCAGGTCAGGGACGAGCGCCTGCAGCTCTGCCTTTGACAAAATCTTTGTGTCATCGGCTCCGAAGGCCTTGATCGTCGCTAGTGCCTGCTCCAGCCGTGGAATGTCGGATTGGCTGGTCGCGATGCGGATGTTTCCGATCCGGGCGAGGGGCAGCGCGCGTTTGCGCTCGAGCTCAAACAGGATCTCCCGCGAACGGATACGGATTTCGATCTGCAGTGGATCCAGCGTCTGCGTATTGTAAACGCCAGCGGACCGTCCAGAGGATCCAGACGCTGGGGTGCCCTTTTCCAGCACCACGACATCCTTCGCTCCGAGGGCGGCAGCTCTGCGCGCGGCACCGCACCCTGCAACGCCGGCTCCAATAATGGCTATACGTGGTGACATCAGCTTTTTCCTTAAGACAGTGCTTGGATGGATTCGTAGACGTGGAGGGTGGCAAGCGTTCCGCAGTCCACCGGCAGTTCTATGCCGGTGATGGCTGAAGCTTTATCCGACGCCAGAAAGACCACAGCATTGGCAAGTTCTTCGATCTCGACCAGCCGCCTCATTGGGACGCGGCCAAAATCAGTCATCATGTGACGGAGCGCTTTCTCCGATACGAACTCCTCTATCATCTGAGTTCGTGTCCACCCGGGGCTGACAGAGTTGACGCGGATCTTATGTTTCGCGAGTTCGACAGCCGCGTTCTTGGTCAGACCGACCAGCCCGGCCTTTGCAGCCACATACGAGCCCTGTGGGCCGTCATAGCCGTGCGCGTCAATCGATGCGATATTGACTACGGACCCTCCGCCCGTCAGCAGCATTCTCCTGGCGGCTCGCTGTGTTACCAGAAACGCACCGGTCAGATCGGTCCCGATGGTCTTGTTCCACCCCTCGAGTGTGATCTCAAGAAACTCGGCCTCGTCCACGATGCCCGCGTTGTTGACGACAACTTGGAGACCTCCATGCTCTTTAAACACTTCGTCGAGTATATGCTCAACGGCATCAGGATCGCTTACGCTCCCCGTGTGGACCGTCGCGTTCCCACCTGCCAACTTGATTCTCGCGGCCACTTCCTCGAGCTGCGCTCTTGTCCTGCCCATAAGTGCAACACTGGCGCCGGCGCGGGATAGACCTTCAGCGATACCTGCGCCGATACCGCGACCACCACCCGTGACAAGAGCGACTTTCCCTTCAAGTGTCTTCATTTACGCCACCTCCCTTTGGTTTGCTGCGGCCGCAACGAGATCACGGATTCTCATCCGGTCCGTTGGGACGCCGTTTTCCAGTTTGAAGAGCGAAAGCCCCCCTCCGCCCGTGCTCACACGCCGGAGCACTTCAAAAAAGTCCGAAGGCTTCACGACCTCAGGTGCGAAAGCGCCACGACGTTCGATTCTACCTTCGAGCATGAGCAACGCACCGGCCGCGGCGGGAATGCCGGTGGAATCGTCCATGCCGCCGTCGCTGCCCGCAGCAAATCTGAGGCCCATTCCACCCGTGTGAACGTCAATGATCATCCCGCTGCCGATACGCGCTGCGCCGGTGCGCCGTTCCCTGTAGTGCCGGAAGAGATTGGCAGCCTGCTCGGTGAGCTGGCCGTCGGATCGTTGCTCATCGGCGATGTGTGCAAGAGCCCACGCTGTGATGAGCGCTTCTTCTGGGTTGAGGCCGCCAAAATTGGACGCCCGTTTTACCGACAGAAAACGTGGTATGGTCAAAGGCTCTGGATGGGCCAACCTGACAACCGTCTGTGCGCCGACTGGATCTGGAAATACCACTTCGCGGCGCTCCAAGCCTTCCCAGCCGGCCACCGGATGGATCGTTCCATCAGGATCGACAAGGTTGAAGCAATGCCAAAAATGGCGGATTGCGGCCTCCGTCAAATCAGCAACATCGACGGTCCAGTAAATGTCGACGTCATCGACCGGTCCCAGAAAATCGACTGCGCTCCGGATCAGAATGTTGGTCGTACCCGGCGATGAGCCCATCCCAATGAGTGCGGAAATTCCGCGATCTTTAGCGAGTTGGTCGCGTTCCAGCATCGGCAACGTGATGTCGGCATCATCGCAGATATCGAGGTAGTGCGTCTTCGTCTCGATCGCGGCGTCAAGGACGGAAAAGCCGGTTCGATAATAAGGGCCCGCCATATTGATAACGAGATCCGCCGAGCTGAGCAGTTCCCTCAACGCAGCGGGGTCTGCAAGCGGGTCGCACTCCTGAATCGCGAAGCCCATATTCTCCGACGCGGATCGAACTGCAGGCCGCCAGGAGCGGTCGATAGCGAGCCAGCCTTCGGTCGTGCCTGCTCGTGCTATACCGCGTAGCATCGCCTGAGCCTGTGAACCGCCTGCGCCGATCACGATTGTTCTCCACTGACGTGCCATTACTGCAACTCCTTTGTTGTCGCGAGCGGGGATCCTTGCTGTTCAAGGTATGCTGCACGCACTGCGCGGCCATCGATTTTCCCTGACGCCGTTCTGGGAAGGCTCGCTTCGATGATGAAATCCTCGGGTAGGGCATATTTCGGAAGCCTGTCTGCCAAGTGCTCGACGGCAGCCGCCTGATTGAAGGTCCGTCCTTCCCGAACTTCAACCGCAGCCAGGACCCGATGCTGCATGACTGGATCGGGCACCCCAAAGACTACACATTGGGCGACATCTGGCCGTTCAGCCAGAATGGACTCGACATAGGACGGAAGTACCTTTTCGCCACCTCGATTAATCACGTCGTCCCGTCGGCCGACGTGATAGAGAAGCCCGTCCCGGTATTGACCAAGATCGCCGGTCCTAAGCCACTTGCCTTCGAGCTTCTGAGCGGTGATCTCGGGCAGTTTCCAATAGCTGGACATCCGAGTCGCGCCCGCCACCCATATCTCACCGACCTCCCCATTTGGGACATCTTCGCCATTTTCGCCTACGAGCCGTAGTTCGATATCTACAGGGGGAAATCCGATGGATTCACCGAAGCGCTCTATCAGGCGAGGTGGGAGCAAAGTACAGCAGGATGTAAACTCGGTAAGGCCGTACCCATGCCAGAGCTGAAGATGCGGCCAGCGTCTTAGCAGTTCTGACGACCACGCCGCCGGCATTGGCGACCCACCGAACAACACCGTGCTGGCTTTTTGGAAGGCAGCGTCCGCGTTGTCTGCGGTCATCATGAGACGTAGCACACTTGGGACAGCCGTAATAAAGGTCACCGGGCGGGCTTCGAGCGCTGCTAGGGCATCCTTCGTTCTATATCTGGATAGGATGTCAAGTCGTCCCCCTGCTAGAAACATCACACCTACCTGGTCGTTGAACCCCGTATTGTGGAAGAGTGGGGCAACGACAAGCGTACTGTCCTCAGAGGTAAACTCCATGGTGCTGACAAAGGCGAGCGCGCCATTAACGAGCGCGCGATGGCTCAGAACAGCACCCTTCGGTGTGCCGGTCGTGCCGGATGTAAAGCTGATAAGGGCAGGGCTTTCGAGGTCAGGCATCGATGGCAGCGTGCCAATTGCTTTGCAATGCCACAGGTCACCGATACCAACATTTTCGCCGAGTCCGTAGACCGCTAAAGCAGGGCGTTCAGTAAACAATGCCACGTGATCCAGATCGGAAAGGACGAAGCGGGCTCCCAATAGGTCGACAAGCTCGCCAACCTGCTTGGGCGCAATGCGGTTGTTCATAGGTACACAGATCGCTCCGATCCGCATTGTGGCCAAATAGGCTACGACCCATCTCCAACTGTTGTGACCGACAATGATCACTCGCTCACCGCGCTCAATTCCCAAGCCGCAAAGGCGACGTGACGCATTTGAAACTTCAGCTTCAAGCTCACGATACGATAGCCCAAAATCGCCTTGCGTAAGGGCGAGCACTTCAGGCGTTTTGCTCGCGAACCTAGCGACCGCTTCCATCACGGAGTGCACCGCTTCATCTGACATCGAGTATCCCATCAAAAGAGTGCACCTGAACGCACGTAACCGGCTTTGGCTGCTAGTTCGTCGGCGGGATTTTCGCGAATAAGGACTTCTGCGAGGCTGATGTTCACCTCCGCATGCGATCGGTAGCTCCAACCTTCGAGTAGTGTCGTCTTGGACGCCATGAAAGGTTCGGCCATCGCGGCCCAGGCTACCTCGCGTAGCGCGTTGACAAACCGGAGAACATTCACCCGCGCCACTTGACCTTCATCCAGACCCGGATCGTAAAGCTCCAGGAAAGACCGAGTCTCGTCGTTTGACATCTCCGCTTGCGAAGTGGCACTAGCGAGATCGATCGCGAGCAACGCTTCGCCCGCATAGTCGAAATCGACCATCTTTATCCCATCGGAACAGGCTATAAAGTTTTGCGGCACAAGGTCGTTGTGCCCGAACCCCGTGGGAGCATTGGCTTGCGAAAGGACACTTTCAAATCGTTGTGCTATTTCCACAAGTCCTTGAAAGGGTCTGGGATAGGATCCACCCAGCTTCGCTGCGCCCGCCATGAAGTTGCGAAGATCCTCGAAAATATCGAACTTTCGGCTGTCGAAATGATGGGCATGGAGGCGCTTCAGAGTATCGACGATCGCGGGCGCCATCGATGAACTTCTGATAAGGATAGGTCTGAGTGTCTGTCCCTCGACGAACGCAGACATGAAATGCCCTTCAGGAAGACAGGTGGCGAAGATTTCTGGTGCGAGCCCGAGCTTCGCAGCTAGCGTCTGCGCCTCGATTGCTGCGGTCACCGAGGTGCCGGCGAACGAAGCGTTGATCTCCCGCACCTTCAAGGCCCATTTTTTATCCCCGGAAGTGACCACGAGATTGACGTTGTTTGCACCACCGGGCAGGACAGACAATCGAACGCCCCGTTCATCAGGCAGGAATCGCCAATCGTCTAAAAGCCTCAGCACAGCTTTCTGTACCGAAACCGGCACATTATCATCAAACGAGAAGCGACTGGGCTCCTGACCAGGTTTCATTTCGTTCGTACCTACGATCGCAACCATCAAATCCGCTCCCGGTGAGTGATTGCAATATGCTTGAGTTCTGTATGAGCCTCGATTGCATAGATGGAGAGATCGCGTCCGATGCCAGACTGCTTGTAGCCACCAAAGGGCATTTCCGCAGCAGTCGGGCCGTGGTCGTTGATCCAAACGGTCCCCGCTTTGACACGACCAGCCACGACGAGCGCTCGTTCCACATCCGACGTCCAGACCGAGGCTGCGAGCCCGACTTCGAGATCGTTTGCCTTCTCGATTGCATCAGTCTCGTCCTCAAACGTCGTCACGGCCACCACTGGTCCAAAGATCTCGTTCTGGATGATCTCAGCGCTGTGGTCGATGCCGTCGACAACGGTTGGTGCGTAGAAATATCCCGGGCCTTCAATGTGTCCCCCAAAGACCACCCGCCCAGATGAACCGCGAATTGCGCGGTCGACGAAGCCCGATACAAATCCGCGATGCTTTTCGGACACGACCGGGCCCATATCGATGCCGGCCTCGCTAAAGCCATCGCCGACTTTAATCGCGCGCGCCATCGATGCCAGTGCTTCCACGACGTCTTTCTCGCGTTTCTTGGAGACATAGACCCGGCAGGCGGCGGTGCAGTCCTGCCCTGAATTGCCGAATGCGGCACCTTTCAAAGTCGCCGCCAATCTGTCGATGTCGGCATCGTCAAAGACGAGAACAGGCGCTTTGCCTCCGAGTTCCAAATGAACCACTTTTATGGATTCAGCAGCCTCCGTCATGATCGTACGACCGGTGGCAGTGCCGCCGGTCAGTGAGATCATTCCTACGTCCGGATGTCGAACGAGATGTGTGCCCGTTGTACTCCCGAAGCCTGTAACGATATTAAGCACTCCAGGCGGTAAAATCTGCTGGGCGATCTCGCCAAGGAGCATCGCTGTCAGCGGCGTGACTTGCGTCGGTTTCAGGACGACTGTGTTTCCGGCAGCCAAGGCAGGGCCGATACGCCAGGCGGTCATTCCCATTGGATAGTTCCAGGGAGAAATCGCTCCCACTACGCCAATAGGCTCCCTCCGCACCATGCTGGTGATGCCCGGTTTATATTCGCCACAGGCTGGGACGGTCAGCGTCCTGCAGGCGCCGGCGAAAAAGCGATACTTGTCGGCTGCGGATGCCATTTCAGCGCGAGCCTTCTCCAAGGGCTTTCCAACGTCGCGTGCTTCGAGTTCCGCAAATTCTTCTACACGTGCCATGATCGCATCGGTGAACGACAGCAGCGCTGCGGCACGATCGCGCGGTGGCGTCGAGCCCCAGCCGAAGGATGCCGCCTTGGCTGCGGCAACAGCGGCGTTTACGCCTTCGGCCCCGACATCCGGAACTTGTGCGATTACCTTGCCGGTGGTGGGCTCGAAAACATCAAATAGATCTCCCTTTGACCAAAAAGAGTCTCCGATTAGCGGACGAAGTTCACTGATACCCATTTTTCTGTTCCCTTTTGGCCCGGTATTCCGGTTACCGGGTTGTGTGTTTCAAACCTTTGTTTCCACGATGCCTTCCATGAACGCTCCTTCGGCCGTCGCCAAACTTGCGAAATGATTGAGGCCCGCTTCGTGATCAAGAGCTTCGACACCGGCTGCTCCGCTCCGAGCGCCTACCCGAAGCAAAGTCATGACAGCCGCAGCCATTCCAAGACCAGTTCCGCGGCTCATGTCGCTGTCATCGGTAATTGTATTCATCACCTGGGCTTGGCCGCCAACGGTGCCTATCACGTTGATCTGAGTAACCGATGGCCTCAGGCGTTCTGGCTGCCGATTGTGTCGCTCCCACAACAGCCGCCATAGAACCTCAATTGGTTCAATTTCCATGCCCTGAATGGCTACCTTCAGTTCACTCCGTCCAAAACCGATACGGCCCAACGTCGAGAAAGCGTGATTTGCCCAGTTGGGCGTCAGCGATCCCTTGCACTGTACGAGTTTCAGGTGCGGGAAATGACGTGCCAGTGTCACTGGTTCAGGATGGGCGGTATCGTAGGCTTCGACCTTTTCGAACGGCGCAGGTACGACGAAAAATTCGCCAGTTTCCGGGACAAACCCCTTGGTATATTCCATGTGGCCATCAATCCATGTGGGGCATGGCGCCACAGCCATGTGAAGCATATGGCGAAGGACTGCTAAGCCACCCGGATCTTTTTCCTGCACGATCCAAACAACCTTGATGCCATCCAGTTGCGGGTTCGTCTCCAGAAGACGGCACGCCAACCAATTTGATACGCCAGGGGATAGACCGCCGCCGGTGATCAAGGGGACGCCTTTCCGCCTTGCCTCCTCATCCAGAGACAGAATCGTCTGCGTGCCCTCGGCGTCGTCGCAGACGTCAACGTAGGCCGCACCGGCGTCGAGGGCGGCGCGCGCTACGCGGTCGCTTCCCAAAAAGAAGGGGCCGGCAAAATTGACCAGAACGTCATATCCATGCGCGTCAATTCGATCTGAGAGGATGTCAGCCTGGCGCCCCACGATACGGGAAGGGTCAAGCGATATACCGGCCTGGAGATTCTCAGCAGATCTATCAACCACCGTAAATGTCGCGTGGGGCATCTGGCGCGCCAGGATACCCAAGGCACTCCTACCCATATGGCCGCAACCGACAAGCATGATACGTTTCTGTGACATAGCTCCCTCTATTAATTAACGCTCATTAATACAGAATGTGAGCGAAGTGTCAAGGTTCCCGGATGCTATTGTTTTGAAAAAGGAACCTGTGAAGTCGCGGGCCGACAGGGCCGGGCTGACTGGGACGTTGGAACGAGAAGCAGACTAGAACGGTTGCTTGTTTGACCGCATCCGTTGGTGGGAACTCACCAATGTGCGGGAGACGCCCGGCGCCTCCCGCAAATTCTCCCTCAGAGCGTTGGAACGACTTCCTGTGCCGGAGAATAGCTGGTTTCGTAGCCTCCCTTGCCGAAGGGAATGACAAGCACTTTCATGACTAGGTAGTAGACAAAGCCGGCAACAATGATGGTAGGAATGCCGGCACCTAGGTAGTGCGCAAGCGGATGCATCGTGGCAGCAACCGGATTGTAGAGGAAGAGGTAGAGCCCGACCGAGGCCAGAGAAATGACCACTGCCACCCAATTAACGCCGCCCCAGAACCAGTATCGCCCGGCAGGATCCCGCGAGAAAAGATGTGCGGGTGAAAGCTTTTCTCGGCGAAGGATGAAGTAATCCACGAAGGTGATGCCTGTGATGCCGACGAACATCACACCGTTATAGGAAAGCCAGCTCATCACAATCGAGAGCGTCCATTCCGTCCGAAATGCCACATAGAGACCGGGAAGCAGCATGACGGCGATGAGAATGTCCCACCGAACTCGCGTGAGGGGCTTGATCTGCTGAACCGAAACGCCGGCCAGATAAAGCATGATGACCATTGTCGCTATGTTCGCGGCAAGGACAAACGTCATGATCAAGGATCCTAGAACCGCGCCCCCAAGCTTGATCATCCAAATGGTAGGATCAGGCGTACCCGCCGAAACCGCGGCGAAAGCTGCTACAAGGGAGATGAAGGCAGCGCCGAGAACCCCGACCCCGATGACGGCCGGGCCAACGATATGTTTCCGGCGCGAAACGAGGCGCGTAAGCCCACCCATGATGGGCCACCAGGTGAGGGAGTTCGAAATACCGAATTCGACAGCGAGAGCGAAACCTTGCCCTGGCGTAGTCGCGAGACGTTGATCCGCTGGAACCTGCATTGTCCACAAGTCGGACCCATAATGGTAGAGAAGCAGTCCGAGCATCACGAGAGTCACCAGAATGTGGCCGGGTGCGATGTAGTTACTAATTCTCTCGAATAGCCAAGGGCCTTTGCTAGCCACAAGCCAAACTGCGAACATGGTGAAAAGCGCCAGGCCTATGACGATCGGTTCCGAGGTTGGCGTTTCGGACTGCTCGACCGTTTGGAGAACGTTCGCAGCTCCTCGCGCCGTCAAGGCGACGACCACGTATGTCCAACCGATACACGTTGCAAGAAGACCGAACAAGGGAAGTGCGATCCCGTAGGGGCCGAATGATGCTTTGGCTGCATCGATCGGCTCAACTCCATATTTGTACGACGGCAGACCGGACGCAAGTATAACGATCGCCATACCGATCAGCATGCCGGCGAGATAGCCCAAAACGCCAATGCGAACATCACCCACGTAGGGAAGGAACCCGCCTATGAGAAACGCCCAAGTGGCGGCGCTAAACGCGGTGCAAGTCCAAAGAAAGGATCCATAACCCTTGTAAACGCGCTCGTCGCCTCGAAGAGGAAGGCGTCCGGAAAGAGCTTCTTCCATAACACGCGATTGGGTCAGCTTTATATCACTGCTCATGTTCGTCCTCCTCAGGTGAAATACATCAGTGTGGCGATCCAGATGGTCACCCCGATTGCAGCCCAAACCGCGGCTTCAACAATGCACGAGCGCGTCGAGCCATAGCACTCCGAAGAGGTATGCGGCGCATCACTGAGAGATTGGACTCGCTTTGCGAGTTCGGCATCAAGTGCAAGCGCAAACCCTTGACGCGCATTCGGTGGGTAGACACTTTCAGTTTCTATCGACATTTTTAGTTCCCTTTCTGAAATTTCGGTCTTCTGCCGACTTTGTGTTTTGAATGGCCCGCTCGGGCACCTCATGCTCTAGATATGTTTTCTGACCGCCCCTATGTGAATGAACGATCATTAATATTGATTCCACTATCGACCCTATGTCAAGCTGTTGCGGGGTGGCGCTCGGATTAAACGCCACCATTCTTGTATTTTTACTTGAAATGCCTGAATTTTGGCGGCATTACCGGATAAAGCGTCGCTTCGCGGGCAACTTTGTGGAGGTCTTTGACACATGGTATTGGCTGACGCATTATATGAACACCCATTCGTGAGGAAGAAATGTTGAACAAGGCCGCACGCGCCGAGATTGAGAACCGCGAGACCGATCAGTCGATGCGTCCGAACGGTCCCCTATCAAAAACATCGGTCAGTCGCTCTAACACGCGCGAGCGATTGCTTGAGGCCGCTATTGAACTTTTCGGGTCTCGCGGCTTCGATGCCACGTCAATGCGCGACATCGCGAGCGAAGTTGGGATCAAAGCTCCGGCCGTCTACAATCATTATAGATCCAAAGAGGAACTTCTCGCTGAGGCCATCACGCAGGCATTGGGAGCATTCAACGATGCTTTCGCCACGGCAGACATTCCCAACGCTTCGCCGATCGAAAGGCTCAAGAACGCGATCACGGTTCATATTACCTATCAGATCAACCATTCACGCATTGCCCAGGCCAATGATCGGCTGCTAGAGTCGGGCGTACTGAACCGGCTGGATCCAGATGTCAGGCACCACGTAAAAGGTATGATGCGGGCACATCTGGACAGGCTTACGAGTATTGTGGAAGCCATACCATCTCCAGCGACCGCTTCACATCAAGAGGCTCGACTGACGGCGCTCGCAATCATTACGATGTGCGATAAGGTGTTAAACTGGTACCGGCCCAGCGGCCCTTACACGCCTGAAAAAATCTGCAAGCATTTCTATACGCTCGCTCAAAACATGCTTATCGGGCCTGCTTGAGTTTAAATCGTACCTAGATCATAATCTCGTGCCAGGCTTCGTTCTTTTTTGAAGCCAATGGGCGTCTAGATCGAAGCCGGCGGGAACTTGCTGCGCCAGTCTACCGGGGCAATCGCGATAAATACAAAACTTTCCTTACCTTCGTATGCGAGGGTGGTGCCGGTTGGGATCCATATCACATCACCAACGCCAAGTGTGTGAAGCGCCTCTGCAACTCGCAACCGAAATTCACCTTCAATACAAACGATCAGTTCATCGTACTGCACGGTCCAAGGCACTGATCGCCCGTCAAAGCGGGCTAAGTAGGCTCCCATTGTCCGACTGTCCAGCGGGCCAACCAATCGAGAAATAGAAGCTTTTCCTTCGCCTTCGCCATAAGCTCCGAAGGTTTGGGCACAATTGCGAAACACTGTCACGTCGCTGAGCATATTCTACCTTAAGTGCTGGCTCACATTGGCGAGCGACCCGCGCCGGTCACGTCTGCGCGGGCCAATTCCTGAATTGCGAACTCTCCGCGTTATTCTGCCGCCGCCGGTAATGTTGGCTTGGTAACGCCCAAAGCGCGATACTCGGCAGCAGTCATCAGTTTGCGACCGAGCGCGAAGGCCATATCGCGGACGGTTGCAAAAACTGCAGCATTACTTTCGATGAGGTCGTCCTTGTGAGGCCACTTCCAGACGGTATCTTCCATGCCCACTCTGACGTGGCATCCCAACAGCATCGAGAGGTTCGCCGTATAGAGGCTGCCTCGGCCTCCCGCGCACGTGATGATATTGGAAGTAGGATCGATGTGCCTGATCAAGCGGATCATTCGCATCAGGCCATCGACCATGGTTTCGGGGCTGTACATCGGACTGCAACCCGGCAAGCCGGAAAGGACCAGCCATGTGAAAGGCGGCTTCAACAGACCGCTGTCGATGAGAAAACGCCTTGCGTTGTCTATGTCACTGTCATTGTAGACAGCAATCTGCGGACGCATTCCAGCAGCCAGCGCCCGCCGAGTCTTTTCAATGATAACGTGAGGAGGCTTGACAAACAGGTTGTCTCCCAGAACCAAGGCTGTGGTGTTGACCGGCACCCCGTCCAGCAGGCCCGATTCCATCATTTCGCCCATCTGGCGAGATTCATCATCGTTTACTGCTACGAGACATGCGTCGAAGGCAACATCCGGATTGTTTGTGCGGAGATGTGTGAGGATCTCTGTGAACGCGCCGGTATCAAGTACATTGTAGCCTTTAGCATCACGCGCATGGACGTGAACAATCTGCGCGCCCTCCGCAATGCACTCCTCTGCAGATTTGATAATCTCAGCAGCAGTGACGGCCTGATGAGGGTTCTCGTTTTTAGTGAAGAACGCCCCATTAATTGCAGCGGAAATGATCACCTTCTCTTCCATCTTCCAGCGAGGCATAGAAGGCGCTTGCGAGAATGCGCTTCGCTCTGGGTTGATGATAGATGGAGGGCCGTAGACCTTCCACTTTGTATTAAGGTTTTCGCGGCTTGTCCATTTTTCGACGAGCTCCCACTCGACAGTATTTTCGTTCGACATCGTGCCTTCTCCCATAATTGAACCAATTAGACGCGAATGGTGCGGGCTTGTATTAACAAGCGTTAATTAACAATTCACATTCCTGGTGTCAACCTCCTTGCCTTCCAGAAACAGTCGAGAGATATCCTTGGGATGCCGTCCATTCCGCACGTTATTTTAGCTGTAGCGATCGAACTTATTGAGGGACCTGCGTTCCCGCTTGGGCGAATAGCCGCGCTTTCCTGTCAAGAACAATACTGCGCAGAGTGAGTCTCGGCGGCATTCTTCGGAATGCATAGTTTGCCGTCGGCAAGGAAACGCTTGAACGCCTCCCATCGACCTTCCTTCTTGAACGTGTCGTTTATCGCCTTGGCGTCAGGATCGCACCAGAACATTTGGCGCGCCAGCGTCGATGACGGAATGCGGCCGCCGACTTTAACAGGGCCCTACAGGTTTCCTTTTCCTGTGAGATCCGGGGCATCAACGCAAGTATCGGCCAGATCACTAATTGCCGGCGGCAGCTTTGAATTTTGAAAAGATCTCTACAGCCCGTTGATGGCTGTCGCCGAGAACGTACTCCTGCATTTTCGCAATCTTTTCTGGAGGAAAGAATATCAAGTCGCGATACGCCAAATCGTTATGGGTGGCAACCTCCTCAAGACCTTTTACCCCAGTGTGGTAGCCAATATAGGCTAACTCCTTATAGGAATTTTCGTCGTTAAGGATAAAATTGATGAACTCGTAGGCGACGTCAATATTTGGCGCGTTCTTCGCAATGCACCAGTTGTCCATACCGATTTCGGTCGTCGGCCCAGGCAAAACCCAGGTGAACCGCTCAGGATTTTTGTTCTCCATAAGGCCAAGGCGCGCATGACCATTCCAAGTCTGCACCAAAGCCGCACTTCCCTCCGCAATTACTCCTGAAGGCGCGCTGTCGAAGGCCTTGATGTGAGGCGCTATTCGGTCAACCATAAACTGCTCGCAGCCATCTAGTTCTGCTTGAGACAACTGGTTCCAGTTGCCACCTTTAGAAAATTGAAAAAGTCCGGTCATATACGCTGCGTCGTCCAGCAAAATCGTCTCGCCACGAGCTTCGCTCTGTACAGCCTCAAGGAAATCCGCCCAAGAAACCATGGGGCGTTTAATCTTCTCGCTGTCATAAACGAAGCCTGTTGTAAACCATGCTTTGCACACGGAATACGCATTTGTGGGGTCCCACGACCTTCCTTTAAAATCTTGCTCGATATTTCCAAGATTTGGAAGTCGCGAGAGATCCAGCCGCTCAAGTAGGCCAAGTTTCGACATCTGCGGAATGAACATTCCTGTGGCAACAATGATGTCGTATCCCGACACACCGCCACTTGCGATCAGTTTGGCAATCATCTCGTCGTTCGATGAGTATGCATCGACCGATACCTCCCCAAACGATTGAAGTACGGCTGGATCATCGTAATCGGCATAGCTGTAGATGTTAAGTGAAGTCGATGCGTGACCAATCTTCGGAAAAAGGGCAGCGCCAAAGACTGCGGCGCTAAACCCAAGAAACGTCCGCCGCCCCAAACTCGTGAGCAGCGTTCGTGGCATCAAGATCTTACAGGAAGTGCCTTCTATTGTTGTCATGGTGACGCCCTTTTTAACACCATCGTTGACTTGTCCGATGTCGCAATAACCCGATCCGTCCAATCGTCCCAGTTGCGCCCATAAATATAGGGCTTGTAGGCATGGGGATCCGCAACAGCACGATCAAAGTCCATGGTCCATTGAGATACTCCGGCTCGGTATGCTACTCTTTCGATACCTGTGACCGGAATTGTATCAACCGGATCTTGGGGAGTGCCGGTCAGTACGAGTTTGGCACTTCTTGGGTCACCTTCCCGCCAGACATTCCAGTTCTCGGCAACGTCGATCGCAATAAGACGAGGATCATGCTGAAGGCCGCGACCATCCGCCTTGAGCCATCCCTTAACCTCATAACAGCGTTCTGTGCTCGAGGATGGCCCTAGATCAGGTCCGACTTGCGCTTCCATTTGCAAGAGCCGTGTTCCACGGCGCTCCGAATAACCGTAGATAGTCCGGCCATCATCATACAAATTTGAGACAGCCCTCTTCTTCGGCATGCCCCACGCTTCACGTCCCGTACTAATTTGCATGTCACCGCTTACGAGGGAGGTGAGCGTGTACAGCCCAACTTTTCCTTCGTGGATGGCGTTGATCCAAATTTGACCAATCTCCTCTTCGTCTTCAGTGCATATTCCTTGATACGACTCACGAATAAGCGACACAATCATCATGCCTCCAGGCTGTTCTGGGACCTCAAAACAGGGTGGCAGCACATAACGTGCAAATTCAGCTGTTGTATTGTACCAAAAGCAAAGATGCTGCTCGTGCATCGTCACAGTATGAAAATAGCTTTCAAAGCGAGATATTTCCTCGCTTGTTCGAACATACCCCATAGGTAATCGCTCCCTTTTGAAAGGCCGTTGGACTAGGCGTTAGGGAGCAGGATACACAGATGTCGTACCTCCCATTATCCGCTTTGCGCAAGAACGCTGCTGCTAGCCCAGATTTGGAGCTCGGCAGCGTGAAGCCTTTTAGATATGTGAGCACCACGGCCGCTATAATGCGCGCAATGACCGCGAGGCGGTCTGCGACGGCAATTCCAAAAACATCGCCTTATAGTGTTGGGCAAATCGACTGAGGTGCCAGAAACCCCATTTACATGCGATATCTTGGATTGACGCACTGCCCCCGGAATGTTCCAAGATCTCTCGCCTCACCATATTGAGGCGCCACATGAGGGAATACCGACCTGGCGTTATACCGACCGCATCTAGGAAACTATATTCCAGCGTGCGACGGCTGATCTGGAGCGTCGTACAAATTTTCGCGAGAGAGATCGGTTCCTCCAAATTACTCAGTATAAGCTCGCGTGACTTATTGAAAATGAAGCGGCGAGTTGTGGAACAACGCTCCAATGACTCACCAATCGGACCGAAAATTGATTGAAACGCTTCAGCTATAAGATCTATAAGGAGCTCCACCCCTGCGCTCTGCGTGCAGCTTTGTGACAGATCGAGAATCCTCAATGCCTGAGAAGTGACCGCAGACGCAATCTCGCCAGCAATTAGCTGGCCGCGAGCGCTACGGTTCCAGACTAGAGGGTTTGGAGAAAGAGTCTCATTGATAAGTCCGGCGTCCACTGCAATGGTCAGCGTATTAGCGTCGCGTCCGGTGCTAAGTCGTAAATCTCTACCCCTATTCACGATATATAACTCAAACGGCAAGAGCGGGAAACCGTCGCAGTTGGCGCTAGTATCCCGTGATAGAAGTACGGAGATCATGATCATGTTGCTTGGAGCAGAACCTACTTGCTCAAGCCTATGATTGTAGGACTCATTCACGATCTGGATGGCAGGGAGAATCAACTGCGCGATTTGGCCTTGGAAACTTCCAGATTCTAGTTGGGCGTAGGAGAAATCCCAGCCGCTTAGATGTCCATCATGCTGATGGGCATCGTACGTACGGCAATGCACGATCGAAGATCCCTGTTCCCACGGTTCATTGAAGGCCTCCGGTTTTTCTGGCACAGGTGCAATCCACTCTCCGCTTGGCGTCCTACCGAATTAACGCTTGTTAACTTATACTATTATTTAGCCGACGTCTGTCAACCACTGCCGCTTAGCCATTTGTGCTGGACGGCGATGAAGGGCGAAATTGAACAAAAGGAAGTGCTTCCGCAGGCCTGCTCCAAGCCCGGTTATCTTCACAGGCG
Source organism: Phyllobacterium sp. GQ127 (assembly GCF_059758635.1). NCBI lineage: Bacteria > Pseudomonadati > Pseudomonadota > Alphaproteobacteria > Hyphomicrobiales > Phyllobacteriaceae > Phyllobacterium > Phyllobacterium sp. GQ127. The sequence goes on from NZ_JCAXDZ010000010.1 coordinate 39,311, forward strand.
GTTTCGCAAAACGGATATCGACATCACAATCTGTGTATTATCCTTGCTTGCAGATGCGAACTCGGCCTGACGGAAGATATTAGAAAATGAACGGTGAGCTTATTGGTAGTTCTGAAGCCGATTCTCGCGAGAAAAATATCTCGCCAGTTCTGGGATCAGTGAAACTAACCAACGTCAGCAAATATTACGGGGAATTCCGAGCCCTCGACAATGTAAATTTAGAAGTGGGAAGCGGAGAGTTCGTTTCACTTCTGGGTCCCTCAGGCTGTGGGAAAACAACAACATTGATGTTGCTCGCAGGTTTTGCAAACCCGGATGAGGGCAGTCTATCGATTTCTGGCGAGCGAGTGAACAACGTCCCCCCACGCCTAAGAAACGTCAACACTGTCTTTCAATCTTACGCCCTATTTCCGCATATGACGGTTGCAGAAAATGTCGCATATGGTTTGCGTCAAAGAGGGGTCGAACGCAACGAAATCGCGCGTCGTGTGGCAGAAATTCTCGACGCTACCAGAATGCAGCAGTTTTCCGAACGCCTGCCAAAGCAGTTGTCCGGGGGCCAGCAACAACGGGTGGCGCTTGCCCGTGCGGTAGTAAATCGGCCAGCCCTTCTGCTTCTCGATGAACCCTTTAGCGCACTTGATCGCGGTCTGCGCGAGGAACTCCAATTGGAGATGAAGTTACTTCAGCAGAAGCTGGATATGACGTTTATTCTTGTGACACACGACCAAGGGGAAGCGATGGCCATGAGCGATCGCATTGTCGTCATGCGAACGGGGAAAATCGTGCAGGTTGGTTCCCCCGAGCGTATCTATGATGCACCGAAAAGCAGGTATGTCGCGTCTTTCCTTGGAATGCAAAATTTCCTGACGGGGATAGTCAGTTCTGAACGTGCATCTATAGCCGCTAGTGAAGTTCTGCTCGTGCCAGGCTCACCCCTAAACTATCGCGCCGGAGAGCAGGTGTGCGTCGGAATCCGGCCGGAGAACATTTCAATTATTGGAAATTCCAGCCAACCCGCGAAGAATACCTTTCAAGGAACGGTTACTAACATATCACACACTGGCGACGCGTTGATTGTTCTCGTTAGGGGTTTGAGAGGAATCGAGCTTCGCGCAAAAGTCGAACGAAAGCTCGTCGGAGGATTGGTTGTGGGAGATAAGGTGACCTTCGGGTGGAAACCCGAAGCCATGCTAGTCTATGGAGTGGACGAGTGAACGGATATTCACACAGATCGAACTGCTCGACGATACTGCTTTTAGCGCCCGCGGTGCTCTATATTTTCCTTTTCTTTCTGATCCCCATCGTCCATGTATTTTGGTACAGTTTTGGCTATAAACCAGACCTTTACCAATCTCACGCGAATGATGTGCTGTCACTCGACCGATATAGAGAGGTACTTCACGGGCCTTATTTGACAACTCTTTATGCGACTCTAAAAATCGCAGTTTTAGGCACGTCAATCTGTCTCATTATCGCAGTTCCGTTCTCATACATAACCACGCAGATCCTTACGGCGAGACTTCGTATATGTTGCCTTGCCTTGGTGGCGGTACCATTTTTCGCGAATTTTCTCGTACGCACCTTGGGCTGGCGTGTGCTGCTTCAGCCCGACGGGATTCTCTCGAACTTCCTGCAAAATGCGGGGCTACTCTCCCTGCCACTAGGTTTGCTCGATACCAGACTGGCTGTGCAGCTCGGTGTCGTTTACAATTTTCTCCCCTTGATGATTTTCCCCATCTATGTCGCTTGTGAGAAGCTAGATCCCACGTTTGAATGGGCGAGCGCTGACCTGGGCGCAACCCGCATTGGAACATTTATAAACATAACATTGCCAATGATCCTTCCTGGGATATTGTCTGGAGTGACGATAACGTTCATTCTTATGATGGGTGATTATGTTACCGCATCCGTGCTGGGCGGCGCCAAAGGTAATATGTTGGGAAGCCTTGTTGCAGCGGATTTCCTCGGTGGGCAAAACTGGGCGAGGGGATCTGCTTCCGCTGTTGTGCTTGTAGTCACGATCCTGGTGTCGCTGCTTTTTTTCCGTTTCGTTTTCCACGTTGTTCGCATTTTTTACAATCACCATGTTCGTGTTGTTCTCGATACTCCGTCAAATTATGCTGCGGGGCCATAATATGAAGAATTCTCAGTCTCTTGGTGGCACGGCAATGACACTCGCAGTACCGGTGCTAACCGTTTCGTTTCTGATACTTCCCATATTAACTATGCTAGTCTTCTCATTTAATGTCGGTCGTCTTATGACCGTCTGGGACCATTTTGGCTTTGACGGCTTCGCAGCAGTTTATAAAAAACCTATCATTTACAGGTCCATAATCATTTCTCTGGCGGCGGCGATGGGGAGCGCGTTTGTCGCTACATTTTTGGGATTGCTGTGCGGCCTGGGCCTTGCGAGGTGCAACGGAGCATTTACTGGGATGACCGTCGCTGCTTTGTGTACGGTTATGGTTACCCCCGAGCTCGTTACAGCTATTTCACTATTGCCGTGGTTTGTAACTTTGAACCAATACACCAAGATCGGATTTTTCTCGAATGGCATTGTGCGCCTGGTATTTGCTCACGCTTTGTTGACACTCCCCATCACGAGTTTATTGATAAGAGCGGGAGCAACCTCCTTAGAGATAAAACTCGACAGTGCCGCAGCGGATCTCTATGCTACGAAATGGCGGATATTTGCCGATATCACACTTCCGCTGCTCACACCCGCAATTGCAGCAGCGTTCCTACTTTCATTCATTTTCAGTCTCGATAACACCGTAATGTCTGTCTTCGTCGCCGTGCCTGGTTCAACTCCTTGGCCGGTTTACGTATTTGGTTCAATACGGTCGGGCATGCGACCGGAAATTGCCTCAGTTTCCACGATACTTCTTGTTGTAACTGCACTGTTGATGACAGCATCCGCTTTACTCATTAAGAGGGCCAGGCGCTGATGTTTGTCAATTATTCCAGGGGTTGCTGCGCAATTTTGGTCTCGAGGCGTCATTGGAAGAATTGGATTTGCGGCGCGGATACCGGTGAAATTGGAAGGCTCGAGAGAGCTTGATTCAATACACCGAATAGAGAAGTTCCATAATATGCATTACCTGATTTTTATGTGTAGCCGCAAAGTTAAAGTGTCCTGTTTCTGCAAAGTAGAAACGTCGTTGTGCCACCTTCTCGTTGATTGCAACGAGATTTGGGATGCGGATTTTGGGACTGATTTTAATGAGCGAGCGCGAACTGCATCGAATTGAAGTTTTATCGGAAGTTGTTGAGCGACGGCGCACCATCGCATCGGCAGCGATTGTGCTGTCGCTGAGTGTGCGTCAGGTGCAACGGCTCATGCGAACATTCTGTCTTGAAGGTGCCCCAGCGTTGCGTCACCGCAGTCGTGGCCGACGGTCGAACAACCGGATCAATGATGGAGTACGTGATCTGGCGCTGCAACTGGTGCGGGAACGCTATGCGGATTTTGGTCCGACGCTTGCGGCTGAGAAGTTGATCGAACAAGGATTTTCGGTATCGCGCGAGACGCTGCGCAAGTGGATGTCGGATGATGGCTTATGGCTATCACGCAAACAGCGCCGGACGTTTCGCCAGCCACGGCTGCGGCGCGAAGCCTATGGTGAGTTGATCCAGATCGACGGCAGCGATCATCGATGGTTCGAAGAACGCGGCGATCCATGCACGTTGCTTGTTTTCATCGATGACGCAACAAGCAAACTGATGCAGCTTTTGTTTGTGCGCTCGGAAAGCACCTTCACCTATTTTGAGGCTTTAGAACTTTATCTAAAGTCTCACGGACGTCCGGTCGCATTCTACTCCGACAAGCATTCCGTGTTCCGCGTAGCGAAGAAAGAGGCCATAAATGGTCAGGGCATGACGCAGTTCGGACGGGCGTTATCAGAACTCAGTATTGAGATATTGTGTGCCAATTCGAGCCAGGCGAAGGGTCGGGTCGAGCGAGTCAACCGCACATTACAAGACCGATTGGTCAAGGAGTTGCGGCTGGCAGGTATCAGTGACTTGGCTGCTGGGAACGCCTTTCTGCCGGGGTTTGTGGACGCGTTCAACGCAAGGTTTGCTGTTTCTCCGATCAAGCCAGACGATTTGCATCGGTCGCTCAATGTCGTTCCGGACCGTTTGCGGGAGATTCTGTGCAAGCGGGAACAACGCTACGTTGGTGAACAGCTGACGTTTTCCTATGAACGCAAGCGCATCATGCTGGAAGAGAATAATATTACGCGTGGTCTGGTTGGCAAATACATTGACACCTACGCTTTTGCGGATGGACGTCTGGAGATGCGTTGGAAAGGCCTCCCTCTTCCCTACAAGATGTTTGACATGGATCAGCGTGTGACCCACGCAGCGATCACCGAGAACAAGAGGCTGAGTGATGTGTTGTCGGTTATCAAGGCCCAGCAGGATCAGATGCAGCCGTCAACGGTAAAGACCAACAGTGAGATTATCAGCTATAAAAAAAGTGGACGCAAACCACCAGGACGAAAGGGCTGGGTTGATCAGATGATTGAGCGCCGAGCCCGTGATCAAATAGAAAGTGCTCGTTCAGTTGTCGCCGGTTCGGGCTGCGATATTGAGGTCTCCGCCCTACCCGGCGACGCGCCTCGGCGCATATCAGGATGACATTTCTACTTTGCACAACAGTCGACATTTCAACTTGGCCGCCACATTATGTGTAGCCGGGTACATTCTATTTTAAAGTGCAACATGCCAATGAATTCATGAGGTTAGCCATGGAGGAAATTGGATGTCAAACTGCTATACGCAGATCACTTTGTCCGAACGTCGCCGGCTTTTTGAGCTTAAACAGCTTAAAGTCCCTCTTGGAGACATTGCGCGACTGATGGGACGGCATCGCTCGACAATCTATCGGGAGATCAAGCGCAACAGCTTTCATGACACCGAGATCCCGGACTATAATGGCTACCACAGCGTGGTTGCCGACAACATCAGCAAGGAACGCAGACGCGGTTGCGCAAGCTCAGACGTCATCCAGATTTACGCGATCTGGTCATTGAGAAGTTAGAGGCTCATTGGTCGCCCGAGCAGATCTGTGGCCGGCTGATCATTCAGGTCTTTGCTCCACTTCCCTATCATGCACGCCGCAGCTTTACCTTCGATCGCGGTTCCGCGTTTATGGGCTACAGGGCTCTGGAGGATGGAATGGGAGCGCGGAGCTGGTTCTGCGATCCAAACTCACCCTGGCAGAAAGGCGCGATTGAGAACATCAACAAGCGCATTCGACGGTTTATGCCGGGCAATACAGATCTCGCACGGGTTGACCAAACGCAACTGACCGCCCTCGCCCATCACCTCAATTCGACACCGCGCAAATGTCTGGGCTTCAAGACACCGGCCGAAGTCTTTGCCGCTCTTTGCAGGAAACAGGATAATCAGATACCCTCAGTCACGGCATGATGCACGCGAGATGGATTCCCCAAAAAAATCGGGTGGGTTGGATCACAACCTCTTGGGGTGATGTCGCATCCAGGTCGATCATGTTTGCAAGCGCGAAGCGCCCTTTGCCCGTTTGGGCCGGAGTTTCTTTTGGCTTCCGTTCACGTCGATCCACAGTACTTTGCAGGGCTTTGAACCGATGGCTCTCCAAGAGTGTGGTAAACTGCTTTGGAAATGAAGGCTGTCGCCCTTCTTCAGCACATATAAATTGATTTGATCGACTGTAATTTCGATGGCGCCCGACAGGACGTATATAAATTCCTCGCCTTCATGCGCGTAGGTGCCCTCACTCTCGCGGCCGGGTGCCACGGTAAACAATTGGCAGTCCAGCACAGATTCGCCTTCCACGAGTTGCTGGATTTCTATCCCGGCGTCCATTGAAGGCAATCGCCGACCTGAATCGGCAGGCACCATCCGGCGGTCGTCTCCGTCTTCTCCAAGGAGGTCTTTTAAGGACGTGCCCAAGGCATCGGCCAAGGCTCCCAACGAGGCTAGTGATGCGCCGGACATACCGCGTTCAATCAAACTGACAAATGACGCAGACAGCCCAGCCCTCTGAGCCGCTTCTGTGATGCTTATTTTTCCAGACTGACGCAACTGACGCAACTTCCGCCCGAGGAAATCAGTACCCCGTTTATCTGCCGATACCGGATTGCTGTTTTTAGGATTGGTTTGGGGCAGAATAGAATCAATACCAGCCAAATTGATTCCGTTGCGTCGAAGTGCCCGAACATCAACGAGTCGCTTGAGATCCTCCGCTGAATAAAGCCGATAACCCTTTAAACTGCGCAACGATGTCACTAGACCTCGCTTTTCCCATAGACGCAAAGTGGCGGAACTCACTCCGATGAGTGAGGCAGCGTCACCGATCCTGAGAAACTTCGTGGGATCTAATTCATCAACGGCCATCTGAACTCCTGTTAAACCCTCGTAACTGCGCGTTTCAACCTACTCATTGATAAGCCCGAGAGCAACAATCGAGACCACTTAACCCGTTGAAACCGCGATCAGACGCAACGCTGTTCAGCCCCTACTGTGACGTCGCGAGTACGCGGGGCCTGGTAAAGGAGCGTACAGCAGCTAAGAAATCCAGCTAAACTATGTCTCTGGCTCTACTCAAACGCCAGAATGCTAAAAGGCTTAAGCAGATCGAGAGCCAGATGAAAGTAATAGACGCTAGGGACCACACACCTCTTTTTTCGCCGATGGGCCTCGGTCGGATGATGCGAGAACAGCTAGGTTTGGAATCGAGGCGCTTGACTTGACAGTGGCCCTCGCTTGTATCTCCACGATGGTCGTCACAGCGTAGGATTAAAACGCGGTTCGTGTAATTGGAGCCTTGCGAGAAACCAGAATTTTAGTAAGGTGTATAAGTGTACTACAAACTATGAGCCAGTGTACGACGTGAGAATTGGCATATCCTCCTTGCTCTAGACCGCACGCCAGGACGCTTCAATCGTTGAATAAGGTTGCTTACATGAACTTGGACTTGAAAACTCAAAGCGCCGGCTCAGACGGTGTAAGCAGAAGCGGACGTTTCGAAATACCAGTGGATTGGCACACCAATATATGGCTGGATGAGCATCTGGGTCCGGCCGGGGTCGAGCTAGCCAAGAAGAGCGGGCGAAGTGTCGACGGCAGTAAAGAAGCCCATCGTGCGAGGGTTGCTTCCACCACTGAGAAGTTCGTGATCATTACAACGCGATGGCCCCCTCTTGGTGCTAAAGTCCCGAATCAATGGGTCGCCGACTATGTGGCTGAGTTCCCTGATCGCGCCATTGGCTTCGCCTGCGTCGACCCGAACGATCCTGGTGCGCCGGATGAGTTCGAACACGCGATCAAGTCGATGCGCCTCCGGGGGCTAAAGTTGGCGCCCGTATACCAGGGATTCGATCCATGGTCCCCGCAGGCCTGGGCGCTTTACGAGATGGCCGACCACTTCAACGTGCCCATCCTGTGGCACCAGGCAGCCGCGTTTCCAAAGCAGGGTGTCCTGGAATGGGCAAATCCTATACTCCTTGACAAGGTTGCTCGTGCATTTCCCGACATGAAGATGATCCTCGCGCATGTCGGACAGCCGTGGGTAGGCGAAACAGTCCAACTGTTACGCAAGCACGACCAGCTTTTCACTGATCTTTCTGCCAGATTTTATCGGAAATGGGAACTATTCACCGCGATGATGCAGTTGGTCGACTACAAGGTTATCCCAAGGGTGCTCTTTGGCTCCGATTTTCCGCTGCAAGAGCCGATTGAAGCGGCGAACATGTTTCGCGAACTTGAGCAATATACCAAGAGCTACAATCTTCCCCGTATATCGGGTGATATCATCGAAGACATCATCCACAATCGCCCTCTCAGTCTGGTTTGGCCAGACTAGCAGTTGACACCGGTGCCCCAGGGCCGAGCTGGGCCTGACGCATCGATTGACAAGCTTTTTGACTTGCAGGCGAGCTCCGTCATTTGAGCTTGCGAGGACGTTTGCCCACAGTGCGTCGTGGTTCGTCGCTGGTTGATCCTGCAACGGAGGCTCGCCGCTGACGCGCCACTGCTCGAGAACACCTAGCCGGACGGCTGAGCTGCAAGCTCTGATTAACTCCAAGGTCAACAGCAGTTGCCGATCACCGATATGTCGTCAATCGTCCAGGAGTGACTCTCAGCGTCGGGCGTCATCCTGGCGCGCAATAGCCGCGTGCATCACAGACGCACGAGCGGGTGGATGTCTTGATGGAACCGACCCCGGATTCTCGCGTCCCCGCCGGCGAACCGGAAATTTACTTCGAAGCCGTACGGATCGCTCTCCACCGAATGTCTTATGCAAGTCCTCGATCAGTTATATGCATTTATACACGCGCGCTCAAGGCTGCGGGAGTACCCACATTTCATTTGGCGAACCGGTTTCACAACGGGGTCGGATCAAGGAAACGTCGGAGTACGTTTTCCGTTATTCTGCTTACGTTATTTTGGTAATTATTGTAAGATAAGCTCCCGGCCCAGGATATAGAACTCGTTGAGAACACCGCTCCACCTTTCGACGTCTCAAAAAAGGTCATGTCACACCGGATATGCGGACAAGAGTCTCCGTTGATGGACGAATGCGTATGGCCCATTTCCTCCTTAACCCAGTGGTAGCTCGGTGAATATTCCGAGGCAACCGCCAGAGTCAGAGTGTGTGGAGGGGTCCCGTGCAGGGGGTTCGCACTATCGATCTCCCATCCCGCCGCGCCCCCGCCCACAATGCCGAAATCGCCGATCCTCTCATTCTTTCCGACCCCCTCAAAAATAAACGCAGCGCGGGGGTCGAAGCTGTCGGGCGACCGCTCATAATACGTCGCCATATTGAAACCCTGTGCGGCGAAGCCTGTACCCACGAGCATTTGCGGCGGGCGACCGCTGCGCTGCCATAATCCCGACAGCTCGCCGGTGAAGCTCATATGATATTCCCCGGGCTCAGATATCCACGCACGCATTCCATCTTCGGCACGGCGATGTTCAAGTACGCCAGGCAGCGAGGCATGGTAAGCGACGCGCCAGTAGAAGCCGTTCGCGCCGAGATAAATGAGCCTGCCGCCCTGATGGGTGAATTCGCGTACTGCATTCAACATCTCAAGCGTATAATATTCGGGGTGCGTCCCGGTCATCACGCATGTATACTTTTGCAAAAGCTCGATTCCCTCCTGATGGAGGTCCTCATCGGTAATGACATCATATGGAATCCGTCTCACCTCAAGCCAGTCCGTGATGTGCGTATCCGCGCTAAGCTGCCAAAGCACTCCGCCCGGCCTCATGTTGAGCACAGGGCGGAGCCGGGAAGAGTAGCACACGCCGCTTCCATCATTATGCGTATCGTAAACCGAAAGCCCGAGCTCAGGATTTTCAGCGAGGTATCTGTCCACCAGATTGAGCACCGTGAAATTCCCCGTAGGCAGTTCCCAACGCGTCGCGGTCTGGCTATTCGAGTAGGCAAGGTAGCTAGCGGTAGGGAGTAACAGCGCAAGCCCTGACGTAGCGCTGCCGCGCGGCGGCCGGACGTAAAACGGAATCGAGTCCGTGAGAATGCGATCTCGTGCCTTCTGCACGATTTCGGCGAAATAGATCCCGCTCGAAAGGCTCTCCGGGACTTTCAGCGTAAAACTCTTTTCCCATCCGCAGTCATAAAGATCGTCGTCATGGAAATGTATGGCGCCATAATGCTCCGGCTTGTGCCGCCAGTTTCCCTCACTACCATCCCAGTTCCAGCCTTTCATCGCCCGTGCCGGCAGATTGACAAGTTCGCCATGACGACCATTGCCGGACATGTCGGTCACGCGCGTGGAGGACATCTCCTGGGAGAAATCCCAGCATGCGACTACGGGATGCGGGCTGTCCCCCTGAGGCGTCAGGTCGGATAGCGCGGTTTGATCAAGTGCCGCTGCGATAACACGCGGGCTGTCAATCTTCCCATTGAAATGACCGCCAACACGGTCACGCTCATGCCAGCCGGCTATGAGAAGAGGGCGGACAATGGTATTGACTGCGCCCACCTTGCCGAGGCTTTCGACGACCGTGTCGATCGTTTCAAGAAGAGGATATTCAAGTAGCCGGCGCTGGCGGAGTATTATCGTTCCTGTGGGCGCACTGTAACTCACGCTCACGTGATACCAATGGCGCTCCAGCATCGGCTGGGCGAGATGAATTGCGGGCTTGGCTTCGGCTCGGAAAGACAATCGCCCGTTTTCGTCGAGATAAAGGACGTATCCTTCCTGTGCCGAGGCGTCAAAATTACCCAGAATTGCTTGCGCATTCCTGTTGCTTGGAAGCGTCGGCCACACCATCGCATCGAGCGTTACGGAGGGCAATTGGAACGCAATTGGGTCGTCAATGACTGCGTGAGATCCTGAATAAATCGGCTGCCAACGCGCTTCGTAGGACCCATCGACGTTCGTGTTGACCGGCTCGGCTTTGTAGCCCGGTCCGTCCGGGGAGTCATCGCCACAGATGAGGCGCAAAATCCGCGCCTGATAGCTCCCGCGCTCCGGAGAACTGACAAAAAAGCCAATCTCCTCGCTGGGCGCAACGCTCTGCTTATCGGTATAGGCAAGTATGCGAACCGGAAGTCTGCTCATGGAAAGCCTTGTTGTAAAGGGAAATAAAGACACAGTCATCACCTCAGTCGACAGGGCAATCAGCCCCGGTGAGCGCTCGCCATCGCGCACGGAAGCAAGCCCACAATGCTGCCTCGATGGTGCCGAAAATCTCGCTTTCTAACTCGAGACCTTCGTCACGACGGGGGCCGTGTCTGCCCAAGCACCAGACCCTCCCCGGATCAAGAGTAACGACTACGGTGTATCCCTGGGCGTCCGCCAACATCAACCGGCGAAGCAGTACCTGCAGATCGGGACGTGGAAAGACGTTAAGCGGATTCGACTTATACTCTTCGGCCAAATGAGCCAGGTCACCGTTTACACGCAACATGTTTTTCTCCGAAGCTATGTGGATTCCAAAATCGAAGATCTGACCGAGTGAACTGACTCTCGGCAATTCATCCTCGAAAACTGCTGCCGCGGCAGCGCCTTGTCGAACCTTGAAAGCGAAAACGCTGAAATATCGAGCTGCCGTGGATTGTTCGTTGCCAGATCTGCTGTCAATCGTCCGGCAGCCGGCGCAATGCCGAAGCCATGTCCGGAATGCCCGGTCGAAACGATTAAACCCGGAATGGTATCGACAGCTGAAATGACAGGAAGAGCATCAGGCAAAACGTCGATCATACCTGCCCACTGCTCGACGATTTTGGCACCGGCGAAAACCGGAAAGCGCTTTGAGAGGGCGGAGAGCGCCATTCGGTTGAGTTCCGAATCGGGAGCAGGATCAAGTGTGCGGCTTTTTTCATATGGTGACGGGCGGTCCAGCGGGACCCGCCTTTCCTCAACGAGTTCGCGAAAGAACCGGCCGTTCACTCTCAGCTTAATTGACTGGCGCTGGGAGCGGAAAACTGGGAGATAGTCGCGTATGAAACGGAAGCTGTCGGGCACGATGGGCACCACGTTCAGGTAGCCGTCGGCGATAGTGTATCCGCCGTCGTCACGTTTCCGATACGCTGCGCCGTTGAACCAGAACGCCGTTTCCGGGCCACCCTCTAAGGGTGCCGTTCGCATAACGCTTGCCCTTACCTTGAGCTGAGGAAGCGTGACGCCAAGGTCCTTTAGAAAGCGCCGGGACCATACGCCACCGGCCACAACCACGGTGCTTGTTACGATTCTGCCATGCTCGGTGACCGCAGCGCTAACTCGGCCACCCATCAGTTCTAAGCCGCGTACCGCACAATTCGTGAGAACAATCGCTCCGTACCGTCGAGCTGCGGAGACAATGGCCCTTGTTGCCCGGCGCGGTTCTGCGCATCCATCGGTGGCACAGAACAAGGCCCCCCTCCAACCACTCGTGGCGCCGGGCACCAGTCTTTCAAACTCGGTGCCAGCAACCATGCGGGCCTCGACATCATGTTGTCGCGCGTCCTGAAGCCATCGCTCCATCCGTTCGTGATCATCATCGTCCTCTATTGCAAAAGCCGAACCAGTAATGCGAAAGCCAGTGTCTGCTTCGCGGAGCCGTTGCATATCGCTCCATTGGCGCATGCTCTCAACCATTAGCGGGATTTCGCTCGGATGGCGCCGAGCCTGGCGAACCCAGCCCCAATTCCGGCTGGACTGCTCGCCACCAAGACGACCCTTTTCGCATAAGACCACCTTGACTCCGCGACGCGCCAGATGAAGGGTGGAAAAAGCACCTATGATCCCGCCACCAATAATGACGACATCTGCACTGTCCGGAAGCTCATCAAATGAAGAATCTGTTTCCCCAATCGGGTTCATTTTATTGGCTTTCAAGTTGTATTGCCAGACATGACAGCCAGCTTGCATTTTCGCGTCATTGACTGGCCCTACCCTGGCTGAATCATCAGGTCTGTTAGGAGATTGGAGAAAAGCCCTGACTTACGCGACACTTTTCTCATCTGATCCGACAGACCGCAGTGTGCTTTTCACGGTCGCTTCGAACCTTTGGGACCGCTGCAAAAACATCCTGTCGGAAGATCAAAACCCGGCCTTGATTTTGGCCCACTCCTCATTCACTCGAACTGCAAATTCCGGCTTGAACGGAAGCGAAAGGTGCCCTTTAGCCAAGATCGACGCCGGATCCTTGGTCATTCCAATCGAAGCAAGTTCGCCATCGGATACAGCCTCGAAGGCTTTGCTGTTGCAATGTCCATAACCGATCGCCTTGATCGTGTATTCGCCGACATCGGGCGAGATCATACCGTTGATCAGATCATAGGCCTTATCGAGATTGGTGGAGTTTGCCGAGAGCACCAGCCCGCATGACCAAACCGTCGCCCCTTCCTTCGGATCCGCATACTTCACGGGGACCCCCTGCGCGAGGAGTAGCTTGGGAACATCGGCCCAGCTCATCGCGGCAACGACTTCCCCAGACGCCATAGCCTGGGCGAGCGTGGTCGTATCTCCCGATATAAGCCGGACATTTGCCCTGAGCCGCCGGGCGACCTTGGCCACCTCGGTGATGCCATTGGCCTCGTCGTCCATCTTTATTCCGGCGTAGACCATACACACACGCCAGATATCGGCAATGTTGTCGACGAGAGCGATCTTGCCCTTGTATTTCTCATTCCAGAGAATGCCCCAGCTTTCGCCATCAGAAACGTCGACGATATCCGTCCGGTAGGTGAACGACGTCGTTCCCCAATCGAACGGGATAATATTGTGCTCACCGTCCTTTTCGCCAAACTCGATCGTCTTCAACGGCTCGATAAGGTCGTTCCAGTTGCTAAGCCGCGTAACATCGATTGGCTGGATAACGCCGGCATCACGCCATCGCGGAATATCCGAAATGCATCTGTAGCCCACATCGAAATCGAACCCCGAGAGGATCTTTTGCAGAGATTCCTCGCCGTCGTTGCTCGACACCATGACCGGATCAACGCCGTACTTTTCCTTGTAATGCATCTGCAGTTCCGGGATGCAGTACCCGCCATAGCCGAGAAACACAGCTTCCGAGGCCGCCTGTGCTCGCCGGATGTCCCAAGGGGACGCCGTCAACCCGATTCCAGCAACTCCCAGACCCAAAAGGAACCGGCGACGATCAAACTTGGTTAGGAGAAGGTCCGATGTTAATGAATGCCTCATTGCGATCCCCTATTGACAGTTGCGAACAGACGTAAGTGCTGTTCGCCATCTCACCGGCCTGATCGGCAAATAGTGACAGCAAAGCTTCTGAAATTTTAGCGATCTTGTCAATGTTATTTACAAGCATTACGCAGCGGCGCAGCGTTCGCCGGACCCCTCTTCCCCACGCCCTGACTCGTGGCGACACGCCCTTCCAGAAACTGGATCGCCTTAACAAGTTTCCGCTCGAGTTGACACTTGATAAGCAATTCCACAATTCCTGTCATCGCCCTGCTGGGCCGATTGGCGTTCCTGCGCCCTTCATCGCGCGATTGCGCCAATTCCGTTTGTCGGGGAGCAGCGTTGTTGCGTAGCCGCGGGATAAGCCACCCGATAAAGCGGGTAACGGGTGGCTTGAACTAGTGAATGGGCGAAAATGTCGTGGGAATGAGTATTCGATTGTGCTGACGCGTGACCAGCGGGAAGGCCTCGGTCCCGAATCTTTTCCATGCTGGATGGGCCCTCAATTCCTCACGCCGGCGCAGTCGATCCTCAAAGCTTTCGTACCCCCACAGATGAACGATCTGATTTACTTCTCCCACCTCGGTTTGGAAGTAGCCGATTAGATTGCCGAGCACCTCTTTCTGGACGTCCAGCGCTTCCCGCTGATACGCATCGAAGTACTTGTTCGATCCTGGAAGGAGCGTATAGGTGCGTTCATCAACGATCATTATATTGCCCTACGGGATTGTCCCATCACGCTTCCCCGACCATGGATTCGAAGTCATAGTCTTCGGTTTGAGGACGGGCGCCAATCAGCGCGATAGTCTTGTCTCTAACATCGTCATGGACCCGGCTGATGCGGTAAGCCTCTGCGAACTCTGTCGATTCCCAATACACCAACAGAAGGTATCGGTCGGGATCTGATCGGCTACGGAGCAACTCCCGACGAATAAACCCCGGCGCGCTCGTCATAGCAGGTTCTATTTCGTGCCGTCTCAGCATGAAATAGGCATCTCGTTGTTCGGACGTACACCGGATTGTAGACACGCTGCAAAACATCTTTTTCATCCTTAGCTTTTGTTCGTCACGCCTGCACTGATGCGAACGGCGCCAGCACTTCTTCTTCCTACTTCGGCAGGAACTCGTTGGTGAAATATTGATCTGCGCTCTTGCGCCCCGCCATGTTGGCGTATTCTTCAAGGGTGTCGTTCATTTGGTCCCAATCGGCGGCTTCCATCCATCCCAACGGCTTACCTTGGGAATTATCTGTATGCGTCTGCATCTTCCAATATTCCAACGCACCCACGACCAACGCCTTGTCTTGGGTAACGCCGGTCGACTTCATATAAATGTCAGCCGACTCACCGATGTTGTCGAATGTGTACTGGACCGCTTGGGTGGTTGCGGTCACAAACCAACGAACCAGATCAGGATTGGCTTTGATCAATTCATCGCTGGCGATCAAGCCGTATGAAAGGTTCACGATGCCGTAGTCAGCATAGAGAAGTGAAGTGGACTCCTTTCCCTGCGCCTTGGCGAGTGGCTGCCACAGGTAGACGTCGCCACTGATGCAGTCGACGCGGCCGGCCACGAACATTGATAGCTTGGTGTCCGCCAACGATACGATCTTGATGTCGCTGCTGGACAAACCGCTCGCAGCCAAAAACGCCGGGAGCAGGGGAGCATCCGAGCCGCTCGGAGAACCCCCAACACTTTTGCCTGTGAGATCGGCGGGAGCTTGCACGTTAAGGGCGGCGTCGCAGACGAGGCCGATTGGGCCACGCTGCCAATAGTTGGCAACAGCCTTGACAGGAACGCCGGCTGAAATGGATGTCGCTGTGGTCGACAAGCTGTTCTCTCCGAACGTGTCCTTGCCCTGTCCGTCCACAATCGATGTCGTCTTGGACCCCTGCCCTTGTAGAACGTCCACCTCGAGACCAGCTTCCTTGTAGAAGCCTTTCTCCTTGGCGACGAAGAATGGCGCATTCCCCGGCCACCATGTCCAAGTCGTGCGCAATGTGACCTGGTCTGCGGCAGTTGCCGGGCCGAGCGTCAAAGGCACCATCATTGTCCAGCCGACGGCAAAGACAATGCCGAATTTCAAATAGGACCCCATGCTCGTTCCTCCTCCATTCAGAAAAATATCTGACCACGGTCAGGTTTCGCTGTCTTCCTTGATTACGCCCATGCCCTCGAAAAGCTTGAGTATCTCGTCGGTATATTCGTTGAACTGATGCGACGATCTCATGGCCAGTCGACGCGGCCGGGGCAGATCGATCTCCAGGATCTTGGATATCTTCCCGGGACGCGCCGACATCACGACGACCCGATCGGAAAGGAAGATAGCTTCTTGAATGCTAAGCGACAGACCGCTGACGGGAGATAACGCTTTCGTATCTGCCTCAAGGGTCACTAGAGAGTCTCCCTTCGGACCGAAACATGCCAGGGAAGCATGCTTTTCTCTATCCACTCGACGAGCGAAAACACCGCGATGCCTATCGCCCCGAGAACGAGGACACCGGCGAAAAGAAGATCTGTCTGCATTTGGCCGCTGGAGAACATCAGCAAATATCCAAGACCGCGGTCGGCACCCACGAACTCACCCACGTCCGCGCCGACGACAACAAGCGTTGCTGCAACTTTGATGCCCGCGAACATGCTTGGCAGACTATGAGGCAGCCGGATCTTCCTAAACATCTCGAACATGCCCAGACCCATGGATCGTCCCAGATCACGCATGTCAGTAGGAACGCTCTTCAGCCCGACGACCGTGCTGATGACGATTGGGAAGAAGGCGATGAGAACCGCGACGAGCACTTTCGTCTCTATTCCAAACCCCACCCACACAAGCAGCAGAGGCGCAATCGCAATCTTCGGAACCGCCTGGCTGATGACGAGCAGCGGGTAGACTGCCTTTTCAAGCCAATAGCTTGAAGCGATCGCCATCGCCATGGGAATCCCGACGGCCAGACAGATGGTGAAAGCAAGGACGCATTCCCACAGCGTCACCGAGGTGTGGAACAGGAGAATCTTGTGGTGCGTGATGATCGCTTGAAAGACGGAAAGCGGCGAGGGCAACAGGTATTTCGGAATATCGAAAAAATTGACCGCCAATTGCCATATAATCAGGATCGCGAGGAGCGAGCCGAAGGGCCAAAGAGCGTTGGAAATTTTTTCGCGCAAATCACAAATCCCCGGATGTATCAGACGTTCCTCTGGCGGCATGCATCAGAGAGCGAAATTTGAGTAACCCTAGATCTATTTAAGAATGTGTGTAAAAGTTTTGTCAAGCCGCGGAACACGGCGACAGCGTTAAATTCATCTATGCGCCATCGGGCGGAAGGGTGGTCGGTCAATACGCCAGGGCCATGCCGTCCTTGCGCGTATCGGATCCGCCGCTCAGCATTCCGGAAAGATGATCGATAGCAATGAGTTGAGCGCCGCCCAGCGGGCACATTCGTTTCGCCACGGCATGTCCCCGTCCGATAAGGCCTTCGACAACCCTACGGGGCATTGCTTCCTCCACCTCCAGACGTCCGGTACTTCGCTCGTGAAACAACCGCGGCCAATCTATGCTTTGCTGCGGATCCATTCCGTAGGTGAGCCTGTTGAGGAGGACTTGGACGTGCCCCATTGGCTGATAGTCAGCCCCCATAACGCCGAACGGCATGGCCACCCGGCCATTGGTCCGCATCATGGCCGGAATGATAGTATGGAATGGGCGCTTTGAAGGACCAACGCAATTCGGATGGCCGGGCTGAACGGCGAACCCGGCAGCGCGATTATGCAATGCGATCCCCGATTTCGGGGTGACGATCCCCGAGCCCCAATAGCCATACACCGAGTTTATGAACGAGACGGCGGTCCGATTCTTGTCAACCACGCAGAGATAGACGGTGTCACTCCCATGATGGGGGACCTCCAATTTGCCCACATCCATACAGGCATGGATTGAAATCTTACCGGCAAGCATATCCGCGAGGTCATCGGAGAGCAGGTTCGGAAGGTCAATCTCTGCGACGTCGGGATCGGCAATGCACGCATTTCTGTAAACGAATGCGGCCTTCATTGCCTCGGCTTGAAGGTGGAAACGATCGACACTATCCGGCGCGAAGCGCTTCATATCGAACCGCTTGAGGATGTTCAGCGCAAGCAAGGCGGTCACGCCTTGGCCGTTTGGAGGCATTTCAAGGATTTCGCTGCCTTCGAATTCCGTCGATATCGCATCTGTCCAGGTAGCTTGTGTCGCCGCGAAGTCCTCCATAGAGAGAAGACCACCCATCCCCTGCAGGTGGGCAACGATCTCCTCGGCGATCTCTCCAAGGTAGAATGCATCCCGCCCCTGGCACGCTATGGTTTCCAGACCGTTGGCCAAGGCGTCGTAGCGCATGATCTCGCCCTCGCGCGGAGCCCGGCCTCCCGGGAGATAGGCGAGCCGGGCGCATTCATCCCTGGAAAGACGCTTCACCTCGCCACCCCAGTCAAGCGCGACCCGCGGACTGACCGGCACCCCCTCACGCGCAAGCGTGATAGCAGGCCGCAGTGCGTCTCCGAGGCTTATGGTCCCGAACCGATCGAGGAGTTTCGCCCAAGCATCTATCGCCCCTGGCACGGTGATGGCGTGGACGCTGTCGTCGGGGATCAATTGCAGTCCGAGCCGCTGCAACACGCCAAGATTCATGCGCCTTGCCGAGCGACCTGACCCATTCAAGCCGACGACAGAGCCGTCAGCGAACCCAACCATTGCAAAGCAGTCGCCACCGATGCCCGTCATATGCGGTTCTGAGACGCACAGGACAGCGGAAGCAACGATCGCCGCATCAACCGCGTTGCCGCCCGACCGTAAAACATCCAGCGCTGCAAGCGATGCGGGCGGAGACGATGTCGCCACCATGCCGTTCAGGCCATATTCGGTGGACCGTCCTGGAAAGTGAAAATTTCTCACGCTGCGGTCCTCCCGACCATTGCTACAATCTGCCGACACGCGCCCGGCGGTTTGCTGTACCTACAGCGAATGCGACAGGGTCAAAGCGCCACCAAGACTTCGGGTGGTCCGTCGGACTTGAAGAGCCCTTTGTGGTAATCGGCCACTATGCGCTCGCTGGCGTTGTGGCCCGGAATGCCTGACACATAGCCCCCCGGCCAGACTCCCGAACCACAAAGATACAAGCCTTTGACAGGCGTGCCGTAGCTTCCATAACCGGTAAACGGCCGAAGCGAGAACATTTTCGAGGGTAACATGTCGCCATGCGTGATATTGCCTTCGAGAAGACCATACTCCCGCTCCAGATCCTTTGGACTCCAGAACCGCCTGTCCGTTATTATGCTCTTGAGGTTCGGAATGTATTCACTCAGGACGTCAATGCAGTGATCACCAAATACATGCTTTTTCTGGTCCCAATCTGCGTTGGACAGTCGATATGGCGCATGGAAGATGTTGATGCTCATCACATGCTTGCCCGGCGGGGCCAAGGAAGGATCAGTCGCCGAAGGCGTCAAGCCCCAGAACATTGGCTTCAAGGACGGTTGACCGCGTCGGGCATCTTCGTAGGCCTCATCCATGTAATCCATCGAAGGCGCGATACGGAACTGACACCGCGCAAATTGCTCTGCCTCTTCGTCGGTCCTTGCGACCTTGAACCGAGGGAGCCCATCCAGCGCCAGACCGATCTTGAACGCCGAACCGCGCATAGGAATCGCTCCAACAGAGGTCCTTATCGAGGGCTCCAGCACTTCTTCGTCCAGAAGAGACAGCAGGGTGGTCTTCGGATTCAGGTTCGAAACCACCACCTTGCTTTCGATGACTTCCCCATCCTCCAGGATGACTCCGGAAACACCGGCTTTACCGACCATTATTCTGGTAACGGCCGCGTTACACCGGATCTTGACGCCATTTGCCGTCAATGAGCGCTGCATTGACTCCGGTATGCTGCCCATGCCACCTCTTGGCAGCCCTGTGGATCCCCGCAGCGGCTGCTTGCGCGGATCATATCCGTCTTCAGTGTGCATCGAGGCCAGCGACAGCGGTCTTTGCATGAGCATGAAGGGAGTACCAGGCGTCGATGGCCCAGCCATCGACGACATGATGCTGAGCATCGCGATCGACGCTTTGAGCTCGCTAGAGTCAATGTGCTCATCGAGTAGGTCGCGGATGCTTCCAAACACAATTTTGCCGAAAAGTGTCTCGTCTTCTGCAGTCTCCAGCTGTGCTGTGAGTTCCTTCAAGTGCGGTGGACGCTTAAACAGTGAAATCCCAAGTTTGTTGGCAAGTGTGGTGAATTGATCGAAAAACCTGAAGTATCCGTCGCCGTCCTTCGTCGAGAAGGACCGAATGCTTTCTAGTACTCTCTCCTTTTCACGCCACGCAACGAATCGCCTGCCATTCGGAAATGGCATGACCAGGGAGGGATTGGGCGCTATGAACGAAAGACCATGCTCCTTCAACCTCATATCCTGGACGATCTTCGGCTCCAATGAGCCTGGCGAGTTGGTAATCGCGGCGCGATAACCGGGGAAATATTCGACAGCGCCACAGGGGCCACCGACAAGGCCGCGCCGCTCAAGTACAATAACATCGAGGCCAGCTTGCTTCAAATAATGAGCAGCGACGAGACCATTATGACCGCCCCCAACCACAACCACGTCAAAGCGATGAGTCATCCCGAGCGCCTTTGCTAGATTCCGGCCGGCGCGCAGATCGGCCGCAAAGGGTGCAGCCAGTCCTTCTCCGCGCACCCGCGAACAAGTGGGCATCAATCCTGGTGAACAGGCTCCCCTAGGTAAGTCTGACCCAATTGTTTCTCATCCGCCTTGCGTGTCCCGATCCGCGGATGGCTTCGGCCACCGGTAGAGCCAGACAGGCAAACCAAAATTTCATCGTCCGCGGGAGCATCAGAAATGACGATCGTGAAATTTTGATAATGCCCTCGCGCGTCGTCGCTGTTAATGTGCTGGAGCGGCAGATCGATTCCGCTCCCCGGCCCACCGCGCTTGTCGCATGAGCGCAACAGCCGCATCCCACCCGACATCTCACGATACGGATTTCCAAACTTCAGCGTGTGCACAAGGCCAGCCGCGTGTTCGAGTTCGCCACCAAGGCCGACCATCGCGCCCTTGCCGAAGGCTTCGATTTTATCCTTTCCACCGACCAACTCAAGCACGCGCCGAGCAAGAATGTTACCGAGTACCGGAGCGTGAGCGTCGATTTCGGGTGTGAGGTCCTCTACAAATCCACGACCGGCCCATGGATTTTTGATTACTGCCACCGCAACGACGATCCTCACAGGCGTTTCCAGCTTCTTTCCGTTCTCGAAAACACGGTCCTCGATGAATGTATTGATGCGACGGATTTCTAATTCTTCCACGCTGTCTCTCCAGTGGTTGGTTTGCAATGTTAGCGAAGGCCGTCTTCGTCCTTGATTTCACTCTTCTTAAGGCCCCCCACGCGCTCGTGGATACGACCACCGGTTGTCATCACCAGGACAAAGACAAGCTCGTCCGCCCGAGGTGCGTCCGGCACGCGGACTTCTACCGCATCAAAATGACTACGAACGTAGGACGCGTCCTTGTGCGTGACAGGCACATCGATTGCTACACCCATCGGACCGACCTTTTTCGATGACGGCACGATAGCCTTCGCTTCACCAAGCAGCGCGCATTGTGTAACCGCCCGGCACGTGCCAAAGTGCACCATGCTCCACTTCTCCGGCAGTTCCTACGATGGAAGCCTTGCCGTAGCTGGTTACAAGCTTCGGGTCGCCTCCGAGCGCATCGATCAGCCGGCCTGACATTTCTAAACCGAGTGGTTCAAGCAACTTCATCATCGGTTCGATGTCTGGCTCATACCGTCCCGCATATGGATTTGCGATGACGGGTGCGACGATGCACGAAGCAAAGGTTTGCCGGGCTTCGGACCGCCCTCATGGTGGATTTCTTCGATGGTGGCCTGGAACTTTCGGACTTTAATATCGGTCATTGATTGATGCCTTACACAGAGTCAAATTTTCACTAAGCTATACAAGACCATTAATAACCTACGGCGAATCCTTCTTTGTGTCAACCGTCATTTGGGTCGCGCGATTTTGGCCTGGCACTGCTTGCACGTCTTCGTACCGCCGGTTTCCGGTTAACGTTGATGCACCTGACCTATGTGGCGATGATCAGCACGTGCCGACGTATTGCTCGATGCGGTGGCAGAAAGATTTTGCCGTCCGGCGCGGGGTAAGTTGGTCGCCACGGACCGCAGCCTTATGAGCGGAAGGCGAGCAATTACGACAGCTGTTTCGGAACGCTGGAAAGCGATCGTGGCGGCAGATGACCTGGGCTGTCGATCTCGGGAATGACCGAAGTCGAAGATCGGTGATAGCAGCGGGCTTGGCGCAGCATTGCCGACGCCGCTAATCTTGTGCGGGCGAATCAAGACGTTCTGACAACGTGCGGCCCAGTCTGCTGCTAAAGCAAAAAATGAGCAGCGCTGCACCCTTGATGTCTCAGCGCGGGTGCAATGAGACAGACGTGGCTCGGGAAAATTGTACAGCGGGGATAAGTGGAATTTCTGCCTGACTTTGGCTTAGATGTGGGAAACAGGAGAGAGCATGACGGGGACGACCGCGTCGGAGTCACACCTCGGCTTTCCAGGCGAAGGTGGCGCTTGCCGCCATCAGGGGCGAGCAGACGCTGATGAAATTATCCCAGCAGTTCGACGTGCACGCCAATCAGATCAATCAGTGGAAAGACCCAACTCCTTGAGAGGGCGAAAGACGTTTTGGTGGTGAAGCCAGGACGAAACCGTCGGCACCTCTTGTCGATGTGAAAACGCTTCACACCAATATTGGAGAACTGACGCAGGAGAGCGATTTTTCATCCGGTCGCTCGGCAAAGCCGGATTGCCGGGCGGAAAGAAATGATCAATTGCTCGCACAAATTGTTCGTCGTGCGCCAGGCGAAGCTTCTCGGCTTCAGCCGTGGCAGCGTCTATTATCTGCCTCGTCCTGCCTCCGATGGCGATCTCATCCTGATGCGGCGGATCGACGAGTTGCACCTCGACTATCCATTCGCCGGAAGCCCGCATGTTGCAGGGGCTCTTGAAGGCAGAAGGGCTTGTCACCGGGCGTCTTCACGTCACCACGTTGATGAAAAAAGAACGCCATCGAGACGATCTGCCGCCGTCCGAACACCACCAAACCAGCGTCGGGGCATATGGCCTAAACTACCCCACGTAAGCGAAGGGCTTCAATTGATACAGCCTGTGCACGGCGCTGAAATTACGCCATCCGGCCCTAAGCAAATCGATAGAGTGCCACAGGGTTATCCACCAGAACGGCTTTACGCGCAGTTTCCGTCTGCGTCCACACTGAAAGCAGATCGAATAAGGCGGCGTCATCCGGCTTATGTTTTTCAGTCGTATGGGGCCAGTCGCTTCCCCATACCAGGCGGTCGGTTTTTCGGTCCACGAATGCCTGCGCAATCCGCGTTGCGTCCGGATAATCAGGTCCACCGACTGCTGAATTGAGGTAAGCACCTGACAGCTTCACCCAGGCCTTGTTGCCGTCGAGCAGGTTACCAATAACCGCAAAGGCGGGGTGCTCCGCACCACTTTCCGACGGCAAGCGTCCCATATGGTCGAAGACGACGGGGCAAGACAGCCTCTTGAGCATCTCTGCGTGTTCAACGATTTGATCGGCAGATGCGTGAAGCTGAACGTGCCAGCCAAGCGGCCCGATCCTGCTTGCCAATGGTTCGATCATATCGATCGAGACTACGGCATCCTTCGGATTCCATACGCTGAACCGCAACCCCCTGACACGGCCGTCATTGAGCCGCTGCAGTTCAGCGTCGGTTATATCAGGGGTGACTACAGCAATACCGCGAGCATTTTTACCCAAGACATTGATTGCATCCAACAGGCAGGCGGGGTCGGTGCCATGAAATTTCGGCTGCACGGCCACGGCCCGCGCCGTACCGATCCGTTGCTGCAGCAATGTATAGTCACGCACCGTCATACCTTCCTGCTTCTTTGCATCCGCAGGCGCAAAGCGGTTGTCAAGGATATGAAAATGGCAGTCCGCAGAGCCAGCAGGCGCCGTGAATTTCGGCATCGCGCTGCCAGCCGAATTTGGTACCGCGATCTCGGTCCCGAACACCGTTCGGGTTTGAAGCGCCACAGTTCCGCCTGCCAGAACGCCCATGAAGCTCCGCTTGGTTACCTGCATCATCATTTAATCCTCCTTGAAAGATTATTCGCCGTCAAAGACGCAACCGAGTCGAGCGAGTTCCTTATCGATCCAACGCCGGTCGAGAGAACCGTCTTCTGTCTCGGCCATCTGCCTGATCTCGGCCACATGCTTCGCCTGGGCAGCTTTTAAAACGCTCGCTGCAGAGAGTTGCGAAACGCAAACCACGCCATCTCCATCGCCGAGCATAAGATCGCCCGACTCGATTACCATGCCATCGATCGCAACCGGGTAGCCGATTTCCCCCGGTCCGACGCGATAGGGTCCGCGATGCGTGACACCGCAGGCGTAAAGCGGCAAGTTTCTGCTGCGGATCGCCGCCGCATCCCGGATGGCTCCAAAGATAATGAAACCAGCCACACCTCGTTTGATCGCATGGGCAAGCATTAGTTCGCCCATCAAGGCGTTGATCATATGTCCCGCCCCGTCGACGACGATGACATCGCCCTTTTCTGCAATATCGATCGCCTTATGAATCATCAGGTTGTCACCTGGCCGCGTTTTTACCGTCAGCGCAGGTCCGGCGAGTATACCATCGCGGTGCATAGGGCGCAGGTGGGGACCACCAGCGGTCATGCGTGACATGCTGTCAGATACATTGGCGACGGGAAGGACGCGGTAGGCTTCAATCAGTTCCCGCGCGACGCGCGGCCAGCTTTGTCTAATTCGAAAGCCCGTCGTCATCTATCCCTCCCTTCGGGAAACATCAGGGAGTTGCCCCTGAAAGCAGGCCTCCTTCGCCAGTCCCTCTGCAAGAAAAAGCTCGTACGCCGCATCATCCACACCAATTTCAGCGAGGACGGAGCGGTTATGCTCCCCCAGATAGGGAGCCGGCGTTCTGATTGTCCCGGGAGTGGCGACCAGCCTGGGCACTACGTGATGCATAGGCAGGCTTCCCATCTCCTTGTCTGGGTAGTCCGCGAGAATTTCACGTTCTATGAAATGGGGATCGCTCAGGATTTGGGACGTTTCATATATCGGCCCGATCGTCACATCATTCTTCTCGAAGAAGGCGACATTTTCTGCCTGCGTGCGTTGCGCAATAAAAGTGCCGATGATGAAATCGAGTTCATCGGCATGTTTAACTCGTCCTGCATTCGTGCTGAATTTGGGATCCTGAATGAGGTCGGGACGATCTATTACCCGAAAGAGTCGCTCGGACATCTTCTGAATGGAAGCCGAAAGCGACACATAGAGTCCATCTTTGCATTGATAGGCATTGCGAGGCGCGGAATTGGTCGAGCGGCTTCCAGTACGCGGCTTTTGCTTGCCAGTCAGGCGATAATTCGCGGCCTGCGGGCTGAGGATTGAAAAAAGCGGATCGAGAAGCGGCAAGTCGATAACCTGCCCCTTACCGCCTGCCTGCTCTGCGGCGCGAAGCGCGATCATCACCGCTGTAGCGCCGTAAATGCCGGCAACGCCATCTGCAAGGTACATCGGCGGTAGCACCGGTTCGCGATCCGCGAATCCGTTGATGGCGGCAAAGCCGGATATTCCCTCAATGGTGGTGCCGAAGCCCGGTCTCTGGCTATAGGGGCCGTCCTGCCCCCAACCCGATATTCGCACAATAACAAGCCTTGGATTGATCTCAAGAAGCCCTTCGGGCGAGAGACCCATCGCCTCCAGGACACCTGGTCGAAAGCTTTCAATGAAGACACCGGCGGACGGAACCAGTTTGCGGATGAGTTCGACAGCCCGCGAATCTCGCTGGTTCAGACAGATGCTCTTCTTATTGCGGGAGTAGACCTTCCAATGGGTATCGACGCCCTCGGTTTTCCAGGCCCGCAGAGTGTCGCCATCGAGAGACTCCAGCTTGATCACCTCCGCCCCGAAATCTCCAAGGATCTGGGTCAGGACATTGCCGGCAAAAAGCCGAGACATGTCAAGAATGCGCATGCCAGCAAGCGGTCCTGTGGCATCCGGGTCATAGTTGCGTTTCTTGAGCGGTGGCTCGTTCATGCTATCCTCTTTCCTCGTCCACAAGTTTGAGATTGCGGGCGAGAGCGATGACCGCCTCTGCCCGCCGGATAAACGGCGCATCGACCATTTTTCCGTCCACGGTGAACGCTCCCACGCCCTTGGATTTTGCTTCCTCAGCAGCGGCAACGACCCGTGCAGCATGCGCTATCTCGTCGTCGCTCAGCCTGAACGCCTCGTTGACAAGTGGTACCTGAGAAGGATGGATGCAGCTCTTGCCCAGCAACCCAAGTTTCCGGGACGCCTGCGCTTCAGCAACCAAACCATCCTTGTCGGCGATATTCGAATAGGCTGAATCATAAGTCCACTTTCCAGCGGATGCAGCGGCTAACCGTATCTGAAGCTGTATCTGCTGGATGGCTGGCGGATTGTAACGCGCAATACCGAGCGGTTCGAGAAGATCGGCGAAACCGATCTGCAATCCGGCGACACGTGGATCTGCGGCAGCGATCGCGGCCGCATTCGCGAGTGCGCGCGGCGTTTCAATATTGACCATAACCGGAACGCGAAGTGAAATATCGGCCTGGCTCTCGTACTGTTCAATCAGGCTCAGTGACTGCCTTACGCCGTCTGCATCGTCTATCATTGGCAAATTGATAAGATCGACCGATCCTGTAAGGACCGCCTGTATGTCGGCCATGAAATGTGCGGTGGTCGGCCCATTCACCCGGACGATGATGAGCGGCCGTCTGCCGGTATTGCCCAGACCCTGCAGGAACG
This sequence comes from Phyllobacterium sp. GQ127, assembly GCF_059758635.1. Classification (NCBI taxonomy): domain Bacteria; kingdom Pseudomonadati; phylum Pseudomonadota; class Alphaproteobacteria; order Hyphomicrobiales; family Phyllobacteriaceae; genus Phyllobacterium; species Phyllobacterium sp. GQ127. The sequence goes on from NZ_JCAXDZ010000010.1 coordinate 65,871, forward strand.
CTGCCACAGTGGCCCTTGCTTCTGACTTTCGGGCCTCATCGACCGCATCCTCGATATCGATCGAGATTGCGTCGGCCCCGCTTGAAAGCGCCTTCGGGAACAATTCAGGACGTGATCCCGGCACGAACAGTTTGCTACGCATGAACATCGTCAGCGGCTCACTTTCTCATTAGGGAATCAGCGGGGAAGATCCGGGCTGCTTCAGCGGGAATGTAGACCAAGGCATTCTTCGAAGGCAGGGCGGAACTGGTCTGTATGCGGTATTCGCCTCCCGGCCCGGTCAATTCGTACTCAAACACCGAACCGAGGTAGGAACTGCCGTGGACAGAAACAGATATGACGTTTTGGCCTGGAGAGTCGGCGATCTTGAGCTTCTCGGGCCTCACGGCGACCACGACGTCATCGGACGCACTCGCGCCCATGCCCACACGGATGATCGTGTTGTCATCGAGGCGTACGTCACTCCAATCCCGCCCCCGGGCCACGATCTTGCCTTTCAGGAAGTTTGACGAACCGATAAAGTCAGCTACGAAGGCGTCTACGGGCGTCTCGTAGATTTGCGACGGTTTTCCCAGTTGCCGGATACGGCCGAAATCCATAACCGCAATACGGTCCGATACGGCCAAGGCCTCAGACTGATCGTGGGTGACATAGATGGTTGTGACCCTTAAACGCTCCTGCAATTCGCGCAACCAGACCCGGGCGCGCTCTCGTAGCTTCGCGTCAAGATTGGATAGCGGCTCATCCAGCAAGAGCAGTGCGGGTTGATAAACAAGTGCGCGCGCAAGCGCCACACGCTGCTGCTGTCCGCCCGAAAGTTCGAACGGATAGCGGTCGGCATATTTGTCCATTTCGACGAGGTGAAGCGAGTCTTTGATGCGCTCCTCCTGCTCCTTCTTGCCGATCCGGCGCAGTTTCAACGGGAAGGCCAGATTATCAGCGACCGTCATGTGTGGCCAGAGCGCGTAGCTTTGGAACACCAGTCCTATGTTTCGATGCTCGGCAGCCATTGCCACTCCATTCTTGCCGTCGAACAATGTGCGCTCGCCCATGCGAATGGAGCCAGACGTGGCGTGATTCAGTCCGGCGATGGCGAACAGTGTTGTAGATTTGCCGCAGCCGGATGGACCAAGCAGGGTGAGGAATTCGCCGGATGGAACACTGAGGTTTATGTTGTCAACGGCCAGATACCCGCCGTATTTGATCGTGAGATTTTCGAGAATAAGATCAGCCATAGATTTTGGCTCCCATAACGCGGCGTGCCAGAAAGACGAAGACACCCGTAATAACAACCTGGATGGTGGCGAGAGCAGAGACCGGTCCGTTATCGCCCTGCGCGTAAAGCTGGAGCATGGTCGTTCCGATAATCTCGGAGCCGGGCTGATAGAGGAAAACCGCTGTCACATACTCCTTGAAGAAGTGGATGAAGAGCAGCGCGAAACTGGAGAACAGCGCAGGCTTGAGCAACGGCAGAATAATGCGCGTTACTGTCGTCCACCAGTCTGCGCCTGAGATACGTGAGGCCCGGTCGAGTTCCTCGCCAATCTGAGCAAGGGCTGGCGCGATCGCACCGAAGCCGACTGGGATATAACGCAGAACAAAAGCCAGGATGAGGATCCAGATTGTGCCCCTAAGAAGGTCGAGGCCCGGGATCCAGACGACCGCGTAGAAGAAGCCAAGACCTGCAATGATCCCAGGAAGCGCGCGCGGAAACAGCGCGATATATTCCAGCGCGCGGCTGAAGCGGAACTCGGAACGCTTGGCTACGAGAGCGATGATTGCGACGACTGCCGTGCCGATCACCCCGCCTATAAGCGAGATGATGACTGAATTGACGATCGATCGGACATAATTCGGCTGGCTCAGCACTGTCTCAAAATTCGAAAGGGTAAGCAGCTTCCAAAACGGCACCAGTGGCGTGAGAAACGAGACGCTGGCCCGCATGAAGATTCCGCCGAAGACGGCGAGAATGGTAAAAAGGACGTATGCGAAAACCACGACAAAGGCGACCCATCGCCATCCTCCAAGGTCGATTGTGGACGGTCTGGACGCCTTGCCGCGGACGGTGACGAATCGACCTGTCTCCTTCGTCAATTGACCTTGGAGCCAGACCAACAGCCCGACAATGATGAGGAGAACGAGCGCCGCCGCCCCGACGATGCCATAGTCGGACTTGACGGCGGCGTTGATGCCTTGGTCGTACAAGAACGTCGTCACGGTGTGAATGCCGCTTGGCCCGCCGAAAACAAGCGGAATGGCAAGCATCTCGATGCCGACGACGAAGTTGAGCGTTGCCGAATAGATCATTGCTGGACGCATGGCCGGAACGGTGACGCTCCACAAGGCGCGGATGGGACCAGCGCCGACGGAGCGAGCCGCATCCTCAAGCTGGGCATCGGCTTTGTTGACGGCGGCAATACACATCAGATAGGCAAGCGGCGCTTGACTGAGACCGGCGACGATGCCCATCCCGGTCAGGGTGTATAGGTTCCATGGCGTAATTCCGAACCATGCGCGAATGGCAAGCGTGATGTAGCCCGACGGCCCATACATGGTGAACCAGCCGAAGGCGATCACCAGATTTGAGACGAAGAGTGGCCAGATCAGCAGTTCCCCGATCCATTTGCGGCCGGGCAAATTCGTCCGGCCGATGACAACGGCCATTATGGAGCCGAAAATTTGAGCGGCGATCATCGTCAGCAGTGCAAAATAAAGCGTATTGAGCATGATCGTGCCCATATGCGCTTCCGTAGCGAGGCGCATAAAGTTGGCGCCGGTAATGGCACCCCCGACCTCGTACAAAGGGCGATCGAGAAATGCCTGGATCGCAATCGGGACCAAAGGACCAGCCACCACGATTGTGGTGAGAACCGCCACGGTCCAGAAAATAAGCCGCGAGCGGTCGAAGAGCGGCGGCGCCGACACCTCGTTCGTGACGTCAGTCATTTCTGTCTCCCTCTGCCGGATCGGCAGTAGATTTCTGATTTTGGATGACGTTTCCGTGTGGCGGCTGACGGCGGCACTCCGTGCGCACGAACCACCGCCGCTCAGCCTACTTGCCGGACATCGCTGCGGTGAATTTAGCGGCGAAACTCGCTGCCTGATCCAGGAGCGCTTCGTCAAAGCCGGCGATGATGATGTTTTCTTTGCCAACCTGATCAACGATGCCCTGATAGGTAAAGCGAACATCGGTCTCGGCAACGTCGTCCCGAAGCGGAGTGAGACCGCCTTTGCCGATTTCCGTCTGTCCCTTGTTGCTGAGCAGATAATCCACAAAGAGTTTGGCTGAGTTGGGATTTGCCGCTTCTTTCGGAATAGCCATACCACGCAGAATCATGGTGGTGCCGTCGTCGGGGAACGAATAGCCGAGAATTTCACCGCCTGGCTTGTCAAGGCGCGGGAACAGGGTGATGCCCGAGACCATGATGCCAGCGATATATTCACCCGTGGAGATTTTCTCGTTCATTGCCCCGCCGGAAACCTCGCCGCGAATAGACGGGCCAAGCTTGCGCAGCGTATCCCAACCTTCGTCGCCTTTGGCATTCAGGAAAGCCCACCAGGCAGCAAGACCAAAGGAGTTTCGGGCAGCATCATATGTCGTAATGCGCCCTGTATAGGAGCTTGGGTCTGCTGCAGTGAGTTTGGCCAAGGATGCAAAACCCGTCGGGCGCTCGCTTGTCAGCAGCGCTTTATTGTAGGCGATTATCAGGGGGTCCGCGGAAAGCGCATAGACGCCAGGCTTGGGATCGGCAAAGTCCGGCAGCTTCGAAAGCTCGGGGCTCTTGTAGTCCATCATTCTGCCGTCTTTACCGTAGCTCGCCCACCGATCGTTTGCGCCTGAAATCAGAACGTCGGCCGTACGCGAACCGCTGCCTGCCTCCGCTTCCCAGCGCGTATGAACCGTGCCGGAGCCAAGATCGAGCGTTTCCACTTTGATCCAAGGATATTGCGCCCGGAAGCCCGCAAGAACGTCCTGCCAGTTGTTTTCCGCCATATTCGAGTACACGACAAGCCCGCTTTCGGTGCGCGATGCCTCGATGAGCGCCGAGTAGTCCGAGGGGTAGTAATCGGGCAGCTCCGCCGCGCTCAATGGCGTTGTCAATAGAGCAAGAACAGCTCCCGCAAAAAGCCTCGAAATCTTCACGATGATCCTCCCAGATCTGAATGTCCTCTATCAGCGTCTCTGCTGAATAGAGGTATATGGCCATATTATCGATATTTTTGTCAATAAAATTATTGATAATTAAATTGATACTGTGATAGTTGGCATTGTGATATTGAAGGCCAATCGTATTTAGCTTTTGGGAATCAACCGCATGGACGCTGCAGAGGTCAGAAGGGCACAGACCGTTTCACACGAAAGCGTGGCTGCCATTTTGGAGGAAGATATTGTACTGGGCCGCCTATTGCCTCGAGAGCGGCTCGTCGAAGACGATATAATCGGCCGGTTTACGACCACCCGTCACGTCGTGCGGCAAGCGCTCATCGAACTCGAGAAAATGGGACTCGTCACGCGCATCCCGAACCGGGGAGCATTCGTCAGCAGCTATTCCATTCCCGACGTCCAGAAACTCTATCTTCTGCGTGAGCTTTTGGAAACGAAGGCGATCGAACTGATCCCGAAGGAGATCGATGCCCAACACCTCCATCAGATCGAAAATATTCAGAAAGAGCATGACCGGGCGGTCGAAAGCGCAGACCTCTCCAAAATATACCGAACAAACTTTATGTTTCACACAAAGATTTTCGCTCTCTGCGACAACAGTTTTTTGACAGCCGCTATCCTGGACACTGCCCGCCGGGCACGAGGCGTTCGCTATCTTGCAAACAGCAGCAACGTGGACCGCCAGCGCAGCATGGAGGAGCATCACCTGATGATCAACGCACTGAAGGCTGGGAACAAAGAGGAACTTCTAATTCTGACTGATAGGCATCGGGAAGGCTCGAAACTCACATTCCTTCGCACGAGCGGGATACTCTGATTTGCGAAGAAAATCCTCATCAGGGTAGGGTAACTGTTATCAACAGTGCATGGTTCAGCCGGGCGAGCAAGGTGGCCACCCTTCGAACCGCTGGGCATCGGCAAGGTAAGTCGGTGATTGCCCATTGCGCTTGACGCGGTGATGAGGACTTGTCCTGCCAGCTGACTCTGAACCCGGCTCTCCGTCTGTTCTGCTCGTTCCATCTGCTGACGATCGGGACGTTCCAGGCATCCATCCTGAACAGGCATAGAGAGCTCAATCCGAGGGGATGGCGTTAGAGCAAATCCGAAGGATTCGGAAGCGGGATTGGGAATCCCTTTTTGATGTTTTGATGATTCCATACCTCCGTGTTTTGGCAGGAGGATGGGATGGCGCGAGCATCGAGTGACGACCTCCGCAGTCGGGTTTTGGCTGTATTCAGCACGCGCGATGTCGGCCTGACGCCCTGCCTTGGTCCGGAGGCGAAGCTGTCGTAAGCACCATGAGGCTAAAGCAGATCGCAGGCAACAACATGTTCCGACGGCTCGCTCGACAATACCAGACCACAGGTCCAGATCAGCGCACCTCCCTCTCGCTTGCCACCATGGCGCCCCGACAACTATCGGATATTTTACTTACCCTACCAAGGTATAGAATAATGTTAGAAGGTGTCCGTCAGAGCGTGTTCTGGTTAGATATTGCGTTGCATGAGGTCGCAGATCCCTGCAACGCGACGTATGCAGAGAACCCTTGCAGACACATCGTACCGCGTTAGGCGTCGACCCGCATGCGGCTCTAACATGAAATAGGGCCCATTTGCACCGAAGCAAAGCGGGAGCCAGCATCCCGCAGGGGCCGCGGATGAACATCCCTACTGCCCCACATTAATCGCGTGCGCAATCTTTTCTCCTATCATCATGGCCGTCAGGTTGGCGTGGCTCTTCACGATAACTGGCATCAGCGAATTGTCAGCGACTCGCAATCCGTCGATCCCATGGACTTTTCCCACAGCGTCCACGACTGCGCCTTGATCATCCCTTCTACCCAGCCTACAGGTGCCGGCCACATGATAGAAACCTGCCACATTATCGCGAAGCCACCCCTGCAGCCCGTCCGACCGTCCAGCAAGCAAGATCTCGGCAGTAGCACCTGGCGCAACTATGTTTCTGATCATCCACGGCCTAAGCTTCGGAAGTGCATCCAGCGCCTGCACCGCAATCCAAGATCGCAGCGCATTGAAACTACTCATCCTGTTGAAGTTTTGGATCCGTTCCGAGAAGGTCGCGAGAAAAACCTCCTGGACGACCTTTCTCACTTCAGGACCTTGATTAAGGAGATAGGCTAGCCTGAGACCCGCTTCCATGCGGGCAAGATCACGTTCGTCGGAAAGCATGTTGAATGCAACGCACGGCTCCTCCCTTGGGTTTGTAGTCACCAACTCCACATGCCCACGTGACAATGGCTGTTGCAGGAGGACGCCGAGATATCCAATCCGGCGCGCGAGGCTGTGCCAACTCGTTTTATTGCTGACCACCAGATACATGTCTAACGGGTCGCATCCTTGCAGATGCGAAGAGTATCTTAAGCCCAGATTGGCGTGCGACTTGATTAGCGGATCTTGTCTGCCGCCCTTACTTAACAATGCTGCGAGCGCTACAACTGGATGGTCAGCGAGATTCTGGCCTACTCCTGGGAGATTTGCTTTTACCCCGATTCCCAAGCTGGAAAGATGCGCAGCCGGTCCGATGCCAGCCCTCATCAGGAGCGCAGGACTGTGGATTGCGCCACAGCTAATGATCGTCTCTCGAGCGCCGAAGGACGCAGTGCCACTTCGCGTCTCGACTTCCACACCTATTACGGCTGGCCCCTTGAAGATCAACCTCGTTGCCAAAGCGTTAGGAAGAATTCGGAGGTTCGGCCGCTTCCTCACGTCCGCCGTAAGGTACCCGGCCGATGCCGAGACGCGCCTGTCGGAATAACTCGTCATAGGTGTGGGGCAAAATCCTTCGGCGGGAGGTGCCCGATTTGCGTCTGGAATATACTTGAACCGTTGTTCAATCAGCGCCGCCTCGATCGCCTTGCAATAGGGAGGCCATTTTTCGCGTGGATGCCGCCGGATGGGGATGGGCCCTGTGTGACCATGGCATTCGTCCTGAAAATCGAGATCGTGTTCCAGTTTCGCATAAAATGGCGCGACTGCATTCCAACTCCACTCTGGGCCAGCGATCTCTGCCCATTTCTCGAAGTCGCTGGGATGCCCGCGCAGGCCTATGGTCGAATTAATGCTGGATCCGCCACCTAGGACGCGCGCTTGCTCAAAATACATCGCGCGCCGAGTGCCATCCCCGCGGTCTGAGAAGCATACTTTCAGGTCCGGCCACTGATAGGCTCGATTGTAGGCAGCGACATAAAAAGGGTCCAGAATGTCAGCCGGCTCGTTTCCAGGAGGGGTGTCAATTCCGGCCTCGATCAGCATCACTCGATTGCCAGGGAGCCCGGACAGGCGCGCTGCGAGAACACATCCGGTCGACCCTCCCCCAACGATGATGTAATCCCAGATGCTGTTTTCCATGATTGTCCTTGGATCTTGCGATAGACGTGCGACAGAGCCGCAAACTACTTCTTCGTCAGCCGATCGCCCTCTATCTTCTCGCGACACCTATGAGCTCTTGTGGAATGTCTTGATGAAATGCGCCGCCTGCTCGCCAATCATAATACATGGGGCGTTCGTATTGCCGCTGACGATCTTGGGCATGATGGAGGCGTCGGCAATACGTAAATTGCCAATGCCGTGGACGCGCAGCCGCGGGTCGACGACAGCCCTCGCATCGACGCCCATCTTGCAGGTGCCGGCCGGATGATAATCGGTTCCCGGTCCGCTGCTAATGAAGGCCTCCAGCGCCTCATCTGAATGCACGGCTGGACCGGGGGTCAGTTCCGCTCCGCAATAGCGGGAAAGGGCGTAGGCAGCGATGATCTGACGGCCGATTCTCAGTCCCCGCTTCATCGTTTCAAGATCATTGTTGCCTGGGTCGGAGAAGAAATTGGCGTGCAGTCGCGGCGCAGCGGCTGGATCGGGTGACGCCAGTTCGAGCCAACCCCGGCTGTTGGGCTGAAGGACGCAGGTGTAAAGATTGAAACCGTAACTGTCGGGCAATATGCGCGTCCGATCGAAGACAAGCGGCGTGAAGTGATACTGAACATCGGGTTGAGGCAAGTGAGGACGGGTTCTGACGAATCCTCCGCTTTCCACTATGTTGGATGCAAGTGCCCCGCTTCGCCCCCAAAGGTATCTCAGCGTCGCTACCCCATAGCGCGCGATGCCCAGCGCTGTTCCGGAATAGCTGCGGCGCGAGCGGTCCGAGTAGATCATCGTACAATCGACGTGATCCTGGAGATTGCGCCCAACCCCGGGAAGGTTGTGTGCAACGCTGATGCCCATGCTGGCGAGATGCTCGGCCGGGCCAACTCCGCTGAGCAGAAGCAGTTGTGGAGAACCTATTGCACCGGCGCAGAGCACTATCTCTGCCTTGGCCACGATCCTCGAGACTCTATCCTTGCGGCGAATCCGCACCGCACGCGCCACCTGCCCTTCTATTTCGATACATTCGCACAGCGCCTCCGGAATCACCTGCAGGTTCTTCCGCCGCATTGCAGGGTGAAGAAACGCTCGCGCGGAGCTCCAACGTTCCCCTTTTCTCTGGGTCACGTCAAAGAGGCCAAAGCCGTCCTGTTCGGCGCCGTTGAAGTCGTCATTGCGACGATAGCCGTTTTGCTCTGCAGCCTCTACAAAAGCGCGGGACAACCGATGCGACCCACGCAGGGGAGAGACGCTGAGCTGCCCCCCAGCGCCATGGAACTTTGATTGCCCGCGCCAATAATCCTCGCTGCTTCGGAAGAACGGCAGGACCTCATCGTAGGACCAGCCCGTATTTCCAAGGGCGGCCCACCCATCATAGTCGCGCGGATGACCGCGCACGTAAATCATGCCGTTAATCGAACTCGATCCACCAAGCAGTCGCCCGCGCGGACAGGGGATCGGGAACCCTCCAAGTCTTTGCTCCGCCTCATACTCGAAGAGCCAGTTGAACCGTCTGTCCTGGCGGAAGAAGGCACCGCCGACAGGCACGCTGGTCTTCAGTCTGGTCAGGCCCTGACGATCGCTGGGACCCGCTTCAATTAGACAAACACGGGTCTGCGGATTTTCACTAAGACGGGCGGCCACGACGCATCCGGCGGAACCCGCGCCAACCACCACAAAATCGAAAACGTCGTCGTGCGCTGTTGTTGCTATCTTCATCGTGATCCACTTAGCCGAGGGAGCCCGATCATAAGGGGATTGCAGTAACATTGTAAATAAGATAGCAAAGGATGATGCACGGCTTCTAATCACGGCGCGCGGATTTTGCGCTGCCGCGAAACCGGGTGCCCGCCGGCGCACGCGCGGTAACGGCGAACGGCCAATGAGGTGCACACTATGCTGATGGGAGGGAAATGTGGACAAGTATGTTGCTAATGGCAGTCCTTCATTTTTGCTGTCTGAATTGAACAGGCGCGTCCTCCTGAAGGGGCTCGCTGCCGGCGCGACGTTCCTGGCTACACCAGCGTTTCTAAGCCACAAAGCCTTGGCGGAACAGGAAGCGGTGTTTCTCGGCTATGGCGGTTATTGCATCCCGGAGCTCCAGATGCACTACCGCGAGAAGTACGGAGCAGATCCCGTGATGGTGCCCGTCAATGATGGCGAGGAAGCATTGCAGAAGGTTCGGGCTGGTTTCAAGTTCGACGTCGGCTATAGGTGCGCCTATGACGTCAATCGCTGGATTGAGGCGAAAGCCATTCAGCCGATCGCCGTCGAACGCCTCAAGAACTGGCCGCAGGTTGTAAGGCCGTTGAAGAATCTCATTCGGCAGCAATTCGGCGACGACGTCTGGATGGTGCCGTTCGACTGGGGCTCCACTTCGTTTACCTACCGCACCGATCTCGTCGATGTTCCGCCGGAGGGTGAATCCTGGAGCATGCTTCTGGATGAAAAATACAAGGGCAGAATCGGTCTTCTAGACAACCATTCGGATCTTTGGCGGATCGGCATGATTCTTTCGGGTACAACGTCTATCGACGAGGAAGGGCTGCGTAAGACCGCAGAGATGCTGCGCAGGCTGCGTGCGAGCGCGCGTATTATTTCGGGCGACGCGACAACGACCGCGCAGGCAATGGCTTCGGGAGAGATCGTCGCGGCCATCAGTTGGGCCGATCTCGCCAAGATGACCATGGCGCACGGGGTGCCGGTCAAATATGCTGCGCCGAGCGAAGGAGTCCTGCTTTGGATTTGCGGGCTAACCCTTTCGAGTGAGTCAAACAATACCGACAAGGCGTATGACTTGATTGACGGAATGATCTCACTCGAAACCGGAGCCTATGTTCTTAAGAACTTCGGCTATGGCCACTCCAATCGCGATGCGTTCAAGACGATCGACGAGCAGGAACTTGCCGCAATGGGGATGGCGCGCGATCCCCAGGCTATCGTCGCCACAGGTAATATGATGGCACCTTTCTCGCGGGAGGTCACGGGGAGGATAAACGAGGAATGGTCGAAGATAAAATCGGGTTTTTAATCTTTGGCGTAAGCCAGTCCAAGCGTCTTCCAACGGTCGAAGCAACCGCAGGAGTACGCCGGCCAATCCACGTGGTGGACGGCATTAATTGTTCCAGCCAATTGACCAGATCGCTAACATTGAAGAAGCGGCCGCGTGTTCCGTTGCGAAGGAGAGAACGGGCAATCGCAATAGCCAGGTGGCTCTTGTCTGGTCCAATGCCGCCGACGAGAATGACATTGCGTTGATCCGCGACGAAGGCGTCGGTCGCCAGCTCCCGAACCAAGAATTCTTTGACGGGTGTATCGGCCAAGGCGAAAACGGCGATGTCCTGGAGTGGCTCATGGTTGGTACAAATTTATTGTAACTATTTAAAAGACTTGCCATAGTTGATGTAAATTGGCCCCTGCCGTGCGGGTGAAATGGAGAAAGCATGCAGAATGATAACATCTCTCGCGGGCTGCTTTTTACCGCGGGAGGATACTTTCTGTTTTCAGCGCAGGATGCGATCGTCAAATGGCTCGTCCAAGACTATTCGGTACCGCAGATTCTATTCTGCAGGAGCTTGGTGATCGTTGCCGTCCTCTTCGTGGGCGGACAACGCGCGCCGTTCGCAACCTTCGCAAAGAGCTCTCGAAGACTGCAGCTCCTTAGCCGTGTCATATGGATCGTTACCGGATGGCTGCTGTACTACTCAGCTTCGCGTGACATGGGGCTGGCTGAATTGACGACGATTTACTTCGCTGCCCCTATTGTGGTGGTTGTGCTCTCAGCCTTGTTCCTGCGAGAAAAGATCACCATCATACGCTCCCTGGCGGTTATCGTTGGTTTTTGCGGGGCGCTCCTCGCTGCCAATCCGTCGGCAAATTTCGATCTGTTTCCAGCTGGCTTGGCCTTCGCCGCCGCAGTCTGCTGGGCAGTCAGCGCAGTTCTGAGCCATCAGCAGGAGCGAACCATCAACGGCGCAAATGATGTTCAGCAATATCTGCTTCGGACTGGTTTGTGCCCCGATGCTGCCCTGGGTGTGGATTACGCCGGATTTGAACAGTGTTGTGCTAATTATGCTTCTGGCGGGCGCCGGCGGATTTGGGCAATATTTACTGTTCGAAGGTTATCGGCATGCTCCGGCTTCCATCCTCGCACCCATCGAATATGTCGGGCTCATCGGCGCTTTCGCGCTAGGCTATTTGGTGTGGGGCGACGTGCCGGGCATAAACACCTATACCGGAGCGATGATGATCGTAACAAGCACGATTGGTCTGATCTGGTTCGAGCGGCGCAGGATCAGGTCTGCCGACAGCCCGCCGCTTACGGCGACCGGGACCATAGGCTTGAGCGGCGAATCCATCAAAAGCACCGTCTCCACGCCTGAGAGCTACGGCCGTCCGGAGGACCTGCAAATGGTTCGTCCGCGGGGCCACAAATAGTACAGGACAACATTCGGGACACGAGACATCGTGGGGCCGATTGGCGATTTATTTTATGGGGGTCCGAAACAAAGCTCACAGCCGCCTGCCGCCAGAACCAAGAGTCTATTGCAATTCCTCGGACACGGCGTCGAAGAAAACGAGCGCATCGACAGGTTCTTTTCCCATCGGCTTTGGTTGTGCACCGAACGTTGCCACCACAACCTTTGTTACAGGGTTGATGTAGATGTTCTGGCCTTGGATGCCGCTTGCCAAAAAGGCCCCATCTTTCCTGGACGGCTCGGTCCAGCCGGTCCACCACATATAGCCATACTCAAGCGTTTCGCCGTTCTTCAGCTTAGTCGGATGACTTGCTTCGATCGTCCACCGGTCCGGCAGGACGGATTCGCCATCTATCATCCCGCCCTCGAGGAAGAACTGGCCGAAGCGGGCATAGTCGCGTAGCCTCGCGCTTATACCGCTGCCACCAATCTCGACGCCGTCAGGCGAATCGAGCCACCATTTCGCGTCGGCCTCCATGCCGTAGGGGATCCAGATCTTCTCGGAGAGATAATCGGCCAACGGTTTTTTGATCGCTCCACGAACGATCTCGCCGAGAATCTGCGTTTCCCCGGTGCTGTAGTTGTTAATCGTACCGGGTTGAGCGGCACGCGGAAGCTTTGCCATCAGCCCTACCGCCGCGCGGGGCTCTTGCGAAATCTGTACTCTGAGAAGCGCCCGACGATCCGAGGATGGATCTGTATAGGTCTCGTTCCAATTGACGCCCGACGACATCATTAGAATGTCCTTCACCGTCACACCGTCATACGCACTACCCTTGAGCTCCGGCACATATTCAACAACCTCAGCGTCGAGCCCATCGATTAAACCATCTTTGATTGCCATTCCCGCAAGCGTCGAAGTTATGGACTTCGCGACGGACATCGACATCCAGCGTGTCTCTTCCGTATTGCCCCGTTGATAGCTTTCGAAGACGATCTTTCCATCCTTGAGGATGAGCATGGCGGTTATGTTGTCCAAAGCCATGAAATCGTACAAGTCATAATCTTTGTCTTGGACCTTAAACCGCACGTTAGTCAATTGATCCTCGGCCTTTGGCAACTCGCGCACCTTCCCCCCAGCCTTGATCGTCCGGGTCGGAAACAGCCGGTCTATGTTGCGAAAGGTCGAAACAGCCAAATCCGGCAGAAGCGCTCCGTCATAAACCTGCTCAACCGTACCGATCTTTTCATTCCTGTGAGGATAGTTGCCGTCGTGTGCTAAAGCGGGTACATCAAGAACCGAGAATGCGCCCACGATGATAGCGGCAATGCCCAACATTTTCCTGATGCTAGCCTTCGAATTCAAGTGGAATTGTTTCATCTGATTCCTCCGGCGCTCTCTTCGAGCACATGTCGCTTCATCGAGGCTAAAGCATTGAACATTTTCAGGGGTGCTGCCACACACACCATAACTCAACGGAAACAGGCGCACCTGCCAAGATCCGCCCTTAACCCAACAATTTATATCATACCCATCGTCAGCAGAGAGCTAAGTCTTTAGCAAAACTATAATGTTATAGAAATTCCCGTCAAGTGGCATCAATTAACGGAACTGAGCACGTGGTGCGGACGTCAAGTCCAAGGGAACGCTGTACGGAAACCTAAGACTCATTGAAGGCGCGGCGTCGGTTTCGGTTGGAGACAATCCGGACCCATCCCTGCTCTCTCCTTGTGGATGACAGCCATTTCTCCCAAACACCCCTGCAAATGGGCGACAGCGAGCTCAATTATCCTTGTTGCCACCGCAATTGAAATAGAACCCACAGGTAATCTGGTGAGCCCAAAACCGCGCGACTGGGCGACGATCGGCCCCTCCTCGCTGAGGAGCTGTGACTGGCCGAGGATATGCTCCCCGACCGAAGTTCGCCCCGTCGGATCGCTGCTGACGCAGCCATAGGACGAAGACTGACCGTGCTTCAGGTGTTGACTCCGCTGGAAGTCCGTCTTGGTGGCTTTACCCTAAACGGATATCGCTAATGCCGGAACAATATGGCCTAAAACCAGCGAATAAAAACTTTGCGGCATGCGCTGACACAGTCCTCTTCTCGCGAGTTGCACCGCTGTAAGGGTGCCTAATACGAGACTCATGCTGACAGACGCGCTCGCCACGATCAAACTGTTCCGCAGGCTTCCCAGCAGAATCGGGTCCTCGAGAACCGCAGCAAACCATCGCAACGTTAAGCCCATAAAGGGGAAGCCGATTGAAGTGTTGTCGTTGACGGCGAGGACGACAAGAAGTCCGATCGGTGTGTAGAGAAAGGCAAGGAATGATAAAGCATACGCCTTGAGTATTGGCGACTTGGATGGATTGAATTGACGTGAGAACGTTCCAACCTTGGCTGCCCCACCTGTCGCCTGACGAAGAAGAACCAGAAGCGCGAAAACGATAATGAGAAGGATCAAAGCCAGAGCCGATCCGAAACCCCACGGGACGGAAGAACCGAATTGTCGCTGAATAAGATTCGAATAGAGGTATCCATCGGTCCCGCCAATTAGCTGGGGCGTCACATAGTCACCCAAGATCGTGATAGTGCTGAACACGAGCCCGCCGACCACACCGGTTCGAGCCACAGGAAGGGTCACATAAACGAGTCCTTGCCAAGGACGAGCACCCAGGTCCGCCGCCGCCTCGAGGATAGCAGGGTTCGTTCGCTCAAGCGCAATAAATGTCGTAAGAAAGGCCAAGGGGAAGAGCAGTTAGATGAACGTGATCACAATTCCCGAACTGTTCAAACCCAGCACCCAAAGCGGACCGTCTATGAGACCAGCGCGCATGAGACCCTGTTTAACAAGGCCTGTGTCGCCCAAGAGGTTCATCCAGGCGAAGACCCTGATCAGGTAACTTGTGAAAAACGGTACGACCGCGAACAGTACCCAGTTCATCCGTCGATTGGGTTGCACTTTCAAAGCGACAAAATAGGCAAAAGGAAAGGTCAAAACGACCGTAAGGGCTGACGCGGCAGAAGAAGAACAAGCTGCGAAGCAGCGTTCCCCAATACACGTCACTTTGGAAAAAGCGGAGATAGTTGGTCAATGTCCACTCGGCAACGACTTCTTGATCCATGGTTGGCCAAAAAGAGTAAACAATGACAACTGCCATCGGTGCGAAGACGCCGACAAGGATGACGGCCAATGCCGGGAGACTGAAGATCGGGTTTTCGAGGTCGGCAGCCAGTTTCTTGCGCCGTTTAGATGGTTTGGAGATTGGCCCCGGTCCGTCGATGGCGATTGTCTTTAGCGGGACGTGTTCGATGCTGAATCGCATCATCTTAGCCCGCTACAACTTGATCATATGCCTTAGCCCATGCCGCCGGATCATCAGGCGGCCCTTGAAATAGCAGGTTTCGGGCCAAATCCGGATTTTCTGCCCCTCGGTCAAGCAGATTACCGGCGCCCTCACCGCCCTTTACCAGGACCCGCTCTGTCGCGACTCTGTTGCATTGTGGACATGAGTAGGTCTCATAGAGGAAAGACTGTACCTCGGGACCATTCCAAACTTCCATGAATTTCAGCGCATTCGCACGGTTTTTGGCGTCTTTGACAAGTTGCGGACCGTCTACCCAGCCCAAGCTTCCTTCGACCGGGATGACACTCTTCGACATTTTCTGGCGTGCGATCTTGTTCACACTCGCGGAAGCCGCGAGATTTGACGATTGACCTATCCAAGCTTTGCCAGTTCGAATTGCATCTTCAAAGGAAGAATCGCTTGCGCCGATCTGAAAGGGTTTCAGTCTGGCTAACGCCGCCGCGGCCGATTGGAGCACCTCTCTGGCCATCGAAAAAATACGGTCTCGAGGAATTCCAAGGCTAAGGCCGGCTATTGCGAGAAAGTCCTCTGGACCGCCCTTCATGATTACTTTTCCCGCTGGGACGCGAGGATCCCAAAGTGCTTTCCACGAGTATGGATCAGTTAACGGAAATTGCTCTTTATTCCAGATGAGGCCAAGGGAATCCCACATGTTGGGAAAGAGCAGCAACTTGTTGGGTTCGACCACATAGGGGAAAGTCGTGTCTTCGCGAAAGATTGGCCAAAGCTGGTCCCAGCCCGGGATTTCTTTTACTTCGAAAGCTTCAATCAGCCCTGCATTATAATAGGTGGGCGACCAGCCACAATTTGCGAAAACGAGATCATATGACCCAGCGCCACCCGCTTTGAGCTTTGTGAACATGTCCTGATCTGTTTCGGCCGGGACGCCTCGCATATTCAACCCCCGCCTTCTTCATGAAAGCGGAAATCTCTGGCGCGACATAACTTGACCATCCAAGAACGACAACCTCATTGTCGACTGACGAACATGCTGACAAAGCGCCAAATGCACCCGAAGAGAAGGCGAGGCCCGCCGTGCCTTTTAAAAATGCACGGCGGGTTGAATGCGGGGTACTGTTAAAATTTTTCACAATAAGGTTCCCTCTTTTTAGTTGGTGGAACGTTCCACCACACCCACTTGGCTGTCAAGAAGAAATATTTCCGATTTGTTGAGCCTTGGGTAAGTCTGTCGTTTCTGACACGCAACCTAGATGTTACCTTGGATCGCAGTCTGCCGGATGAAGGGTGCTAAAGTCCCGCACCCGCTCCCCGGTTGCCGATTATGGACGTCAATGTTGCTTGGCGTTGCACCAAACATGAGGAGAGAAATATGCTCCCTGCGCCCTACCCTTGTGACGTGGGATGTGCAATAGCCAGATCGATCGCATCCTTCGCCAATTGGTCCACTGGTCGGGCGATTGCTGTCAATGTGATCCGGCTTTGCCGAGATATACCAACATCGTCAATGCCAATTAAAGAAGGTCCCTTGAGATTGAAATGTTCAGGAGACTATCGTTGGTGCGATGCTGTTACAATTTGCGCCACCAACGCTTGATAGCCGCGACACGCCTCGAACAAAACTGCCGCTTCCACCAGTGCGGATGGAGGTTTATCTGCCGAGCCCTTCCATCATGATGTTCATGCCGAACTCGAAATCAGCATCGATATCGATATCGAGTAAAATATCAATCAGTTGCACAGTGACTGGATACTGCTCGGCCGGCAATTTCCGAAGATCATTGCGATCCGCGTCGTCAAGTGGTCCCAACGTACCATTCAATTCGTCTAGGGCGAACCCTGCGGCATAGCCCAGGAAAGCCGAAGCGGCACTGACTGCATGACGATTGGCAACTCCCGAGTCTAGGAGCGCCGCAAGCATCGCTTCGTGAATGCGGTAATCCGAAGGCCCCCACCGACGGCTGGTGCAGATTAGTGGGAATACCCCCGGATGGGCCGCCGCCAAGGCCCGGTAAGAGCGACAGAGATGGCGAACGCGCTCACCCCAGTCTACATCCGTTGATGGTATCCTGCACTCCGATAGAACTGTGTCCGTCACCTCATCGATGATAGCCGCACGTCCCGGAATATGGTGGTAGAGCGCCATCGGATCCACGCCGAGTCGGGAGGCGAGTTTGCGCATGCTGGCGCAGTCGCCGCCTTCCTCGTCAATGAGACGGATGGCTTCCCGGGTGATCAATTCACGCGAGAGGGGTGTTGATAGACGACGTCGTGCCACGGTGTTGAATCCTCTTGCGTATTCTACATTGTAGAGTTACATATTATACGACGTAGAGTCGAGGCGTTTGACAGAATGAATCGCCGTTTCGTTTTAGGACTGTCGCTTGCATTGCCGTTTGCCGGAGCGGCGAGAGCGTTTTCATCGGTCGAAAATACCATGCCTCATGCCAGCAAGTATCGCTTACCCGCCAAATATGAGATGCATGCGCGAACATGGATGCAATGGCCGGCGCGGACCGACATCTGGGGTGACGCCCTCGAAGAGGTCCGGGCTACACTGGCTGGCATCGCCCAAGCCGTCGCAAGGTTCGAAGAAGTTGCGATGCTGGTTCGACCGGATCAGGTGGCGCACGCCAAGTCCCTCTGCGGCCGCATGGTCAAGCTGGTGCCGATACCCGTCGATGACATTTGGGCCGCTGATTCCGGACCTATGTTCGTTATCGGTGATCATGGCGAACTCGCAGTAATGGACCTCAATTTCAACGGCTGGGGCAACAAACAGGACCACGCCAACGACAGCAAAGTCGCACGACGCGTCGCAACTTACTGCGGAGTTCCGTTGTTTGACGCCGGATTTGTTGCGGACGGGGGCGCAATCGAGGGTGACGGCGACGGAACACTTATAACCACCGAGAGCACACTGCTGAACGACAATCGTAATCCCGGTTTGGGTAAAGCCGAACTCGAAGCATCGTTGCACACAACCTTTGGACTGAAAAAAGTGATCTGGATACCCGGCCTGCGTGGCGCCGATGTGACTGACGGGCATCCCGACGCTTTCGTCAGATTTGTTCGGCCGGGCGTAGTCATCACTGAGATTCCCGCCGAGGATCACGGCATTTGGTCTGCTGCTGCCAGGGAGGCGATAGCGATCCTCAACCGCGCCACTGATGCCCGTGGACGAAAGCTCGAGGTCATCGTCTTACGAGGGCCAGCGACGATTAGATCCGACACCTATGAGTTTGCGGCGAGCTACCTCGGCTTCCATGCTTGCAACGGCGGACTTGTCATGCCGCAGTTCGGCGACGCAAGGGCCGATATGCTCGCGCGCGAAACTCTGTCGCATTTGCATCCAAACCGCATCGTGGTGCAGATCGATGCGGATCGCATCTGTGAAGGCGGTGGCAGCATTCATTGCGTTACACGGCAGCAGCCGCTTGTTCAGGGTGTGTGAATCCAAAGCTCATGAGATAAACTTAGAGGCGGTTCTCTCATAGTTGATTTTCGTTCGGATCTGGCCCACTAGTTTCACCGAGAAGTGGCCGCCTCTGCGGCGGATAGGAACGCCCGCCGAGGTCGCCGGGATTTTTATATACCTCGCTTCATCACAGGCCTCATACGTTACTCGAACCTTTGGCTGCGTTGTGCAAGAGTCTACAAGCAGTGCCACGTATCGATTATAAATCTTTTAGCTGTGACGTAGTCTGTCTGCACACTAATTTTGCTGGAATAGTTATACTCTGTCTCGTGACCCCGACATGCTCGATCATTTCGATAGCCATATCCACAGCAGTTCTCGCTAGTTGATCCATAGGTTGAGCGATCGTGGTAAGCGCTATTCGGCTATGATTTGAAATGCCGATATCGTCAAAACCTGTAAGTGACAGCTGTTCGGGTATCGTCATACCCACCCGCCAGCACGTCGATGCGATGACGCGCCACAAAGGGCGCATCGAAGACTGGTTTACAGGAACGCTGCCATTCGTCGTCACGATGATACTCTTCGTGTTGCTCATATAGTTCATTCCGTCTTTGGTAACATCCCTTAGAGCCTGCGAGATAATAATCCAACTGTTCTTGATGTGAGCTGTCCGCCAGCAGATCGATCCGATGGTTGGAAAAAGCCGAACAGAATCCAATCAGGACGCCAATTTCCTGACAGATGCCGAAAGTCCTTTGGGAGCCTGCAAGGGTGCCCACGCTTGCATCGCCCTCTCAAGGCAGCGGCGCATATAGTCGTCAATCAACGTGGCGTTTCGGCGATTTGTGTCGACATGAACCGTCATGTGTTCGTAGGTCGCAACGATCATGTGGTGAACCTTGTCGACAACATACTGATAGATGTGCAAGCGCCGATCGTTGAAGCCAATCATTTCGGTAAAGACACGTAGCGGGGTTCCCGTGCGACATTCCTTGAGATTGCGTTGATGTCCCTTGACAGAGAAGAAGCTGTAGCCTTGTAAGTGGTACTCTTCCGTGAACCCCATTGCCCGGAGGAAGTTCTTGCCTGGATCGGCGAGTACCTTGTAGTACTGCCATTCGGTCATGTGGCCGTTATAATCGATCCACTTGTCGTCGGCCGTGACCTCAAGGGTCAAGAGTGCATTTGCTTGCGGCCGGTCATCTCTTGCAATCGATGTAAAGGTCGGACCCGGCATCTAGTCCAGCCCCATCAAGTCGGCATCCACCTCAATAAAAGCACCTTTCTGAGTGTTGATCGCGGCAACAACGCCATTCTCTTCAGCGAGGACCGAGTGCTCCATCTTCATTGATTCCATAATGGCGACCTCATCGCCACGCTTGATGGTGTCCCCTACGCCTACTAAAAACTTGAGAACAAGCCCAGACAGAGCGCCTTGATACCGGCCCGATAAGCGGGCAGTTCCTCGACCTCCTCATAGACCTTATCTGGCGCCTCCGGAACAGCGGATGACTCGATGCCCGGTTGATTATCCATCGTACGCGCTTCGGTGATGACTTCAGATAACGGTTGCCTGTTTGCCGGAGGCCCCACCGGTCGTCAAGCAGGCACTGGGACTTGACATTGACAAGTTTGCACTGGGTGGCGTTGCTATCCATACGCGTGCGTCCGGTCTTATCGACAATCATGCCGAAAATGAGGACGTAGCGCTGGAGCAGATCAAGCAAGTTCTTGCTTATCTGCCTGCTAATGTCAGCGAGCGTTCATCCGTTTTGTCAGAATGGAAAGCGAACGACCAGGAGGAACTTCTGGCAATTGTGTCTACTAATTTGCGGCGCGCCTATGACGCCCATGCGCTTATCCGCTGTATTGTCGACCAGGATACATTCTTTGAAATCGCGCCTGATTATGGTCGCTCCCTGCGCACCGGACTTGCTCGCATCGAAGGGCACACCGTTGGCATCCTCGCGTCAGACGCTCGCTTCGTAGCAGGTTCGCTCGATGTACAGTCATCCTTGAAGCAGGCGAAATTTATCGAACTGTGCGACCGGTTTCATATCCCAATTGTCTATCTGGTCGATGTTCCCGGCTTTCTCGTCGGACCCAAGGCCGAGGAAGCGGGTGTTTTAAAATTCGGTGCGATGGCGCTTCGAGCAATTCAGCAGGCCAAGGTACCGGTCATCACCGTACAAATCCGTCGCTCTTATGGGCTTGGCGGCGTCGCCACGGGGAGCCGCAATCCCATGAGCATCCGTCTTGTCTGGCCAAGTGCCGCATGGGGCGACATGCCGATCGAAGGAGGCGTGGAGGCCGCCTTCCGGGCGCAGCTCGATGCAGCGCCACCTGAACAGCGTGCCGAACTGAAGGCGGCTCTGACGAAACGCTTCGAGGAGCAGACATCGATCTGGCGAGCGGTCGAAAACTTCGGTGCCGAAGAGATGATCGACCCGCGCGATACCCGCAAATACCTTGCCGTTTGATGAAGCTGAGCTACCACAAGAAGTCGGGGACGTGACGTCATGAGCTATGTGTCTGTGTCCTCACCTGCGGGCCGTTCGCATCCTTTGCGAAGCGCAGGAAAGAGTCTCGCTCTTCTGTTGCCGCCGTTTATCATTCTCGGTCTTTCTTTGATCTGGCCGCTCGTAACCATCGTTCTGCGCAGTCTGCATGAAAAAGGACGCGCAGACTTTTCAGACACGCTCTATTTCGGACACTATCTGGCGATCATACAGGACGATCTTCTTCGTCAAGTCGCTCTTCACAGCATTGTGCTTGCGTTCGTGGCAATGGTCGTCACGGTCGCGTTGGCATTTCCTGCAGCTTATATTGTTTCGCGCCTCTCGCGCCAGGCATCGTCATTGATGATGGTCCTGATCCTGATGCCTTTCTGGGTGTCGATCATTATCCGGTTGTTCGCCTTTACGACTATTCTTGGCCAACAGGGCATTATCAACTCGGTGGCCGGTCATCTTGCCTTTGGCCCATTTCCACTGCTCTACAATACCTTTGCCACCATCGTGGGCATGGTGGCCTATCTGCTTCCGTACTTGACCCTGATCTTGGTGTCGGCGATGATGTCGATCGACACATCGCTTCTCCCTGCTGCGAGAACCATGGGCGCCAGTGAAAGGCGGGTCTTTGCCGACATTTATTTTCCACAGGTCCGACCGGTTTTGCTTGGCGGAAGTGTTCTCGTCTTCGTGCTTGGTCTTGGCTTCTTCCTTACGCCCGCAATCCTCGGCGGCCCGCATAATCTGACGATCCCGATCTTCATTCAGCAGCAAGTCCAGAACTATCAATGGGGCAAAGCGGCGGCGATGGGCATTGTTCTGCTCGCTGTTTCAGTGATCGGCTACATCATTGCGCTGAAAATCGGGGGCAAGGGTATGCTGTCGCCGGTCCAGCAGGGTTCGAGGGGTGTCGCCATGCGCGATTCCCTCAAGCCGACGGTCGTGACCGGGCTATGCGTAGCGGTGCTGGCGGCCGATCTTATTATCCTGATATTGCCGCTACTCATTGTGATCCCGACATCGATCACGGAAGGCACACAGATTCGTTTTCCTCCGGTCG
Organism: Phyllobacterium sp. GQ127; assembly: GCF_059758635.1. Classification (NCBI taxonomy): domain Bacteria; kingdom Pseudomonadati; phylum Pseudomonadota; class Alphaproteobacteria; order Hyphomicrobiales; family Phyllobacteriaceae; genus Phyllobacterium; species Phyllobacterium sp. GQ127. Next base: position 88,147 of record NZ_JCAXDZ010000010.1, read on the forward strand.
GATTCAGCACCAAATGGTTCGTCGAGGCTTTCACCTCGCCAATTTGGATCGACGCGTTCTTTAAAAGCGTACGGATCGCTGTTTTAACTGCTGTCACCGCAACTTTGTGCGGGCTGGCGTTGGCCCGGGTAGGGACCCGGTCGAAATCTGCAATGCTGAGGATGGTGATCCAGACTGTCGCGATTGTTCCTCTGATCGCACCCGTGATCTTGCTGGGCATCGGTATCTATGATGTTCAGGGCAAACTTGGCTTGCTTGGCACCGATTTCGGCCTGGTGATCGCCCATACGGTGTTATGTCTGCCACTTGTCTTTCTGGTTTTGGGGAACGCGCTTGCGGCTATAGACCTTTCGATTGAGCAGGCCGCCTGGACGATGGGAGCAAGCCATGTCCGCGCATTTGTCGGCATTACCGTCCCCATGATGATGCCCGCGATGGTCGGCTCGTTCGTAATCTCGTTCGTCACATCTTGGGATGAAGCGGTCCTTGCGATGTTTCAGACGGAACTGGATAAAACGCTGCCCGTAACAATCTACTCCTATCTGCGAAGCGGTATCACCCCGGTTGTGTCTGCGGTCGCTACCATCGTGATTATTCCGGTTCTCCTAGGATCAACCATCGTCGCATTACGAACGCTCACCGCCAGTCGTCGCACCACAAGAGAAAGTATCTAAACCCATGAGCAAAGAACGGTTTCCAAGTGGCAGCGCCGTGATCGTGGGCGCCTTTGAATCAACACGGCGCAAGGCGCCCGGAATTCATCCCTACCAGATTCACGCCGAGGTTATCGCCGAGGCATTGGCAGACGCCGGGCTGACACTTTCCGATGTCGACGGCTTGCCACTGCCGCAACTTTCCCCTCCGAAGCGGGATGGCAACTGAACGTTGTCGAGATTGCAGAATATGTGGGCATCGTCCCGTCATGGGTGTGCAGCACAGATATTGGTGGGGCGGCTCCGCTCAGTCACGTCGGCACCGCTGTCGCGGCTATCCAGGCAGGGCTTTAGGAGACGGTTGTCATCAGTTACGCGTCATCCGGGCGATCGTGGCCGCTGCCAGCCCGCGACTTCAATACCGGGCAGACGGGTCCTGGCGAATTCGAGGTTCCTTATGGTCTGTCGACGATTTCGGCCTATGCGCTCGCCGCCACTCGCTATATGCATCAATATGGGGTCAGACCAGAGGAACTTGCAGAGATCGCCGTACAAGCTCGTCGGTATGCCCACGTAAATCCAAATGCAATGTATCGCGACTTGATCTCAGTCGATGACGTCCTCGCTTCTCCGATGATTTCCACTCCTTTGCATAAACTCGACTGCTGCGTTGTCAGCGACTCCGGCGGAGCGATCGTCATGACATCGAGAAAAAGGGCCCGAGATACACGCAGAGGAGGCCCATCGGTTCTCGGTTTTGGCGAAGCAATCAGTCATGGTCAGATGAACCAGATGCGCGATCTGACAACGACGAGCGCGGAATTTTCCGGCCGTCGCGCGTTCGAAACGGCAGGTTTAACCCCCAAGGACATTCAAGTCGCCCAGATCTACGACTCTTTCACAATTACGGTGGCCCTTTCGCTGGAAGCACTGGGATTCGTGCCAAAGGGCGAGGCAGGACGTTTCGTCGCGGACGGTGGAATTGCTGCTGGGGGCCGTTTGCCAGTTAACACAGATGGTGGTGGCCTCTTGTCAAACCATGCTGGGCGTCGGGGGATGTTTGCGATCATAGAAGCTGTCCGACAGCTTCGAGGGGAAAGCCCAGGGCTTCAACTTGATAATCCGCAACTATGTCTGGTCAAGGTACTGGCGGCTGGCTGTCGGCAACGTCGACCCTTATCCTTGGAGGAACACAATGATCGAGATGACATCAGTGCTTCCAGTCCACAACCAACTCTCCGAAGTCTGGTTTGAAGCCGTCAACCGCGGCGGCCTCCTCCTCCAGAAGGACCCGGTCAGCGGGAAAGTTCAGATGTATCCGCGGCCAGGGTAGTGGGACACCCGGAGCGCGAGCCGGAATGGTTCGAGGCTTCTGGTCGCGCCACGCTTCATTCCTTCACTGTGGTCCACAAGTCCATCCATCGCGAGTTTTCGCCGCTGACACCCTTCGTTATTGCGCTTGTCGATCTCGAAGAGGGGACGCGGATTGCCAGTGGATTGCCGACACGCCGCACGATAACCTTCGCTGTGACATGCCACTAAAGCTCACTATTCGCGAAATCCACGCCGGTCTGAAGATGCCCTGCTTTATCGAGGCTTGAATTATGGACATTTCATTCAAAGATATTCAGGAAGGTGCAGTCTTCATCTCGGCGGGACGCACTATCACAGAAACCGACATTGTCAATTTCGCCGGTATAAGCGGTGATTTCAACCCCCTTCACATGGACGAGGATTGGGTGCGCACCAACACCAAATTCCCCTCCCGGATTGCCCATGGTTTGCTGGTGCATTCCATCGGAGAAGAGCTTCATTGCGCCGAGTTGTCGGGGTGGAAGATACTTGGATTCCTTGAGACCCAGCGGAAGATGCTATTGCCAGTCCTGCCGGGCGACCGCATTTTGCAGCGCTACACGGTCACTTCGAAAAAACCAAGTTCAAAGGACCCGTCCCGCGGCGTGGTTGAAGTTGAGGTGGCCATCACCAACCAGCGTGGCGAAATCGTTCAGACGGGTTACAACCGATATCTAATTGGGGGAGAAGCCTAATGCGCGGCTTGAAAAGCAAGGTCATTGTTGTAACGGGCGGTGCACAGGGGATCGGCAGAGCAACGGCTGATCGCCTAGCTGAAGAACACGCGATCCTGGTCGTCGCCGACCTCAATATCGAAGGTGCCGAGGCAGTTGCCAAGGAAATCCGCGACAATGGATGCAGCGCCACGGCAATTTGCCTTGATGTGGCAAGCAAACAGAGTTGGAAAGATGCCGCTGACCGGATCAAGGACGAGCATGGGGGCGTTGACGGCCTCGTCAACAACGCTGGTGTCACGCGTGTCAAATCTCTCCTGAAAATGTGCGAGGATGATTGGGACTTTGTTATCGACGTCAATCTTAGAGGTGCATGGCTTGGCTGCCAGACCATCTTACCTCTGATGATCGGGCGCAAGGGCGGATCAATCGTCAACCTGTCTTCGGAGTCTCGATGGGGCGCGTTTGGACAGTCCAATTATGCGTCGGCGAAGGCGGGCTTAGTCGGCCTGACACGGACTGTTGCGCTTGAGCAAGCGCGGCATGGCATTCGGGTCAACGCAGTGGCACCAGGAACCACCCTGACACCCATGGTGACGGCGGTGCCCGAAGATATTCGCAAAGGTTGGCAGGACGGCATTCCGCTTCGAAGCGAAGCTCAGCCGGGCGAGATTGCATCCGCAATAGCCTATCTCCTGTCGGAGGATGCAAGCTATGTCACGGGACAAGTTCTTGGCGTCAATGGCCGCTCTACGCTCTGAAGACAGATGCGCCGGAAGAAACTCATCGGAGGAAGCAATGAAGAGCTCAGCGTTTCCCCGAGCTCGAGGGACCGCAGATGACGCCGCGCATGGCTTTAAGATTGATGCCCTTTAGAACAGGGAATGCCCCGAACTCTTTGTGCATCCGACGACGGCGACAGCTGCGTTGGTGTTTGAGACGCGGCCATGGAGCGGCGGGATACCCTCTGCTCTGACGGACTTTTCATAAGGCAGCGCCAGCTTGAACTGATACGTCTCTCCCGGTTCAACGTTAACTTATTGAACTTATTTAACAGGAATCCGATCGAAACAGGTTGCGCAGCAAAAACACGACCAGCCGACGCAAACCGCCGTTCTTGACGCACGCTTAACGCGCGACAATGGCCTCGACTTCAACTTGGGCACCCTTCGGCAGGGCCGAGACCTCGTAACAAGCGCGGGCCGGCTTGTGTGTCGTGAAAACCTTAGAGTATTCCGAATTCAGCTGATCAAAATGGCTAAGTTCCGTCACCAGGATCGTTGTCTTCACTGTTTTTTGAATATTGCTTCCAGCCGCTTCGGCGATTGCGGCAATATTGGCGAGACATTGCGCCAACTGCTCAATTGGATTGTCGGAGATGAGCTTGCCAGTCTTAGGATTGAGCGGAAGCTGTCCGGAAACGAAAATCAAGTCTCCCAAGACAATGGCCTGCGAGTATGGTCCTGCAGCCAAAGGGGCGTTGTCGGTGTGGATAGCTTGCATGATGTTGACCTCAAGAAAGGTTGAATTAACTCGGTTTCGTGGTTCTTACTCACACGCTCAAGACGAGCTATTCAGAGCGATCTGGCATCGGTCGCAGCGGAGAAGAATGTGCCCATATTCAAGCGGCTGCTGACTGTCATCATAGGTAGTCCGGCAAATCGAGATGAGCGGCGCACCCGAAAAGGTTTCGAACCGAAGACTGTGTCGGACATCGGCAGTGATGGCGCTGAAGCGGGTATCCACATTGCCTATGCCGCGTTCGACCCGCTGCGATATTCGAGTGCTGATCTCCGGTTTGGCCATATCCTCGGCGGACAGCCTTTGCGCAGTGGACGCCGGCACGTAAACCTGCTCGCCGCCAATGGGCTCTCCCTCAACGTAAAAGACGCGAAGAAAAAAGAATAGTTCCGAGCCATCGGGCACTTGCAACGCAGCCTGAATCTCGCCTCGAGCGGGATAGGCGCCGGTTCGCTTAAGCGCGATCTCATCAAAGATATCCATAGCCAGCAACTTGTCAGGCGTGATCGCAATCAAGCTGCGCCTCGGCTGATCCAGCTTGGCGTTGACGAAGGTTCCCCGGGCCACTTCCCTGAAGATCAGATTATCCTGTTCCAGGTTGCTCAACGCTTGCCTTACCGTTGCGCGGCTCACGGCAAATGTGCGGCACAATTCCTGCTCGGTAGGGAGTTGATCGCCTGGCTGAAGCTCTCCGAGCCATATCCGATCCCGCAAAATCGCCTCGACCTGCCGGTAGCGCGGCACAACCTCACCGCGCAGCGGCGACACGCCCGGCGCAGATTCGCGTTGCGTTCGATTTTGAATTTCGCCAATCATCTGATGCTCCCACGCCCAATTGACTTATTGTACGAATATACGTACAAAGATGCAATACCTGAGCGAGTACTGACCGGCCGCTGAACTGAGCGGCGCGTTTTGCAGAGATGAACGTCTATCTGCCAACTGGACGTTGCCCGGCTGGCGAAAATCGGGAGGGAACCAAATGCTATCTGTTACACGCCGCAAATTGTTTCTGATCGCCTCGGTAATCGGCCTTGCACCGATGATGGCGGGGGCCGAGGCCACCATAAACGTTGGAGCCTTTCCGGCTAATCCCCCATTCGAGTACAAAAATGCGACTGGCGAGTTTGAAGGCTTCGAAGTCGATATCGTAAATGAAATCGCCAAACGCATCGGCGTAACCACGAATATTTCAGATTTTGGATTCCAAGCCCTGTTTGCTGGTACGAGTTCAAAGCGCATCGACCTTGCTATTTCTTCAATCACCATCACAAAAGAAAGGTTGAAGTCGCAGTCCTTCACCCAGCCCTATTATGATACCACTATGGACTTCGCGGCCCGAAAAGACAGTTCGCTGAAGACATTTACCGATCTCAAAGGCAAGGTTGTCGGTGTGATTTCCGGTACCGTCGGCGAGAAATGGGCAAAAGAGAACATGCCCAAGATCGGGATCGCTGACATTAAAGGTTACAACTCCAACCAAGACGTCAAACTCGATCTCATCGCCGGTCGCATTGACGCCGCCGTCAATGACAGCATGAGGTTTGGACTGGCTAAAAATCCGGATCTGGAGGTGAAGGCCAGCATTCCGTCAGGGAATCAATTGGGCATGATGCTGAGCAAGGATCATGCCCTGCTCGGCAAGGTCAACGATGCGATAAGCGCCATGAAGCAGGACGGCACAATGACCGCGCTTTACAAGAAGTGGTTCGGTTTGGATGCGGACAGCAGTTCGTCGACCGTTAAGGTGGCGCCCCTCCCTGCCGCCGAATGAGCACCTATCAACTAGCGCCATCAGTATCCGAACCGGTTTTCACAAACATCCAACCTTGGATGGGTTCAGGCCGCGGCACTGTCGTCGTCGACTGTGTCGCTCGGCCGAGCCTCAAGCGTAATCATTTCAGATGGAACATCTGATGTCTCTGTTCGAAACCTTCTTCAACCCCGAAGTCTTGTTGGCCAGCGTCCCGATGCTCCTGCGGGGCTTGGTCAATACGCTGTTGTTGGGAGCGATGAGTATCGCTATCGGCATCCCGCTCGGGCTTGTGGTGAGTCTTGTCAGGCTCTATGCGCCGAAACCGTTTCGCCTGGTCGCCGTCGGATTTATCGATATTTTCCGCGCCATGCCGGCCCTGGTCGTACTCATCCTGATCTACTATGCCCTTCCCTTCGTTGGCATCCGTCTCTCGTCATGGAGTTCTGCGATAATCGCCTTTTCGCTCGTTCTGTCGGCATACTCGGCAGAGATTTTCCGTTCAGGCATCGAGAGCATTTCCAAAGGCCAGTTCGAGGCTGCGGCCGCACTCGGACTCTCTTTTATGCAAACTTTGTACAAGATCGTGCTTCCGCAAGCCATTCGCGTTGTTATTCCGCCGATCACTAGTAATTGTGTATCGATGTTCAAGGAAACGGCGCTGGCCTCCACTGTCGCGCTCCCCGAACTGCTCAAACAAGCAACGGACGCCCAGGCGTTCCATGCCAATCCGTCACCGCTGATCGGCGCTGCAGTAATCTATATCATCTTCCTCTGGCCGATGGTGCGCCTTGTTGCTCTGCTCGAACGGCGTTTCACAGTGGAAAAATCATACTGATAAATGACTGCGAACCATGGAGCATTCACTTGCGAAACCCTAATCATATCCGTGCGGAAAAAAGCGCTGCGTCGAAGTTCGACGAACGTTCACGCAATCAAGGTGGAGGCACGAACGATACGATCGTTTTCGGAATGGAGGGTGCAACGAACTCGTTTTCGCTCGATGAAGAGAACCGTGGATTCCAAATGGCCTTCGAAGAGCGCAATGCCCAAGGCGCGATCTTCGGTCGACGCATTGTTTGGAAAGGCTATACCAGATCAGGTGGCGCGGACTTCGATGGAGCTGTCGCCAATGCCAAAAAGCTGATTGCTCACGATAAGGTATTTGCGCTTTTGAATTTTGGCGGCCCGGAAGCCATGGTCGTGGCCGACATTGCCGAAGAGAGCCGTATTCCGCATCTATTCCCGCACACAACACTTTTCATGAACCAAGGCCGTCGATACGTTTTTACTTCACTGCCCTATTGTACAGGAGAAATGCGGAATCTCACCCGATTTGCTGCATGTGAGCGTGGATTGAAGCGTATCGCTCTCGTGCGCGACACAAATGAATATGGCGACATCTATCAAGCGCTGCTTGAGAGGCATGCACCGGAATTCGGATACGAAGTTGGCGAAATCGCCAGCATTGCTGTTCGTGATCCGGCCGATCTGTCGGAATTGTTGAAACCGATCGCCAATGGCAACACCGATGCTGTGTTCATGGCGTTGTATCCAGCCCAGGCCAGAGCTTTGATGGCGGCAAAAGCCAAGCTTGGTTGGACAGGAACCATGATCGCCTCTGGGCCACTGACAGACGAACAATATCTCGGCGCCGCAGGCGAGTCGGCTGAAGGCACGCTGGGTCTTTGCCATTTTCCGGACCCAGAGCTGAGCGGCGAGTCGGGAATGATCGCCTATCGCGCTGCAATGGCGAAGCACTGTCCAGGTCGCAAGCTCAATCGCTATACCTTGTACGGCTATGTATTCGGCAAACTGGTGATCGACGCCTTGGAACGCTCGGGTCCAGCTCTGACTCGCGAGTCCTTCGTCGATGCGATGGAAGCGACGTCTCATTGGAGTTCCGGCGGCATCATCCCCGACGTGTCTCTTTCGAAAAATGACCATCATGCTCAGCGTGCCGGGTTGATTGCGGAACTGCAAAAGGGTCGCTTCGCGCTTTTGGGTGATTGGGTCGAGTGAACGCCGCTTGATGCAAATGTGGCTGAGAACTCAGATGGCAGTGGTACCGCCTCACTTTATAATACCGAAAGGCTGTGATGACATACACACGAACACACGACTGGGGAATGTTGACCCGCGCCGAAATCCGTGTTGCGCGCGACGCCGGATCGCTTGCCGTTCTGACGCTGGGAAGTTGTGAGCAACACGGGGACCACCTTCCGGTCGACACGGATAGTCTAACTGCTTATCGTGTTACCATGCAGGCGGCTCAACGCAGCAGCGACGTGCATGTTTTGGTGCTTCCCATGCCATGTTTCGGATATTCGCCACACCACAGCGCATGGCCGGGTACGATTTCTCTCTCTACCACGACCATGATTGGCCTTCTCAAGGATATTATCATGAGCGTTCGGAAAAGCGGTTTTGATCGTCTGCTCATTGTCAATGCGCATGGCGGCAATGCGGGAATACTCAGTACGGTCTGCAGCGACTTCGTCTGCGATGGCTTCCCCGTCGGCTGTACCAGTGTCTATTCTCTCAATGGCAGTGAATTATCACCGCTTCTTGCCGGGAGCGCCAAAAGCATGGGACATGCTTGCGAATTCGAAAGCTCTATTGCTATGGCGTTACGAGAGGAGGGGCGAGATCTGATTGCTGCACGCATTCGTGGCCTGCCTGCGCGCATCCGTCTGCCTGTATCGTCCGATGAGAATGATCCCTTCGACAAGTCAGGATGCTCATATCCGCCAATCTTCCCAAAAGATGATATTGGCTATCTTGGAGATCCGGCCCACGCTACACTGGAAAAGGGCGAGAAGATGGCAGAGATTGCTGCGGCGGGGCTAGCCCGATTTTTCTCGGCTTTCGCGACGATGAAGTTTACCAACAGCCCTTTATAAACGTTCAATACGTTCAAGGTGGCTGTGGCGCGCGAGGGGGCAAAATGTTGCTGGTCTAACGCCTGAAATGCAATCGTTCATGAGTTAAATGACAATATCCACTCCGGCATTCGGTCCTTCACAGCAGTTCCCGAAGCGCTCGGGCCACGAGACGGTAGGTTCTACCAGGAAGCGCTTGCCGAACACCACATCATCGCTTCCAGGCTATGCGATTGAAAGAAATCGGTGAGAGCGGCAATGACACCGTGGGCTTCAGCGATGCGATGATCCTGGCCATTTGGCCGGAATCATCGCCTCTATCCATATCAAGACTTCACGCGTTCGTTTTTGGGATCGTACCATCCGGAAAGCTGGGCATCGACCGGGTGGCGTTTCATAGCGACCTCAACCTCCCATTTGCCGCTTGCCAGCCACTCCTTCGTCACCCCAGCGTCATTCAGGACGTACCCGAGACCCAGCGAGGCTTCAATGCGATGGCCGTAAGCGCCGGACATGATGGAGCCGACGATTATGCCGTCGCGCAGCAACGGCTCGTGGTGGAACAGCATCGGCGGAACACCGCTTTTGGATTTCACCTTAACTTGCACCAATCGTTTCTTGAGAACACCGTCAGCTTTTTGATTGACCAGGGCGTCGCGACCGATGAATCCTCCAGCTTTGGCAAGGGCTACTGTAAAGCCGACACCGCCTTCGAAGGGTGTATCTTCCTCTCCGAGGTCATGTCCCCAATGGCGATAGCCTTTTTCCATACGCATGGAGTTCAATGCAAAAAATCCCGCATTCTTCAAGCCCAAGTCCTGCCCTGCCTCTGAAAGCGTCTCGTACACATGAGCGGCCTGCTCGGAAGGTATATAGAGCTCGAACCCGAGTTCACCTACGAACGTCAAGCGGCTGGCCCGCACCCGAGCGTATCCAAGGTCGACTTCTTTGCTGGTACCAAACGGAAATGCCTCATTGGAAAAGTCGTCTGGAGATACTCGCGAAAGGAGTTCTCGGGACTTTGGGCCCCATAAGCCGAGCATGGCGAGGCCAGAGGTGACATCGGTGATATAGACTTTCGCGTCTTCCGGAACATGCCGTTTAAACCACGCTAGATCGCGGCGCTGCGAGACCGCAACCGTGACCACCATGTAAGACTGTTGCGTCAAGCGGGTAATCGTCACATCAGCTTCGATACCAGCAGCATCGTTAAGCCACTGTGTGTACACGACCTTGCCAATTGCCACATCACAATCGGCTGCGCTGATCCGATTGAGCATTGTCAGCGCGTCCGGGCCCTCCACAACGTATTTTATAAAGCAACTATGGTCAAACAGCGAGACATTCTCCGCGGTGTTCCGGCATTCAGCTGCCACATTGTCAAACCAACTTGGCTTCGAATATGAATACTCGACGTGGGAAACTTCCTCGGGAGTGCCGTAAAATCCGGGGCGCTCCCAGCCAGCAAGTTCCGTCATGAAGGCTCCGGCGGCGAGTAACCGGTCATGGAAAGGCGACCGTCGGACACCGCGTGCCGTCGTGAACTGTCGGCTTGGCCAGTGCATGGCAAAGTTCAGTCCAAGAGATTCAACGGTTCGATCTTCAAGATAGCGCCGGTTACGCTGGAAGCTTTGCGTTCTGCGAACATCGACATCAATTAGATCGACGGGCGGACGGCCATCGCAGATCCATGCAGCCAGTGCCTTCCCGACACCACCCGAGGAAAGAATGCCAATCGAATTAAATCCGGTTGCGCAGAAGAGGCCAGCCACCTCCGGGGTCTCGCCCAGGAGATAGCGATTGTCTGGGGTAAAACTCTCGGGACCATTGAAGAAAAGCTGCATGCCGGTGCGTTCAAGCAGGGGAACCCGGACTGTGGCAGCCTCAAGGTGTGGAGCAATATGATCGATATCCTCGGGAAGTGTGTCGAAGCAGAAGGTTTCCGAAATTCCTTTCTGCCCCCACGGTTTGGCGACCGGCTCAAAAAATCCAACGAGCAATTTTCCGGCATCTTCCTTATAGTAAGTCCACTCATCCGACAGGAAAAGGACCGGCAGGTTCTTCGGCAGATCGGGGATAGCCTCGGTTACGACGTAAAAGTGCTCGGCCGCATGAAGCGGAAGATTGACGCCGATCTGAGCGGCTAGCTCGCGCGACCACATGCCCCCGCAGATGACGACCGTACGCGCCTCGATCTTGCCTTTGTCAGTCATCACCCCAACAGCTTTTCCGTTCTCGACGATGATTTGTGTGACTAGCAGGTTTTCAAGGATACGCGCACCACCCATGCGCGCTCCCTTCGTGTAGGCCATCGTGACATCAGCCGGATTGACCTGACCATCATCGGGGAACCAAAAGCCTCCAACCAAGCCCTCCGTGTTGATCGGTGCCCAGCGTTCTTGGATTTCGCCGGGATTCAGTGCCTCCACTGGCAACCCAAAATTGCGACCCATCGATGCGCCACGAGCCAGTTCTTCGTAACGCGATTCATTGTTTGCAACGCGCAACGATCCGGTCCGCCGGAAGCCGGTAGCTTGACCCGTTTCGGCTTCCAGTTGACCGAACAGTTCGCCGGTGTATTGCGCAAGCTCGGTCATCTGACGCGTCGCGCGCAACTGGGTCACCAGACCTGCCGCGTGCCAGGTCGTACCGCTGGTCAACTGCCGCCGTTCGCAAAGCACGACGTCAGTAATGCCGAGTTTGGTCAGATGATAGGCTACCGAGCAACCGGCGATACCACCCCCAACGATAACGACGTCAGCCTTTGTTGGAATATCCATGACACTTATCTTTCTTTCCAGTTGGCGCTCATCGGAATGATCGCATAGTACTTGTCTTCGAGCATTGGCATTGGCGTTGCCGATTGTTTCCTCAGCCTTGAGAGAGGCTTTGTGAACAAACAATAACATACGCATCTTGAAACTCTACAGAATTTGTGCTGAGTTTAGAAAAACGAACGGGTATGAAATCCCACAGCACACTGAGGTAAACTATGCTGAACCAG
>NZ_JCAXDZ010000011.1:0-96042 GCF_059758635.1 Phyllobacterium sp. GQ127
TCAAGCATCGCCCGGTTGCAAACGTTGGCAAGATTCGTGCCAGCAAGCTTAGAGAATGGAGACATGCGGCGTCCACTGATGTGTTGCTTCGACCTGAATGGCGAGATGCCCACTCCAAGTTTGGGTTGACATTGTTGTGCCCGCAATCAACACGATCAGTGATATGCCAATGCTGCGATCGGAACTCGTGACTACCAGATGGCTGCTCGATGGGCAACTGGATCGCATCTGCAGATGGTGCCGAAACGATCCGTTTCGGCACGGAATGCGTGAAGACTCGACTCTTTAACCAATCTCTGCGTGAAATATGCCATGGCAAAAACTCCTGGTCAGTCTTCTCAACCGCTGCTTCGTGAAACAGAGCGTCCTTTGCAGAGCAGGCCGCGCAAGCTTCGTGATCCGGCGCAGCCGCAACTGTCACTTGATCCCATGCCGGAGCGTGTCGAGCCCTGTCTGGCTTTACCCAAAACAAGGCCGCCGACAGGACCGGACTGGCTGTATGAGGTAAAATGGGACGGTTACCGGCTTGCCATTCATATCGAACCCAAAGGCATTCGCATTCTGACACCCGCAGGGCACGACTGGACCCACCGTTTTCCGGCAATTGCCGAAGCAGCAAGGAACCTTGGTGTGGCGACCGCCATTCTTGACGGTGAGGCTGTCGTCCTGGATGACAATGGGTTGCCTGACTTTGGCCTGTTGCAACAATCGCTTGGCGGCCGGGGCGGCAAGCGCCCATCGGAAGAAGCCTGGTTCTATGCCTTCGATCTGCTTTATTTCGACGGGCATGACCTCAGGGACATGGAACTGGTGTCACGCCGACATCTGCTTGAGGGTCTGATCGGAAAGGCCGATGGCACTGTCAAGTTTTCCGAAACGATCGAAGGCGATGGCGATAGTCTTCTCGCTGATGCCCGTCAGCACGGTCTTGAAGGCATCATCGCCAAGCGGAGAGACAGTTCTTACAGCAGCGGCCGCAGCGGTGATTGGCTGAAGATCAAATGCACTCAAAGTGAAAGTTTCTTCATCGTTGGCTGGGAACCGTCAACAGTTGCCTTTGACGGTGTCGGCCGCCTTCTGCTCGCTGCCTGGAAAGGTCATGATCTCGTTTACGTTGGTAGCGTCGGCACCGGGTTAAATCAACGCACGGCAACAGCGCTTCGTAAGGACCTGGAGAAGCTGAAGACCACCAGGCCACCGGTTCCGATCCAGGAAAAGGGTGTGCAATTCGTCCTGCCGACTCTGATTGCGGAAATTGAATTCCGGGCCTGGACCCATGATGGCAACCTAAGGCATGCCTCCTACAAGGGCCAGCGTGAATTGCAGGATAACGCAGCCGTCCTGAAGATGAAGTAACTTGCCGCTATTGAAAGCCAGCTCGGATTCATGGTCAGTCCGGGTTTTATTTGCCAAGTTTTTGTCAACGTTCCCGTCGATCAAGAAGGGAGCCGTATCTGCAGGTCTATACTCAACGTGCTGAGTCCCGGGTTGATTGAAGTTCATGATTGCTCCGCGCAACTGTGCGCCGCTCGCAATGATGGCGGAATCCTGCTCAAGTTCAGTGAGAATGCGGATGGCCGTGTGCTCAGCTTGCGTGAGACGATATGTTCTTGCCTCGGAATCTTACTGTGGCCGGACGCTGGTTTTTCAGAACGGCAACAGGAATGCCGGAAAATACCGGACCAGGCCTCGTATCCAAACAACGCGGCGAACATTCTGCACGTCCACCACTGCCGTGCTTCCGGATGCCAACATCACTTGTGATTGCGAAAGATAGATGTCGCGCACCCGGGTGCCGCCTTTCACGGCGAGCTTGCAACCGGGACGCCAAGCAACAAGCCGATCGGCATGCACACTGGTTGCTGGTGCATCGATGTCGGGGACACCGTCGCATCGCAGCAAAACAATACCATCCGTCGCGCCATGAACATGGACTGTGAGGAATAAGATCCGTCCGAATGCGGTGGCCGCAAGCCGCAGGTTCAGTTTCGAACCCAGCCTTACATTCTCGCTGAAGGCTACGAGCCGTCTGGGGTTCAAGTACAATCTTTCTCCGGGTCGAAGTGTTAGCTTGACGAAACTTGCACCACTCGTAAGTCGGATTGAAAAGTCTCCGGCGGGCTTTTGGGCAACACGATTGAAGGCATAAATTCCGCTGGCAATTCGAGTCAGCATGGCGGCGCGAGGTTGCGGCCAATGCAGCGCCGCCGGCGCGTCGGTCACATCATAACTGCGGTGCACATAAAAGGGCTGGCCGTGATCATCAAGCAAGGCCAGTTCTGTCACGACCGACGGCTTGAGGGGAGAATCACTTGCTACATTGTCGGGGTCCATTGACAAGAAGGGCTGCTGGGACGCTTCACCGAAGTTACGAGCCGCGATATTGGTAAGACTACGCACAAGGGCGGCCCACATCAGAAAGGCCGCAAATAGCTCGAAGCATCGCGCTTCGAAGAAAATGCGCGAGATGGCTTGTTGAGTTTCAGCTTTTGCCACTGCTAGCGCGGCGCTCAGCGCATCGACCACATCACACTCGTGCAGTTTCGTCAGGGCGGGCCCAGATATCTTTTTCTTCTTCAGTTCGTCCAAACATTTGTCCGACCTCTTCGTGGCTCCCTCTCCGATCTCTTTGATCTTCTGTTCTGCCAAACGAAGCTGGGGTTCACGGAATGTACGATAAAGATGATCGATCTCCTTCAGGAAAGATCTGCGAACAAAGCATTTCACATCTGGCAAAAGCCAATCGCAGTCTGGCAGTGCAAGTGTTGGGTAGAGATGCCAAACGTGTGGTGGAAGAGGTCTGCTATCAGGTTTCCTGAAAAGCAGATTGAGAACAACATCTCCCTTAGACTGTCCGCCTTTAACGGCGTCTTTTATCGACGTCCGGAAGTCGCTGTTTTCATCTTGCAGCGATTCCTCGATTTGGTTGAACCCCAGTTCAACGGAGTACTCAACGTCGCCCCGTAGCGTTTTCATGTCAGCAGAGTCTCGGATCAGCCCAAATGCTCTGCTGTTCCGCGCCAGTCTCCCCGCTCTCGCCCACCGGAATCTGGATATCGTAGAGGATGGAAATCGCGGTCCGTTCGATCCACCACTGCAAAGCCAGACCCAGCAGCAGAGCGGCAAGAATAGGAGTGCTCTGCACAACTATCTTTGTCACACTGCCTGCACGGATATGAGTTGCTCCGGAACGCAGGATTGCCAATGCATCCTTGTTTTGCGCAATCGTAAGAAAAGTAAGCCGGATCGCCACTGATGCGGCCAATAGGTAGAACAGAGGAAAGAGATCGAAAATGCCAGCCCCATCACCAATATAGCCGCGTATCAACGGGATCCCTGCAACCAGCCCCGCCAGTGAGCAAAACTCCAAACTTTGCATGGGGATCCTGGACAGAAGCCAAATCAGCGATACAAGACTCATGCCGCTGTAGATGAGCCATCCATATGCAAGTTTGGCATCATATTTTGTCACTTCTACAAGAGCGCTATTGAAAGCCCCCAGGATCGATGCGTTGTCGAGAATTTCCTGTTGAGCTCGACCTGTGATTCCTTGACAGCCTTTTCGGCATTTCGAAGCGATGTTGGCGACTCCGGCAGGCACTGACCTCAGTCACACCGGCAGTCCCGAAGCACGCATTTTCTCGGTGAGTTTGACAGCCCGGCCGACATCGAGATCGCCATTGAGGAATTGTCAAATTCTGAAGGTTTGGCGTTAAACGGTTCAGTGAATGGCAGAGTGGAAGAGTTTTCAGGCGCCGCCGCAGATTGACTCAGCGAACACGCACAGCATATCGAGAAATGTCTCGTCGCTCGCCGCCGAGGTATCGATTGGCTGCTCTGTCGCCTGCAAGGTGACGCGCCTGCCTTCATGGTTCTTACAATGTCCTGGAGATCACGTATCGACCGTGCCAGCCGGTCGATACGTGTGACCATCAGTGTGTCGCCCGCATGCAAGAAATCCATCTGGGTCGTGAACTCACTCCGTCCCTCTCGCTGTGTACTGCTCTTTTTCCCGGAACGAGTGAGTTGACAACCGGCCGCTCGAAGCACCGCTTCCGGAATGCTCAGGTCCTGATCAATGCTGCTCACGCGGGCATAGCGGTGGGTTGGCATCGGACAATCGTCTCGTTAACATCCAGACGACGCCACGCTAGCGTCTCGGAATGTCACAAACAATCCTTATGAGACGTAAAAATCGTCTCACCGTGCCGGCCTATTGGAGCGTCTAACCAAAGGACAGTCACCAGTGTCTCACGCAACTTGAACACAACCGGATGATTGCGCGCTGCAAATAATTTGAACAGGCAATTGACATCAGCGATGTATGCTACATTTCGGATGCAAGCAGCACCATGTTCTCGCTTCTGAATTGTCTTCCCTGCCAACGCGACAAATAATCAAACAAGAATCCGGGCGGCCCGTCCCATTTTGCGCTCGGCATTGTTATAATAGCCAGCCGCTTGCGCCATGGATTTGTGCAACGACTGTTGCATAGCTTCCGCCAGCGGAATGCCGCGCTTGGCCGCCTCCGTCAGATAGCCGGAGCGTAACCCATGGGCCGAAAACATGGAGGGATCGAGACCCGCCTGCCTGGCGCGTGCCTTGACGATGAGATTGATCGATTGCGGTGTCAGCGCCCGCCGGTCAAGATTGCCCCATTGATCGATGCGGCGAAAGACAGCGCCGTTCTCAATTCCTGCTGCCTTGATCCAGGCTTTTAGTGCAACAACAGGACGACCGATCAAAACCACCTGTTCGTCATCATCGGCCGAGGTGGTTTTTGTTCTACCGAGATGGATGGCGAGGCAGGGCAGGGCAGGGGAATCTTTGTTGGCCGGATCGGCGCGGACCGGCGCCTCGTCAACGAGGTTGTCCACACGCAGTCCGGCAACTTCGGAACGGCGGCGGCCGCCGGAGGCGAAGGCCATCAGCAGCAGGGCACGATCACGCACATCAACCAGCCTGTCGCCGCCACAGACAGCCAGCAGCTTGACCAGCACATCCACAGTCACCGCCTTTTTGCTCTTGCGCTGACGGGGCCGGGCGCTGGCGCGGACAGCCAGCCGCAGAGCACTTTTGAGGGAGGGTGCCGAAAACGAACCGGTCAGGCCGCGCCAGCGTGTCAGGATCGACCAGCTAGTCAGCCGCCTGCGCACGGTGCTCGGCGCATGCGGGCCGGTGCTGCGCAGCATGCCTTTGGCCCGCAATGCAACTGTCACGTCTTGCGGCATGCCGTGCTCCGGATTGTTTTCGCACTCAGCCTGATCCCACAAATGGTGCGCGACGAATTTCAGCAGCAGGCTTTCCGGTGCGGGCCAGGGGAGGGGAGTGCCGCTGGCGACAGCGCACCACGCCTCAAGGTAAGCAATGTCAGACGCCAGCGCCCGCATGGTGTTGTCACCCATGCCTGCGCTGGCCAGATGCTTCAGCGTCGCGATATCGTCGTTGGTCAAAAGTTCGGCAAGTTGGTCGCGTCGGTTGAAAGGCAGGATAGCGTCAAGCGAATCCAGTTCCTTAGCGCGTTTGAAGACGCCATTGTCTAAAAGCGAGAGGTCAGTGCTCATGTTCGAGCGGCCCAGCGATCGTGATCCCTTCGCTGCGGGCGGCGGCAGCCATCTTTCGGTCACCAGTCGCCAGAGGCAGCCCTTGCGTTCCGGCAAGGGCAACATAACTCGCATCGTACGCGGTCAACGTGTGGCGGGCCGCCAGTTCCAGCACCAGGCCGTCTCCGCCCGATCCAGCGTCCTCGAGCGGCAACCCTCGCAGCTGTGTCATCAATAGCAGCGCTTCGCCCTGCGTCAGCCCGCCCCGCCGCTCTGCGACCAGAAACAGGTTGCGCGTCTCAAACCAGAACAGTGAGGGTACGAGAGCGACCGTCGATCGGATTTCAGACATCAGTCGATCGGCGGCATCGTGTTGTTCGTCGGGCAGAAACCAGGCGGCGGCGATCGAGGCGTCAAGAACAAAGGACATCAGTAACGCCGACCTTCATCGCGCCATTCGCGGATTTCGGCCTGCGTGGTGACTGGACGGCTGGCGCGCTGGGCCTTGATTTCGGCGATCAGTGCATCGACATCGTTGTCGCGGCGGATGCGGGAAAGCCGCGCGACAGGCGTGTTGCCGCGCGAGATAATGACGTCCTCGCCGGCTTCAACTTTCGCCAGGAGCTCGGACAGATGAGTTTTGGCCTGGGCGACCTTGACGGTAACGGTCATGACGGATGCTCCATGGTTGCGTCTCTCGTCGAGCGGACGGTGGTTAACACCGCTTTTCAACGTTCTGCTGATCATACAGCCGGTTCACAAAGTTGGTCAAGACCTGACCATATTACTATCGATACAGGAAAACTATCAATAGTAAGCCATCTATTGGAGTTTTTCTTGCCATCTCAGGCGGGAATCGCTATATTTAATGGGATCTCGATAGAGGAAAGCCGATGTCTGAACCACAACTCTCCGTCCGCAGCACAAAGGCGAGGGACTTGGCCCATGCGCTGGCGCGTCGCACCGGTCAGCCAATCAACAAGCTTGTCGAGCAGGCGCTCGAGCGATACGATCTGGAACTGCGCCAACAGTCTGCCCGGACACCGATCGATGTCCTGTCGCACTTGATGGCCGAGGGCCGGCGTGCTGTGCCGACCGGCACGACATCTGCGCATGACGATTTCTACGACGAATATGGTTTACCACGATGATCGCTGTCGATACGTCGGTCATTCTGGCGATGGCTTTGGGAGAGCCAGAGGCCGAACGGTTCATATCGCTGGTGGGTCGGGAGGCACTTGCAATCGGCTGGCCGACCCTGCTTGAGGCTCGAATGGTGCTGACAGGAAGAGGATTTCCAAACGCTTCGGAGATTGTCGATCAGTTTGTCCGGCTTCCGAACGTAACCGCGATTGCTTTTGACGAAAAGCATTATCGTGAAGCGGAACGAGCGTTTGACCGCTTCGGCAAGGGACGTCATCCAGCGGGTCTCAACATGGGTGACTGCTCTTCTTATGCAGTCGCAGCCGTCGCCAAGGCACCGCTACTGTTCAAGGGAAATGATTTCGCCAAAACAAATCTACAGTGTCACCGGGGCTCTGCAGTGATGGCGGGCGATCACTGATGGGCGAAGGCATAAGCAGTCTGCAGAGTTCTGTCCGGTTTAAAACGCGCTGCGGAACTGGACGCGGTTTCCGCAATTCTGCCGATTGATCGCCGCGACCAGCTCACCGACCAAGACCTGGCAACCCTCAAGCATCTGGCACGGCAGGAGCCTGCAATATTATTCGAGCACTTGTCTCTGACCTTGCTTGCGGATGCGAGGCTATCGTGCAATGAGGCCAAGTTTCCTGGCCCTGTCCAGCAGATGCTTGACCGACGAGGCTGTCCAGGTTGCCGATCCCCGCGGCGTGCGCTCGTACATCGCTTCAAGCTGGGCGGCAATGTCGCGCAAGGTGAGGTCTGGATTTGCGTTGGCAATGCCGGTGATCAAAGATATCAGACGGTCCTCCGGCAAGCGGCGGCGGGCAGCGCTGACCAATCCAGGATCGACCAAACCTTCCTGCACGAGGCGGTTTACCGAACGCCGCAGTCGATCGACAGACCATTTCTGCCCGCTTTCACGGTTAAGGCTTCGCGCCACGTCTTCCCAAGGATGGTCGGGACGCATGCGCTGCACAATCGGCAGCCAGGAAGACATCGTTGCGGTCAGATCGGCAAGATGGTCGCGTTTTCTTGCCCGTGACGTTTTGGCAATGGCTTCGGGTGTCCGCGCACGCAGACCCGGATTGCCAGGAAGTTTGCCACGGCCTTTGGCGGCTTTGATACCTGCTTTGGTGCGTTCGGAGATCAATGCCCGCTCCAGTTGGGCTACGGCGCCAAGAACCTGCAGCGAAAACATGCCTTGCGGGGTCGAGGTATCGATTGGATCGTTCAGCGATCGGAAATGTGCACCCTTGTCTTCCAGTTGCTCGATCACCTGCAGCAAATGGCTGACGGAGCGTGCCAGGCGGTCCAGACGAACCACAACCAGGACTTCTCCTACATTGATTTCCCGTAACAGCTTTGCCAGAACTGGCCGCGCGCGGGAAGCACCAGAACCCCGCTCTTCGAAAACCGTCTGACAGCCAGCTGCCTGCAACTCAATCAGCTGAGGGTCGCTCAACTGATCTTCCGTGGAAACACGAGCATATCCGATAAGACGTGGCTTGGGCTGGAGTTTCATTTCGTGGTAGTTTTCCATTCATTTCGCTCTGACAGTAGCCCGAGCAGCTTAGGATTGATGTACAGGTTTTCCCGGCCAGACTTTATTTCTTCAAGCACACCTATTTCGGAAATCATCTTCAGATAGGTGGCAGCAGCTTGCCTCTTGGCAATTCCAGCATCCACAAGATCACCTATGCGGCAGTAGGGATTCATGAAGATAATCTCCGCGAGCTCTCGGGAATAAATTTTTGGCAATTCATTGCGTATGCGCAACGCTGTTTCATCCAGCAAATTACGAATGGAGCGAATTTTTTCGGTCGACCAATGTGCCGTGTCCCGTACAGCTTCCAACATGAAGAGAATCCATTCCTCCCACTCTCCATCGGTCGTTACGGACAGGAGGCGCTGATAATAGGCCGATTTGTTGCGGATGATGTAGCGGCTGAGATAGAGAACTGGAATTTCCAACAGCCCCTTGTCAACGAGATACAGGAGGTTGAGCACACGTCCGGTTCTGCCGTTGCCATCGGTAAAGGGATGGATTGCTTCAAACTGGTAGTGCATGATTGCCAGGCGGATCAGCGGGTCAATTTCCTCGGCCTCATGTATATAACGTTCCCAGTTTGCTAGTTTCTCCAGCAACAGTGCTTTGCCTTCGGGCGGAGTATAGATCACAGCACCCGTTGCATCATTCATGAGTGCTGTTCCGGGAGTCGCCCGAATATCAAGATCGATGCCTTTGATCGTCCGACAAATTTCAATTGCGACGGAGGTGGAAACCGGTCGCTGTTCCAGCATAAGGAAACCTTGGTGCAGAGCTGTGCGGTAACGCAGAGCTTCCTTGGTCGCAGCATCCGCATGATTTCCAGACTCGTTAACGAAGCGGAACAGCTGGTCTGCTGTCGTCATGATATTCTCGATTTCAGAACTTGCCTGAGCCTCCAAGAGTGGAATCGAATTGATAAGAACTGCCTGGTTTGAAATAAGCTGGCCCGAAACTCGAAGCTCGGCCAACGCTGCACGTGCTTCAATGCATGCTTTCAGGACTACTTTTGTTTCTACATCCTGCTGTGGTGGCAGAAGAGGAAGATCGTTATACGGGCGTTGCGTTTGAAACGACATATTGATAAAACATGGCGATGAAATTGATTTATATCGACACATATCACGGTTTGCAAGGTCTTTGTACAATATCGGAAGTGATTAGAAAATGGTTATTTGAAAATGCCGATAATAATAAAATGAGCATGTCTGCGATCGTTGAGTTGTTCGAAAAGCAAGGGAATACGGGCGTTTCGGCGGCGAGAGATAAGAATTTCTTGGCTGTGTACCCTATCGATAAACGTTAGTTATCGATGGTTAGAACGAAGCTGGCAGTATGTCGTTACAACAGAATTAAGATAGCTTCGTGTTACCTCTGTATTTACCATAGTTTCAAAGCCTTACCATATCGCTAGGTTGCCTCATAGGTTATGAATCCGGCTATTCGCGCTGGCACCGTGCTGAGACGATTAACGTTATTGATTGAGTGTGATTCACTCTATTTATGATAGACGGTACCTTCGGTTGGTCATGTCGATACGTATCGTTGCCAGCGATGCTCGGACTGAGGGCTGACCTCGTTGAACTAAGCCACGAACACGAAGCAGAATTTGGGAGGCTTTGGCTGATCAATGAGAGACTGCGCCTGGAAAAAGCAACTCACGCTGAAGGATGAGCGTTTGCAATTTGGAGAGTAACATGCTGCTAGTTCTGAGAACTAGCACCTGTGGGATGAGGTTGCCAGGTTGAAGAACCTCGCCACGCCAACCTAGTAAGTCGTCTGGTATAAAAGGGCGACAGACCTGCGGACCACTAACGATAAGGCAAACAAAAAGCGGCCCTCGCGATGCCAAGCCTGATCTAGATCTCATCGCCCGGGAAGTTACGCTTGGGCGCGGGGGAGACAACGGAGGCGGTTTGGACACGGGGAGTCGTTGAACTTAAAACTGCCATCAAGTGCCCGATCAATTGGTATGCGATCCGTTAGACACCTTCAATAAGGCAATAATTTTTTCAAAGATTTCGTCCTCATTCCCGGTAAGAACGATGTCTGCTTCGCTAACTTTTTCCCTAGCGAGAGTAAATTGATCTAATGTCATGATCCGCGATTTGACGTTACCCACTCGGCTAAGCTGCTTGGCGAGATCGGCGACCGTATCCAAACCAATGGTGCATGCTGAGACGCCCGAACGGTCGCGAAAATTATAGAATGTTTCGATCGCAATCGGTTCGAATACTGTAAAAGCGGGAATTGTGGCTGCCCGTCGTATCTCCGAGTTGCGCATTCCGTATTTATATTCACCAACATCAATAGACCAAGCGTACTTTTCAGAATGCCATGTCTCTACAAAATCGTACTCGGACTCACCCTCAAATCTTGGCGGTCGGGTTGTAGAGGGTTGCAGGACCACCCCGATATTCTTTTGTTTGATCCGTTCGATTTGCGTTGTTTTACCCGCGCCGCGGACACCTGTGAGTACGTAGAGCATGGACTAGCTATTCCTCCTAAAAATCAAAATTGTTTCCTTTTTGATGGAAGTCCAAGACTGCCTCGCTCTTGATTGTCTGACAGATCGGTCTGCAGAAAACCACAGCTCCCAACCATCTTCTTCTAGGCCAGCCTTCAGCATGACCTCTCCCTCGATACGCCCATGGTCTTTATGGGGCATGACGTAAGCTGCGAAGCTGCTTCCGTCTGTGAAACTTAATTGATTTGTTGCCACGCGTACAAGCTGTTCAGCCCACGTGTTGATGTGACCAAGTTTAAACCTTTTTCGTCTGGCGCCGATTTCGGCATTGACGAGGACAGCCAAATCATCATCAGATTTCCCAAGGAAATACATCGTGAGACGTTGTGCGAGACCGTAGTCGATAGCCCCTCCGTAAGGAGGGGAGGTCAATAGTAGCGCAGGTGCTTCGCACGGCATTGAAAAAAGATCCTTGTTCCAGTCAATTACTGAGAAATCGAATCTCCCTTGTCGTGATGTTGCGGGAATCGTGCGCCTTATTCCGTCGAGCTGCCGCCTTGTGCGCTTTATCCACGCCAACGCAGCGCCACCCGCATCTTTATAGACGAACTCGGTTGGGCGCACGTTGTCCGCTACATGACCCCAACTGCGTGTCTCCGAACAGGTGTTACGTGCGATGGCAGATAGCATCGTGAAGCCGACTATCTTCGTAAAGCGGGCAGTGCGAGCGGACTCGATATACTCGAGAAGTCTTTGGAGTTCATCTAAAGTTTTGGGATGGTACCAGTCGCTGAGACTTGCGACCGCGGGCGGTTTAAATAGAAAATTCAACACGTTTGGAACGGATCGACCACCTACCTCATCTATGTGCTCATCTACAGTCGTCCCCGACTGCAGTGCTTCAATCAAGAAAGCGTTTGGTGTTCGAATCTCCTCAACAACGGAACGCAAATCATCGAGCACAGCTTCGAAAAGAAATTGGTCCTTCATCAGGAGTGAAATGAGCCCGGTGGTGGCGAGGCCCGACATTACTCCTACA
This sequence comes from Phyllobacterium sp. GQ127, assembly GCF_059758635.1. Lineage (NCBI taxonomy): Bacteria > Pseudomonadati > Pseudomonadota > Alphaproteobacteria > Hyphomicrobiales > Phyllobacteriaceae > Phyllobacterium > Phyllobacterium sp. GQ127. Next base: position 11,739 of record NZ_JCAXDZ010000011.1, read on the forward strand.
GGATTAATGTCGCACGAGACGGAGTTCCGACCGCGCAAAATCGCCGCGGCTGCCGTCGAACCGATTCCACAAAACGGATCAAATATTGTGTCTCCTTCCGACGACAGCAAGTCCACTAGTACTCCTGGTAGTCCAGGTGCAAAACTTCCTGGGTACCAGTGAATTGCCGAGATATCTAAAGGACCGCGCTCAACGAAATCCCAATCAACGAAAGATAATTGCCTATGAACTGCTTGATCACTCATATCAATTTGAACTGGCTTGCTGAGTTCTGAAAAGGATCTTCAAGTGGGTCCGCTAGCGGTTGTGAATCGACTACGATATCTGATATTGCGCGCTGAAATTCTGCTACTGCCCTGGAATTCGTTTTTTGAGATTGCTCGCGAGAAGAGAACAGACCAATGAGAAGCTCGTTTGAGGATTCGCCGATTTCAACGTCTTCATCCCTATCTCGGACGTGCAAATTTACGCCTCTGTCCGTTTTCGAGCGATCAAGTATGACGTGTACGATTGTTTGGCACTTAAGAACTTGTGACATCTTTTCCTCCAACGTGCGTTTGATGGAAGGGTTTGATAGTTTATCGTATCCATTGGTGAAAAAGCTACGTCTTAAACTCACTGGGTAGTACAAGTCAGCTAGCATTGTCCGCTTTACCAGTGTCCCAATGTTCTGGTTGGCACCTACTGAAGCTGAAATCAGATGATGTACTAGGGAATCATCCGTCAGTATCCAACTATCAACGCCGATTATATCGGCGCTTGTTGCCAGCTCAATCGCCTTAGTTAGCATGGCTTTCGCTGAGAACTCAGCCCAATCATGGAGGAGATAGCGGTAAAGTTGATGTCTCAGCGACTGCCACCGTTTAACAAGGGGAATGCTTGAGCTATGTATTGATAGCCTGCCGGAAACAACTCGCAGGTCTCTCGCGAGAGCAAGCGCTACATTACTGTCGTCCCTCGATGCGATACCCACGTGATAGGCAAGCCTGACGACATTGTCTATGTTGTCCAAATCAATTTGACTGCTGATTAATGGCCCCAGTGGGCCATCCCCAGCTATAGCCTCAGCTACCTGACTCCAGTTCTCACCGATCAGAGTTGCCGCCTGAAATGACGAACCCAAATAGGATACGTTTGCTTCCGTGCGTTGGAAGAATGCCTCTTCAAGTCGTTCTCCGACGCGTTGATGGTGCAGGTCTTCCAAGTCTGGATCGTCGGCAAGGATATACTCAAGGGAATGTCCGAACGGTCCAGTTTTCATGTCGTGCAGCATAGCTGCTGCAGTGATGATGGCGGCGGTGTCAGAGGTAGAATTAGATGCTTCGGCCCACTCCTTGGCTAACCGCGTCACTCCCAGGGTGTGCTCAAAGCGCGAGATTTCCGACGCGCCCGTGATTAGCAATGAGTTGATGTTGCACATTCTTACGTTACGGAGTCTTTGGACCTCCGGCGTTCGAATTAACGTGGCCTCGAATGGTGAGAATTCAGTGCGTCCATAGAGAGGGTCGAATGATCTAAATGCCAGCATAATCTAACGCCTCCGAGGCGGCCAGCCTACCAGACACCGCTGCTTGCAAAAGACCTCGAGCATGCCCCGCGGCATCCCCCGCAACAAATAGGTCGGGCTGGTCAGTCTGATGTGTGTAATCAATTGCGAAAACGTCCCAGTGCCAATCCAGCAAGGGAAAATGGATCCTATACTCTTGATCCCAATCAACGAGGCCCAGTACACTCAAAGTTTCAGCAAAGGTAGCGAGGGTTTGAGCAACGGATTCTCCATATGCTGCCCGAATTAATGAGAGCTGAAAGGTTGGAGTTCCTTTTACAGTGGGCGCGCGCTCATACTCTGACCGTGGCAGGGTCTCCAGGTAGGTGAGCGCTCGAGTGAGCGCCACAGCTTTTCCTCGAACACGTGTCAGAATTCCAAAGTTAGCACGAGGCTCACCTTCGTTAGCAACGATACCACCAGGTATCGAGATATCATGGAATGGGTAGCGAAATATCGTTCCAGGGTAGTTAAGGCAAAAAGTTCGAGTATTCCCAAGAAGAACCTTTGCATCGGGCCCGCGTGCGCGCAACATTTGCAAGGCGCGGCGGTTTAAAAACTCCAAACGGACGCCAAGGTCGATGCCCTTGCCTTCCTGTGGTGAAGCGCCTGCGGCTTTCAGCAAAGATCCTGCTGCTCTCCCACCAGCGGCAACTACGACGCGGCCCTTAGCAACTGGACCGTGACGGTCTGAGGCAATCCACCCAGAGCTGGTACGCTCGAGATTAACAATTGTGGAATCTACAACACGAGTGAGCTTACGGATTTTCTCTGAGATGAGTTGAACAAGATCTTCAATTTCAGGAGGGGTTAGAACAATCGACTCATACGTTCTAATAGTGGCCTCGCTTGACAAGCGTTCGTCTCCCTGCAGATCATCCGAACGTATAACTCGTCTATCACTTAATTCGCAAAAGGATAAAGCTTGACCAATTTGGCAGTTTAGGGCGTCGAGCCCCCCGGCTACTTGAATAAGTCCCTGACCCGCCGGAGGGAGCGAAAACTTTGCACCAGAGAACCGCGTGAATCCCCCCAGGGCCCCGTTTGCTTGTGGCAGGCTGTGATCGATGAGAACGACACTTTTACCAGCTTCCGCGAGTACTTGGGCAGCGTTTATGCCAGCCAAACCTGCTCCGATTATTAAGTAGTCACCAGTAGTCACAGACAATTAGCTTTCCTCGTGATCTGGAACGATCTTCATGGCGCGGAATACTAGAGACACGGCGTTTTTAGCTGCAAGCGCTTGGCGTGATTTCTTCTCTTCCGATTTGTTTCCGTCGGCCCAGTCGCAGACTGCTTTGACTATTACCCAAGGGGTTGGCTTTTCCGCAAGCGCGACCACAAGGCCAATGCCCTCCATCTCGCCACCAATGGCGTCGCCACCGGCCAGCGCCTGGAGCTTCTCCCGAAAATCAAGATTATCAACCAGTTTATCGCCGCTTAAGAGCAGTCCGATCTTAACCTCCGCATCATTCCACACGCTTGCCGCCGCTTCGATGAGGCTAACTAGCATCGGACTGGCGTCGGTCCGCGACCCGCGAGAAACAACCGCGGCCTCGCCGTACTCGTTGCTTCCCACCCGCTGCAACTCATACCCAAGTACCTGCCGGCTTACTAAGACTGTGCCAATAGGGTATTTTGATTCGTCCATCCCGAATGCAATCCCAACCATAATGACGTGCTTAGGTTTGAGATGATGTGAGATCTGTATCGTGGTAGAGATGGATCCACCAACGGAAGACGAACCCATCGCCACCTTTACGACAGCGACATGTTTTCCATGAATGTATCCACAATCAAAATAGGCTCGGCCGCCAACAATCCGTGGCTCTGGATCGCAGCCTAAATTCCTGACGGCCTCAAACACTGCATCGCGCTCGACATCCGTTGCGACGACGATGAGGTAATCATATGTGGTTTTGCCTTGCGCCTGCACTCGTGCAGCCTCCATTGCATTACGAAACTGTAGGTGGTTTGAGAGAATACCCAGGACCTTCTCCATTCTTGAAGAGGCCAAGCTCAACGTTTCAGTCCCTGCTTTTATCTCTGTATGAGCAACTCGATGGCTGATAGCCCTCATTGTCTGTTGAACGAACAGTCGGAATGTTTCCATCTGGTTTGCGATATCACTTTTGTACATAGCAGCTAGACTTGCCCCGAGAAGTTGAATTTTTTCGTGAAGTTCATTCCGTTCGTCGTAGCCCGCCCTGTTATAAAAATAACCCTCCCAAAACTCCCTCGTCGCGAGCCAGTCGGCCTCGATTAGCTTTTCTAACCCGAGAATTTTCGCCACATCGAACAATATAGGAATATCTAGACAAGGAAAATTCACCGAACAGCGGTCAAAAAACTTTAGGCCATTGATACCCGTAGCGATATCGGAGTGCAGCGATCCCATGAAATGCTTCGTGTACTGCACGGAAATCTGGCGCCGGATAATTCCGATCGCGGATTCCGGCTTTTTTGAAGCCTTCGTTGCGGTTGAAAACAGCGCCGCCGTTACGGCCCTATCTCCTCGTCTGAGCAAGCTTTCGCTCACCACTCGCTTTGCGTCGCGTTCAGCCTCCAATGAGGATTGCGGGTCAACTCCCCAAGCTGCGAGGCCTGAGGCGAGAGACAATGTCGCGCTGGTCGATTTTGGTATGATGGGTAATGTGTCGGGGATGTGGCTACTGTTGCCAAAGTACATTGGGTAGCGATTGCGATCGTCGGTGTACAAGGCTGCCCTCGATTCGAAAAATTCAGCCAGTGTCGGATGACTACTTAGAATATCGAGGTGTCCGGTATGTACCAACAGTTTAATAAACTCGCTTAGAGACGTTGAGCTGTTGATTGCGGGGCTTTCAAAGAAAATTGAAGCGCTACAGTTAAGAGCTGAGCCAGTTAGGAAGCTCAAAAGCTTAAGAGAAATTTGCACAATATTTTCAGATATCGTGCATTGAACTGATTCACCTAACTCCCGGTCAAAAAAATGAAGATAAACCGATCTACCATGGGTTGGCATAAAATACTATCGTCCCCCGCGATTCGCGAATGTGAAGAGTAGTTCATTTGCGGTTGCTATGACACACGACATATGTGGTGAAGCCTGGTCGGCACGTAAATCTAGAGAGAGGCGAAGAATATCCCAGGCCGACACGGTTAGCCAACTGTGAAAGCATTACCCATCATGCTTTGCTAGCTTCAAAGTATATTCACCGCCGAACGGGCCAGACGGTTCAATCACTGTAAGTAGCGGAAATTGATGCATGCGCCTCACGCCTTCGAGGATAGCGAAAGAATCCTCGTCGCGGTACAGATGATACTCCCCTTTTGTTCGTAGGGCCGCATCGACAAGATGAACTTGCTGTTGGATACGCATTTTGCGGCTGGGCGCCATTAGATATACCTTAGATTGCGGACATTACCACATAGATTCAGCGCGCTGATGTCAACTACGTAGCCGGTCTCTGGTTCATATTCGTTCAAGTCTGGACGGTTCCCAAGTAGCTCATAGAGCAGTGAATTAGTTATCGAGCACGGCCGAGACGTATCCGAAAGCGTGACGTTAGCAAATCACTACCGCGTTTATGTTGAAGTGTCCTCAGGCGACCCATTCGCCAAGAGCAAAAGATGCGAGCCTTGACTTCAGGAAGGCTCGTCGTGGGTTCCATTGGATTGGTCATTCAACTGGTGCCGGCTCATTGGCGGCAGGTGTTTGCGCTGGCGATTTCAAGAAATCCAGGTCAAAGGCGCGTCTGTTGATGACCCCCACCATCCTGTCCAACAGCGTGTCTGCATAGGGAGGGCGGATACGACCTACGCGCCGCAAGCGCCAAGTTATGCGGGCAGGCCGATCTAGCACAACGACTTTGTTCTCCTTGATCTTGACCGATTCCTCGAAAATCCCGGCCTCCACGTACCTGAACTCTTCGGGGGCGGCGAATGCCAACATCAACTCCCGTTGGAATGCCGTACCATCCAACGCCTCGGCTTTTGGCTTGTTCAACGCTTGGACCGCCTGGCCGGCTTCCTTCGCCGCTTTCGCAGCTGCTTTTTGGGCTGTCTTGAACTCGCGCGCGGAAGCCGCGCTTGCCTTCCCGGCGGCTATCAATGCCCCGTACTGCTGGGTCCGTGTCGCATAGATGCTCTTCAGGCCAGGAAGCAGTCCGTTCGGCTTCTCCTGCCCCTCCTCGTAGCTGATCCTTCCATCCTTGCGGAAAGATGCGAGATCCAGGATCGAGAGCAGTACTGTGGCCGAACTACGGAAATCGCACACCTGATACTTTCCGTCCATCGTCACGGGGAGCGTATACTCCTTCTCCTTGCCGACTGATTTTACGTCTCTCTCGATAATCTCGACGAACGTTGCGACCGTGCCGTCGCGAGTTCCGCGGGGCCTAAGAGCGATGTCGCAAGGCTGACCCAGTAAAACAAACCTACGGGACTTGGCGGACTTCGCCGTCGGCTCCGTAGTGTCCACTTGGAAAACGTCGCCGCAGGCTATCGGCGTAAGTGCTACGTTGATCAGCGAGTCGCTCTCCCATACCTCCGCCTTGCTGAAGGCCGCGAGCTCCGGACCGGCGATGGTCTCTGTTGACACAAGGGGAATTTCCCGCAGGTCGCGAAGCCGCTCGGAAGCTTTTAGAACCGCGTCATCTGTGCCAAACATCTTCCGCATCTGCTGGGAGATGAAGCCGGTCAACGCTCGCTCGATGACGTGGAGTTCGGAAACACCTTCCCTGTATGCTTGGCCCACGACGTGGCTATCCAGTTGCTCGGGCGCAATGCGGAGCAACGACGCGGCGGCATCGCTGAACGACACAGAGACTTGTTCTCCGGCTCTTGCGAGCACCTCATGTACACTGCGTCGTAGCCCGGCCCGCTTGATTGCTACCCGCAGTGCCTCTTCTACGGCTTTGGTCTCCGATTCCCCCGCTATACGGTGTTTCGAAACGACGCAAAGTGCGATCGCCTTGGCCACATTCGCCTCGAGGCTGTCCAGGAGGCGTTTCTCCGTGCCAGCCTCGTCTTCTTCCGTGGCTTCGTGCGTTAGTATGAATGCGGTCCCCTTCGATCCGAGCCGGTGAAGGGCGACAACGATTTCAAGTCCCCGGGTGTCGTCCTTACCCCCCGCACTGTCCTTGAGGTCGATCATGTAGCTGACGGTCTCGTCACCGGCGCCGCTGAGTTCCTCCAGCCGCGCATCGACACCGTCGAACGACCAACGATCCGCCTTCAGAACGCCCAGCAACTCGCAGGCGCGCTCTATCGCGTCCGTCGTCAGTTCCTCGGTAGGGTCGTGGTCGATGATTTGTTGACGCTTCAGGAACTCCTGCTTGATCTCGTTGCGGCGCCCTTGATCGGCATCGGCAAGGATCTGACGCATAGTTACAAGCGCGTCGTCGGCGTTGAACTCGAATGCGGCAACCACGTCGTTTAGTTCGGGAAAATCACACTGTTTTGTGGTCTCGATGTTCTGCCACAGCATGTCGGCTAAGAGGGCTGCAGTATCATTGAAGTGATCGTCGATCCAGATCACTCGGGTGGTACCGAGAAGCTTCAGTGCTTGCTCCAGGGTCATTTCCGATCTCCACTAAAAAGGACCGCGTGTAGGTCAACGTCGAACTTGAAGCGGCGGCCCCAACGGTTCCGCTCTGTGTCCAATGATATCGTGCAAGCGTCTAGCGAGAGTAGTTCGGATATGATGAACAGTCCCAGGCCCTGGCCCGGATCACCCTCGGGCTTGGTCGTCACGAACATCTCGAACAACGATTCTTCCACGTGGGGATCGACACCCTCGCCACCGTCAAAGAGAATGAACCCCCTGCCATCGATCTGGACCGTGATCTTCCTGTCCACCGGATGCGAGCTGCTCGTTGCCGCGCGACGTAGCCAATAGGCACTGTTCCTGACTAAATTGTCCAGGACTTGAAGCAGACGGCTTCGGTTCATGCGCACGACAGTCGGTTCGAGGGGAAGGACCACCTCAACGCCTATCTCGGATTTTTCCAGGTTTAGGCGTCGGTTCTCGAAGTATTCCCCGATGAAATCGCCGAGGGAAAAAGTATCCTTAGTCGCCCTTGATCGGGGCAGCATGGGGTCGATAAGCGACGCTGCCCCCGATATGGCCGAGCAGGATGCACGTATAGCCCTCAGGTCCGGCAGGATGGATTGTTGACCAGAACTGCCCTTGGTGGACTTTTCAATCGCGTTCGCGCGCTGGCGTATCTCGGCCAGATGCGTCCGAAGCTCGTGGGCAAGGCCCCGCGCGCTGAGACCTACCGCTGCGCTTTCGAACAGCCCAACCATTTGCTGTTGCTTATCGTCTATATCGCGCTTAAGACGCTTGAGAGCAAGGTCCGAACCGCCGCGCGGCAAAATCTTGGATCTCACCTCGTCGAAAGCGGCCATCGTCGCCTTCATTACCCTCATCGTCTCGTTGACCACGTCCGCACCAGAGTCCGGACCGCTTTCTATCTCCCTGATACTGCGGTCAAGGTCACTCGCGGCCTTGTCGGCTACGTCTTTCACATGCTGCGCCGACTGCAGGTTGCTGGAAATGTCGGCGAGCGGGTCGACGCTGGCTCCCGCCTGAATCGCGTCCCTATCGTCGAGATCCTTAACGTACTTATCCAGCGCACGCCGGGTATTCTCCATCGCTTCGCTGGCGAACCGCTGACAACGCTGGGCGATGGTGTGGAACCCGCGATAGGTAGCGTCTTCGACGAAGCCTTCCCGATCCGATTTTTCAATCAAGCCGAAGTTCTCGGCTCCCGTCAAGGCGAAATAGCCAACAGTATTGTCGACGCGCAGGCCGTATGTGCTGCCCGAGGTCATTTCGGACGACAATCCCAGCCAGTCACCAGGAGACCGAACCTTGAAGCCGTCCCTGAGTATCGATATCCCTGACATGCTCTTGATCACTGACGAATCGACCCCAACACCGGCCGCGGCCGCTTCGTCTGGCCCACGATCGTTAAGGTGGAAGTAGTAGAACGATCCGGTGAAGGGCCCAGGATCCTGGGTTGAAGCCTGGCCTTGCTCAAGGAAGAAGTCGCTCCAGTTAAAGGTGCGCTCTATTTTCAAATACCATGGCGCATCTTCGAACACTTCCACCTGATCGTACTGCTTCATCCGGCCCGAAGACTTCAAGGCCTTGGCGAATCCTTGCCCCCGATCGGGCCCCTTGAATGCCCGCTCCGTCTTGTGCTTCTGCTTTTCGTTTCGCTCCGACGCCAGCAGGCGCTTACGCATGAGCGCCCGGGCGACCAAGCGTCGATTGCCGGTCTGCGGGTCGTCTTCCCATCTGAAATGGAATTCGGCGACTGCACGCGCTAGTACCTCGTTGGCCAACCCCGACAGCGATTGGTCGACCCCGTCCAGTACTATACCTACAGGAAAGGTAGACGTCGCCTCGAAGGGCGAGATTAGCTGAGCAAGACTTCGCGTGATTTCGCTCAAACGTCTTGGGCGTCGCCATTCGGGCATGTCGTTGAGTCCGAGTATCGAAACTCGGGTCCCCTTGAACCCATTAGTGTTGGCTTCGTTGCTGATTGTTACGGGGATCTGGTCCACGGTATCGGCGACGTCGCAGTCGGCCCAGCGGAACTGTGCCTGCCATAGATCGCTTTCCGGCGAGGTGGCGGTCTCGATCAAAAGGATGTCCCCAAGCTTCATGGTGCCCAGACGCCCGAGGCCCTTGTCACCTAGCGGCGTCCGCCCACGCAGCGTCTTTGCCTTCGGCCCCTGTGCTGTCCGCTTGCGGGACTTGCTGATGACAAGCCAAGACGATCGCAACTGGTCGGGATTTAGGCCGTCGCCGGTGTCCTCGATCGTAATTCGACCCAGATAGTCGAGTTGTCTGGTGACCAAGGCAGTCTGATCGGCGGCCCCGACGGACTTTTCCGCATCTTCGTTCAGCGTAACTAGAATTTTGACGTTCTCGGCCGGAGCCGTAAATCGGGCTAACTTACCGGCAGTGCCGTGCTGATAAAGCGTACCTTGCTCGCGAGTGTCGATCTCAATCCGACACCCGGGGGAATCGGCGTCGTATGAATTCTTGACACACTCCAGGATCGCCTGCTCGACATCGGTCACGAGCTCGCGCCCAAGTTGGATGAGCACATGCGATCCCACGCGGAGTTGGGCAGTTTCTTCCATCAGGTGAATTCAGCCACTATTGTGGTCTCCGCTGTGATCATTGCACCCATGCTATTCATTGACGGCATCCTCTTGGTAGGCAGTTTCCGCTTCAAGGAGGCAATCGGTCGAGCGCCTATATGGCTCAACATCTCTCTGCATATGTCGTCGAACGGTACCTGCCGCCCGTTCGCAGTCCTATTGCCGGTGGTGATAACCCAGTGAGCCTTTCCCGGAAAAGTATCCCTGAGGTTCCGGAGGCCATCAAGAAAATCGAACATGAATGCCGCCACCTTTTTAGTCCCCTCGGGCCGGTCGGACCGATAGGCAAGGAACTCATCCAGTGTTGAGGAAACTCCACCCACCATCGCGGCTTTTCGTGCAACGTCCTTCAGCGATCCACCCAGGCTGGCGGTGTCCGTGGTGTGGGAGGTCGAGATGAGACCCGGCGTTTCCTGTGGTAAGTCGCGAGCATCTATCCAGCGCAATGCCAGATAGGAGAATTGCCCGTATGGTATGGTTGTCCGATTGTCTCCGTAGGGTGGGGAGGTGATCAGGAGGCGATGTTCCGCAGTGTTGCATGCCAGCGCGACGTTCCTGACGTCGCCGCAGAACACTTCCACAGCCGGGCTTGCGGGTCTATTTACGATTAGAGTCCGATATTCCGCGATCCGCTTCAACGTACGTCTAATATTGTCCTCGAACGTTGGTATCACCGCAGCGCCCGCCTTATCGGTGTCGGCACGCTTGTGGAGCTTGTAAGTACTCGTCCGGCTTTTCGAGCAGACGCGTATCGTCTCGGCGAGAAGCGTCCACATTACTTTGCGGCTATTTGGGTCCTGTAGGGTCGCTATCGATCTCCGAAGTCTCGACAACGCGATAACCGCCGGTCGGTCGAACCATTTTTCCAAACCGGGGAAACTGACATCGATCGTTTCATCTACATCCAAACGGTAAGTCTCGACGACATGCCGCGCCGCGGCCTCTACATCAACGCCATCATCGATAGCGGCCTTCGCCTGGCAAACTAGAACAGCCAGCGGGTTGATATCTATGCCGGTGAAATCCAATCCGCGAATGAGAGCCTCTGTCAAAATAGTGCCCGAGCCGACGAAAGGGTCTACGATAGCGCACTCCTGATCAATTGATTTTACAACCGCATCAATGATGTCACCTTGCATGGAAGGTACCATCATCGCCGGATATCGCAGCATCCCGTGTAGGTTAGGCCTGGAGTTCGTCCCAGTCACCGCCCACAACGAAGGCTGATCGTCCTGCATGGCTTTTAAACGACGTGACAAGGAGCTCATTGATGTTGATTCCGGGCGCCACTGCGGCACCGTTTGAAGTGTATCGGGATCGTCGAAAAAGATCAGGTTATTCTCCGCCAGCGCCTTGCTCCAAACCGGAATGGCACATAGCCCGAAGCAAGGTATGTCAAAAAGTAAAATTTTTCCTCAACGTCTTTGCGCTAGGGAAGCCGCATTCGGTCAGCTGACGACCACCGTAGGACATCCCCTCCGAAGTTGCAAAAACTGACTTGGGGAATAGCATACGGTTTCAAATCTGTTACAGTATCGCCAGTATTAGTGGGGGCGATACGGAATGCGAAAATGCGTAGCGGTATTTAGTGCAGGACTTATCTTAAGCGCGGTGGGCTCGGCACATGCGCAGCAGTTTACTAATAGTACCGATCCAAGACCTTTATTGCGCAGCCTTATTACAGCATTTCAATTTTGTGGGCCTCCCCAGGCTTATCAATTGCTCTCACCTCATTTGTTCCAGTTGATTGCAATTCAGACTAGAAACTCCGGGTGTTACCAGCAGATCGCTGCGGCCGGGCCCATTAGGTCTATGGTCAAACAAGACGTACAACAAATGCCAGCAGGTCCGGTGTTCGCAGTACGCGTAACACATCAAACTGGAGCGGTGGTTGACTGGTTCATCGGGTTGAGTAACTGGACTGGCAGGATCGAGTACCTGAACTATGTGAACGCATCCGTCGCGGCACCGGCCCCAACCATTGATGACGGACCGGTTGATGATCAAGGTGATACAAGTGGGGAGATTGTAAGTCCTCCGCCTCGTAACGATAACGACCCAGACTGCAAGATTTGGGGGACGATGTGTCAATAGTTAACGCTCTGTCTCGACGACGGTTCATGAAGAAGGCAGCCATAGCGGGCGCTAGCTATTATCTCGGGGCCGGGTGTGCTTGTGCACAAACCATGATCGGCTGCTTCCCTACCGACCCGCAGGACGTCCTAAAGCAAGCAACTGGCGGCTTCATGTTTTCGGGCCCGTCGGACACGGTTATTAAACCCGATTCTGGAGACAAAGACCTCGACTATGCGCTGACCGTAGCTTTGCAGAATCTGCGCGCTCTGTTTGATGTCAAGCCTAGCTTCGGGTTCTTCGATGATCAGTTTTATCCTGACGGTAATGCGGCTGCGACTGAACAGAGACTTATGGATCAAAATGCTGCTGGTACGATCATTTTCGGCAAAAAATTGCTGAAGGAGCTGATGAAGCGCTCAGATCCGGGCGCTGCTGTCTTGGCTGTGTGCGCTCACGAGTTCGGTCATATCGTTTCCTATGAGCTTAAGCTCTTCGAACAGCTCGTACCTGACAAGAAACTGCCTTTACGAGGAGAACAGTACGCTGATTACTTGGCGGGCTTTTTTGCTGGGACGAGGAAACTAAAGCGAAAGAGTTTCCCAGCGATCGATTTCCTCCAGACCCTTGGATCTCTGGCAGGCGGTCAACACGGGACTGAGGAGCAGAGAGAACAGGCGGTCTATAAGGGTTATCAGCATGCTTACGATGAGAAGATGCCCATCAGTGAGGGGGTCTTCAAAGGTTTTGACTGGGCTAAGACGCGGCCTGTGGCGTAGGGGGGATAAAATGAACAGACGGGACTTTTTGGGTAGTGTCGGCGTCAATTTTCTTGGCATGGTTGTGCCAAATGCCCTTCAAGCTCAAGAGAAAAGCTTTGAGGGCATTTGGGCATCCATCGTTGCGGATCCAACGCTTGCTCAAAGTGCGGCCGAGTATCGTGATTTCGCGCTCGATGAGAGTGCAAATTGCCTTAATGTTGTTAAGGACGGGGAGACAATATGTATAGTGACTGCTGCGAGACGTCCGCCTCGTCTAACTCCGTCCAAACTCGAAATATCACAAGCCGCCAAAGATCTTATCATTTTCTACGAAGTCACGGACAAAGCAAAATATGACCGGGATCTTCAGGCACCAATTTGGCCTGGCGGGGCGTCGGGCATCACTGTGGGCTTCGGCTACGACCTTGGCTATGTCTCAAAAAGCGAACTTGAAGAAGAATGGAAGGACGCAACGCATAAATTTATTATCGAACGTCTTAGCTCCGTCTGTGGACTGAAGGGTGAGGCTGCACAGAAGGCTTTGTCGTCTGTAAGAGAAGTTCGCATTGGTTGGGATGCAGCAAGCCGCCAGTTTGCGAACGTCTTGCTACCTATCTTTGTGGCGCAGACCGAAAAGTTCTTGCCTAACCTATCAAAACTGCATCCGGATTGCCGGGGTGCTTTGGTCTCACTTGTGTTTAATCGTGGGACTGCCTTGAGCTTGAGAGACGATACGCGTGATACGCGCAAGGAGATCAGAGAAATCCTAGAGCTGATGAAAGCGGAGGATTTCTTAAAGATCCCAGAAAAACTTCGAGAGATGACGAGGATTTGGAAAGGTCAGGACAAGGCCAGGGGCGTTATATTACGACGCCAAGCCGAGGCTGCCTTGTTCGAAAAGGGTTTAAACGCTTAAGTGGGAACCTGATCTGGCCTTATATTGGCTTTTACTACGCTCCTCTTTCCCTTCAACGGCGACAGAAGGTTGTCTTTGAATAAGAATAAGAACTCGCGTGCGGTTCAAACGGATATGTCGGTTGATGAGTGAATTTGATAAAGTCTTTAAGAGGAGATACATGTGAGGAGACGAAAGCAACTTCGCGCCAAATTCTGATCTCGCAGATAAACATAAGGTAGACCCGTCTTCATAGAAACTGAGTACCGGCTTTCCGAAGTCGCTAAACGTGCTTGATGACCCTCATCGCGGAGCCATAATCGTTTTTCACTTCGCCTAGCAATATGCAAAAATCTACTATGGCGAACAAACCTGATCAAGCTCAGTTCTCCATCTTGGGATGGCAGCAGAGCTACGGACTATCTCGACTAATCGCCCGTCCCACGGGTGCGTCACGGGCGAGACGAAGAATCGCCGGAGTTTTTCAGGGATCATTGCCAATCGCCCAGTTGCGGAGTTCGAGTTAGTTCTTCTAGTGGTAAACGCGTCGATAAACGTGCGGCCAAACCTCAACGCATTTATGCACACTGGTGAAGCAAGCCGTGGCTGTTGTGAAAATGGACGATCGCAAAGCATTCACGAATAACTTTTGCATGTAATGAGGCATCGAGTTCTGAATCCGCTTTGCGGTCATCTGCGTGTTTGTCGCCCGCGGTCGTTGCCTAAGGCCAGAAGCTATTGCTTATGGTATTGGTAGGACAGCTCCGTGTCCTCCGATTGCCGTTATTTCCAAAGAATGCGACCATCTCCCAAGAAAAATAACATACGCAAAGTGAGTCTGTTGGGAGGAAAAAATGCAGATCAGTACAGCTGACAAGAAACCCGCTGTTCGCAGTGAGGCAGACGTATTTAAAGATATTGCCGACCTCTGTGTGTCACCTGGATATGTTCATGCGATAGGGTACTTCTGTTTTCGGGATAACCTCATTAAGTTCAGTGAAAATCTAGTCGTTAAGGACATGGATTCTCACTATCAAGGCTCCAGTCTTCTCCGCTCTGAAATCTCTACCTTGATCGGCTTAATGGCTCGGGCACCGATCGGGCTCGAGCTGCCGAGTCCACAGATCATGCAAAACTACGTTGATCGCACAGACTCATTGATGAACGAACTTCATCACGCAATGATGACGAACGCAATTTTTGGAGGAAAGGATTGGGCTGCGCTTCTCTCAGAAGGTAGGGATCCATTCGATGATGGAGCCGCTATGCGTGAGCCCATCTTTTACGGTGGAGAGTCTGCATATACCTTCCAGTACGAGGCTCTTACTGCTCTGAAGTACGCCGTTGACGATCCCTGGCTTGTTGGTAAGCGTAGCTTCAGCATTACCGATGCTCTGACAGTCGCAAATGCGATCAGTGAAGGACATATTTCCAAGCTTTCTTCGCTTCGCGAGGAGATGCGCACAAAAAGTCCTGATCAGTGGACCTTTCTGCCTGCTTTCATGTTCACTGCGCAGGAGGTTGTTGACAGGTCTGGCCTGGACGCGGCGACTGTTGATGCTGTGCTGAGAGCCTTTCGATTTGAGAGCAGCGAGCGCACTTCCCTTTTTACTGGTATCAGTGAATTCAACGAAACGAATGTGCGGCCAATCCTGTATCTTCCTGATAGTTCCTATGTCTTGCTTCAGCACTACCAGCTTCAAGAATCTCTGTATGAGTCTCCATTTTTCTGGATGATGGCAGATGACATTATCGTTCCACTGCCACAGCAAATCGGGGGAATTTCACCGAAGTCTATACGAGTGATCGGCTCCGAGCCATTTTCGGCAAAGGTCGCGTGCTGAGAAACATCGACATCTATCGAGGCAAGAATCGATATGCTGAAGCCGACGCATTAGTCCTGTTCGGCAATCATGCGATCGTGGTGCAAGCTAAATCGAAACGGTTGACGCTAGAGGCGCGGAAAGGCAACGACCGCGTACTACGGGATGATTTCAAAAAGGCTGTCGAAAACGCATATGACCAAGTGTTGCTCTGTGCAGAAGCCCTGCAGAATCCCAACGTATTCGTTTTTCGTGACCCGTCCGGGGCTGAGATAAAGCTCCCCAATTCTATTGATGTGATCTTTCCGGTTTGTGTTCTGGCTGATCACTATCCCGCCTTGAGTTTCCAAAGCCGCCAATTTCTGAAGGTCAGCGCAACAGACTCTGTCAAACCTCCCCTGGTGATGGACGTGTTCACTCTTGATGTCATTGTCGAGTTTCTCGATACCCCGTTGCAATTCTTAAACTACTTCGATCTACGGGCTCGGGCGTTTGACAAGCTTCTCATAACCAATGAGTTGATCCCGTTTTCCTATCATCTTCGGAACAATCTGTGGCTCGACTCCAAGTACGACATGATCAATCTTGGGGACGATTTCACGACGCACGTGGATGTCGCAATGGCTGTGCGGCGGCAAGGCATATCCGGCAACCCTGAGGTGAAAGGGGTACTGACGCGGTATCGCGGAACGCGTACTGGCGCGATCCTCGACCAGATCCAAGAGGCAACAATCCCAGAACTAACCGAGTTGGGTCTTTGGATACTACAGCTTTCTGGCGAGACGGCCGATGGGCTGTCGCGAGCTCTTGAAAGTCAAATCCGAGCGGCGGTGAAGGACCATGTAACAAAAGACCTTACTTTTCCTCTCGAGGGGCAGTCTGCCGGATTGACCGTTCATCTCAGCGCATTGCCGGATGAAATCGCGCGAGAGAAAATCCTTCAGCACTGCCAATTGAAAAAGTACGATCTCAAAGCTAATCGTTGGTACGGGCTCGTCCTTCGTTCAGAAGACCTGCGGATTAGACATGCACTTGTTTTGAACGATCCTTGGAAGCGAAACATCGCCATGGACAAGGTGCTCGCATCGCTGCCGCGACGAGCGCCGGTTCGACTTGAAGCGATGGGGCAGGCTACAAGAAAGGTTGGGCGCAACGAACCTTGTGCGTGCGGCAGTGGACTGAAGTACAAAAAATGTTGTTTGTCTCGATAGCGAAGACCGGTGCTTAAATACTCATTGTTTGGCGGATCATCAGTGGAAAAGGTTGGTGTGTTCTTACCGCTCGGCTCGCAGCGCGGGGACGCCAGCTAGGGGCGATCCGATTTTCAGTGCAGTTCTTGCGAACACCTGATTGTAGACATTAGGGCTGCAATCAAAAATGATGAAAAATTGCCTATTATCAGCATTTTCAAACGAACAGTTGCCCCTTGGACTCTGAGATTGTACAGGTCGAGATGGTCCTCACCGACTGCCTTTTCAAGGCGGTAGTGCAAAAATAATTCAAGTTTGCAAATATCTGTGCCACACAAGAAAAGCGACTCGCAGTTGGCTGTCAATGCCATTGATTTAGCACGGGTAAACGAGACTTAAGCGATGCTGTCAGCGCGGCTCTGTCCTCCGGGATAGGGCGGCTTTTTTGCATTTATGGGGTTGCCAGTTATTATAATCGTCTTGGAAAGGGCAATCCAATGCACGACTTTTATATGTGACTGGAAAAATCTGTCAGATGAAGATGCGATTGACATTGCAGTGGAACGCCACCAGCCCGATACGGTCACATCGCTGGCCTATTTGTGCCTGGGAAACGGATGACGGTTCTAAAGACCCCGAATACCGCTTCTGGTTTGGATTGTTTCTCAAGCAAGTCCAGCGGCATCATGTCGGATGGGCCTGATCTGCTTCTCAAGCTCTTCGCCCCGTCTTGCCCTTGCGCCACTGCTCCAGTTTGCCAGGGGCTCAAATTGGCAGGCCGGCATATCCACGATAGGTAATTCGAATATTGGCTCGTAGCCCGTTTGTTAGCCGTGCTTTGTTTACTCTTGGACTTCTCTTGCAACTAATGCCTATTGCAAAAGTTTCCAGTGCAGCGTGGGGCACATTATGGTTATTTTTATCTTTTCAGACGATTACTGTTGAGTCCGATCAAACAGGCAAGTTGAAAGTTATTGGTTCTGTTGAAGACGCCGCTGATTTTCTGGTTCACGGTTGGCCAAAAAAGCGCGGGCCATATTACTTGGAAGCTCGCGCAGCTTGTTACGAGGCTATGTTAGGAAAGCTCAGCATCGATGAGGCCCGAGTGCGCTTCGTAGAAGCCTGCATCGAAGCGGATATTTACGTTCGTGAAGGGCGTTAGGTTCGGCGGGCGCGCAACTTCACTAACACGTCCATGGGATGCGCGTCCCGATATTCAGCAAAAATACGAACTAGCGCGCGTTCGGTACACCCCGCTGCAGCTGCCACAGTGACTGGATCTGAAAGGTGTTCAAGCATATATGCTTCCGCTAGCCTCAATTGACTTGGGACCAGTCGAATGGGGTGAGAATCTGGCATGCACTATTAACGCCAAAATCTCACAAAAGTTCAACTGATATATAAGTCATCATATCAAATCATCACGAATGAGTTCGTTTGGGTATCGCAAGTATACGTGCAAGCAGCGTGTTTGGTTCAATCGCGCCGTCTAGTTCAGCTGGGGATTTTTTACCAGCGATCGACGGAGGGGTGGTCCAGATACCGTCCCCGAGAACGCAGATACGCGATGATCTCGAACCTTAGATGATCTCGGTCGCCATACTTTTTCTTTATTTGCTCTAACTGGGTCGCGACGCTTTCATATTCTGCGTCGGGGATATCTGCATCGCCAACTACGTACATATGTTGGCCAAATGCGCATATATTGCAGCCAGTGTTTACCACTTCCTCGACAAAACTTGGTATTTCACTTTCCAGCATTAACCTTGAGGATTTGCCTGTCATTTGATGCTTCCTTCACCTCAAAAAGCCACGACTGGGGCCAAACATAGAAGCTTTCAATAACCACCGCGTCACACAAGTGCGTATACAATGGTTCCGCAGGGAAAAATATTCAATCGAATTGCCAGCTTCCTCTCGTGCGGATCGTACGCCGTATAAACGAGCTCTGCATCTCCCGTTTTTAACCAACGAATTGTTTGTTTTAGAAAAGATTCTGCGTTCATTTCCATCGTTAGAATTGCCTATAAGCGTTTAATTGCCATGATAGACGCCACATGCGCTCGAGTTCTCACTCACGCTCCGCGCCTCATTTTTCCCTTGCGCCACTTTTCTAGTTTTCCGGTTGATGGCGGGCGGCCAGCGGCCTCGACAGCTTCCTTTGCAGCTTCAATGAAGGCCATCCGAGCAACGCCGGGTGACAACTTGCAGTCATAACATTCCAGCAACGCATGCTTGGCGACATCCAGCCTTTCGGTATCCGTGCCAGGCCACTCCATTCACAAGGAACTCTGCCGCCTGCGTGACGGAGGTTATGACCTTCATCATGCCAAGCTGGCGGGTCATTACGGTTACTTCTTTGAAGGACCTTTCTTCCATGTGGCGGTGAACGACTCCCGCCGGAATCGGTTGCTAGTCAATCCGATCTATTTGACCGTCGTGCAAAGAAAAAACACCGTCCTGACCGCCCTGTTGGTTAAAGTCCTTCTCCAACTCGTCCCACCGTCCCAGTAGTCCACCGCAAGTGCTGCAATATATAGGAGTATGACTTGCCACGTCTTCGGGTATTTCCAGATAAATCGTGCCGCAATCCTTGCAATCTAATTTGTGATCGAGTCTTTCCATTGTGTTTCTCCCCGTCGAAATAAATCATCTCATCGCTTGGGGTGAGACTGGTGCGATCGAGCGCACGCGCACGCGCTATATCAATCAAACTCATTTCCCGGTTCATCGCCAGAGAGCTCAGGGTGCTTACGCAATCGACGCCTCTGTCAAAAAAGGTCATAACGGCGCGAGCCAGGCGATCCCCTTGTACATCAGGATTGCTTCCGATCTGTTCGAAAGCCAGTTTGTAGGCCTTGGCCATGATATCCCAGTCGGCGGACGTATATTTATTTGCATAGATATTTGTTCTGAAAGGCATAATAAAATGCTCCTCGCGTTTGGGCGGGAGCACAGATGATCTCTCAACATCGAATGCCGAAATCATGTCTCGATGCTGTTCTGACTCTACTCCTTTGCTGGAAAGAGTCCATCGTCTCGATAATAAGGAACTAACAGCTTCGCGGTGGGTTGTATGCCAAACCCGAAGGCGACGTTGTGAATGAGAACAATCCAAAGCAAAAGCGCGACAGCGTGAAAAACCTGCGCAATCAGATTCATGAAGCTCAGTTCATGGATGCATGAACTGCTGAACCGGTTGGATAAGGCCGAGAATAAGCAGGGATGAATGAAGTCATTTCGCCTGTCGTTAATCCAGTGCCTTGGTGGCGACCGCCTTCCTCTTCTCAACGCGGGCCCGCCAATTTGTCGCACGACTGTCTTTACTCTTTCTGCTTTCCAACGATTTCTCGCGGTTAGCGGCCAAAGTGCTGAGAAGGCAGACCTCCTGGATACCCCGATCAAAGAACCCTGTAATCGTCCGGGCCAGTCGTTCACTGTGTTCATGTTTTTTGGGATGGCGGTCCAAGCTTTGGGATGCCAAGTGATGGGCTTCAGTCAATATTTGCGATTGAGTGCTGGTATATCCATGTTCTCGGGATATTTGGAAAAGCATGGGTTCTCCTGAAGCTGCACGTTACGGTCTGCCGTCGGTGATCCTCCACGACCCCGACGACATGACTGAAATGCGATGGGCGTGCGGTTGTTCCACTTCACGTTATTTTGCTCGCGGTCACGCTTCTTAGCCGTGATAACCAACCAGCATGCGCGTACAGCGCGGCACCCAACTCCCTCTTCTGCTTTGCTCAGGCGTGCTCCATTCTCCGTCAAACGCTTTAGAATGCACTCGGCGTTTCGCTGTTCTGCAAACATAAAGACGGTGTAGCGCTCAGGATGAACGTAAACGGTCCGGTGCAAGCGATGGCAGTCGAGTTGTTTGGACAGGAACTCCACCTTGTCAAAATGCAGTTTCACATCCTCGCAATGCAGCGCGACCTGAAACGGATACTCCTTGTCGATCAGGGTGGGTGGCGGTTCGCCTCTGCTTCGGGCCATTTCAGTGCTTTGAAAGCTTTGGCTTCCAGCCACGGGCAAAACCGAAGCCCATGACAAGCGAGGCATATTCCAGTTCCTTGATAAGGAAACTGCGTCTTCGACCAGCTTGGCAATAGCGGCAACCGTTCCTGTCCAGATGCGGGGCTAGTTGTTACCTCGTTAGTGACACCCTGGTGACACAAGCCAAATTCAATTTTGCCGAAAAGACCGTAAGTTGCTGGTGTTATTGGTACACCCGACAGGATTCGAACCTGTGACCTCTGCCTTCGGAGGACAGCGGCGGCCAACTATACCTTCAGGGGCTATGCCGCGAATGCAAACCCTAATCCCACCCGGTGTAATAATAAAGGATGCTGGCGCCGCTTTTGCAACGTAAAGCGTATTCTAAATTTTTAATGTGGTCAACACTTCATGCAAGAAGATTAGCCATTGTAGAATTTTAGGCACCAATCAATTTTACTGCAAGCTCCTTGTTTGGATGTGATGCGATAACAGCCGATCTACATCTATAGTAAAAATAGGGCGGTTAACGCGCGCGAAAGTATAACGTTGCCGCCATAAACTCGAAGGGGCAGCCTTGGTTTTGCACCCGTGGGGGTGAAACGCGTTTGGCAAACGTGTGTGACGGTGGAATTGAAACTGATCTGCACAACGACGTTGACAGTCGAAGAACTCACGGCGAATTACGCCTGCCGGCACAACGAGATTCCTCTAGCGATTTTCATGAAAATAATGAGGTAAATCTGTCAACGCACAGGAGAGTGACGCGGACTGCGAAAGAAAACGCAGCGGGAAATTCTGATGGACCCAGTGGATAACCGGACAGAGAAGTTGGCGGCGCAGACGGCACAAACCTGTGTCGCATTGCAATTGTTCCGGACCAACATCAAGGAAGAACGATGAAACAATGCTCCTCTTACCAGAATAGAAGCCGCGTTACCGTGAGCGCCGGTGTCAGGGCCGCAAAAGTCTCTGTCTGTCCGCTCTCAGACTAATGGTAATGCCTTCCGCGTTCCAGCTTCTATTTATTTCGCCATTGAGTTGGGTGCTTACTGTTGCCTTTTCAAGCTGTGTACCGAAGCCTGTGTGGTGCGGTGGAACAACGGTGGGGCCACCGCTTTCCATCCATTCGAGGAAAAGATTATCGCCCTGTGTGACGCACTTGATTTTGATGGTGCCGTCAGGTGTGGACAACGCTCCATATTTGGCGGCATTGGTGGTAAACTCGTGCAACAGCAACGCCATACTCGTTATAGCAGATCCACAAATATCCATGTCTGGTCCAGATATTTCATACCTGCTGCCAGGATCACCCTGGGGGACTACATAGGGTTTCATGACTATGTCGATCAAATCGTGAAGCGTCGTTGAGTGCTCCGGGTGGTCACCCGAGGTCGAAGAGTGGGGCACAGTCAGATTGTGGGCTCGGG
The DNA here is from genome assembly GCF_059758635.1 of Phyllobacterium sp. GQ127. Lineage (NCBI taxonomy): Bacteria > Pseudomonadati > Pseudomonadota > Alphaproteobacteria > Hyphomicrobiales > Phyllobacteriaceae > Phyllobacterium > Phyllobacterium sp. GQ127. The sequence continues at coordinate 33,616 of NZ_JCAXDZ010000011.1, forward strand.
AAAGGGCACCCAGCCTCTGACTGGCAGTTGCAGCAAGTTCAGCGGGCGTCGTAGCGAAACGAGCACTTAATGACACTATCCCGCTGGCAAGCGCGAACAGATTCTTGATCCGGTGATCCATTTCACGCATCAGCATATGTTGCTGTTGCTCGGCACGCCTTCGATCCGTGATATCTCTGGCAATCTTCGACGCCCCGATGATCGTTCCCCGTTGATCGCGCACCGGAGATGTCGTTAGAGAAACCTCCACGAGACTGCCGTCCTTGCGCCTGCGGATCGTTTCAAAGTGTTCTGTGCGCTCACCACGACGAATGAGGCCAATGATATGTTCTTCTTCACTGTGCCGTTCGGTTGGAATAATCATTAGGATTGGCTTACCGATCACTTCATCTGCCGCATAGCCGAACAACCGCTCGGCGGCCAGATTCCAGCTGGTGATAATCCCGTTCAGATCTTTCGACACGATCGCATCGTCAGACGATTCAACAATGGCCCGGTAACGTTGTGCAGCCTCATTGATGGCGGCGCGCGCTGTCAGATCGACTAGCACATTGATCGCACCAAGCAATTTTCCCGAATCATCCAGGATTGGCGTCGGAAACGGTTGAAACGGAATGCGCGTGCCGTCGGGACGCTCGGCGATCGCTTCATATCCTCTGTTGGGCAACCCCTCCCGCAGGGCCAATGCCATCGGACACTCGTGATGCGGCAATGGTCGACCGTCTGGCCAATAAAGTTTCCATGAACCGCAGAACTCGCTTTTTCCAAGCTCTGGCCTCACGCCCCAGAAAGCCGCTGCAGCTTCATTATAATAGGTTATTTTGCCGTCCCGGTCAGTCGTATAAACCGCCTCGGGAAGCGTGTTCAACACTTGCTCCAACGTAAAAAGGCCAAAGCCTGAGACACTCTTCAGCGAAACCGAATCCGACGTTTTATTATTCTGCAGCATCGTATTCTTGGTTGGTTACTTGTTAATCGAGAATTTAGACCGTTGCGTCGATGTTATCGCAACAAACGAGAAAAGAAAGTGCAAAGCTATCCAGCGCCATCGTTCGGACATTTGGGAAGAGCTTAGTTGTCCGAATGCCCTCTTACCTCTCAGGCGATACGTACCGTGTCAACGATAATGCAGCGGTAAGATTCACCCTGGCTACAAGGCGCTTATCGAAGCTCTAAAACATGATCATACTTTGCTGGCAGGTACCGCTGCCAAGCACTTGGCCCCGTCCCGAAAAGCAATCTTTGGTCCGCAGTGGAGCGAGTCAAACTTCGCAAACTTTACCCCACCAGTTCTTACGAAGAATTACTTTTGGCGTTTCCAAGCCGAACACTTGAACAGATTGCTCGAGCCGTTAGCTACTACCGGATAGCGCGGAAGCACAAACCGTACAACCCAACAGGAATTCCACCTCTGGATCAAGTGCGGGACAGTGCTTTGAGTTCAAATTAACGATCAGCCTTGGGAAAGCGCGGATCCCGCGTCTATCGGCTGGTCTGTTGAAGGCTTAAACCAGGCTCAGAACTATGCTTTTCCTGCCCCGCTTTCATGATGGCTTCTCGGAAATCAGCCGAAGGCCAAAGGCAGCCAACAACGTGCCAATACCCCGCTCGATCCAGCGCCCGAAACGCTCATAGGGCTCTCGGACCGGGCGGCTCGACAACAGCAGGATGGCGAAACCGTACCAGGCAATTTCGAGGATGAATCCGCCAGCAAGGATCACGGCCTTAGCCCAAAGAGCGCTTTCCGGGGGAGCTGCCACGACGTAAAGGCCTATGAAGAAGGCAATACCTTTGGATTGGACAGGTTTACTAACGACCCCATACGGAGGCCGCGCTTCAAACTGCCGGAAGTAGCCTGTTCCTCTATCGCATCTTCCACTCCGTCTGAAAGCCACGCCATCATGCCGACGTAGATGAGATAGCAACCGCCCGCGATCTGAACAAAGCTTGCTAGCCACCCCACTCGCGTCAAGATCAGGGCAAGTCCAGTCATGGACAAGACGGCATATAGAGTTGCCGCAAATGCCAGTCCAAATGTTGCACCGATTGCCGTGGAGCGCGCACCCGAGACGGCAAGCCGACTGATCAATGCAAAATTCGGGCCGGGGCTCACCACCACTGCCGCGCATAGGCTAAGTGCGGTCAGGATGGCCGCCATTTCTGTCCCCATTTGTCACTCCCAATAGTGCTCGCGAAAATACCAAAAAGTTGGAATTTTTCCCTTGAGTGTTGCAACGCAAATGCCCCACTGGTGCTCAGGCAGCGAATTTGCCGAAATCTATTCGGTTGTCCAGATCGAGATCGAACCGGCCGTAAGGATTAACGTGAGTGTAGATCAGTGGCCGCTATGGCAGAAACGTGGATCACCCGTGAGTCATCAGCATGATTGTTCGCTATGCGCCGCGATCGCTTGCTGCAGTCACAGGCAATTCTGCGCAAATGCTGCTCGCTGAGTGTTCACGCCCGAGTTTGGCATAATCTTGACGCTCATTGGCACTTTTCGCCCGTTGCCGTTTCAGATTGGCATACGGCATAACGCAGCCAACCAAACTGGAGCAGAAATGGCTGTGGCGAGTACGGAACTTCTAAGAGCGGTGCAGATCTATTTCGACGCCCTGTATACCTGCGACTTGGTTTTGTTCGACCAGGTTTTCGATAAACACTGCAGTCTTTTTGATGCCGACAAAGGGGTAATCGCGGTTGATCCCGTTGCCCGGTGCGAGTTTACCGCTAGAACTTTCGTTTCACCCATTCGATTCAGCCGCTGCTTAGCCTTATTTCCGCCGAGGCTGCGGTGTCGCTACTGTAAAATTCTACAGTAGCGACAGTTGTGTCGGGACGATAGGAAGATGGATGTTAAAACACATCTATGGAGCACGACATGGAAATCTCGCATGTAACGTTTGAATTCCTGCCGGAGGATCATCCCGATCGGTTGGAAAACACGGCTCTGTCGAAGAAAATCATCGCGAAACTGCACAATGCGTTGTTCACCCGATTGACCGATTTCGACAATATGACCGACCGCGAGATGCTGCGTGACCCGGGAATAGGCTCCCGCGAAATCAAGGCTGTCAGAGAAGCACGTGCCCAACTGGTCCTTCCCGAAGTCAGCAACTCTTCGGATTGACTGGAATCCGGCCGGGCCGGCGTTCTTCTGATTGCTATAACGCCGCTTTGGCATCGGTTCTTGTAAAATCATCGCCGACATAGAACAGCGGGCAACCGTGCCCCATCGCCGCCTCATAGGCGAAACAGTCGCCGAAGTTCAGCGCGGCCGGATGAACGCTCTTTCCCCAACGCCCATAGCGTCCGCAATCCGGCGCACCGACATTTCGAAGGGTTTCATCCAACTGCTTCGCGAAAGTGGCTTTACGGCCGATTTGCTGGACCCGCTGACCGACGACCTCGCCGACCCGCGGTAAACCTGGACCGGTGGCCGACTGTACGTCTCAGTCAGAAAGGGCGACGGCGCGGACGTGTCCACACACACACGGCAGTGCTGCCGTGCCGCGGCGGTACGTCGAGACATATTGGCGTGAACCTGCACTGCGATCCGCAGGCACACACGCCGGCTGGATCGTCGGCAACGTATGTCAGTACATCGGGAAGCCCGATGACCGGTGGCTGAGCCTTCGGGCGAGTCGGTTGTGACGCACACGGGCATGGATGGAGGGTGTCTTTGAGGACGGAACATTGGTCTTGTTGTGAATCCATCAAAGAGCATCTGGTTGAAAGGAATTTCGAATACATTTGCATTCGAGGCCGCTTCCATGATCTCCTGGTCTCGAAATGCTCAATCCATCGCTTGCTTGGACCAAGCGGTTGATGACGAATGCGCCCGCTACTTGGTTTGTCTTGATGACCGGAGATTCAGAATAGCCCAACCAGAAACTGACGCATGAATCGTATCCGCCCATTATCATCAGATCAGAATTTGGAAAGGTCCTGTGCGACACTCAGGTTCAATGCCTCGGCAAGTTCACGCGCGGCACGATTATTCGCATCGCGCGCTGCCCGAGTGGCCACAAAACGCTGTCTCGGCGAATCATAGTTCGACGTCACAATTCGTGTCCCCTTGCCGACGACCTGCCCGTCTGACGTTCGCGTCAGGACGTAGGTGCCGGTCATACGGATCAAACCTGCTGTCGGCTGACCTGATCTGTCATTAGGTGCATTCTGGATAAGTGCCAGAGAAAGGTCCTTCGAACTCACACCGAGCTGCAGTGAATATGCAGGGCTTGCTGGCTGGCCCGCTCCTCCCGCAAAAAGAAAGATCATATGGTTACGCACTTCCTGCGTAACGCGGTCGCCAGGCTGGTTGATGGAAACGCTCGCAAGCTTGGAGCGCAGGCTGCCATTGACACCAACGCTGCTGCCGACAGCAGGCGCGGCATCCGAATAGAGCGGCCGCACATGGCAACTGCTTGCAATCAACGCCAGCCCTACAACGCATAAGGACAACAAACGCTTGGAGCCAAAGCCCTGCATCCAACGATCAGACAACGACATTGATGATCCTCTGCGGTACAATGATGACTTTCTTCGGCGAATTGCCATTCAACGCTGCCTGTACAAAATCAAGCTCAAGCACGGCTTTTCGACCGTCAATTGATCCGCATCGCGGGCAATTGTTTAATCCCGCACTTGTTAGCGTCGATCTGTATGGTAACGGGCCATAAAAGAACCGACCAGTTTCCTGTCCGGTTCTTGGCAGTTCGGTCGGAATTAGAATTTGTAGCCGATACCAATACGAATGTCGTTCGTGGTGATTTTGTTCGACACATCCGCAACACCGCCGAGATCGTAGTCTTTTTTGCCAAAGTCAGTGTAGCGATACTCGACGCGACCAATGATGCTTTGTGTAAGCTTGGCTTCTGCACCGACACCGGCTGTCCAGCCAACGTGAGTCTTGCTTTCGCTGCCCAGAGGCCCGGACAGCTTGTTGTTGGTAACCGCAACGCCGCCTGTACCATAGAGCAGAACAGGATCAACAGCGATACCGGCACGAGCGCGGATAGAGCCTTCAACACCTTGCTTGGCGCTGTACCCGAAGCTGTTGTCCTTGGCACCGGAATAACCGATGTCACCTTCCACACCGTATACGAACTGTCCGTTCTGGAAGTTGTAACCCCCATAAGCACCACCCTTCAAGCCGTCGGCGTCAAGCTTGCCTTGACTGGACTTATTCTTGTTCCAGCCGTAACCGCCGTAAACACCGAGATAGGCACCTGTCCAATCAGGCTGAGGCACATGGTACACAGCTTCGGGGGCAGGAGCCTGTTCATGGATGATGTCAGCAGCGAGACCCGGGGCGGTGAGCGTGAGCACAGCCACCGAAGCGAGGGTTGTCGTCCTAAGAATGCGCACGGCAATCTCCTTATTTAAACTTTCATGGAACGGGCACCCGGTGCGGATAAATCGACACTTGCGCCCACAGAACGACGCTATAATCGCCCCTTATTGTGGAGACTTGCGCCAGAGTGCGGAAAGAAACCATCGAGACAACGACGGGGATGTGCGGGTATGCAGTACTCTGTCGATGAAAATAATTTCAGCAAAATGAAGTATTGAGGGGGAATTTTACCGGACTGGTTTGCAGCAAAACCATTGTCGCGGTGTTTAAGTCAGCCTGCGCAGAATTGCATAGAGACCTGATCCTGACCGCAGGACGGTCTTCTTCAGGCAACGATTGCTTGCCGTCTGGGGTGTTTCCGACGGCGCTCTTCTGCCAGAAAGATCGCGGGTCGCAGAGCAAAGGGTAACGCGATGTGAACCGTCCCAGACCATGCTGTAACATTATGGTTAGACGACGAAGTTGCCCCTGACACTGGCACATGATTGTAAACGGGACCAACGATCAAACGTAAACAACTGTAGATCGACATACTAGAATTAATTGATGTTTAAAAAATGCGCCTCGCTCGATCAGAGACGTCGGTGAGCCGACTTGACAAGGTTTCTTTGGGACCAAGTAACCGGCGGACATTCTACGCAAGCACGCGCATCGCCCGACAAAAATCTACCAGGAAAAAAGAAACCAGGAGTTTTCCGGAGACAGTTCAGGAGAACCTTACGATCAGCCAAAGACGCGGAACCCGCTGAATTGGATGGCCGATCTCCATCCGATTTGCAAGAACTGGACGAACAGTTGTTTGCGAATCAAGCGGTGATGAACAACCTCCCAATAACCGGGACCACCGAGGAACAACCAAAAACAAGACGACTTAGAACACAGGCAGCATGTTGAACCGGACGAAGGCGCGAGCAGGAAGAAGGGCAAACCGAGTATCAGGATCCCGTTAGTCCTCGCAAACCTGAGGACCAACAATCTGGCGCTGAAGTGCTGTTGGGTATACCATGGTGAAGGCCTGCTATTCAGATAGATTGTGAAGAGCCCATGCATGAACTGCGATCGCCACTCACATGTCAGGAATGCGGCTCAGTGTTTACGCGTATACTTGAAGAACTGTATCCGGAATCACCGGTCCATTGTCGGGAGTGTGGCGCTTTCATTTGCTCTTGGCGTGACATCGTTCAAGACTCGCGGGAAAATCCACCAGACCTTTAGGCTGCGCCGACAAAACCTGCAGTATGCGGTTGCCTAGCGAGGGCAGATCTTTTGCATGAGGCTGCGGGCCACGCGACCGCACCGTCAGATGGGGACGGCACTGGAGATATCCACGAGATGTTTGGCGAGGTTACGATGTCCTCAACGATGCGTTCGGGATCGCATACATGGTCAACTGCAGCGCACGGTTCGATCGCTACCAAAGTGTCCGACGGGTTCGACAACGGATTTCCCGTTCGGCGTGCCGCTTGCGAGCGGCAGGCTGCAAGGGAGGCTGCGCCGCGGCTGACGCCGCGCCCGTGCACCCTTTCCCCTTTGCGGCGTTTCGGGGAGTGTTCCGCAACTTGTGCGGAAGAGAGAGTGGAAAACGGCAAGCCGGAAGGCGGCGGGAGAGAAAAATGGATAAGGCAGACATAGAAGAGTTACGCAGCCGAGTCGGCTGTGCGGCAGTGCTTGAGACAGATGGCTTTGCGATCGATTTGAAGCAAAGCACGCGCAAGGCGCTGAAATATCGCCGTGGCGACGACATCATCATCGTCATCCACGATGGCAAGGGCTGGTTCGATCCGCTATCCGACGCCAAGGGTGACGTCTATTCGCTTTCACAGCATCTGGACGGCTGCGATTTCGTGGAAGCATTTGTACGGGTAGCCTCCCTGGCTGGCTTCGCGCCGAGCGAACCGGAATGGAAGCAGCAGGCTGAGACACCGGATCGGTCTGTCGCGGAACGATGGACGAGGCAGCGCAAACCGTGGCACGGATCGGCGACCTGGCGCTACCTGCGCGACGAGCGGCATCTCCCAGAGCGGGTGATCCGTACCGCTATCTTCCAAAACCATCTGCGGGAGGGACCGCAGGGCAGCATGTGGGCTGCGCACACAGACGCGATCGGTATCGTCACCGGCTGGGAGGAACGGGGATCCGAGTGGCGCGGCTGGCGGCAACAAGCTGCTGTTCCGGTTCGGTCAGCAGCAGGCTCGCCGCATGTGCGTCACCGAAGCGGCGATCGACGCCATGAGCCTCGCCACCATCGAAAACACTCGGCGCGATACGCTTTATGTCAGCACTGGCGGCGGCTGGTCGCCGGCCACCGATGCTGCCATCCGTCAATTGGGCAAGCGTCCGGATGTCCGGCTTGTCGCGGCCACTGACGCCAACCCGCAAGGAGAAGCGTTCGTGTCGCGGCTGCGTGATCTTGCCGGCGAACTCTCCTGTGACTTCGAGCGGTTGAAGCCGGCCGCAGCCGACTGGAACGCGATGCTGCAGGCGGCGGCGTCCGTTTGAAGGTTTGATAGCCTTTCATCGTTCCGCGCGGGTCGTGCCCGCCAATGTCCTTTGGAAATCGACCATGTCGATACGCAGGGGGTGCGCTGAGTCGGCGCTCGGCTCGGTCCTCACAGCCTCAATTGTCGATTGCCAAGGTAAATTACCCTTGAGATCGTATAACCCATTGATATCCAAGAGGCCAATTTTAGAAGACGTCAGCAAAATTACTTTTTTGCCAAGGTATTTTATCGCTACCATCGGACATGGTGCCGCCCTACCAGTCGATCGCTTCGCCTATAACATTTGTGACTCGCTAAAGTTATTATTTGGCAACTTTGAAAACGTCAGTCGCAGACCTATCAATAAGGACAATCTGGATGCCGGACAATCACGGACACATCCAGGAACCGCAGGCCGGAGAACAGATTAGTCTCCGCGGAGCGGCGGATCGCGGAAAAGCTCGACAATATCGCCACCCCGGCGGCAAATGCGGGCTGGGCAGCGAGGATCGTCGCTTCCTTGTCCCCTCGGGTTAATATCGTGTCGGCCGCTTCGGCTTCGTCATCGATCCGGAGCGACACGCCGTCTATGGCGGTCCGTCGATCTTTGTTAACTGGCAGGGAAGACCAGCGTGAAGGTGGAGCCCGCCCGCCGGGCGCAGCTCTTCCGCATGGAGGAAGCTCGCCGGAAAATGCAGCGTCAGTTGAACATGATCGACCGGCAGATCACGCGGCGCATGACGGCGCTGATACCACAATTGCATCCGCGCCAGACCAAGTATCGGCGGGGAAAGTCGCCCGATCCAGGGCATTCCTCGAACGGTATCGGGCCAATCCGGCTGCCATTACCGCGGAGCGTCAGCCGGAAATCGCCGCCTTGACGCGCAAAATGGCACGTCACGAAAGTGCCGTAGCGGCGTTGCGGGCGCAGCTTCAACCGGACGAGCTGTGTGAGTAAAGCGGGATGTCGTTCTTGTCGCAGGCCGGCATTCATCCGTGGCGGTGATGCTGGACGCAACCACGGTGGCACAACAGCGCCGTCATGCCGTGGGTACCTTTCGGTAGGGCGGCAGGCCATCGAACACCATGGCGGAGCGGGTCGACTGGACGCGTGCCGTTGTCGTAGACCTCCCCTTGCCGGTCTTCCCGGCGGGTTTGCTGCGGTCTGAGCCAGCGGCTGGCCTCTATCGCGCCGCAGGGCGGCCGGAACCCCGTCGGTCTCGGCAAGGCCGGCCCGCGTCCCGCGCAGGGACCCGTGAAGGACTGCCCCCGCTTCGTCGCAAGCCGGCCTCGCTCGCCTGGCAGGGTCCGGACCGTGAAGCGTCCAGTTTCCGCCGGTCCCTTTCGACCGCACCCGCAGGAAAGAACGGCCGAGGGCCGATCACCTGAAGGGCATCGTTAGAAAGGAAAGCTCAATGTCCAGTTCAACTCGCTCCCCGAAGCCCAAGGCCCGCGTCGTCCCGCTCCGCAAGGGCACGACCCTCGAAATGGTCTGGCTCTGCTGCCCGGATGGCAACCAGGCCGCGCTCATTTCCGAAAGCTTCGGCCTCCCCCTCCTCGACAGCGACGGCATCCGTGACTTCCACCAGCGCAGCCTGATCGAAGGCGCTGACACCCTCTCCGAGGGACTTTCCGACAAGGCGATGCAGATCCGTCACCGAAGCGAAAGACGCTACGGCAAAGCTCGCTAACGACATTCGCGACGAGGATCTGGACGGTCCGGTCGGCTTCGACAGCAACGCGCAGCGCAAGCGCGAATTCGCCGCCGACATGGGTCTTCAGTCTCACGCCCTGCGCATGGCCGCCGAGGGTGCCGTCGCTGCCTACGAGCATATCGTCGGCGAAATCTGGAAGCCCTACGAGCGTCAGGTCGAGAACCCCGGCCAGACAGTCAGCAGCCAGGCAGCCGATCTCCAGATGGCGGCTCTTGGCTAACAGACCCCGGGCGGAGCCGAAGCTCCGCCCTCATCTTCCCAGATCGAGGCTGGCGTCCTTGCGGACGCCGGCCTCGATCTGGGTGGCCACCATCCAAATCCGACAAATGAGAGTGAAGGTGGAGGCCGCGCCAGTCGCGGCCTCGAATTGAGGTTCGAAAATGAGCAGGAAAAAGAGCAAATCCCGCGTCGATATCTACGCGAAGATCACCGACCGCATCGTCGCGGATCTGCAGAACGGCGTGCGCCCTTGGGTACAGCCGTGGAGCGCCGGGAATACGACGGGTCGCATCACACGACCGCTGCGCCACAATGGTCTACCCTATCAGGGCATCAATACGCTGCTTCTCTGGTCGGAGACAGTGGCGAGATGGTTCGTCTCTCCCACCTGGATGACGTTCAAGCAGAGCGTCGAACTCGGCGGTCATGTCCGCAAGGGCGAGACCGGCTCCATGGTCATCTATGCCAGCCATTTCACCCGCACCGAAACAGATGCGAAAGGCGAGGAAGTCGAACGGGGCATTACCTTCCTCAAGGCCTACACCGTGTTCTGCGCCGATTAGATCGCCGATCTGCCGGCGCAATATTACGGCAATCCCGCGCCGGTCGCCGATCCGGTGGAGCGGATCGAGCACGCGGATGCCTTCTTCACCAATACCGGGGCTGTCATCCGCCACGGCGACGACGAGGCATTCTTCAATCCGACGCTCGATATCGTGCAGATGCCGCCCTTCGAGAGCTTTCGCGATGCCCCGAGTTACTATGCGACGTTAGGGCATGAGCTGACCCATTGGGTCGGCTCGGAAAAGCGGCTGGATCGCAACCTCTCCCGCTATCACAAGGATCGCTCCTTCAGGGCGCACGAAGAGTTGGTCGCGGATCTGGGGGCTGCTTTCTGGCGGCCGATCTCGGCATTGTCCCCGAGCTGGAGCCAAGGCCGGACCACGCCGGCTGTCTGGCGAGCTGGATTGGCATTCTCAAGAACGAGAAGCGCTTCATCTTCGCCGCGGCGGCGCATGCCCAGCGTGCTGTCAACTATCTGCACGATCTCCAGCCGGGTGCGACCCGGGTCGCGGAGGCGGCGTGATGCTGCGCGCTCCGAACGTCATGGGGGAGGGCGTTGAGAGCCTTCCTCGTTACGCTTGCGCGCGCTTTCGCTTGGCGCCGGCGTGCAATCCACCACACTTGCGTTGATGGCGGCACATGGTGCGATCGGCCCCATGCCCGATTGCGCTATTTTCGCAGACACCGGCTGGGAGCCACAGGCCGTCTACGATCATCTCGCATGGCTGATGTCACCCAACGTTTTGCCGTTCCCGGTCCATATTGTTTCGGACGGCAATATTCGCGAGCAGTTAATCCCGGCCGGGCAGGGCAACCGCTGGGCCTCGATCCCCGCCTTCGCCAAGACCGTTACTCCGGCAGGCGCGATGGTCCCGGTCTTCGACGAGGACGAAGAGGGACCTGATCGAAATCGCTACACGTCAGACGACGACGGAGACGGTGTTGATCGGCATGATTCGCCGTCAATGCACCACCGACTAAAAGATTGTTCCAATCCGTCGGAAGGTGCGTGAGCTTGCGCGCCTGACGTGCAAACGCTCTCCTGCGTTTCCGGTCATCGAATGCTGGATAGGCATCTCGACGGACGAGATTGTGCGGGCAAAGTCGAGTTTCGAGGCGTGGCAGGTCAAGCGCATCCCGCTAATCGAAAAGCGCGTGTATTGGTTGCCCTGTTCACAGCAACGCCATGTGGCGATCCATGCGTGATCACGATGGTGCAGCCTGGGAGGATGCCATTGAGGTCGATCGTGCGCTGAGGACCGGGCTCAGGAGCATCCGCGGCGAGGAATATCTGCATCGATCATGCGTGCCTCTCGAGGATGTCGATTTGTCCACCGCAGCCGACCGCGGCCAGCTCGATCTCCGGCCGAATGAGTTCGAGGGCATGTGTGGTGTGTGAAGCCGGATTCATTCCGATAGACCGCCGGTTCTGCGATCGGACCAAAACCTGCCGCCTCACAGAACCCCGCCTGCACGGTCGCCTGTCTCGGTTGCCGACGAGAGCCGGATAGCCAATTTCTGACCGCTTTCCCCCAATCGCGGGCCATAGACGCAGCGTGGTTTCAATGCGTGGGTCAGCATGGCGCTTAGCGTCAGGCGGTTCTCTCGCTGATCTTCCACAGGATCTCCGTGTCGAAACCGGGTGCGGGACAATGAGACCGTGGTCCTCGCCTTTGGGATTCGAGACGGTGCGTGGGTTGACTGTGGTCGCGATTGGCGCCTGACCGAACGGTCGCTGTCTCGTGGCTACAACGCCGTCGACGGAAACGCCGGTCTTCATTCCGCTTTCCACAAAGGCCACGACCATCTGCGTCCTCGATGTGACTGGTCTGACCGAAGACCGATCCGCTATAGCGGGCTCTCGATCTTGTCCCGGCAACGGCCTTCACGACTTTCTTCCCCTGACGGCTGCGCCGCCATTCCCCGCGGATCAAGAAAGTCCCTCCCGGCCGCCTTCCACTTCGTTCCAGCCCTAAGGACCACCCCATTGCGCACGCGCAACGGGGACCCCGGTGGGTGCCAGTCGATCGCCTCCGGTCCACCGACCGTCATCGAGGTCGCGATGGGCGCGGCCCGAGTAACAAAGGAATGAGACACATGGCTGCCATCGGCACCTTCGCTTCCACCGGCAACGGCTTTAACGGTTCGATCAAGACTCTCAACCTCAACGTCAAGGCCAAGCTGGTCCGCATCGAAAACCCCTCCGACAAAGGACCGCACTTCCGCATCTTCTCCGGCAATGTCGAACTCGGCGCCGCCTGGCAGAAAGTCTCCGCAGAAGGCCGCGACTACCTCTCGGTCAAGCTGGACGATCCGAGCTTCCCGGCTCCGATCTACGCCACCCTGATCGAGGTGGAAGGCGAGGAAGGTCTGCAACTGATCTGGTCCCGCTCCAACCGGGACTGATCGCCCCGACAGAGGATCCGCCCGCACGGGCGGGTCCTCTGTCGTATGGAGAAGCCGGAACCAGACATCGAGCTTGGCTCCCGGTTTTTTTGCTGCTATCCGGCTTTTTAGGAGGCTTTCGCCCTGATACGAAACCTCATAGGCCGGACCGATCGGCCTATGAGGTTCGCCGAGCTCGGCGACTATGCCGCTGGTGACCGCCCGTTTGCGGGCCGTAACCGCGCATCCGTTTGCTGCGCAGCAGCTCCAGGAAGAGCTGCACGGCGTCTTCCGCTTTGTTGAAATGATGTTGCATGGCTTGGCCACGCGCGCCGATGCGCCCCCACCGCCGGGTCAGGCAGACGTCTCCGAACAGAGTCGCCTCGATCGACATAGCGTAAAACTGGGCCATATTCTTCGCGGGCTCCATTCGCTCGACGTAAAGCTTGTAGGGTTGCACGATTAGCGCGGGGCGTGTTTGACTATCACGCGCGAGCCAGACCGAGCCGGCTGTATCTCCTTCACCTCTGCGATCAGAATCGCGAGTGAACGGCGATTGCCCTGCGACTGAACCGCTCTGCTCAGAAAGGACTGACGTCGTCAGGATCAACGCTGTCACCGATTGCAGGAGCGGTCTGTCCGCCGAGCTTCGAAAGGCTGAATCCGAGCCTCAAGGCCGTCATGCCGTCTTCCACATTCTCGATGATTGCCTCGCCCTCGACCGCGCTCAGGCCCGACAGGGTGGATGACGGGTCGTAGGACTCGCAGTCGGGCGCAAGCTGCGCTCCGGTGCCCGGCATCCGTTTTAGGATATGACGGTCTCCAAACCGCGCGATATACATCGACACGCCTTCCATCTGGCAGAGACAAAATGGATGTTCACGACGCGAGTAGGCATCCGCCAGCCGGTCGTCGAGCGCAGCATCTGCGACATCAACATCGATCCCGCCCATGCGGATATGCCGGCTCATGATCTTCCGGCTCCAGCGGTCATCATCAGAATAGTCTCCTATGATGCTTGTCCAGAGACAATCGAATTTGTTACGATTTTGAAGTTGGGAAAGTTCTCAAACACCCATTTGTTTTTGAGCGTATCGTAGATGATGGCGAGCAGTTTTCGCGCCGTGGCGATGATGGCCTTGCCGGCGCCGCGCCGGTCCTTGATGCGCCGGTAATAGCTGTTGAGGTAGCCGGAATAGCGGATGGCGATCAGGGTGCATTGCACGAGAGTGGCGCGCGCCAGCTTATCGCCGCGCTTGGTAATCCTGCCGCGATTGTCAGTGTCGTTGGACTGGTTCACCTTCGGCACGATGCCAAGATAGGCCGCCAACTTGTAGGCATTGTGGAAGTCATTGACATTGCCGATGGCGGTGAGGAACACCGCTGCCGAGCGCGGAGCAATACCCTTGATGGAGTTCAGTCCTTCGTAGCCTTCCAGTTTGGCCGCCGCCGGTTCAATCTCCTTGTCCATCTTGGCGATCGCTGCTGCCAGACTGATTGCCTGATCGCGGATAATGGTCAGCTCCAACTGTTCCAATGTTGAGAACCGTTGATCTCCAGCTTTTCCAGGGCCCGCTTGGTACCAAGGCTTTCCTTTTTGATCTTGATGCCATGGCAAACTAATTGAGCGTGGATCTTGTTCAGAAGCCGGTTGCGTTGCTTGACCAGAAGGTCGATGGATTTCACCCGGTTTCCGGCAGCATGTCCTTCGACAGGAAGAACGCCAAAGAGCGCGCATCGTTCTTGTCGGTGTTTTTCACCGACTTGCGGATCACCTGGAACTGCTTGGCATTGACCACGACAACCCGTTTGACCGAGCCAATCACTTGGTCGCGGAACCACGTGCTGTTGCCGGTGGCTTCCACCGCGATTTCATCATCGGGCGACAGGCTTGCACAGAACCGGTCGAGATCGGTTGCCGCCAGTTGGAATGTCGCCAATGTTTCAGCCCCATCCTGATCCAGACGGCAGGCGGTAAAACTGTTGGTATGAAGATCGACACCGATATGCGCCATTTGCTATACTCCTTTTCGTTGGCGTGAGGCGGAACCCCGCAAAAGGGGTGTGAACGGCCAAGCCAAACTCCTATACGAGGTCACCGGCTGTCACCGGGTCTCAAGATGGTCGCTCGGAAGCAGGCGACGGGTAATCTCCTCTGCAGGGTCAAAAGCCCTAAATATCGATGCAACCTGAAACCTATCCGCCTTGCCCAACACCATAACAGAATCGGGCCGATTTGGCCGCTCACCCCGCATTCATGACATCTCCTCTTCACGCCTAAACCTGTATTCGTTTTGCTCCTGCAGCGTGGTTCGTTGGTGTTCCTGTTGCGTCAGTTGAACTCCATCGATTCTCATTCTTCCAATTTCAGGTATAATGACGCTCACTGCGAAAGGACAACGGATGCGAGATCCCATGAACGGCGCCCAAGAGGCTTTCGACGCTGCCCCGGGCGATGCGCGGGCGACGTTGCGCCCGATGCCTTTCCTCATCGCATTGCCCTTCAACGTTGCTCGAGACCATTGGCCGTGTCGGCTTTCTGTTCGTCGCCGGCATCGTCATGCTGCTCGTCTCGCTCGGTGTTTTCGTCAATGCGAAAGCCGCACCCATGCCGTGTCGGGTTTTCCTTTCCTCCGCGTTCGGCATGTTCGTCTTTGCGGTCGGTTACAATCTGTTCCTCGACTGGTTTGCGCCTCCCGGCGCGGAAGATACGTTCGATCGCTACCGGCCAGAGCCTAACCGCCGGACTTGACGAAGCGGTTAGGGCTAGCCTCCGCATCCATGTCCTTTCTCCGGAAGTAGATCGCTCGCCCGCAGCGGATCGGGTCGTGCCCCTGCGCGATAATGATCTGCTCGTCCTTGCGCATTTGTTGGGTGATTTCGTGCGGCATGATCAACGGCCGGCGCTGCAGGTTGAGGCTTTCCGACCGTCGCGTGCCGCTGTTGGAATTGCTCCAGCCGACATTGCGGGATTTGCCCTGAACCTCGACGGTCATCTCGCCGCATTGCGCCGAAACGTTCCTTGCGGTCTCGAGCGCCTTGATCGCGGCATAGGAGGCGAACGCGCATCCGTCGATCCATGATGTCGCGCCGTCTTTCCCAAAGTGCCGCTCGAGCTGTCCGACCGACTGGTACATCAGCATCAAGGTGACGCCGTATTTACGGCCGCGATCGCGCGCCTCTTCGAGGACACGCATATAGCCGAGCAGGTCCACCTCATCGAGCATGAACAGGGCCCGGCGCTGAAACGCGCCGTCGGCCTGTGTCATCGCATTAATCAACGAGCCGATGATCACCCGGCCAATGCCCGGATAGGACCGCAGGATGGCGGCGGGAATGTTCAGGAATACGTCCCTCTTGCCGGCGACGAGATCGCCCGATTTGAATGATCGTCCGCAGACGAGCGCGGCATAATCATCGAGCGACAGCCACTGCGTATCCTTCGAGGCCGTCGAGTACACGCCGGAGAATGTCTGTTCGGTCATGTTGGTGAAAACGCCGAGCGTTTCGCGGATGAAGGCGGATGCCGATGTCTGCTGAATTTCGCGCAGCATGGCGAGCACTGACGGTTCGGGCTCGGAGACGATCTGGCGCAAACTGCGCAGGTTCCTCTGCCCGGCATATTCAGGTGAGAGGACCACATGGGCGAGCAAACCCGTCAGGAGGTTGTGCGCCTGGTTCTGGAAATAGCTGGCGGTCGAGGATTCGAACCGCGCGCTCTCCGACAGCAGCATATGCGCGACGGCGACAATATCCTCTTCCTTGTGTTTGGATGTTTCGATCCAGTCGAGAACGTTGAAACCCGTCACGGGATTGGTCGGATCGAGGACCATACATTCGCGCCCGAGTGTTTGCGTCCGGTGCTCAATAACCATTGGTGCGATCTCGGTCGACGGGTCGAGGCAGATCAGCGGACCGGTATAGCGCAGTGCCGTCGGTACGACATTGCTGGTGGTCTTGAAGCCTCCCGATCCGGCAAAGAACAGCATGTGGGTGGAATCGAAATCCTGCTTGTAGGTGAGCAGCGGCGCGGTCCCGCCGCTGCCCCATGTCTGCCGGTCGGCTGGATGGAACGGCACGTCGCGGATCGTCTCCTTGTCGACACGGTAGCGCTCGCCGACGACGATCTCGCCGTCTGGCGGAAAGAGCTTTCCCGCCGCCGACATGGTGAGCCAATCGGCATCACCGAAGATTCCCCGCTTGGCGCGCTTCACCGGATCGGACACCACGACCGATATCCGCGCCGAAATCGCGACGATGACGAAACCGACGGCCGCGGCAATGACGGCGAAGAAGTCGAGATAGGACAGCACTTCGTCCCACGTCACCGCGCCGCTCCCGACCGATGGAGACAGGCGCGCATATTCACGCAATGCGTAAAAGCCTGCCACCCCGAGATAGCAGATTAGACTAACCATCGCCACAGGCCGGCGGCGATGCATCGGTAAAGCGAATACGGTGATCAGTCCCGCGATCGGACCGAACATAAGATTGGGGATCGGTGCCGATCTCAGAAACCACCAGGCGTTCTCCGATGTGAAGCCGCCTGCCATTCCCTGCCATCTGTACGACGTGGCAGCCAGTGTCATTGCTGTCACGACGACAGGCAAGATCGCCCATAACAGCGCCGGCTTCAGTTTGGTGTTCCCCGCCATGCCCGACTTCCTTTTGCTGGCGCTTATTCGCCGTTGGTCTTTGCGGGATGGTCGGAGACTGGCGATCCTGCATCCGCCGCTTCTGCGCTTTTCACGCGGTCACGCTGAAAGGCCATGCCGCCTTTTGCTTTCAACCGATAATGCTCGGCCGATCCGACACGCACGGTCGCGGCTTCCAGCAGCAGCCCGAGCAGAAATGCCCGGTCGGCCTGTCGCAACCCCGCCTTCACCACCAATCCGCCAAGCGTGAACTTTTCCCGCGCGTCTTTCTTGCGATCCTCTGTCATCATCTGCCGCCGCCTTCGCTCCATGGCCAGAATGCTCCGATCGAGACGCTTAAGCAGATGCGCCTGAAGACACCTTGCCGTTTTTGCGAAATCGCGCGGCGATCTCCTCAAAGACGGCGTCGAGCTCATTGTCAGGAATATCCATCTCTGCCAGCCCCGCCTTGGCAGCGGCGCGCGCGAAGCGCTCATTGGCTTTTGCTAGAATTCCACGGCGTTTTTCGCGTAGTTTCTCAATCTGGGCGTCAATCTCTGAGATCGTGGATTTACCGCGCATTTTATGTTTTTCCTTTCCGAGAGTCTTTCTATGCGCGGTGATTATACCGTATAGAAACGCATAGTAAAAGATGCTAGTTTCCAATGAGCCGTGAGGCTCATTTTTGGTCTGCGCCACCGATGCCGCATCCCGAGAAGCGGGATCGGTCCTGCGGCCCAATTTGTTCGAGGGCGCAATATACGTCGCGAGATGCGACATGTTTGGGAGAGGTCTGGATCGCATGGCGATCATGTTCGTACGGGCACAGGTGATCAGCCGGGGAGCGGGACGCAGTGCCGTCTCGGCCGCCGCCTATCGCCACCGTACGAGGATGAAGGAAGAGCAGACCGGAATGACGTTCCGCAATGAGGGCGGCAACGCAGAGCTCGTGCATGAGGAACTGGCCCTGCCCGACGAGACCCCGGCGTGGTTGCGCACCATGATCGATGGACGGACGATCGCCGGTGCGGCTGAGGTGTTGTGGAATGCCGTCGATGCGTTCGAGAAAAGGGTCGACTCGCAGCTTGCCCGTGAGATGATCTTCGCGCTGCCGGAGGAACTGTCGAGGGCGGAGAACATCATGCTGGTGCGCGAATTCGTGCGCGACCACCTCACATCAAAGGGCATGGTCGCGGATTGGGTCTATCACGACAAGGACGGCAATCCTCATATCCATCTGATGACGACCTTGCGGCCATTGACGGATGACGGTTTCGGCAACAAGAAGGTCGCGGTTCTCGGCGATGACGGCAAGCCGCTACGTGTCGTCACCCCAGATCGCCCCAAGGGTAAGATCGTCTATAGGCTGTGGGCCGGCGACAAGGACACGATGAAGGCCTGGAAGATCGGCTGGGCGGAAACGGCCAACAAGCATCTTGCGCTTGGAGGCCACGATATCCGCCTGGACGGTCGTGCCTATGCCGAGCAGGGCCTCGACGGCATCGCCCAAAGCCATCTCGGCCCGGCAAAGGCGGCCTTGGCCCGGAAGGGCCAGGAGATGTATTTTGCCCCGGCGGCGCTGGCGCGTCGGCAGGAAATGGCCGACCGCCTTTCCGACGAGCCCGACCTTTTACTCAAGCAACTCAGCCGCGAACGCTCAACATTCGATGAGCGCGAAATCGCCAAGGCGCTGCATCGCTATGTCGATGATCCGGCGGTCTTCGCCAATATCCGTTCGCAACTGATGGCGTCGCCGGATCTGGTGACGCTGAAGCCGCAGCAGATCGACCCCGACACGGGTAAGGTAAACGAGGTCGCTGTATTCACGACACGCGCCATGCTGCGCGTCGAATACGATATGGCGCGGTCGGCGCAGGAACTCTCGCGGCGATCTGGCTTCAGGGTGACATCCGAGAAAGTCGAAGATGCCATTCGCGTGGTGAAGAGCCGCGATCCGGAAAAGCCGTTCAGGCTCGACACCGAACAGGTCGATGCCGTCCGTCACGTCACCGGCGATAGCGGGATCGCCGCCGTGGTCGGATTAGCCGGTGCGGGAAAATCGACGCTGCTCGACGCGGCGCGAATGGTGTGGGAACGCGATGGCAGACGTGTCACTGGCGCGGCGCTGGCGGGCAAGGCGGCCGAGGGACTTGAAGACAGTTCCGGTATCAAATCGCGCACGCTGGCATCATGGGAACTGGCGTGGGCGGACGGACGCGAAACACTGCAAAAAGGCGACGTGCTGATTGTCGACGAGGCCGGCATGGTGTCGTCAGAGCAATTGGCGCGCGTACTCAAAATCGTGGAAGACGCCGGCGCGAAAGCGGTGCTGGTCGGGGACCCGATGCAGTTGCAGCCGATCCAGGCGGGCGCGGCGTTCCGGGCTGTTGTCGAACGCATCGGATTTGCCGAATTGACCGGCGTGCGTCGCCAGCGCGAACAATGGGCGCGCGATGCATCGCGCTTGTTTGCCCGCGGCAAGGTCGAGGAGGCGCTGGACGCTTATGCGCAGCACGATCGCATCATCCAGCTTGAAACCCGCGATGCGGTGATCGAGCGGCTCGTCGTCGATTGGGGGCACGCCAGGGAGGACTGCCGAAAGAAGGCCGAATCCGAAAGCCGCGTCCTGAGTGGCTCGGAACTGCTGGTTCTGGCGCAAACCAATGATGATGTCGGAAAGCTCAACCATGCGATACGTTCCGTGATGGGTCGCCAAGAAACGCTTAGCGAGGAACGCGTGTACCAGACAGAACGCGGTGTACGGCAGTTCGCCATTGGCGACCGACTGATCTTTCTCGAAAACGCCCGCTTCTTTGAGAAACGTGCCGCGCATCTTTCCGTGCAGAAAGTCAAGAACGGCATGCTTGGCACCGTTGTTCGAACGACGAACGAGCGCGGTGAGACGCTGCTGACGGTGAAGCTGGACGCGGGCCGAGAGGTGACTTTCGGTCAGGACACCTATCGCAATGTCGACCACGGCTATGCGGCGACGGTGCACAAATTACAGGGCGCGACCGTCGACCGGACGTTCGTTCTCGCCACCGACATGATGGATCAGCATCTCGCCTATGTGGCGATGTCGCGTCATCGCGATCGCGCCGATCTCTATATGGCGCATGAGGATTTTGCGCCGCGCGAAAAATGGGGCAGGGCGGAGCGTATTGATCACGCCGCCGGTTTCACTGGCGAACTGGTCGAAACCGGCGAAGCGAAATTCCGGCCGAGCGACGAGAATGCCAAAGACAGCCCGTATGCAGACGTGAGGACCGACGACGGAGTGATCCATCGCGTCTGGGGTGTCAGCCTTCCAAAGGCCATTGAGAAAGGCGGCGTCGAGGACGGCGACACCGTCACTTTACGCAAGGATGGTGTCGAGCAAGTGACGGTGCGGGTCCCGGTCGTCGATCCCGAAACCGGCAAGAAGGTCTTCGAAGAACGGAAGGTCGAGCGCAATGTCTGGACCGCAGAGCACGTCGAGACTGCGGAAGTCCGCCAGACACGTATCGATCAGGAAAGCCATCGCCCGGCACTGTTCAGGCAACTGGTCGAGCGCCTGTCACGCTCCGGCGCCAAGTCGACCACGCTCGACTACGAATCCGAAGCGGGCTACCAGGCACAGATTGTCGACTTCGCCCGGCGCCGCCGCATGGATCACGCCATCGAGCTTGCTGCTGGAATGGAGCGGGGGGTTGAGCGGCACCTGTCATGGATTGGCGCACAACGTGATCGCGTGGCACTGCTTTGGGAGCGCGCCAGCGTCGCGCTCGGCTTTGCGATCGAGAAGGAGCGCAGCGTCTCCTATGACGATCAGGCAGTTCGGATGGAAACGGTTGCCTCGGTATCTGTCGGAAAGGCGGGGATCGCGCCGGCGCAGATGGCGCCGAGTGTCGAAGATGCGCGATACTTGCTCGCGCCGCAGGCGAGCTTTATCCGCTCGCTGGAGGAAGACGCGCGGACAGCACATCTGGCGTCGGCGCGGTGGAAAGAGCGAGAGGCGATCCTGCTGCCCGTGCTCGACTGCATCTATCGGGATCCTGCCGCTGCCCTCGATCGGCTAAACGCCCAGGCGTCGGATGTAGATGTCGAGCCGCGGCAGCTTGGTAAAAGTCTTGCTTGTGGTCCCTCAATGCTTGGGGCTATGCGTGGCAGCGACAGCCTGATCGACGGGAAGAAGGCCCGCAAGGAACGGGCGACCTCCGTGGCGGCCGTGGACGGGCTCATACCTCTGGCGCGCAGTCACGCCGATGGTTTCAAGCGTGACCGGGCCACTTATGAAGGCCTCGAATATGCGCGCCGTGTTGCCATGTCGCTTTCGGTTCCTGCGCTGTCATCGCATGCTGTTGCGCGGCTCAACGAAATCGAAGCGGTGTTCGAGAAGGGTGGCGAGGGCGCCTATAAGATCGCCTTTGGCTATGCCGCCGAAGAGCGTTCGCTGGTGCAGGAGATGAAGGCCGTCGGTGAGGCACTGACCGCCCGCTTCGGCTGGAGCGCTTTTACCGAGAAGGCCGATCAGCATGCCGAAAAGCAGATAGTCGCGCGCATGCCCGAGGGAGCGTCCGAGGCAAAACGGAAAGAGCTCACTATGCTGTTTGCGGCTGTGCGCCGCTTCAACGAACTGCAATATCTCGCTGAAAAGCGTGATCCGTGCCGCATCGTCGCGCCGGCTGTATACGATCCCTCCCACACGCCAGAGATGTCAGCACCTCCAACTTTGCCGATGTTCGCTGCCGCTACCGAGTTCAAGACTTCGGTCGATGACGAAGCGAGGCATCGCGTTGCCGACGGTTCTCTTTACAAGCAGCAGCGCGCAAGCTTCGCCGATGTCGCGCAACGTGTCTGGCGTGATCCCGCTGCCGCTCTTTCGACGGTCGAGAATCTCTTCACCAAAGGCAT
This sequence comes from Phyllobacterium sp. GQ127, assembly GCF_059758635.1. Classification (NCBI taxonomy): domain Bacteria; kingdom Pseudomonadati; phylum Pseudomonadota; class Alphaproteobacteria; order Hyphomicrobiales; family Phyllobacteriaceae; genus Phyllobacterium; species Phyllobacterium sp. GQ127. The sequence continues at coordinate 55,862 of NZ_JCAXDZ010000011.1, forward strand.
TGATCCCGACCGCATTTCCAGGGCGATTGCGAACGAACCGTCCGCCTATGGCGCGTTGCGGGGCTCGAACCGGATTATGGAGCGGCTTCTGGCACCTGGCAGGGAACGCAGGGAAGCAGAGCAGGCACTGGAGACGGCGGTTGCACGCGTTCGCGTCATGGGGCAGGTCTGGCGAAGTGCCTTTGATGCGGAGAAGTCGGCTGTGGAGGCAGACAGGAACCGCATGAGCGTACCGGTCCCCGGATTGTCACGACGCGCTGAAACGGAGCTTGTCCGGCTGGCCGCCGTAATCGAGAAATCACCCAATGACATCCCGCAGTTGGTGCGATCACTTGATGCTGGGGTGAGGGCGGAGTTCGCAGCCGTCAGCAAGGCGCTCGACGCGCGGTTCGGCCCGGGCGCGGTTGGGCGTTGCGATCAAGCGGTTGTCCATCGTGTGCCGGCGGCGCAGCGAAAAATCTTGGCGGTGATGCAACCCCGGCTCAGGGTACTTCAGAACGCCGTTCGTGCTGGTCGCGAGCAGAACGTCATCGCCGAGCGCCAGATACGGGCGCTCACCCAGGCAAAAGGCATAAACGGGCAATAGGAGGAAGGGGATGTCGATGGAGTAATGAGACATCATGGGAGGCGGCCGTGCGTGCGCAGATCGCATTGAAATCATGAACACGGCGCGAGGCCTGGTTTCGGCGCGCATTGCGGTGATCGAAGTCGATGATCCGGAAGCCGCGCAAGAACTGCGCGCGAAGCATGGACTGCTCGCCATCCATAACCGCATTCATGTTGGAGAACCCAGGCATATCATGACCACGCGCTCGCGCTTGTCGGGCGTTAAGTGCAGATGCAGCGCCAGCAGCTCGATTGCAATGCTGGCCGGGCAATCAAACCGTGATCGAGGAGGGAATGACAGCCATGGCCGATAAAATGGAGCCGATGCGGCGGTTCAGATTTGATGACATTATTGTCGATGAGAGAGCACCCAATTTCCAGGAGGCTCTCGCCGAAGGTCACCCACGACGGGTTCGGCCGCTTTGTCTGTGCACCCGGCCTGGAGTTCCGATGTACATCGCACGCGTTGCGGACCAGTATCGTGTCAAACGCATGCCTCTTTCAGGCGGAGGTCATGATCCTGCCTGTTCTTCCTATGAACCGCCAGACGATCTTTCTGGCCTTGGAGCGTTGATGGGGAACGCAATTCAGGTCGATTCCAACACCGGAGTGTGCGCCCTGAAGGTAGGGTTCAGTCTGACGAAGGTGGGAACGCGCACCAATCGGATGGCTGGACCTGGTGCTGCCGATGCCGCGGTTGGCGAGACAAGGAAACTATCGCTGCGCAGCATGCTTAACTACTTGTGGCACCAAGCAGAACTTACCGCATGGACGGCCCGGTGGGCGGGAAAGCGTCATTGGTGGAATATTCGATGGCATCTGATCGAGGCTGCTGGCCAGATGACGGTCAAGGGTGCACAGTTGAGTGACGTTCTATTCATACCGGAACCGTTTCGCGCGGCCGACAAACCAGCAATCGAACAGCGGCGCACTGCGGCGCTGGCGGCCGCGCTTCCGCAGCGAACCGTACCACGGAAATTCATGGTTCTCGTAAGCGAGATCAAGAAGTTCGAGCCCGTGCGAAGCGGGCACAAAATGATCGTCAAGCATCTCCCTGATTTCTCGTTCATACTCGATGAAAACCTCTATCGCAGGCTTCAGCTACGCTTTGCGAATGAGTTGGCCTTGTGGGACGCAGACGAAGCTTCCCATTTGATGGCGATTGCCACATTCGGACTGACGCCAGCAGGCCTTGCGGTCATTGAAGAGATGGCTGTGATGGTGGCAGCGGAGAACTGGATCCCTTACGAATCCGCATACGAAAAGAGACTTGTCGATGCCCTTGCTGACGTCAGAGAGCGCAGTGTAAAAAGCCTTCGATACAGTCTGCCCCAGGATAAGCCAATTGCATCGGCCTTATTGCAGGTGCAACCGCAGCCGGTCGCGCTCTATATTGTGCCAGCGCCAGCGGATGAGGCCTATGAAGCGGCATTGCGATCATTGATCGTATCTCGACCGGAGATCAGTGCCTGGATATGGCGAGTTGCCGTAGGCGAGATGCCACCTCTGCCATTGTAAGGTGTCTGGATATATCACCCATGAAGGGGCGTCTTTCACAGCCATGACCGCTCGGACAACAAGACGCTCTCACCGGAGATGAGCTCATCATGCGCTGTCATTGCCGGATTTTTTCCGGTCGACATCGGTTGTGGGATTAATCAATGGCACAAGTGATGCATTTGGAGGAAGGCTGGAGCTTGGAACGTCTAACACCTGAACCATCGATGGATGCTATAGACGACTGTAGTCGCGCGTGTTGGCTAGCCGCAACCGTCAAATGGCTGATGACAAGTCCAAACCGGTTTACCGATCAGCAGTTCAACAGATGGATGGCGAGAAGCGGGCCATTAGGAGCCACGAAGCTATATCCTTGTCGCTGGTTATCCGATGAGGCACGGTGGTGTTCCGACCTGTGCACAAGCATCCCAAGTTGGCAAACATCAGATGATGTCCATCTGTGGTGACGTCGATCGCCTTCCTGTGACGTTTCCCCGATCTACCCCAAACAGTGATTTACGGTAAATGAATGTTGGAACGTTGAGAGTTCATTGTTTGGACAATGGGCGGAGAGTCATAATTGAGACGAAGGATCTGAGTCGTTCAGCGAACCGAAGCGTTGCGGCGTTTGCATATTTTTGCGGCAGCAAGCAACGTTTTCTGCAAATTTGCGCTGAGGTTGCAACGGTACGAAATGATAGCGATGAAGCACAGAAAATGGGCTTTGACGTTCCGTTGGGGCCGCAATATCCCATGGTCATTGGCGTGGAGCTGGGCTCAGCGTTAACATGAAACATGGAGATAAAAATGGATATCAAGAGCCTTTTGCTCGGCTCCGCTGCAGCGCTGGTTGCAGTAACGGTCGCACGCGCCGCTGACGCGGTTATCGTTGCAGAGCCCGAACCGGTCGAATATGTGCGTGTGTGTGACACCTACGGTGCCGGCTTCTTTTATATTCCAGGAACCGAAACATGCTTGAAGATCGGCGGTTACCTGCGTTACGACGCCAGAGCGGGCGATAATGTTTATACTGGCGGTGAACGCGGGACCTGGGGCAAGCAGACACGTGCGACCGTTCGTTTCGACGCTCGTTCAGAAACAGAACTCGGCACATTGCGTTCATATATCGAAACACGCTTCAACTACACTGACGGTTCCAACAGCGGTGGTTTGATCCCGCATGCCTTTATCGAACTTGGCGGGTTCCGTGTCGGTATCACGGACGAAATCTTTGGTTCGTGGACAAACAAGGGCGGTAACGTCATCAATGACGATGTAATCAACTTTCAATCCGGTGCGACTAACCAGATAAGTTATACCTTCGCTGGCGGCAACGGCTTTTCGGCAATTATCGCTGCTGAACAAGGCCGCGTTCAAACAGCGAGCTATGTTGACTACGACTACCGCATCGACAACTACATGCCACACGTTCTAGCTGGTGCGAAGTATGAACAGGTCTGGGGCGGAATTTCCGGCGTTGTAGGATACGACTCCAAGGTTGAAGAATGGGCAGGCAAATTGCGTTTGGACGTGGCTCTCACGGACACGGTGAAAGCTTTCGTCATGGGCGGTTATCAGTCCAACTACGATTCGCGTATGTATGGCCAACGCAATTGGTTTGGTACCTGGGAGGGCGATTGGGCCGTTTGGGGTGGTCTGTCAGCGAAAGTCTCCGAAAGGGCGACTGTTAATGCGCAGGCGGCTTACGAACAAGAAGGTACTTATTCCGGCAGTTTGAATGTCGCCTACGAGTTGGTTCCTGGTTTCACGATCACGCCGGAAATAACATACACGAAGTTCGATGGCGCGCGCAGGGACTTTGCCGAGGGCTTGAAAGGCAACAAGGGCGATGCGTTCGGCGGAATGATCCGGTTCCAGCGTAACTTCTAATATCCTAATTCAGTATTTGGCAGGGTAGGAGATTATGAACAAACGGCCCTGCCGAACGTGACAATAAATGACCTCCAGTCGATTTATTATCACAGGTCGGTGAGTATCTCCAACTCACCGGCCATTTTTACCTAAGGCCGAGATTCTGCCGGTGGGTCATACCGCCGCAAATGGCGCGAGTGGACCTCGCCATAGCCAGTTATTGGAAGCGGACACCGTACCAACAAACGCAACGGCAATGTTTTCTCGAACTGAAGTGCTTCAAAGTCTTATGCGCACAGCGATAAACAGCTTCGAAATTGTTTTCGCTATGACGTACGGCGAGCAGAACTGATTGGCCGAAGCAATCGGCCCGCCTCTCCTCACGATTCGTGGGTTGGACATATTGCACGCCTCACAACGTCGGCTTTACCTCAAGGGCCGCCAAAACGCCGGAATGCCGCTGGAGTCGTCCCTGTCGTCTGGCCGAATGTACGGGTGAGGTGTGCCTGATTGGCAAAGCCGCAAGACTTGGCAATGGCCGCAATCGAAATAGAAGAGTTTGAAAGAAGATATTTTGCCTTGTTCACTCGCCTGTGAACGAGAAATTGATGGGGTGTCATGCCAGTCGACGACTTGAATTGGCGAATGAATTGTGTGGTGCGGAGGCCTGCAGTTTTCGCCAAGTCAGAAATGTTCAAGGAAGAAGACATGTTCAATTCTATATAGCTTTGAACTTCGAGCAGCCTGGTATCCGACAAGGCGAAACGATGCGACACACTATCGTCGCCAGCATCGGTTTGAATGAAATGATAGGCGCCAAGGGTGGCAAGATTGCCAAGAAGAATATGGTCACTGTTGTTTGTTTGCAGCAGGGCATCTCTGAGTAGGGGCGCAACCAACCGAGAAATCGGATCACTCTCTTTATGGATCGAGATAACCGAGGGGCGTTTTCTGCTGTGCCCAGAAAGCTCGGTCTGAAACCGTTCGACCAGTTCATCATGGAGGCAAATATGCAAGATATCTCCTGTGCCGCGAATAAAATGCCTCGCAGGATGCCCGCCCGAACGAATCCAAATGCTGCCAACGGATAAAACCTTGCTGCTAAACTCGTTGTTTTCCTCTTCAAGAGACACGGTATGAAATGGTATGGTAATACAGAGCTTATCCACCACGATATCGGTCAGCGGCGAATTGTTATACCGCAAATAAGCACCTTCAATCCCATCCCAACCGAAACCCGAGCTTGTTCCGTATAAAAACGTGTCGATCATGGCGGCCGATGCAAATTCCATTGAACTAACGAACGTGCAGGTAACACTGCATCGTTTAAGAGGCCTCTCGTGACGAACCATATCTGCCGTCACGACACCGGATTGATAGACATCTGCAAACGAACACAAACCTTGAATGCCGCTCGCAAATGTCAACTGGTCTAACCATAGGGCGGTTCAATGAGGTTTCGTCGACGATGGGGGGAAGAAGCGTGGATTGCTGTTTGGTGAGTTGAACCCATGCCGACATTATTCAGTAAGACTGCGATATTTACGGCCTGTTTACTGCTAGTGAAGCCTCTGCATATTTCGCGATGGCTGAGCTCGACCGCCCCTTCAGGCGATGTCTCGTTCATCGACGAACACCGTGGAGTGTTTGGGGTCGAGCCGATCTGCAGGTTATTGCCGATTGCCCCATCAACCTACCACGAGAACGTCGCCAAGCGCATGGACGTGGGCCGCCTGTCGGTCCGCGCCCGCAGCGATATCAGCCTGACGATCGAGATTCGACGCGTCTTTGAGCAGAACTACCGCGTCTATGGCGTTCGCAAGGTCTGGCGGCAATTGAAGCGTGAAGGCTTTCATGTGGCCCGCTGCACAGTCGCTCGTCTGATGCGATCAATGGGCCTTCAAGGCATCATTCGTGGCAAGCCGATCCGCACGACGATCAGCGACAAGGCGGCTCCATGCCCGCCCGACCGCGTGAACCGGCAGTTCCGCGCCCTAAGCCGAACATGCTGTGGCTTTCCGATTTCACCTATGTCGCCACCTGGCAGGGCTTCGTCAACGTGGCCTTTGTGATCGACGCTTTCGCCCGCCGGATTGTCGGCTGGCGGGTGAGCAGGACGGCCCATGCTGGGTTTGTCCTCGATGCCCTTGAACAGGCTCTTCACGACCGGCGTCCCGTCCATCGCGGCGGGCTCGTGCATCATTCGGACCGCGGCGTTCAAGGCAGATTCAACCGGTCGTGGCAAGACCTCATACCAGGAGGTGTTTATGGTTGCGGGAAGACGGAAATCAGAACGCTCAACACGGTGCAAATTGTCCTCGCCAGGTCGGCCACCGGTGTGGCAGCGTGAAAACCTGTGCCGATTCTGGCAAGGAGTGGCGGCCGGTCTGTCCAGTGAAGAAGCCGCCGCCGAAGCCGGCGTCTCCGGCCCGGTTGGTATCCGGTGGTTTCGGAGTTCAGGCGGCATGCCTCCAACACATCTTTCGCCCGCAGCGGCACCACTCACGAGCCGAAACCTGTCATTCCGGGAACGTGAGGAAATTGCCTTGGAGTGCACTAGAGGCACGGGAGTGCGTGCTATAGCGCGTAAGTTAGAGCGGTCACCTAGCACGATCTGCCGCGAGATCCGGCGCAATTCGGCGACACGGGGTGGAGACTTCGACTGTCGAGCCATTACCGCGCAGTGGTATGCTGATCAAGCAGCGCGACGGCCCAAGGCAGGAAAGCTGACAACCAATCCTGCTCTTCGCGACTATGTTCAAGACCGACTCGCCGGGCTCATAGCCACACCGCGCGGCATCGCCTTCGATGGCCCAGTCGTGGTATGGAAAGGACGGAAGGGCCGTTCATCGGCAAAGTCGACGCTGGTCCACAGCCTGGAGCCCGGAACAGATTGCGCGGCGTCTGAAGTTGAACTTCCCTGAGGACATGACCATGCGCATCAGCCACCAAGCCATCTACCAGGCGCTTTATATTCAAGGCCGAGGCGCGTTGACGCGGGAGCTAACGGCTTGCCTCGCGAACGTGCTCGTAACCGTGGCAAATCCTTCCTGACTGATGTGTTGATGATTAGCGATCGTCCGTCCGAGATCGGCGAAAGAGCGGTGCCTGGCCATTGGGAGGGGAATCTTATCCTGGGTCTCGGCAGCTCAGCGATCGGCACGCTGGTCGAACGTACGACACGGTTTAAAATGCTCTTGCACTTGCCACGCTTGGAGCATCACGGGAAAGACAAGTCTGTCAAAAACGGACCGGCTCTTACCGGGCATGGTGCCGAAGCGGTCCGCGATGCCATCGCCGGGACGATCATGGATCTACCGGAACATCTTCGTAGATCATTGACCTGGGATCAGGGCGCGGAGATGGCTCAGCATGCTCAACTCCGCATCGACACGCGCCTCGAGATTTACTTCTGCGACCATCAAAGCCCATGGCAGCGCGGCAGCAACGAAAATACCAACGGCCTGCTACGGCAGTACTTTCCGAAAGGAACTGATCTCAGCCAGCATGGGGCCGATGAACTCAGTGCTGTGGCGCACGCCTGCAGAGGCTCTCGACGGGTTGCTCAAATCAGATATGATCGAGGATGTTGCGACGACCGGTTGAATCTGCCCAATACGTATCGATTAGGTATTCCGAACGCTTAGCGGAAGCAGGCATCGAGCCGTCTGTCGGGAGCGTCGGTGACAGCTATGATAACGCCCTCGCCGAAATGATCAACGGCCTCTACAAGGCCGAAGTCATTCATCGGCGTGCACCATGGAGGAGCTTCGAAACGGTGGAATGGGTTGACTGGTTCAACTACAGGCGTCTACTCGAGCCCATCGGCAACGCTCCGCCAGCCGAGGCCGAGGAACGATACTACGTCATGCTGGACGAACCAGCGCTGGCCGCATAACTTAAACCAAACGGCCTCCGGAGATCCAGGTGCGGTTCAATATCGCATAATAGTTGAATGTAACTCAGACAAAGACGACGAAACTAATTCCGGCTGGGAGCTTCTGATTCACGGCTGCGCCTTTTATTCCAAGCTTCCTGTCTTTTCTGTAACCAATTAACCGCTCGTGGAAAGAGTGCGCCGAATGTTGTTTGCATGCAGCATATTTGCAGGCAGCCATATCTCGATGGATGTGCCCTTTCCGCCACTATCAGCGACGACGGCATCGCCGCCGTGGGCCCGTGCGATCGCCTGTACCACCGACAATCCGAGCCCCGAGCCCCCGCTGGATCGGGCTCGTGATTCATCAGCACGCCAAAACCGTTCGAAGGCACGGCTTTCGAGACCTGCGGGTAGCCCGGGTCCATTGTCTGAGCACCGGAGGAGCACCCGCTCTTTCATCCTGCGCGTCTGGACCACAACGGTGCTATCCGGAGCGTAGCGGCGAACATTGTCGAGCACGGCAAACAGGGCCTGGCGGATTCTCGCCTTGTCGGCGACGGTGGCCGCTTGGCCAAGGTCGCGTTTGATACTGATTCCCGCACCCACCAAATCCTCTTCAACAGAGGAAATAACAGCTTCCGCTTCTTCTGCGAGATCTATCTTGTCGAGTTTGAGCTCCAACTGCCCTGCGTTCGACAACCCCAACGTGCGAAGGTCCTCTACAATACGGGCGAGGTCATCGACATGAGAAAGAAGGCGGGCGTAAAGCTCCGGTGTCGGCTTGAACACACCATCGGCCAATCCGTGAAGTCGGCCTCTCAAGATTGTCAGCGGAGTTCGCAATTCATGCGCGATCGCAGAGTTCGAGTATTGAAGCTCAGTCTCGGCGTTCTCCAGCCGTGCTGCCATGGCATTGAAATCGGCAATCAAAGTCTCTGCCTCGCCGAACGGCGTATGGATCGTCTCAGCGCGTGAGGAGAAGTCGCCTCCCGCAATTGAGTGGACGGCACTGGCAATCGACTTCAAGGGAAGAATGACGCTTTGTGCAAGCCGCCAGCCAGCAAGCGCAGCGCCCGTGAGGCCCGTTGCCAGGATCATACCAAGGGCCACGAAGTCGCTGGTCGTCCACTTTTCCGTATCGGGAGCGTCCGGAAAAAGCCAGTCATAGAAATACCAATAAAGAATTGAGCCAAAGAACATCACGCCAAAAGCCGACAGTGTCAGAACACTCATGGCGATGACCATTTTTGTGTTTAAACTGCTAGCCATAATAATCCGCCAGTCTGTAGCCGACGCCACGCACCCCAGACAATAAGTGGTCAGCTCCGGCAATAGCAAGCTTGCGTCTCAGGTTGCTGATATGGCTGTCAACCGTGCGCTCGAGAGCTTCCCCCTCGGGAAGGCATGCATCGACAAGCTCCGATCGCTCGAACACGCGATTGGGCGAACGCGCCATGTAGCTCAGCAGGCGAAACTCGGTGCGCGTCAGTTCCAATACTGCCGGTCCTGAAGGCCGGTCGACCGACGCAATGTAGGCATCGGGTATCACAGTCAGGGGTCCAATCCGAATTGGTTGTTGAGCACCGCGGCCACTTGTCCGGCGCAGCACCGCCTTGGCGCGTGCCACGACTTCAAGGGGGTTGAAGGGTTTGACAACATAATCATCCGCCCCGATGCGCAATGCTTGAAGTTTGTCGAGGTCCTCGGCCAATGCAGTTGCCATTATGACGGGCGTATCGCCGCGTCGGCGTATCGCCGCCAGAACTTCATAGCCGTCCTGGCCTGGTAGCTTGACATCAAGGATAATCAGGTCCGGCTTCAGGCGCTGATGATGCGCCAGACCGATCGTTCCATCGTTAGCGCTTATTGTCCGAAATCCTTCGCGTGACAAATAGACCTCTAATATTTCTACGATTTCGGGCTCGTCCTCAATAATGAGAATCAGCGCGTTTTCCATGACTTTCTCTCCTGAGCCCTACAGTGAAGCATACAAGAGGTGTTTGTTAGCCAGACGTCAAGATGGGAATGGCGGCCTCCACGCAACCTCCACGCGCCCTTCGCAAACTCTGACGACAAGATATGAGACTGGCTTCTCGACAAGAAACAGGTCGTGGTCCCAATGAGTATATTGAAACGATTTGCAAGAATCCTGGCATGGCTTCTTGCAGCTGCCGCTGTAGCCTTCGCGATCCTCTATGCGACGGGAATGTTGGCAGGCAAAACACAAGCCGCGATATTCAAGGAACGTGTGGTCGTCGGTTCCATTGAGGAATCCGTTCTTGCCAATGGCATACTTGAACCTGCTCGGATGGTGAATGTGGGTGCGCAAGCCAATGGCCAGATCCGCGCTCTCCATGTCAAGCTCGGCCAAACGATCAAGGCCGGCGACCTGATTGCAGAAATCGATTCTTTGCCGCAGACCAACGCCTTGCGTATTGCAGAGGCAGCGCTAAGCAATGTGACCGCACAACGAAAAGCCCGCCTCATTCAGCTTCGTCAGGCCGAAAAAGTTTATCGTCGGCAGAGCAAGCTCATCAGTCAGGAAGCCGCTTCCCGCCTGGATGTCGACGCCGCTGAGGCAGCCTTTCGTATTTTGGAGGCCGAAGTCGCCGCTCTCGACGCACAGATCGCACAGTCGAGCGTCGAGGTCGAAAATGCCCGCGTCAATCTTGCATATACGCGCATCATTGCGCCCATGGATGGTGTGGTCATCGCCGTGGTGACCAAACAGGGACAAACGCTCAATGCTGCTCAATCCGTTCCAACCATAATCGTGCTGGCTCAGCTCGATGTTATGCGGATGAAAATCCATATCTCGGAAGCGGACGTTGGAAAGGTCAAGCCCGGGCAAAAAGTCTGGTTCAAGGTGCTGGGAGACAGACACAGTCGCCACGAGGCCGTGCTGGACCAGATAGAACCCGCCCCAACGGCAATGTCGACCGAGGCTGGCATTCAAGCTTCTGCCAACCCTTCGGGTGCGACGGCGATCTATTATAATGGCCTGTTGGAGGTGCCCAATCCGGGTGGGAAACTGCGTCCGCAGATGAGTGCGCAGGTTAACATCGTGGTTGCCCGCGTAGACAATGCTCCGTTAATCCCGTGGTCGGCATTGTCAGAAGAAGACGCTGATGGACGATACCGTGTTCGTGTCGTAGCGGCAGGGGGTGAACTGCGATCGCGTTTTGTGACCACCGGTCTTTCCAACAAGGTTCAAGCCCAGGTAGTCGACGGCGTATCACCTGGTGAAGAGGTTGTTATTAGCGCCGACGGTCCGCTGTCTGATCCAGGGATGGAGGGGATGCTGTGACCTTGCTCATTGAAGTCAGCGATGTCTCGCGCGTCTACCGATCCGGCGATGAGATGGTCGTCGCACTTGACACGGTAAGCCTGTCGATCAGTTCCGGTGAGATGGTGGCGATCGTCGGCGCGAGCGGATCAGGCAAATCGACGCTAATGAACATTCTTGGAGGTCTCGATCAGCCGACTTCCGGCAGTTACCGCGTCAACGGACATGAGACGTCCAAGTTGGATCCCGATGAGCTGGCACGTCTGCGGCGTGAGCATTTTGGTTTCATCTTTCAGCGCTATCATTTGATGCCCGATCTTAGCGCCGCCGAAAACGTCGAAATACCGGCAATCTATGCCGGAATTGATCCCACCGATCGCCGTGGTCGAGCTCAGAGCCTGCTGAACCGGCTTGGCCTCGGTGAACGCATCCGTCATCGACCTGGACAGCTCTCAGGAGGACAGCAGCAGCGTGTCTCAATCGCACGGGCGCTGATGAACGGCGGAGAGGTCATCCTTGCTGACGAACCTACCGGCGCACTCGACACCAAAAGCGGCGAAACGGTCATGAGCATTCTGAGAGAGCTCCATCTCGAAGGTCATACTATCATTATTGTCACCCATGATCCCGATCTTGCCGAGCAGGCGGACCGGGTAATTGAGATCCGTGATGGGCGGATAATCGCGGACCGGCGCAAGGCGAATGCGACCGCACAGCCAGACGTCAAGAAATCAGCCCGCACGGTAAACACTGTCTCGAGCCTCTGGCGCAGAACGAGTGAGGCTGTGTCGATGGCAACCCGTTCGATGTCCGCCCATCGTGTCCGCACGTTTCTGACCATGCTCGGCATAATTGTCGGCGTTGCCGCGGTTGTCGCGGTTGTCGGTCTGGGGGAGGGCACGCGCCAGAAAGTCCTTTCACAGGTCAGCGAACTTGGCGTGAGTACCATCGGCGTTTTTCCTGGAAAGGATTGGGGCGACGAGCGCGCAGATACTATTCGAACACTTGTGCCGGACGATGCACTGGCGCTCGCAGCTCAGCCCTATATCGATAGCGTGTCGCCCATCATTTCGAGGTCGGGAACCGCGCGCAGCGGAAATATTACTGTGAATGTTGAAATCACGGGCGTCGGCGAGAGCTATTTCCGGATCAACAATCTGAAACTCAGCAGAGGGCGGCTCTTACCCAAACGCAGCATCACTGAACGATGGCAGGCAGTTGTCATTGATGACAATACCAGGCGAAGGCTTTTTCCTGATCAGACGGATCCTGTCGGCAAGGTCATCATGATCCAACAGGTGCCGGCTGTGGTTTCCGGTGTACTGGCTCCGCCGACCGCCAGTAATATTCCGGGCCGCAACCTTCGGATATTCCTTCCCTATACGACAGTGCTGGGTCGTATAAACGATCAGGCAGCAGGACTAAGCGGGTTATCGGTCCGGGTGTCGGACAATGCCGACACCCGCGTTGCGGAAGGTGCCATAGTCAGTTTCCTCACGCGGCGACATGGAGTGAAGGATTTCTTCATTTTTAACAGTGATCAGGTCCGCAAAACCTTCGAGCGGACATCAAGAACCATGACCCTGCTGATCTCGTCCGTCGCGGCGATTGCCCTGATTGTCGGCGGAATAGGGGTCATGAACATCATGCTGGTGTCCGTCACCGAACGAACCAAGGAAATTGGTTTGCGGATGGCGGTCGGTGCCCGCCGCATTGATATCTTGCTGCAGTTTCAGATCGAGGCCGTGGCGATGTGTATCGCAGGTGCCGCGATTGGCATATGCCTTGCCTTTATCAGCGGTACAGTTCTGGGGTCCACAGACGGCGAGTTTCCAATGATATTCACCACTGCTTCGATTGTCATCGCCAGCACCGCTGCCGTCACAATCGGTCTTGTGTTCGGATATCTACCGGCCCGAAATGCCGCGCGCCTTGATCCAATTGAAGCTCTCGCGCGCGAGTAACCACCCCTTAGCCCTTTAAAAATCTTGTACTCATTTTGGGACTCTTATCGCCATGACCATCCGAAACTCATACATCGGCAGGACCGCCGCAACCGCAATGACAGCCTTTGTCTCGTGCGGACTCCTTGCCGGCTGTATGGTCGGTCCAGATTATCAAACGCCCCGAACACTCCTGCCGGAAAGGTGGGCAAGCAGCGCTGACAGGAGGGATAATCGTCCGCCTGAGCTCGCGCATTGGTGGACACGATTAAACGATCGGTTACTTACAGCTTATATCGGACGCGCTGTTAACGGCAACTTCAACGTCGCAGCTGCCCAAGCGCGCATCGAAGCGGCGCGCGCCGGTCTGCAACAGGAGCGAGGTGCTCTTTTTCCCGTCGCCAACGCTACTTCTACAGCAAATAGGGCACAGACAGCTGGATCCAATGGTGGCGCGCCAAGCATTTCCAGTAACTACCAGGGCGGCTTTGATGCGAGCTGGGAACTCGATCTATGGGGAGGTAAGCAGCGAGCCGTCGAAGCTGCTGGGTACGGGCTCGACTCAGCGCAGGAAGACCTGCGAAACACTATGCTCGTGCTGATTGGTGACGTTGCTGTTAACTACAGTAGGGTACGGGCGAACCAGGCGCTTTTGGCGCTGGCGCACCGAACCGCGAAATCACAGCGCGAGACCGCCGCTCTGACCAAAACAAAATACGAGGCCGGGTCATCCGCAAAGGCTGACTTCGCGCGGGCCGAAGCAATTGCCGCGACAACAGAGGCCGATATCTCGGCCTTGGAGATCGACAAGGCAGCAGCTGTCCACCGACTAAGTATACTGCTGGGCCTTCCGCCCTTTGAGCTCGCGTCGGAACTGTCGAAGAGTACACCCATACCGCGACCAACATTCCCTCTTCCTGTCGGTGTTCCGGCCGACACAATTCTGGCGCGACCTGATGTCAGGATGGCTGAACGACAGCTTGCCCAGGCCACAGCCCGGATTGGCGTCGCTGAGGCTGCCCGGTATCCTTCCATCAGTTTGACCGGCAATATCGCCACTCAAGCATTGAGTCTAGGTGATCTTGCGCAAAAGTCCACAATCGCCTGGGCAATAGGGCCTGCTCTCACCATACCAGTTTTTCAGGGAGGAAGGTTACAAGCTGCCAGTAATGTCGCCAAAGCACTTCGTAATCAGTCCTTTTTTGCCTATCAGTCGGCTGTCTTGATCGCCATGGAGGACGTGGAGAATGCCATCGTGTCCCTGACCCAGCAACGCGATCGAAATGCAAAGCTGGCTAAAGCAGTCAAATCCTATCGAACTGCCACCGAAGCTTCCCGCGTTCAATATCGAGAAGGCGCAACGGACTACATGAATTATCTCGACGTGCAGAGAACGCTGTATGCGTCCGAAGCTGCGCTCATCAACGGCCAGCTCGCAATCGTCGCGGCTTACATATCGCTGAATAAGGCCTTAGGGGGCGGTTGGACAGAAGTAGGAGATGTTTCAAAACAGAGCAACCATGAATAGGTTCGTTTCGCGGTCTTGCCGCCTGTGTCTGCCATTCGACGGGACGGTCCGGAGAAATTCGTCGCGTCAGTCGTTCACGATTGTCGCCATGGCTTACGCGAGGGAGGCATGGGCGTTTATTGCACTGAATGTGATGCCACTGGTTCGCGCGAAGACGCGCTCATCGTGGAGACTAAGATGATACAGCGAACCGCAGCTTCCTGGATAACAGATGTCTGTTTGGACGGAACGATAGCACGTTCCGGAGACTGGTGGGAGACATCCTTCATACAATCTCATGTCGGCAATCAACTGCAGATGAATATCCAAGAGCAAATCATCAAATGGGATTCACAGAGATTGTATTCGTTGCAAAGCGAAGATTGCGTATGCTTCGTGCTCGCATACCACGAACGTTGAAAAACTGTAGAGCAGTCCGTATGGCAGCAAGGCCGTCTGTGCCCAAAAAATGCCTGGCACGACGGCCGGAACCGCCGTGCCAGGATCCTTATTTTGTTTTGTCGATCTTGGTTATTACCGACGTCCTACCTTCCTTGTGATAGTTAACGGACACCTTATCTCCAACCTTTAGCTGCCCGGCTGAGTTGTCAGCTGGCAATCGATAAGTGTTCCCATCCGACAAAATAACAACTCGGGTCTTTATATCGATCGATTTGATTTCGCTCGAAAGCGTCGCAGCGCCGGCAACGCCCGATATCAATACTGCGGTTGCTGCGATGGTGAGAAACAATTTCTTCACGGTAGATTTCTCCTATTGAGGATTACAGACATTGCAGTGTTAACCGGTAAAAAACCAAATTCCGTCGAGCCATTGCACAGAGGCCATGGATCTCATTGAAGAGTCAGAAGCGGTTGCTTTGCAGACTGCAATCAAAGCAAGAAATGCATGCGTCCGCCTGGCACACGTATTTCACACAGATCGAGGAATTTCTGTTAGCCTGTCCTGAACATGCTCCGGCGCTTAACGGCGTGTAGGTCCCGGTCATTTCATTCCTAGTTTCAGCACATCAATCAATTTGATTGCCATGATCGTCAACCCGAACCGCACTTGTACAGGACGCTCAGCCCGATATCTGTGTGACGAACGATCCTGCGGGGAAGCAATAAAAGATCCTCCTGTTGGCGGGCCCTTCCCCGGCGGGTGGTTGTGGCGCTGGTATAGCCCGCGTCGGCGACAATGTTTCTAACGTCACCGGACACGTCCCCGTAAGGATAACAAAACGCATCCACCAAGTGGCCCAGCATGTCTTCAAGCTCGTGGCGAGCATCGGTAATCTGGTGCCATGCAATCGCTGGGGGTACCGCCGTGAGGTGAACATGATCGAGAGTGTGAGCACCAACCTCATGACCAAGCGCCGACCATTCACGCATTTGCATTTTGTTCATACATGCCGAGTGAGGAACACCGATATCCGCGTCCCATTTGTTGAAGCCACCAATTTGGCGGCTGACGAAATAGTTTGTTGCCCTAAAACTGAACTCCTGGAGCACTGGCAGCGCATTTGCATGCACATTGTGGAACCCGTCATCAAAAGTTATTCCAACTACCTTGCCCGACTTTTTTCCCCGTAGATAAGGAAGCAGATCTCGCATCGACAGGCCCTTATAACCCATCCGCTTCAACCATTTCATCTGACAATAAAAGTCTTTGGGATGTACTGTTAAACTGCGGAAGGGACTGCCAAAACCGGCGGGCTCGGCGATCTGATGGTACATCAGGATGGGTATGGGCATGGACAGAGTCTTTATGAGTTGGGGATCACTCAAAAGCATTCGAATGTGAAGAAAACGCAGAGATTACGCCGAGGATTGATGGCAACGGTGCCCGACGTGGTCTGCAAGCAAGCTGGCCATCAAAGAATAGATGATAGCCGATTATGATCAAAGGACCTCAAGTGCTGCGACTTCTGCCACGTTATGAGCTAATCTTTCTTCTTTGAAGCCAGAGTGAAGGCCGAAACCTTCGCTTTTTTTGCGTCTCCCACGAGATTGGAGACAACGACATAGAACACCGGTACGAACAGGATCGCCAGAATAGTTGCTGAAATCATGCCGCCGAAAACGCCCGTGCCGATGGCATGCTGAGTCGAGGCGCTTGCGCCGCGTGCAACCATCAGCGGTACGACTCCGAGCGCGAAAGCAAGCGATGTCATCAGTATTGGCCGCAAACGCAATCTCGATGCCTCGACGACTGATTCCGTGAGACCCTTCCCTTCAGCGCGCAGGTTCTTTGCGAATTCAACGATGAGGATTGCATTCTTTGCCGAAAGGCCGATGATCGTGATCAGACCGACTTTGAAAAACACATCATTCTCGAGCCCGCGTAGATGCACGGCCAGAACAGAGCCAAGAACACCCAGTGGAACAACAAGCATAACAGATAAAGGTATTGACCAACTTTCATAAAGCGCGGCAAGGACAAGAAAGACCACGACAATTGAGAGAGCCAGCAGCATCGGTGCCTGTGAGGCAGATTGCTGTTCCTGTAGGGACTGGCCCGTCCATTCCATGGAAAAGCCCGAGGGAAGCTGGTCGACAAGGCGCTTCATTTCCAACATGGCCTCTCCGCTGGATACGCCAGACGCCGCACCACCGGCAATGCGAATTGACGGAAAGCCATTATACCGGACCAGTTGAAGCGGGCTTGTCTCCCAGATAGGGGTTATCACCTCAGACAGCGAAACCATCCCGCCCGCTGTGTTACGGACATAAAGCTTCACCAGTTGATCGGCGTTCATCCGGCTCGGTGCATCAGCCTGCACGATGACCTGCTGTAGCCTTCCCGCATTAGGAAAGTCATTGACATAAGTTGATCCAATAGCCGAGGTCAGCGTGTCGTTAATAGCGGCGAAGGGTACCCCGAGCGCCTCTGCCTTTTCCCGATCAATCTTGAGT
Organism: Phyllobacterium sp. GQ127; assembly: GCF_059758635.1. Taxonomy (NCBI): domain Bacteria; kingdom Pseudomonadati; phylum Pseudomonadota; class Alphaproteobacteria; order Hyphomicrobiales; family Phyllobacteriaceae; genus Phyllobacterium; species Phyllobacterium sp. GQ127. The sequence goes on from NZ_JCAXDZ010000011.1 coordinate 73,369, forward strand.
CTAACGCTCGCGCCGCTCGGCAATCCTTCGGGATAAACGCCCGCCACGAGCTTGCTCTTGGCAGCAAGCTGAAGGAGTTTATTTTGGGCGGCGATCAGAGCATCATACCCTTGGTTGGCGCGGTCCTGGAGACTAAGAGTAAAACCGCTCGTCGTACCAAGCGAGTCAATCGCTGGTGGCTTGAGGCTCATCGTCGTTCCTTCAGTTGCCGCCGCCATGGCAGCATTTGCGCTTTCTACTTCGTCGTCAACCGCCACGGTTCGTTCTTTCCAATCCTTCAGACTTGTAAATGCCATTGCAGCGTTCGGACCAGATCCAGAGAAACCGAAGCCGAAGACTGACAGGTTGTTTGCAACGGCGTCACGCGACTTAAGATGATCCTCGAACTTGGCGACGACAGCACGCGTCCGTTCAGCGGTCGCATCAGCAGGCAGGGAAAAACTTGTCATGAAATTACCCTGATCCTCTTCCGGCACGAAAGATGATGGAAGCTGCGTATAGGCATACGCCAAAGCGGCGGCGAGAACGAGGTAGAGAAACATTACCCGTCCACCGCGACGGACCAGCGCTCCAACCCATCCCGCATAGCCCGACGTCAGTCGCTCCAATCCCCGGTTGAACCATCCGAAGAACCCCTTTTTATCGTGATGCCCGGGTGCTATCGGCTTGAGCAGCGTGGCGCAAAGCGCAGGCGTCAGCGTTAATGCAAGGAATGCCGAGAACAAAATGGAGACCGCCATCGACATTGTGAACTGTCGATATATCGCACCGACCGAACCGCTAGCGAATCCCATGGGAATAAACACGGCCGTGAGCACCAAAGTGATGCCGATAACGGCTCCGGTAATCTCGCTCATGGCCTTCCGCGTCGCTTCCTTGGGCGTCAGCCCTTCTGTCGCCATGATGCGTTCGACATTCTCGACGACGACTATAGCATCATCAACAATAATGCCGATCGCCAACACCATGCCGAACATCGTCAGCACATTGATCGAAAAGCCCGCAGCAAACATAACAGCGAGGGTGCCGAGAAGGGCAATCGGCGCTACGATAGCCGGAATCAAGGTGTAACGGATGTTCTGCAGAAATAACAGGATCACCAGAAATACCAGGACCATTGCCTCGATAAGTGCGTGAATTACTTTCTCGATTGAAACCAATACAAACGGTGCGGTGTCAAAAGGAACCGAAAAAGTCATTCCTTCGGGCATGGTCGATGCAAGTTCAGTCATGCGTGCTCTGACCGCCTTGGCTGTCTTTACCGCGTTCGCCCCGCCGGCCAGCTGAACAGCAGCAGCGGTGGCTGACTTGCCATTGTTGCTAATTGAAAAGCTTAACGTTTGAGCGCCGACCTCGACCCGTGCCACATCGCCTAGTACAAGTTTGGAACCATCTGGCTGCGCACGCAGCACAATGGAAGCAAACTCCTCAGAAGTTTGCAGTTGACCGTGAACAGTAAGCGGAATGTTGACTTTCTGCCCTGGTACGGTTGGCTCGGCGCCCAGTCTTCCAGGCGTTATCTGTGCGTTCTGCGCCCGGATAGCATCCGTCACCTGTGTCAGTGATAAGGAGTAGGATACGAGCTTAGCCGGATCTATCCAGACCCTCATAGCCTTTTCGGAACCGAAGGACTGAACGCGACCGACGCCTTCGACACGTTTCAGTTCTTCAATGACATTGCGGGTCATGTAGTCGCCGAGCGCAAGCGCGTCATATCGCCCATCCTTTGAGTCGAGCGTTACGATCATGAGAAAACCTGACTCGGCGGATTCGACGGTGACGCCATCGCGGCGAACGCTCTCCGGCAGTCGGGGCTCGGCCGCTTTGAGACGGTTCTGCACATCGATCTGAGCAAGTTCCGGGTTGGTACCCGGCTTGAAGGTTGCTGCTATCGTAGCGCTGCCAGTCGTGTCTGTTGTCGATTCGTAGTAAAGTAGATTTTTGACACCGGATAATTCCCGTTCAATAACGCTAACAATGCTGTCGTTGATGGTTTGCGGCGTTGCACCTGTATAAGTGGCATAGATGCTCACGCTCGGCGGGGCGATTTCTGGAAAGCGGGACACTGGAAGCTGAGGGATGGCGAGCGCGCCGGCCAACACGATAAAGATTGCAATAACCCAGGCGAAAACAGGTCGATCAATGAAGAAATGTGGCATGACCTATTCCCCCGTTCCTGGTCTTGTTTGTATTGTATTCGGAGTGTATGCGACCGCTTCGACAGCTGCGCCTTCCTGTACCCGGTCCTGACCCTGTACGATAACGGTTTCATCTGCCCTGACACCGCTATCGACGATATAGCGCCCTTCAATCAGATCGCCGAGTTCGACGTTCCGCCGCGTGGCGGTCTTTTTATCATCGACAACGAGGAGTTGCGGGCGTCCCATAGAATTTCTGACAACGGCTTCTTCCGGCACAAGAAGTGCGTCTCGCAGTATCCCACGCGGCAGTCGTGCTCTTACATACATCCCGGGCAGAAGAATCCGGTCGGCGTTGTCAACAACGACCCGTACGGTAATGTTGCCCGTCCCCGGATCGACGCTAATGTCGGAGAACAGCGCCCAGCCCACCATGGGATAGGGCTTGCCACTGGCAGAAAAAATAGCGACAGGCAGTTGCGAGGCCGTTGCCAGTTGGCCGGACTTTACTGCAGCTTGAATAGCGTCCAGATGCGCCGCAGGTTGGCGAACATCCAGGTTGACCTGGTCAATTTGTTGAATGACAGCCAGAGCATTGGTTGCCGACGCCGAGACAAGAGCCCCCTCGCTTACCAGAGCTGATCCGATCCGGCCGCTGATTGGTGCTCTAACCGTTGCAAAGTCAAGATCAAGTTGACGCCGCTGCAAAGTAGCACGCGCTTGAGCAACATCGGCGCGAGCCTGAGCATGATCAGCTATAGCGGTATCATAGGTCTCGATGCTGATCGCTTTGGTGCTAATGAGCTGCTTCGATCGATTAAGTTTGGCCTCGGCACGAACCAAACCCGCTTCTGCGCGCTGGAGAGAAGCTTTCGCACTGTCCACATCTGCCTTGAATGGCTCGGGGTTGATCTGGAAAAGTACTTGTCCAGCTTTGACCTCCGTGCCCTCCTCGAACAAACGCTTTTCGATGATGCCACCAACCTGCGATCTGATCTCGGCAGTTCGCAAAGCTGCCACACGACCGGGTAGCTCTTCCGCAATGGTCACCGTTTCCGGTTTGGTTTGAATGACCGCTACTTTGGCCGGAGGGAGCGGGACCGTATTGGTCTCCACCTGTCGACCGCACGCGGTAAGAGTGAGCGCTGTGAGCGCACAAAACAGAACCTTCGAAATTCGCGGTTTTTGACCCATGGGCTCACTCCATACATAGCCTGCACGTTGGTTGCGCAAGCTCAGCATCCGCTTCTGCCGGCAGCGTCGGTGAACTGTGTAGAATGTATGGAGGTTTGGTGGATGAGACTGGCCAACGCAGCGTTACTACATGTATCGAAGTTTCCGTAGTCGTGATGGAAAAGCGAAAGGCGGCGCGACTATAATGACGTGACGTTCTTTGCTGCCCCTTTTTAAACCCGTCGCCTCATTGAGTCAGACTTGACAGATAATGCCGATCACGCGATGGGGAGCGATTACCCTTCGGGGCGCTGAGCTCTTGTAATGAAGCTGCCTGCTCCTCCATTATATTTGGCCCATATCTCCCTCAAAGGTCCATATTTCTCGCTGAATGTCCCGCCGTGACCGCCACAAGCAAGCAGCGGAAACGTGAGGCCCGACATCCCCAACGCTCCATCCAGCGGTCGGGCCTTTTCAGGCCGTACCCATCAAGGAGCATTAACCCATTTTTATTCCACTTTGGCGGTGTCCTCTAATGGCAGTAGTTTATCAACCCGACGTGCCCAGGTATCATGCGATGCTGGATCATTATGCCTTGTAAAGACTATCCTCTGTCCGACGGCATGACTGCTGTTGCGAGCGTTCCCTGGTAATTTCTTTCGAAAACATATGAAACCATGATCTCAGTCATAATATACTTAATCGGAATTCTAGCTTGGTTGGGGGCATTCTTATTCTCCATTCGAGCGGCATGGTATTTTCACATTTCGTCGGAAGTCTTGACCGCAGCCGACATGGCTGGTCTGTCTGATGGCAGGATTGTCTTAGATGACGTCATATCCGCGATCCAAATTCAGTCGGAGCTGAATTCCAAAGCCTCTTGTACGTTAGCATGGGCAATAGTTTCAGGAGGGATCGGTCTGGTCATACTCTTAACCTGAATTCTGACGGCGATTGCAGCGTTCGAACGCGGCTGACCGCTATCGCGACACCAATAGTTCAGTATGAGGTTTTGCGTCACGACAGTTAAGTCAAACGAATCCTCCACCTATTGTCCACACTGGGTCGATCAAGTCTGTGCGTCTTTGCTTCAGGTTTTCGCTGCTAACGAGCAGCAGGATCGATTTCAATGAATAGCGAGCATAACCGAAAAATCTGTATTGGCGCCGTAACGCGAAGACGGCCGAACATGTTGATTAAATTGCTATCCTCATACGCGGATCTCAAGTTTCCCCGGGGAGCGAGCGTTACGTTCGTGATCGTCGAAAACGATTCTAATAAGACAGTGGATAGTGCAATTATAGAATTTCGTGAGAGCACAACCCATGAAGTCATATATCTTCTGGAGCCCAGTATAGGGATCGCTTCCGCTCGCAACCGAGTGCTCGACTATGCCGTTAGTCAGGACTTTGATATCCTATTGTTTGCCGATGATGATGAATTTGTCGCAGAAAGCTGGTGCATCGAGCTGTTGCGAGAACGTGATCAAGAGGAATTGGATATTGTTGGGTCTCCGGTTCGGTTAGCGCCTCCAGCCTCCGAGGTCATGACGGTGCTACAAAAGACAGTCCTTCGCGGCTTGGAAGACATCAATCTTAATGCCGAAATCCGGTGCAAACGTAAACGAGACACGGGGGCGTCAGAATCGATCAAACTAGCCACTGGAAGCTGGCTGGCAAATGTGAGCTTTTTTCGCCGGACGGGCTTGCGGTTCAACGACCAATTGGGTCTTGCCGGCGGCGAGGACTGGCAGTTGTGGAGCGAAGCAAAGCAACTTGGCGCGCGAACTGGCTGGACACCCTTGGCCGTAGCTTACGAAACAGTTCTCCTTAGCAGATTGTCGCTAAGCTATTATTATCGCAGAAATCGCGATCACGCCCGAACGATGGGTGCCCAACAGAAGAGTGTCTTAAGGACCGGCGGGTCATTATTATCCCGCATATATAAAATTCTACTGTCGGTAATGACGCTGCCCGTTAAAAAGCAACGCGCCTTGCTTACCGCTACGGCGAATATTGGCAGCTTCGTGGGATATTTTCAGGGAGCGGTGGGTATGAAATCATCTCACTACGAGGTGATTGATGGTCATTAACGTGGAAATAGGCGACAAAACTATACACATGGGACGGCTCCGTCGGGCATTCGGTTCCGATCAACACACACGGCCAAACAATGTGTCGCTTATCATCATTCTAAGTCAAACATGAATCTATCTCAATCCGAGATAGATTGCACAGCACTCGGCGAGTGAGATGCGGATTCTACTCGTAGCGGACGATCCAGTCCTCGGCCATATCATTTGCGATCATTTCGCCAAATTCCATCACGCGGTCGATTGGATACGAACACTTGAAGATGCAGCGATATCTGTGCGTGTTGTCAACTATGGAGTCCTGCTACTCGACCAGAGCTTCGCCGATGGCACTGCCATAGCTTTTTTGAAGGAGATGCGATCAAAACGCCACGCCACGCCGGTTATCGTTCTTAGCGCACGTGATCAGACTCTGGATCGGATCGATGGCTTGAATGCGGGAGCGGACGACTGTTTGGCAAAGCCTTTCAATCTCGACGAATTGAACGCTCGCATTCTTGCGGTAACACGCAGACACTGCGGAAATTCGAGTTCGGTCTTCACACTTGGAAGACTACAAATCAATACGGCTGACAGAAGCATCTTATCCGGAAAACACAAAATTGCGTTATCAGGGCGGGAATGGGCAGTGCTGGATAAGTTATTGTTGCGCGCCGGTGCAATTGTTTCAAAAGCGCAGATCGAGGAAGCCCTTTACGCCTTCGGATGGGAGGTTCAAAGCAACACCGTAGAAGTCTATATCAGTCGTTTGCGCAAGAAGCTTGGTCGCCACAACGTCGCGACGGTACGTGGAATCGGTTACACGATCAAACGATGCTTTTAGAAGGTTTGAGCGGGCCCAAAATTTGATGGGGTACTCGCTGCAGTCCGAATTCGTATCATCCATGCGTCACGGCGTATCAATGCAATTATAGCGAGTACAAGCTGCAAGCAGAAAGCGACAGAACAGTGCCCTGAATCCCTGCATTTGCTCATATCTGTCCTCGAAGATAATTGCCGATGCTTGCGCCAATGCCCACTATAACGAGTGTTCTTCCAGAAAGCGCGGACACGGCCGCGGTGTAAGGGCCTGTGTCAGGAATGCAGAGACCAATCCGAAGATTGAAAAATAGCAACGCCGAAACAGACATACGCGACATAGACTGCAGCGGCGTTCGTGGCAGGTGTCTTCTGCGATTGCAGGGCCAGCTCGTTCGGAAGGTCGTATTTCCTTGCACAATGAGTAGCCTCCAGAGAAATATTCAACAATCTCGTTCTGCTACGGACCAACCACCACCATCCCTGGTGGAATAGGAAGCCCATTACCTTTTGCGTGATCATCCTTGTGTTCGAAAAAACATATTGAACGTTTAAAAAATGCGACATAACATTTGTCAGCTTCGTGTGCGGCAAACAACATGGCAACCGATGCGAACGGGGATAATTCAACAAGGTGCTCGGCTACGTGCAAATGTAGGGTTGAGGTTAAGCCTTGACACAAGGGGAAATAAGGATGGAATTACAGCCTTCAGTTGATGCCAAAGTTAAGGCACCGCAACGCGCGCTTTTTATCGAAAATCGCTCTATAGACTATGTTCCATTAAGGGAACGCCACGGGCGGCTGGCTGACCAAGCCACGATCTGGTTTGCGGGAAGTGCGCAGCTGTTGAGTCTCGCAACCGGAGCAATCGGGATTTCGCTTGGTCTGAATCTCGTCTGGACACTGGTCGGACTTTTTGTTGGTACCTTACTCGGGACCATTCCTGTCGCGGCGCACGCGAGCCAAGGACCTCATCTTGGTCTTCCGCAGATGGTTCAGACACGACCTCAATTCGGGCGCTACGGGGCCATCTTTATCTGGTTGGTTGCGGTGATGGTCTATTGGGGCTACGTCGTGCTCAACGTGAACCTGATGGGAGCAACCGCTGAACAACTCGGCATTGGTTCCTTTACCGCATCCGGCTTGCTGCTCGGGCTTTTGTCGATCGTTTTTGCGATTTTTGGGTACAATTGGCTGCATATCGGCCAGCGGTACACTACGATCATTCTCATCGCAGTGCTGGGAGTCTTCGTCTGGGGAACCGTCTATCAGATTGGTTTGCCGCCCGAGCAGATAAGCTTAACCGGCACTTTTCATTTCACGCCGTTCTTGATGGTCGTTTCTGCGTCTCTTGCTTATCAGCTTTCATGGGCGCTCTTTGTTTCGGACTATTCGCGATACATGCCGCCCACGACAAGCCATAGATCGATCATCCTTTATACGGCCATTGGTGCGGGTGCAGGCGTATTTGCGATGGAGGCGGTCGGTGCCGTTGCAGCAGCCCTTTTCCCAAAGGAGGGTTTGACGGTAGCTTTGCAACAATCGGGCGATCTGATCACAGCCGGATTCGGTGCGGTTCTCCTCATTGTCGGCGGTATAGCCCTTCTCATATTCAATGGCATGTGTGTCTACGGCGGCGCGCTCACATTGATCACCGCCATGGATAGTGTGATTCCCACATCGCCGACACGGGAACTGCGTGTGAAGACGATTGCGATAATTGGCATCACGGCAACCATTGTCGGTGTGCTGCTGCCTGGCGATTTCATAAATACGACATTTTACACGATCCTTGCCGTGCTCGCCTATCTGATGGCGCCCTGGACAGCTATCAACCTCGTCGACTATTTCGTGGTTCGAAGAGGAAAATACTCAGTTGCTGAAATTTTTAATCCCGTGGGCATCTACGGCTATTGGAACTGGCGTGGGATGCTGGCTTATTCGCTTTCTTTCATTGCCATGGTTCCGTTCATGTATCTGTCATTCTACCAGGGACCTGCCGCAGTCTACTTTGGAAGCGTTGATTATGCGTTCTTTGTCGGGATTCCTGTTGGCGCAATACTGTACTGGCTATTTTGCTTGAGCATCGATTTGAAAGGCGAATTTGCAACAATAGAATTGGCTGACAGGCATCTCGACGACAAGGCAAAGCCAGTTGCCTAGAACCTCCGGAAGCTCTTGGCGGCAGGCATGTTTTGCTGTGTGCAGGTGGCTAGATCCAGCCACTTGACTTGCCTTTCGACGAAGCGGAGATGGAGATGATGATGAATAGAGGTTCGATGTCAGACACGCATGCAACTTCATTCTCAAAACATTGGCGGGGTGACCGCACACGCGACAATAGCGGTCGTTTTGCCAATATTCGTGAGCCTGTAAGGCTCGGGGCCAAGAAGTTGAAAACCGCCGCCCGCACCAATGCTTCGGACCCCTTCACTTGTCTCGAGTTCGACGGTTCCTTCAAGAACAAACGCAGCGGTCTCACCGTCATGCGCAATTGCTGTTTCTCCAGTGTCCGTTCCAGGAGCGTAATGCTCGATAAACATTTGCAGCTTTTTGTCTCGCCGTTCCCCGCCCAGTACGCGCATATCGACTTCGCCGCGTGAAATCACAGCCAGATCGTCTGCGTCATAGTAAAGGACATTCTGCTTGGAAACGGGCAGAGCGAAAAAGTCCGCCATTGAAATGGGGATCGCGTTCAGGAGTTTATGCAATGAAGCAAGCGAGGGCGCGTGTGTTTCCTGCTCGATCAGGGAGACTGTCGAATTCGTGACCTTTGCGCGCTTCGCAAGTTCGCGCTGAGACAGGCCGGCCTGTTCCCGAACCACTTTTAGTCGTGCCCCGACGGCAAGCTCGTTTGCCTCACTCCGTTGCTGTGCTTTGGTGGCCGTCGCCGCTTCTTCGCTTTTGGAATGGGCCTTGGCGAGTTCACTTGTCTTCACAATATTCTCCGTTTCTGTCGATACACGCGGATTCTATACAGGGTCAAGACATCAAAAAAAAGTTGAGTGTTCGAAAAATCGATCGATGCGGCAATCAGGCTTTCAGTTTTCCCTTTCAGCCAGGCATCCTTTAACGAGTGCAGACCTGGTGTAAAAAAATCCCGATTATCTTACCGAAATAAGGATGGTGGTTCGCATCGCGCTGAAAGCGTGTGGCCACGGTTTGACGTGACATCAACAGTACAGATTTATTGCTTCGACTCGACTGTACTTCGCCAAGGCTCTGCCGTCCTTGCGGGTCGGTAACAGCCGTCGATTTGCCACTTCTGCGAGGTGACAGGATCGTGTGGCGGCCTGAGGGAACGAAGGCCAGAAATAAATGGTGGTGACGGCGATTGATCAGGGTCATCCGAGCGTGTGCCCGGCGCAGTTCTTGGCACAGGTTCGATGCCGGTAAAATGCCTGCCGACCAAGACGGTATGGTTTTTTGATGTTGGAGGACTGGCTCTGTTCCGAAAGTGAAAGAGAACGCCCTGCCTCACACAAATGGCGGGTTTTTTTAAGGCTAATGCTTGCCCGTGCTGGAAAGAAGATTGAGCGTTAGCATTCCCGCTATAATAAAGATGATGCCGACGATCGCATAACTGTCCAACCGTTGCCCGTGCACTAACCATCCAAGTCCGACGATCATGACAGTGCCAACTCCGGACCAGACTGCATAGGCGATGCCGACAGGTATCGTCCTCAATGTAACGGACAGGAAATAGAAAGACAGGGCATAACCTATCGCGACGATGACAGACGGCAAAAAGTTCCTGAAGCCGTCCGCCGACTTAAGTGCGGTCGTTGCTATGACTTCCGCAAAAATTGCGAAGAACAGGGCGAGATATGGTGGCATGGTTGACCTTGGGGTTCTGCGGAGGTCGACCGTGGATTATCGAGTCCGTCTCGAGCAAATCATCTGCATGAGCGGACGTCTGGCCAGTCGTCGTACAAGCGGCCCATCAGATAGGGCGTGTAGTCGTTGCCATCGTTTTCAAGCTCAACCACGTCCTTGACGATGTAGGATGTTTCGCCGCCAAGATGGCCGCCGTCGATGAATCCCTCGATGGGGATCGTCGACACGCCGGGATCCCAGGGCGATTCGGTCAATTTCAATTTCGCACCGGTTATCATTCGCAGCCGTTTGGTTGCTGTCGCGTTCTCAAAAACAACAAGCTGTGGTCTGGTCACATCTGAAGCGTTGACGCCGAAATATCCCCGCAGATCGAAGTAAAATTCCTTTTCATCTTCCGCCAGGGTAGGAAGTTGATCGCCCAGGCTTGCCGTCAGCTCGACGAGGCGGAAATCCTTTCTGGATGCGAAGCCATAAAACTCCTCACCGTCATCAAAGAAGTCTACGGTGCCGAGCTTTTTTGGCATTCCCCAGAACTCACGTCCGGTAACGATGTTAACCTCTTCCGTTTCGAGAACTGTGAGATAGTAGCTTCCTTCAATCGAGCCGTGTTTGGCATTGACGCCGATGATCATCGCCCGATCACGTCCCGCACGGTTCGAGACACCCTCGATCCATTCCATGAAAGACATGAAGCCGATTGTGACGGTGGGTTCATCGGCGGGGGTCAGGCACGGGGGCAGCACACTTCGCACAAAGCTTTCCGAAGTCCGGAATCTCGCATAAGTATACGTGTGGTGGGTTCTGATATGATCGTAGTAGTTGCGGTACCGTGTGATTTGTTCAGACGTCCAAACATAGCCCATGATATATTTCCTTTACGCTCTAGACTTTCGCGACGAGGCGAAATTTTCGGTGATATTGAAAAGAATGTATCCCGCGCATACGAGGCCCAGCATGATGTAGGGAAGCCATTTCATGACGCCTTCGGCTCCAGGCAGGAAGCTGTCAACGAACAAGCAAAGAAAAACGATCATTCCAAGCAGGACGACAGCGATCTGGATTGGCGAGCGTGTGGGCTCCTTGAGTACTTCCTTGACGGCGCCGATGCAAAGAATGATGTACGGACCGACCCAGAACAAGGAGTACAGCGTCGATAGATAGGCCGTGGATTGAAGCGGGGGTGATGAGGCCAGGTACTGAAGGGCGACCGGAATGCCTGCGGCAGGCACCGCCATCAAAACGGTCGCGCCCGTTGGAGAGCCGAACCGTGGATGGATTCTCGAGAATATTTCCGGCAGGAACTTGTTCTGCGCGGCTGTTGCAAAAACGCGGCTGCCGTAGTTGATGAATGCCACGAGGCTTGCAAAGGTTGCGCCGATCAGCAGAAGATCGATCGGTTTCTGAAGGTAGGGCATCCCAGCGACCTGAGTGATGATGGAGGTGGGAGAAATACCCTCGTTCAACTCGGCGGCATGCGCATTCATCAGCGGTGTACAGACGAACAGTATGCCGACATATGTCACCCCGGTTATAAGCAGCACGCTGTTCAAGATAATTGGAACATTTTTCTTGGGATTTTTCGTTTCCGCGGCGAGCGAAGCCAGCGCGTCCACGCCAACGAAATAGGCGAGCCCAACGATTGCACCTCGCATGACGCTATGCCCATCCGCACCAGCCAGCATAAACTGTGAATGCAGGTCAAACCCGGTATTCGCAGCCGCCCCGATAGTGGCAGCAAGCACCAGTGGGAGCGATAGGAATGCGAGCCAGGCAGTCAGCGAAATTGACGCGTCGAGTCCGCGCCAGGCACAAGCACCTGCCAGAACGGCTATCGCGATTGCTGAAAGCGACTGAAACCAAGCGGCGTTGGCGGGTTCGAAGCCAACATTTTGCAAGAAACTGCTGGTGAACATGACTGTACTTCCAGTCACAGCGCCGCAGGCAACAAGAAATCCAACGAGGTATGAAGCGGCGACGAGCCTCTCCAACCGGCGACCGAAAGCCAGGCCGACATATGACATCATTGAACCAGTGACGATGTGACGGCGTGCGAAAATATTGACTGCGGCCATGACGCAGAGTGTGGCGCACATCGCGAGAAGCATCGACAACCAGGCCCCATTCCCGCTTTCCAGCGGCATATATGCGGCGCCTATAAGTGCGGATGGAATGATTTGCTGACCCGACAAGCCGAGCACGACGACGCTGGCGACACCGACTTTTGTCGCGGTGGCTGGAACAACCGTCTCCTGACGAAGTTCCTCAGCCAGTTCGGAAGGATCGCTACTCATTTTTTCCTCTCTTTTGATAGAAACGGCCAGCCGAATGACGACTGACCGTGTGCGGCGGATTACTTTGCCTTGTTGTGCTCGTATGCTTCCTCTTGGCTGTAGGGGAACCACCAGAAGTCCTGTGGCGCCGCGGCCGGATCAATCATTACAAATTTGGACGACTGGAACTGAGCGAGCCCCTCCGGTCCGAGTTGGCGGCCAATACCGGAGAGCTTGCGTCCGCCAAAAGGCAATGCATCGTTGTCGAGAATAGGAGCATTGATCCAAAGAATTCCCGATTCAACCTCGTTGACCGCGCGCATCATCTCACTCATGTCGCGGGAATAGAGGTTTGCACCGAGACCAAATTCCGAGCGGTTCGCCAATTCGAGCGCTTCATCAAAGCTCTTGACCCTGCAGATTGGGGCGGCGGGACCGAACGACTCGCCGTTCATGATCTCGGAATCGGGCGAAACATCAGTCAGAACAGCGGGTTCGATGAACCAACCATGATTAAGGCCTGAAGGGCGACCGCCGCCAGTGGCGAACTTTGCGCCTTCCTGTCGCGCGCGCGAAAGAAGCGCCTCAAAGCGATCCCGTTGACGCAAGGTTGCCATGGGCCCTATGTCGACGTTCTCAAGTCCATTGCCAATGCGCAACTTCTTTGTTTCGGCAACCAGTCGCTCGACGAACTCGTCATGAATGCTGTCATGTACGTAGAATCGTTCGGCGGAAGTGCAGACCTGGCCGCAGTTAAGGTAGGCGGCAAAGGCAGCGGCTCGAACGGCAACCTCCATCGGAGCCGAGGGCATGACGATAAAGGGGTCGTTGCCGGAAGCTTCAATCAGCGCGGGTTTGAAGGTTTCAGCACACACCTTCATGATTTCCTGTGCAATCGGAACCGAACCGGTATAGGCGATGCAGTGCGACTTCTTGCTTTTCACCAGGTGTTGCGCAACGCGCGGACCACCGGTTACCACCTGGACCAGACCCTTTGGCAGGTCGGTAAAGACCTCCATGAATTTGAGCGTCGTGATGCTGGTCTGCTCGTGTGGTTTGATGATTACCGAGTTTCCTGCGGCAAGAGCGGCTGCAAGTTCCCAGCAAAGGAGAACCAGGGGGAAATTGAAAGGGAGAATGATGACGACTGTGCCAAGCGGTTCCTTGATCGAGAAATGAAACTGCCCAGGAACGGTGGCTCCTGCAATCCGACCCACGTCGTTTCGGCCAAGTTCCGCATAATAGTCGATTGCCGTAGCACACCACGATGTTTCGTCGACTGATTCCTTGAAAGGTTTGCCGACCTCGCGTGTCATGAAGTAGCCGTAGATCGTCTTCTCACGGCGGATTCGGGCAGCAACCTCGTGAAGCATCGTGGAACGGGTACGCGGATCAATCGAGAGCCAACGCTTGCGAGCAATGTTCGCTATGTCGAGAATATTCTCAACTTCATTTTCTGTCGCGTTCGCAATCTCGGCGATTTGATCTTCGGTCGCCGGATCGATAACTGCAATTCGTTCCGAGGACTGACTCTTGAGATAGGCTCCGTCGATGTAAAGCGTCCCGGAAAGACGGTCAAAATCTTGGTGAAGTGACATGTATGCTCCTTTCGAAATCCAGCTTCCTGGATCATGCTTTGGCTTTCGTCAGCTCCCCTTGGGGAGGTGTGTGACTACGCGATCGCGTTGTGAATGTTAGTGATTGAAAACTTGGCATCTTTAGCAGCCAAAACAGCAATGACGTTCAGAAGAATCAAAGACACGGCCGCGGCGATAAAGCCAACAGTGTACAACGATGTGGCGTCCTTCACGTGACCGAGAACGAGCGGGTAAAGGACCCCGCCGACAGTGAAACCAACTCCCATGATGAAACCATTGGCAGTTGCCGCAAGCGCCACACCGACCGAGTCCGCAGCGAGGCAATACGCCAATGGAAGGCCGCCGTAAGCAAACAAACCAGAAATCGGAAGCATCGTCGCGAGCAGCCAATACTGCTGCGACCAGAGTGAGAAAGCGGCGCCGACAAAAGAGGCGGTCATTCCAATGCCCGAGATCAGGATCAGCGGCTTTCGACGACCGACCCGGTCAGAGATCAGTCCAAAACCGACTGCGCAGATCATACCCACCAGCGGATAAAGCGAACCGACGACGCCGGCTGCCTGCTCGGTCCAGCCGTCCTCTTCCATGAGGATCATCGGTACCCAATAAATGGCGATGGAGTAGGTGCCCCAAACACCTGTCAAAAACAACGCAGCAATGATAACGTTTCGATTGCTGACTACGCCCACATAATTGATCATTGTCTCTGCAAAAGACGCAGCCCGCGTGGCCTTTGGCTGCCGGTAAGCGGGAGGCTCTTTCAGCATTACAAAAGCGACGACAGTTGCGAATACGAGGATGCCCGCTCCAATCAATGATCCGTTGCGCCAGCCGTAATCTTGGAGGATGATCGCATACCCGTAAAGCGCTGCTACTGTTCCTATGCCGTCGGTGGCCAACATTGCTCCCATGAAAATGCCGAGCCGGTTGGAACTTTCGGCCCAGCGCATGGCGAGCGTGTAGGGGCCGAGGAACAGGAGGGGGATACCCGCGCCCTGAAGAAGACGGGCAAGAAGCATCGTCTCATATGTCGGCGCGTAGGCAAATGCGATCTGGCCAAGCACGTTGACTGCGAGACCAAGCACGGTGACGTTTTTTGCTCCCCATCGGTCAACCAGCAGACCTGCAAAGGCCACCACTATCCCTCCCGCCAAGGCTGAGGCGGAAGCCAGAGTTCCAACCATAGTATACGTCATGCCAAGATCCTGCATCATCGCGGGGATTTGGGTGGCGTAGCCAACGTAAGGGATGAAAATCGCCAAAGTCACTGAGAAGCAGAGGGCAAGCGCCCGCCACTGATCTGTTCCGGTCTCAAGTCTGAAATTTGTCATGTGCGGATACTCCTCCACGAGACCATGCGGCAATGCTGGGGCGCCATCATGCCGCCGGTTGGCATACCAGCTCGCTTGCGGCTACCCAGGGGACAGCCGCTCGCTGATCAATTCAGTAGCTCCCAAGCCTTGCTCTACTTGAATCGTGCAGCCTTTGGGAAAAGACGGAAATCGTCGTACTTTTGACCGTAGATGAACGGCTTATAAGCATCTGGATCTTCCAGATCGTGCACAAACGGAACGGTCCAGCAGGAGACGCCTTCCGCATAATATGCCTTACCGACCGAAACGACCGGGATCGTATCGAGCGGGTCAAACGGACTGCCGGCAAGCTTCAGTGTGGCTGTACCTTCGCGCGTGATCCTGTAGTTTTCTTCAATTTGCAGGCAAACGAGGTTCACTCCGTTCTGGAAGCCGCGCCCAGAGGGATGTGGCTGCGCTTTGAGCTCGAAGTCAAACAAACTATCAGATTTGACAGGCCCCAGATCCGGCCCGAATTCTGCGTTAATCTCAATGAGGCGAACACCGTTTCGCTCCGAATAGCCATAGGCCTGTTGACCATCGAAATAAAGCTGGGCAGTGCCCAGCTTCTTGCCCTCTCCCCAGAGCTCCCGGCCGATGGTCACTGGCGAGTCGCCGCTGACGAAAAGCGTCAGCATCGTGGTGCCTTCTCGTTCTTTATACTTGCACTTCAGGTAAATGATTCCGCAGTCGAATTCTCCGCAAAGGGCGCTCTGCCAGCGCGAAACGTTGGCGTAGGCGATTGGCTCGTCGGCAGGTTCGAAGCAGGGCGCCAACACCGAGCGGATGAATTCCTTTGTCGTGGTGAATTCCACAGTGACGGATTCGGTGGTAAATTGGCCCCGAGCCATCAGGTCTTCGATTTCTTTGACTTGCTCGGGCGTTTTCACGAAGCTCATTTCATTTTCTCCTCTCAAATCCTTCTAAGCCGCTGAGAGAAGCCATAGCTTCGCCCTAGGTCGCATCACGGAGTCCGCGTGCACTCGGCAATCCCAATCACTCCTGTAGCGCGGCGTCAGCCATTTCCCGTGTTGTTGTCTTGGGCAGCACGCAGCTTCACGACGCTATGTTAAATTTTTCGAACATTCAACATGTTTTTTTCAACGCGCCATTTACCTTTTCTGGGTATTCGTGTGCGATGCCATGCGGGCAGACGCGCAGGAGCAGTAGCGGTAATTCGCTGCAATTTGCCCAAACCGGAGGCAAGCTCATTGACAATGCTGATAAACCTTATATAGTTTCTGTAAGGTTATGCCCGAATTTAAGTCGCCTGTTTAAAGACCGGACACCATTATGACAGAAATCATTCTGGACAAATCGCTCTACCGTTTCCACGAACGAGAACCCTCCTATTGGGAGGCTACGGTCACGCGATCCACAGAGCGAAAATTGCAGTCTGCGGTTAACACCGAGGTTGCGATTATCGGAGGCGGTTTCACCGGCTCGTCCGCAGCCCTCCATTTAGCCAGAGATCATGGGATCGGAGCCGTTGTATTGGACGCCGGTTTGATCGGATGGGGCGCTTCCGGAAGAAATGGCGGGTTTGTCAATATTCCCGCCAGCAAGCTCAGCGTCAAACAACTGGTCCACCGGTTCGGACTTGAGGAGACAAAGCGATTCTTCGTAGCCTCGGTCGAAGCGTCAAAATTGCCGAAGGCGCTGGCGGAGCAGGAAGGCTTCGATATCAAGGCCCAAGGTAGAGGCTGGTACACAGTCGCTCATCACCCAAATCGCATGACGAAATTGCGCGAGTATGCGGATAGTCTACGGAATCATTTCCAGGTTCCGTGCCGAATTCTCGATGCGGACAGGTTTCGGACCGAGGTCCATGATGGTACTGAGGTATTTGGTGGACTTCACATGGATGTCGGGCACGCCCTCCATCCGCTATCTTACTGCCTGGGTATTGCAAATGCGGCCGAGCGACACGGCGCAGAACTTTACTCTTTGAGTCCTGTTCTGACTTGGCATCGCGAAGGATCAAGACACCGTTTGGTCACGCCTGGCGGAACCGTCCTCGCTAATCGCATTATCATCGCAACGAACGGATATACCAGTGATCGCCTTCATCCCGCGACCGCGGGGCGTATACTGCCAGCGATATCGAACATTCTGGTTACGCGTCCGCTCACACAGGAAGAGCTTGCACAGCAGAATTGGCTTTCAGAGTCGCCAATCATCAACACGCGAACGTTGGTTTATTACTACAGATTGCTCCCGGATCGCCGCATCCTGTTTGGTGCCCGCGGCGATGTTTCCGGTAGGGTTCAATCAATTGAGAAGACACGCCAGCGGATGTCTTCCGAGTTCGCACGCATTTTTCCCTCACTAAGAGGTGTATCATTCGACTACTTCTGGAGGGGCGTGGTTGCGTTGTCGCAAAAACTCACACCTTCCATCGGACAGCTCGAAGAAGATCCTACCATTTATTATGCGCTGGGTTACCAAGCAAATGGTGTTGCGACCGCACCCTATGCGGGCAAGCTGATCGCAAAGGCAATCGGTGAAAGCCAGCGTCTCAACATGCCTTTGCCCATGACTGGGCTACCAGCCCGGTTCCTGATCCCGAGCGCACGTCCGGCTGCGCTCGCCGCTGCATATACTTGGTATCGGTTCGCCGACTGGCTTCAGGATCGCAAGCTCTGATGGCCGACGTCATCTGATCTTTGCAATCGTCTCGACTATTGGAGGCAACATGCCTGTTCAAGCGAAATCGTGGGCTGCTTTTGGATCATAGAAATCAATTGTTCTCGCATTGGGGGCGTTCACCATCTGCCTGGAGTAATGGCCTCGCGCAAAGTCGCCGACTACGGCCTGGTCGGTGATCTCTTCGATATCCTTCCGGAGCTCGAAGCAGTACTCTAAGCGCTTACACAAATGAATCGAAGCGGCGACGCGAGCCGTGGTGCTCGCGCTCTACCCCCTCATGTCATGGAGCAGCACTTGACCATCAGTAAGATTGTCCTGACCGTTTCCTGTAAATCAAAGCGCGGCATTGTCGCTGCTTTATCTGGTTATCTTGCCGACATGGGTTGCAACATTGTCGATAGCTCGCAATTCGATGATCTCGAAACAGGCAAGTTTTTCATGCGCGTTAGTTTCGTTCCACAGACAGATGTAACCGGAGCAGAGGTCGCGGATCACTTTTCTGACGTAGCAAAGACGCTTGGAATGGATTACGAATTTCATCAGGGCGACAAGCGTATGAAGGTCCTGCTGATGGTTTCGCGTTTTGGCCATTGCCTGAATGATCTGCTGTACCGCTGGCGCATCGGCGCGCTACCGATCGATATTGTTGGCGTCGTTTCCAATCATTTCGATTACCAGAAAGTGGTTGTCAATCACGACATCGCGTTCCACCACATCCCCGTGACCACGGAGAACAAGCCGCTTGCCGAAGCCAAAATCATGGATCTAGTAGAAAGCACAGGCACCGAGCTGATTGTACTTGCGCGCTATATGCAGATATTGTCGGACCGCATGTGCGCGCAAATGTCCGGAAGGATCATCAACATCCATCACTCCTTCCTGCCAAGCTTTAAGGGCGCCAACCCTTATAAGCAGGCCTATGAGCGTGGTGTGAAGCTCATTGGTGCGACTGCGCATTACGTAACGTCTGATCTGGACGAAGGACCGATCATCGATCAGGATACGGTGCGCATTACCCACGCGCAATCCCCCGAGGATTACGTCTCACTTGGTCGAGATGTCGAGGCGCAAGTATTGGCACGTGCTATACATGCTCACATCCATCATCGAACTTTTATCAATGGCAACCGGACAGTCGTATTCCCGGCTAGTCCTGGATCTTATGCTTCCGAGAGAATGGGCTGAGCTATGGCAGAGGTCATCGACGGAAGGCAGATTGCGGCATCAATTATCGAGACTGTCAAGGTGGCGGCCCGCCGGCTGGTAGAGACGACAGGCGTCAAACCCGGCCTGGCAGTTGTAATCGTTGGTGATTATCCGGCAAGTCATACCTATATTGGCGCCAAGAGCCGCATAGCCAAGGACTGCGGTTTCAATTCAATCCAGCACACATTGCCGGCAGAGACGACGCAGGAGCAGCTTGCGAATTTGGTCGCGAGCTTGAACACTGATCGGAGTATCCATGGCATTCTCGTGCAACTTCCACTGCCCAATCATTTGGACAGCAAAATGACTATTCAGTCTATTATGCCCGGCAAGGATGTTGATGGCTTGAACATCATGAACGGTGGCAAGCTTGCGACGGGTGACATCAAAAGCGGTCTCGTTTCGTGCACTCCAGCAGGCGCAATGATCTTCGTGCGCCGTTTGCACGGCAAGGATCTTTCAGGCCTCAATGCTGTGGTAATCGGCCGATCAAACCTGTTCGGCAAACCAATGGCTCAACTTCTTCTGAACGCCAACGCCACCGTTACGTGGCCCATTCGCGGTCGAAAGATCTGCCGGACATCTGCAGCAGAGCTGATATTCTCATTGCGGCTGTCGGCCGGCCGCAGATGGTCAAGGCAGAATGGGGTCAAGTGGGGGGCGACTGTCATTGATGTCGGCATCAACCGCATTGACGCACCCGAGAGGGAGAGGGTAAAACTCGATTGGTCGGCGATGTCGCCTTCTTAGAGGTTGTTGATGTCGCTGCTGCCGTCACTCCGGTTCCAGGCGGAGTCGGTCCCATGACGATCGCTATGCTCATGGCGAATACAATAATTGCGTCCCATCGTGCATCCGGCGTGACGCCTCCACAGTGCTAACAAAAGGGTTGGGGTCCCGATTTGATCGAGCTGCCGAACGCAAGCAAGAATATTTGCCGTTGGGATCATTGGCGCCGGCGTGGACATTTAGTTCGTCCGGCTTCCCAACTTCGCCATGCCGTCCGGCGTGGCGACTGCAATACGAGGATCGAAAACAGCGGCGAGCCGAGTTCGAACCTGGCCTGCAGCATGAAGATGACCGGCAACTACATGCTAACCGGCGAAAGGCGCGTCCCCCAACATGCCGTAGAGGCCAAAGCCCGCTGATTGCATTATAAAGTGTTGCGCTTACGAGAATTTTTGCCTAGCAAGCTTCAGAAACGACGTTCAGGGATGCGATGGGGAAGCTCTACAAAGTATCTGAGGTCTCTTGCGCTACGGGCGTGCCATCGGCGACTTTGCGGCTTTGGGAACAACACGGCTTGATCGTGCCATCCCGAACCCCAAGCGGTTATCGCATGTACAGCGAGAATGATTTCGCTCGCGTCCATCAGATCGTTCGACTTCGGTCAGTTCAAGGGCTCAATCTGGCCGCAATCAAATCCTCGCTCGAGGATACCAAGCCTGATTCGCAAGAATCGTTGAAAGAAGATCTGCCATCATCAAGGCTGGGCTTCGAAATTCGTCGTTTGCGCAAAGAAAAGAAACTGACTATCGCCGCGCTCGCCGCTCGATTGAATGTGTCACCATCAGTTATCAGCACGTTGGAACGTACATCTCGTGGCGCAGGTGTGCATCTCTTACGGGCGGTAGCCGAAGCATTGGGCGTAACGATCACTCAACTGACTGCAAACCCGGACGAGATCGTAGAAGCGGTCGTTCGCAAGGGAAGTGGGCGACAATTGCCCTCACTCGGAAAGGGCATCCGGATTCGAGAACTGGCGTCGGGCCCGCGAATGATGGACTGCCAAGAATGGACGCTGGCAGCAGGCGCTGGAAGCGAAGGCTTTTATCGACATGAGGGGGAGGAGTTCATACAAATATTGGAAGGTAGCTTCGAACTCGAAGTTGAAGGCATGGGACTTACCACGCTTAACGAGGGCGATGCCATATATTTCGAGAGTCATCGTGCACATTCGTGGCGCAATGCTGGACATGAGCCCTGCCGGCTTTTGTGGATCAACACGCCACCAACATTTTAACACGCGGGGTGTAGAGGGCGGTAGATCCGCCCTTCGTTGGGAATCAGACGCTCAAGCACAGATACTTGACTTCGATATAGTCCTCGATGCCATATTTCGAGCCTTCGCGTCCCTGGCCGGATTGTTTGATGCCGCCAAACGGAGCCACTTCGGTCGAAATCAAACCGGTATTCACCCCTACCATGCCGTATTCCAGCGCTTCCGCTACCCTGAATACTTTCGATAGGTCACGAGAATAAAAATATGAGGCTAGGCCGAATTCTGTATTGTTGGCCATTGCAACCACTTCGTCTTCAGTATCGAATTTGAACAATGGCGCTACGGGTCCGAATGTTTCCTCACGGGCAATTTTCATCTCGGATGTGACGCCCGTCAGAACAGTTGGTTCGAAGAAGAGACCCCCTCTTGCAGCCTGCTTGCCGCCAAGTTTGATTTTTGCACCCTTGGATACCGCGTCGGCGATATGCTCCTCTACCTTCTCCAAGGCTTTTCCGGAGATAAGAGGGCCGGCGTGGACGCCAGATTCGAAGCCGTCTCCGATCTTCATCTCCGCTACCTTGGCGGTCAACTTTTCGGTAAAGGCATCATAGACGCTTGCCTGAACGTAGAGGCGATTGGCGCACACACAAGTCTGGCCATTGTTGCGGTACTTGGAGACCATGGCACCCTCGACCGCTGCATCAAGATCGGCGTCGTCGAACACGATAAAGGGGGCATTGCCACCAAGCTCGAGGCCAAGCTTCAGGATCTGATCGGCGCCCTGACGCATAAGTATTTTCCCGACATTGGTCGAGCCGGTAAACGTCAGCTTGCGCACCTTATCATTGGCGCACATTTCCTGGCCGACAATAGCGGAATCCGTAGATAGAATGACGTTGAATAACCCGTCGGGCAGACCGGCCCGTTGTGCAAGAATGGCGAGGGCAAGTGCGGATAATGGCGTTTCTGCTGCCGGCTTAGAAACCATTGCACAGCCTGCTCCGAGTGCCGGCGCGAGTTTGCGGGCCAACATTGCGTTGGGGAAATTCCAGGGCGTGATGGCGGCCACCACCCCTACCGGCTGCTTGAGCACGATAATACGCTTGTCCGGTTGGTGACCGGGGATAGTGTCGCCATAGACGCGTTTTGCCTCTTCCCCAAACCATTCTACATACGACGCACCATAGAGGATTTCTCCACGTGCCTCAGTGAAAGGTTTCCCCATTTCGGTTGTCAAGATGGTGGCTAGATCATCGGCATTCGACACCATCAGATCAAAAAGCTTGCGCAGAACCCCAGCGCGCTCCTTGCCGGTCTTTGCAGCCCAGGTTTTTTGTGCGCGGAAGGCAGAATCGATCGCGCGCGTGGTTTCAGCCCGGCTCATGTCGGGCAAAGTGGCGACCAGTTCACCTGTTGCCGGGTTCATTACCTCGAATGTTCTGCCGCTATCGCTGGCGGAAATCCAAACGCCGCCGATCGGGGCCTTGTCGATTGCAAGGCTTGGATCCTTCAATTTTGAAATTAGATTATCGGAAACAGTCATGTTTCAGTCTCCTTA
>NZ_JCAXDZ010000012.1:0-82064 GCF_059758635.1 Phyllobacterium sp. GQ127
GGACAGATCTTCGGTCTGTCATGTTTATTGCTCCCGATCAAGCATCGCCCGGTTGCAAGCGCCGTTAGTCTGCTCATTATAAATTCCTCGATAGCGATTACTGGCCCTTCGGAGAGACGGGCCGGACTCCGCTCAGCTGTGTATACGGCTTTACTTTGCAATCATGACACGCCAGCCCATCGTTGGACAAATTCCGGCGTTCTAAAAATCATGTTATGGTGCACGACAAGACCGGTTTCCTTCTTAAACTGCCCAGCAATATTTTTCGGGGAGCACGCAGACAATTCCGATCCAACGAAGGAAGCTGGAAACACCTGCTGACGACATTCAAGTTCATTGTCCATGAACTTGTTCTTGCCAAGCGAATCGCCCTCCTGCGAGGCGACCCAGTCGAGGTACATGTTTCTATCCAAACAAGCCATAGTATGTGTTTTCGAGATGTAAGACCGGTGCGCAGGCCAGCCCCCACGATGCATCTCATGTAATCAGGCCCCATAGACACCTTTAAGCTTGTCGAAGATCTCCAGTGCGATCTGGTATTGCCGGGCCTTGCCACGGCCGATCGAAGTTCGGCCCCAGGATTCCATCAAGAGCCCCCGCATAACAAGAGGATCAATCGCTTCCTGCGCCGCTTTCCTTGTCATTCCAGTGACTTCCGTAACGTTGGTAATTGTCAAAGCAGTATCAGCCTTTTGCAGGCTGTACAGCAGGTTCATCATGCCCAATTGGCGCAGACGCGAATTCGGCGTTTCTCCGGGCAAGGGTTTTGACATGATTTCGTGGGTGACCAAAGTCGCAAAAATCGTGTTGTGCCAGCGGCTGTTTAATTCACTTGGCATTTCTTTAACTATGCGTTATATAATAGTATGATGAAACACAAAATCCGCATTGATAGCGGAAATCCGGTGGGTTGTGCGGGGTAATATGCATGGTGAATACTTTCATAAGGACAAGTTCTGCCTTTTTACTGTTCTTTTCACTATACACGGTTTCTTCTGTTATGGCGCGGGCAGATAACTGGGGTTGTGAGGTTATTTTGTGCCTTTCAAGCCCGGGGGGCGCAACACAGTACGCAGAATGCCGTCCGCCCATTGAACGGCTTTGGTCACACCTCGCCAAAGGACGGTCTTTCCCAAATTGCAGCGGCGTTGGCTTCGCGGCAACCAGGCCGCGCTATGAACCCTATTATTGCGATAAAGGCTTCCGCTTGATCAGCAGGTTCGGCCATCGCGGGCGTAATGAAGTCGGATGCGTATCGACAGAGCCCAAAATGGTCAGCAATGAAATGTGCAGGACTGGCGAAAGCGGAGGCGGAGCAGGCGCGCACGGTTCTGGCCGTTGGCATTTCGACGAGGGAAAGCGGCTATGCATGGCCTTTATAACCGCTCGCCCTCACATCCGTAAGCAACCGCGATATGTCGACGTAACGATTGACGGCGGCAGCCGGCAGCGCGTGTGGTTCTAGTCATGCCGGTAGCCTTCCTCGCTCTCGCTCAGCAATGCGCTCCGCAGATCACCACGGAAACTCTTGCCGCTGTAGTCAGTGTCGAGAGTGGGTTTCAGCCTTTTGCCATCCGCATTAACTCAGATCATCCGCTCGCCGAGCCTCCGAAAACGAGAGCCGAGGCAATCGAGACCGCGACAGTCCTGATTGCCGAGGGCCACGAAATCGATCTCGGGCTCGGCGGCATCAATTCCGCTGATCTCGGCCGACTTGGCCTGTCGGTCAGCGATAGCTTTGATTTCTGCCTGAACCTGAAGGCGACCGCTTCGCTGCTCGATGGCTATTATAGAGTAGCGCTGCAACGCGGTGTCACGACGACGCAGGCCGAGACTGTAATGCTGCAATCCTATTACGACCATGAGGATATCTCGGTGGGCGAGATGGTTGGCTACGGCAAAAAAGTTCTTGCGGAGCGCGAGCGATTGTCCAGCCGTATCGGCAGCATCGAGATTGTCGAGATGCAGGCGCAGGCGTTGCCGGCGCGCGAAAGCGCAGGGGAGCCGTCGGCCGCCACGGTCGACGACGTTTCAACCGAGAAAAGCCAGCAGCGGTCGCAGGCTTTGGTGCCGCGATGGGATGTCTATAATTTGGGGCGGCAATCCTCCGTCCTCGTCTTTTCCAAAGAGCAAGAGGAGTGATGAGCCCATGAACCAGTCGGCTCGCATCAGACCGTTCGCGGCGACCGTGACGATGGCAGCGGTATTTTCCCTGACTTTGGTCGAGCCAAGCCTCGCCCAGGCCGCCGGCATCGAATCGGTGCTGCAGAACATCGTGACGATGCTGACCGGCAATATCGCGAAACTGCTCGCGGTCATCGCCGTCATCGTGATCTGCATCGCCTGGATGTTCGGCTACATGGATCTGCGCAGGGCCGGATTCTGGATCATAGGCATCGGCGGCATTTTCGGCGCCACCGAACTTGTCAATACGATCACGGGGTGAACATGATGCAGAGCGCCGCGCCCCTCGAAGAAGACACGCTGTTCCTCGCCTGCACACGCCCGGCCATGGTGGCGGGCGTCACGATGGAGGCCATGGCGGTCAACGTCATGCTGACGACAATTCTCTTCATCGTCGCCGGCTCGATTGTTTACGCTTTGGTGGGCGTGGTCTTCCACGTGATCTTCAGGGCTCTCCTCAAGCATGACCACAACATGTTCCGCGTGCTGCTCGGCTGGATTGAGACGCGGGGTAGGACCCGCAACGCCGGGTTCTGGGGCGGATCGAGCCTCACTCCAATGAAGCTCGTTCGGCGCTATGATGAAAGGGATCTCGGCTTTGCCTAGTACCGCAACCGTCAGGAGCCGCGAGCTCGAACCCGAGACCTTCATCCCGTACTTACGCCACGTCGACGAGCGGGTGATCGCGCTCGATTCCCGCGCTCTGATGGCGGTCATCGCGATTGAAGGCGTGTCATTCGAGACGGCTGATACGCTTGATCTGAACGCATTACATCGTGACCTTAACACGCTGTATCGCAACATCGCCGACGAGCGGTTGGCACTGTGGACGCATGTCATCCGCCGACGGGACAATGAGTACCCCGATGGCGAATTCGCCAACGCCTTCTCGCGGATCCTGAACGACAAGTACCGCAACCGCATGATCGGTGAGGACCTGTTTCGCAACGATCTCTATCTCAGCCTCGTCTGGCACCCGGGCAAGGATCCTGCCGAGCGGGTAGCAACGGTCCTGTCGAAACTGCGTAAGGCGCGGCGATGCGGGACCGAGCTTGATGAGGATGCCCTCAAGCATCTTGATGATGCGGTCGTCGATGTCACGGCTGGCCTGAAGCGCTTCGGCCCGCGCGTCCTCACCCTGCAGGAACGCGATGGCCTGATCTTCTCTGAGCCGAGCGAAATGCTGCACCAACTCGTCGGCGGCCGGCGTGAGCCAGTGCCGCTGACCGAGGGTCGTGTTTCATCCGCAATATATTCCGATCGGGTGATCGTCGGACGCGAGACGGTCGAGATCCGCCACGAAGGATCGAGCCGCTATGCCGGTATGTTCGGTTTCAAGGAATATCCGGCCCGGACGCGGCCCGGAATGTTCGATGGTTTGTTGACCGTACCCTATGAATTGATCCTGACGCAGAGCTTGTCTTTCCTGTCGAAGGCCGACGCCAAGACGGTGATGGCGCGCAAGCAGAACCAAATGGTCAGCGCCGGCGACAAGGCTGGATCGCAAGTGGAAGAGCTCGATGACGCGCTGGACGACCTGGAATCGAACCGCTTCGTGCTGGGCGACCATCACCTCACACTGACGGTGTTCGCCAATTCGGTGAAGGAACTTACGGACAATTTGGCGAAAAGCCGGACGCATCTGACCAATGGCGGCGCGGTGGTTGCTCGGGAGGATCTCGGCCTGGAAGCGGCATGGTGGTCGCAGCTACCCGGCAACTTTCGCTATCGCGTCCGCTCCGGCGCGATTACCTCAAAGAACTTCGCCGCGTTCTCGCCCTTTCACTCCTATCCGGTTGGACAGCGTGACGGCAACGAATGGGGCCCGGCCGCCGCCATGCTGAAGACGGCGTCGGGGTCGCCGCTTTACTTCAATCTGCACTATGGCGATCTCGGCAACACCTTCATCGGCGGACCTTCAGGCTCAGGCAAGACGGTGCTGCTCAACTTCATCCTGTCGCAGGGCGAGAAGTTCGACGCGCATATCGTCTTCTTCGACAAGGACCGCGGCGCAGACCTCTTCGTGCGCGCGGCCGGCGGCACGTATCTGCCGTTGAAAAATGGCCGGCCGACCGGCTGCGCTCCTCTGAAGGGCATGGAGCTGACACCGGAGAACAAGGTTTTTCTGGCGCAATGGGTGACCAAGCTTGTCGGCTCGAAAACGCGCGAACTCTCCGTCGCGGAGACCCGCGACATCGCCAATGCCATCGATGGGCTCGTCGATCTCCCGGTCGAGCGACGCACGATCGGCGCGCTGCGCACCTTTCTCAACAACACCGATCCCGAAGGCACCGCTTCACGACTGCGCCGCTGGGAGAGGGGAGGGCCGCTGGGCTGGGTGTTCGATAACGTTATCGAGGACATTGGGCTCGGCGACTTTGGTGTCGGTGGCAAGTTCGTGGGCTATGACATGACCGACTTTCTCGACAATGAGGAAATCCGCACGCCGCTGATGGCCTATCTGTTCCATCGGGTCGAGCAACTGATCGACGGCCGCCGCATCATCATTGTCATCGATGAGTTCTGGAAGGCGCTTGCCGACGAGGGCTTTCGCGATCTGGCCCAGAACAAGCTCAAGACCATCCGCAAGCAGAACGGGCTCATGTTGTTTGCCACGCAAAGTCCGCGTGACGCGATCAACTCCCCAATCGCACACACCATCATCGAGCAGTGCCCGACCCAGGTGTTCATGCCGAACTCCCGTGGCAGTCGCGCGGATTACGTCGACGGCTTCAAACTCACGGATCGCGAGTATGAGCTGATCGCGCGCGAGCTCTCCACAGAAAGCCGCCGCTTCATTGTCAAGCAGGGCCACAACAGCGTCGTCGCCGAACTCAATCTCGGCGGCTTCGATGATGAAGTCGCAGTGCTCTCCGGCCGCACCGCCAATGTCGAACTTGCCGACAGCATTCGATCTCAGGCGGGCGACGATCCGCAGGTGTGGCTCCCTCTCTTCCAGCAGCAAAGGAGTGCAGGCTGATGTGTATACGTAATTCCATGATGGCGGCTGTCGCCGTCCTCGCCTTGTCGGCGGGGGGAGCCGCTGCGCAAGGCATTCCGGTGATCGACAAGACCGCCATCATGCGGTGGGCGAGCCAGCTTGAGGCTATGAAGAAGCAGTTTGACGTGCTCAATCAGCAGATCACCCAGGCCGAACAATTGTTCGGCTCACTGAACAAGCTCACAAACATGGCCGACGTGGCCTCCGTTTTAAACCAGCCGGAAATCCGCAAGGCGTTGCCGCAAGATTTCGCAGCAATCGAAAGCCTGCTCAGTGGTAAAGGCTCGGGCATCTTGGGAGACGCGGCGTCAAAGTTCCTCGAAACCAATTCGACCTACAAAAGCTCGGCCAATAATTTTTACGGGCAGGAACTGGCGCGGATCCAGCAGCGCAACGCGGGACAGATGTCTCTCGGCCAGCAAATCTACGACACGGCAACAAAGCGTATCGACGGCATCGACCAGTTGCGCCAGCAAATATCGTCTGCCAGCGACGCCAAGGACATCGCCGACCTGCAGGCGCGCATCCAGGCGGAGAGCGCGTTTCTGCAGACCGACCTACTGCGTATGCAAGGTTTGCAAATGGTGCAGCAGGCGCAGGCTCAGGTCGAACAGCAGCGTCAGGCCGAAGACTGGAAAAAGCGTATGGATACGATGGGAGCGGCCTTGCAATGAGGAGGACGGTTTTACTGATTGGCCTCGTCGCCGTGGCGGCCTGCTCAAAATCGGGGAAGACCTATTCGGTCGAGGATTTTCTCTCCGATGAGGCTCTTTTGGAGGAGCATACAGAAAGGTGCCGGAACAACCCGGGTGACCTTGGACAGACCCCCAATTGCGTCAACGCAGCTGCTGCCGATGGCAAGGCGCGGCTTGAGCGCATGAACAAAGCATTGAGGGCTGATTAGGAAATGTACGACATCTTTGCCTTTGTCGATGGCCAGTTTCAGACGCCGCTCCAGGATTTTATCTCGACCGGCACGTCAAACATCGCCAACTGGGTGGTTGGCCCTCTGACAGTGGCATTGACGCTCTATGTCATCCTCTATGGGTTTCTCATCCTGCGCGGCTCGATCCAGGAGCCGATCATGGAATTTGCCTTTCGGGCAATCAAGCTTGCCATCATCCTGATGCTGGTAGGGAACGCCAGTGAATATCAGACCTATGTCGCCAACCTGTTTTTCGAAACGTTGCCGCGAGAGATGTCGCAGGCGCTTAATGTCGGGACCGCGCCAACCGCCAGCACTTTCGATGCGCTTCTCGACAAGGGACAGAAATCAGCTCACGAAGTTTGGGCCCGCGCCTCGTGGCCTGTCGATATCGTCACCGGTTTCGGGGGATTGCTGGTGATTGTGGCCAGCTTCGCGGTCGCGGCCATCGGCTATATCATCTCGCTCTATGCGCGATTGGCCCTGGCCATCGTCCTTGCAATCGGACCGATCTTCGTTGCGCTGGCCATGTTCCAGGCGACACGCCGCTTTACCGAGGCGTGGATTGGCCAGTTGGTCAATTTCGTTATCCTGCAGGTCCTGGTGGTGGCCATCGGCTCACTGCTGATCGACACCATCGATTCCATATTCCTCGCCATCGAAGGCTATTCGGATGTTCTCATGCGCCCGATCGCGCTCTGCGCCATCTGCCTTGCCGCTCTTTATGTGTTTTATCAACTCCCCGGCATTGCATCAGCGCTTGCCGCAGGCGGCGCATCGCTGACTTACGGCTATGGCGCTGCGCGTGATGCGCATGAAAGCGCGCTGGCCCGGGGCGTCAGGAAGACCGGCAGCGGTATCAACTCGGTCTACCGAAAACTCCGACCGTCAGGCCTGTCCTGATAATCAGTATTGAAGCGTTGAAGGGGCCCCGCATCGCGATGTGTCGTTTATTGGTATTGATTTTGATCGGGAGCGTGCTGGCTGGCTGCGCCAGGCTGAGCTATCCGCTACCCAAGTGCAATGGCTATGCCAAACGGCCGCTCAATCGTTCAATGTGGGAATGGGAGGACGGCAAAGGGTCTGCGAGCCAACGACATTCATCTGGAAAGAATGAAGATGGTGCGGCGCTGGCATTCGCTGAAATTGCGCTCGCCTCCGATGTACAGGCGGTTTTTGCCAGTTTCGACGCAGCCGGATCATACCGCGCCTGCCAGGCAGGGTAGGGGTGCTATGGTGATCGCGTACAATCTCAAGGACTATTTTGATAAGGCGCGCCGCTTCGATCAGGATCGGATGATCTCGGCCGAACGTTCAAAGCGTCTCGCCTGGTTTGTCGCCGCGATCGCCAGTGTGCTGGCCTGTGCCTCGATCGTGGCCGTGGTGGCGCTCACGCCGCTCAAGACGGTAGAGCCGTTCGTCATTCGTGTGGACAATTCGACCGGCATCGTCGATGTGGTGTCAGCGCTGTCCTCGACGGCCGGCAGTTACGATGAGGAAGTCACCAAATATTTTGCCGCGCGTTATGTTCGGGCGCGGGAAGGCTATGTGTGGTCGGAGGCCAAGGAGAATTTTCGCACCGTCACCCTCATGTCAAACGCCGCCGAACAGCAGCGCTTCGCCTCCTGGTATCGAGGTAGCAATCCGGAGTCGCCACAGAACATCTATGGGCACTCATCGACGTCGCGCATTGCCATCAAGTCGATCTCGCTGATCAACAAAAATGTCGTGTCGGTCCGCCATATGCGGACGATCACGCGCGGCGATGACGTCCACACCACCCACTTGGTGGCAACGATCACCTATTCTTATGCCAATGCCCCGATTTCCTCCAGCGACCGGTTGGTGAATCCGCTCGGGTTCGTCGTGAGCGAGTACCGGGTCGATCCGGAGGCGTTTAATTGAACCAGGCAAAGATCCTCACCACGACGATCCTCGTTCTGCTCGCAGCCTTGCCCGCTCTTGCGCTTGAGATTCCGGCTAGCTCGCAGCAGGACAATCGCGTCCGCTTCGTCAATTACCAACCCTATAATATCACCCGCATCGTGGGAACGATCCGTTCGTCAGTTCAGGTGGAGTTCGCGCCCGACGAAGAAATCGCCCATGTTGCTCTTGGCAACACCGTTGCCTGGGAAGTCGCCCCCGCCGGCGCGATCCTGTTTCTGAAGCCACGTGAAAACCAGCCTGCGACCAACATCTCGGTTGTCACGACGCGGCGCGACGGCTCCAAGCGCAGCTATCAGATGGAACTGGTGGTGCGCGACGGGTCCGTCGATGCCGGGCAGAATACGTATTTCTACGTGAAGTACCGGTATCCGGCTGACGAAGCCAAGCGACGGCGCCTTGAGGACGAAGCCCGTAAACGCGCTGCCGAGGCCGGCTATGCCGATCAGGTCCTCGGTATTCATGAGCAATACGGACCACGCAACTGGCGTTATTCGGCGCAAGGTTCTGTATTGATCGAACCACAGGCGGTCTATGACAATGGCAAGGTGACGACCTTTGCCTTCAGCGGTAACCAGGAAATACCGGCGATTTACATCGAGAACTCCGACGGCACGGAAAGCCTGGTGGCCAAGACCGTCCAGGGCGATCTCGTTCTCATCCATGCAATCAGCCACAAATTTATCCTGCGGCGCGGCTCGGACACGCTGTGCATTTTCAACGAGGCCTATTCGCCGGTCGGCGTCGATCCAGGAACCAATACCACGTCGCCCTCGGTCGAACGGGTGGTCAAGGCTCCGGTCGCGGGCCGGTAGGGAGGGGACACATGTCAGAGCCTACGGAAACGACGATCCCCGGCGAACGCGCGCAGACCACGACAGCGCGCCAAGTCGACAACAACCCCTTGCTCAAGCGCGGGGCGGTTGTGCTGGCCGTCGTCGCCTTCATGGGTTTGGCGATGTGGTCGATGCGGCAGGGCCCAAAGGAGGATGTCGGGCAACCGGGTTCTAGCGTGATCCGGCAGACGACAAAATTCGAGCCGGCCAGGTCCGAACCGGAACCCGAGGTCCTTCCCGTGCCGGAAATCAAGCTACCGACGCCAACGGTCGCGACGCCGGAAACGCCGGCCGTCGATGAACTGCTCGATGCGGCCCGGCGCGCGCCGGTAATGGCCTTCGGCAGCGGCCAGACCGCCAACAGCGCCAGACCATCCAACACGACCGACGCGACAGCGGATTCGAACTTCCTTCCGGTCGACAGCCTCCTGGGGGGAGGGGGGCAGGGTGAGAATGAGGGCCAGCGTTTCAACCGGATGCTGAAGCCAACCGTCCTGGAGGGATCGAAGGCGGGACATCTCGGCAACCGCAACTTCATCGTCGCCATGGGAACCTCGATCCCTTGCGCGCTTGAAACCGCGCTGTCATCGGATCAGCCGGGTTTCACCAGCTGCGTGATTACCCGGGACGTCCTCTCTGACAATGGCCGCGTCGTGTTGATGGAGAAAGGCACCCAGGTCATCGGCGAATATCGCGGCGGCTTGCGACGGGGCCAGAGCCGCCTGTTCGTGCTTTGGAACCGTGCCAAAACGCCCACAGGCGTCATCATCACATTGGCATCACCGGCGACCGACGCGATCGGCCGCGCCGGCTTTGACGGTTACGTCGATACCCATTGGTGGGAGCGCTTCGGCAGCGCCCTGCTTCTGTCAGTGGTCGGTGATATTGCAACTTATGCCGGTCGAGAATTGCAGCGCAGCGATGTGCAGGCGCAGGGCATGACAAGCGCCGGCAAGGAAGCGGCGGCGATCGCGGTCGAGCAATCGATCAATATTCCGCCGACGCTGATAAAGCACCAGGGCTCGCTTGTTTCGATCTTCGTCGCGCGCGATCTTGATTTCTCCAGCATCTATGGGCTGCGCGTCACCGAACCGCGCAACACGATCTACGATCGCGCGGTGATGGGGGATTTTTACCCGAAATCCGAGCTGGTCACGAAGTAGTTAGAGGATGACTGAAAACCCAGACGCCGGCGTCGTCCGCCAACTGCTCGTCCCGCTGGCACCGTTCCTCAGTGACAAGAGCCTTTATGAGATTGTGATCAACCGCCCAGGCGAGGTGCTTACGGAAGGAAATGGTGGTTGGCAGCGACACGAACTGCCGAATTTATCGTTCGACAAGCTGATGCGGCTGGCGCGGGCTGTGGCCAGTTTTTCCAATCAGGGCATTGATGAGACCCGCCCGCTTCTTTCTGCGTCCCTTCCCGATGAAGAGCGCATTCAGATCGTGATCCCGCCGGCGACGATCGGCAACACCGTCTCGATCACGATCCGCAAGCCGTCCTCTGTGTCATTGTCGATGCAGGATATGGAAGCAGCCGGCCTGTTCGATGACGTCGTTGCCAGCACAGACAAGACGCGCGAAGACGATGCGCTGCTTGTTGCCTATCGCAAGCGCCAGTACCGAGCGTTTCTCGAGGGGGCGGTACTGGCGCGCAAGAACATCATTATCTCCGGGGCTACCGGCTCCGGCAAGACGACGCTGTCGAAAGCCCTGATCCAGCACATTCCGGAGGACGAGAGATTGATCAGCATTGAGGATACGCCGGAACTTTCCATTCCGCAGCCGAACCACGTGCGACTGTTCTATTCAAAAGGCGGGCAGGGGCTGGCAAAACTTGGGGCCAAGGATCTGTTGGAATCCTGCCTGCGCATGCGGCCGGACCGGGTGCTGCTGCAGGAGCTGCGGGATGGCACGGCCTTCTACTACATCCGCAACATCAACTCCGGACATCCCGGATCGATCACAACGGTGCATGCCGACTCACCAAGTCTGGCCCTCGAGCAGCTTACCCTGCTTGTCAAGGAATCAGATGGCGGGCAGGATCTTGACCGCAACGACATCCGCAATCTCTTGAAGATCTCGATCGATGTGATCGTCCAGTGCAAGCGGGTTGGTGGACGGTTTCGGGTAACCGAGATCTATTTCGCAGATCATGCCCGCGCAGAAACTGCCGACTCTAAACCATGATATTAACAGAAGCACCAGGATATATGCTATCTCCTGGTAAATTCGCGCACCAGTTCAGCCGGATTCAGGACAGATGAGGTGTCTTCCGCGCGTGTCGAGGAAGCGATATCAGTAGCCTTCCGCCTGGAAATTTCGAAATTTTCTTGAGGTGGTAGGAAGGGCAAAGGATGAGAGACAGGTGCCTCGGTTTCCCATGTCGCCGACAATTTCGATGATGTGCGTCAAGTCGTTGTGGGAATATGCCATTGGGTCGATGCCGCCGAGCGTAGACCTAACAGTCCGGTGTTAGGGTTCCCAG
Source organism: Phyllobacterium sp. GQ127 (assembly GCF_059758635.1). Lineage (NCBI taxonomy): Bacteria > Pseudomonadati > Pseudomonadota > Alphaproteobacteria > Hyphomicrobiales > Phyllobacteriaceae > Phyllobacterium > Phyllobacterium sp. GQ127. The sequence continues at coordinate 11,379 of NZ_JCAXDZ010000012.1, forward strand.
CACGAGCGTAATCGCCAAGCCGCACATGCAGACGGCTTGCCGACTGAACTCGAAGTGTCAACGCGCCAAGCTACTTCAAACGTTCTTGATTTCGCGCCGCCTCGGCTTCAACGAAGCATTTATTTTGTATCGGCTTAGTCCTCATACCGATGGAGTGGCAATTGGATCAGCTCATAAAGGGAAGCCTGAATATGGTCGGAGTCATCGCCAATGCCTTCTCGATAGATGCAAGGCCCGCAGGTAGGCTCCGCACAATAAGGGCGAATATCAAAGAAGATCTTCAACCATCCTGATTTTGTCAGCATGAAGAGACTGAAACCCACGCCATTAATCTCTCCTAAACATCCCCACCACTTCCAGCTGGCTGCTCCAATTAGATGCTTGCGATCATCTCTCACAAGAACGCAACTCCAACCGTTTTCGAAATGGTGCGAGAGATGCTGGCGTCGATTTCTTGAAACACTGCACCAGTCTCTGCGCAGCTCGTAGCTCGGTTTGAACCCGGAGAAATAAGACCCGGGGAGCATCGGCGGGAAAAAGGGCTGATCTCTCGTCGAGACAGCGTTCTGCTCCCAAGTGGTGCGCCACTGGATCAACTCGCTGAGCTTGTGTAATTGCCGCGGAAAGGGGTGGAGTTGCGTTCTGCCAACTTCCAGACTGCAAGACGGAAGTGCGGCGTCTGGAAACAGCTGTCGGAAATCAACGAGGGGCCCGAAAGATTGTCGAAGGCTTTGATACGTCTGCCGTCCAAAAGCCCAAGCGAGTTTCTGCAGAATTTGACTGCGGCCCAATTCCCAGTGATTCGTCCCATTCAGCGCTTCTGCAAGTTTTTGTGAATTTCTCAAAAGACGGTTACCATCCTCAATTTTCGCCAACGGCAGCAATATCTCAACGAGATCTGCCGTCCTTACGACATCAATGGACGAAACTGTTGATAGATACTGTTCGATCCTAAGCGATGCAGCCTTGAATCCAGATTCTGAGCGTAAAAAATCCATGTCCGACTCCTGAACAATCGCGACTGGCAGTAGGCACCGTTTTTTGCCCGAACGCTTGTTCCGGAATTTGATGGCTGTTAAATTTAACGTGTTTACCGTCCCCGAATCGGGGGGTGCCGCGTTGGGCCGTTTCCCAGCTGAGTGAATCAGCAAATCAAAGATAGCTCGGATTTGCAGTTTCTGCAATCCAGGAGGCCAAGGACTGGGGCGAGTGACGTATCGCTGAACGCCAAGGAGCACCTGTTACCACCACATGGGTCGTTTCGCTCCGCCACAACAGGCTGAGACGAGAGGTCAGGCTGATACAGGCGTTTTAATGATTCGGCGACACGCTACCGCTTTTCACAGTCGGGTTCCATGGTGCTACCTATTTTAACTGCAAGCCTGAAGGATAAGGGCGTCGGGATCTGGCTTCACCGACGGCGCGTTCCGGACATTGTTGCACAGGTGACCGGCAGCAACGAGGTGGACACCGCCATTGATGCCCTGGCTTCGAGGCTTGTGGGCATAGCGACGCGAACAATCTGCAGTGATGTTCAATGAGACGATGAAGATCACCCATGCGCATTGGTTGACGAACCACCTCGCGAACGTGAAAATGGTATTGAGACGTGTTGCCTCAGAAACGCCGACACTCGTTATCCTCTCCTGTCCGATTGGGCGCGAACGTCTTTCCGGAAACGGGTAATAACGTTATAAATAGCTGATTTGCCCCGGCGAGGTACGCCGTTTCTACGCGCAGCAACCTGTCGAAAAGGTCGAATAAACATGAAGCAGCCTTTCTTAAAGGACAACAGGACATTGTTAGCGGATGTGTGTCGAAAGTTGGATCGGAGTGAGGTGCAACTTGCGCGACAATTGGGTATTTCTGTTGTGAGCCTGAGGTATTTTGATCGTCCAAATGCGCCAGCCTATATTCGGTTAGCTGTGGCTGCCATTGTTCTGAAACTTGATGCGGAGAACGTGCTGTCACGGTGTGATCAAGATTGAAGCGGCTCTGTTCGCGCCACAAAATAAAATCGAGAGCGCGATCATAGACTGATGGAACGCCGGTGGACCGGAACTGTGTGCGTGCCAGCGAGTTGCGGTCATTGCGAATGAAAACCATTTGCTTCTATTCGGCCGTAAGGCTGCGTATTCGTTCGCCATCTATGGAAAATGAAGCTAATGTGGTTATTGTTGGCGCTGCTTTACAGGTTCTTGCTGCCAGCGCTGCCGGTACGGAAGACGTGCACTTGCCGCCAGAGCAGCAACGAATATCCGGCCGCGCATCTGCTCCGGCATACCACTGGAATGCCAAATTCGTTTATCTCGTCCAGCGGACGACGCTCACGGATAAAGATTGCTTTTCAAAGAGGCGAGTCGCCCAGTATCAAGTTTAAGCGTGTGATCTGGCTGGTCACGGACTATGCCAAGAAAGTTCAAAAGGGTTGTCTACGCCAATGCAACGAAGCGCGAGGAAAGGCGCAGACACGGTAGGGCTCAAGTTCAGCGGTATGAACGCTCTTTTACTGTCCATACTTGTCAATAATTTCAAAAACCCACCAAAGGCCCGCCAAAATACCAATTATGATCATAATAAAAAGGCAATCGCCTAAATGAAAATTCCATTTCCGCACGTTGAGCCCTTTCGAATTTCACCGGCAATTTTCCTTGCGTCCTGCTACTCATGCCGGAATTCTGGCTCGTCGCAACGTCGCCGTTTCACAGAATTCAATGTTACCCATTGAGCCAGATTGCGTGAATGCTTTGTCAGCAAGGCGTGAATTTAGATGCTCAGTCGTCGCACAATTTAACGATGACGTCTCCAACTTGCTTGGACGACTTTGAAGAACAGCAGGCAGCCTGCTCGCCGAAGTACCCATAAATGCGGTGGCATAACTCAGGCAAAGAGAGCGGATCCAGATCAGCCTGCAAGATGGATGTTGCCGCTGTTTTGGCAACGCTCAACGGGATGCCAAGCGCCTGTTGCCCTGTGGACAAGGCTACCTCAATGGCCGCCTTCCGAGTGAATGGCCAATCCAGGCGGGCCATGGCCAATCTCCAAACATCCAACCTACACAGCGTATGCACATAATCTTGATCAGTTCTCGACGGGAAGGGAGCAGAGTGGAATTGGCGTCAGTCCCTGTCCTTTTCAGGCCGGTCCCGGGTGAATTTGTCATAAGGGACTGTCTAATCCGGCTGCGACCATGGAGAGCAACAATGAAGATCAAGAGCTTGTTTAGAGGCTCCGTCGCAGCGCGCGTCAGATTTCAAGGGGCTGTTGATGCTGAAGCACGATTGTCAGGGGGAGCCACGTCCAATTGCTTGCTTTGCCAAGCCGGAATTTTCGTCTGTGAGTCTTTAAATGAAACGGGGTAGCACCGTTTCGAAGCCGAACCGATTTGCGACAGGCCAACCGCATCACCGGCATCTGACAGGCGAATTTGCGTTTCAAATTGACAACCTGCCCCATATCGCGGCGGCTTATAGTGGACTGGCAGCGGTGACCGCTGAAAATGTCGTCTACCACTTTGCCGTGGATGCCCTGGGTAGCCTTGCCAGGGTTAAACGCTCCACCTATGGACAATTTCATGTGGTTGCTTCGCATTTGCCGAAGCAAACCATATACAAGTTTCTCCACACCGTAACCCGTCATCCCATTAGGAGTGGCGGACAAGTGTTTCATATAGTGGTCTCTATCAAATGTCCTGACGGCGGAACGGGTCATGCTGTTCGACACGAGGCGTCCCCGCTCGATAGAGCCTTTTGCGGCATCCCATGCGCAGAAAATGCGCGATGGGTCGAAGGTTATCGTGGGGACATGGTTGCTGCTGTCACTTTGTTTGAGGCAATCGACAAGGGTGACGTCGAGTTCGAAGGTCGGCCGGTTCGGTACGCAAACGGTTGCGATATCGTTCTTTACCATGAGCTGATTGCCAAAGCGAAGGGGTCCACAGGCACCCGTCGCTGGAACTATGCAGTGGGTTCTCTAAAGCGGCTGGGGCTGCTGCGAGCACTTGACGAGTATTGCGTTCAGCATGCCATCGATGAGGTGACGGCGAAACCTGCAATACGTCTCGGCGTCAACATCTCAATGGAAAGTGCAGCCTTGGACCCTTGGTGGTTCAATATCTGTGAAAAGCTTGAGTCATCACCGAGCATCGCCGAGCGGCTGGTTTTTGAGTTGAACGCGACAGGACGACTGCCTCCCCCACGCCAAGCAGTCAATTTCATGACCCAGATCAAACGGTACGGCTGCCAGATGGCTCTTGATGACGTCGGGCTCGAGACTGTTTCATTTTGGATCGACGCTACATTTTCACCCGACATTGTAAAGACCGATCCGTCGCTCGTTCGATTTGCAAGAGCATCTGAGTACGCTCATGTTCGGCTGCGTTCATTGATCGACCAGGCCGCCCTTTCATCTGGTTTGATGGTTGTCCAAGGGATCAGGACGGCGCAGGACAGTGAGGTTGTGTCAAATTTGGGATGTTGTTGGCAACAGGGTCCTTTTTTTGAATTGTCAAATGTGTCGGCATCCGCTGATCTCGCCTCCGCCGTTGTTGTGAAGAAGCCGCCCCATCTTTCCCTCCGCCCGGGCATGCAAGGCACCGAGAGCGTTTTTGGAAAACTTCACTGGTCACATTGGAGGGCAATGATCACAGCGGTCACGGGGACCTTGATCATTGCGGCACTTTTCATACTCCTGCTGCGATAATCTTAAAAATACCTGCAAAAAGGCGGGACGATGAGTCATACCGGAATCTTGCCCGAAACGAAGGTTCAAGTCATTCTCCAATGCAGATATTGATGCGGCGACCAATCGCATTGATGAGCAGGAAGTTTTGGCGCTGTCGCTACACCTCCTTCAAGCTTCGCTCGTTTATGTGAACACGCGCATGTTGCAAATGCTCGCCGAACCAGCCTGGTAAGGTCGCATGGCACCGGAAAATTATCGCGGCCTCACGCCGCTGATCTACGCCCACGTCAATCCCTATGGCCGGTTCGACCTTGATCTGGACAGCCGGATTGATTTCGGCAAAATCGCTGCATGAGAACCGGCGCCTAACGCTCATTGCGAAACACAGGTGTAGAAGTCCGATTTCTGGCGGTGCGTCTTTTGTGTCGCAAGCCCGATATTTACTTTTTGAGCACAGTTGGATTGATATTTGTGTGAGTTGACGTGATCGTTCTCATGAGAATGGGACGATCTGCTTTTATAACCAATAAAGAAGTCATAATGGTAAACTTGAAAAGTCTTGAGATTTTCTATTGGGCGATAACGCTCAGCAGCTTTTCACGAGCAGCCGAGAAGCTTAACACCACACAACCCACGGTATCACAGCGCATTTCGGCACTTGAGGTCGAATTGGGTCGGCGACTGATCAGCCGCACCACGAAGCCGATTTCCGTGACTGCGGATGGTCGCGCAGCATTTCTGCATGCGGAGTTGATCTTACGTCAGGTCAATAAGCTGAAACGTGAGTTTGACGTGCCTCATCGATCGCACGGGAATATTCGGCTGGGTGTGTCTGAAACGATTGTACAGACATGGCTCAACCGCTTCCTGGAAGAGACCCACCAGTTCTATCCCAATATCGACTTCGACATCTCCGTTGATATCACCGCCTCGATGATGAAATCCATCTTGGATGGGGAACTCGACATGGCCTTCATGCTTGGCCCTGCAACGATAGATGGATTGGCCTGCCGCCACCTGATCAATTATCCCCTGCGTTTTTATTCGGCCCCCGGTCTTGTTCCGGACAATCGTCTCAGCGCGGACAATATCGGCAATTTCCCGATTTTGACCTATCCGCGGCAAGCTTATCCCTACAACCATCTCCGTGAGCTGCTCCTGGACATGACGGGAGCGCGCCCGAGAATTTTCACGAACTCCTCTTTGTCGACCATCGAACGTATGACGATCGACAGGATCGGTATTGCGCTGGTCGCGCAGGGTGCTTTCTCTCCGTCGCTTGAGCAGAACAAACTTTCAGCCCTGACAAGCGAGATCGAACTACCGCCGCTGCGGTTCTTTTCTTTTTATATGTTGGGTTACGGTGCCCAGACCCTCGATGACCTGACCAATATCGCCGTCCGGGTTGCAGGGCAGCTTTGAGGTGAGGCGCTCCGCTCAATCATTGGATTTTTGAATGATTATGTATCCAGTAATATAATTTTACTGAAAGGCTTTTCCGGTCCCATATTGGTTCAACGATATGGAGATCGAAATGACTGACTACCAAGGCCCAAATTCGGAAGCGATTTGTCAGGCGCGGGAACGGATAGCGCCTTTTGCGGTAAAGACCCCGGTACTGGAATCTCCCGCCCTAAATGCGCGGCTCGGCGCTCGTATCCTGTTCAAACCCGAAACCCTGCAGCACGCGGGCTCTTTTAAGTTCCGCGGAGCCCTAAATCGTGCCTTGCAGCTGTCTGAAGCAGAAAAAGCAGGCGGTATGGTCGCTTGGTCGTCCGGCAATCATGGTCTGGCGCTGTCCCATGTGGCCCGCCAGTTGGGGATCAAGGCAACGATCTTGATGCCGCAAGAGGCTCCCAAGACCAAGATTGAAGGGGTTCGCTCAAATGGCGCGACCGTTCGTCTCTACGACAAGACCAAAGAAGTGCGCGAGGAGATCGGCGCTCAGATTGCGGCCGCAACCGGCGCCGTGATTGTTCCCCCTTATGACGATCCATATGTGATGACGGGACAGGCAACGCTCGGAGCCGAATTTGCCGAACAGGTCGAAGAGATGGGGCTGCCGCTCGACGCCGTGTTGCTGGCTTGCTCGGGCGGTGGCCTTGCCTCCGGGGCTGCATGCGGCATCCACAGTGTCACGCCCGACGCCGACGTCTTCAGTGTGGAACCGGAAGGTTTTGACGGCATGGCGCTGTCGCTCGCGCACGGTGTCCCGACCAAGGCTCCGGCTGACGGCTCATCGATATGCGATGCCCTGCTGGTGTCGATACCGGGCAAGCTGACTTTTCCAGTTTGCGCCAAGCATCTCAAGGGCGGCCTAATCGTTACCGATGCGGAGATCCGGGAGGCCATTCGTTTTGCCTACACGCAGTTAAAGCTTGTAGTCGAGCCTGGCGGTGTAGCGCCTTTGGCCGCGCTGCTGGCAGGGCGCATGGATGCGGCAGGCAAGACCGTCGGAATCGTGCTGAGCGGTGGAAATGTCGACGCTGCGAAATTCGCCCAATACATCATCGAAACTGTTTGAGTAGGGAGTGATATGCTGGATTACAAGAGCGGCAAGGGCCAAGTGGTCGCCCAAACCATTGAAAACTTCATGACACTGGATCTGACCGGAGTCGGTCTCATCTCCAAAATCTATGATGCTCTGCAAGAGAAACAGGCTGGCCCTGCATGCATGTCGGCTGCCGAGCTTATCGTAGATCGGGTGAGGAGCCGTGGCGGCCCGGTAGTGATCGCAACGGGTTTCCCTGAAGGCGCAGGTGTGCCGGAAACCGATGGCCCGGTCGGGGCGGCTTTGATGGCCCGTGCGCTGTTTCTCGCACTCGGTATCGAGACCGTCATTCTGACGGATGAAGATTGGGTAACGATGATGGAGGGCACGTGCCGCGGTGCTGGTCTGGCGCCGTTGCCATTCCCTCAGGACAGGGTTATTCGCCCAATTGACTTCATTCGCCCGGTCTATATTAGGGCTACGCCGAAGGACGATGCCGGCTGCCGCAAAGTTACGGACTCGATCCTAGACGTTACAAAGCCGTCCCTGGTGATCTCGATCGAGCGGCCGGGAGCGAATGAACGCGGCCTTTACCACGGTCTGGGAGGTCGTCCGCTAGACGGAATGGTCGCTGATTACGATCAGTTCTTTCTCCGCGCAAAGGCGGAAGGAGTGCCCTTTATTGCGATTGGCGATGGCGGAAATGAACTTGGGATGGGGGTCGTCGCGGACAAGCTGAAGACCTTCTCACCCAAGGCTCTCGACTGCGGCACGCCCGGCCGCGGCGGAGTAGCGGCGGCCACCGCCGCCGATCACCTGATCGTTTCGAACGTGTCGAACTGGGGAGCTACGGGGCTGATTGCTGCTCTTTCCGCTTATTTGGACAAACCGACGGTCTTTCACGATGGTGCTCTGGAGCGCCGTTGCATTGAACAATGCGTTTCCTTTGGCGGTGTGGACGGTATGTTCATGGGGCCCGAACCTGCCGTAGACGGCATTTCCGCAGTCGAGTGGGAAGGATTGGTCAACACGCTTCGCAACACACTCGAACGCCTGGCGGGTCGCGTAACCGGCTGGAGGGGCGATAGCGGAGACTGGAGGCAGTTGAAATGACTTCGACAGTGACGAACGCGATTGAAAAGCGTCTGGCGGGACTTGGTCTGGCGCTGCCGCCGGTCAATCGGCCACAGGGCAATTACCTGTCCTTTACCCGAACCGGAAATCTTGTCTTTGTCGCCGGCCAAGGGCCACGCGTAGACGGGCAGCTGGTTTACAAGGGAATCGTTGGAGGCGACCTCAGCCTTGAGGAAGGGCAGAAGGCCGCCCAGCTGTGTGCGCTCAATATCTTGGCGCAGCTGCGAAACGCATGCGACGGAGAACTTGGCCGCGTAAATCGGATTATCCGCGTCGCCGGATTGGTGCGCTGCAGCGCAGATTTCGAAGACCAGGCAAAAGTCCTCAATGCGGCTTCGGACCTGATCTGTGCCATTCTCGGCGATGCCGGGCCGCACGCCCGCATCGCATCCGGTACCCACGCGCTGCCCTCTGGCATGGCAGTTGAAATCGAGGCCGTAGCCGAAATCATGTGACCAAAACCCTCGGCGGGGGCACCCGCCGCCAATAATAGCATAATCAAGGAGTGGAACTGACTATGGGACAATTGATTAGCTGCATCGTTGCCGGGATTGCCATCCTGCCCGGCGTGTCAATGCCTGCAGCGGCACAGGAACTGCCCAAGGATAACTTCAAAGTCGTCGGCATCACATCGACTATTCCGGTGGCGATCTTTGACGAAAAACCGTTCTGGACCAAGACGCTGCCGGCTCGTTCCAATGGTGCGCTGACTGCCGATTTGACACCTGTCGAACAGATGGGCATCGATGATAAATCAATGCTCCGCATGATGAGCGTGGGTGTCATGGATTTTGCGGGTATAGACATTACCAAGATGGCTGGTGACGATCCGCGTTTCGAGGCCTGCGACCTGGCCGGTGTCCTGCCAGATGTCAGCAAAGCACGCGCCGCGTGCTCTGCCTACAAGGATGTCCTCAGCAAGCGGATGGATCAAAATTGGGGCACGAAACTTCTGGCTATCGGTGCCAGCACGCCACAGGTTTTGTGGTGCAAGCAAGAAATCAAGTCAATCGAGGATCTGAAGGGTAAAAAGATCCGTGTTTTCAACAACACACTGCGTGACTTCGTGACCGCGCTCGGTGCTACTTCGGTATCGATTGCATTTTCGGAAGTCGTCCCCGCTTTGAACAACGGGGTCGTCGATTGCGCGGTAACTGGCACGCTGTCTGGTAATACGGCTGGCTGGCCTGAAGTTACTAAGTCGATCTACATGTTGCCGCTGGGTTGGAGCTTTAATGCCGTGGCCGTCAATAAGGTGCGCTGGGAAAAGCTACCCGCTGAAACCAAGGAATTCCTCCTCAAGGAATTCGCCGCTTACGAAGATAAGATGTGGGTGACGCTGAATGATAGCCTGAAACAGGCTGAACTGTGCAATGCAGGCGCCGCCGGCTGCACGCTAGGAAAGCCCGCCTCTATAAAAATCACCGTACCGTCCGAGGCCGACATGGACATTGCTCGTCGGATCGTAACGGACAGTGTTCTGCCGAACTGGGCAGCACGTTGCGGTGCTGGATGCACTGAAGAATGGAATGCCAAAATCGGAGCCGTTGCTGGCTACACGATCGGCATGAAGTAAAATTGGCCATAACAAGAGGTGTTCAGTTGTCCACTGCCCGGCCGCCCGAACACCTTCCAGCTATAGGAAATTTCCCGATGAGAAAAATTCTCATGCCGGCGAGGATCATAGCGCGTGGCGGACTATGGTTCGGCGGCATAATCATTCTGCTTTGCGCCCTGTTGATCTGCACCGACGTCGCGCTTCGAGCCTTGTTCAATCAAGCCATCGACGGCACCGACGAGTTGGCACGCTTCACCCTTGCCATCTCCACGACATGGGCTCTGGGTGGTGCCCTGCTGGATCGCGCCCATATACGAGTAGATACAGCTTACGCCCGCTTCCCTGGCAACATACAACTCGTTTGCGACTTTGCCGCCCTGCTCGCCTTTTTGGTATTTTTCGGCCTGATCCTCGTCTACGGCGTCGGAATGATCCGTCAAAGCTGGGTCTCCGGAGCAATGTCGGACTCGGCCTTGCAGGTCCCGATGGTGATACCCCAAGTGATTTGGATACTCGGTATCGTGGTGTTTCTGCTGACAAATATGGCTCTTCTCGTCGTGGCCTCTGCCTGCGTTCTGCGCGGCAACCTATCTGAAGCCTCCGACCTCATAGGCATGAAAACCGCAGAGGAAGAGGTTCAAGAAGAGTTGGCCGCAAGCTCACTGAAGGAGACCTGAAATGATATTTGCTTCCTTGGGAAGTCTCCTCGGACTTCTATTCATCGGAATTCCCGTTGCAGCGACACTGGCGGTTGTCGGGCTTATCCTGTCACAGGTCTTTTCGCCCTTGCCATTGCACTTCGCGATTGCCGAAATTGCTTGGACCGTCTCAAACAATTTTCTGCTAATCGCTATTCCGCTCTTTGTTCTGTTGGGAGAGTTGTTGCTGCGTTCGGGACTTGCCTCGCGTATGTATTCTGCACTGGTCCTGTGGATGCCGTGGCTTCCGGGCGGGTTGATGCATTCAAATGTGGCGGCCTGTGCAATGTTCGCAGCTACTTCTGGTTCAAGCGTTGCAACCGCTGCGACTATCGGCACTGTAGCGCTCAAGGAAGTGAAAAAGAATTCATACAACGAAAGACTTTTTCTCGGCACCATCGCTGCGGGTGGCACGCTGGGTATTCTTATCCCACCATCTGTCAACTTGATCCTCTATGGCGTTCTGACCGAAACGTCGATTCCGAAACTTTATCTCGCCGGCTTGGTACCGGGGCTCGTACTGGCCGTACTATTTTCAGTCGTTGTCGTTGTAGCCTGCGTTTTACGACCCGAATGGGGCGGAATACGCCAAAGCGCCAAATGGAGTGAACGGATGACGGCAATCCCGGACTTGCTACCGCCATTGGTGATCTTTTTCTCGGTGATCGGCTCGATATACACGGGATGGGCAACGGCAACAGAAGCGGCAGCACTTGGTGTCGTCGCCACGTTATTGATCGCATTTTTGTACGGACGGCTTAGTCTTCCGGTGCTTTTGCAGGCATTCGAAGGTACAATGCGCACCTCGGCGATGATCATGGCTGTCATGTTCGGAGCCTATTTCCTGAATCTGGTATTTGGTGCGATCGGATTGCCTGCGAAGGTCAGCACGTGGATTACCGGCATGGAGCTTGCCCCCTTTGGCTTGTTCTGCCTTATTGTCCTGTTCTACTTCGTCCTCGGAATGTTCATGGAAACGCTCTCGATGATGGTCGCGACCGTTCCCATTGTGGCTCCAATCATGGCTGCTGCGGGCTTTGATCCTTTGTGGACCGGAATAATCATAGTTCTGTTGATGGAGATCGCACTTATAACACCACCGGTTGGTCTCAATTTGTTTGTCGTGCAAAGCGTGCGAGAGCGGGGGGCTATGGCGGATGTGGTGCTAGGAGCGTTGCCGTTTGTGCTGGTCATGATTGTCTTTGCGTTCCTGCTTTATGCCATGCCGCAAATTGTGTTGGCATTACCGCAAGCGCAAGGGTGATCGTCTTCAAAGGACTTTTGAAACAAGTGAGAACTGCCAATGGCGTCCGAATCAGCCGCTAGATTTTGGCGTTGCTTTAGGCATGGAAGCTCAGCCGCGCTCCACGTCACCTTTTAGTGCTTACAAGGACTGCGGGTGTAAATTTTGAGTACACCCATGAGCGACAATCAAATGTGACGCGCAATGAATGTAACAAAAGGTTGAGTTCCGATAAAAGTGACATGACACAATCGGAACCGCCCTGATGTGACAGTTTCGCCATGGCTCGCATCGGATACGCTCGCGTCAGCACCACAGATCAGGCCCTCGATATTCAAAACGAGCGGCTGAAGGCTGCTGGCTATGAAATCATCCGATCAGAAACCGGACCAGGAGCGTCGTGGAAGAGGCGATCCGAGGTGGAGACCATGATGCAATTTTGCAAGAGGGTGACGAACTGGTTGTGCTGCGGATTGAGCGGCCCGGGTGATCCACCCGCGAAGCTCTCAATCTTGTTCGTGAGCTTGATGAAGGGGTGCGTCACTCCGTGCTGACCTGATCTCCAGGAGAACCCTATCTTGCCGCCAGGCGAACGAAGCTCTTGAACTACTCCACGGACCCACTGCCGATGAAATTGGGGTGGTTGAGGTGGACCAGGCTGGCACTGTCGAGCGCCACTTCTCATGAGTCGGTGAACGCGGTGTGGCTTTGCGTGAGCCGCAAAGCATCGTGTACTTGAGATTGCCGAGGCGTTTTGTGATCCCGGCCCGATCTTACCATTGGCGGCGAATACAAGCACAATCGACCGGGAGTTGGAATCTTGGACACTATCTTTCTCATCCGTAGTTGATGCGACGGATGTCTTAACTGAATGCCCTGATCGTGGGTGGATGAAGTGGTCGATTGCAGTGAGCAGCATGAAATGCGTCATGATCAAACTTTCAAAGCGTTGAGCGCACGAGACCAGCATAGACACCATCATGGGCGAGCAACTGCTCATGGTTGCCGCGTTCCACCACGCGGCCCTTGTCCATGACGATGATCTGGTCCGCATGCCGCACGGTCGACAGGCGGTGGGCGATGGTAATCGTCGTGCGTCCCTTGGCGAGACCTGCCAGCGCCTCTGACATGGCCCGCTCGGTAGCAGTATCGAGAGCACTCGTTGCTTCGTCCATCAATAGCACACGCGGATTGCGCAGGATCGTCCGTGCCAGGGCTAGACGCTGCTTCTCCCCGCCGGAGAAGCGATAACCGCGTTCGCCGACAAGCGTAGCGTAACCGTCAGGCAGGGCAGTGAGCATGTCGTGGAGCTGGGCGGCGCTGGCGGCGCCAATCACCTCATCATCCGTCGCATCCGGCCTGGCGAAGCGTAGATTATCCGCTACGGTGGCGTGAAACAGGTAAGGCTCCTGTGTGACAACCCCGAGCATATCGGTCAGGGACTCGAAGCTCAGGTCGCGCACATCGACGCCGTCATAGCTGATCACTCCGTCATCAACGTCGTAGAGCCGCGCCAGCAGATAGCCAAGCGTTGTCTTGCCTGATCCGGTGGCGCCGACGATCGCTACATGGGATCCTGCGGGGATGTCGATCGTGACTCCGGAAATGGTTGGCGGCTGCGTCTTGTCATAGCCGAAGGTGACATCGTGGAGTCGTACGGAGCCGCGAATCCCATCGCGTTCGAGCGTGATGGGATGCGTCCGCTCGGCAATCTCAACCGGTCGGTCAAGGTAGTCGAAGATGCGAGCGAACAGCGCCCGCGTCTTCCTGACCTCGACCCCCGACTGCAGAACCTCCTCCAGTGGCCACAGGAGCTGCTCCTGCAGCGCGATCATGGCGACCAAGGTGCCGATGGTCACTGCCGCACCCTCGCCCATCAACCAGCCGCCGAGCAGCAAGGTGAGCGCCGGCAGCGCCTGAAGTACCAGATCGATTACCGACCATTCCCATTGCCCGGTGGTGTGCGAACGCACCTCAAGCGCCGCGACGCGTTGCGATGTGCGCGTAAATCGGCTGGTCAGGTGATGGGTGCGGCCCATCGTGCGCGCGAGAATGATGCCGGAGACCGACAGGGATTCCTGCACGGCCGAGGACATGTCTGCGATCCGCAGTTGCTGCTCGTAGGTGATTGCCTCGCGCATGCGCCCGACACGATGGCTGATCCAGATCGCCATGGGCAGCACAAGGAAGGAGAACAGCGCCAGCCTCCATTCGAGCACCAACATGGCAACCATGGTCGTCACCACCGTGCTGACATTGCGCGTGAGATCAGAGGCGGTGTGGGTGACCAGAGCCTGCAGGCCACCGATATCGCTTGCGATGCGAGACTGGACCTCACCGGTCCGCGTCGTGGTGAAAAACCCGAGCGAGAGAGACTGCAGGTGTGCGTAAACCTTGACCCGCAGGTCATGCATGATCGCCTGACCGACCTTGGATGTAACCAGGGCCTGCAGCACGGTTATCGCAGCACCCAGGGCTGCAAGCGCCATCAAACCGGACGCGAGAAGCGCCAGCAGACCCATGTCGCGCTGTGGCAGTGCATTGTCGATAATCGCCCGCAACAGGAACGGCGCGGCGACCCCTGCTACCGAGGCGAGAAGGATCAGGAAGAGTACCACCAGCACGCGGCCGGTGTAAGGCTTGAACAGTGCAAGGACACGCCGGGCCGATACATGGGCGGTGGCTAATACATGATAATCGCCATCTAAATCGTTTGTAATGTGTTCGGGTTCGTCTTTGAACATGCCGATCTCCGGAGGCCGAGAGGCACCTCGACCAGTTTGGGGTTTTGCGAAACTCGCTGAGGTCGGTTCCGCGTTGATCAGTGCGTCGAAGTCACTTGCCCGCTTCGCGGCATGGCGGACCAGACAAGCACGGTCAGGCCGGCGAAAATGCCACCGGCGATGCGCAGGACGAAACCGTGTGCGGTGCCGAAAGCGGCTCGCGCCGAGGCGACCAATTCCTGTTCGACTATTCCGCCGATCCCGTTGGCAACTTGCATTGCTTCGCCGATCGAGGCCGAGGCCTGGCTGGTCAAGGGCGGCGACAGTCCCGCGGGCAGGGAGACATGAGCGGTATAAATGCTCGCCAGCATAACGCCGAACAGTGCGACACCGAGCCCGCTGCCAAGTTCATAGGCCATGCTTTCGATCGAACCAGCCGCGCCCGCCTTCTCGACCGGTGTCGCAGACATGATCGCCGCCGTGGACGCCAGCAGCGCCGTGGCGACACTGAAGCCAAGCAGGACGATCCAGATCCCAGAGATTACGGGCGTGGCCGCCATATTCATCCCGGCGAGAGCAAACAGGCTGACCGCGCTCTGTGCCATACCCATGGTCGCGACGAGGCGCAGTCCGAGCTTGGCGACAAGCCACCCGGCGATCGGGCCGGAGATACCGGCAGCGATCATCAAGGGCATCATGAACAGGCCTGCTTCCAGCGGGGTTTTGCCGTGAACAAATTGGAGTTCCTGCGCCATCAGCAGCTCAAAGCCGACAAGTGCGATCATCGCGGCAAGCGCCATGGCTATGCCAACCGCGATCGGTCGCTTCGCGAGAAGCTGCAGATCGATCATCGGCACAGCCGCGAGAAGCTGCTGACGCGCGAACATCCACAGCAGACCGGCGCCCGCGAGCGCGATACCCGCCGTCACCCATGGGTTGGAGCCGCTACGCAAGCCACTCTTGGCAGCATAGACGAGCAGGAGCATCGCGGTCACGAGCACGAGCGCCTGCCGGACGTTCCATGGCTGGCCAGGCCGCATCTCCTGTCTTGGCACGGCCAGTCCCGTGACGATGAGCACGACGGCAATGATGGGCAGATTGATCAGAAACACCGACCCCCAATAGAAGTGCTCGAGCAGAAACCCGCCGACCAGCGGCCCAAAGGCCGCGCCGCCTGTACCGACCGCTGACCACACGCCGAGTGCGATGCTGCGTTCGCCTTCGTCGTGAAACGTCTGGCGCAGGGCGGCGAGGCTGGCCGGCAGGAGCATGGCCGCGCCGACCGCCAGCAAAGCGCGTGCTGCGATGAGAGCTGCAGCTGTCGGCGCCAGCGCTGCGGCAAGCGATGCCGCCCCGAACAGGATGGAGCCGACCATAGCAAGCCGCTTGAAACCGATGCGATCGCTCAGCGCACCCATCGGCAGGAGCAGGCCGGCCATCGTCAGCGAATAGATATCGATGATCCACAACAGTTCGCTACTGCTCGCCTCAAGCGCCAGACTGAGGGAGGGTGCTGCGACGTGAAGGACGGTGGCGTCGATCGTGACCGGAAGGCAGATCAGGACCACGACGGCGAGAATGAGCCATCTGTTGTTGTGAGTCAGCATGGGGAGCTTCTTTTGGACATGTGTTCAAGATTGAAATTGGACATAAGTTCAAATTGCGGATAAAGCAAGGCGAAGAAACACCGGGGTTGAAGATGGAGCCGCGCATTGAGCTATTTGAATCGCCAAGATCGTCGCATGACGATCCTCGAGGCTGCTGTGGGAGTCGTAATCAAGGACGGTCTGTCGGCAGCAACTGTCAGACGTGTCGCCCAAGGACTGGGAGCGGCGACGGGTCAGATACATCATCACTTTGCCTCCGCCGCGCATCTTCGCGCCGAGGCGTTGGGGTTGTTGGCGCAAAGATCTCTCGCGTCCCAGTTAAAGAAAGGCAAAGGTCTTGGCCGCCGCGAACGTCTTGAGCTGGCGCTGGATTATTCGGATCACGCCACCGGCGTGTCGGAGAAGAACCTCTGGCACGAGGCCGTCATCCTGGCTGAACGCGAAGAGCCGATGAAGGCGGCCTATATCGCGGCGATGAAGGATTGGCATGAGGCCATCATGGCAATTCTCACAGAAAGGCCACGCGATACGGACGCTTTGGTTCAACGGGTGTCCGACAAAGCCTGGTGCTTGATCGGACTGAGCTGTGGTTTTGACGAACTGACACCGTTGGGCGCATTCGGCCTCTCCCAAGAGGACCTCAATCGTATCATGAGGGTTGCGATTGATCGTGAGCTGGCCGAGTTGGATGACTCTGCCGGTGATCCTTCTTGCCGGGGCTGATGACCGTTCAAGCTGCTGCAGAGCTCCAGAAGAAATACCCCGGAGCCATATTGAAGAAATCCACGCCTGACCGGAGAAAAGTATGACCGTCACTGATGAAGAATTTGAAGCAGCCGTTGCTGCCTACCAGCGGTTCGAGAAGGACTATAACTGGGACGGTATCATGGCGGCACTCAGGGCCGTCAAGGAGGTTTCCCAAAAACCAGTAGGTCATGCTGGAGAAATGCCTGGAACCAGGGACTTTACAATGGTTGTATTTGAAGCATCCAAGGTTCCTGCCAATACACCTCTTTACAGTGCACCACAACCTCCTATGGCTCCCGCTATCACCGATGAGCAGGCTGGAGTGATTTGCGAGGAACTTCGCAGACCACTGGGCATTAATCAGCTCACAGGGCACAGCATTCGCTTGATCGCCAGCGTGGTGAACAAAACCCTTCAAGAAGGACGAAGCCATGAATGTGTGGCAACAGGAGATGCAGTCGCTCCAACTTCGACTTGAATCCGCTGAGAAGCTGCGCCTGAATGACATGCTGGCATTCGAGGCCGCTCAAATTTCGTAGGCACGAACAGAACCTGAAATTGACCAAAATTCTTGCCCAGCGTTGGCTCCCGATCAAAACCTATCATTCGGCCGACAAGTTCATCTAGGTGCAACATATCTTCTGTGGGCATACCGAGAGTAAATGGATCCGCATGGTCGCTGCTATCCAGAAATCAAGCGCTGGTATTACAGCGGAACCAATGAACGTTCAAAATATGCCCAAGCCGAAGGCGGTGAACCCACCCACTGGCAACCATTTCAACTGGAAAATTCATGACCAAGAAAATGATTGAGGACACTGTTGCATTCGACAGTGCTCATCCTATTCGATGACATAGACAATGTCATCAAGACGCTGCAGACCGTAAAGGATCTCCATCCTGACAAGAAGCTGACGCTGCATGAGCACTGGACCGGTTGTGAAGATGTGGAATACCACATCCCCTAGATTGGTGAAGAGACGGATAACGACATCGCCGGGTATAGGCAGCGACTTAGTCGCCATAGTCGACGTAGGAATGTGCTGCCTTGCTCCTGATCGGTGCGCCGTGTCCACCATAGCATAGCCGCTGTTGTGGCCGGATGGCTACGAAGTACTGCGGTGGATTGCTGCACACAGCCGCCTGCCTGCCGTTCAGGAAAAGCGTCCGAAACGCGCAGTGTCGCGGGCGCTCATGGTTAAAGAGTAAGCTGATGGACAGGCGACTTTTCGAGAAAAGAACTGTCCTCCCGCGCCAAAACTTGCGGACGGAAGCGATGTTCACCTTGCAGGCTACATCGCCCCAACTGGCAATGACGCCGTCGTCCTGTACCACAAACACGGCGGCAGGCTTCAAGGCTGAACGAGCTTTAAGCTCGCGTACAACGGCGACGTACCCTTCTTATTCTTCCGTGGACAATCAATTCCAGAAACGTCCTCAGCCGGACATTCGGCTATGCCAGGCCGGTTCCGCAGGTGCCTGGCCCGACGAAGCGATGCGTATTGAGCCCTCGCGCGGGCACGCTTGGCGTGCGCGAAGATCTCGAAAATGCAAATAAGGAAATTTCGCGAACCCATCACTTGAACCGCCAGTTCATTTTTACAATGTATATCAAAAGAGATTACCATGCAGGTTTCTAAATGGGGCAATAGACTTGCGGTTCGGCTGCCCGCTGCTGTTGTCGAGGCGTTGGGGCTGAAAGAGGGTGATGATATCGAGATTCGCGCGGCAGATTGGCGCGAGTTGGACGTTGCGCGCAAGCCTGCCCGTGATGACCTCCTGAAACGGTTACGTGTCTCCGGGGGCGGTTGCCGGCGGACTTCAAGTTCGACCGGGAGGAGGCGAATGGCCGCTAGATTTCTCGACACCAACATCCTGATCTACCTTGCCTCTGAAGACATTATAAAGGCCGATCAAGCAGAGGCGGAGATTGCCAAAGGCGGCACGATCAGCGTGCAGGTCCTTAACGAACTAGCCAATGTCGCTCGTCGAAAACTGCTGATGTCATTTTCAGAAACGCACGAGTTCCTGGCCATGATCCGCGGCCTGGTGTCGGTTGTCCCCATCACGATCCAAACACATGAGGCCGGCCTGCGGCTGTCGCAGCGATACGGTATGTCGACCTGCGGCGCTATATGATCGCTGCCGCCGCCCTTCTCGCTGATTGCGACACGCTGCTGTCTGAAGACATGCAGGACGGCATGATGCTGGAAGATGGCCTGTGCATCGTCAACCCCTTTCAGAAACCTTGACGGGCCCCTTGGGTATTGCACTGCCGGTGGCTAGACGCGAGCGTTTGGATGGGCGATCTAGATTCCCCCATGCTGTACCGAGGCGGCATATTTGGCCTGATGCCGCTCAGGGTGCCGGCTTTCCGTACGGCTTCTGCCCCTCGCGCTGCAGCTGTTCGGCATGTTAACCGCTGCCTACAAGTGAAGATGGGCAGCCGCGGGTCCATACCCGGCGTCCTCCCGGGCATGCGGGACCATGGCCATGAGGCACGCGGCGATGTTACCGTGATACTCCACAGCACCCCAGATGGCCTCTCGCCGGACGCCCTCCGTCAACCTGCTGCAACTTCCTTCACGCCAACGTGAGGCCAGCCAAGATACGCCATTTTCCAAAAGCCGTTCGCGTGTCTGGGACCGAGGATCAAACACGCCGTCAGATGCGAGACAGCAAGGACCCTTTGGCGTTGCTGTCTCCATTATCGCTCGAACATTTCCTTCATGCGTAAATAGATCAAAGCAGCAGGGAGAAACCAAGGTCTCTTATGGTAATACCATCGTGTTTCCGATGGCATGTTATCCAGGTGCGTTTGCGCGCTGTTGGCCCGCAGTATCTTAAGAGCGGCCTTGTGCCCATAAAAAGCGGCAGTGGCGACGCCGTAGCCATGGGCAACCGCATGATGCATGCCATTATGAACACCAATTATTGGCAGTTTGTTGAAATTTGATCCAAGCGGGCCCAGCCAGCTGTATTCAATTTTCACATCTTTCAGCTGCGGGAACATTTTAATAAGTGTTTTACCTAGGATTTTCGCCATTATGCCAGGATCGGTTTCAGACAGCGCTACCATAGGGCGTGCGCCAAACAGCAGACGGGTGCCATCAGGTGTTGGCCGAATATGCCGCACGAGCACGCGTGTATCTATGCAGGGCCTCATGTTAGGGATAACGGACCGGATGAGTTCGGGACTGATCTGCTCGGTGACGATCACATTGGCATGGATCGGAACGATCCTGCGCCTGAGGTAGGGAACAAGATCTCCAATCAGGGCGTTGGTCGCAATTAAAACTTCTCTTGCCAAGACGGTTCCCCGATTTGTTGCCAGGATAAAATTTGTGCCCTCCCGAGAAATGTTGTTAACTCTCGTGTCGGAGGCTATAAGTGCGCCGGCCTCACAGGCACGTCGTTGAAGTCCGTGCTTAAATAGTGCTGGATGGAGGCTGCCCTCGTTTGGTCTGATCTCCCCGCCGACATATTCATCGACTGCAAGTTCTCTGAGCGCGTCCTGACGGCTGACGATATGGCTTTCGAAGTTCGTCTCGCGCGTCAGTAACTCAACATCTCGCGCCAGGTCATCATAATGGCAGTGTTTCCAGGCGGCGATAAACCTGCCGCGTCGCTCGAAGTTGCATTGGATTCCTTCAGTTGCAATCAAGTTGGAAGTGAATTGGAGTGCCTCAAGATCTTCGCGAAAGAATTCTAGTGCGCGCTCTACCCCAAACTTCTTTTTAATGACTGAGAAAACAGCGCGGTTGTGACCGAAGTGCCCGGCATTTCGGCTGGATGCATTCCAGCCATCGGTGCCGGCGTCAAACACGATCGCGCTCCGACCACCCCTCGTCAGCGTGATCGCAGCACTAAGACCGGTATAGCCTCCGCCAATTACCGCAACGTCCGTCCTGTTTGGCAATGATCTGTCAAAGGGTGCAGCAGGGGGGGCGGCAACATGCCAGTAGGGAGTCGGTATTGGACGCTCTTCCATAATGCAACCTCATGCGCGTTAGAATAGCAATTGGGAAAATAGCAAGACCAGCAGCATCTGGTTGCTGAGCAGAATCGGGATGATTTCAAAAGAACGCAGCGCCGTAGGGGCCCTGGCACTAACATATAACGGATTGTCGGGCTTGGTTTTGCGACGATCCGTGATTTGCAGCAATCGCACTGGTGAAGACATCGTATGAACGACTCCGATTGAGGGGCATCACAGTATCTGCGTCCCTACGATACTGATGCCAAACCTTTCGAGGCCTGCGCACTGGTGCTCTCGCGTTGTCAGCAGCTGTATTGATGATATTCTCAGGTGCTTAAGTATCTGGGCCCCAAGACCAATCTCCCGCCATTCGTTCTCTCTCTCTCTGGCTTCATCGTGGTTTTCTCCATGGGCCAGTCGGCGGCGATTGACACGGCCGGCGTCGACTGGGTTCCCGCGCAGATAGACGATAACGCCACGCTGATTATCGCCCATCGCTTTCATGATTTGTTCGAGTTGATGGCCCGTGCCGAAGACATCTGCCATGACGTTTTCCGGATGCAGGCGAACTGGAATATTTTCGCCATCCTGGATGTCTCCGAATACGACAGCCAGATGTTGCGTCGCATCCCACGGAAGCATGTATGTATGTGCGACCGCCGCACCGCCTGGCGTGATCACGTTGCACGATTCTACTTTCTCAATGAGTGTCTCCTGGCGTTGACGATAGGAGATCAGATCGGCGACCGACACTTGCTTCAGTCCATGAAGCTCAGCAAATTCCTGGACCTGTTTTCCCTGCATAACGGTTCCATTGTCGTTGACCAGCTCACAGATCACGCCAACAGACGGTAGGTTTGCCATTCTGCACAGGTCTACGGCTGCCTCGGTGTGGCCCGACCGCACCAGGAGCCCTCCCTCTCGTGCAATGAGAGGGAAGATATGGCCTGGTCTTACGAAGTCGGAGGCGCCGACATTTCCGTTTGCGAGGTTGCGAACGGTCAGCGTCCGGTCATCAGCCGATATGCCCGTTGTGGTGCCGTGCTTGAAATCGACGCTCACGGTAAAAGCCGTTTGATGCGCAGAGTCGTTTTCCGCAACCATCGGCGGAAGGTTGAGGCGACATGCATCCGCACCGGTCATCGGAGCACATATTATTCCGGAGGTGTGACGGACCATAAATGCCATTTTTTCAGGAGTACAATGGACAGCCGCAATGACTAGATCGCCCTCGTTCTCGCGGGAACCATCGTCGGTGACAACTATCATCTCTCCACGCTCAAACGCCTGCAGCAGGTCGACGATGTACTTGTGTTCGTATGCCATGCGAGCTCACTTCAATGTTATGCGGCAAACAGCGCCCGTGTGGCGCATTGAAAGTATGATACGAATGGAATGTCAATACCAGCAGTATTCTGTTTTCAGCGAAGCGGCCGGATTGCTGCCCAGCCAAGCCGCAACCATAGAACGGCTGGTTTTAACTTTTGGTATTGCAATACTGCCAGTATCTGTGGAATATGCCATTTTCTGCGGGGTTTCAACGTGACGTTCGAGATTGAATGCGATGTGCTTGTCATTGGTTCCGGTGCCGGCGGATTGGCCGCCGCCATAAGCGCCCGTAAACATGGTTGCCGCGTGCTCTTGATCGAGAAAGAAGACTGTTTTGGAGGCACTTCAGGGATTTCGGGCGGCGGCCTTTGGCTGCCCTTGAACGATCATGCGATAGCCTCTGGTATGGAAGACAGCCTCGACGACGTGATGACTTATGTGCGCTCGCAGGCAGGCAATTCCCCCCACTCCGACTTGATCGACGTTTATCTGAAGGAGGGACCGGCTGCGATCGCATACTTCGAGGCCAACACGAACATCAAATTTGACGTCTCGCTTACACCGGACCATCATTCCCAGGTGCCAGGGGGCAGGTCTCAAGGGCGTTCGTTGATGGCAAGGCCATATGATGCCCGTGAACTCGGGGACTTGCGCGGCAAGATCGTGAGGGTTTGTGATGAGCAATGTCTCTGGGGCATGCCGATTCCCCTGATGCAGTTAAAGTATTTCCAAACCGCGGGACGCTCGCTCGCATCGGCAAAAATTGTGGCCGGCCATCTGATGCGGCATGCCGGCGATCTCGTGCGCTATGGTGAGTCGGTTCGCCTGTTCAACGGCGCTGCCCTGGTCGGAAGGATGGTCAGGTCAGCTGTCGATGCGGGTGTAATCCTCTGGCCTTCAACCAAGGCCGAAAGTCTTATTATATCTCGTGAAGGCGCTCGCGGCGCTGCCGTGGTCAAAAACGGCCAGACCGTCAGGCTTTCCGCACTAAAAGGCGTGGTGCTTGCGTGCGGTGGGTTCGCCCATGACCCCAAGCGGCAGGCACTGGAATTTCGTTACGTGCGTGATGGCCAGGCGTACTTGTCACTTTCACCAAAATCCAATACCGGTGACGGGATAAATATGGGAGAAGCGGCCGGTGGCAGCGTCGCCGGCTATTGTGCAGAGCCAGCTTACTGGATGCCCGTATCGAACATTCCACGTGCTGACGGTACGGTTGGCCTCTTTCCCCACAGTGGCACAGACCGCGGAAAGCCCGGCTTTATCGTTGTGAACAAATCCGGGAAGCGCTTTGTCAGCGAGGCTGAGGTTTACCATGATTTCGTCAGGGCCATGTTCAAACCGGGCAATGACAACACTGCTTTTATCATCTGCGACCATCGGGCTCTCAGAAAGTACGGCCTGGGCTACGCCAAACCTTTTCCGTTTCCGCTCTTTCCCTATATCAGATCCGGTTATCTCATTCGGGACGACAGCCTGGCCGGCCTGGCCAGAAAGCTCGGCATCGATCCGAACGTCCTGAAGACGACTGTCGCCAATTTCAATACGAACGCGAGACGCGGGGTCGATCCTGATTTCAACAAGGGGCATAATGCCTACCAGCGCGCCATGGGCGATTCCCTTCATCGGCCCCATCCCAACCTGGGTCCGCTTGAAACGGGGCCTTTCTATGGAGTGCAGGTCCTGCCTGCAGATGTCGGCACATTTGTCGGATTGAAGACAGACGCGCAAGCATGTGTTCTGGACAGCAGCGGAAAATCTATTCCGGGACTTTTCGCTGTCGGTGCAGATATGGCGAACATTTTCGGTGGCCATTCACCGGGCGGTGGCATCACGCTGGGTCCGGCAATGACCTTCGGCTATCTGGTAGGAAAGCGACTGGGTGAATGCGATGTGGAAAACACCCGGAAAGCTCGCAGGAGGCCAGGCCGGACCAGGGCATGATGACCAAGCAGCCGGATGATTATCGATGCACCTTGTCTCGTAAAAAGAGCCTGTTGATCAGGAGGGTATGCAACGACGGGCGATAGAGTTTTGGATCCTGCAGATTTGTCATGGTTACTCCGCGGATAATGGCCATGGCCGCCGAAGTGATTTGCTGGAGGTCGCCAACATCTTTGGCCATTCCTGCTTCAACGTGTGGCCGGAACATCCCGGCAATGCCTTCGCGAAAGCGGTTGTG
The DNA here is from genome assembly GCF_059758635.1 of Phyllobacterium sp. GQ127. NCBI lineage: Bacteria > Pseudomonadati > Pseudomonadota > Alphaproteobacteria > Hyphomicrobiales > Phyllobacteriaceae > Phyllobacterium > Phyllobacterium sp. GQ127. Next base: position 35,753 of record NZ_JCAXDZ010000012.1, read on the forward strand.
AATTGTCCTCAGCCTGTCAGCAAGTTCGGGAAACCGCAAAGCGTGCAGCACGAATTCATATTCTACATGGCTCCAGGGCCGCTCGGCATCCAGGATTTTCTGCCAGCGCGCAGACAATCGCTTGAGGTTGGCATCCAAATCAGACACATCCGAAAAAACCTTTGTCAGGGCTTCGATGCGGGCGTTGGTAACTTCATCAAGAAGTGCGAGGAAGAGGTCATCCTTACTTGAAAAATTCGAATAAACGGCGCCTTTGCTATATCCTGCCGATTCAGCGATCTCTTCAAGCGTGGCAGGATGAAAACCGCGCGACTGGAAAACAACAATCGCGCTCTGAAGGATCAAGCGGCGCGTTTCGGCCTGTCGTTCTGTCCGGCTCAAGCGGCGCCGGGGCTTAAATCCATTGGTCTCGACCTCATATACGAGCTGTGCATTGACGTTTTTGGGTTCTTTGCTCTTGCCGGACGTTTTCGGATTGGCAGGGATGACGTCTGCAGAGATGCGCTGATCCTTATCAACAGTAACTGATTCTGCTTTCTTCCGTTTGTTCTGAACTGGTGGCAATCTTCCCTCCAAAATATTCATCCTGTGCCGGCATCGATTCCAATTCAGTTACCGCATATCGAATGCCCGGTATACACCGGAATACGCCAGATGTAACGAAAAAGCTCGGTGTGCAGAAATGTGTCTGCTCGCCGCCGTTTCAAGGAATCATCGGGCATTATCGCGAAATATCGCTCGAGTTCGGAACCGGGATCAGCCTGCGAAGCTCATTTGAAGCTAATTTTTCATCGAGTTTCACGCAGAATGCAATCGTAGCGGCAATCGCCCTATTGTCCTTCGCGAGAACTTGTATATAGTCCAAAGGAATTCAAATACCTTTGGACTATGAAAGCTTTCGAAATGCGTATTGATATGGCTATGATGATCTGGGACCCGGGCAGCCGGCGGCCTTACCGTGACCTCATGAAAGATGCAGTCGAAGCTGCCCAGCTTGCTGAGCAGGCTGGATTCAAAGGCCTCTGGCTCAGCGAGCATCATTTCCAGTCCGCCGGTTTCGATATTTCTCCCAATCCTCTTATGATCGCAGCGCACCTTGCGGGCAATACCTCTCGCATTCGACTGGGGGTTGGAGCTGTCAGTATTCCGCTGTGGCACCCAATTCGAGCTGCCGAGGACGCTGCAATTGTGGACAACATTTCAAATGGCCGCCTTGATATGGGCTTCAGCCGAGGTATCTCACCGATTGATATCGTCAATCTCAATCCGGCTGCGGACAGAGCAAATGCCGAGCAATCCTTCGAAATTTTCCAAGAGAGCGTAGATGTTTTTATCGGTGCCTGGCGTGACGACTGTTTTAAATTCGATGGGAAGCACTATCAGTTTCCCCGTCCTAATCTGAAGCTGCGGCCAACGCCTTGGTACGATGATGATCCTCGCCGGATCGGACCTAACCGGGAAGTACAGGCATTGCACGTCCTTCCGCGCCCATTGCAGGAAACGCCTTCACTCTTCAATGTCTCTGAATCCGTCGCCGGTTTTGAATTTGCGGCACAGCGCGATATGAGCGCGATCACCTGGTTTCCAAATGGCAGCAAGCTCGACAAACTGCTTGATGCCTACCAGGCATCGGCGCGCAAAAGCCGTGGTGTCGAACTGAAAAGAGGCGAGAAGGTCGCTCTCATGCGGCCTGGCTATGTGGCGAAAACTGTTGACGAGGTAAGACGCGTCCTCGGCGTGTCTGCAGTCAATATGGCTGGCTCAATGGGCAGTGACGTTGGTGGCGGCCGGGGCCTGGCAGCGTTCTGTGACGCTGGCGAACAGGAGGTTCTGCCTGACGGTGGCGATGCCTACGACTTTTTCAGAGAGAAAAATCAGTTCTTTTCGGGAACCCCCGACGACGTCATGGCGCAAATGAAGCACTACGAAGAGCGGCACGGCATCCAACATTTCATTTGCTGGCTGAATCCCTACGGCGTCTCCCACCGCGACCTTCTGGCGGCAATATCGCTGTACGGTGAAAAGATCATTCCAGAAATGCAACCTAATTCTCCACGAGCTAGCACATAGGATCCAAAATGCGTAAGATCATTCACCTTGATACCCTTCCCGATTTGAGAAAGGCAGGGCTTTCCCATGCGGTTGAGACAGATGATTATGTCTTTGCTGCCAGTATGGCTTTGTCGTTCGACTTGCCCCGTCGCAAAGATCCGGCGGCCGGCACGGTTGCAGAGGAAACCCGAATCGCCATGGAGCGTCTTGAGGCTCGCCTGAAGGTGGCCGGTTGCACGCTCCAAGATGTTGTCAAGATGACCTGCTATCTTTCTGACAAGACGCACAATGCCGAGTTTCGTGAGGTTTACAATTCGTATTGGGAGGAAGGCAACCATCCGGTCCGCCTGACACTGGTTGTCGGTCTGGCGCTTGACTGCCGCGTCGAACTGGACGCTATCGCCGTAAAGCCCCGTACAACAATGGCATAAACAGAACGAGCGTATCGGCGCATAGCAATCGCGGCGCTGGATGTCTGGGAAGCCAAATTGTGCCGCCGCACGACGTAGCCTGTGGCAGCGCAAGCTCGGTCAAAAGCCCGTATTTATGCTTGTCAGCCTGCTTGCATGCGCTGGCCTGAAAAGGTGGATGCGCACCATTTGCGCGACGCCGGAAGCGTCATTGCCATGACTGTTGTCCGGCCGCGCTCACGAAAATTTTCCCGTGTTGAGCCCGGATGCTTGTCGCAGGCCGCTGGTTCGACGGAACCTTGCAGGAGGCCAGGCGTTTCTCGGGAAAGAAAGCCAATATCATGTACCAACGACACGGGCCAGACGGGTCCTTCAGACACATGGGTGGATTAGGGCAGCGATTCTATAGAAGTAATGACTTCATCCACACCGGCCTCGCATGGTGGCGCGGGCACCGGGATATGGAATAGACGATCGTGAGGTATCGGAGAACTGGAAAAAGGCTATCCCTCGCGACACTTTACGCGCTCCAACTGCTGCCCACCGATCTCTCCGCCAACGATGCAAACGCGGCACTGCAAGCCAACGTTCGCGATGGGTTGATCGTTCACAGCAACCAGCTGTTCCGATTTGGGCACGGTTCGCGCGGGCTTCCTGGCCGGACTTGGCGATAAATGGCGGAAGGTGTTTTTCCGACATCTGCCAAACCCAATGTTTCCAGGAACGCTGTTTCTGATGACGCGCTTGACGGTGCAGCAGTTCGCGAGAACATTCTTTTTGAAAGATCAATGGCTTATTGTTCAGGATATAATTGAGTGGGGGCATCAGCGACGGCGTGGGTCAATGCTGCTGCGCGAAACAGCCCGCAGTTCAACGCCGGGCCATAGATGCGAGTAACGTGAGAAACTCGAGATTGTTGCGCAAGTTGAGATGGTTGCGTTTTCGGGGCACCATTTGCGTCGACCCGGCCCATTAATTGCTCAAGGGAACTTCAATATTGCAGCCAGATCACCGCGCTCATTGGGATTGAATTTGCTCAATGATGCAGTACATCTTATGCGTCTGTTGTTAACCCCGGCAGTCCAAAGGCTTGCTGGAAGTATGTGCGGAAGGCCACCATCGCGGGGGTCAAGGTTGTTCCATTTCGCCATGCGAGCCCCACATCCATTGGGGGGACCGGATCTTGAATATTGATCGTGTCTATCCGTCGGCCTTCGAGCGACCAAGGCCGGTGGACCATATCGGACAGAATTGCCACCCCCTGATTGTTTGCAACCATAGAACGCACGGCTTCCACTGAGGAGGTCCTCAATGTCACATTTGGTTGGTGCTGGGACTTGCTCCAATACTTCAAGGATGACTGTGCTGCCTCGTCTACTGTGAGCATAATGTATGGCTCCTGAGCCACGTGCCTTAGGCCGACACCATCCGTTTTTAGAAGTGGATGCTGAGCGGAAACCCAAAGGCGCCGCACCGAACTTAACAGTGTTTCTGTTGTCAGCATTGGATTCACAATATTCGAGGTCAGAAGGACGGAAATGTCATAGCGGTTCCTCAACAACCCCTCTTCAATTGACTCTCGGTTAACTTCGTAAAGCTGCACTTTCAATCTTGGAAACAAACGGCGCATCTTCTCGATGTGCATTGGCAAGAAATAACCAATAACTGTATAGGTCGCTGCGACCACCAATTCCCCCTCAACGTCGCTGTTGACGACATTCAGTTGCATGGCCTCATCAATTTTCGAAAGGATGTCATAGGCATGAGACAAAAACAGGCGCCCCGAATTCGTCAGCTCCATGCCTTGGGATGTCCGACTAAAGAGTTGCACCCCGACTATTTGCTCTAAATCTTTGATTGCAGCAGTAATGGCCGATTGCGAGATGTTTTGGTTCACCGCAGCTTGCGAAACTTGCCCGTATTCTGCGGTTGCAACGAAATAGCGAAGTTGGCGAATACTAAGTGACATGTTTTTTCCATTTCCCTGAAAAACTGAATTCGGCACTGCAACAACCGATATCGCTGATCAACTTTCATCAAACTTCCGGTCAAAAATTGGTCAGTAATTGTAAATAGCTGTTCTAATACACTTTTATCGGCACTCGCTAAAGCTGGTATTATTAGTTTATCAGATAATGCCTGTCAAAATAACCTATTTTTCAAGTCAAAATTTTCGCAGTAACGTCGTGAGTAGCAATGGCCTTGAGGTTTTCGATCTATCAAAAGGATGATTAGTTGAAAGAAGTTGTCGACATAAACTGTGACATGGGGGAGGCCTTTGGCCGGTGGCGTATCGGTGATACAAAAGACGAACATCTTCTCCCGCATGTCAGTTCAGCAAACATAGCAGCTGGGTTTCATGCCGGTGACCCAAATCTCATCGACGATACCGTCAGGCTATCGACCGAGCACGGCGTGTCGGTTGGGGCGCATCCCGGATTTAATGACTTGCAGGGGTTCGGTCGCAGAAAGATTTCGGGGAGCAACCGCGAGATCGTCAACGACATAATTTATCAAGTTGGCGCGTTACGCGAGTTTTGCAGACGTTACGGCACAACCATCCAGCATGTGAAACCCCATGGTGCCTTGTACATGGAATTGGCGAGCAATGCAGAGCTCTCGCATGCGTTCGTAAGTTATATGCGTACGGCAGCGCCTAACGTTCCGATATTTTGCATGCATGTATCTGAAACTTTTCGCGCAGCAAAACTGCTTGGGCATCCGGTTATTCGGGAGCTTTATGCTGATCGCGACTATGACGACACAGGATCCATCGTCTTCACGCGTGATGCCGGAAGGCCTGACCCAAAGAAAATCGCCAAGAAAGTCGTCCGCGCTTGTTTGGAAAGTAAAGTTCGTACCGTTAGTGGCAGCGATATTTTGATCGAGTTTGAATCGATCTGCTTTCATTCAGATACTCTTGGAGCACTGGAAATCGTTGGCGAGATGCGCAGCGCACTGCATTCCGAAGGCATCCGGATTGCGCCAGTCTCACAGGTTCTCGAGCAGCAGGCTGCCGGTGTGCTGGAACGTCAATAAGGAAGGCAAGAAATGACCAAATTAGAAATCCGATCGCCACTGCCCGGTACATTCTATCGCGCTTCGTCACCTGATGTCCCGCCATTCCAGGCAGACGGTGCAACTGTCAGAGAGAGTGACATTATTGGCGTAATAGAGGTCATGAAGTCGTTTCACGAAATTCCCGCCGGTGTTTCTGGAAAAAACATCGAGTTCCTCACCGAGAACGAGGAGCCGATCATGGCCGGCCAAGTCATCGCGCAGGTGGAACAATGACGATCCGGTCCGTCCTGATCGCGAACCGCGGCGAAATCGCGGTTCGCATCATCAAAGCGGCCAAGGCGCTCGGCATCCGCACCGTACAGGTCCACAGCGCTGCCGACGCCGACATGCTGGCCGTCAAGCTCGCAGATGAGGCGATCGATATCGGACCGCCGGCGCCGAAGAGATCCTATCTTAACATCGAGGCCCTGATTGCGGCTGCGAAAGCTGCAAAGGTGGATGCTGTGCATCCCGGCTACGGCTTTCTGTCCGAGAACGGCGATTTCGCCGACGCAGTGGCGGCGGCCGGCATGATCTTCGTCGGCCCGAGCGGCGATGCGATCCGCTTGCTTGGCGATAAGGTCGCCGCACGCGAGGTAGCGGCGCGCGCCGGTGTGCCGACCGTTCCGGGCAGCGGGGGCCGCGTGACCGATATCGCTGCGGCGCGCGGCATCGCCGAGCGCACCGGCTTTCCGCTGATGATCAAGGCTGCTGCCGGCGGCGGTGGTCGTGGCATTCGCATCGTCGATACCATCACCGAACTCGAAAAACAGTTTCCGCTGGCCTCGGCCGAGGCGGCGGCCGCCTTCGGAGACGGCGGGCTTTATATCGAGAAGGTCATCACCAAAGCGCGCCATGTGGAGGTGCAGATATTCGGTGACGGAGAAAACTTCGTCCATTTTTACGAGCGCGAATGCTCGCTGCAGCGTCGGCGGCAGAAGGTCTGGGAAGAGGCCCCGGCTTTCCTCCTGCCGCAGGTCGTGCGCCAGAATCTGTGCGAAAGCGCCGTCGCACTCGCCCGCGAAGTCGGCTACAAGGGTGCAGGCACTGTCGAATATCTCTACGACGAAGACGCCTGCGAATTCTACTTCATAGAAGTGAACACCCGCATCCAGGTCGAGCACCCGGTTACCGAGATGATCACCGGTTTTGATCTGGTGCAGGAGATGCTGAAGGTCGCGGGCGGCGCGGCGCTGTCGGTCGCCCAGGACGACATCCAGCCCCGCGGCCATGCCATTGAATGCCGCATTAACGCCGAAGACCCTTTCAAGGGATTTGCGCCCGCGCCGGGCCGGATCGAGCGCTTTTCGGTGCCCACTGGTGAGAATGTCCGCTTCGACACCATGCTTTATGAAGGTTACACGATCCCACCATTCTATGATTCGCTTCTCGGCAAGCTCGTCGTTTGGGGTGAGACCCGCACGGAGTGCCTGGAGCGTCTGCGCAAGACGTTGGGCGAGCTCAAGATCGAGGGCGTTGCCACAACTATCCCGCTGCATCAGGCGCTGGCTGCAGCACCCGCTGTGAGATCCGGCGCTTTCCACACGCGCTTTCTCGAAGGCTGGCTCGAAACGTATTTTTCTCCCCAGGACAATGCAAAGCCGGAGGTTGCCTGATGCCCGCACGCTATACATTCGGCGGTGACGAACACCTGTTCGTCGAATGCAGCGACGAGATGTCGCTCGAAGCCTTCTTCAAAAGCCTTTCGATGGCGACGGGCGTGCGCGAGAGCGAGATCAAGGGCGTGACGGAGATCTGCCCGGCCAATGCCTCGCTGCAGGTCAAGTTCAATCCCGACATCATCAAGCCGGACGACCTTCTCAAGGAGGTCCAACTGATCGAGGGAGCGGCGGATAAAGCCGAGCCGGTCATCAACACCCGGATCGTGGAAATCCCGGTCTTCTACAACGACCCGTGGACGCATGAGACGCTAATGCGCTTTCGCGAGCGCCATCAAGAGCCTGGCGGCACAGATATGGATTACGGAGCCAAGATCAACGGCTATCAGAACGTCGAGAGCTTTATCAAAGCCCATCACGGTTCGCCCTGGTTCGTGTCGATGGTAGGCTTCGTCGCCGGTCTGCCGTTTATGTACCAGATGGTCGAACGCCAGCGACAGATCGAGGTGCCGAAGTACCTGCGGCCGCGCACCGACACGCCGCGACTGACGGTCGGCCATGGCGGTTGCTTTGGCTGCATCTATTCGGTGCGCGGTGCCGGCGGCTACCAGATGTTCGGCATAACGCCGATGCCGATCTTCGACGCGACACAGACGACGAGCTACCTTCGCGATTTCATGGTCTTCTTTCGGCCTGGCGACATCGTGAAGTTCAAGCCGATCGATCGCGAAGCTTACGATCAGGCGGTCGAGGATGTCGACAAGGGGCGGTTCGCGCCGCTGATCCGCGCGGTTGATTTCGATCTGCGCGAGTTCCAGAAAGATATCGACGGCTATAACAAGACGCTGGAGGACACTCTCTATGGCCATTAAGGTTCTTCATCACGGCGTGGCCACGAGCGTTCAGGATCTTGGCCGGCCAGGTTATTTTCATCTGGGCATCCCCATGGGCGGGGCGATGGACCGCTATGCGATGCGCGCCGCCAATCTGGTCGTCGGTAACGACGAAGGCGCGGCGGGCCTCGAAGCAGTCTTCATGGGGCCGAAGCTGGAGTTCGCGGCGGATGCGCTCGTCGCGGTCACCGGCGCGGATATGCCAGCCAAAATCGACGGCGAGCCAGTGCCGGGCTGGACGGCCTTCAAGGTTAGGGCTGGCCAGGTTCTCTCTTTCGACTTTCTCAAGGGGGGAGCACGCATCTGTATCGCCGTATCCGGCGGCATTGATGTTCCCTTGGCACTCGGGAGTCGCTCGACCTATCCGATCGGCGCACTCGGCGGTTACAATGGACGGGCGCTTGCGCCCGGCGATGAACTGCCCGTCGGGCAGGGATCCCTGGCGACCGAGGGGCGGACGGTTGCGGAAAGTCTGCGTCGCATGCCAGGCATGCCGGCAGAGCTGCGCGTCCTTCCAGGCCTTTACTGGGACAGGCTCACAGATGCAGCCAAAGAGAACTTTTTTGCCGACACATGGAAGGTTGCGCCCGAAGCAGATCGCATGGGGTATCGCTTCCGCGGCGGCCGGAAAATCGAATTCATCGAGCGCAAGCAATCCTTCGGCGCGGGATCGGATCCCTCGAACATCGTCGATAGTTGCTACCCCTACGGATCGATCCAGGTCCCGAGCGGGACCGAGCCGATCATCCTGCATCGGGACGCCGTCTCCGGCGGTGGTTACTTCATGGTCGGAACGGTCATCTCCGCGGACATGGACCTCATCGCACAGCTGCAGCCGCATACGCCGACACGCTTCGTCGAAGTGACAATGGATGAGGCACTGGCAGCTCGAAAGGAAAGGAGCGCTCTCATCGAGAGACTTCGATCAAGCCTTAACTAAACCAACGCCAAGAAAAAAGGGGAATGAATAATGCGTAAACTGGGACTTTATCTTGCCGCCTGTACCGCCATCATGACGGGCCTGTCGGCCAATGCACATGCAGACAACTGGTATCCCTTTCCCGCCCAGAAGATCGAGCCGCCGTTTGCGGCCGACGGCAAGTCCGTCGATGTCGACTACACCCCGCTGGAAAAGGCCGAGAAGCCCTGGAAAGTCTGCGTCTCCTTCCCGCACATGAAGGATGCCTACTGGCTCGGCGTCGATTACGGCGTCGTCCAGCAGGCCAAGGACCTGGGCGTCAAGTTGAACGTCGTCGAGGCCGGCGGCTATACCGAGCTTGCCAAGCAGATCTCACAAATAGAGGACTGCGTGTCGAGCGGCGCGCAAGCTGTGATCATCGGCGCGATTTCCTTCGACGGTCTCAACAATCTCGTCAAGGAAATCACCGCCAGGGGCATTCCGGTCATCGACGTCATCAACGGCATCTCGTCGCCGAACGTCACGGCCAAGTCGCTCGTCTCCTTCTATACGATGGGGTTCGAGACGGGGACATATCTTGCCAAGAAGCATCCGGCCGGTGGCGAGCCGGCGAAGGTAGGCTGGTTCCCAGGTCCGGCCGGCGCCGGCTGGGTCGAAGCCGCCAACAAGGGCTTCCTCGAAGCGGTCAAGGGATCGTCGCTGCAGATCCTCGATCCAAAATTCGGCGATACGGGCAAGGAAGCGCAGCTCAAGCTGGTCGAGGACGTGCTGCAGGCGGAACCGGACATCAAGTACATCGCCGGAACGGCGGTCACTGCGGAAGCCGCCCAGGGTCTGATCCGCGAGCGCGGGTTGAAGGGTGAGGTAGAACTTCTCTCCTTCTACATGACGCCCGGCGTTTATGAAGGCATCAAGCGCGGGTTCATTGCCGCATCACCGGCTGACTCGATGGTCATCCAGGGCCGTGTCGCCGTCGATCAGGCGGTTCGCGCTCTGGAGAAGAAGAACCTTATCAAGCATGTCGGACCGAAGATCTTCGTTCTCGACTCCGAAAATGTCGGGTCGGTCAACAAGGATAGCATCCTCCCACCCGATGGTTTTAAGCCCGCGTTCTCCGTGAACTGAGGTTGCCATTCCCAGAGGGCGCTCCGACAAATCCTGCCGGAGCTTGAAAAGGAGAGTTTGTCATGCAGAGCGCGACAACGCCGCTCGTCGAGATGACCCATGTGGGCCGCACCTTTCCTGGCGTGATGGCGCTTGATGGGGTCAATTTCCAGCTCATGCCGGGCGAAGTGCATGTGCTCTTTGGAGAAAACGGAGCCGGGAAGTCGACCTTGATCTCCATTCTGTCCGGCGTCTATCCGCAGACGTCGGGAAGCGTGAAGCTCGATGGCGAGGAGGTTGCCTTTGCATCTGTGGCGAATGCCAAGCGAAAGGGCATTTCTGCGGTTTTTCAGGAGTTCTCGCTGGTACCGACGCTGAGCGTCGCCAAGAACATTTTCCTCGGCGCCGAGCCCATGATCGGACCCTTCATCGACCGCGCCAGAATGGAGCGGGAAGCGCGCGCTCTCTTCGATGATCTCGGCTTCGACATAGACGTGCGCGCCTCCGTCGTCTCGCTATCACGGGCGGAGCAGCAGATGACCGAGATCGCCAAGGCGATCCAGTCAAATGCCCGCGTCCTCATCCTGGACGAACCGACGGCATCGCTGACGGAACGCGAGACGGAAACACTGTTCCGCATCGTCAAAGAGGCGACGGCGAGGGGGGTCGGGATCGTCTACATTTCCCACCGCATCCAGGAGTTTTCTATCATCGCCGATCGCATAACCGTCCTGCGCGACGGCAGGCTGATCGGGACGGTCAATATCGGTGATACGACCTCCGAGAACCTCGTCGAGATGATGACCGGTCGCGCCATCGGCCAGATCTATCCGACGATCGCGCGTGCGGCCGAACCGACGCCACGGATGGCCATCCGGTCGCTTCGGGCAACCGGCGTCGACGGCGTCGATATTGATGTCAGGGCAGGCGAGGTGCTTGGCGTTGCCGGTCTCGTGGGAAGCGGCAAGTCCCGTGCGTTCCGTGCAGCCCTTGGGCTGGCTCCGATCCATGCCGGTAAGGTGCATCTCGACGGGTATGAAATGACAGGCGCACCGACGCGCCGGTTCCTTCGCAAGGGGGTATTCTACCTGCCGCCGGATCGCAAAAACGAAGGCCTGATGCTGAGTGCCACGGCTCGCAGCAACATCAATCTCGGCCTGCTGTTCCGTGACGACATCGCCACGCCGACGGGCATTTCGAACCGCCGCCAGAATGTGTTGTCGACAGGCATCGGCCGCAAGGTCGATCTGAGCGATGCCTATATGGCACGGCCGATCGCAAATCTTTCGGGCGGAAACCAGCAAAAGGCCCTGTTCGGCAAGGGATTCGGGCGGGATTATCAGGTCTATATCTTCGACGAACCGACTGTTGGCGTCGATATGGGTACCCGGGCGGCACTCTACCGGCTAATTCAGGAACTGGCCGAGGCCGGCAAGGCCGTCGTGGTGATCTCCTCCGACTTGCCCGAGGCCATGAATCTTGCTCATCGGCTGATCGTCTTTGCCGGCGGCAGGATCACGGCCGAACTGTCGGGCGCGGACATCGATGAAAATAACGTGCTCAAAGCATTCTTCAAGAAAGAAGGGAAGCCGCATGACCGGCAGAACTGAAACCATTTCGGAACCCGAGGCCCGCTCGATATTTTCTCCGCTCCGTTTCGTCAGGCAACTTTTCCTGCGTGCAGGCGTCCTGCCCTTCTTCCTGGTGATCGCGGTGATCGTTTTCGCCTTCGCTTCGGCGCAGTTTCTGACGGTGCAGAACCTTACGAACGTCGCCCGTCAGTCGGTCTATCTCGTTCTGGTCTCACTGGGGCAGATGCTGGTGCTGATCACCGGCGGCTTCGACCTTTCCGTCGGAACGGTGATCGCCCTGACATCTGTCGTCTCCGCCTCGACCATGGTGGCAGTCGCGACGATGTTTCCTGACTCCGTATGGCTGGTCATTTCGCTCGGCCTGCTCGCCGGTTTCGCCGCTGCGCTCGTCATAGGCCTGCTCAATGGCGTCGGCATTTCGGTGTTCGGAGTTTCGCCGTTCATCATGACGCTCGGCGTCCAGTCCGTCGGCGCAGGCACGGCTCTGTTTCTTACAGGTGGCGTACCGATCGGCAACTTACCCTACGAGTTCAGCGATTTCTTCGGCTTCGGCCGCATCGCCGGTATTCCGGTGCCCGTCCTCATCGCGCTCGTGACCATCGTCGTTATGTGGCTCGTCATGAACCGCTTGCGAATTGGTACACAACTCTATGCCGTGGGCGGCAATCTCAAGGCGGCCCATCTGTCTGGTATCAACACGAAGTTCACGCTATTCATCGCCTATGTCGTCTGTTCACTGCTTGCTTCGTTCGCCGGCATTCTCCTGACGGCGCGAGTCGAGAGCGGCGAAACGAATCTTGGCGGCACCGTGGCTCTCGAGTCGATCGCGGCCTGTGTCATTGCCGGCGTTTCACTGCGTGGCGGTATCGGACGGGTTGAAAATGTTGTCCTCGGCGCTTTCTTCATCGTGTTGGTCCAGAACGGCATGAACGTTATGCAGATCGGATCCTACATGCAGATGGTCCTGCTTGGCAGCCTACTCATTCTTGCCGTTATCATCGACCAGTTGCGCTACAAGATGATGCTGCGGCGCTGAGCATATGAAAGCGAGACGCTTGCCATGAAGAAGCCTGACGGTTCCTGGGACAAATTCGATGATAACATTGTCGACTACACCCTCGAAGCGCCAAAGTCGGGCAAGCGCCTTGCTCTCGTCACGCTCGTTTTGATCGATGGCGCTTCGCCCCGGACGCTCGGAGCCCAGATGGCGGTGGACGAGGACGGCGAGGAGGCCGGTGCTGAAATCGTTCGCCTGTTTAATCAATGGCGCGCGCCCGAAATCGCCATTGATGCGAGAACGGCCATCGTCTTCCTGTTTCATGATCACGATTGGGAAGAGGAACTGTTGCCGGCAGTCTTCAAGAGCGCGGATATCGATCGCATCCATGGCCCGGCCGGGATCTTCGGTGGCTCGAAGAGTGCCGCAGACATCGCCCTGTCGATCCTGACGCAGGTCGTACAGCTTGATCTCCATCCCCATGCCCATGACCACAGACTGAACCAGATATCGTCTGGCTTGCCCGGCGTGTCTGATGCGACCCTGATCCCATCAATACCCCAGAGAGCCATGCCATGAAGCCTCCCGCCAAACGCCAGCTCCATATTCCAAGCTCTCTAGCCGACGCGCTGGAGATATTTGAGCGTTTCGGGACGGCTGCGGAATTCTTCGCAGGGGGCACCTGGATCATGCGGGCCGATCATCGCGACGAATCCGACGAGAGACACTACATTTCGATCGCCGGCCTGGAGGGCATGACGAAAATCGAGATGGCGGATGACCGGATCCGGATTGGCGCGGGCGTAACGCATCGGCAACTCGCAGAGGCGCTTGCCGGCTCGCCGGGTCTTGCCGCGTTGGCGCATGCGGCCGCCAAATCAGCCAATCCGGCGATCCGCGCCATGGCGACGGTGGGCGGCAATATTTGCAGTTCACGCTTTGCCGCGGCAGACCTCGTGCCGGCGCTGTTGTGCCTGTCGGCTTCCGTCGAAATCGTGACAAAGGCCGGAAACAGGACATTGCCACTCGAGGATTTCCTTGCCATCAGGGATATCGGACAGACAGGCATTCTATCGCGTGTGATTGTTCCACGGTCGTCGCATCCTTCGACGCATATCCGGTTACCCCTGAAAAAAGCCGGTGACTATCCCGTCGCGATCGTCAGTGTTTCCGCAAGTCTCGATGCCGCCGGCAGAATCGCGGGGGCTGTAATTGCAATTGGCTCTGTCGAACCTGTCGCCCGGCGTTGGAAAAGCCTGGAAGAAGCGATACGGGGGGCGCAGATAAATCCCGAGGGTATTGCCGCGATTGCCGCAGAACGCAGCGGCGAGTTGCATGGCCGCGATGGCGTGGAAGCGCCTGGCTGGTATCGGGTTAAGGTCGTGCCGGAGCTGGTGCGGCGCGCCTTCAACGATTTGCTCGCTTAAACAACTGGAGGTCTCGATGACGGTGAACCTGATGATCAACGGCGAGGAGCGGGCATTCTATGGCGACCCCATGACGCCGCTGGTCGATGTTCTTCGCGACGCAATGCTGCTCACTGGCGCAAAGGCCGTGTGCCGCGAAGGCTTCTGTGGCGCCTGCATGGTCCATATAGATGGCGTCCCGACCCCGTCCTGTCTGAAACCGGCCGGCCTTGCCGCCTACTACGAGATCACCTCAATCGAGGGCCTCGGCATCGAGGGCGATCTCACGCCGCTGCAGCAGGTGTTCGAGGATCATGACGTCGTGCAATGCGGCATGTGCTTCCCGGGCATGGTTATGACGCTCACGCCCTTTCTGCAGGCCAACCCAAATCCGACGCGCGACGACATCAAGCAGGCGCTTGTCGGGAATATCTGTCGCTGCACTGGATACGAACGTATCATCGATGCTGTCCAGTCCATGCAGACCGCCGTGGAGATCGATCAATGACGGTTGAGGTAAAAGAACCCGCTGTAATGAACTTTGCGCGCCGCGATGCGCGCGACAAACTGCGGGGGCGCACGCAATACACGATCGATCACGTTAAACCTGGCACACTGCATGCGGTTCTGCTGCGATCCGAAGTTGCTTCTGCCCGCATCGTGCGTATGGACCTGTCGAAGGCGAAGAAGATGCCGGGCGTGCGCGCTATCGCGACAGCGGAAGACGCGCCCGGCTTCTTCGGCATCGGCATCGCCGATCATCCGCTCTTCGCCAGGGAGATCATCCGCTATGACGGCGAACCGATCGCTGCTGTCGCGGCCGAGACGCTGGAACAGGCGAAGGCGGCGGTTGCGGCAATCGAGCTGGAGCTGGAACCCTTGGCGGTGTTGCTGACAATGGCCGAGGCGCTGGCAGAAGGCGCGCCGCTCATCCACAAGGATTGGAAATCCTACGAAGTTTTGCTCGAAGGTGCGGCACGCGGCGGCAACGTTGCATGGGAGGCGAAGGTCGCGCGGGGTGACACCGCAGCGGCCTTCGCCCGTCCCGACGTCACGATCATCGATAGCTGCTTTACGGTTGGACGGCAGAATCATGTGCCGTTTGAGCCCAGGGCTGTCGTCGCGACCTTTGAGGACGAGCGATTCCATATCAAGACATCTACCCAGGTTCCCTGGACAGTGCGCAATGTGACGGCACGGGCGCTTGGCGTTCCGGCATCGCAGATCCGCGTGACGGTTCCACCGGTCGGCGGCGCGTTTGGCCTTAAATTCGATTGCTCGCTGGAACCATTCGCCGCGATCCTTGCCCGCAAAACTGGTCGTCCCGTTGGTCTCGTCAACTCGCGTAACGAGGAAATGCTGACCTGCCTCTGCAGAGAGAACGCCGAGATTCGAATCCGCTCGGCTGTGACGAAAGAAGGCGAAATCGTCGGAAGAGAGGCCACTGTGCTGATGGACTGCGGGGCTTATGGCGGTGAGCAAATCTTCTTGACGACTATGACGGCGCATACGCTCGGTGGCAACTACAGGCTGGGCTCTGTTCGCCTTTCAAGCCGGGCTGTCTATACCAATACAGCGCCGAACGGAGCGTTTCGCGCCTGCAACGGAGTATACAACACCTTTGCGCTCGAACGGCATACCGACGAAATCTGCGAGGCGATCAGCATGCATCCGATGGAGTTTCGACGTCGAAACGTACTGGGTGACGGCGACATTGGCTCCACGGGGCAGGTATTCGAAGGCGAAGTGCTGCGTCCAATGCTGGAGAAGATGGACGCGCTAAGGGCAAAGGCGCCGGCACACAAGCACGATGGCGACAGGCGTCTCTTCGGACGCGCAACGACCGTTGGCACATGGTTCGTTTTCGTTGGACCATCGGCTGCGACCGTCAATCTCAATATCGATGGCAGTGCGACCTTGATTACCTCCGGAGTTGAAATCGGGTCGGGAACGATGATGCATTCCCTGCCACAGCTCGTCGCAGCCAAACTCGGCATTGCGCCGAAAGATGTGATCGTCAAAGGGGCTGATACTGATGCCGCCGGCTTTGACCTCGGCGTCGGCGGTGGACGTGCGACTGTTTCTCTTGGCGCCGCCAGCACGGCCGCCTCGGAAGAGGTGCGCAAAAAATTGTTGGCCGCCGCAAGCGAGCTTTTGCAGACGCCAGCGGAAAACCTTGAGCTAGGCTGCGGGCGCGTTTCAATCCGCGGCGTGAAAGGCTCGGGCATGACGATCGCCTCGGTAGCGTCGCATATCCAGAACACTATCGGACCGGTATCGGGCACCGGCGCTTTTACGGCGCCAGGCGTCCAGGCGATGGCCGGGTGCGCCATGGGTCACTTCATTGATGCCATTGATATTCCGATTTTCACGGTTCACGAATGCGAGGTCGCCGTCGATCCGGACACGGGACATGTAGACGTCCTGCATTACCGCGTTGTGCAAGACGTCGGGCGCGCGATTAACCCAAGAGCGATTTATGGCCAGATTCAGGGCGGTGTGGTCCAGGGGCTGGGTTACGCACTGCATGAGGAAATGTCCGTGGGGCCCGCCGGGCGAATATTGCAGAGCAACTTCGAAACCTATCGATTGCCGTTGGCACTGGATGCCGTTCCAGTCGAGATTGAGCTTCATGAGGGCGCGCCATCGATCGGCCCACTTGGAGTGAAAGGAGCCGGAGAAGTGCCGATCCTGAATGTCGGAGCAACTATTGCCTGCGCGGTTTCGCGCGCAATAGGCAAGCCCGCCAACGAGTTACCGCTCACGCCTCCACGGGTTCTCGGCTTGATTGTGAACAATCCGCAACACCTTGATCACCCACATATCAGCACCAACTGGCCTGACAACACGATACCTTAAAGTGCGACCAACCGCTGTGGATGTTAGTGATAGATAGAGTTCAATAAAGGAGATATCATTCATGACAGTTACTTTCGAAGGTACCGCCAACAGTATACGGGATATTGTTGGCCCGAACGCAATTCGCATCGTGTTTTCGGCGTTTGCCGGGAGCCTCTTTCTAGCAGTATTGGCGCAAATTACAGTTCCATTCTTTCCCGTCCCCATGACCCTTCAATCGCTTGGGGTCATGCTCGTCGGCCTGACATTCGGTTTTCGGCTGGCAACAATGACTGTGGGTCTTTATCTCATCGAAGGTGCGCTGGGCTGGCCAGTGTTCGCTGGCTTCACAGGCGGTCCGGCAGTGTTCATCAGCGGAACAGGTGGTTATCTGTTCGGCTTCTTCGCAGCCTCGGGCGTCATGGGACTGCTGATCGACCGTGGGGCTGGAAAATCTTTGCTTGGCCGACTACTGGTCGCCTACCTTGGGAACATAATCATTTTTGCTTTCGGCGTGGCATACCTGAGCAGTCTTTATGGGTTTTCAAAGGCCCTCAGCTACGGACTTTACCCCTTCGTAATGGCGGATCTGTTGAAGGTCGTTTTGGCTTGTCTAACCGCCAAGGTAGTTCTGACCATCGTCGCTTGCTGTCACCGCCAAGTGAGAAAACCAAAGAACTAAAAATGGTCAGGGTAACTCAGTATCGGCAGCCTCTGACATAGAATAAATCTTCGGGACAAATTGTGCGGTGTTGGTCTTGGGTAGGCGTTTTAGTTGGAGGCGCTTCAAATTACCGTGATAGCAAGTGGTGGTGATCCTCAGATCAGCGGGAGATCGATCAGATTGGAATCTGAGGGCGCCGGGCGTTTCGTCGGGGCGACGGAAAAGACCTCAATGCAGGTTTGTCCTTTTACTTTTCCCGTCTCTGGATCTTGACCAAGGTAGAGATTCGCGTGAATCCGATAGAATGGATCTGTCGCGGTATGTGATAGGTTAGGCACTCATATTTCCCCGGCCATTTTTCGAAAACCTCCTTAGCTCCGTCATCATAATCAATCAAGAGTACCACTGGATGCGGCATTTGCGATGCCGGAACTGCTCAACAGTTCCTTGCATCGGAGCATGAAGAATTTAAAGTTACCGGTCTCTCCGCCAAACCGTAGGTCATCGTGAACTGTAGTCGCAGAATTGATGATCCGGATTCCGTCCACGCCGCTTATTGATCATAACCGAGAACAGCTTTGATTTCCAAAAAGTCGTCGAAGGCGTAGGCACCACGTTCCCGCCCGTTTCCGCTTCTCTTGTAGCCGCCGAAGGGCGCGGCAAGGTCTGTCATACCATTAAGCGTGATGTGTCCAGCGCGAAGCCGTCTTGCGACAGCGCGGACCGCATCCAGATCTGCGCCATTCACATAGGCCGCAAGGCCAAATTCTGTGTCGTTTCCAATTCGGACGGCGTCATCAACAGTGTCATAACCTATGATTGACAGGACAGGCCCAAAGATTTCCTCTCGAGCGATCGTCATGTCGTTGTTAACGTGAGCGAAAATGGTCGGTCTGACAAAGTAGCCATGCTCAAGATCAAGTGGACGGCCAGAGCCGCCGGCGACAAGGGTTGCGCCTTCAGCGATGCCCTTGTCGATATAGGCTTGGACTTTCTCCCACTGCGACTTCGATGCAACGGGTCCCATGCTGATGTCCGATCGAGGACTGCCAACGGAGATTTCGCTGACGGCAATTCGTGCTATTTCTATTGCCTCGTCCATCCGCGACAAGGGAACAAGCATTCTTGCAGGAGCATTGCACGACTGCCCGCTGTTCACCATGATTCGGGAAATTCCCATCGTCACATGTTTTGCAAATAGTTCATCGTCCAAAATAATGTTCGGACTTTTGCCGCCGAGTTCCTGATGGACGCGCTTTACGCTCTCCGCAGCGTTTCTCGCCACATCTATGCCCGCGCGTGTAGAACCCGTGAATGAGATCATATCGATCCCTGAATGTTTCGCCAGCGCAACACCGACGCCTTGACCGTCGCCATGGACAAGATTGAATACGCCAGCAGGAATGTCAGCCGAGTGAATGACCTCGGCAAAGACTTGTGCGGAGAAAGGTGCCATCTCAGACGGCTTCAGAACCATGGTACAGCCGGTAGCCAGCGCTGGTGCGACCTTGCAGGCAATCTGGTTTAAAGGCCAGTTCCACGGCGTGATAAAACCACAAACACCAATGGGCTCGCGCAGCACCCGGGTCGTACCGAGGCGACTCTCGAATTGGTACTCAGCCAGCGCCGAACTGGCAATTGCAAATTGCTTGCGCGCGTTCGGAACCTGGGCGCTATGTGCAAGCGAAAGCGGCGCGCCCATTTCCTCTGACACGGCCTCCACAAAGTCATTATGCCTGCGGTCGAACCCGTCAACAATGGCGTTCAGAGCATTGATCCGCGTTTTCACAGACGTGGTCGACCATTCTTGAAACGCAGTTTGCGCCGCACGTACAGCGTGGTCAACATCAACGTCATTTCCAAGCGCGACAGTGCCACAGGGTTCTTCTGTTGAAGGATTGACTACGTCAAGATGCCTCGCCAGCGTTGGCTTGACCCATCTGCCGTTGATGTAAAAGGATGTGCAGTTTTTCATGTTGATACTCCAGTATACCCTTCCAGTTCAGGTGAATGGTGAGAGATCGGTCTCGCCGCCGGTCGCTGTTTGCGGCACTGCCAGCGCCATTGCCGCGCTGCATCAGGGCTTAGAACGCGCGCAACCCGGCGAAAGCTGCGGTTGCGATGAAAGCACGCTCGGGCCGTTGACCTTCTTGCCGTGGCTGGCGATGGGTAACTTGGGCAATCGCCACGAATTGATTGACACGGATTACACTGTCTCATCGGGTTGATCTTTGATCAGCAGGGCGCGGCATTGGCCTTTCGCCAAGAACAAGGGACAGCGGGCGCTCCATAGCGATCGAACGCAGAAGATCCATCGAAACAGGGTGGACGCCGGAAAGCGTCTCATTAATCGAAAACAGCTTGGTCAGGCACTCTTGCGGCGTAAGAATCGGGAAATCACTCCCAAACAAGATTCGGTCGGCCACATTGTATTCGGCAGCAGACATCAGGAAATTGTAGACTTGCCAAGGTTTCCCGAGTCTGGCCGAAAGATCGGTAAACACGTTCTTGCGGCGGGCCATCACACTGATCGTTTCCCATAGCCAGGGCTGTCCAAGGTGGGCAATTATGATCTTCATCTTCGGGAAGGCGGCTGCTACTCGATCAAGCAATATGGGATTCGCGTTCTCGATCAGACATCTCGGATCGAAGACCCAGCCTTGATGGAAGACGAGAAACAGTCCCAGTTCGTCAGCGCGCCGGTATAAATCCCAGGCTTCAGGCGCATGTGGATGAAAATCCTGATAGGGAGGCGAGAGCTTGATGCCCTTCAAGCCCATCACAGCAGCTTCGTCGGCCTTGCGCAGTGCGTCAGGGTCGTTCGGATCGATGGAGGCCACGCCGATCCGCCTGCCAGGGTCGCGTGCGGCAATCTCGGCAATGAACTCATTTGGTATGTTCAGTTCGATTGCTCTGCTTTGCAGTCCGACGACCAGGCAGGCACCGATGCCGCTGGTCTTGAGGATATTCTCGAATTGCTCGGGAGATGCCTTGTGGGCGCTTCCGCTTATAAGCATTGTTTTCCAGTCGCCGAGGTGTTCAGGAAGCCAGCAATGCATATGCCAGTCGATGACAGACAGCAAATCGGTCTTGGAGAGCACACAGTCTGATTGGGAAGGAAAACTGTTCACGCAGTAATCACCTTTCGGGTGAACAGCGACACAATCGCTGCATGAGGATGCTAATAGTACTGGAATTCTTGAGGTATTTGCAATACTATCCCAGGCCCGGCCTTGCCGCAAGCCTGCTGATACATTTTTTGGAAAGTACCCGTTGATGAAAGCTCCACGACTGATCCTTCTTTCCGGTTTCCTGGGCAGCGGGAAGACAACTCTGTTGCGGCGCGTCATCGATATCGTATTGCCGAATTCTGCTGCGGTAATAATCAACGAGTTTGCTGACATCGGCATAGATCAGCGGCTCGTTGAAGCGGCAGACCGGCCAGTCCAACTTGTTGCCGGCGGATGTATATGCTGCGCCATGCGTGACGAGGTCGAAGCCGCTACGGAAATGCTGATGCATCGGCGTTCGCGTGGCGAGGTTCCGGATTTTGATACACTGTTTGTCGAGACGACAGGTCTTGCTGACCCAATGGCGGCAATGACCACTGTTCTGCGCGCCGGCCGAGAAACCAACAACATCGAATCCGGTACGATCCTGACGACCCTGGATGCAGTCCATGGCCAAGACCAGTTGGGAAGGTTTGTAGAGGCCAGACAACAGCTTGCGGCGGCAGACCTCGTTGTCGTGACAAAGTCGTCTCTTGTGCGTTCGGAGGCGATGGAGAGGCTGCTTCGTGCCGCACGGAAAATAAATGCACATGCACCGATTCTTGATGGGGCCTGTTCCGATGATGAGCTTTTGAAAGCTCTTGGCCGCGCAAGTGCGGGGAGGCGGAAATTTACTGCCGTCGAGACGACGTCTGCCTCGCATACGGCCAATGTTCAGGTCATTAATCTAAGCAGTGCAACCCCGGTACGGCTCGAAGCGCTCACTGAATGGCTGTATGAAATCTGCCACACGTACCGGGATGCGATTTTGCGGGTAAAGGGAATATTCAAGATCGCCGGCCTTAACCACTCCCTTGCGGTTCATTGCGTTTCTGGCGTGGCCTATCCGGCAGCGCGAACGATTGTGCCGGCAAGCCATGCTCCCTGCTGCGAGGTGGTGGTCATCACAAGAGACGTCGATCCTCACTCAGTTGCACGCAGTTTTGAGGCCATGGCTGTGGCGGCGGAACTGCCTTCTTAGCCCGTGCGTTATATAACTTGGGATTTGCTCGAATTTGATTGCCGACTGCGTTATGCAGCCTTCCCTTTAAAGCCAGCCACGGGAAACCCGGGCCGTAAATGCCTGCATGTGCGCCTTGCCCTGCTATTTTTTTTCGGAACCGGAGTGGAGAGTTTGTGAATCCGTGTTTTCGCTGCTGCTCAAGGCATCATAGTACTGGCCGAAAGAGGCGGGTGCTTCGCCGATACGGGCAACATTGCCGATATCGTTAAGCTGGGCATAAACTCCGAACTGGTCGAGTTCTGCTTCTTTAAAAAAGCGCTTAAGCATCGATGCGTCGCTCGAAGCCGTCAGGTCATCCCACGGTATTTCTTCCCGTGAGAAGAGACGAATGTCGTCAGTCTGGTTCGGAGGCGACAGCAATGAGGCACGGTAAATAATCACCATCCGCCCTGTTTCTTTGAGCTCAAAGACTGAATAGAGGAACGATAGCTGGACGTTTACTCCGATTCGCTTGAATAGCTGGTTCAGCGAGCCCGCCTGCGGGTCGCCGGTCATCTGCACCTCGGGCAATGACCAGTTTTTGCCATCGGCGCTCCGTATAAGCAAAATCTTGCTCTCACGCAGCGCGATACATCCCAGCGTAGCGCTTCCAGGCGCAGATTTGTTCAGCAGATCCTGCTGTATGCTGAGGGAGACGTAACTCCCTTGCGCGTAGACCAGCGGACGCTTGGATGCTGTTGAGTAGGCGAGAACCTCCCCGATGAGGATCACGTGGTCTCCGGCCTCATGTTGAGAGTAAAGCTTGCAGTCGAGCGTGGCAAGATTATCGGCAAGAAGGGGCGCCCCGAGAACACCGGGCGACCAATCGACGTCCTCGAACTTGTCGATACCCTTCTTTGCGAAACGGCTCGAGGTATTTCTTTGCTCTTCACTTAAGATATTGACCGCAAAAGAATTGCAATTGGCGAAGCTATGGTAGGATTTTGCCGTCTTGGCCAGGCAAACCAGGACGAGAGGAGGAGACAGAGACACAGATGTGAAGGAGTTGGCGGTGAAGCCCTGAGGGTTGCCGTCAGTGTCGCTCGCTGTCACGATTGTAACCCCCGTGACGAATGCGCCGAAACAACGACGAAGATCTGCGGGATCGATATTTGCAGACGGGGTTGAATTTGTCATCTGTTCTACCTTGGAAACATGGTTCGTTTTTGGTGGTATCGCCAGGAACTCTATCGCAGAGTTGGTTATCGGAGTGCGTCACATACTAAAGGTATTTGAAAAATGTAAGGATGTAAAGCGATATGTGGCCAGGTGATATTCAAGCCTGAAAACGCATTGACATCCTGATCAGCAATTGGGATACTTATAGTTTCTAAAGTCTGATAGGATGAGATTACTCCATGCGAGCGGTTCAATGAGCAACATTCTTCTAGTCACAAGCGGCCTTCCCACTGAAAATTCGACCTCAAGGCGCATCGCGATGGCTCTGACCAGCCAGGTCAAGCAAGAAATTCCGTCGGTGTCGGTCACCGAGCGGTTTGCGGCGACCATCCCGCACGCAGGAAATGCCCTGATCGAGGCGCACGCGACCGACATGAATGAACGTACGAGCGAGCAGGAGAACCTGATAGGCGCTCACGATGCGATCGTTACCGAAGTAGAGAAAGCCAGCGTGCTGGTCCTTTCGGCGCCAATGTACAGTCTTACCGTTCCTTCTTCAATCAAGGCGTGGATTGATCATCTTAACTGGAAGGGCCGGACCTATTCTCCCTCAAAGGACGCTCGCGAAGGTCTGGTGACTCGGCGGCGTGTTTTTGTCGTCATAACGCGCGCGATTTCGATTGCAGCAACGGATCCAGGCAATTTTCAGGAGCCGTTTCTGAAATCTATTCTCGATTATCATGGTCTCACGGGAGCCGAGTTTATCGTGGCGGAAAAAACCGGAACGCCTGAGGGTACCACACAAATCGAGAACGCACTTCGCACCGCCAAATCCGCTGGTGGATCAGTTGCGGCCTGGCTCCGCGATGGGTAATAGACAGGCCAGCGAAGGCAGCGGCCTTTGTTGGTATGCCTCCCGTCGGACATGCCCGGCACAGGTTCAACAGCGGTGGCTGAATGCGGGTGTTTGACTTTTGTGCCAATCGACAAGACAGGCGGGATGGTTCTCTTCAATAAAGAAGGGGCGGCTTCTTCAAAGCCGCCCCTTCCCGACCGGGGAGGTGGCGGTCTTCGTATGTCCTAGCTCACTTCTTCCTTTTGGCCGAGGCAGCCCGAGATTGTCCCGCAGCGTCTTGCCCTGATAGTCCCTGCGGTATATCCCACGCGCCTGGAGGACCGGAATGACCAGGTCGATAAAGTTGTCAAAGCCGGTGGGATAATCGGATGGTGTAACGATGAAGCCATCGCACGCTTCCTTCACAAACCATTCCTCCATGACATCGGCAACTTCTTCGCCCGTCCCGCAAGGAATAATGAATCCTCTTCCAACAGCCATCAAATTATAGATTTGCCGCCATGATAGATTTTCGCGTTCGGCCCGGGAGAACATAACACGCGAATAGCTTTGGCTGAGTTCCGACTTGGGCAAATCGGGCAGGGGCCCATCCAATGGATATTGGGACATATCATGCCCAAATCGTGCAGATATTGTTCCCATAGCAAGCTTTTCGTCGATGTACGAGGTAAGCTGGTCCAGCTTCTGGTGGGCCTGTTCGGTTGTTGCAGCGGGGACAGGGAAAATGCCCGGCATGACTTTGCAGTGAGCAGGGTCCCGGCCCGCAGCGGCGACCCTGCGCTTCAGGTCAGCGTAGAACTCACGCGCTTCGTCAATATCCTGCTGGACAGTGAAAACGACCTCCGCATGCTTGGCAGCAAAATCCATGCCAGAATCGGAGGAACCGGCTTGGAGGATCACAGGATAGCCTTGCGGAGGACGAGAGGAGTTCAATGCACCGTCGACAGAGAAATATTTCCCTTTATGTTCAATATGGTGGACTTTCGCCGCATCAAAAAATACGCCGGTGTCCCGATTTCGAACGAATGCGTCGTCTTCCCAGCTGTCCCAGAGTTTCTTGGTTACGGTAACAAATTCATCTGCAATCTTATAGCGTTCTTCATGCGACGCGAGGGCCTTGCCGAAGTTTTTCGCAGCCTGGTCAGACGAACTCGTGACGACGTTCCACGCGGCGCGGCCCCCGCTAATGTGGTCGACCGAGGAGAACTGCCGTGCCACATTGAAAGGGTCACTGAAGGTTGTGGAGACCGTTCCTCCCAAGCCGATGTGCTCCGAACACATGGCAAGCGCTGCCAGCAATGTGGTCGGTTCGATCTTGGCGACTTCCGACGGGTGGGCCGTCGGATTATATGCCAGATTATCGGCAAAAAACGCAAGATCAAACCTGCCGCGTTCGGCTGCTTGCACGATCTTACACAGGTTTTGAATGTTCTCGTTGTCGTCATACGCGCCTGGAAGACGCCATCCAGCGAGAAATGACCCTGTACCATATACAAACGCTCCAAGATGAAGCTGTCGTCTATTTGAAGTCACGCAACGATCTCCTTCATCTGTCTGTTGTTCCGATTACTCGTCGAAATCCTGCTTGGCCGGGCCCTTGAGCAGGCGTTTGAGTGCATCGAAATGCAATTCGACATCTGTTTTGCCTCGATACTTCCGGACCGTCCCGAACTGTGTCTGAGTCTTTGCAAGTATGTCCGGAGAAATCTCGCGGATCTCACGACCCGTCCACATCGCGTAAAGCTGGACTTGCGCGGCACGTTCCAAATAATAGAGTCGATCATAAGCATCAGCAATGCTGCTTCCCAACACCAGAACTCCATGGTGCCCCATGAAAAGGATGTTCTTTTCGCCCAGAACACGCGCCAGGCGATAGCCTTCGTCCGGACTACGCGCAAATCCCTGATAGTCGTCGTCATATGCAATCTGCGGAATAAGGCTTACTTCTGTCTGGCCTATCGGCTTTAGGCGCTGATCCGCCAAGCGCGTCAGCGCGGTGGTGTACGGCATATGAGTATGAAATACTGCCGCAGCATCCGGCCGCGCCTGATGCACCGGCGCATGAATATTGAATGCGGAACGTTCGCAATCCCCATCACCCTTGGCAATCTTTCCGTCGAATGTAACTTCCAGCAAGGAACTCGCCGTTGCTTCTGACCAGTGCATGCCAAATGGCAGCGTCAAAAAACGGCCGGGAATATCGCTCGAGACCGCCGTAAAATGATTGTAAATGCTTTCCGTAAATCCATGGACAGCAGCAATACGATGGGCTGCGGCGAGATCGACACGAAGTTGCCACAGCGACTCTTTTGCTTCGTCACCCGCTGAAGTCGTGCTTTCCAACATAATAGTCTCCTCTTCTTCCTATTTCGGCCGCTTCTGGTTTCAACTTGCGACGTGTAGCTGAGTACATACTTTCCGATCCTGCATTCCGGCAGGTCCGCAAGCTGAGCCCGGCCCGGGCAAGCTGCACGGAATATCCACGCTGACCAATCTAGCTCGCGCCAGCTGTATTCACCTCATTCGCTGCAGGCGCGTCCAGCACCGTTAATCACCATCAGTTCCATTTACAATGCGTCGGCCGCGTGACACCGGGCATATGTAAATGCTATAAGCACTAGAGTTCCGTTGGTATCTAAGACTAGCCCAGCACTCAACGTCCTGCAAGAGGGAATTTTCACGTGTCCAAACTACTTCACAAAAAGCGCCCGCCGATTGAGCCGTCTGCCAAAGGTGTCCCATTGTTTGACGTGGGCTTGACCGCTGCGATTGCAGCGGCACGCCTCGGCACTTCACTGCGGTTTGTGCAGTCCGAGGTGGCGGAGCAATCGTCTCGGACTGGAAAATTGCCAAGTGACGTCAATGACGAGCGATGAGCGTCCCTATTGCTGATGCCGCGCGTCACTCGGAGATGACAGATCTGGAGGAACCTGTCACTTAAAATGGTGTGCGCTCTGGCATGGCTGGTGATATGGTGCGATATTACGATCAGATGTCGATTCGTGGCATGGCGAGAAAGATTGCTCTACCGTGCCTCGCCTAGAACCATATTTGACGCCTTCTCTTTGACGGACGGCGCACTTTAACCCGGGCAGGGGAATATCTTAAACGGGGTCGCGTCGGTATGCGCCTTGCGTCTTGGCGGGCGGAAATGTGCAAAAACCCGTCCGGGCGCACCTTACGCCGAAAATGCGCTTGCTCCACCAAATCGTGGAATTCTTTCCGCGGCCGCGGCCCATTGGACCAGATCCTGGGTCACCGCGTGAAGTCCATCAAGATCGAGCGGGCACACGGTGTTCAAGCATGGACCAAGCTGCCCTGCCGGCAACAGTCCAACAGATCGATTTATCGGGCATCGGTTGTTGAGGTACACCACCCGTTGCAGATGATTTATTGCCGGTTGTGACCCGGCGCCATTCCGATTGTGTCGAACATGAGTGGACAAGAGGATCGATGAGAGATGACCATCTCTCATCGATCCTCGATCGGCAATGGTCTGTCGTTAGGCTCTAGTGATGGAGCATTTCGCCTGGGTATTTGCCACTCTGCCTTTTAAACAGTTGGACCAATATCTTTCAATGTACCACTCATTTTGGCGGCAGGATTACGGCACAAGCACCAAGCCGGATTGTTCGATCTTAAACCAAAGCTCTGTACCAACGGCTACATTCAGTGCACCGGCGGGCGAGGATACCAAAATTGGCTCTGCTATGTTTTCGATCACGATTTGATGATATACGCGATCACCAAGGTAGGTGGAGGAGCGGAGCTTGCCACGGACTGCATCATGATCACCCGGATGGTTTTCGTAAAGACTACAATGCTCCGGTCTTACAGCAACGGAACTGAACGGCCCGTTCGTTTTAAACATTTCGTGACCGACAACGATCTGACCGATGCCCGTAACGTCAAGGTGGACTCCGTTGGAACCAATGCTCTTTTGATTCGCGTGGAAAAAATTCATCTGGCCGATGAAGCCGCCAACCTGCTTCGACACCGGACTGCAATAGAGATTTTGTGGTGTATCTACCTGCGCGATGCGACCCTTGAACATGACAGCAATGCGGTCGGACAGTGCAAGCGCTTCGTCCTGATCGTGGGTTACAAGCACAAAGGTGATGCCCACGGACCGCTGCAGTTCCCGCAGCTCGATATGCATCTGCTCGCGAAGTTTCTTATCCAGGGCGGCCAGAGGTTCATCGAGCAAAAGCACCTTGGGACGTTTGACGAGTGCCCTGGCGAGCGCAACACGTTGTCTTTGGCCGCCTGAAAGCTTGTCCGTGCTGCGGTCGCCGTAGCCGACGAGATCAACAAGGCGTAACGCATCTTCCGCGCGTTGTTCCTTGTCGGTTTTCGAGCCAGGATCTTTGCGAAGCCCAAACAGCACGTTTTGTTTTACTGAAAGATGGGGAAAGACAGCGTAGTTCTGAAAAACCATGTTGGTCGGTCGGTTATTCGGCGCAACCGATGTGACATCTTGGCCATCGATCACTATACGGCCGGAGCTGGGCGTTTCAAATCCTGCAAGCATGCGTAAAAGAGTGGTTTTGCCACATCCAGATGGGCCAAGCAGGGAAAAGAACTCTCCTTGTCGAATGTCAAGGCTGACATTGTCGACACCAACGAGCTGTCCGAAGCATTTGCTAACGCCTTGAATGCTAATAAATTGCGTGGCATTCATTGAGAATTTCCTTCAATAGGACGATTGCGAAATTTCTCGGCGATGATGATAAGAATCACCGAGAAAAAGATGATGCAGACCCCTAGTGCCAGCATTTCAGGCAATTTTTTGGGGAAGCGGAGTTGACTATAAAGGTAGACCGGGAGCGTTGCGTCCGATCCTGAGAGAAAGAACGCCAGAAGAAAATCGTCGAACGAGATCAGGAAACACAAGAGAGCGCTGGAGATTATACCCGGCAAGATCAGAGGGACTGTAACGCGCAGGAAGGTTGCAACAGCAGATTCACCAAGGTCGCGACTGGCCTCTTCGTACGACCTGTCCAACCCTGAAAACCGTGAAACCAGAACTGCAAATGCAAACGGAGCGCCGAGCAATACGTGTCCTATGACAACATTGAACAGCGAGGGGGGTAAACCGATCATCAGCAAGAACGAGAGGAGTGAGACTCCTACAATGATGCCAGGCATAACGATTGGGAACATGATCAGGGCCGAAATCGGCCGACGACCAAGATACCGGAATCTAACGACGGACATAGCTGCGAATACAGCCAGCACCGTTGCAATCAGCGAGGATGCGCCGGCAACCCTTGCACTGTTGTACAGAGCGTCCTGGAGTGCCGTGTTGTCGAGGATCTTGCGGTACCAATCAAGGGTCATCCCCTTCAGCGGAAAAGCAATAAAGATTGAATCGTTGAATGAGAATATTACCAGAAGGATAAGCGGCAGATAGAGAACGCCAATCATGAGCACGACATATGTCGTCAGAATACCGCGGGAATAGTTGGTGGTCATCTGCCCGGCCTCTTGAAAAAATATGTGAGAATTAGAAAGTACACTGCAACGACCAAGGCGACGCTTATCATTGATATGATCGACATTGCGGCGCCCAGAGGCCAATTGTTTGATTTTCCAAAGTACTCTACGATCAGGTTGGAAATCATGTAGCCATTTGGTCCACCGATCAGTTGGGGAGTGATGAAGTCGCCGACTGAAGGGATAAAGATAACCAGAGCTGCGGCCGAAACACCTGGAAGCGACAGCGGTAATGTCACCCGCAAAAATCGAGCGATCGCCCCGCTTCCCAAATCCGCTGCCGCTTCCAGAAAAGATCGATCAATTTTTTCCAGCGACAGGTAGATTGGAAGAAGAGCGAAGGGCAGCCAGGCATGCACCAGCGCAACCACGACCGCGAACGGGTTGTAGACGAGGGCCTGAATAGGGGCGTCGATGATGCCAAGCGACATGAGCCCAGAGTTAATAAGGCCATTGTACCCGAGCACCACCTTCCAGGAGAAAATTCGCAGCAGGTAGCTGATCCACGTGGGAATAGTCAGCGCGATGATCCAAAGCATCTTGTGCTGATGAACTTTGAATGCGACGAAATAGGCAAGTGGATAGGCAAGGATAATCGTTAGTAATGTCGTTGCGCCTGCTATCCAAAGCGAACGCGACAACAGGGCCTGGAAAATCGGGGCTTGCAAGGCGGACGAATAGCTGTCGAGGGTCCAGGTGTGTGTAATTGTGAACCCATTTTGCGTCCAAAAGCTCAACCCGATCATATAGATGAGCGGCAGCAGAACTAGTCCGCCGACAATGACGAGCATTGGTAAGATCAACAGGATACCGCGAAGGGCCTCGCTTGGCTTGCGGGCCAAAGTCATGTGTCGGACCTCGCTTGGTTCCGATAGGCTAGGCGCACTCGATTGCAATTTATTCCTCCCGAGAATCATCAATGATTGATGGCCCTGAACCCTCCCAACAGCGGAAAGCCGATTCCGGCCAGGCAGTTTTTGATACTTATGGTTTTTCAATTCTATTGGTATTCATACATTGCCATTGCCGGGTTGACAAGTCGGATGCCGCTCATATGTGTCTTTGTTTTCAGATTGGCCTTCCGGCGTCTGCAAGGTGCGCTGGGCTGCGCAAATGACTGGACACGACAAAAGGATAGCACTGCCGAAGGAGGCGATCCAATCATTTGCGGGAACCGCAGCCTGGTCGTTAGAAGCCAGCCTTAATTTTCGTCCACTCATCGTTGAAGCGAGCGGCGATCTCATTGGTGAATGGTTTGGCCAGATGACCGCTAGAGAGAATTTTTTCCGGCTGTCTGCTCATCCCAATCGAGGCCAAGTTCTCATCGGAAATCTTTTCGAAGGATTTCGGATTCGCATGTCCGTAGCCAAAATTCTCCAGAATGTACTCGCCGATGTCCGGCTCCAGCATGCCATTGATGACGTCGTACCCCTTGTCCTCTTGCGCAGGATTTGCAGACAACACCAGCCCACAGCTCCAGATGAGGGTGCCTTCTTTCGGGGCGGCATAGCGCACTGCGATACCGTCTTTGGCAAGCATCTTGGGCACGTCGGCCCACGTAATGGCCGCAGCAACCTCACCTGATGCAAGCGCTTGCGCCAAAGTGGAGGTGTCTGCCGAGATCAGGCGCACATTTGACCGAAGCTCTCTGAGCAAGCGCGTCAATTCTTTAAACGCGGCCTCATCGAGTTCGGTAATGCCGGCCCGGATCATGGTGACACGCCACAGGTCCATATGATTTTCAACAAGAGCAATCTTGCCCGCGTACTTCTTGTCCCACAAGATGTCCCAGGTTTCGTTATCCGGATCGATGTCGACAAGATCCGTGCGATATGTGAACGATGTCGAACCCCAGTCAAATGGGATAAAGTAATCCGGAACCTTTGCGCTGTCCGCAGCGATTTTTTTTAGCGGCTCCATGATGGCGGACCAGTTGCTGAGCCGGTTTGTATCAATCTGCTTGATCACCCCGGCATCAACCATGCGTGGCACTTCCTCAAGGCACCGGTATGAGACGTCAAAGGGAAAGCCCGCGGTCATCTTCTGAAAAGCTTCTTCGCCGTCTCCGGTCGCCATAAATACGGGATTACTTCCATATTTCTGGCGATAATGCGTGTGAAGCTCCGGCGTGCAATAAGCTCCAAATCCCAAAAACACAGCCTCGTTGGCAGCAAATGCTCGAGAGTGTGGCCAGGACGCCAAGGGAGCCGCGAGGCCGGCGGCGGCCAACCCCTTCATTACCTGGCGCCGCGTGAACGCGGGTGAGGTAATATTCTGGCCAGTGACTGTATCAGATCCAAGTATATTGCGATTGGTAGCCATTTGTTCCTCCTCCATAGCCAAACCGCGCTCCTCCTCCATGGTTCAGAATACGCAGGGTGACGTGTCGCTCCAATCATAACCGAAATTCTTGCCAATTATCAATACCAGAGGTTTTCAAATCCTGTTGGATGTTGTATTTCTGCCTGCGGTTGTCACAGCGGGCCGGCGGCGGCTCGCGCTTTTAAGGTGTCAAAGGTTTTAAGGGAGGAGCAATAATGAGTATAAATTCCGTATATGAGAACGATTATCTGCGACGCATGGATGGAAGCCATGTCCTCCATCCCTGGGGTGATCTGGGTGAGATTGAGAACAGAAAGCCGCTTGTGATCGCAGAGTCGCAAGGTGTCTACATCTACGACAATGACGGGCATAAGATGCTCGACGGTATCGGTGGGATGTGGTGCGTTAACATCGGTTACGGGCGCGAGGAAATGGTCCAGGCTATCGCCGAGCAGGTGCGCCGTCTTCCCTATTGCTCCAACTTCGGTCCGACCGCGACCCCACAGTCGATCGAGTTCGCTGCCCAGCTTGCCAAGCATACCCCTGGCGATCTTAACCGCATCCTGTTCACAACCGGTGGGTCGACCGCAGTTGATTCCGCGCTGCGCTTCGTGCAATTCTATTTCAACTCGACTGGCCGTCCTGGCAAGAAGCACATCATTACCCGCGACTATGCCTACCATGGGTCGACTTATCTGACCGCCTCCGTCTCTGGAAAGCCGGGCGATCGAGGAAATCTCGATTTCATTACGGACACTGTTCACCATCTTCCGGTGCCTGATCCGTACCGTAGACCCGACGGGATGACCGAGCAGGAATTCTGTGATCAGAAAGTCGCGGATCTCGAATCCAAAATCTTGGAATTAGGACCAGAGAATGTAGCATGCTTCATTGCCGAACCGCTGATGGCGTCCGGCGGGGTGATCGTGCCCCCTCAGGGCTACCAGCGCCGCACGTGGGAAGTTTGCAAAAAATACGGCGTTCTCTACATCAGTGACGAGGTCGTTACCGGATTCGGCCGTCTGGGTGAAATCTTCGCAACTGAAAAACTGTATGGTGTTACACCTGACATCATCACGTCGGCCAAGGGCTTGACCTCGGGATATATGCCCTTGGGGGCAGTGTTTATCTCGGAAAAGCTTTATTCAGAGGTTTCGGGCGTCCAGGGCCGCGGTAAGCAGTTTGCGAACGGTTTTACCTATTCGGCGCACCCTGTGGCCTGTGCTGCTGGCCTCAAAAACCTCGAAATCATTGAACGTGAAGGTATTTTGGAGCATGTACGCGACTTGGGTGATTATTTGATCACACGGCTGTCGAAGCTGGAGGATCTTCCAATCGTCGGCATTGTTCGCGGCAGCCATCAGGTCGCGTGCGTAGAATTCGTGACTGATAAAAAGACAAAAATTCCCATGCCATGGGCGACCGAGATTGGCAATCGCGTTGGCATCCACACACGGGCCCGCGGCGTGATGGTGAGGCCGATGGGCCATCTGGTTGTGCTCTCGCCACCACTCATTATCACGCGTGAGCAGATTGATATCATCGCCGAGACGCTGGAACTCTCAATCAAGGCGGCAATGGACGATATGATCAGAGAAGGGGTCTGGCTCGAAGCAGCTTGAACAGAACGAGCGGAGATGCCGCCCGCAGCGATATGCTGCGGGTGGGCAATGCACTGCTGGCGGGAGGATTAAATGCACCAACGATGATAGACAAGATTGCACTGCTAAAACAGGCGATTGAGCACGCTCGTCTGGCGAAGTTGATGGTATGTGGCGACGAAATCCTCGCTCTGTGCCGAATGCCCGCCGGCTCTAAATTCGCCCCCAGACTTCAACATGTCGACCTGCTGTTTGAGATTCAGGATCCTCGCCCAGTTCATTCTGGGGATGTTTTCCTTGATGAGCGCATGCAGTTCCTGACAGCAACTGGATGGGAATCAGCGCGCCGATATCGCACTTGAAACGCCTTTCCGCCGTGCACGCCGCAGCGTTCCTGTTTATTCGGTGTGACATGACAATCTTTGAAACCGGCAGAGCGGCTTATTCTGGACAACGTCCATCACATGGACCGAACTCTATTATCAAAGCCGTTGTCAGCAGGTTGGTTCATCAAAAGGACTTGGCAGCCCGACGTGGCTGGAATGACCCCATTGCCTTGGGCGATATGCCTCGGCACCAGCTTTTCTGGAGAAATCACATGAACAATCTACACAAATTCTACATCAATGGCGATTGGGTCACCCCCGTGGGCAGCGCAAGACTGGATGTCATAAATCCTGCGACGGAGGAGGCGTTCGCGTGGGTGCCGCTAGGCAATGCAGAGGACATCGACCGTGCAGTGTGTGCCGCGCGGAATGCGTTCGAAACCTTCAGTGAGGTCTCGATATCCGAACGCTTGGGTTTGCTTCGTGCGATACTTGAGGAATATGCCCGTCGTGAGGATGATTTGGTTGATGCCATGACACGGGAAATGGGATCGACGGCGGTTTTCTCGCGAGAGGCCCAGTTTTGGACCGGAAGAGCGCAGCTGGAAGCGACAATTGCATCACTCGAGACATTTTCCTTCGAAATCCAACAAAGCACAACTGAGGTGAGGCGCGAGCCTATCGGGGTGGTCGGGCTAATTACACCGTGGAACTGGCCCACCAACCAGGTGCTTTGCAAGGTTGCTCCCGCAATCGCTGCGGGCTGCACGATCATTTTAAAGCCAAGTGAGGTTGCGCCGTTGAGCGCGACAATTCTCGCTGAAGTGATGGACGCGGCCGGTGTCCCACCAGGCGTCTTCAATATGGTGCATGGTGATGGCGCCGGCGCCGGAGAATGTCTGACCCGCCATCCGGACGTCGATATGATTTCGTTTACAGGTTCAACGAAGGCCGGTGTGGCGATCACAAAGGCTGCGGCGGATACCGTCAAGAGGGTTGCTCTCGAACTTGGCGGAAAATCACCCAATATCATTTTTGACGATGTCGACCTCGAAAAGGCGGTTACGGAAAGTGTCAACCGGTGCTTTGCCAATTGCGGCCAGTCCTGCGGCGCACTTAGCCGAATGCTGGTTCCGCAGGAAAAGCTTGAAGAAGCTGTCACATACGCCAAAAGGGCAGCCGAAGTATTCCGCGTTGGCGATCCGGGTTTAAATTCATCTGCGCTTGGACCTGTGGCAAACCGGAGACAGTTTGAGTCGATCCAGGATATTCTTCGCAGTGCAGTTGCGGAGGGAGCGCGCTTGGTCACGGGTGGACCTGACCGTCCGGAAGGCCTCGATCGTGGATATTACATCCGTCCAACTGTCTTCGCCGGAGTTACTCCCGACATGCGCATTGCCAAAGAGGAAATCTTCGGCCCTGTGGTCTCGATTATGACTTTCAAGGATGAGGCAGAGGCGATCGAAATTGCCAATGACACCGTTTACGGATTGGTAGCTCACATCCAGACTCACGATATCGAGCGGGCCCGGAGGACCGCGCATAAAATCAGGGCCGGGCAGGTAAGCCTGAATTATCCCGACTGGGATGTCTACGCACCTTTTGGTGGGTTTAAACAGTCGGGAAACGGTCGTGAACACGGCGTCTGGGCAATCGGAGAGTTCTTGGAAACCAAGGCCCTGATCGGGTTTGCTGCAGGAGCCAAAATGCCTGAAACGCAACACCGGTCGACTTCGGACAAATGACATGGGAACGAAAAAACGAGTGTTCAATACCGCTCGGGGAGAACACTTCACCTTTTCACGCAGGGATTTATGTCTTGGAATGGGGCTTGCCATACTGGGAGCCGCCTCCTCGCAGGCGTACGCGACGGCACCTGCGTTCCTGGTTGATGATGCGCGTAATGCGTCGAAGCTGCTTTCTGCTTTTTCCCGTTCGGGAAATACGGCGGTACAGATTGTTGCTATTCCACGTGGTGAACGAGGATTGGAACGGGTGCTTGCCGGCACGCATTTCAGCATTGCCTTGATCGACGGTGGCAGTGTGCCGGCTTGGCGGATGGCGTCGCTCATCAAACCACTCGATATGCACCGAGCAAACCTGTGGGCGAAATCCGCCAGTTTTCCACAGCAGCCCGAGTTCGGACAGAGCCTCGGACAGAGCTATAGTTTGCCGATTGAACGAGGCACGACAACTTTTGTCTACCGGAAAGACGCTTTGATCTTCGGCGACAAAGCGGAAAGTTGGAGTGTGCTGTGGGACACCCGCTACAGGGGAAAAATCGTTATCAGCGATAGCATCGATGAAATATGGCGAATTGCGATGGCCTATGCGGGCGTGACAGCTGCTGATGGTGATAAGGGAATAGAGGCCGCCTCCAACGCCTTGCAGGCCCTGATAAATAATTCGCGCAGGATTGATATGCGGCGCCACGAGCTGGACGAGGCTATCATCGCCGGTGACATCGCGGTCGCGATGCGAAGAAACAGGGTGTCTCTGCCAGAAATTCCATCTGGCATTCTAACCGCAAATCCGCTCGAGGGCAGGCCCTTTTGGTCGGATCGACTCGTGATCGCCAACGCAGCCTTCTCACCTGATCAGGAAAATGAACTTTACGGTGCAATGGAAAGCCTTATCTCGCGATCAACAGAAGATAATACTGTTTCCGGACCCACCAACGACAACGATGCTTTCATGAATGGGCCTGTTGAATTTCAAATGGCACGGCGCCTGGTCCAGGAATGGATCAGAGTGACGTCAATTGCCAATCCCGATACACGCTGCAGCTGCTCAGGTCCGAAGGGCATTCGGCGCTGAGGTTAAGTTCGCAGCAGATTTGTCAGCACTTCCGCTGCCCACCGCGCTGCTTGGCCAGGATCCCTGCCCTCACGCCAAATCATTCTGACATTTAACGGCAAGAGCTCGAGCGACGAGCAGGCAACTTCCACCAACTGGCGATCAAGGCCCTGGAATTCAGCAATGTTGGTTGGGAGGATTGCCCACCCGACGCCGTCTCCAACCATAGCCGCGATACTGTAATGGCTGTTGGAACGGATCACTCTTGGGCTATAAAGTGCTTCGGTAACGTCATCGGCATGAAGCAAGAGCTGACGGTGGTCGGCAAGTGCAGATCGGCTCACAGGGCCGCTTTTTGCCAGCGGATGGGTTGGCGCAACGTAGATCGCCTGTCGAATTGATCCGATTTGCTTCTGTGCGAAAGCTGTCGGCATGCTACCCCTGTCGAAATGGAATCCGACCCGCGCGCGCCCGCCACGGACATGGTTTGCAACCTCACTCGCTGAGCCGTCGAGCATAGTCAGTTCGATGGCAGGATACTCTACAGCGAACGCCCGGGCCATATGGGCAACAGCGTTGAACGGAAGGGCTTCATCCGTTGCAACTGTCAATTTCGCCTCTCGATGCGCGCTGAGGCTGTCTGCCCGTTGCTGAAGGCGATGCGCTTGACGCAGTATCTCTTGTGCTTCGAGGAGAATGACGGCCCCGGCGTCGGTCAGTGTTGTTCTTCGGCCGGTGCGTTCGAACAAACGAACGCCGAGGTCGGTTTCGAGCATCGCAACCGACGTGCTGATTGCCGATTGTGCCTTTTTCATCCGCCGTGCTGCGGCAGAAAAAGACCCATGTTCGGCGGTCGCTAAAAACTGCCTGAGTTGTTCAAATGTCCAGTTCAAAAAAGCTATCCATCTATTTTACAGATGGATATCGACTAACATATATCAGAAAAATCGTCTATTAAATTAATAATTCACGGGAACAGCCGACTTCAGCTCTTAGGAAAAGGGCGCAATTGGCTAAATCAACGGGAGACTGAAGATGATTATTGGTCCGCATATCAAAAAGTCAGATCTAAATCGGCGCAATCTCATGAAGGCTGCCGCCACAGCCGGAATAGCGTTTGCTTTTCCGATGGCCCGAATTGGCTCGGTCCGGGCTGATGATCAAGCCATCTATCTTGGCTACGGCAACTTTAGTTCTCCTGAACTGCACGGTCATTACAAGAAAAAGCATGGTTCTTTGCCCGTTTTGGTTCCCGTTGCAGATGATGAGGAAACCCTCCAGAAACTGCTGGCAGGGTTCATCTGCGATGTGTCTGAGTGCTGCAGTTCCTCGGTTCCACGCTGGCGCGCTGCAGGTGTTCTGCAGCCAATTGATGTAGGCAGGCTCAAGAACTGGCCGAACGTGATCGGGACACTCCAAGATATCGACGCGGGCGAGGGCGGAAAATTCATGATTCCCTTTGACTGGGGCACCACGTCGGTGTCGTTTCGAACGGATTTGGTGGAGATAGCCGAAGGCAGCGAAAGCTACGCAATGTTGTGGGAGGACAAGTATAAGGGGAAAGTCGCGCTGCTCGACAATATCTCGGATGTCTGGCCGGCCGGCATGCTTCAGGCGGGGGTCAAGCTAGACGATTTTTCCGATGATGGTTTCAAGGCTGTCGCAGGTTCGCTCCGCAAGCTGCGCGAGAACGTCCGTGTGATTTCTGCAAGTCCCGTCGACATGGCGCAGTTGATGGCATCTGGTGAGGTTGTGATCACATTAAGCTGGGCCGACGTCTCCTCGCAGGTTGCGTCGCAGGGAATTCCCGTCAGGTATGTTTCCTCCCCAAAGGAAGGAGCGCTTGTCTGGTATTGCGGAATGGTACTCGCGGCTCGATCACAGCAACTCGACAAGGCCTATGACATCATCGACGGTCTCTTGGAACCGGATGTCGGAGAGAAGTTGCTGCTTGACATGGGTTACGGTCACTCCAATCGGCTGTCATTCAACGGTGTAAGTGATGAGCAACTTTCGGCCATTGGACTGACGCGCGAGCCTGAAGATGTGCTTAAGAAGGGCAATCTCATTGCTCCCATGCCGCAAGACTACGCGGCGCGCGTGAATACCGAATGGAACAACATCAAAAACGGCTTCTAGCGCCAGTTTCAATAAAACGTGACTTCCATCGGTACTGCGGGTCATCAATCTGCGGCAGCCACGAAAGCAACTTTGCTGTCGATTTCGTCAATCCACATAGGTGAGAAATGCAGAACTATCTGAATTTTTATATCGACGGTCGCTGGCTTCCTCCTGTCAAGCCCCGCACGCTTGACGTCACCGATCCGTCAAATGAAAGAATTTTTGCGCAAATTTCAGCGGGCTCTGGGCCCGACGTCGATCGTGCGGTGGCCGCAGCAAAGAGTGCCTTTCCGGCCTTTTCTCGGACCAGTGTTCAAGAGCGGCTTGTTATACTCCAACGGTTGCTTGACGCTTACAATGAGCGCTACGAAGACATTGCGCAAGCTGTTTCCACGGAGATGGGATCGCCGCTGACAGCTGCTCGCGACGCGCAAGCATTGGTTGGGCAAAAGCACATAGAGGGCACTATTGAGGCTCTTCGTCAATATGATTTCGAGCGCAAGCTCTCGACTACCCGCGTCGTGAAGGAACCGATCGGGGTCTGTGGCCTCATTACGCCTTGGAATTGGCCGCTCAACCAAATCGTCTGCAAGGTCGCACCGGCATTGGCGGTCGGTTGCACCGTTGTGCTGAAACCAAGCGAGTTATCGCCGATCAGCGCAATCATATTTGCCGAAGTCGTTGACAAGGCCGGGTTGCCAAACGGAGTGTTTAACCTCATTAACGGCACGGGACCCGATGTTGGACAAGTCTTGGCAGCACACCCGGACGTGGATATGGTTTCCTTCACGGGATCAACCCGCGCCGGAATTCAGGTTGCCGTCGCGGCGGCGCCCACCGTCAAACGCGTTACCCAAGAGTTAGGCGGCAAATCCCCCAACATCATTCTTCGCGATGCAGACTTTGAAAGCGCTGTGCGCAACGGTGTTGAAGCATGCTTTGGAAATTCCGGACAGTCTTGCGATGCACCAACCCGCATGCTCGTCCCGTTTGAGCGCCAGGACGAGGCATTTGCTATTGCACGTGCTGCGGCTGAGGCCCAGGTGGTGGGCGATCCTCGCAACCCGAACACCATTCTTGGTCCCGTTGTATGCAGGGC
This sequence comes from Phyllobacterium sp. GQ127, assembly GCF_059758635.1. Taxonomy (NCBI): domain Bacteria; kingdom Pseudomonadati; phylum Pseudomonadota; class Alphaproteobacteria; order Hyphomicrobiales; family Phyllobacteriaceae; genus Phyllobacterium; species Phyllobacterium sp. GQ127. Next base: position 75,315 of record NZ_JCAXDZ010000012.1, read on the forward strand.
TCAATTCGACAAGATCCAGGGATTGATCCAGCGCGGAATGGACGAAGGCGCAACGCTAGTTGCTGGCGGAACTGGGCGGCCGGAGGGGCTGACCGAGGGTTATTATGTCAAGCCGACAGTGTTTGGTTGCGTAACCAGCGACATGACGATTGCGCAGGAGGAAATTTTTGGGCCCGTCCTGTCGATCATCGCCTATAGGGACGAAGAGGAAGCCCTGCGTATCGCCAACGACACACCCTATGGCCTTGCGGCACACTTGCAATGCTCCGACATCGGTCGGGGGCACAAGTTTGCGGCTGGCCTACGTGCCGGGACGGTCTACTTCAATTATCCCGACTGGGACATAGAGGCTCCGTTCGGAGGCTACAAAAGGTCGGGCAACGGCCGGGAGGGCGGTGCTTATGGACTTGAGGACTATCTCGAAATCAAAGCCTTGGTAGGTTCCTAGCGCAGCCGAACCGCCAGCGCGCCGCGCAATACGAAACAATCGAAAAACACTTGCTGAATATATATCAGCTTTACATCAAGAGGTTAAACATGACCGTGCCAAAAATTGACAACATCAACCTAGCGGCGATCGACGTAGCGCACCAGCTGCATCCATGGCAGCATCTGGGAGGCCAAAAGGAGGAGGACGTCCTGGTCATCAATCGGGGCTCTGGCCGTCATATCTACGACAACAAGGGTCGGAAGTATCTGGACGCTGTTGGTGGTGCCTGGTGTACCAATATTGGTTTGGGCCGGGAGGAAATGGCTCGTGCAATCTACGACCAGGCGCTGGCGCTCAACTATTCGAGTTGCTTTACCGACATGACCAACGAGCCGGCTACGCGCCTTGCAGCCAAGCTTGCGGAGCTGGCTCCGGGCGACTTGAACCGTGTTCAGTTCACGACCGGTGGATCTACAGCCAACGATTCGGCGGCCCGCATGGCCCAGTTTTACCACGCTTGCCAAGGTCGTTTTTCAAAACGGCAGTTCATCACCAAGGTCGGCTCCTATCATGGTTCGACCTTCCTGACCGCTTCGCTGGGCGGCAAACAACTCGATAAAATGCGCGAATTTGTCTATGCTGAAGGGCTGGTTCATTATATTTCAGAGGCAAATGCATATCGGGCCGATTTCCAGGGCAGCGAGGAAGAATATCTGAAATTCCTCGTTGCAGAGCTCGAAGCTAAAATTCATGAGGCCGGGGCTGACAATATTGCAGCCTTTTACGCGGAACCCATCACCGGTTCAGGCGGTGTCGTTGTTCCGCCAAAGGGGTACCACAAAGCACTTTATGAAGTTTGCAAGAAATACGATATCCTCTATATCGCCGACGAAGTTGTGACTGCGTTCGGCCGTATCGGGCACTGGTTCGCATCCTATGATGAATTCGGCATCGTCCCGGACATCATCTGCTGCGCGAAGGGGCTGACCTCAGCCTATTTACCTTTGGGCGCCATGATCTTCTCCGACCGTATCTTCGCCGTGCTCGAGGAGAAGGGGCACGACAAATATTTTGCAAACGGCTACACCTATAGCGGTCATCCGGTCGCATGCGCCGCGGCATTGAAGAACATCGAGATCATCGAGCGGGAGGATCTTCTGAGCCATGTGAAAGATGTCGGCGTCTATTTCGAAACGCGCATGCACGAACTCGCGGATCTTCCGACCGTAGGACAAGTCCGCGGCCGCAAAATGATGATGTGCATCGAGAACGTAGCAAACAAGGATACGCGCGCGACATTCTGCGACGACCTCAATATTGGCAAGCGCATCTCGAACGAATGCGAGAGTCGTGGCCTGATTGTTCGTCCGATCGGACACCTCAATGTGCTGTCGCCGGCATTGAATATCACGCGGGAGGAGGTTGACTTCATCGTCGATACGCTACGTGCGGCGATACTTGCGGTTGCGGAGCGTCTTGACAAGGAAGGTGCACTTTAAGCCATGCGCGGAGGGGGACATGCGGTTCGCTGGCATGTCCCCTTTCAAATTGCTCCCGGTCGCACAACGGCACAATTGATTGCTCGATGGAGAGTGTCATGACCGATTTGCGATTTTTCGGGTTGAATCTTCTTGCGGTTACCTGGGCGAGTTTCGCCAAGCGGACCTCAATACCGGTAGATGATCCCTCGGATCTGAGCGCTTATATGCTGCGTGATATCAACTTGACGCCAAGCCAGCGCGCGGCAGTCACATACAAGATGCGCGAGAGGCAATCACCAGCCTATCATAGTCTGCCATAGGCGATTGGATCCAATACGTAAGCCGGGCCGGGTTAGGGGCCCGCGCTGCAAAAAGGTTCGGGTCCGAATAAGAAGCATTAGCCGACATCGCCTCCTACCTAACTGACAAATGTATGAGGCGATGTCTTTTACCATGCAAATCGTTGGCTCAGCTCTTTTCTCAGTTTTCGCAGGTTCGAAGTTCCGTGTGACGGCAGCACCTGCCGCAACACAGGGTTCATCATGACAGGGGCCTTCCCATCACCAGATCAGTTCGCCGCGCCGGAGGATATTGCTCGGCGCTTACAGCTTCCATCCCCCGCTTCCTGGTAAAGCCTGTGAACGCTTGTTTTCCAGGACATATCGTTGTTCGCAGAACCATCGGAAAAAGCCTGCCCGAGGATTTGGTCTTCAGTCGTCCTACTGTACCAAACGCTGCTGCTAAACGGCGCTTTCTTTCATGTGTACGTCCAAAATCCATCTGCGGGCACCTTGACCCCATTGCGGTTGATACCTACGCTTTTGATACTTTTTGCTGCAGAGCGCCCTTCCTGCAGTTCTTGACCACGACGTTTGGTTGGAACCGAGTTCATCGTTGCCGAGAGGGCAGAAAAACCGGAGGGGCCGCAAGAGGCGGAGAACGCACTTCGGACTGCCGAACTCGCTTGACAGAATAATGAACACGTTTAAGATACCGACAAAATTAAAATACCATTAGCTTTTTAAGCGTCATGGTACGCCTCGGTACGGAGAAATTCTTCTAACGAGCAGCAGCTTAAGGCTTGGCGGAGGTGCACGGCGGCGCTTCGTTCAGTTGTGGATAGCTTAGTGCTCCACCTTGACCAATCTGGACGGGGTTAATCAAGTCAGGAATGAACGCAATGAATTTCAAGGTGCTCGTCACTCAACGACTGATACTTGGCGTGCTTACGCTGTTTTGTGTGTCGGTCATCGTCTTTCTCGCCATTCAGCTACTTCCTGGTGATATAGCGACACAAGCGCTGGGTCAGAATGCAAATCCCGAAGCTGTCGCAGCCTTGCGCAGAGAGCTGCATTTGGATGGGTCACCGATAACCCGCTACTTTGGATGGATCATCGACGTCTTCAGAGGTGATCTGGGCATCTCACTTCTAAGCCGACGCCAAGTCTCGGAACTCGTTGGGCAGCGCTTGATAAACACTATGTCCCTTGCTGCTTTTGGCGCAGTTATTGCCGTGCCCGTAGCGCTTGTGTTGGGAATTTGCGCGGCAGTCTATCGCGACAGCTGGTTTGACAAAGCGGCAAACGCGGTCTCACTAACATTCACGGCTTCGCCCGAATTCTTCGTGGCATATATTCTTATTGCCATCCTCGCCGTGAATCTTGGCTTTTTTCCCGCTGTTTCCACCATAAGCCCATCTGCCAGTGGATTTGACCGATTGAACAGCATGTTCGTTCCCGCCTTGGTGCTTGCAATTGTCACCATCGGTCAGATCATGCGCTTGACCCGAGCTTCCTTAATAGGATTGATGTCGTCCCCATATGTAGAAATGGCGAAACTCAAAGGCGTGTCGGACAGTAAGATAATTCTGCGACACGTCCTTCCCAATGCTTTAGCTCCGATTATCAACGTTGTAATTGTTAATATCGCTTACCTGGTGACAGGTGTGATTGTAGTCGAAGTTGTATTTGCTTTCCCGGGCTTGGGACAATTGCTGGTAGATGCCGTGTCGCAGCGCGACATCCCGGTCGTTCAAGCATGCTGCCTCATCTTCGCGGTGACCTATATAGTTTTGTACATCATCGCAGATGTGCTGACGATCGTTTTCAATCCTCGGATCATGCACAAGGCGCGATAATATGAACGAATTCCTGCTTGCCCTTATTGCCTTCCTAGCGACCGCCACCCTGATCGGCATCTTGTTACGACAGGTCTTGGTTTTCGCTCTACCAGCGGGAGCCGGGAGAGTAGTTTTGGAAGCGCCATCGACCACAATGTTTGGCATCGTTATAGTTGTGTTCTTTTTAGTTCTTGCCCTATTTGCCCCTGTTCTCGCGCCATACAGTGAGTCAGGGGTTGTGGGTGATTCATACATGCCCTGGAGCTCCGAACATTGGCTTGGCACTGATAGCCTTGGGCGTGATGTACTATCTCGTATGTTGTACGCGGCCCGAAATACTATTGGGATCGCTGTAGTCGTTACGTTGATCTCCTTCCTCTTGGGTACATCTTTAGGATTGAGCGCGGCAATCAAGGGTGGACTCTACGACCTCTTGCTGTCTCGCGTCGTAGATATCGGAATGGCGATCCCCAAGTTAATTTTCATACTGCTTCTGCTGAGCATCGTAGGAGCCTCCACCTTCAACATGATCATCGTCGTTGCCGTTATCGATTCTACCAGATTCTTTCGGCTTTCACGCGCCGTCGGTATGGGTGTAGCCAGTCTTGACTTTGTTGAGGCGGCACAGGTGAGAGGTGAATCGATTGCGTGGATTGCCTTCAAGGAAGTTTTGCCGAATGTGACCACACCCCTGGCCGCAGAAGCAGGCTTGCGTTTTTGCTACGTGTTTCTGTCGATCGCCGCACTTTCGTTCCTCGGATTCGGGCTCCAGCCACCTACAGCAGACTGGGGGTCGATGGTCAAAGAGAATGCCACGCTCATCAATTTCGGCAATCCATTGCCGCTGTTGCCCGCATTGGCGATTGCGCTACTCACAGTGTCAGTGAATTTCGTTGCCGATTGGGTACTGGAAATTTCTAAATCAAAGGATCGCTAGACATGGCAACCTCTTTTCCACAGCCTTCGGTTATCGAGTTCCGGAACGTCGTGATCGAGGCGCGAGCGGCCGACGTATGGACTACAATCGTTGAGAATGCGTCGTTCACGTTGGAGCCAGGTAAGGTGTTGGGCCTCGTCGGGGAGTCGGGCGCTGGAAAATCGACAATCGGCCTCGCTGCAATGGGGTATCTGCGTCCTGGATGTAGAATTTCTTCCGGCTCAATAATGTTCAATGGCTTCGATCTTGCCAAAATTGGGGAACTAGCCTGCCGTAACCTGCGAACCGACCAGATTGCCTACGTCGCGCAATCTGCTGCTGCAGCGTTCAATCCTGCTCATCAACTGATGAGTCAGTGCGTGGAGGTTCCTCTCGATCGAAATCTGTTGTCGAGAGATCAGGCTGAAACCATTGTGCTTGATCTGTTTGAGCGAATGCGTCTTCCATCCCCGACAAGTTTCGGGTTGCGCTACCCACACCAGGCCTCTGGTGGCCAGTTGCAGCGTGCAATGACCGCGATGGCGTTAGCATCTGACCCGCAGCTTATTATATTTGACGAACCGACTACAGCCCTCGATGTTACGACCCAAGTCGAGGTCTTAGCTGCTATTCGGAAAGTGGTTAGAGAGAAGATGACGGCAGCGATTTACATTACTCATGACTTGCCAGTCGTCGCCCAAATGGCGGACCACATTGTTGTCCTCAAAGACGGAAAAATGGTGGAAGAAGCTGGGACGGCACAAATTCTCGCAAATCCAACAGCCGACTATACGAAGTCCTTATGGGCGGTCAGAAGCTTTCGCGCGCCTCGGAAGACCTCCCCGAAAGTCCTTGACGTGCCTGTGTTGGAGGTCGCTGATTTAACCGCGGGATTTGGTTCTTTCACGGCGTTGGACAGCATCTCCTGCGAGATCAGATCAGGTCAAACGGTGGCAGTCGTCGGTGAATCGGGATCGGGAAAGAGCACGCTTGCAAGATGTATCACGGGCCTCATCACCCCACGATCGGGTCGCGTTCTGTTTGAAGGAGAAACGGTACCCGACAGTTTCAGAAAACGCTCTGTTCAGTTACTTCGTCATGTGCAGATGATTTATCAAGCCTCAGACACCGCTTTGAACCCTCGACAGACAGTGTTTGACATAGTTGCGCGACCTGCAAGATTTTACCTTGGACTTAAGGGCACCGAACTCACTGCCAGAGTCAACGAAATCCTTACGCAGGTAGGACTTAAGTCGGACACTTTTGCCTCGCGCCTGCCTAGCCAGCTTTCTGGCGGGCAGAAACAGCGTGTAGGCATCGCGCGTGCGCTAGCGGCCAATCCAAAACTAATTATCTGCGATGAGGTTACCTCGGCCTTGGATCAAGTCGTTGCGCAGAGCATCCTGGAGTTGTTGGTGAAACTACAAGGCTCGACCGGTGTTGCCTATCTCTTTATTACGCACGATCTTGCCACCGTTGAGGCGATCGCTGACCAAGTGGTGGTTATGAAGCAGGGGCAAGTGGTGGAAAATCGTCCGACAGACGAACTGTTTTTGGACCCTCATCACCCTTACACTCACATGCTGCTGTCCGCTGTTCCGAAGATGGATCAGCATTGGCTCACAAATCTCCTGGACCTCAGACGGCCTGATTGTGAGGCCGCGATCGTTTCTAATTAGTCGCCTTTAGATGGACGCACGGTCTGCCCGACCAGACATTGGGAAATAGTGCTCTGCTTAACTTGATATCCAGGGACGCTTTAGCGGCTCTCCGACGAAAAAGGATTACCAACTTGCTCAATAGT
>NZ_JCAXDZ010000013.1:0-51534 GCF_059758635.1 Phyllobacterium sp. GQ127
TGGTCAGCGGACCAAGATCCTGCACGATCTTGTCGAAACCATCTGCAACGAACATTTGGCAGTTCTCAAAAGCGCCGCAGGTGCATGACGCACATCTCTACTAATAATTTGCAAAAGTTCAGTTCCCTAAACGTGCCCGACCACGAGCAATCGCGTGCAAGCCAAAGTGCTATACAACCCCGCGTTGAGTACTTTCAGATTATAGTAGACTAACTGCCCCGCTATTCGATTTTTAATGAGATCCCAACTATGCAATACATTAGGGGCTTTGGCTAATTGAGGTGGCGAAGCTGGCCTTTCCAATTTCAGCATGAGATGTCTTCGATACCCGTGCATCCGAACACTGAACGAGGCCACCATACTGCAAGGGAGTGCCTTTGAGACCTAGGAGTAAGGGCCAGACCGAAGGGCAATAAATAGGCTGAAAACGTCTCAAACCCGCCATATGCGGCCGCGCAAGCGCAGAACTTCCTCGAGCTAAAATACTGTGGCCCCACCTAGCCACCACACTTTGAATATCCTGTTAAGTGCAGCAGCAATCTTTGGGCAGTGCGACAGCGCCGACGCGATGCTAGGCTTGTGTCATGGTGAGACTGGTGCACGAGTCGATTCTCCGTATAACGGCGCGTTCAGTTCCATTGCCTGGAACCGGATTGCCAGCCAGAGCAATCAAATCAAATGAAGGCTTGCACCATCCCGAGCAGCAATTTGCATATATTTTCAGCAGCGCCATCGGAACGGTGAACCGCGTCAGTATGGCCGCCACAATTGCCGAACTTTCCGACGGCAAAGGCAATCCATCCACAACAGTTTGAAGAGCATAAGCATTCATGGGACGGTCAAGCGCTGAGGGCTGTTTCAGAGGCCACGTCTTGCGGCTCTTTTTAAACCATTAAACAAAGCACCGGTGTCACATCCGCTCTCCTCTGAAGATACCTTTCAAATGACAGGGCGTCCTTTGTTGCTTGGAACCTCCATTTGCTTCCAGCCTCCGAAGCAACGTGTTTCAGCTACTTTTTTCGTAGCGGGAGATCTTGGGACTGCCGGACAAGAGATATTCGCCGGATTTCACCAGGAAGTGCTCGTTGTCGCGAATTCTACGTTGTGCCGCCTCGCCAATCTTGCTGATAGTCAAGGCGGCGAGAATGTTGGCGATGGCGATTGCTCCGAGCGTGGATTCGGGGAATGCAGGGCCCGACGATTGCGCCACAAAATGCAGCGGCCCTGCAAACTTGCTGATGGGGGCGGCGAAGCTGTCAGTGATCGCGATAATCTTCCCTCCTGAAAGCGACGCCTTTTCAGTCAGCCTGTGCACAAGGCGGTTGAATGGTGCGAAGGTTGTCGCGACAAAGGCATCGCCGGGCTGGATATCGTCCAAAGCGCCCTCCGGCCCACCGCCTGGAGTGTCCAGCAGGACAATGTTTGGACGCGCTTTCTGTAGGGTATAGGCGAGGGTATAGGCAGGCGTGAACGCCGTTCGCCGGCCGATGACATAGACTTTCGGGGCGCTGGCCAGCAGTTCGACGGCACTTTCAAGTCTTTCCTCTGACAGATGCGCTCTTGCTTGCGCAACGACGCCTTGCTCGGTCGCAAAGAAGGAATCGACGAAAGCCTTCAGTCCGGAGCTTTTGCCCATTTCGGAGATGAGCGTCCGCGCGCTCGATTCATTGCGGTGTATGGACTGGCGATCTCGTTGACGGCCCTCCGGTGTTGTATCGATGAATTGTTGCCGCAGATCGCCATAACCTGCCATCCCCAACTTTTGAGCCAGCCGGACAAGGCTTACGGGCTGAACATTCGCGCGTCGCGCGATCTCCCGCATCGAGTAAAATGGAATCTCGTCGGCATTGTTGATGACGTAATGGGCAGCGTCTACGGTCTGTCCCGACAGTTCAACGCATATCACCTTAATTCGCTCGATCAGATCTAGCTTGGTCATTACTCCCTCTGAAGTTCGACTGTTGGTTGCAGTCGCCGGGCATTGCCCCGCGACGACCTAACAGATGAAGACTGTTCAGATCATACCTGCGACCTCGATTTTTCGACATGAATTGGGCATCCAGACACCACAAACCAAATGTTCCTCAGCGCACAACGTTACGCAGGATGCCCACATTCTCAAGCTCCACCTCTACAATATCGCCCGGCTTCAACCACATCGGCGGCTGCCGCTTTGCACCAATACCCTTGGGAGTGCCCGTCGTAATGATATCGCCAGGCGAAAGAGTCAGAAAATAGGAAACATAGCTCACCAAATGGCGAACCGGAAAAATCATTAGATGCGTATTGGATGATTGGACCTGCGCATCATTGACGCGGGTCTGAATATCGAGGCCCTGGATGTCCCCGACTTCATCCAACGTGACAAGCGCTGGACCACATGGCGTCGAACCATCCACAGCCTTGCCTGGCAGCCACTGCGTTCCGCGGTACTGAAGATCACGCGCCGTGATGTCATTCAAGACGGTCACGCCGGCTACAAAATCAAGCGCGTCCTGCGCAGGGACGGAGTGGCATTGCTTTCCGATGACGATTGCGAGCTCACCTTCAAAATCCAGGTTTGGTGTGATTTTGGAGCAGCATATCTCGTCGAAAGGACCGATAAGAGAACTCGCGAACTTCGCGAAAATGTCGGGGTGCGATGGTGGCGCGCGCCCGGTCTCCGCGACGTGATCGTTATAGTTGAGGCCGATGCAAAGGACTTTAGACGGATCCGTAACCGGCGGGCCAAGCTTCACCTTGTCAAACGGCCCAACCTCGGCTTGCGGATTCTCCCGGACAGCAGCAGTAAGCCGCGCCGAGAGTTCTGACAGCGCTCCTCCGTGTTCCTGCAGCAATCCACGGACCGATAAGACTGGTCTCGCGTTCTCTCCGGATTCGCTTTTGAGAAGCATATCCACGTCGAAAATCAACGAATCCACCACAACACCTGCTCGCCAAATGCCATCCGAGTCATAGGTAACGAGTTTCATAGGTCCTCCCGCACCATGTCGGTGCTTTCGATTCAAGAGTGAAAATGACAAAATTCAACCATCGGGCGATGGACCACAGCTTGAACTATCCGTCCGCAGTTGAAACTGGTTGACCCAATAGAGGGCTACACATTGTTGGTGTTTAGATCCGGTTCCCCTTCATGAAGTCGGCGGCGCGCTCACCGATCATGATCGCAGGCGCGTTTAGATTGCTCGATGACACGAACGGCATGACGGAGGTATCAGCAACCCGAAGACCGTCTATACCATGGACGCGCAACTGGGGATCGACCACGGCCATCTCGTCCGTCCCGATCTTGCAGGCACCGCTCAGATGATATGCCCCCTGTGTGTACGTTCTGACGAACGCTTCGAACTCTGCGCGGGTTTTCAACGGCTTGGCAGGCAAGTGCGACTCGCTCACGAACTTCTTCATCGAAGGCTGTTGCATGATCTCCTGCCCAAGCCGAATCCCATCAACAAGCCGATCTACGTCATACTGATGACTGAGATAGTTCGGGTCCACGATTGGCGGAACACTCGGATCCGACGAGCGAAGAGCAATCCGGCCGCGCGATTTGGGCCGGCAGGCATATACGTTAAGGGTGCATCCGCTTCCGCTCGCCGTCGTTTCCACACCTTCCTCAATGCCGGCACCAGCCAGAAAGTGATATTGGAGATCCGGTGTGGGATCCGCTTGATCACCCCACCAGAAGGCACCGCCCTCGCAGATATTTGACGTAATCGGCCCGGTTCCGAAAAGCATATATTGAGCTGCCGCCGCCAGCTGCCACCGTAACTTCTTGTACTTGTCGTAGCTTGTGTTCGACTTCAAGTTATAGATCAGGAAGCAATCGGTATGATCTTGCAGATTCTGCCCAACGCCAGGAAGGTCGTGAACGACCCGAACGCCAGCGCGCTGGAGTTCGGCAGCAGGCCCTATTCCCGAAAGTAAGAGAAGACGAGGAGATCCGACGCCTCCTGAGGATATGACGACCTCGCGTTCAGCCCGCATCGTTTCAACGCGGCCGTTCACCACGTACTGAACGCCAACGGCGCGACCGCCCTCGACCAGTATCTTCGTGACCTGTTTGTCGGTTACAACGTTCAAATTCCGGCGCTTTCGGGCCGGGTGGAGATAAGCGTCGGCCGAACTGCATCGCCGTCCGTTCTTCGTGGTCAACTGGTAAAGTCCGGCCCCCTTCAGCTCTCCAGAATTGAAGTCTGGATTGTAGGGTATGCCTGCCTCTTGGCACGCCTTCACCCATGCCTTGGTAAGCGGCAATGTATGCTGCTGGTTCGACACACTCAGCGGCCCATCTTGGCCGTGGACATCGCTCGAATAGACTTCATTGTTTTCTGCCTTGCGAAAGTAGGGGAGCACATCCTTATAGCCCCAACCGTCTGCTCCATGATCGACCCAACGGTCGTAGTCCGACGGCGCGCCCCTCATATAGATCATGGCGTTAAGCGAGCTGCCACCGCCCAAAACGCGCGCTTGTCCGACTTGTGGCTCGATGTCGTTCTGATGCTTGAGTTTTTCGACCTTGTACCAGTGAAGCAAAGAGCTCTTGAACGATTTGTAAAATGTTACCGGAAAGCGTATCCAGAGGCTGCTGTCCCTGGGCCCGGCCTCAAACAGCGTCACCGATACATCGGGATCCTCGCTCAGACGCCCCGCAATAGCGCATCCTGCGGATCCCCCACCTACCACAATAAAATCGGGCATCACCTATCCTAATCCGAGTCATATACCGCAAACGGCCCACATGGATATCGCGGGCAATGATCAGTGCTTTTTGGCGCCTATCGGATACCCGAGAAGAACGCATCAACTTCTGCCTGACGCATGTCACAAAACCAGCACTCCACGATCTGCTCGTTTTCGAAACGATAAGCTGCGAGTCGGTCAGTACGGACCTTCTTGTCACCACGCGTCCAGATTTCATGAACCATGATCAGGATCGCCTCATCCGACTCTGCGATGACCTCGTCATGTCCCGCCTCACCGCCGACTATCCACTCGTCGGTGTACGCGGCGACCTTATTTACCCAGCCTTCGACGAAGCCGTTGGCGCCGTGGAAATCGCCGGAAAGGACGGGGTGCGTACCCCCCATGTGCACGACGAGATTGTCTGCATAGTAGCTACAGCCCTTTTCAACATCACCGCTCGACCAAGCTTCGTGATATTCACGAAGAATGTCCTTCGCACGCTTCTTGCTCATGTTTGCTCCTCAATGGTTATACGGACATTTCATCGCTTTGAACCGCAGGGGGAAAATCATGCCGCCTTCTGTCTTGCCTCGGTCGAGAGAATGGATTTTTCATCGACCGAGATGGCGACCCCATAAGTCGCGAGTGCTGCCTGTCGAGATACCACACCGTCACGGACATCGCGCAGGACGGACGCAGGGTCGCGATGGTGCGGATGCCCCCAACCACCGCCAGCCGTAGCCTCAATCACCAAGTGAAACGGCTTGACCGCTTCAACTCCATAAGGCGGGCAGTAAAGCTCTTCACCGGTAGCAAGATCGAAAGCCTTGATCGATCCCTTCTCACCCCAATGTCCGCCATTGACACCGGCACCGCTTTTTTTGCGGGCACCTTCACCTCGCAGCAGATGCTCGCCACCGACCAAAACATCGACCACGTAGTCGACGCCGGTTCCACCCCGGTACTGCCCCGCCCCACCGGTATCACAGCGCATCTGGTAGCGGTGCACGCGGATCGGATAAGATTGCTCATAGGTTTCCACATTCGGAATGAACATACCGCCGAGCGTCATCTGGTGACTGGAAGTGGCAAAGCCATCTCGCCCTTTTACTGCGCCGCCACCGGAGCTGCCGTGCCAATGGTAGAGAACAAAGACGCCCCCGCCAGGTTTCGTGCCTGACGAAATGCCGAATACCGATTTTCCCCAACCTGCGCAGGCGCGTTCGGGGTCGGCTTGAGCCAGTGCCCCCCAGCACGCATTCATGATGTCGATCGCCGGGTATACCGTATTCATCGTCATCGGCGCCGGCGACAAGGCGTTCACAACAGTTCCTTCGGGCGCTATGATTTTAACACAGCGGTAGGTACCTTCGTTGTGCGGAATTGCTGGGTCCAAAAAAGCAGAAAGAGCGCAAAAGACGGCCGAATGCGTGTTGGCGATCCCGCTGTTCTTGAAACCTTTGATCTGCGGCGACGTACCGGTAAAATCAAACGTTATCTTATCTTCGTCGACAGTCATCTTTACGCGCGTTTCGATGTCGACAAGATCAAAGCAGTCGGTATCACTGAAGTCGGAAGCATGCCATACGCCGTTCGGAAGTTCGGAGATAGCTTGGCGCATCCGCCGCTCGCCGTAGTCGAGAAGAGCATCGAGGTAAGCACGGCCCTTCGTGACACCCAGTTGGACAATGACGTCAGCCAACCGCTGGCCGCCGATCCGTGTGGAGCCAATCATTGCGCCAAGATCGCCCTCCAGCAAATCCGGGCAGCGCGAGTTCAAGAGCAACATGCGCCACAGGTCGTCGCGTAGCTGGCCTTTTTCAATCAGCTTGAGGACAGGCAGGCGAATTCCCTCATGGAAAATCTCGGTAGCCTTGGCATTGTAGGTCCCGGCCGCACCTCCACCGATGTCGGACTGATGCGCACGATTGCTGCAAAAGCCGACCAGCTCACCGTCCACGAAAACCGGACGAATAAGAGTCCAGTCAGGCAAATGATTGCCGCCGGCCGCGTAGGGATCACTTAGAATAAAGACGTCTTCTGGCTCAATGCGTCCGGAGAAATCCCTTAGGACTGCGCGAACGGCAAATCCGCCACTGCCGGAATGGATGGGCAGACCATCCGCCTGTGCGATCGTCTCACCATCCGCATTGCTCAAGAAACAGGAAAAATCATGACTCTGGCTGAAGATCGGACTGCGCGCCGTCCGAATCATAATCGTTCCCATCTGCAGACTGATATGATCCAGCTGTCGCTGCAAAATGGCAATAAGAACCGGATCGTATTCGGAAGACAAAACAGTGCTCATAGTTTGACCTCATCAATTCTTGCAATAAAAAACCTGCCTTGCGGGGAATTAAACTGCTGTCGAGCCAACGATGCGGCGGTTTTCAAATAGTGCCCAAGGGTGCGTAGCTTGTTCATGCTGCTTTGCCCTTGAGAAGGTCTACGTGATAGTTTCCGGCATCAGTCATCGTCAGCTTGTCACCCGCCCCCAGCAGGAGCGTGGTGGTTGCTTCCTCAATGATGGCGGGCCCGGTCAGCTCCTGTCTCGGGGTCAGAACCGTACCATCGTAAACGGGTGTTTCGACGAAGCCCAACCCCTTGTCGATCCATACCGGCCGCCGCGAAATGGCCACCGGATCGGAAACCGTGGGAGAAACCTTCCCGACTTCCAAGGCATCCAGCTTACCGATCGCCGCCAATCTCAGATTGACGATCTCGATCGCACCCGCTGGCTGAACATAACCGAAAAGACGTTGGTAGATCTGTTCAAACGCTGCCCTTATCGTTGAGGCATCCGTCGAGGAGCATTCCACGGGTATGGTCCATTGCTGGCCGAAATAACGAAGGTCGTAGGCACGCTTGAGAAGCGTCTTATCCCCCGTGAAGCCTTCGCGCGCCAGAACCTCATTCGCTTCCGCCTGCATCTGGGCAAAAGCGGCTTCGATCGGTCCCGTTCCAGACGTCTGCACATTGCTCAACTCTTTGAGCCAGCTTCGCACAAAGTCGTGGCGAAGGTCAGAATTGCACATCCCAAACGCGCAGAACACGCCCGCAAGCCGCGGAACATAAAGACTTGAGCAACCGAGCAATCTTGCGGTCGAAGGACCGTGCAACGGCCCCGCTCCACCGCAGGCTACGAGCGTAAACGCCCGCGGATTGTAACCTTTCTCAAGCGAGGCTCGCTCCACTGCGTGAAGAATATTTTGTTCGACGAGTTGAATGATGCCAGCCGCTGCATCTGTGACGCTGAGACCAAGAGGCTTGGCGACATGTGTCTCAATCGCCTCGATCGCCTTTTCGAGGCTCAACGTGATCACTCCGCCGGCATATGGACCCGGCTTGAGTCGGCCGAGCACCAACTGCGCATCGGTCACTGTCGGACGTGTGCCGCCGCGGCCATAGCTTGCCGGTCCGGGCGTCGAGCCCGCTCCTTCCGGCCCAGCCTTCAGGAGGCCGGCACCGTCCACAGCTGCGATCGTCCCTCCGCCTGCACCTACCGTGTGAATATCGACGGACGGAATGTTCAAGTGGTAACCGTCGACCACGATCTGGTCGGTCATTGAGACCATACCGTGCTCCATCAACGTAACGTCGCAGCTCGTTCCACCGACCTCGATCGACAGCAAATGCTCGGACCCGGTATCCTGACCGAAGAACTTCAAGGAACCGACGCCGGCGGCCGGGCCCGAAAGAACCAGACTGGCGGGCGTGTGGCCAATCTCATCGATGGAAATCGCTCCGCCATTCGACTGAATCATCAACAGCTTGCGCTGCAAGCCGAGCGAGGCGAGCCGTTTTGATAGACTTTCAAGATAAGGGACAACACGGCGCGCAACATAGGCGTTGACGACGGTCGTCGACGTGCGTTCATATTCACCGATCGTTGGGGCGATTTCCGACGAAGCGGTGACCCAGACATTTGGAAGAAGCTTCTTCAGCTCTGCTTTGGCAGCCTGTTCATGTGCTGGATTTGCGTAGGAATGCAGGAAACAGATCGCCACAGCCTCAACGCCCTCCTCCTCGAAAACACGCGCAGCGGCCGCGACGGAACCGGAATCGAAAGGTATCCTCACCGTGCCATCCTGCTCCAGGCGCTCGAGGATAGGGAGGCGTAGATAACGGGGGACCAGGACTTCGGGAAACGGCTTTCGATGGTCCCACACGTCTTCACGCATCGAGCGCCTGATCTCCAGGGAGTCCCGGAAGCCGTCCGTGACCAGAAGTCCGACCTTTGCACCCTTCTTTTCAAGCAGCGTGTTGGTAGCAATGGTCGAGCCATGAACAAATAACTCAGTATTGGAAAGTAAGGTTTCGACTTCGATTGCCAAAGCACCGGCCGCGAGTCGGATTGCCGAAAGAACGCCTTCCGTTGGATCGGAAGGCACTGAAGGAGCTTTGAACGCACGAACCGCTCCTGTGGAGTCGACCATCACCAGATCGGTAAAGGTACCGCCAATATCAACTCCGACGCGGTAGGGTGCAATTAACATCGGCTGTCCACTCATCATTGCTCACCATATCCTTCTATGTTCTGTCAGAGGTTCAACTGAACTCTCCGGGTTCAGCCTGCCGAGCCTTGGTGAGCGCCGAGCTCCCTTTCGACGACGCGCACCAGTTTGTCTGCTATCGAAAAAACCTCGACTTCGGTCATTGGACTGGAAAGCGACCCCGAGCAATTGGGCGTCAGGAGCACGTTTTCGTCCAACATGGCCAATTGAATCCGACGGATGAGCTTTGCGGCCCCCGCAGTCGGAAATGCGCTCCGATAGCCGGTGACTTTGTCCGCTCCGACATGAAGCCGGAACAGCGATCCCATTCCTGTGACCGTTGCCGCTACGCCAGCTTCGGCAAGTCCTTTGCTGATTTTCTCGCGCAGGGTGTCGCCGAGTTTGTTGAGCCGGTCCACTACGGGCCGCGAATAATGCTCCAGTGAGGTCAAGCCCGCAGCCATGCTCAGCGGGTTAGCACTGAACGTACCCCCCATAGCCACTTTTGGCTTGCCGGCAGAGTGGTCGAAGACCGCCATACAATCGGCGCGCCCGGATACAGCGCCGATCGGCAGTCCGCCGCCAATGATCTTCGCCGTCGTGATCAGGTCCGGCTCGAGACCGAAAAGAGGGGAAGCCCCTTCATAGGACAGACGGAAGCTGATCACTTCGTCGGCAATGAGAATCATGCCGTCGCGGCGGCATGCATCTTGTATGACCGCAGCCGTCTCCTTCGACATGGGCACCGTACCGGCCCGCGAAGCATGCGGATCAACGATTATAGCCGCCAGCGTAGCCCCTTCACGGCGAAGGATATCGGCGCAACGTTGAGGATCGTCGTATGGAAGCACCACCACCTCCTGTAATACTGATTCCGGCGTACCCGCATTGCAACGGACAGATGCGGGATTGCCATTCTCGTCGTCCCAATTGGAAGGCGTCGGATCAAGGCTCACTTCCACCCAATCATAGGCTCCGTGATAGCAGCCTTCAAACTTGGCAATCCTGTGCCGGCCGGTCAGGCCGCGTGCACCCTTGATTGCGGCCAAGACCGCCTCGGTTCCCGAATTGCAGAAACGAGTCTGCTCCATCCGTGGGTTTCTGTCAGCCAGCGCTTCGGCCAGAAGGATTTCGCTTTCTGTCGGCATACCGAATGCTGTTCCCTTAGTCATTGCATTGCGCACTGCGTCCATAACAGGGCCAAAAGCATGGCCATGAATGAGGGAGAAGAAGTTGTTCGCGCAATCAAGAAGCCGCCTTTCATCAATGTCGATGACCCAGCAACCTTCGCCACGCGCTGCATAGGGCGGATGCGGTTGAAACCACGACGCCGCGCGCATTGAACCTCCTGGAACCACTTTCCGCTCTCGCAAGAATGCAGCATCCGAGCGCTTGCCGGTAACGGAACCTGCTTCACTGCTGCCGTGCGCTAAGCTGAGTTTCATATTGTTCTCCATCAGTCTTGAGTGAGCGCAATAAACACCATGATCCAATCACATGTCAACAGGATCATGTGATCCAAGATTCTTTTTGGAGTGCGGTAGAGCTGGGGCATCCAAAACGCTGGAGTCGCCGAAGTGGGTACTTGCCGCCTAAGCCATTGCGACCGCGTAACGTGACCTCTAATCTGCCGACGATCGACCGCTCATTTGTCGCTGTCGGACATGGCACGGCCACGTCAGTTCTAGCGCATGATTTCAACCGACGAAATCTCATTACTGAGCAATCACCTTGCATCCCCTACCCCGGGCAAAACGCACACGTTCCGGAATGGAACAGTGGGCCATGTGGGTAAGCCATGAGTTATTCTGGAAGATTTTGACTATTGAAGTGCTCGGTCTGGCCGACTAGGGGACGGACAAAATTCCGTTAGGATCACTTGATCCACTTGACATTCATCAGGATCATGATGTTGACTGTGGGCGATCAAGCGCGGGTAGAGATATTTGCGGTAGACTTGGAGACGGCTGTGAAAATAAGAGACCATCCCGCGTCTAAGAAGATGAGCCTAATATGAGTAGTGACAAAAGGGGAGGTCTTCGCTCACGGCTGGTACATACCGCTCTCAGCTACAAGGAGGCGAAAACCGCCGTCACCCCTGATTCCGCTACTGCGAGAAACAACAAGATCTGGAGCAGGGCTGCCGCCAAGGCGTAAAGAAGGTCGTGAGGCGGTAATTCCGTTGATTTTCTTGATATCACCGCGAGACACCGGCCGATTTGAAAGATGTCAAAAGTGGCATCTCCACGGAAACTGCAAAAATATGACACTCGGCATGGAATCCCGCCGCCCGACCGGCGCTGCGTAAAATTTAGGGAGTCAGCTAAATGACGAATGAAAGCCAAACGACTGTTTATGACGTCGTAATTGTTGGCTCCGGGCCGTCCGGGGCAGTGGCAGCAAAACGCCTTGCAGAAGAGGGAATGTCTGTCATCTGTCTGGAACAGGGTAGCTACCCTGACTACACGAAGCTTCGCCACTCTGGTCTAGAGTTCGAACTGACGAAAGCCCAGTATTTTTCTTCAAATCCGAACAGGCGGAGGTCACCGTCCGATTATCCCATTAACGTATCAGATTCGGACATTGAGCCGTTAATGTGGAATGGCGTGGGAGGGAGCTCGATCATCTATACAGCTGCATGGCATCGGTTGAAACCGAGTGATTTTCGTGTGCGTACGGTGGATGGTATCGCCGACGATTGGCCCTTGAGTTATGACGACCTTGAACCATTTTATACGCGTGTTGAGAACGATTTTGCCGTTTCCGGTGTCGGGGGGGATCCGGCTTATCCGCCAGGCTTCGAAATCCCGCTACCCCCCTTTCCGATGGGAGCAATGGAACGGAAATTCTCCGCAGCACATGACCGGCTTGGATGGCACTGGTGGCCGGGAAGCAATTCAATAGCGACAGTGAAACACAACGGGCTATTGCCTTGCGTGCGTCGCGGGGCGTGTGCCTGGGCTTGCTTCGATGGCGCCAAGGCCTCAGTCGACCGAACGCACTGGCCCACATGTCTTAAGCTCGGGGTTAAACTCGTTCAAAATGCACGTGTATTGCGCGTTGAGACCGGATCTGATGGTCTTGCAACTGGCGCAACCTACGTGGATCGCGAGACAGGGGCTACGCATTTTCAGCCCGGACGCATCGTGATTGTTTCGGCCAACGGTGTCGGCACACCCCGGCTGCTCCTTAATTCGGCTTCGAACGACCATCCCAACGGATTGGCGAATTCTTCAGGGCTGGTGGGAAAACGGTTAATGATGCACCCCTATGGAACCGTGAGCGGCCTGTTCGACGACTTCTTCGAAAATTGGCAAGGCCCCTACGGCCAGCGCGCCTACTCCCTCGAATTTGCAGAGACCCGCAAAGACACGAATTTCTACCGAGGAGCAAAATGGCAGCTCATGGGAATGGGCGGCCCTCTGGCGTCGGTTGGCAGCTGGCCATGGGGCAGCAACAGTGATGTGTGGGGCGAAAATTTCCATGTAACTGTGCAGAAGCGGTTCGGTCGTTCAGCTTATTGGGGGATCATGGCCGAGGATCTACCAAGTGATGAGAACATGGTTTCTCTCGATCCCGATGTGACCGATGCCCAGGGCATGCCTGCTGTGAAGGTGACGTACAAGGCATCGCAAAATACAAAGGATCTCCTGGATTTCAACCTCTTGCGCGCTGCGGAGTCCATGAAAGAAGCGGGCGCTTATGAAGTTTTGGGAACACCCTTGATGCGAGAAACCGGCTGGCACATACTCGGAACAGCGCGTATGGGCAACGATCCACACACCTCAGTCGTTGACTCTTTCGGTCGCTCGCACGACGTGCCAAACGTCTTCATCATGGACGGCAGCGTAATGCCAACCTCGGGCGCGGTAAATCCTACTGGCACCGTTACCGCACTGGCACTGCGAAACGCTGAATCCATCATTGAAAACAGGCGCTCACAGCCAGTAAGCCGGACTGCCGAAACGCGAAAGGTCGAACTATAAGCCATGACTTACAACATCGATGACTTTCAAAACAGGATCGCGTGGGTCGCCGATACCCTAATCCCTTCGGACGCGAAATTCGGGATGCCCTCTGCCACGCAAGCCGGCATGCTGGAACGTCTGCTGCCCCGTGCTTTAAAGGAGCGTGACGACATGGCGCGGTCATTCTTTGAGGCAATTTTGCGCCTGCCTGAGGCCTGTCCAAAAGATCCTTTGGACGCGATCCGCGCGCTCGGCGCCGATGACTTCTATGTGATTTCCTTCCTGATCGCGGGCGCCTATTTCCTGGACGAGGCCGTCACCGGCAAATTGCGATACCCAGGACAGGAAGCTTTGTACGACACGCCGGATTACGATGAGATAGTGGAGACGATAGAACGGGTGCAGTCGAGGGGAGCGGTTTACTTGGACGTGTCGGATGGGTCGAAACCCGTCTAGGTTACGCGGCAGAAATCGTGGGTACCCCGTTGTAACCTATGGGCATATTTCCGGTTTCCATTCCATTCAGCGTGATGCGGACGCTTGGCGGAGAAAATTTCGAAGGCCTTTTCCCAATTATTCCCGCTACCGCTCTGTTGGGGGGTGTAGAGACAGGTATGGGGCGTGACGTGACTGCGTGCCTCAAAGTTTTTCGCGCGCACGATTATCCGCGTCATCAGCTCGATTTCCCTTTCGCGCCGTTGGACTGAAGCAAGTCTAGCTGATGCGCCTTAGCCCATGTTCAAGCACTGGATGTCTCCCATTTCCAAATGCCAGCCCGTAGGTTTTGGGAGAGATATCTCGCCCCGCACTGCGTTTGAAAATCGCTTTTCTGTGCCCTCAACGGGAGAATGTTAAAGCGGACGTTGCCATCGCTGGCATGGCCGTAGATCGAAAGAATGGTGTCACTCCGATACCGGCGGCCTGACAATCCCAAGCTGCAACACGGATACCTTTCAAATAGTTTGCACGTATCTGGCCGCCACAGTGGCGGCCGCACTTTTGGTCTATTTCCCGCAGACCATTGGCGCTTGAGCGACGACTGCCTTCTGGATTAAGATGAAAATAAAATCAGCTATTCATACGCGGCGAGCACATCACTCACCGGGTTACGAGATCCGGAAGGGCTTCTCCCTGCAGTGCGCGCCGGGCTCTTTCGACGGCTTGCTCTTGCAATGCATCCAATGATGTGTTGGAGCGCCAGGCAACATGAGGCGTGAACACCGTATTTGGTGCTTCGAGGAGCGGATGGCCAGCGGGTAAAGGTTCCTGCGCGAATGTATCAAGCCCAGCGCCTGCTATGCTTCCCGCGCGAAGAGCAGCGGCAAGCGCTTCCTCATCGATCAGCCCACCGCGCGAAACGTTTACAATCACCGCATTGCGCCGCATACGCTCCAGTACCTCGGCCGAGATGATGTGGCGGGTTTGCTCAGTGAGAGGCAGATGAAGTGAGACGACATCCGACTCCTCCAACACCAGCTTCAGGGTTGCCGCGGGTACGTCTGAAAAAGTTGATACTGGGTCAAAAGCATGGACCTTCGTACCAATATCAGCCCACCATTTCGCGACCAGCCGTCCGATGCGGCCCATTCCAATTATGCCAACCTGCAGATTCGATAGTTTGGGCGTATCCAGGCCAATCACTCCCGCCCACTCGCCGGCACGGATAGCGGCCTGCCCCTGCGGAATGCGACGAGCCAAGTTCAGCCCCATCGCCAATGCATGTGACGCGACTTCCTCGGAGGCTGTATCGGGAACAATAGTTACGGGCACGCCCACTCTGTTAGCCGCTGCCACATCAATGTTGTCGTAACCGACACCATAGCGCACAACTGCCTTGCAGCGCCGCAGCATCCCAAACTCCTCTTCTGTCATCTGGGCGTAGGGCGTCACCAATACGACCTCCGCCTCGGCCATGCGACTGCGGAATGAAGCCTGATCCTCGGCAACCACGATTTCTCGACCGAAATGTTCAGCTAGTGCGCGTTCCCTGTTTACGTTCGGGAAGCGGTGGGGAGCGACCAGAATAATCCCCACCTCGTTTGCCATAGTCATCTTATCAGTTCTCCACGTTTGACAGGAAATCGGCGGACGCGATCCGGTTGGGTGTCGCAATCGAGACCCAAGGTTCGCATCGCGGTCGCTGGGCTTTTTGACTGGACCTCAGCTCATTGTGTCGAGGTCAATCAGTTCGATCTTGTACCCATCTGGATCATCGACAAAGGCAATCACGGTCGTACCGTACTTCATGGGTCCTGCGGGTCGCGGAATTCGAGCTCCGTTCGCCGCCAACTCATCGCAAATGTTGTAAATATTCCTGACGCCGAGTGCGATGTGCCCATAGCCAGTTCCGAGATCGTAGTCGGTTTCTTGATCCCAATTGTGGGTCAGCTCGATGAGCGCGTTGGATTCTTCCGGGCCATAGCCCACGAAGGCGAGCGTGAACTTGCCTTCGTGGTAATCCATCTTGCGCAGTAACTTCATTCCCAGGAGCCGCGTGTAGAAATCGATCGACCTGTCGAGGTCTTTCACCCGCACCATTGTATGCATTACCCGAAATTTGGGCTCACTCATCCGTCTTTCCCTCTCGACTGTCCGTCTCTTCGCGAGCGCCATCTAGATGGCATTGCCCGCAAAAAAACTTCTGGTTCCAGCGCCCGCCTTGGCGACACCACTGCGCGCGTAGACAGGCCGGTCTGGTTGTTTCTTGTCTCATGGCATCTGGCCGCAGACCGTTGATATCGGTGGTCCACCAATCTTCACCACTATTTGCATATGACAGGTCCGCCGCATCTAATAAGTTGCAAGCACCTGACTATACCCGCCTGCCGAAACCAAATTTCTGTGGCTGCCCTCACCAATTCCTGACGTCAGTGAACACTATGATCCCACTATATGTCAATAGGATCATCTGATCCACACCGTTTTTCTCGTCCGTTGTCTCGGAGGGCCGCATTTGGGAGCGACCGGCCACGCCACAAAATTCCTACTTTTTGGAACGGCATCACGAAAACGCGAAACCTTCGCGGGTCGTTGCCTCCATGGTCCACGCTCCAGCAGCGAACGTGCCGGCTTCCTCATGGATTCCACCTCTAAATGGCGTCCTCGCATGCATCACGCTGGCACCACCCGGCGCGGGTATGACCGCTTGAAATGTGAATCACAAAAATGCAGTTGGATCACATGATCCTATTGACAACTTATTGGATCATGATGTTCACTGCAGTCAATAAAAAGGGGATTGAGGGCAAGAGAGTCTGGGTCTTGCACCTTATAGCGATTTAACAGGGTACGTATCCGCAAGCGCTCCGAAGGCAAATTGTCTTCGGCTCATTCAGTTTAACCAGAAAGACGACCTCTGGAGGAGAGCTCATGACTTCCGTCACTTTCGCAAATGTCTGGAAGCAATTTGGAACGCACACGGCCATCGAAGACCTAAATCTTGAAATCAAAGATGGTGAGTTCATGGTGTTCGTCGGACCTTCCGGATGCGGGAAGACAACCACCCTTCGGATGCTTGCGGGCCTGGAAACCCCGACATACGGCAAAATCCTACTCGGGGATGAAGATATCACACTGAGGCAGCCCGGGCGCCGTAACATTTCGATGGTCTTCCAAAGCTATGCGCTCTACCCGCACATGACGGTTCGTCAAAATCTGGCATTTGGCCCCGAAATCCGACATGAGATAAAAACTAATATTGCCGCTGATATCGACAGGGTAGCGAACCTTGTAGGGCTTCAGGCGCTGTTGAATCGCTTTCCAAGCGAGCTTTCGGGCGGGCAGCGCCAGCGAGTGGCTCTCGCGCGTTCGATGATCCGTCGACCGCGTATTTTCCTTCTCGATGAACCTCTATCAAATCTGGATGCTAGCTTACGAACCCACATGCGCACCGAGATTGCCGAGTTACAGCGCAAGTTGGGAGTCACCGCTGTTTATGTCACACATGACCAAGTTGAAGCGATGACAATGGGGCATAGAATTGCGGTGTTTGATCATGGCCGCATTGTTCAGGTTGCAACACCGGCGGAATTGTATCAAGCGCCAGCCAACAAGGTTGTAGGCATGTTCATCGGTTCCCCACGAATGAACATCCTACCTGCCAACGTTAGCCTTGATGGCCGTACGGTGACGGTTCGCTGCTTTGGCACGACCTTTTCCATGGAGGGACGACACTTTGCCATGGATCGTTTTTCGGACAAGGTCGAATTGGGCGTTCGGCCAGACGAAATCCAATGGGTGAAGGATGCCCCTTTAAGATGCACTGAAAAAATCACGGGCACTGTGAAGTCACTTGAGACGACGGGATCTGACACCTTCGTCCTGGTTGATGTCGAGGGAACGGAAGTGAACTCCAAATTTCCAAGCTTTGCTCCAGTAAAGCGCGGAGACAGGGTCGATTTGGTCTTTGATCCAGCAGATCTGCATTTTTTTGATGCAGATACTGGGGCGAGCCTGAAGGTTAATTTGACCAACTATAACTAACCGGAAACGCATTCTAAACTGGGAGAAAGAGTTTATGTCGACATACCGAGTTGGATACACTTCCTACGCGACGCTGAATG
Organism: Phyllobacterium sp. GQ127; assembly: GCF_059758635.1. Lineage (NCBI taxonomy): Bacteria > Pseudomonadati > Pseudomonadota > Alphaproteobacteria > Hyphomicrobiales > Phyllobacteriaceae > Phyllobacterium > Phyllobacterium sp. GQ127. Next base: position 17,710 of record NZ_JCAXDZ010000013.1, read on the forward strand.
ATGAATCTGACGAGCGCTCGCAAGCCGATCACGACAGTAGTTCATCGCGGCGTCACTCAAACCGCTTGAAAAGCACGAAAGCCATCAATCGGGTATTGCGTAATTTTGCTTTGGCCGCCCTCATGGCCACAACGGTTTTTTCAACCGCATATGTGGACGCTGCCCAGGCAGCAAATGTGAAGGTAGCTTTCAGTCTGAACTGGACCTTCGCTGATCCCAAGCTCGCTCAAAAATGGTTCGCCGACGTCAAGACTCAATTTGAGGCGAAGCATCCCGGGGACACGATGGAACTCATCCCGGTCCCCGGCACTTATGACGACTTCATTACCAAATTGAGCCTCCTTTACAACTCGCCGGACACCAAGCCGGATGTGGTCCAGTATTTCGATATCAATGTCGGACAATTCGCTGGCAGCGAACTTCTTTCGCCGATCGACGAGAAAGTTGCGAACGCACCTTGGTGGCAGGACACTCCGGACGCCGTGAAAGAGTCAGGAAAATACGATGGCCATGTCTATTCGGTAGCCCAAGGGATCAATACCTATGGCATCCTTTTTGACCGTACTCTGACGGAAAAGGCCGGCATACCGAAGGATTGGGCGCCGAAAAGCTGGACTGAAATCCTTGACGCCGCGCGGGCGATCAAGAAGACGTCTCCCGATGCTTCGCCGCTCTACATCATAACAGGCACGTCGCAAGGCACCTTTGGCGTGGTGGCGGGACCTGGCCTTTTGCTGTCGGCATCCAGCACGCCAACGATCTATGACACAGCTACCAAGAAATGGGTCGTTGACAGCAAGGGCATCAGGGAAGTTCTCAACTTCTACAAGACTGCAGCAGCGGAAGGTCTTCTCGCGCCCACCTCGCAGGTCATGGATCCCAACGGCGCAACTCATCCCGCGCAGGCTTTGCACGATCATAAATTCGGTATCACCTTTGCAGGAAATTGGATCCCGGTCTTCTGGGGCAAGGATATATGCGCCCCTTGCTGGGATGATAAGGAAGAAACGATCGGTTTCGCCAAGGTGCCGACGTCAGAAGGCCAGACACCGGGAATGGGGGCGAGCTTTAACGGCGTTGTCCTGTCCATGTCCAAAGACCCGTCGAATCCCGAGCTCGCATGGTCTGCAATCGATATCATGCAGCAAAAGCAAAATATGCTGAACATTGCAGCCTGGGTGGCGGTTGCCCCGCCCATGGCGTCCTTGAAGACCGATCCAAATTATATTTCCCTCAGCCGTCCGCCCTTCCAAGAAGCGTTCGCCGAGTTGGGTTCAACCTCGAGAAGCATGCCTTCACAGGCCGAGTTTCCGATCTGGGGCAATGCGTTCCAGCAAGCTACTCAAGCGATGGTGTTGAAGCCGGAGACCACGATTGACGAGGGTGTCGGAATCCTCCGATCGTATATGGCAACCCAAGTGGGCGAAGACAACTTGGAGACCTTGCCTTGAATTCGAAGCACTCAATGAGTGCCAACCAGGGCCCGGTAGCTGCGCCCGGGACCCAGGTGGGAAGCAATACGAGTGACCAGGCGCACGCACGCGTGCGCTTGGATACGCCTCAAGTGAATCCAATCAGCTTTATTTTGCTGTCTCCGGCTGCATCGCTTCTTGGCATGCTTTTTCTTGGGCCAGTACTATATGCAATCTATCTTGGCTTCACCAATTTACAATTGATCGGCATCCATGCGATCAACTACCGCTTTACCGGGTTGAGCAATGTCGCATTTCTTCTAAACGACGCGATCTTTTATAAATCTCTGTGGCTTACGGTCATTTTTGTTGTCGGATCAGGTGCGATCGCAACGACGTCGCTTGGGCTTATCTTGGCTCTGGCGCTGCAGAACTGTGTGGCGCCGATAAGATGGATCACCAGCGCTGCCGCTATCCTGGCCTGGACACTGCCTCCAACAACAATAGCATTTCTTTGGATGGCGACGAGTACGCAATCCGGTCTTATCGCTCTCCTGGCAGGCAATCAGCGCCTTGATCTTCTATACCAGCACGCCATGCTGGTCGTCTCGACCGCAAATGCTTGGTCATTGGCCGGCCTCGCAATGACAATGTTCTCGGCGGCCCTTCGCAACATACCCGGCGATCTATTGGAAGCCGCTCAGTTGGAAGGCGCCTCCTCGCTTCAGTCGTTGAGGCGGATAACGCTGCCAATGCTGAAGCCAACGATAGTAACATGCGCTCTGCTGATGATGTTGATGACGTTCGGCAATTTCACCTTGATATATCTGATGACAGGCGGGGGACCGGGCAACGATACGAATATTCTACCCGTTTATACATACCAACAGGGCTTCAAGTTCCACAACCTCGGCTATGCCGCGTTGTTGGGCAATGTCATGGTGCTCCTATCGGCATTTCTCGGCGGTCTGTTTGTTTGGGCAACCAAGTCTCGTCGCTAGGCGTACCCCAACAATGCCGTTGATACTCCAATGATGAAGGTAATTGGAATGCAAACAACCTCAGTCGAGCGCACTTCTTGCCCACCACGAGGGCAAAAGGCAAACAAACCGAACAAAATTACGGCGGACCGGATTGTCAGTAATTCCACTGCGCTTGTTCTGGCGATATTCTTCGTATTGCCAATGATGTGGATGGTGCTTGCTTCAGTCGATCACGGTGCAACGAATCAGCTGAAGGCCCCGGACTTGACGGCTGAGCATTACTGGGTTGCTGTCCAAGCGGACAATCTTTTGGCGCTCGGAAATAGCTTGCTGATATCGACAGTCGCCACCGTGGTTGGTACGGCTGCTGCGTTCATCGCCGCTTACGCATTTTCGAAGCACAACATTCCATTCAAAAATCCCATTTTGCTAACTGTACTGTTCCTCTCCGGGGTGCCTATCTCGATTTTGATCGTTCCCGTCTACAAAATGTTCGCAACACTGGGGTGGCTGTCCATTATCCCGACGGGGATATTACTCGGCGTAACCGCTATTCCCTTCCAAATTTACCAATTGAAGAACTTCATAGATGCGGTTCCGACAGAGCTTGAGGAGGCAGCCGCACTTGAGCAGGCCAACACGCTCCAGATATTAATCCGTGTGATCTTGCCCCTGGTCAAGCCAGGTCTCGCTTCTTCTGCAATTTTCGGTTTCGTCAATGCATGGGGCAACTTTCTAATGCCAGTGGTTCTTATCAACAGTCTGGCTGATCAACCGGCACCGGTACACCTTTTCGGATTCATGGGCTCAAACTCGATCAACTATGGTGTCATAGCCGCCTATTCCATCGTCTACTCGCTCCCGCTAATCATGCTATTTCTGGGAATGTCCCGCCAATTCAAAGCAGGTTTTGCTCTCGGTGGCGCAGTAAAATAGCCGCACGCACGCTATTTTTAACTAACGAACCGCGATAACGCGGATCCTTAAACCAGCACCCTCAATACAGAGGAACCGCAAGAGCCAGTTACACGAGAAGCAAACGGGATTGCTCTCTTGGGGCTGGACATTGCGTTTCACTCACGAAGGCAGGGTTTGTCGGACGCCGCAAGAATTCTTAAACGGTCAAACAGAAATCTGATCCTCTCCGGTTTTTACAAGGCAATTCTAGCCGTTCGGCCGTTATCGTTATTGTCAACGAGCCGAATGCTACGTACATATTCAACCGAGGATGAGGATGTTTCTAACCAATGATTACAGACGGAGATCGAAAGATGGCCATCACTTGTGATTTCTCTTGGCGAATCGCCAACAGCTGGTCCGCCTCATATACGCCCAAGTCCTCCATGTTCCAGAGGCGCATGTGACCAGACCAGAACTGATAGAAAAGCTTAAGGTGATATGCGTTGAACTGTCGGGACAGACCGTAGACGCTGCCCATTATGTCATCAACAATGCCGACGAGATTCCATTTTACTCGATGCGGGAGATCGCGCGACGCGCGAATGTTCAGCCCGTAAGCCTTGTCCGGCTGGCTCAAAAGTTGGGGATGGCAGGTTATGGCGATCTGCGGCAACAATTCATCGATACAACACCGGAGGGCCGTCAACGAGATCGCCAGTCCATACACCGCAATGAATCGAGCGCGCGGACGCTCATCTCCGAATTGGGCAAAAGCTCCGGACTGAAGGCTTTCGTCGATTCCTTCTTTGCGACCGAGCAAGGCGTCGTTGCGCAAGCAAGAGCGCATCTGTCAGAGGAAAGACTTGAAAGTGCCGTCGAACTGCTGGCCAGCGCCCCGAAAGTCTATGTCATCGGCCGGCGAACGGCGTTCACGCCTGCCTATACCCTCGCCTATACCCTGCAGAAAGCGCGTCCAAACATTGTCCTGCTGGACACTCCAGGCGGTGGGCCGGAGGGCGCTTTGGACGATATCCAGCCCGGCGATGCCTTTGTCGCGACAACCTTCGCACCATTCAACCGCCTTGTGCACAGGCTGACTGAAAAGGCGTCGCTTTCAGGAGGGAAGATTATCGCGATCACTGACAGCTTCGCCGCCCCCATCAGCAAGTTTGCAGGGCCGCTGCATTTTGTGGCACAGTCCTCGGGTCGCGCATTCCCCGAATCCACGCTCGGAGCAATCGCCATCGCCAACATTCTCGCCGCCTTGACTATCAGCAAGATTGGCGAGGCGGCACAACGTAGAATTCGAGACAACGAGCACTTCCTGGTGAAATCCGGCGAATATCTCTTGTCCAGCGGCATCAAGAGTTCGCGACGGCGCCCGAAAACAGGTTATGAACCATCACTCGAAGAATAATGACAGAATACCTTAACACGCGAAGCTGACCAAGCGCTCCCCCACGCCGAGGCTAAAAGCCCAGTATGGGACAAGTGTGAACCGATCACCAGCGCTTATCTGCAGCGTCCCGCGATTGCGGATATCTCTCGGTGGCCTCTTCAAGATTTTGCTAACAGATTGCTCATTAAGCAATCTGCACAAAAAGCCGTAAGGTTGGAAAAAAGTTGACGCTGATAGATGTTGGCGAAGGATGGAACTAACCTGATACACAAGACCTAAGACCTACCTCACTTGGTTCGTCGCATGTGAAACAATTGGAATAGTCTTCAAAATGAGGCAACGAGCGAGTGATGAACAAAGGTAATTTCACAAACAAATTTAGGCTGAAAGCGTTCAAACAAATAACGGAACGTTATTCAATCGCGGATGTTGAGAAGCATCTGGGTGTCAGCACATACTCGCTTAACGGGTGGATGAAGCGCTGTAGCCTTTGGCCTGCCGCGAAAGGAAAACTCATTCAATTACAGCAACTACCAGAAACCCCTCCTTTAATAATACCGATAATAGGGGATTTCCGGCATCCGTTCGAATCTTCGTAACCAAATAACTTTATATTTCCTGGGGTGAACTGCCAACTGAACTACAGATGCTTGATGCCGCGCACAGCATGTCGCCGATGTATGAGCCGAAGAAACACTAGCAGAGCGCGTCTTCGATGGTTTTGTCGAACATACCAAGCGGATTTCTCCAGCCTGCTTCGTGTACTTCGATCATAATCGTAACAGGACACATTCAATTTTCAGTTGCGACACGTACAAACCCCTCGAGGATTCAATGCCCCGTAGTGTTACGCAATTGACGAAGGAGGCAGGCCGTATTGTTTCGCAGATGTTGCAAGCCGATTGGCCGATATCACATTAATTCTTGGTCGCCACCGCTCCACGATTCATGGTGAGATCAAACGCAACTGTTGGTATGATAGGGAAGTCCCGCAACCCCTGGTAGTGATTGATAATTAGTAGCGACCACAGTCTACCTTCATCTTGTCGCCCGTGGTCGCCGATTAGAGGCATAGTAGAGTGCCGCGCGGCTCATCTCGTGGGGTAACCCTGAATGCCCATGAGAGAGGACATGTTGTAGGCTACGGATTTCCGCGGCATCGTGGGCGGCCTATGTATTTAGCCACGCTTGCGAACCAGCAAACTCTTCCGCATGACTTTTCTGGAGTGGAATATAAAGCTATCACTGATTGAGCCTTGTAAGGCAATCTTTCAGCAAAGAGCAGCGATCGATTCCAAGGATTGCCGGTCCACCACATGCCTCCAGTTCGCTTGGACGCGTTGAAAGCTGCAGGCAACCATGGGAAGAAGCCAAGGTCCCGGTCAGTTCGGATTGCATTACTCCCTCAACGTTCGGGATCGATGCCGGGGCGGATGCGGCAGAGCAATTCATGCGCTTGAAAGATCTCCGACAGCGATCTTTGCCGCAAACGACAACATTGCGATCGGCGCATTGTCCGGGTCTGTCCCGCCTCGGAATTTCTGTACCCCACGATGTTTCAGTTGTCGGATATAATGACGTCCCCACCGTCAGTCACCTGCCCCCTGACGACACTGCGCGCCTTTCGAACAGAGCGCAATAAACGCCTTAGATCTGCTCACGAGCGGCCTGTTTCACCTAACGATCGGATCCACGTGTAGGCTCCGATATACCCAGGAATTCGTCCCGCCAAGCCCCATGTATAAAATCAGTTCGATATATGACTTGCCTAGCTGACAAATACTCATGCCAAGCTCCGCATAAAGTCTGTTTTTGAACATTCTCGCATTTTAAACCAGTTCCACTTGATATTCCCATATTTACAGACTTTGAATTGTATGATTTTTTGGTAGGGAGTCACCAGCTTCAAGCGTCGCGACACTGATGGGTTGGCGAACTTTATAGTGCGTTTAATCAAACATTGCAGATCAACGTTGCTCAATGACGAGTTGCGTATCGCTTGCTCATTTTCGGCAAGGGTTACGGATATTGTTGAGCATAACCCGGTGCACAGCCTTATATGAATACGCCGATAAACCATTCGCTTGTACAGCTTGATCTTTCGAATCCTTCCGGAATATTGAACGCAATTCCAGAAAGTGTCGGACCCAGATTTGAGACATCTGTCGGTGGAGTGATCAAGGCGAGCAGATCAGCAGGTTCAATGAGTTTTCACACCAGCGTGGATTTTGCCAGCATCATGCTTTCACCATCGCCTGGAATGGAAGCGGCATTCGCAAGCGACAGGACGCATCAGTTCAATGCGCCGGCAGGTGCTGTGGTCATCAACCCTGCGGATATAGACCGCAGCCTTCGCTGGTCAGGCATGAAAAAGAATGTTGCCGTTGCGTTCGGCCGCAATGCTTATGCAGCCTTGGCCGCCACAGAACTGGATGGCAACAAATGGGACCTTCGCCCTCCCCAATTTGGTCATGTTGATCTTAGGGCACTTCGCATTGGGACCGCGATGGCCAAGGAATTATCCAGCGCTGTCATCAATCCGGTATATCTCGACGCTTTGATGACCGTGCTGGCCGTTCATATCATCCGGACTTACTCGGCACATAAAATGACGAAGCCGGTGATGCAAACGCGATTGGCTGGACATCATGTGAAGCGTATCCGCGAGTATATTCATCAGAATTTGGCGGAAAATCTAACGATACTTTCAATGTCAAGGATTGTGCAATCTTCGCCCAGCCATTTCATTCGCGCTTTTACCCTTACCTTCGGCATGCCGCCACATCAGTATCTAACCAAAGTTCGTCTCGAGGAAGCGGAAGCATTATTGACGCAAACTAATCTTCCCATATTTGAAATTGCTCATCGGTCAGGTTTTTCCAGTCAAAGCCATCTCACAAACACAATGAAACGCCTTAAAAATCTTACACCTGGGCAGGTTCGAATCAACCGCTCTAGTGTCACCGAGTGAATTTCAGGATATTTGATCTTCGTTCATAACTTAGAAGCGGTGCAATCCGCTCAATACTGGCAAGTGACAAAACAAACCGGCTGATAAATCAGACCAGCCATACCAAGGCTGTACCAGCCGCCATTGTAAGATAATAAGAAACAAAGCGAGCCAAGGTTAAAAGCGACATCGCGAGAACAACCATCAGTCCGTCTTGCTCGGCAAGCGAGATTGCTATTAGGGCACATTCTATTTTCAAATGCGACACGTACAAAACCTTCTTTTTTTTCCAGGAGGATGGAATGCTTCGCAATTTCACGCAATTGACGATGGATGAACGCCGGATTATTTCGCAGATATTGCAAGCCAAGGCAGGCTTGGCGCAGATTGCAGTCGTTCTTGGCCGTCATCGCTCGACCCTCCACCGCGAGATCAAACGCAACTGGTGGCACGCCAAGGAAGTCCCGCAGGCGGATGGTTATACCCCGCATCGCGGATCTCAGCATCCGTGCTCTCGATTTCCTCGCGAACCGTTGTAGGGCTTACGAGGATCATGCGATTGTGCGACCAGGGAATGATTGGCGATCTCGTGACCGGCATCCGCTATAGCTTTGGGCCCCCTGCGGATTCTTGGCAGTCTCTCGGCCGGTGAGGAAGAATGTCGCCCTAACGTCATGCGCTTTCAAAATTTCGAGCACGGGTTGAGTATAGTCGGTTGTGGGACCATCATCGAAGGTAAGCGCCACAACGGCCTGATCAGTGTCGACTCGAGCTACGAGATCGCCAAAGAGCTGGAAGGTTCTGGCGTTGGTCAATTGCAAGATGCCGAACAGTCCGGCATGACCAGCGCAAAGACAACAGGTACCATTATCCAATGACGCATCAGTGCCTACTCGTTAAGGTCTTACGCAGCGCTTGGCGGTAATGCCAATGACGGCATCGCACATCACCATTTTCGCACTTTAACGGCAGAAATGAGATCCGTAGCGGCCGGACCGTAAAGCCCCAATATCGGCCATAGAGGCAATCTTTGCCTTCGCCCGGAAGCAGACATTTCGACATAAGTTCATAGTCGTGCCACAACCGGCCATTCGCGCAAGCCTTTGGGCGTCACGCCCGACTCGCCCGAACGCTCAGCCACCGATCAGGGGGCTTTCCGACGCACCGACGTACCTCGCTGACGATCCAGCCAGCGTCAGCTAGTGCGGACCGCAGGCCAGAGTCGCGCCAGTACGTCTCGACGTATCGCCGCGGCGCAGCAGTACTGCCATATGTGGACACATCCTGGCCGTCGCCCTCTCTAACCGAGGCGTGCAGTCGGCCACCGGTCCGGGTCGCCTCGGCCAGCCGTCCAAGCACCGTGCCGAAATCCTCGCGCGCGACGTGAATTAGGCTGGCACAGCCCCAGATCCCGTCGTACGGCGTGCCGGGACGTTGCGGGTCGGCCAAGTCATCGGTCAGCGGGTCCAACAGGTCAGCCTCGAAGCCACGTTCGCAAAGCAGGTCGACGAAACCCTTCGAAATGTCGGTGCGCCGGACACTAATCCCCCGCTTCTCAAGCTCAAGTGCATCTCGCCCGCCACCGCTTCCGATCTCCAGCACCCTGCCCGAGCGACCCAGCGCGGTCCCGAACACATCGATCTCTGTCGCGACCCATTCGGGCATCGCCGCGGCCTCTGAAGCGTACTCCGCCGCGACCGTATCATAGGACCGCACGGTATCCCGGTCGGTGCTCATCTTAGCGCTCCTCCTTCAAGACAAGAGGCTCGATGAGCGAGAGGCCATCAGCCCATTGCGCCTTTCTCACTTCGGCAGTTGTGACATCGCGGGCGATTTTCTTCCCAGCTCACGCCGAAATGCGGTCTGAGACACCGCCGACCGATTGTAAACATGCCGGGCGGCAACTGTTATCGAGAAGACAGCTTTGAGGCATCCAATCAACGACGCGGTTCTGTGATCTCGATCCTTGGGACGATCTTTTCCTTCGCGAATCCGTTCTTAGCTGACCCATCCGCCGACCGGAATAAACCTTCCATTGTTCATCTCCGAGATCAAACCAGCCTGCTGCGCGTGATGGCTGTCCTTTGACAGCGTGACTGGCGGGATCGTGCCACCAGACTCCCAGTTGACGATCGTTTCCATCGCTTCGATAAAGGACTCTCTCGTCAAGATACGGCCAGCGCGTTCGAGGGCGTGCACAATTAACTTGCCATAGACGTACCCGTACAATGTGTATCGGTTTGGTTGCCGCCCAGGGTGAAAGGTGTGGAGGGCGTCTCGATAGGCTTGAAGACCCGGTTCAATGCTTAATTCAGGGTCTGGAAAATGGCAGAAACCCAAAGTCCCTTCAGCGGATGTATCTCCGCCTAAGTACTGTTCGTCAGCCAGCGGACCCGAGGCAATCATCGTTCCCTGCCAACCTAGCGTAGCTTTAGCAGCCATAGCCGCCCTAGCCTGGGCCGGATATAGAGCCAGAAATACCGCATCGGCATCAGACACAACCGTTTTGAACACTTCTGAAAGATCGTCCGGTTCACGCAGTTCAACATGCGCCACTCCGCTGACAACATATCCAAACTCCGGTGCGTAGCGCTCAAGGACCTCCTGATACAGGTCGCCATACTCGTTTGGATCACGTAGAAGCGCGACGCGTTTGAGTCCGCGTTCTTTTGCTGCGTATTCAGTTATTTTTCGCAACTCGCCAACATAGTGGGGGAGCGACGTAAACACGTATCGGCGATCTTGGCTTGCGAACAGTGTCGTGTGGGGGAAGAGCAGAGGCACGCGATTCGTTTGGCTAAAATCTGCAAGGGTCATAGCTTCCGGCCCACCGAAATTGATCAACGCGAACACATGATCATCCAGCACAAGCTTGTGTGCATTGGCAACTGCGACATCAACAGCGGCCCCGCCTGATCGGGTGTAACCTTTCCAGGCGATCGTGCGGCCGTTGACCAAGCCTTGAGTGTTGCGCTGTTCGAAAGCCATGCGGAAGCCTCTGTTTTCTTCATCCAAAGAAAAGGAGTTTGTTGTGTCCTCCATTCCGAAAATGATTGTGCTGTCCGTGACACCGTGTTCGTCCTTCTCCCGAGTAGCGATTTGCGATAACTCGGTGTCCTGCGGTTGGATGTTGTTAAGTGCTGACAAGATCGATCTCCTTGCGCATCAGCGCGGTTCTAGTGTGCTCTTTCCGCCTTGAAACGTTGCTCAAGCAGCGCAACCAGTCGCACCATCGGCCAAAGAAAGACGAGATAAACTAGTGCGGCGCCGATGAGCGGCGATGGGTTTGCGTAGTATGCTTGAGCATCTGTTGCAGCTTTCAGTAACTCAGGAAGAGCAACGGTAGAGGCAAGAGACGTTTCTTTAAACATCGACACACAATTACTTGTGACCGGCGGAATGACTACACGAAATGCCTGTGGCAGCACAACTTTGCGCAAGGTCAAGAAGAATGGCAGTCCCAAGGCGGATGCCGCTTCGAATTGTCCCTTGGAAATGCTTTCGATACCAGACCGAAATATCTCTGCCGAATAGGCGCCAAGCACGAGTGAGAAGGCGAAAATGGCGGCCGACCACGATGAAAAACGTATGCCGACGAAAGGAAGAGCGTAGTAGACGAGTATAAGAACGACCAACGCTGGAATAGCTCGAAAGATGTCGATGAAGCCGACAGCTATTAGGCGAAGCAGCCTTGGCGCGTACAGTCTAACGAGGCTAACAAGCAGGCCAAGCGGAATGCCTATGGCGATGCTCATAATTCCGAGCAACAACGTATTGGTGAAGCCGCGCATTAATGCCGGTAGGCTGGATGAAAGGACTTCGGGACTAAAGAACGTTTCAAAGAGGCCCATCAGTGTTTCCGTAGATCAAGTAGCGGCACGGCGCGAGAGACTGGCGCAACATGTTCGCTAAGTTTCAGGTGATGCGAGTTAAAGAGGAAGGTCGCGGACAAATACCGCATCGATCATACATAAGGGCCGGATGATGGACCTTTGAGAGTCATCAGCTATAGGGCTGGCAGTGGCTCCATAGTAACGGTCGAAGAACCTGCAGTCGGTTCTGCGTTGAACCACTTCTTGTAAAGGACGGCCATCGTCCCATCCTTCTTCATGGCCCCGATAGCATCATTCACCGCTCCCAACATGGGGTGGTTCTTGGTCATCATCATCCCTAGGCGATCAGTTGACTTTATACTTTCCTTAACTTCCAGATCGGGATTCTTTGCCAGTCCATAGCGCATGCTGTCATTAACCGCGGCGTCAACACGTCCAGCGATGAGATCGAGCAACAATTCTTGCTTAGCGTTGTATGATTTAATATCGGCAATTCCGATTTCGGCTTTATGAGCGTTCACCCACTTCTCGCCGACGGTCCCGGAAATCACGCCGACAGTTTTTCCTTTAAGATCGGCAGCCGTCTTCAACGGGCTGTCCTTTCGTGCTGCTACGTCCGTTGTCGGGTCGTAATAGGGCTGAGTAAAAGACTGAGATTTCAATCGCTCACTGGTGATGGTGATGGACGAGATCGCAACATCAATACGTTTTGAGGTGGTCGCCGCAAACAGGGCTTGAAATCCGAAGTCTGAAATATTGACGGTTGCCCCGATACGTTTGGCCACTTCGTTAATAATGTCGATTTCAAAACCTTCAAAATTCCCGCTGGGTGTCCTGTATTCGAATGGAGGATTAGCCGGATAGGCTCCCACATTCAGAACCGTCTCGGCATGCGCCGTCCATGGCCAAGCCACAAAGCTAAGCGTAGTGGCCAGCGCCATTAGATTGCGTCGCGTGAATGCGGTCATCTCACATCTCCCTGTAGGCCCACGAGGGACAGACCCCCGCGATACGTGCCCCATTGGCACGAACTATTTTAGTTCCCCACGATGGCAGGATTTAAATCTCTTGAAGCCACCATTGTCTTAATGTACGTATAATCATACAATGAGTCAACGGAAAAACTGATGGGTCAAGGACGCAAATGGCACAGATGACGAAAAGCGCGAACGAGCAGGATATTACGCCCCTGCGGAGCACGGTGGTGCCTCGTTACCGCCAAGTCGAAGCACTCCTCAGAGATCAGATATGGCTTGGTGAGTTTGGTCCAGGCGATCAGCTGCCTACTGAAGAATCTCTATGCCGGCAGTTCGCAGTCAGTCGGGCAACCGTTAGGCAAGCGCTGCAGATTCTGGAACAAGACGGCCTTATCCATAGGGAGGCTCCTCGAGGAACCTTCGTCAATCCCGCGATTGAGCAAGGCAAACGTGGTTTGATCGATATCGCGTCGGACAATTTGCACTATATGGATATTTTCGATGAAATCGCGATGGAGCGATCCGGTTCATATATAGCTAAGGGTGAAATACAGGCAGCATTGGAGTTGCCCCCGGGATCAGACGTGTTCTTCTTCCTGCGCGTCTTCTATCTGTGTGGCGAGCCAGTTGGTGGTGAACAAGTATACGTGCCTTCTGTTTTAGCCGGCGCCCTGTCCGAAGATGATATGATTGCGCCAGCGATCTCGAGTGCTGTTTCCAAGCGCTTGCAACGCCGCCTGGGGACGATTGACTTTCGCCTCAGCGCGATAGTAGCCGATGCAAGGCATGCCATCCGGTTTGAGACGCTCTCCGGAGCGCCTCTGATCTCAATTCTTCGCACATCATACGACAACGATGGAGTGCCCATCGAGCACGGTCACATGGTGTTTCGCTGCGATCGATGTCAACTCACGCTTCAAGGTCAACAGGATGTCGGTTGATTCCGTCGCATGCTTCCCTTTTACTCTATCGCAATCGAGGACCATCTGATGCCAACATCGCTCCACACCGAAAATGCGCCTCGCGCTGTCGGACCATATTCGCAGGCGATCATTCACCGCGAACTGATCTTCATTTCTGGACAACTTCCCATAGACCCAAAAACTGGCAGTTTTATCTCTGATGATCCGGTGGACCAGCTTGCGCAATGCCTCGCAAACATCTCAGCTATTGCCGAAGCGGCCGGAAGTTCCATCCAAAAAACTGTAAAAGCGACCATTTTGGTGACGGATCTCGCTCGTTTCGATGAGTTGAACGCAGAGTACGCCAAGGTTTTCACATTGCATAAACCGGCGCGCGCCTGCTACCAAGTTTCCGCCCTTCCTAAGGGCGCGCAAGTGGAAGTTGAGGCGATTGTTGCGATCTAGAAACATGGCAAGACTGGAAGCGGGTGGCTTCGCAGCTCGAACGGCAAAATTCAGAAAAACAAGCCCGTAGGATGGTTCGTCGGTTGGGCAGAGCGCCAAGTCGCGTTGTTTTATTTGCGAGGCTTGGGGTCGGCACTATTGATGGCCGGCAGGGACTGGTTGAACGCGACAATTTGCTGACCGCTTTGGAGACCGACTGAAGCAGACAATCCAGCTGCCCTCTCCTGCGGAATTTTGGCTTCGTTTAATCGTTTGTACAAAAACGCTTCCACCACCACCACCTTGAAGAGGATTGAACCGAAAACCCGTAATTGGTTTAGCGCGTGGGCTCGAAGAAAAACTCGGCCACTGGCATTCCGCCACTAGCCAGCATGTCCAATAGAGGGCAGTCGTCTTCCGAAGGTAAATCTTGCGTGGCTTTTAAACTCTACTCTTAACATTTCACTTTAGGGGCACTCAGACGACCCCTTGAACTGCATTCCGGAGGCGTAGTTTGATTTCTCGGAAACTCGATCAGCACTTATACGTGACGAGCCACTATGCACCTACCGCAGGCTAGATTGCGCTGTACTGATTTTTTTGCTCGGAGCTGTAATTTTTTGACCGAGCCTTGATTGCTTGATCCAATTCTTTTAAGTAGAGAAAACGAGTCATATTTAAAAGAAGATGTTCATGTATGAGTCATCCACACGTTTTGAGACCGCCTCGGCAAAGAAATATCTTGCACAATTGTGCAAGCATTTTTCCCATAAAATAGATGTCACTTGGTCCGAAAATGATGGCGAATTGCGCTTTTCCTGCGGTGTCGCAGCGTTGAACGCAAAGGAGAACGCGATCGAGATTCGGATTAAATCGCCCGACCAGGATCAACTTTCGCAGACTCAGGAAGTCGTCGAAAACCATTTGCTCAGGTTCGCCTTTCGCGACAAGCCAACCCACCTGACATGGGTTGTTTGAACGATTGATACTAAAACGACAGTCTGAAACCAGCGATGCGGCAGCCGTGTCCGAGTCACGAGATAAACATGCACTCAACGCGTCAAATTGCAGAGCAATCGACCTTCCAAAGTTTTGCCAACTGTTACCTGCGTGAGATCAATCATGGCTTGCCTGTCAAGCATCTTTCTGACAAGTCCGGTCTGGACGATTGCATCGAACTGACATTTCCCGGACAGCAAACTGCGCTGCGCATCGAGGTGTGTTCCTGGTCGCTTTGCGGGCCGCACAAACTCGGCACTGCATGGTCAAGGCGGACATCCGAGAGTGTCTGGCGGCAGATTGAGCCATTCTCGGCGATCTACATTCTGATAGCGGATGCGTATCAACGGATTGGTGACGGACATACGGATGCGTTGCGCCATCAGGAACTGGAATTGCTGCAGCGTGTACTCCAGAGCTATCAATCAACAAAACTCTATCTCGACGCCAGAGATGGAGTGATGGTCGAGGATGCCGGTTTTATCAATGCCGAGCAATCTCTGGTCTTCGGTCACTGGCTCCATCCAACTCCCAAAAGCCTGCAGGGAATGACCGAGTGGCAGCAATCTGCGTATGCGCCGGAATTGAAGGGACAATTTCAGCTTGTCTATTTCGCCGCGGATCATGGCCTTGTCAGGCACGCCTCGGCATTTGAAACCGATGCAGCCGGAATAGTCAGCGCATTGATCGGCGATGTGAAACTCGACCTGGCACCGAACGAGATGCTGATTCCAATGCATCCGCTTCAGGCCGAGGCACTGCTTCTGGAACCCAACGTGCGAAAGCTGCAGTCGCAAGGCCTGCTCCGTTGCCTTGGGTCCCAAGGGCCTGCCTTCACCGCCACGTCATCTGTTCGCACTGTCTACAATCCGCAACAGGAATGGATGCCCAAGTTCTCACTGCCTGTGCGCATCACCAATTCGGTCAGGCTCAATCGCCGCCACGAGCTGGGCGCTGGCGTGGCAATGGCGAAGCTGTTTGTCCGAGCCGGCATCCCGGATACGGAACCAACCCTGCGGGTAATCCATGATCCGGCCTACATGACGTTGGATCTACCCGGTCGTGCGGAAAGCGGATTTGAGGTGATCTTCCGTCAGAACCCGTTTCGCACCGGACACGAGGAGTCTGCGATAACCATAGCAGCGCTGACCGCCGAGCCGTTTCCGGGAGCACAATCACGCCTTGCGGTTTTGCTGCAGCAAATCGCCGATGAACAACGTATGGATATTTCCCTCGCCTGCCAGGAATGGTTCAGCAAATATCTGGAATGTGCCGTGGAACCGCTGATCCGGGTCTACGACACTTTCGGGATCGCATTGGAAGCGCATCAGCAGAACAGCCTGCTTGACGTAACCAACGGCTATCCGGAAACCTACTACTACCGGGATAATCAGGGATTCTATCTTTCGAACCGCTACCGGGATCAGTTGAGCAAGTTATTGCCCGAAGCCGAAACCATTGACGGCCTGTTCTTCGATGACCGCGAGATCCGCGATAGATTTGCCTACTACCTTATGGTCAATCAGGTTTTCTCAATCATCACGCGCATGGGGCATGACGGTCTGACCACCGAAGACCTTCTGCTCGATATGTTGCAGCAACGTCTTTTGACGCTGTCGCGTACCTTGAAAGGAGCGGGTCGCGATTTCGCATTGAGCCTGCTGGATCGGCCGACGATCACCGCCAAGGCCAATCTCATGATCCGTCTGCTTGATGTGGACGAACTTTCCAACGAATCCGAAGGTCAATTGTATACCAGTTTCCCCAATCCGCTTTGCCGGCTTTCCGGGGCATTTGTTCGTGAGGCCGGCCGTGCCATTGCCTCTTGATATTCATGATCGCCCTGCCCTTCGCGTGGTCCGCCAACTGGTCGAGGCCATTCTCTACGAAGGACTTTCGAGCCAACCCATGACGATCCGCAGTAATGCGGAATTCACCTGGCGTCTTGGCGAGGACGATTACCGCAGCCGCGGAAAAATCGGTGCATTCGGCCGTGTACGCATTGTCCCGGATTCTGTTGAAATCTTGCGCGACGGCCGCTGGGTTAAAGCCGGATTGTCGCAACTCGTTGAAAGCCTTGGCGCTGCCCCCAAACAAAAACTGCAATTGCTGACGGAGCTTGAGCGTACGGCGCAGCTGAGTGCCCTGAACGATTTGCATTGCCACAGGATGTCACGACGCGAACTGCCTTTTGCCGAACTTGATTCCGCTCTCGACGAGGGGCACCCCTATCATCCCTGCTACAAGGCACGCACAGGGTTTAGCGACTGGGATCATTTGGCCTACGGACCAGAGGCGGCAAACGCTTTTCAACTGGTGTGGCTCGCCGTTTCGCACGATCTTCTACATCAGGCGCTTCCCAGTGATGAAGAGGCATTCTGGCTCGAAGAACTTGGTGCTGAACAATGGGCGCTCTTGAACAAGCGCAGATTGGCCTGCGGAGCAAGAAGCCCGTCATTCGGACTCATTCCGCTGCATCCCTGGCAATGGAATGAGCTGAAAGACACAGCTCTCTCCCCCTGGCTGGCTGGCGGCAGCGCATTTTTCCTTGGTGCTGCGGGCGATCACTACAGGGCCAGTCAATCGGTGCGCACGCTGTTCAATGCCGACAACCCGCATCTCGCCAGCGTCAAGGTAGCAATGAATATGATCAATTCATCTTCACGCCGCACGCTCGAACCGCACTGTGTCTGCACTGCGCCCGTGATCTCGAAATGGCTTGAGGATATTATCGAAAGCGATCCGCTTTTCGGGTCGCGATACAACCTCTCGATCCTTCCCGAATATGCAGGTATCATTGCCGGCCGCGATAGTCCGCTGGCGGGACAGGTTGCTGCGATCTGGCGGCAGAGCATAAACGGTTTGCTTAAGGACGGTGAGACCGCGGCTCCGCTCAATGCGTTGATGGTTATGGAAAAGGATGGACGACCGTTCATCGATGACTGGATCGAACGCTATGGCCTGGACACGTGGCTCGACCGGCTGATCGAGGTCTCCGTCATGCCGGTATGGCACCTCCTGGTTCGCCACGGGATAGCCACCGAAGCACATGGGCAAAATATGATTCTCGTTCATCGCAATGGCTGGCCGGAAAGGCTCGTTTTGCGGGACTTCCACGACAGTATCGAATATGTACCGGATTTTCTCGCCGCCAAAGCACAGGTTCCCGACTTTCTCGCCATCAACCCGGCCTATCGCGATGCCGCACCCGACACCTATTACTGGATGGAGGATGTCGAGAGCCTGGGTGAACTCGTCGTGGACGCGCTGTTTATCTACAATCTATGCGAAATTTCTCATCTTCTCGAACATTGTTACGGACTTGCGGAAACAACCTTCTGGGCAAAACTGCGTGCCCGACTGATCCGCTATGCCCGGGACGAGGCGCTGGAAGAACGGCATGGGCGGCTTTGTCCAGACAGGCGCCTGATCAATACGGAATCGCTCCTTTCCCGCAAGCTCGACGACAGGGGCCGGTCTTTCTCCCATCAGGTGGACAACAGTCTTGCCCCATCCGGCGATCTTGCCGATGCGGCGTAAATACAGGGCTTCTCGATGATTCAGATCGACGACAAATTCTTGAGCAAGGGACATTTCGACGCTGAAATGGCGCGCGTTACGGATACTGCACGGCTGGCGGAGCACGCGCATGGAAGGTATGCCGTGTGTTTCGAAAAAACGGCTGATTGGCTTTCCCTGTTTTTTGCCATTCGTTCGGTTGGCGCCAGTGTTCTGCCAATTCATCCGGGAACACCCTATGCTGCTGCGCGCAGACTGGCTGACAAAGCCGGTTGCAACCGACTTTTCTATAACAGTCTTGAGGCGGAGCTGCTTCCGCATGCCCTCCCGGAAAGGCGGGGCGAGCTGCTGCAAATGAGCTCGGGTACCACGGGCGAGCCCAAATGCATCGCCCGGTCCTGGAGCGATATAGACGCCGAGGTCGACAGCTATGTGGGCAGCTTCCACGCCCCGCAAGACATGACACCCGTCATTGCCTGTCCAACGACCCACTCCTACGGACTGATCTGCGGAATTCTGGTTGCATTGAAACGAGGCACGACGCCCGTCATTCTCGATACGGGCAATCCGAAATATCTCTTGCGCAAGTTGCGGGAATTCGACCGGCCGCTGCTTCTGTCTTCGCCCGCATTGCTTCACACGCTTGCGCGGCTTTTGCCGCAGGATGAAAAAATCCACGCAACAATGACGTCTGGAACCTTGCTGCCGGAGCCATGGTTTGCAAGGATCAGAGCGAAGTCGACCCATATGTACCAGCAATATGGGTGCTCAGAGGCAGGTTGCATTGCCATCAACCCCGACGTATCCGGCGCAAATGAGATCGGTTACGTGTTGCCGCATCTCAGGCTCGACAATCCAGGCAACGCCAACGCTCCCGCCGAGATTGTGGTCGCAAGGAAGCAAGGTGCGATCCATACGCAAGATCTTGGCTATTGCCGCGCCGACGGCATGCTCGTCTTCATCTCCCGCCTTGACGACATGATCAATGTCTCCGGCATGAATGTCTACCCCGGGGATGTCGAGGCAGCAGTCATGGCGATGCCGTGTGTGACCGATGCCGTGGCATTCCGCAAACCGGACCCCTTTGCAGGTGAACGCGTCGCGCTGCTCTTCAGTGCAACGGCACCTGTTTCAAGGCAGGAAATGCGCGATTGGTGTGGCAGCAATCTCGCCAGCCATCAGATTCCGATGGAGGTCGTCCAGGTCGATACGGTTGCCCGGCAGGCCAACGGCAAGATCAGCCGCCGCGAGATTGCGGCCCGTTACGAGAGCGGCGCATTTAACCCCGCAGGCAGGGAAGCAGCACAATGACCAACGAACACTATCTCGAAGCGATCCGAACCGTACTTCGCGAGGAGCTCAACAGTGTCCATCTGGACGCCTATGGTCCTGCAGCGCGGCTGAACGAGGACCTTTATCTGGACTCGGTTCTTGTTCTCGAGTTGTTGCTCGGCCTCGAACTTCGCTTCGGTCTCACGGTGCCGGAAGAAATCATCGGCAGGCAGGATTTTGAAACGGTTGCCGATCTCATCGCCGCCTTTGAGCCGGTTGTTCCTGCACCGGGCGAGACCTTAGCATCCGCACCCGCCGAAGCCGAGGCTGGCCTGGGGGTGCACGGTGAAGACTATATCGATATCAAGGTTCACTGTTTTGTCAGCAATGTCTGCCACGCGGTGAAGCAGAGGCCGGAGCTCGACCATCGTCCCTTTTTCTTCGGCGTATGGGATGCAGATTTCGCCATCACGCAAAACGGGACCCTCGCATATCACACCGAACAGATAAACCACGATTTTTTTCGGTACTGGTTCCAGCGACTCTACGGTCCGGAAGTAAGCCAGTGGTACGATCCGCTGCGGTCGAAGGAAGAGAATCTTGCAGTGATGCTGGATATTCTCGAAACCAAACGCCCAGGCCAGTACCTGATGGTAATGCTCGACCTGTTTCATCTTCCCGAGCGAGAGAACAAATTCAACCAGAACCCGTTTCCGCATTATTTGATGCTGGAGAAAACCGCAGATCCCGACATCTGGTTTGTGAACGATCCCGATTTTCGCTGGGAAGGCGAAATGGAACGGCAAAAGATCATTCATGCGATCGGCCAGCCGACGGTTGGCGGTGGTTTCCTGTTCGACAGTGCCGAGATCCGCAAGCCGCGTGACGAAGATATCAGGGACTATTTTCTGGCCTGCTTTCAGGAAAATCAGAACCCTTTGACGGATGCAACGCGCCGTATCGTCGTCAGGCATCTTGGTGCAGAAGGTGGTGCCGTCCTTAAGAACCTCGCAGCGGCGTTGCGGGAGCTGCCGGTCATCTCGATCCGGAAATATGCCCTGGAACACGGATTTGCCTATTTCTGGCGCGCAATGAAGCTGCCGAACGCCGAATTCGACATTATCTGCGACGAGATCGAGACGCTGATCCAGGGATTCAAATCGCTGCACTACGCCATTATGAAACTCTCCCAGACCGGCGACCGGGCCCTTGCAGCGGCCGTCCATGAACGCATCGATTCGGTAGACGCCATCGAACGCACGCTCAAACGGAAAATGGGTGAAACCTATCGGCTGTGGTGCGCCTCCCTCGGGATCATCGCCAATCCGCTCTGCAACGGAAAAGAAGAGGCGGCGGCATGAAGCTCTCCCTGTGCACCATTACCTTCCGCCATCATCTGATTTCGCTCGAAGAGATTGCACGTTGGGCAGTCCGGAATGAATTTCAGGGTGTCGAATTGTGGGCGGCTCATGCGCGTAACTTGGCCCAGAGACCTGAATATAATGCGGCCTGGCTGGCGTCCTTTGGTTTGACGGTCCCCATGGTGAGCGATTATCTGCCGCTTGAGGGGAACCGCGAAACGCTCCGCCGTGCAACGGCGGATCTGTGCCGGCTTGCCAACCGCTGGGGTGCACGGAAAATCCGGACCTTCGCCGGCAATCAGGCGAGCTGCGTTGCCACGCAGGAAACCAGGCAGCTTCTTTCGGAGCGTTTGCGCGATGTATGCTCGATAGCGGAAGACCATGGCATAGCGTTGCTTGTCGAGACACATCCGGGAACACTCGCCGACAACCAGGCCTCTACCCTGGATCTGATAGAAGACGTCAATCATTCGGCGCTTAAATTGAACTTTGATACATTGCATGTCTGGGAAGGCGGGGATGATCCGGTCGCGGCCTATCGCGTCATGCGTCCGCATATCCAGCATTTTCATTTGAAGAACGTGCGCGACCGGGCGGATCTGAATATTTTTGAACCTGCAAACGTCTATGCGGCGGCCGGTCGTCGCCAGGGCATGACACCGCTTTTCGAGGGTGCCTTGGACTATGCCGATTTCCTCGACGAAATCATGGATGACCCGGACGCGGAAGCATCGCTAGAGTGGTTCGGTGGAGATTGCTTTGACGTTCTTTCACATGATGCGGCAAACATCCGGCGTCTGGCAGCAGGCCGGACTGCCCCCTTGCGTACAGGGACATTCTAGTTGATTAGTCCACTTGTTGCCATTGAATGGACATACAGATGAGTTTGACAAAACGCCTCTTCCTTGCAGCAGGTCTTGCGATCGCGACCGGCAATGTATTCGCTGCCGAGATAGAGACCGCCAAGGGCAAGGTTGAAATTGCCACGCGACCTGCACGCATAGCCGTCTATGACATCGCCGCCATAGACACACTCAACGCGCTCGGCATCAAAATCGACGGAGTGCCGGAAAAACTTTACGTACCACGTCTCGAATCCCTGAAAGAAAGGGGAGAAGTCGTGGGCACGATCTTTGAACCGGATCTTGAGGCTCTGAGCGCGCTCGCACCCGAACTGATCATTGTCGGAGGCCGCTCCTCGCCGCAGCTTGATATGACGAAACAGGTAGCGGCCTCCATCGATATGACCATGGACGACACGGATCTTGTGACGCAGGCCAAGGCGAGGCTGAAAGCCTACGGGATGCTGTTCGAAAAAGAGGCCGAGGCCGAGGCTGTCAGCGGGGAGCTTGATGAAGCGGTCGAGGCCACGCGCGCTGCCGTCAAAGACAGGGGCAATGCTCTCATTATCATGACCAGCGGGCCCAAAATATCGGCATATGGCAAAGGATCACGCTTCGGGTGGCTGCACGCGGCGCTCGCTCTGCCATTTGCTGTGGAGAATGTCGAAGCGGCCACGCATGGCGAGGCGGTCTCATTCGAATTCATCAAAAAGGCCAATCCGGACTGGCTGATCGTCCTTGACCGTTCTGCCGCAATCGGATCGGGCGAGCAGGGAGCCAAGGTTACACTGGACAATGAACTGGTTGCCAGTACCACCGCGTGGAAGAAGGGCCAGATCATATACCTGCCTGCTGCCGATTTCTATATTGCCGCCGGTGGCAGCCAGGCTACGCGCGAAGTGCTTGCCCGGATCACCGAAGCATTCACAAGAGCCCAATGATCACCCCCACCGACCAGCGCGACCGTGCAATGCTGCTCATGGTCACGTTTCTTGTACTGCTGTTCGGTTTCGGTATCTTCGTTGGCGTCAGCGATATGCCGCTGACGCAACTCCTTGGCGATCGCGAGGCGCTCAACCTTTTGCTGATCAGCCGCCTGCCCCGAAACTTCGCCGCCGTGCTGTCGGGTGCAGGCCTTGCCATTGCGGGCCTCGTCATGCAAACGCTGGCACGCAATCGCTTTGTTGAACCGGCAACTGTCGGAACGGCGCAGAGCGCGGCACTCGGCATTCTCCTGGCCACTCTATGGTTGCCCTCGATCTCTTTAGGCATGAAAACGCTCATCGCCAGCGCGGCCGCGCTCATCGGCACCATGGGTTTCCTCAGCATTGCCCACCGATTGCCGCCGACACAACCGCTTCTGGTGCCTTTGTTTGGCTTGATCTATGGCGGCGTGCTCGGTGCAGCTGCCACGTTTATCGGCTGGCAAACCGATCTTCTGCAATATCTGGAAATCTGGATGAACGGCGAGTTCTCCGGCGTTCTGCGTGGACGATATGAATTGCTGTGGTTCACGACAGTGGTGGTGGCTCTCACCTGGTGGGTGGCCGACAGGCTGACAATCGTTTCGCTCGGCCGCGATGCCAGCATCGGCCTTGGCCTGAACTATTCCCGCATGCTGCAATTGGGACTGGTCATCGTATCGGTCATGTCGGCACTGACCGTTGTCGTGGTCGGTATGATTCCCTTTGTCGGGCTGGTTGTTCCCAACATCATCTCACGGCTTTTCGGCGACAATGTCCGCGGCGCCCTTCCCCTTGTGGCAACCAGCGGAGCTGTTCTCGTTCTCGGATGCGATATCATCGGACGGCTTTTGCGGTATCCTTACGAAATACCGGTGGGAACGATACTGGGGGTCGTAGGCGCGATGGTTTTTCTCTGGCTGCTGTTTTCAAGGGCAAGATATGAACAGCGCTAGGTCCGCGACTTATGGAAAAGCAATCAACGTACCGCTTGTCATGCTTGCCATCGCCGCGCTTGCATCGATTGTTGCCTTTATGACTTTTGGGCTGCGCGGCAATATTGGCTTCGTGCTCGAACTTCGCGCGCTGAAACTTCTGGCGCTGGTTCAGGTCGGAGTTGCGATCGCTGTGTCCACAGTGCTGTTTCAGACCATCAGCGGCAATCGCATTCTCACGCCATCGATCATGGGACTGGATGCACTCTACCTCCTTTGCCAGACTGTACTTGTGCTGGTCCTCGGCGGTCTCGGCTTTTCCGGTATTGATCCCAAATGGAAGTTTACCGGCGAGGTCACGGCAATGATGGCGCTTGCGTTTCTGCTTTTTCTGCCAATGCTCAAAGCGCGGGTCGATCTGACACTGCTGTTGCTTTCCGGTGTGATTCTAGGTGTCCTGTTTCGAAGTTTTTCGCAGCTTGTGACTCGGATGATCGATCCAAACGATTTTGCCGTCCTCCAGGGTGCCAGCTTCGCCAGCTTCAACTCGGTTCGCACGGATCTGCTTGCGGCAGCTGCATTGATCACCTGCGTCGGCTGCGCTGTCGCGTGGCGCGCCCGCAACACACTTGACGTACTGGCGCTCGGTGCAAACACTGCCATTGGGCTTGGCGTCGAGTGGCGGCGATACGTTACTGCCATGCTGCTTCTGGTTGCCGCCCTGGTCGGCGTATCAACGGCTCTTGTCGGGCCGGTGGCCTTCTTCGGATTGCTGGTAGCAGCACTCGGAGAACGCATCGTCAAAACGCAGCGCCATGCATTGCTCTTGCCTGCAGCCGCCCTCCTTGCCATCATCGTGCTGGTTGGCGGTCAGGCGGTACTGCAGCATATTCTTGGCGGTGCAGCCACGCTTGGCATGATCGTTGAATTCATCGGGGGCATTGTTTTCGTACTCATGTTGCTGTCGGCGGGAAAACGATGATCCTGATCAAAGATGTATCGCTGGTTCTGCAGGGCGCTACCATTCTCAAAAATATTGACCTTGAATTGCCAAGAGGCGGTATCACCGCCTTGATCGGTCCGAATGGCGCCGGCAAATCGAGCCTCTTCTCGCTGATAGCTCGTCTGCAATCGCTGCAGGGCGGCAGCATCAGTGTCGATGGCCTGCCGGTCAACACAACGCCCGGTCATGAGCTGGCCAGAACGATTGCAATATTACGGCAGGACATGGCGATAACCAGCCGGCTGACAGTTCGCGAACTGATCGGATTCGGCCGCTTCCCATACAACGGCGGAAGACTGGATGCCGAGGATTTGCACCAGATAGACCGGGCTCTGCACCGCTTTGATCTGCATTCCATGGCACACCGATATATTGATACCCTATCCGGCGGGCAACGTCAGCGCGCGCTGGTTGCAATGGCATTTTGCCAGGGCACGCAGTACATGCTGCTCGATGAACCGCTGAACAATCTCGATATGTATTATGCCCGCGAGCTTATGCGTGGCCTGCGAGAAATTTCCCAAAGCGAGGCAAAAACCATCATCATTGTCCTGCACGATATCAATCACGCGGCAACCTATGCCGACCGTATCGTTGCGATGAAGGATGGCAGGATCGTTGCGAACGGCGCGCCCGCCGAGGTCCTGACGCCGGCGCTGCTTAAAGCCGTGTATGGCTATGACATGACGGTCAGAAAAATCGATGGCCTTCTGACCGTCCTGCATCATCGTTAGGAATTTTCAGTGTGCCCGGGTCTCGCCTGCCGGGCAGGAACGCGCCCTAAAACCGTGCTGTGGCCGTAAGTTTGAAAGTCCTGCCCGGTTCCAGCAATGGCGTGACATTGGCAAATTCCTGTCCATAGGTTGCCCGGCTCGCGTATTCCTCGTCAAACAAGTTCAACACATCAGCCCGCAGGCTGAAGTTGGGATGCGATACAGGCCGATATTCGGCATAGGCGTTGGCGACCGTATAACCATCAAGTGGCTCCAACTCGGGAGCAACTTTGTCATAATCAAGCGTGAACTCGACATTGCCACCGACGGTCAGGCCCCACTCGGTGAAACTGTGGCCGGCACCGATCGAGATGATCTGTCCGACGGGCGTCGCAAGGTAGGTACCGGTATCCGAATCGGCAGGTTTGCCATCAATTTCAACATCGATGTCGACATATTTGACGTTCACGAACCCTTCATCCCAATTGTACCCGGCGCTGATTTCGTAACCTTCCGACCTGACGTCATAGGCGTCGATTGCGCGCGCTGCAGCATAACGGGGCGAACGCGTGTCATTCAGGTTGGTCTGGAAAACAGTCACGCCGAGCGTGAATCCGTTCCACGTCGCTTCAAGACCGGCCGTGTAATTGTCAGCCGTTGTCGGTTCCGGCCCGTCGCCATAGTTCCAGCCCGGATTCATGATGAAATTTTCGGCAAGTGGAATACCCGCCCAGACATGGGAGAAACCAGCTTTGGCAGTCAGGAATTCGGGTATAAGGTCATACTCGCCCGAGATATTGCCGCTCAGGCCGGAATTGCTCCAGTCAGAACCCTCAGTGCCGGTAAACCACTGGTGATCGCCGCGTGCGCCGAATGACAGGCGGGTGCGCTCCCATGGCTCAAGCCTCGCCTGCGCATAAAAACCTACATTGCTTGCTCGTTCGTGAGCAGTGTCTTCGCGCGCATCAAGCGCTGCCTTGTTGTTATAGAAATCCAAACCGGCGGTAATGCTGCCCATATCGAGGGCGAATTTGTTTTCCGCCTTGCCGTTAAAGCTGCGTGTCTCGCCCGTAACGGGATAGGATTCACGGCGCGTAAAGACCGGCGTTTCCACCTCGCTGTTGCTGAAGGCCAGCACGATCCTGGGATCCCACCATCCTTCCGGCGTGGTGTCGGTGTAAGTAAAGACTGTATTGTTGCGGTCGATCCTGTAGTTGCGGACTTCAGGTTCCCACGGCCTTACAGGAATGGACGTGTTGGCGCGAAACGGCCGCAGCGTATCATCATGAACCCGCTCATGACTGATCTCGATGCGGTCGCCACTGGCGAATTCATAAGCAAGCTTGCCGATACCGCTCAGGATATTCGTTTCCGTGCCCGGAATATCCTGGCCGTTTCCGCCCTCGAACTCATCTCCTTTGCCATAATTGATATAGCCGAGATACTCGAAATCGTTCTGGATGCCATAGGCGGCAAGACCGCCAATGAAGGTATTGCTGTTGAAGTTCCACGAACTTGTCGCCATGGCGCCGAATGTCTTGCCGGGCAGCAGCAGATCAGCTGCATCCTTTGTTTCGTAGGCGATTGAACCACCCAAAGCACCGGGGCCGGCATCAGCCGGTGCAACGCCCGCCTCGACCGTCACCGCCTTGAGTAGGCTGGGGTCTATCAGATTTGTGCCGTTGTGATGGAAAACCTTGTTGTTCTGACTGGACCCGTCGATCGTAACGGAAAGGTTGGTCTCTTCGATACCGTTGACATAGACTTTCTGCGATGCCGGGATGGAGCTGCCCACAGCGACCGCCGGCTCGCCGGCGAAAATGCCTTTCAGATCCACCGGATTGTTGCGTTGCAGATCTTCCGAGGTGATCTTTATTTCATTCGTTCCAGCTGTGGTTTGAGCACCCTCTATGACGATGGTATCCAGTACGATCGCACCGTTTGTCTGCTGCTCGGCAGGCGCGTTTTTCTTCTTTTCTTCGGTGGATTGCCCCAGTGCCTCACCCGAAGCCAACGTCAAACTGATTGCCGCCCCGAAATGAAGCGCGCTTTTAAAAACCGATGCCATCGATATCTCTAGCCCCTTTGTCTGCCCCGTCTCGTTATCGATCGATCGCGGCTGAATCTGCCCCAACTCATCAAGCGAATATCGATATCCGGGGTGGATTGCAATAAATATGATTTAAAAAGTATACTTTCTTCAAGAGAGCTCGTTTCAGGTTCGCTGGATGGTATTGCGTGCGAAGTTATGACCACCAACTTTCTGAGAACAGGCGTCACAAGCTATCCGATCAAGGTAGCGCAAACGGCTGACGGCGGTTATCTTTGAGGGCTGAGCTGTGCCGGATACGTTAGAGTGCGTGGCAGGACAGGCAATCCGAAAGACGAACGCGATTCCTTCACAGGCATCTCCACTTACAAGTGCACCTCAACGGTGCAGTTTTCACAATAATAAGCCGCCGAGTCGGCGGCTCGTCCGCGGCCAAAGTATAGTTCGCAGCAAATGAAATCGTCCATTTCTGGACTGGATTGGGCAACCCTGCCAGCCACGCGATCCATGGACAATGCTCGTAAAGCTTTCGTTCCGATCGATCAATTTGACAGCAGCTGTGGGCGGTTGCGGGTAATATGCGTAGCCGGTAGATGATCTAAACGGAGTCGACTGCAGAACGGCAGCTATCGGCGCAGCAGCACTCAAAAACTGACTGTACGCTTCCGGCCCCATGTCGGTCATTCGCTGCACCAACGCTCTTCCAACGATTAATCCCGGATTAACATGGCGAGGTATTTCATATTCGCTGCAACCGGTATTGTTCGGTGAGATGCCGTGGGTGAGCCTTTGGCCCAGCCCATTCCGGTTATTTCCCGCGCAGCACGACTGTCACCCCACCAGTGATCTTGTCGCCAGTCCATTCGACAATTCGATACACGTCTGCAGACCCTTTCTTTACGTGTTTGGGCAAGGAGGTTTCCATTGCAATACTCAGGCGGCTGTGTGGCTCGATATGCATTGCCAGAAGGCTGGTCTTTCCTTTTGTTTTATCAGCAAGCACGCTTAAGGTAGCTGGTTGGGGCATCGCGGACGCCTTCTTCGGCTTTTTTCCCACCGGTGCGGGCTTTCTGACTGCGCGGGCTTGCGGGGCAACCAGCATTTGAAGCGCCGCCCCCACCCTGCGTCTTTCGTTGGTACCAGGAAATGCATCCTGCAGCGTTTCACGGAATAAACCTGTTTCCATCCAATCGGCATGCGGTCCAACCATGAGATCCGCTTGAGCAGGCTGGCCGAGGAGTACTGTTTTCTGGCCAGCAACCGCCCACGCTTTCTGGCCGAGCGATAGCGCCAGCACTTCGAGTGCCTCTCCTTCGAGCCGCTGTACTTCAAGCGTAACGGCAGCAATGGAACGCGATAGATTCTGCGTGTAGAAAACATAATTTAAAGGTTGTCCAGCGGGCAGAGAAATCACACTGACGTTTCGCTGAGCCACATGCCTGTCTTGCACCGGATTAAAAGGTGCGACAATCGGATCTGAAACTGGGTCATAGACCTGCGCCACCAGGCATTCATGACCATCATTTGCCATTACCGGGGTCCAATCAAACTCAACGATCCGGTGTTGTCCGGCCGCGAGGTCAATCACGGTGGAACCAATAGCCTGCGCCGATTGAGCGTTGATGCCCACCGCAGGATCGCACCAGTAAAGATCGACGTGTGCAGCCCAGCAGTCCGCAAGGCCGAGGTTCCAGATGTGAACCATGACCTTGTTGATGGTACCCGGTGTAGCAATGTCTGGATCGCCTGATGGCCCTTCTATCCAGATATCCGGGCTTTCCCAGAACATCAGATTGGGTAACGGCCGTACTCCACTGTCTCCAGCGAAAGTACGGCACAGGAGTTCGACAGAAAATTGCGGTTTGTGTTCATCACGTTCTTTTCGTGATCCATCCTTTTCGAAATTTTCCCGATCTTTATCATCCCCAGGCCAGCGGTCCAATTCCGGACGACCCGCGACATGGGTGATGGTCCCGTCTGTCAATAAGCGGCCATGAAACGGGATCGCACCCGCATGTGTCAGGGCATTCTTCTGAAAAACAGAAATCGTCTCGACCGGTTTTGCTGTGACAGTTATTACCGGCGTCTTGCTCTTGGTGACCATCGATCAATCTCCCACATAGTTGGAATTGATGCCACCGGCAGGTGGAGGCTCAAGCTTGGTGCCTTGACCTATTTCCCAGCATTTGGATCCATATCCGCGGTCGGCGTCGAGGTTCCAGTCAGGCAGCTTCATCTTGCCGTCGCCGCCCCCATCGGCAGCGACCTCGCTCATGCGCCTGAGGAAGAAATCGATAGCGCTGCCCAAACTGCCTTTGTAGCTTTGACCCTTTTCAGGAAAGTATATTCCGCTTGTTATTTTCCTGGTAACGTCAGGGGAGTCCGCATTCATGAGAGCTTCTTCAACACCAAGGTCACTTGGTTCTCCCTCTATGAACCAATAGGGATAGTTGATTGGCCAACGGGTGTAAGGACCCGACATGGCAGGTTGCTTCTCGACACTGCTCAAAGGGAAGAACAGGCAATGATCCTGCTCTTCCGGATACTCCCTGCGCGGCATCTCATCGAGGCGGTCATAGGGATTGCGCGGATTGACGAATTGCTGGGCGAGTGGATTGGAAAGTTGATCCGGATCAGGATAGGCATATCCACTAAGGGCGAGAGCCCAGCGGAACTGTCGATAAATTTCGTAAAGACCTAGCTGCAGCAGATAAAGTGCGTAGCGGACAGGAAAGGTCAACGGGTACGTTACCTGTGAAAGGAGCCAGAGACCGAGATCTTGTAGGTAGTCAAACAGGTCATTGATGTAGTCGAGTATGGCCTGAAGCAGGGCGGCAAGCGAAAACGATCCGCCACTGCTTCCGCCTGAACCGCTGCCGCTGCTCTCACCGGGTACCGGAAACGTCGGGAAGGCATCGTCGTTGAAAACCGTCGGCGGTTTCGGCTTTGGCAGATAGCGGTCCTTGGATGTCATTATTTCCAAGCCTTCAACCATCATCTGGTAAGCCCGATTGATCTGCCCCTGGCGCAAAAATGGAACCGTGCCACCAACATTGGGGTGCGGTCGATTTTCGTAAACTTCGCTGAGCGTTGCCGCCAACAAGTCTTGAAGAGACTGAGGCATGTCCTCACCAAGATCGATGCTTTTGTGGAGGCTGGCGCCATTCACATTTGTCCATTTTGAATAATCAAACGGTATTTGTCCGGGAACTGCGGACGCCGGCATGGTAACGCCCGGTGTGGCGTAAAACCCCCAGACCCAGCTGTCCATGAACTTTTCCTGGATGAAATGGCGTTGCCAATGACTTCGGTAAGGACCGCCGACAGCCGTATTGACGTAAGCATGGCCCACCACATCAGCGGTCACATGCGATAACCAACCATACGAATAGGCCCGCAAGGAAGGGTCGCTGCTTTTATGTGCATTCTTGATCAATGCTTTGCTGAACTGACCGGTCCAGCGGTGATGCGTGTAATCAAGCCAGTTCCAGTCTTCAATCGGAGCCGCCGCTCCTCTTTTCTGCATTTCCGGCTTGAGAAAAGACAAAAGATCGATCTTGTCGGTTATGAGCTTGATCAACGCGGATTGGATGATACCGCGAACCAGTTCAAGGGTTTCTGTGATCTCGCCGGCTAGCCCGCCAGACAGCGCGTCCACATGCTTGTCGATGACATCACCGATCGGTTTCCAGATGGCTGATAGCTTCTCATAGACTTCGTCAAGCGTCTTATAGATGTCAAACAAGGCATTGACGATTGGCGTATATTCCGACCAGTCGGCCCAAAAAATCATATCCGGACCGATGGCTCCGAGATTGGCATGATTTCTATGGTTTTTGACGGCCTCGGCAATGGGGCCACTGTACGTTTGCGGATCGGCAAGCATCTTTTCGATTTGCTTGTCGACGATGAGGAGATGTGATGCTGGACCTGGAATTGTTCTGCCCTCCAACTGTGTTGTTGTTGTTCAGGTACTGGCTTTCGCAAGGCCAAGCGCTTCCGCTTAAATGATGACTGATCAATATCCGACTTGAATTGTTGCGGCGCTTAGGTAGCGGCAACCATTCCAGCCTTCGAAAAGCGTTAGCAACAGAATGCTTGCAGATGGGGATGGCCCCGAGTGCATGTTATTGAATGTGTGGCAGATAGAAATATCTGGATAGATGCCATATGATATCAAAATGGATCAATCTGGTTAGTAGTGCCTCAACTACCACCCTCAATGGTTATTTTAAGCTGTTAGTACAGCCTTCAGCATCACTCAGCTCGCAACATCCCAAGCTCATCTCTGGGTAACTCAGCGCTAAAATGAATGGGCCTGAACTGTCTCACCTCAACAGAGCGGCTGAATAGTTTTGAGAACAGCAATAAGCGCTCCTTGCTGGCTGGTGCCGGTCTTGCGGAAGATCCTGATCAAATAGTTTCGGGCAGTACCAAATCCTATCCCAACATGAGCGGCTGCATCTTTGAGGCTATGCCCTGAAACGAGCAGAGCTGCGAGCCTGGATTCCGCGCGTGTAAGATTGAATAATTCTGAAATATTTCTCTCAAAACCGGTCGGCAACTCGAGCGAAACTTCCTGGATCAATAACTCTGCGCAGTGGTGCAAACCCCGACCCGAACCGGCTGTATACGTTACGGGCCCGACAGAGATGAGGAGTTGCTTTTTGAAGGAGCCGTTGCCGCCTAAAGGCAGAAGAATCTTGCCACCTATGTGAGCGTTCCTGTGATCAATACCAGCTATGTCTTTCACCGAACATGCGGCTCGGATTAGCCGCTGCAGTTCCACCGCTTCTCGGGATTTGGTTGGTGCAACGCATCCTTGCTGCCTGGCGGATAACAGGTCCCCGGCCAATTCCATTAGTCTGGAAGCGACGCTATCTTTTGCAATGATGTTCAACCCGGCATCGACGATTGCAACGCCCAGCATCGGACTTTGAAGTCCGGTCCGCATCGCATCGGTGATACGCCGTCGGTGTGTGAGTTCAGCTGCTCGCTTAAAATGCGGCAAGATTTTTTGGATAACATCAACATCCTGAGCGTCGAACGAGCATTGGTTTCGTCCGCGCTGGACATCGAAGAACCACACAGAGGATCCAGAACTCATTACCTTGCATGCAAGGCCGCCATACATGTCCTGTGGGGCCATCCACTCGTTCCAAAGCCGCGAACGTCTGAGTTTGTCATGACCCACCAAAGTATGATCACTATAAATTTGACCCATGGGAACGTCGAGCACAGCATCGGCCAGCTCATTGTTTTCAGAAAACTCTTTCAGATAAAGATCAATGAATACCGGGTCGAATTCTGTCGAGACAGCGTCGCCTGGATGCAGATCCGGACCCTGGCGCGTGAAACACGCTTTTGAACCATTCAGGGTTAGTCTCAGCTGTTCGACAGCATCGGGCCAGGCCTGTTCTTCGCGGGCAGCATCGTAAAGTGTTTCAATTGTTTTCAGGACGAGTTCATATGTAGTCGCGTGCATATGCCTGCTCTCCGCAGTTTGCGTCGTCAGAATTAAACAATATAAGTGGATGCCGCCAAAACAAGTTGTCACATGTCAAATAATTCATTTCTAAATCCAATTATTTATAGGAACGTAATTCGCTCTACCAACTGCAGGATTTCAATCCACGCTTGTCGAGCTTTGAAAAATACTGGGAATTCATCTAATACTCCGTTTTTTAGTATCATATGGCATCTGTTCAACCAACATCAGAGCGCTAGCTTTTGGCATGAGCCTAACCGCTCGCTTAGCCTCAAGAAATCCAACCCTCGCCTAACAGTTTATGATGGGAGCTCGCCGGAGCATGGTTCGAATGAGTGACTTGTCGAAAGAAGAATGGGAAACATTAAAACGCCTGTTTGTTGGGCAATCCATCCAACGTACGGATAGCCAAACCATCCAACGCCTGACAGAAATCGGCGCACTGCAAAAGTCGAAAAAGGGACTGGAGTTGTCCAGTGCTGCCTATTGCCTCTTGATTGAACGTACGGCACGTATCAGTCGTGCGCGAAATTGCGAAAGCAAAGCGCATTAACGGCTGACCTCATGCTATAAAATCACTTCCCGTTTTGATGAATTGCCGTTCGTATTTTTACCGAATGTTTTATAAATTACAGCATGGTTTTCACTTTGCAGGTGATATTGTCGAGTGTTGCGACAAATCAATCCTTGGCTGTCATACATCTGGCGACCTTTGCCATGAACGGCCATGCCGTCACCTCGGAGCTTTATAAACCTCACCCTTTGTCGGGGGCGCCAGAAACTCTTCCTTTGAAAATGCCGATGACAGCCCATTTTTGGCGTTTTTGATTGTATCATGAAAGTCTACAATGGCCTTAAAGTTCGAATCAACAGCCTGGTAG
>NZ_JCAXDZ010000014.1:0-29081 GCF_059758635.1 Phyllobacterium sp. GQ127
GGTTGGTGCGGCGGTGTTGGCAATCGCTTTCACGAACCCGGAATTTCGCGCCGCGGTCAAGAAGGAGATCGTCTGGCTGAATGAACTGCGAACGTTGCAGGCGCACGCAAAACTTGCCGCATTCGAGAGAGTTATAGCAGTCGTCCATCCGGTCAATACGAATACAGATTAATCCAGCCAGAATCTCAAAAATTCTCGGTTCAGGGATCACTGACCCACACGCGCCACGGGCAGCATGATATCGGAATTTATTTCGCTCATTTCCGGTGGGCTGCGGCCTGATTGCGAGTTTAACCATTCAATTGCTTGATTTTGAGCAGATGTGGTCTTCCCTATGGTGATCAATCAGAAATGATCATTTCGTCGGTGCTGTGGTGAATACTATCCGCACGGCGTGGGCACACTACGTATGCCCCAGACCAGGCGTTTGGAATTCGGTTTTCCTGTCCTGACGCGAGCCCCAAGAAATGTCCGCTGCCCGTCGGCCAAGTGCCGAAAATACATAGACAGTCGCCCTCCGCTGCAACGCGTTCCATTACGGCGCCTAGGTGCATCATTGTCCATGATGGACGGCAGGTCGCTGCTATGAGACGCAGTTTATGTTTTTTGCTTTGTAATGATTGGGTAAGAACGTCGGACTGCCATTGCTATGATCGAAGCCAGGATGGCTTTTGCCAAATCTCCAGGAACGAACGCAAAGGAGCTAAGCACGGCAGTCTTTGCATCCAGATTCAGGAGGATAGCCATCCAGGGAATACCCAGAAGATTACTGATGCCTAGACCTGCGATCATAGTAATTGCGATTAATTTTGGCAGGGTCAGATTGCGCCAGTACAGCTCTGTGAAATAACCCACAGCAAGCGATATGAGCGGCCAGGCCAACAAGAAACCGCCGGTGACACCGACAAAAATACCGAATCCACCCCGGCCACCAGCGAGGACGGGCAGGCCGGCCGCCACCAAGGCGACAAAAAGCAGCTGAGACAAGAACCCACGCTTGGCGCCGAGAATAGTGCCGGCGATCAGTGGACCGATGTTCTGCACCGTTAATGGCACTCCTGTAACAGGCAAGGGAAAAGGCGGAAACAAACCCATGGCAGCGGTAAGCGCGGCGAACAGCGCAATATAAACGATATCTCTGGTGGGCATTCAGAATCCTGTTCTTTTAGGAGGGTTAAGGGTCATAACCGCGCGCATCAATCGCGTTTGATACATCATCTGCCATTTTCAAGGTGCGAATTATAACCGGCATTGCTACCGCTATAACACTGCGCTCAAGCCCACGCGCATTTTGGGCTTCCCGGACTTCCGAAGTGACTGAGGCAACGACGGGTATGAACCTCAGGAAGAGCGAGAGAGCCAGGCTTACTTTACCTGGATTGAGGCCAATCAAGCGTAGCCATCCAATCGAGCGCTCGATCGCGTCTATCATTTGGGATGTAGGCGTCGTGATCGTCACGAGTGATGCCAGCAAAAGGAGCACGATAAATCGAGCAACCACTAGCGCTCCAAAGATCACATTAGTTGTGACGATTTGAAAAAGAAAGATGGTGATAAATATCCACATGGCCGGCCGAACTTGGGCCAGCATTGTTCTTGTAGGGATACGAGCGACCCAGTACAGCGCCATAACCAACACTAAGAGTACTAAAATTATCTCGAGGCTTTGCACAAGAAAAATAGCGGTGCCTCCCAACACCAAAGCCAAAACCTTTAGACCAGCTGATATGCTGTGGATCGGGGAATCTCTATGAACATAGGTTCCCAAGCTCATGAGAGCAGTTCCACGTATCGCGCGAGACCAGGAGAGGGAGCGTCGTCAATGACGACCTTGCCATTTTCGAAGGCAATCACTCGATCAAAACCACGTAGGAAATCGAGATCGTGCGAAACGACGATAGCGGTCTGTTCGAATGCATCTATGACGTTTGCGATCCGTCGTTTGTTTCTCAAATCAAGGAGCGTGGTCGGTTCATCGAGGACAACATAGGACGGTTCCATGGCGATCACACCCGAAATTGCGATGAGCTGCTTCTGCCCGCCACTCAGCCTATGTGTGAGGTGCTTTCGAAAGGGCAAAAGATCATACCGCAGCAAGGCTTCCGTAATCTTCGCTTCGATAATGTCGGGAGGGAGTCTAAGATTTTTGAGTCCAAAGGCGAGGTCTTCGTCAACGACCGGAAACACAATCTGATTATCGGGATTCTGGAATACAAAACCCACTTTTTGGCGAATTTTCTTCCCGTCTTTCCTTGTATCAAGGCCATCGACAAGCACGGTGCCCCGCGTGGGATGCTGTAGTCCGTTGAGAAGACGAGCAAAGCTGCTTTTTCCAGAGCCATTCGACCCGACAATAGCGATCCGCTTTTCAGCCAAGACCAAATTTATATCGTCTAAAACGGTAAGGTCTTCGTAGTTGAGGGTTACGCCATTAATTTCGATCATCGATGCTCATCAAAACCCATCACAAATGGCGGCGGGGAACCTAAATTGTTCCGTAGCTGGTATCCAGGCGTGTGAGGTGATCCATTTTTCAGAACCTTCACAACAGCGTGATCAAATTTCACCATCTCGTCCGATCAAGATATAGGCTCCTTTGTGAATATAGAGGGTACTTTCCAGAAAGTATGCGCTATTTCCGGAAGGGAAAACCGATTTCCTTGCCGTTCATAATGCCTTTTGGACGGAAAATGAGGATAATGATCATGACAATTCCCAGTCCTACCTCCTGCAATCCTTTTGGAAGCTGGATGAAGGTGTCTCCATTTTCGAGCATTCGCAAAAACTCAGTGATGGCAGTGAGGATGAGAACCCCAACAACTGCACCGGACAGGCTCTGCAAGCCCCCCACGATCAGCATCGCCAAGACCAAGAATGTAAGGGGCAGATAGAAGGTATCGACCGACAGGATGCCAATGTAGGACGAGTAAAAAGCACCGCCTACACCTGCCACTACAGCACTAAGGATCCATGCAACAAATCTGGAATGTCCAACCCGGACGCCACAGGAGCGGGAAGCAACCATCTCATCACGACTGGCCCTCAGCATCAGCCCGTGACGGGAGGACTGAAATAGAAAGGCAAGAAGGATAGCAACAATTGCACCAAGGGTTGCAATCCAGGGTCCCACATCTACCGGAATGTTCGAGATTGAGGCGGTGCCGCCGGTAACCGATTCCCAATTGCTGTAGACGGCAAACACAATCGCCAAAAAGGCAAAGGTAGCGATAGAAGCCGCGATACCACTCAGCCGCACGATGAATATGCCGACCATTGAAGCAACAAGGCCAGTGACCAGTACGGCGCTCAGGATTCCGACCACGAACGGATATGAATTTTCCTGAAGTAGTAACGGCAGACCTGGTACATAAAGCGGCTTTACCATTGGCAACGTGCAGCAAGTGAACCATGCGGCAGCGTATGCTCCAACAGCTACAAAGCCAACATGGCCGAAGGAGAGAACCCCGGAGTTGCCGACGAAGATGTAAACTCCGATGACCATTATGATCTTGATCATCATCTCGGTCAGGATTTGCGGATAGGATCCACCTGCCAAATTGCCCAGCGCGGCAAGAAAGACGAGAAGCAGACTGAGGGCCATGAGCGGCCACACACGCGAAAAAGAAAAACCTAACATGACCAGCGCTCCTAAACCCGCTCTTCCAGCGATCTAACTTTAATAATGCCACCGGGACGGAATGCTAGAAAAAGGGCGAGCATTCCAAAGAGGAAGGCGTCGCGGAAGGATCGCAGGTCGATCGGAAGATATGCCTGCAGGAAGGAGCTCGCCATTCCTACTGCAATCCCACCGAGCACCGCGCCGGACAAACTGCCCATTCCTCCAATCACTGTGGCAATGAAAGCGTAGGTGATCAGTGAAGCGCCCATCGTTGGGGATATCACGCCCGTCTGCGCGACCAAAAGGAGCGACACGGCACATGCCAAGATCCCCGAGATCGCGAAAGCGAGGCCAATGACGAAATCAGCACGCACCCCCAGGTATCGCGCCATCGTGAAATCTTCGGAGGCTGCCCTCATTTGTATACCGTATGGCGTGCGATGGAGAAACAAGGTGAGGACAATCAAAAGGACAGCAGTGGTCGCAATCACGACCAATTGCAGCGCTGGAAATCGGACACCTCCGACTTCGATCATTTGGGTCAGGAGCGGCCACAGGCCGACCGATTTCGAACGCCCAGTGTAAATCATCAGGAGAATGTTTTGAATCACATAACCAAGCGCGAAGGACGCTACCATTAGTGACGCTGGATGAGCTTTCCGTAGATGCCGAAATACGAGTCTGTCTGAAAGAAGCGCAACGCCGATAATGATTAGACACACGACCGGGATCAGAACCCATGCAGGAAAAGCGCCCAGGAACGTGGTCGCCGTCACAGCAGATGACGGGACGATAAGACTATAGGCTCCTATTGTAATGAATTCGCCGTGTGCGAAGTTGATCAGTCGCAATATCCCGAACAACAAACCGATGCCAAGCGCCGCTAGCGCATACAGGCTGCCAAGACTGAGCGCATCGAACAGTGTTTGAATGAAATAGCTCACCTTGCAACTCCAAATGGCTTTGGTTGATGTGAAGACGCGCCGAAATAGGCATCGGACAAAGCGGTACCGTCTCGCAGTTCGGCTGGAGCCCCGCTAAGACGCAAACCGCCCTCGCGCAATACGTGGATAGTGTCGGCAACTTTCAACGCACGCTTGGATGTTTGCTCGTTAATCAAGAGGGTGAGATTCTCCTCTCCTCGAGCTTTCAGCAAGATTTCGTAGACTTCTTCGACGATCTTTGGTGCAAGTCCCAGCGAGGGCTCGTCGATCATCAGCAGTGTCGGCTTCGTCATCAATGCGCGAGCTATAACAAGCATCTGTTGTTCACCCCCCGACAACTTGCCAGCCGATTGTTTGAAGCGCTCACGCAGGCGAGGAAACAATGTCAGCAGACGCTCCATGTCCACCTCCATCTGCCTCCGATCTTTGCGCATGAACGATGCAACCAAGAGGTTTTCCCGCACGCTCAATGTTGGGAAAACGTGACGCCCCTCCGGAACAAGTGAGATACCGAGAGATGCGATGGACTCAGGGCGCCTATGCTGAATAGCTGCTCCTTTGAACACTACCTGACCGCCACCGGGTTTCGTGCCGCCGGCGATTGCGCTCATTATTGTCGATTTTCCGGCACCATTGGGGCCCACGATAACCGTGATGGAGCCTGCTTTGAGAGAAAAAGAGACATTTCGCACAGCTGTCATACGACCGTACGCGACGGTCAGATCCGACACATCAAGAACAATACCAGGCTCCAGCATCACAGTTCGCTCCCAAGATAGGCCTCGATAACTGCCGGGTTCTTGCGAATCTCGTCCGCCCGCCCTTGCGCAAGGGTCTGCCCCACATCCAGAACGTGAATCCGATCGCTGACGTTCATCACGACCGTCATGTTATGTTCTATGAGCAAGACGCCGCATCCGAATTGCCCGGGCAGAGAATGGACCATCTCCATAAGCTCTTCGCATTCACTATCCGACATTCCTGCAGCAGGTTCGTCAAGCAGCACATAACTCGGTTGCATCGCCAGTGCACGGGCGATGCCGACGCGACGCTCGTCGGTGTAGGGCAAAGTTGCTGCCTCTTTGTCGGCCGAGGATGCAAGCCCTGTACGTTCGAGCAGAGCAGTTGCTTCGTGACGGGCCTTTGCCCGCGACATACCTAGTGCCACAAGCGGCACCTCGACGTTTTCTCTAACGGTTAGATCGGGGAACAACCGTCCCGACTGGAACGTTCTCGCCACACCATGAATTCGGAATTCAGGCGCCGACCACGTCGATGTCAAGGTTCCGTTTACCCGCACGGTTCCAGAGGTGAGCTTTTGAAAGCCGCTTAGGCAATTTACCAAAGTGGTCTTTCCTGCCCCGTTGGGTCCGATAAGCCCAACGATCTCCCCTGGCTTTAAGGAGAAGGTTATATCCTTCAAGGCGAGAAGTCCGCCGAAGCGTACCGTCACGCCTTCCGCATCTAGACTATCTTCAGTGTGTTGTTGTTCCATCTGCACCTACAAAATTAGCAAGGAATGCATTTACCTGCGCTAGATCAGTATCGAATGTGTAAGTCTGAACCGCCGGGGAATATCGTTGCCGACAAGGGGCCCGGTCTCCCGATGCGGCATATGATAGATGTGAGCGCTGTCACAGCATCGATAGTACATTTTGCGGGGAGTCGCAGTGCGCCGACTACCAAGCTGTGTAACCCCCGTCGACCGAAAGAATGGCTCCGGTGATATAACTTGCAGCATCGCTTGTCAGAAAATGAACTGCCGACGCGACTTCTTCTGGTCTGCCATACCGTCCCATAGGTGTGAGATTTCTCCACTTTTTTGCCGTATCTGGGGGGTATTTATCTGTCATAGGAGTCTCGATGAAAGCGGGCGCCACCGCATTCACACGAACACCAGCCTTCGCCCATTCGCAGGCGAGAGATTTCGTCAGCATGTGCACGCCAGCCTTGCTTGCGTTGTAAGCAGTGACAACTGTGTCCTGAATGACGATTTTTCCCGACATCGAACCGATGTTCACGATCGCGCCGGAACCACGTTCAGCCATCATCACGCCAAAGGTTCGGCAGCAGTAGAAGACGCCGTCAAGATTGACCGATAGTACGGCCCGCCAGTCCTCGTCGCTCGTGGCACTCGTTGGGGCTGCGCGGCTTATGCCAGCATTGTTGACAAGGATATCGGGACATTTACCGATCTTGACTGCGAGATTCCTGACTTCTAGCGGAGAGGTTACGTCAGCGGCATAACCGCTCGCGCGCTCCGAAAATGACGCAACAGCCTCCGCAACTGATTTGGCGTTAATGTCCGTGAGAATGACTTCGGATCCGAACCGATGTAAAACTCTTGCAATTTCAAGTCCGATCCCGCGTCCCGAACCTGTGACCAGAGCGGTTCGACCGCTCAAATCGAATGGATGGGGTATTGCGGTCATTCCGGTCCCTTCGATGTCGGACGTCGGCAGATCTTTTTGAGCTGCTCATCGCGTCTAAATCTGAGATGTCGGACTTATGCTGCTTGATCACTGCGATCCAAAACAGTTGCGCTTCAGTGACGCTAGTCCCCTCTTTTTTGTTGACCTTAACGTTCAGGCGATTCATTAGTCAAAATGTTTGTTTTAATGCAATTCGATAAGAATATTTTATCGGTTTGATTTGGCGTTGTCTCACAACCCGGATGGAGGAACACGTGGTCGATTTCAAAGGATTGGAAACTCTTGTCTGGGTAGCTGCGCTTGGCAGCTTTCGAAAGGCGGCCGAGCGCCTGGGAACGACCCAACCTGCGATCTCCCATCGTATCACTCAGCTCGAAGAGCAGGTGGGCGCCAAGCTCTTGATACGTGATATGAGGATCGTGACGCCGACATCTCAGGGTCGGGAACTGCTTGCCTACGCAGAACGGCTCCTTGCACTGAGGGCGGAAATGCTCGCCCACGTCAGGGATAAATCAGCCGTTCGAGGCGTTGTCCGACTGGGCGCTTCGGAGAGCATTGTACAAACTTGGCTCCCTGAGTTCATCAAACGGGTAGACCAGGCCTACCCACAACTCTCAATCGAGATCGAAGTAGACATCTCCATGAACCTTCAGGCCAAGATCATGGACCAGGAAATCGATATTGCTTTCCTGCAGGGGCCGATTTCTGGACCTCGGATTAGTAATCGCCCACTATGCGAATATCCGGTGCGGTTTATCGCCAGCCCCTTGTTGAAGCTGCCTAATCCCGCAACGATCTTCGACATAGCGCAGTACCCCATTATCACATTTTCTCGCAAAACCCAGCCATACGAAATGGTAAAATCGCTTTTCAGCGCTCCCGGTTCATCGAAGGTCCGGATACACGCCAGCGCTTCGATGGCGACTGCCGTACGGCTGGCTTTGGAAGGAATTGGCGTGGCTGTAATCCCTGCTGCACTCGTGATCGATGAGTTGGCATCCCGCAGGCTTGAGATCATCAGCAGCGAAGTAATGATTCCACCGTTGTCCTTTTTTGCTAGTTGGATCGCGGCGCCCGAGACATACGAGGTCGGGCTGGTTGCGGATATCGCTGCCCGGACGGCCGCAGAGTGGTCCAAATCGATGGCTGCCAAGGAATAGAACGGTTTCGTTGTCTCAAATTGATAAATTATTTTAATTGCGTTTCATAGAAATTCGGAAATTGACTTATCGCTCCTGATTACCACTATCACGGGAAACTGGTTTCCTGGCGGTACGACATGCGAAACACCGAATTACTTGCAAATCACTCATTCGTGGATGGGTTCTCCGTGCGGCAAGCCTCTCGAGATGGCTCCTTGACGCGACCCACCTCAGGAATGGCACCGGGTTTTCAACAGGGGAACATCGTAATTCTACCCACATCGGACGCAAGTGAGTTTCTTCGCTTTTGCGTGCTGAACCCGAAGGCCGCCCCAATTTTGGAAGTCAGCGAGCCAGGGGACTTTACATTGGCAAGGCTTGGCCGGGAAATCGACGTTCGCTCGGACGTGCCACGCTACCGCGTTTTCCGAGACGGCGAACTGACAGAGAACGTGGATGACCTGCGAGCGCTCTGGAGTGATGATCTCGTCACATTCGTGCTGGGCTGCTCATTCTCGTTTGAGGACGCGTTGGTACGGGCAAACATTCCCGTCAGACACATGGACAATTGCACCAACGTGCCGATGTACATCTCCAATATCGAGACTCAGCCCAGCGGTAAGTTCAACGGGCCGACAGTTGTCTCGATGCGGCCCTTCCTTCCAAAGGATGCCATCACGGCAATGATCTTGTCTTCCCAGCTTCCCCAAGCGCACGGAGCGCCTGTTCACTTCGGCGATCCGTCAACCATCGGCATCAAGGATCTAACAGCGCCGGAATTTGGTGATCCGCCGGACATCCGGGCGGGAGAGGTCCCGGTTTTTTGGGCCTGCGGCGTCACACCACAACTTGCCATCATGCGCGCTCGCCCTCGGATTGCGATCACGCACGAACCGGGACATATGCTCGTCACCGATCTGCGATCCGACGGTGGCCGGCTGTTCTAACCCAATTTCATAATCAACCAAAAAAGGGGAATTGCAGATGATCAGTATTAAGAGAATACTCTCCATGGCGATCGGGGCATTCGCCACGGCCACGCTGTTGTCCGGCATGGCTCGCGCAAATGACGACGAAATCGTGATCGGCATGGCGATTGCGGAATCTGGTTTCATGGCTGCGTATGACGGTGACGGAACCAATTCAGTCAAGCTGTGGGTCGACGATCAGAACGCCAAAGGCGGTCTTCTGGGCAAGAAGCTGACATACATCGTTGCGGACACCAAGACTGACCGTGCTCAGGGCAGTCGAGCAGGTCAGCAACTGGTAGAACAGGGCGTCGATCTGCTGGTTGTGTCGTGCGACTACGACCAAGGCGCACCAGCTGCTGGAGCTGCGCAGCGGGCGGGTATTGCGTCTGTATTCTTGTGTGCCATGGATCCGAAGGCTGGCGTGCAGGGCGCCGGACCTTATGCGTTCACTTCGACAATCGCTGCCCAGGTTCAAGGATCGGCTGGCGCTGGCTGGGCGAACTCCAAGCTCGGTGCCAAGACTTACTATTCGCTACTCGATACGACAACAGAATTTGACAAGTCGGTTTGCGCCGGCTTCGAATGGGGCGCCGAGAAGGTCGGAATGACCTCACTTGGAACCGATACGTTCAAGAACGATGATCTGACCATTCAGTCGCAAATCACGAGAATCCTGAGCTTGCCCACGAAGCCGGACGTTTTGGCGCTATGCTCCTGGGTACCAGGCGGCGCAAGTGCCGTATTGCAGCTGCGTGCGGCAGGCCTGACCATGCCGATCATTGCAACATCGTCATTTGATGGTACATATTGGATTGATGCTGTCCCAAACCTGGAAGGGCTCTACATTCCCGTGCAGGCATCGGTACATGGGAACGATCCGCGTCCTGAAGTCAATGCATATGTCGACCGGTTCAAGGGGAAGTTTGGCAATCCGCCGGCCACCATGTACGGCGTACCGATTTATCCGTTCATGGATCTTTGGGCTCGAGCTGTTGAGAAGGTTGGCAGCACGGAGGCGACCAAAGTCGTTCCTGCGATGGAAGAATATAAGGACGAGCCGACAATCATCGGCCCAATGAGCTTTACTGCGGAGTGGCACATCCAGCTCGATGCTGAAATTGTCATGATGGAGTTCAAGGATCGCAAGCCCAGTCCTGTTGGGACGTACCGCTTTGGTCAACCGATTCCTAAAAAAGTCCTCTTCAGGACCAAGTAGTTTCGGAATGGTGTCCTGCCCGAGTACCATTCGGTGCAGCCGATTGCCGCGCCGCG
Source organism: Phyllobacterium sp. GQ127 (assembly GCF_059758635.1). Lineage (NCBI taxonomy): Bacteria > Pseudomonadati > Pseudomonadota > Alphaproteobacteria > Hyphomicrobiales > Phyllobacteriaceae > Phyllobacterium > Phyllobacterium sp. GQ127. The sequence continues at coordinate 10,381 of NZ_JCAXDZ010000014.1, forward strand.
ACATATCACCCATTTCAGGAATTGATCGTGACCAAAATCAAAGACAAAAATATCATCATCACCGGTGCTGGCCGGGGCATTGGTGCCGCTATCGCCCGAGGATTGGCTTCCGATGGCGCTCTGATCACCGTCGCTGACCTCTCGAGCGAGACCGCTGAAGCCACGGCGAAAGACATCCGCGATGCAGGTGGCCAAGCTATCGCAGTTACTGTCGACGTTCGCGATAGAATAGCAATACGGAAGATGATCGAGGCGTCCGTCGCAGCGCATGGAAACCTCGATGTAATCTTTAACAATGCTGGCATCGTGCAGATGCGGCCGTTCCTCAAGATCACTGAAGATGATTGGCGCGTCATGAACGACGTCAACGGTCTTGGTGTGTTAATTGCGATGCAGGAAGCAATTGAAACCTTCCTTCGCCAAGGCGGCGGCGGAAGAATCATCAATACAGCCTCCATCGGTGGCAGGCTCGGTACAGATCCGCTTGCTCATTACTGTGCCAGCAAGTTCGCCGTCATTGCCTTGACGCAGGCTGCTGCAAGAGCGTTTGGAAAGGATGGCATTCGGGTGAATTCGATTTGCCCTGGCAACGTTGCAACCGACATGTGGAAAAAGATCGACGAAGGGTTTCGTGAAACCGGGCTCACGACAAAGGAAAACGAAGCGTTCGAACGATTTGCGTCTACGGCTGCGCTTGGACGACCGTCCGTAGCGGAGGATCTTGTCGGCATTGCGCGCTTTCTCGCCTCACCGGACTCCGATTTTGTAACCGGTCAGTCGATCGTTGTCGATGGAGGCACGATCTTCGCCTAGTGCGCTTCACTCGCACGGGAACTTCACCAGCGGTTGAAGTTGAGTTTCGGCGGATATCCGCTGGTTCCTATCAATTCGTCCGTTCATGAAGCCACGCCAGAAGAGCGCGCCAGCGTCTTCGAGGAGCTCTATAACACTGGAGATTTCGCGTATTGGCTGGGCAATTACAACGATATTCTTTCCGGCGCATCGGCCAACGAAATTGCGGCGGAACATCTGCGTGATCGCATTCGTGAATCGTTAAGGACCCGGTTACGGCGGAGAATCTTGTACCGAGAACTTACCCCTACGGCACGAACGGCAGCCATTAGAGACCAATTATTACGGTGCATTCAATCTCGATCATGTCTCTTTGATCGATATCAATGACTATCCAATCCTGGGCATGAGGGAGGAAGGTTTAGAACTGAGAAATGGTATGCGACAGTTTGATGTGCTCGTCTTTGCAACGGGATTTGATGCGCTGACCGGGGCGCTTACGAGCTGCAAATTGTCGGTACTGACGGACGAGTCCTTGCAGAGAAATGGAAAGAAGGTCCCTCAAACTATATTGGCATAAGGTGTGGCGGGCTTTCCAAACCTGTTCACACTGACAGGACCAGGTAGCCCTGCTGTGCTTGCGGACGTTCCGATGGCAATAGAACAGCATGTGGAATTCGCTTCTGACATGATCGCCTATGCAAACCGCCACGGTATCAAGGCTATGGAGGCTGAGGAAGCGCTCAAGAAGAATGGATGGCCGAACTTAAGACGCTGGCAGACAGGACGCTCTTTCCTGTCGCAACAAGTTGGTACCTAAAATATACCCGGGAAACTCTCGCGTGTTCATGCCCTATGTCGATGGAATGGCAAGCTATCGCCGAAGGTGCGACCAGGTAGCTGCCAATGGATATGCAGGATTTCAGCAGCGCTTCTAGCGCGCTGTCCTAAACTAACCTGCAGAGACAATCGAATCTTGCGGACTAAAGCAAACTCGAAGCGATCACGTAAGGGGAACGCAACGAATGTGGATGATCGTCACCAGAACTTCATGAAAATCCATAGGGCACAATTGGATAGGACACTTCGCTATTACTTGAATGTATTCCACTGAGTTTTAGCACGGACGCGCTGGCTGCTGCCTGTTCCTCAGCAATAATCAATTTCAATCCTCCGCTTCTCTGTCAGGGACTAACGTGCAGCGTCTAATATCACAGCAACATCATATGCATCCTCAAGTGTTGGCAGTGGTGCGCGGGAATTAGTCAAACACTCGTTGAGGAAGTAATCGTATACTTGGAGAAAGCTATCCCAATAAGTCCCATCATCCCAAAAAGGCGCGGTCGCATTGCCGAATTTGGTGATATCCAGCGGCACAACGCCGCTTCCATTCATACCGATCACCTTGAAATAACAAGACCAAGGCACGCGGCTTCGATCATCGGCAGAAAAGCTGCCCCAAAAGATCTGCAATTTTTCCATCAGGATATTCTGCTGTAGTCATCAACTGATCATGGCGCCCCTGCGCGTGAAATGAATGTTGGTACCCGTGGCGTATACGTATGAAGGGCGTCCCAAGGAGTAAAGCATCCGCGTCGTGTTGTTTATTATAAGCGTCCAAAAGTTTACGATATCCCCTAGACGCCCTGCCTTGATATGAGTGTTCAATCGCCTCATACTCTCGGCATAGACGTAATTGTGCGAATGCATACAAGTTCGCTTCTGCTGCTTGGCAATTTCCGCAAACTCCTTTATCTGCGTGGCTGCCTCGCAAAGCGGTTTTTCCAAAAGCACATGTTTTCCAGCCCTCAGCGAACACTTCGCGTACTCAAAGTGTGAAGCAGTGTTCGTTGCAACAAGCACGACATCAACGTGTTGATCTGCAAGCAAATCCTCAAGCGTTGAATAAGCGGTTCCGCCGAAACGTAAGCGAAATTGTTCAGCTTTGCTTGATGATCGACCCTATCCTCCAGCAAGGCATGCGCACCAAGTTGTCGAATCGCTTCGACGTGAAGGTCGGCCACGCGGCCTAGCCCGGTGAAGGCAACTTTCATGGGGTTTTCTGCTTTGAATTAACCTATCTCTCGACAGAGGTAGGGGCTAGTGTTGGATCGCCACGGGTCGACCTTCCTGCCAGGATTGGGTTGCGGCATCAGCGATCACCTGTGCTCGAAGCCCATCTTGCGCATCGGGGGTGGGTTTCACACCCGTTGAGACCGCCTCCACAAAATGTTCCATTTCTGTAAGATAAGCGGCTCCAAACCGTTCAAGAAAGAATGGCTGCGCACGTGCACTTTTGAAGCCTGTGTCATTGGCGCTTTCAACGAGGTTCTCCAGGACGTTTGAGACGCGCAACATGCCCTTTGAACCATGTACTTCGAGTCGTTTATCATACCCGTATGTCGCTCTACGAGAATTGGTAATCTGACAGATCCGGCCAGTGGAGGTTGTAAGAATTACTGCGGCTGTGTCGATATCGCCAACTTCTTCAATCGCAGGATCAACCAAATTGGACCCCACGGCATAGACCTGCACCGGTTCTTCCCCCAGGATAAAACGCGCCATATCCAGATCGTGAATCATCATGTCACGGAAAAGCCCTCCTGAGCCTTTGATATAGCTCACTGGCGGAGGGGCAGGATCCCTGGACGTGATCGAGACCGTTTCTACGTCCCCGATATCGCCGTACCTCACTCGATGATGAACGGCTCGAAAATGTGGATCAAACCGCTGGTTAAAGGCGGTCATAAACGGAACCGCTGCCTTTTCTACGGCATCGATGCAAATGCGAACTCGCTCTGAGGAAAGATCGATGGGCTTTTCGCAGAAGATTGCTTTGTGCGCCGCCGCAGCGGAACGGATCATGTCAAAGTGGGTGTCGGTTGACGTCGCGATCACCACCGCATCTATGTCTTTTGCGCCGAAGATATCAGAGGCGTCGCGAACCTCGACGCCAAAGCGGCGCCCTGCAGCCTCAGCAGCAGCTGTTGAAATGTCCGCCACAGCGACAAGCTTTGCTTGCGGAATTTGCTGGATTGAACGGGCATGTATCTGCCCGATTCTCCCGCACCCCAAAATTCCTATGCGCATCGTTTTTCCTTTCACGACCGAAAATCTCAAACAGGAAATGTGCCATACGCAAGCGTTGGTATATGACAGTCAAGCAAAATGTTAACGTATACATCATGAATGTCAACGATTACATTAGCCCATGGATGCGCCATTAAAAGGCTGAAATTGTTATCTGCAAACTGGCGGCATCTTTTAGCAACAGGGCGGCAATTTTTGGAACCGAGCGCGCACCGAGGTCCCTTCTACGGATATCGGTCCTGGGTTTGTCGTGGAGACCCGGGCTCGTTAACGCTTTCATGCGAAACCGAGTGAACAAAACAGGCCTTGGCAACATCTTGTTGGCGATCAGGTTGACTTCATAAACGGAATCCACGGCTTGCCTGACTTCCGTTGAATAAATAAGGATAGATCCAAGAAATGAATTTTGATACGGGTTTTCGCATGACCAAGCCGCCCACTGTTCGAGATGTCGCGCGCCTATCAGGGGTGTCAACGGCGACCGTGTCGCGGTATTTCGGCGGGAAAGCCGATGTGATCGCGCCTCACACCCTCGAAAACGTCAAGAACGCTGCGGAAACACTAGGCTATACACCTTCCGAAATCGGACGGTCGCTTCGTCTCGCTCGTAGCAGGGTCGTGGCAATGCTCGTTCCCGACGCGTCAAACCATTTCACCGCCGACGTGGCCGCATCGGTGGAAAATGCGTTAAAATCGTCCGGCCTTTCTATGGTGTTGGCGAATGCCGCGGAAAATGCAGACCAGCAGGACCGGCTGCTCTCCGATGCTCAAGGGATGCGCGCGCGCGCCATCGTCCTTCAGGGCGCAATAGACACGCCGCGACTGCGTGAATTGTGTGCCAGGCAGAACAACATAATTTTCGTAAACCGGCGTCCCGCAGACGGTATTGTAGCGCCGTATGTCGGCGTTGATAATTATGCTGCCGGCATCGCGGTCGGGGAATATTTCGCAGAAAAGGGCCATCGGAATTGTGTAGCGATTCACGGACCGAAGACCTATGCAGGAAGCAGTGAACGGCTTGATGGGTTCATTGCTGGTCTCGGTAATAGGGGGACGATATTCCAGATCGAGAGCGCCTACACGATGGAAGCGGGCTATGAACATGGCCGCAGACTGTTCTCCGGCCCCTACAGCCACCGCGCTATCTTTTGTGGTAATGATATGATTGCCTACGGTGTTCACCGCGCGGCGGTTGAATTGAGTTTACGGGTTCCCGAAGATGTCGCATTGATGGGCTTTGATGACAATCGTCTGAACGATTGGCTGGCTCCCTGGTTGTCCACGGTGACGGTTCCAGCATTTGAATTTGGCCCGGCAATAGCCGAACTTATTGAACCTTCAGCAAAGGAAATCACTGGCGCGCGCGATGTCATCTTGCCCTTCAAAATCAAGATACGAGGATCCGCTTAACTTACACGTCTGGTAAACGACGGCGGCGAGTATCCAATTCGGGGTGCAGGCGTAGATCACCAAAGGAATTGGCGAATTGTGATCGCCCAGATGCTTCAAGCTTCTTGAGGTGGAGTTGGGCGGTCCCTTCCAAGAACTGAGAGACCATACTGATTGTACATTGTGGGACTTTTAGAACAGACTCGTGGGAAGTACCACGCGCTAAGCTTGTATCGAACTGATGACGGGCGTGGTGAAAAAGATCACATGATGCCGCCGCTCAGATCAACTCCGCCCGGTCGTGAAGGTTTAGATGAGCGAAGCGGCCATCATTGATGTCGACACGGAAGAACAACTCTGTACCGCGGGAGGAGCGCTTGCGAATTGGTGCGATAGCTGGTGTCTATGGCCAGACGTGTTGATAGTTCGACTCGGGGACCGTTGAGGGCGTTAACTATGGCTGGCACATGCGAATAGGAGGCCTATGATTTAAAGCAAGGGTACTAAGAGTTCACCGACGCTGCCCTCTCTGTGCAATGCCGAACCAGTCATTGCCTGTAGTTCTTCCATGGTCATGGCGGGCAGCTTTTCTCGAACTATAAAGCGGCCGTTGACGAGGTCGATAACGGCATGGCTTGTATAGACGCGATTGACACAACCAACTCCGGTCAGCGGAAAGGTACACGCATCAACAAGCTTCGGCTTGCCCTCTTTAGTTACGTGTTCAGTGATTACAAACACCTGCTTGGCGCCGTGCACCAGATCCATTGCGCCTCCTACGGCGGGAACTCCCTTCGAACCGACCCGCCAATTGGCGAGATCCCCTGTCTGCGCCACTTGATAAGCACCGAGAATGGCCACATCCAAATGCCCGCCACGCACCATGGCAAAGCTGTCCGCATGATGAAAAAAGGCGGCGCCGGGCTTTAGTGTAACGGCTTTTTTGCCGGCATTGATAAGGTCCCAGTCCTCTTCACCCGGAGCTGATGGTTCGCCGAAGTTCAAAATGCCGTTTTCCGTGTGGAAGATTGCTTGGCGACCCGGCGGTTGATAGCGGGCAACCATTTCGGGAAAGCCGATCCCTAAGTTGACATAAACGCTGTCTTTAATGTCCTGCGCCGCGCGCCAGGCGATCTGGGCATTGGATAATTTGATGTCGTCTCTCGTATTAATGGTCATGGAAACACTTCTCCCGCCCGAACGAGCTCTTCTTCCTGCCGTGGATGCGTGACCTCAACAACACCGTTGACGAAAATACCGGGGGTAACGATATGCTCGGGGTCTATTTCTCCTGCCGCCACAAGTTTGGAGACCTGAACGATTGTCTTGGCGGCCGCCATGCACATCAGCGGGTTGAAATTGCGGGCCGCCTTATTATAGGTCAGGTTGCCATGGGTATCGCCAATATGGCCTTTGACGAGGGCAAAATCCGCTTTGAGCCATCGTTCCTGCACGTAAGGTCGACCTTCGAATTCGGCAATTACCTTTCCCTTCGCAAGCTCGGTTCCAAAAGCCGTTGGCGTATAAAATGCCGGGATGCCAGCACCGCCGGCACGAATGCGCTCAGCCAGCGTCCCTTGGGGCACCAACTCCAGCTCGATCTTTCCCGCAAGGTATTGATCGGTGAATGCACGCGGATCCGATGAGCGGGGGAACGAGCAAATCATCTTTCTGACCATCCCGGCATCGATCATCGCCGCAATCCCGATACGCCCATTGCCGGCATTGTTGTTGATGACGGTCAAATCCACGGGGCCCTTTTCGATGAGAGCGTGAATGAGTTCTATTGGCGCACCGGATCCGCCGAACCCGCCGATCATTATCACGGCACCATCGACAATTTCCGAGACGGCGTCCGCCAAATTCGAGATCGTCTTATCCACGCTATATCTCCCTTCGTACGGCTGGATGGGGTTGCAGGCAACTTCAACCTCAGACGCTGGCCAGCGCGATCACGATACCTTGACCGACACCGATACACATGGTTGCCATTGCAAGCTTGCCGCCGCAAATTTTGAGTTCCAACGCTGCCGATCCGGTGATACGCGTGCCGCTCATGCCGAGCGGGTGACCGAGTGCAATGGCGCCGCCATTCGGATTGACTTGCTCGGCGTCGTCGGCAATGCCCAAGTCGCGCAGGGTAGCAAGGCTCTGGGAGGCAAAAGCCTCGTTCAGTTCGATCACGTCGAAATCTGCTGGTGCCAACCCGAGACGTGCACATAGCTTTTTCGTTGCCGGTGCTGGTCCAAAACCCATGAGACGCGGTGGAACGCCCGTGGTCGCGCCGCCGAGGATGCGCGCGATCGGGTTAAGACCATGTTGCTTTGCCGCTGCTTCGGATGCTACGATCAAAGCCGCAGCGCCATCATTAACTCCTGATGCATTTCCGGCCGTTACCGATCCCCCCTGACGGAACGGAGTCGGCAATCTGGCCAGTGACTCGATGGTAGTTTGCGGACGCGGATGCTCATCCCTGTCGACGACATTTGGCGCAGCCTTACGCTGTGGAATGATTACCGGGGTGATTTCCTTGGCCAGTCGACCATTTTCCTGAGCGGCACCTGCTTTGTGTTGTGACCGCATTGCAAACGCGTCCTGATCTTCACGCGAAACATGGAAATGCTCAGCAACATTCTCGCCGGTTTCAGGCATGGAATCCACGCCATATTGTTTCTTCATCAAAGGATTTATGAAACGCCAGCCAATCGTTGTGTCGTAGATTTCCGCATTGCGCGAAAAAGCTGTATCAGATTTCGGGAGAACGAATGGCGCGCGCGACATGGACTCGACACCGCCGGCAATTGCCAAGTCGATTTCGCCGGCGCGAACAGCGCGAGCGGCAGTGATCACCGCATCCATACCGGAGCCGCACAGCCGGTTTATTGTGGTGCCGGGAACGCCATCCGGCAATCCAGCCAGCAATGAAGACATACGCGCCACGTTACGGTTATCCTCTCCAGCCTGATTGGCACAGCCGAAAATCACTTCATCAATCGCGGCCCAATCAACCGACGCATTGCGTTCCATTAGCGCCTTTAGCGGAATTGCACCAAGATCATCGGCACGCACTCCGGCGAGTGCTCCGCCAAAGCGCCCGATAGGCGTCCTGATGTAATCGCAAATATAAGCCTCGGTCATTTTCCCAGCCCCGTACGTTTAAGTGTAAGTAATGGCCCGTTCGGCTCGGTGGCGTCAAATATTTTGTGCGGTATTTAATATTTGTTCGTATATCGCACAAAATATGATAGTGCGATTGCTGCGATGGAGGGAGATTCGATGCGTGAAACAGATTTTATAGGCGGCTTTGCCAAGGGGCTTTCGGTCATCGAAGCCTTTGGCGAAACGACCCCTCGCCTGTCGATATCGGACGTATCGAAGATCACCGGGCTTGAGCGCGCCACAGCCCGGCGCGCCCTGCTCACTTTGGCGCAATTGGGTTACGCACATTATGACGGCAAATATTTCACGCTGTCGTCGCGCATACTGCGCCTGGGCCATTCCTATCTGTCCGCGACGCCCTTGCCGCGTATCGTTCAGCCCTTCCTTGACCGGCTTTCGGAAGCGACCGGGGAAAGCGCCTCGGTTTCTGTCCTTGACGGTAATGAAGTGGTCTATATTGCACGCGCCTCGCAGCGGCGCGTCATGTCCATCAATCTCAACCCCGGCAGCCGGCTCCCAGCCTATTGTGCATCAATGGGGCGGGTGCTGCTTGCCGCCCTGCCGGAACAGCAGGCGCGAAACATTCTTGAAACCAGCAATCTGAAATCCAACACGCCGCATACACTCACCAGTATCGACGCGCTTATCCATGAGCTGCATCGCGTCCGCGAACAGGGCTACGCTCTTATTGATCAGGAGCTGGAAATCGGATTGCGCTCGATCGCCATCCCGCTTTTCGACACCAGGGGGTCAGTTGTCGCCGCACTCAACATCGGCGCGCAGGCTGCGCGCACCGATATGGTTGAAATGGTAGAGCGCTATTTGCCGGTGATGCGCGACACACAAGCATCAATCAGCCATGTTTTGATCTAGGGGGAAATTTCCCGCGCAGTTTCCCGGATCGTCTGCATGAGAATGGAAAGCGGCAGCGACGGGATCACCTCCGCCCGAACGGTCAAACCGACAGGGCCTTTTGTGTCCTGCGTGTCGATGGCCAATGTCGCAAGCCTGCCATCGGCAAGATCATTGGCAACGACACCTGCCGAGATGATCCATACCGCATCGCTGATCCGCACGAAGGCCCGTCCGAAGGCATCGGAAACAGTCTCGATCTGCGTCGGCAGGCTACCAATGCCATTGACGATAAGAAAGCGGTCGACAAATGGCCGGATGATCGATCCTCTGGTCGGCATCAACAGCGGGAAGGCCCTGAGGCTGGAAAATATGTTGTCGCTTTTGAGGAGCGGATGCCCGGCACGCACCGCGAATACCACCTGTTCGGAATAGAGATGTTCGAAGGAAAGGCCGGTCATCTTTTCCGGCGCCGCAAGGCGACCGACCACCAGATCGAGATCGCCCAGGCGCAATTGCTCAAGCAGAACGGCATTTTCTCCGGTCACGATCTTGATGCGGCTTCCGGTTTTCTCCTCGAGGAACAGTTGCATGGTGCGGGGCATGATGCTGGCCGAAACAGTGGGCAAAGCCCCGATACGGACAGGGATTCCGTCCCCCGTCAACTCGTTCGAAACCCTGCCTCAACGCCACAATGGAAGCGCCAGCATGTTTTAATAACGCTTCGCCATAGCGTGTGATACGGATGCCGCGCCCGTCGCGCTCTAAAATGGCCACGCCGAGAACATCCTCGAGTTCCCGAATGGTCTTTGTCACTGCGGGCTGGCTTATATTCAACTGATCGGCGGCCTTCGTCACGCTCTTCTGCCGGGCAACCTCCAGAGACGTGAAGAGATGCCGAAATTTGATACGGTTTTCGATCATTGGGCCATGCCTTTCGGTGCAAATCATAATCAAAAGGTTATGCAGAATGCCTAAAAGTTCATTTTACAGAACCATACGAGTATATCATTTTGTGTGAAAGGGAGAGAAACGTGCAATTTGCCGATATAAATGGTGTGACACTGCATTATCAGCTGATTGGCGGACCAGCCTCGAAACCTGTCATCGTATTTGTCAATTCATTGGGCAGTGATTTCCGCATTTGTCGTGACGTTATCATTCGGTTGGCGGGTGTCTTTACCACCGTTACTTATGACAAACGCGGCCATGGACTCTCAAGTGTCGGCATATCTCCCTATTCCATTGACGATCATATCGGCGATTTGACGGGCCTTTTGGATTTTCTCAATGTCAAGGACGCAATCATCTGCGGGCTTTCGGTGGGTGGGATGATCGCTCAGGGGCATTCTGCTTCACGGCCCGACCTGGTTCGCGCACTGATCCTGTGCGACACCGCGCACAAAATTGGCGATGCCGATTCTGGAATGCTCGCATCGCTACGCTTGAAAAGAACGGCATTGAGGGCATTGCTGATGCTGTCCTTGAACGCTGGTTCACGCCGCCGTTTCATCGCGAAAGCAGCGCGGCCTTGACCGGTTATCGAAACATGCTGATCCGTCAGCCATTGGCCGGATATGCTGGAACATGCGCAGCGCTTCGCGATGCTGACTTCACGGAAGTTGCAAGCCGAATATCGGTTCCAACAATCTGTATTGTCGGAGATCAGGATGGCTCGACGCCTCCGGAGGTGGTGCTTTCTCTGGCCAATTGATTCCGGACGCACGCTAAGAAGTCATCAAGGAAGCCGGGCATATACCCTGTGTGGAGCAGCCTGAAATGCTCGTTGCAATCATTCGTGCCTTTATCGACGAGTTCAAACTTGAGGAAAAAGCGAATGGTTAGAGTAAGATGAAAAGCCCGTCAGCACGCTATAATCAGGGTATGGAAACACGGCGATCCGTTCTGGGCGACCGGCCTGAAGCAAACAAGTCAGAGTTCGACGCGCCGTTTCAAGACCTGATTACCGAAGCTGCCTGGGGACACGTCTGGTCGCGGCCACAATGGACAAAGCGCGAGCGCTCGATCGTCACCATCGCGCTGCTTGCTGCATTTGGACAGGATGAAGAACTAATCATGCATACCCGCGCGACTGTCAACACAGGCGCCACGAAAGAAGATATCCGCGAAGCGCTGTTGCACGTGGCCATTTATGCGGGCGTACCTGCTGCCAATCACGCGATAAAACTGGTCAAAGAAGTCTACGAAGAACTAGAAGACGAACAGGCGGCATGAGGAGGAAACATGTCGGACAGCAAACCAGAAATCGGTGCTTTTTGGGCGCGGGATCATGCCTGTCATCCACCCGCCTTCACGCCGGATTATAAAACAAATGTCCTGCGCTCGCCGCAAAAGGCTTTGCTCTCTCTTGATGGGACATTGTCCGAAATAACGGGTCCAGTGTTCAACCCGTCTATTCTCAGCGAACTCGATAATGACCTGATCCACAATTATGCTGCACCTGGCCAGTCCGCCGCGCATTATTGTTCATGGCCGCGTATTGGATGAACGCGGCAAAGGAGCTGCTTTGTCTCAATCGCTTTTCAACGTTCAGTTCGGCGGAGCGGCGGGAACATTGGACCAGCTCGGCGAGAAGGCCGAGGCGGTTCGAACTGCGCTCTCCAAGGCGCTTGGGCTTGGCGACAGCCCGCAATGGCAAAGCCAGCGCGACCGTCTGGCCGAGTTCGCAAATCTTTTGTCCCTGCTTACCGGCACACTTGGAAAATTTGGAGCAGATTTCACCTTGTTGGCACAGGCGGGTGATGAAATCGCCCTTGGCGGCGGCGGCGCATTATCCGCAATGCCTCACAAGCAAAATCCGGTCACCGCCGAGCATCTGGTGACGCTGGCGCAGTTCAATGCCGTCCAGCTTTTGAGCATGCATCTTGCTCCGGTGCATGAACAGGAGCGGTCCGGGTCGGCTTGGTCGCTGGAGTGGATGCTGCCCCCGCAGATGGCTATTGCTACGGCAGCTTCGCTAAACCTTGCTCAGCATGTGTGCGGCAATATCAATTCAATCGGATGGGAACCAACTGAAGGTGGCCCGTCCACGAACGCGGTATGAAACATTCGAGATAATCGTGTCCAGGTGCCGCGCGGGCGTCGGCTGCTGTCCGTGGCGAAGAGCGTTCAGGTCAAGCCGGCCTGATCCGGTTGAATATTTCTGAAAGTCGACCAGAAGTTCGACGTGAGCTGACCGGGGGCCCTATCGCCTTCGTCTTCTTAGACCTGTTCAGTGCCCGAAAGCAATGTTCCGGGCAGAATCTCCCATGTAATATGTAGCACCTCAAGCCGTTCGACACTTGGTGCAATCACCTCGGCGCGTCCATTGCTGACGTGGTAATTCGCCGCCTGGTCGGCCACCTGATTAAGACTTTGGAACGAATGTGCCAATCGCCTCTATAAAGGATCGGACCGACGACCCAAAAAGACATTTTGCCGGCCTAGCTCAGAAATCGGCATTCGTTCAGGTGCAATACCAGTAGCCGCCGGAGGCCATTGCCAAAACATCCCCGGCAAGAAAACGCGGCCATCTTGCCGATCTGACTGCAACGTTGGCCTCCTGGCTGCCGATCGTGCCGCGCATGCGTCCACAGGGCCACCAATGAGAAGACGGTGGCCGCCAAGCATGGCAGCTTCCGGCAGGAAGCGGTAAGCCTCTGCGCAAGGGGTTCTGCAGGATTTCGCGATGTTCTTGTCATGACCCAAATTTGGTACGGATTGTGCTCATCAGAGTTTCCGTCCGCTTCATTTCATAGCATCATAATCAACCTAGCCACTGTATGGGTCACCCGGCCATACAGATTATCAAAATTGTATCAAACTGTTCCTGGTCGCGCCAAAGGCGCGTCTGTATGGAGTCGTCGTTGGGCCGCGTGTATGAACTGGCTGCGGGTTGCGGAAAGTTTGATTTAAGCCTGCTCTTTGGAGGCAGTACGGCAGAGCTGCCCGAAGCCCTCAGTCGATCCGCGGCGCGAGCATTCGCGGCTCAGCTACGTCCGCGCCACTGATGTGTTCACTCTGCGATCGGGGCGTACTGCAACCGAATCTCCCCGGGAGACGCAAACGCATGAATACGCCACCATCTCCACCTGAAGTAGAGCTGAATGACGGTTCAACCGTCCAGATCGGCGCTCTGGTTCCGCTAACTCGGCCTGGCTGGGCCGAGGCAGGCCAACACTTGCTCGCTGGACTGGAGCTGGCCGTTTGCGATGTCAATAACGCCGGCGGGATCATGGGACAACCACTTGAGCTGGTGATTCGAGACACTGCAGCTGATCCACACAGGGCCGCGGCAATGGTAGATGAATTGGCTGATCTCGGCGTGGCTGGCTTCGCGGGGGAATATCACAGCGTCGTCGCTCGCGGTCCCCTCGCATCGCATCTTGAGGGACAGCGTCCTAGGCAGGCGGATTGCAACTGCGGACAAGCTTCTGGCTCCAATATGATTAGACCGAGCCAACTATCAAAATGACCCATCCAGTTCTTGTGAAGCTTTTGCACAGAAAAGATGGATGCTCGAATTGCCCTAGGACGCCTCTATCAACGAGAGTAGGATCGTGCGTCCTGCTGTTGCGGTTCTAGTGGAGCTGACAGTTACTTGCGCGCCTATTGAATTATGCTGAAGAACAAGATGGCCCCATCACCAGCAAGCCGCCAATCGCCTCCCTTCGGCTCGCATCCTACGCCTTCACCAGCTCCGTAAAGACGGCGTGGCGGCCAGATGGAAGCCCGCATGTTGACCCGATGCGGCAAATCTCATTATGCTGATCGAGCGTCGGCATCGGGTCTTACACTAGCCTGCTATTCTCGCTGCCTCGCCGCCTTGACTTCGAGCCAGGCTGAACGCGGTAGAGCAGAATCATAAGTTTCTCAACTATTGCCTCTGAAATGGAAGGTTCAGTAACGACGAAGTCCTCATTCAGGTGACTCGTTGCGCATAAAAAGTCGTCTGAGCAATAGGGTGTGAATAGATGGGCGGTAAAGCACGGGATCTTGCAAATTTGTCAGCGTGACGCCGCGGATGATTGCCATCGTCGCAGAGGTGAGTTCTTCAAGTGTGCCTACGTTGGCAGCGAACCCGGCTTCTACATGATGACGAAATAAATTTGCCACCCCCTGACGGAATCGATTGTGGATAGCGCGAAGGGGCTCGGCAAGTTCCGGATAGCGCAGAGCATGAAGGACGAATTCATATTCGACGTGGCTCCAAGGCCGCTCTGCGTCCAGAATCTGTTGCCATCGATGCGAGAGTCTCCTTAAATTTGCATCCAGGTCGGAAATATCGGAGAAAACTGCAGAAAGCGCTTTTATGCGACTATCGGTTACTTCGTCCAACAGCGCTAAAAAGAGACTGTCCTTGCTTGAGAAGTTTGAATACACCGCACCTTTGCTGTAACCTGCAGCATCCGCGATTTCTTCCAAAGTAGCGGGATGAAACCCTCGGGCCTGAAATGTCACCACCGCACTTGCGAGAATGCGTTGCCGGGTTTCGGCTTGACGTTCTGCGCGTGTTAACCGCAGGCGAGAGGGCAAACTGGCGTTTCCGACATCATACAATGGAGGAGCGCCAGACTGCACTAACTTCCCTTCCTTCGGCATTTTGCCACCACTTTCGGATTGCAGCGACACATTTTTATCCTGATCCGTCGGCGGGCTTACGAGCTTCGATGCCTTCTTCGAGCTAGAGGATGTTACCAATATACCTTCTCCATCAAACTGTGGCGCTTCGAACGCTTCGGATTCCTAATTTGCACCGCATTGCAAATTTCGTGAACCTGTTCTCGGTGCCGCTGGTTTCATTGTGCATTTTGCTAGCAGATTTCTCCTGAACATGGTGTCACCTAGCTCATGCGAACGCCCAGTGATTGGCCCAACACGATCTACCCGTCTTGATCCTCTATACTAAAAATGTGACCACGTATCAAAATAACTTGCATTCCATAGAAATTGCAGTTCCTTTAGAATGCAAATGTGGCGCTGGCGTGGAGCCGCCGGTCGGATTCAAGAACAATATAAAGGGAGCATAACGATGAATGACACCAGCAAAAACACAACTGGCATCGGACGCCGGTCACTGCTAAAGGCCGGTGCGGTAGGGGCGGCGGGGATAATAATGCCAGCTGGCTTGTTTTCCGCCGCTCGGGCGGCTGACCGAAAAAGAGGGGGGCATTTTCGGATAGCTCAGTCGCGAGGAAGTACTTCAGATGTTCCGGACCCTCGCCGATGGATCAATACGTCACAATACCTTGGATTATCTTCCGTAAACGAGTACCTCACCGAGACGGCGAGCGACGGCTCACTTCGCCCGCGTTTAGCAACCGCATGGGAGTCGCCCGACCAAGGCAAAACTTGGATTTTTACGCTACGCAAAGATGTAGTTTTCACGAATGGCAAGACCGTCGATGCGAACGACGTAGTAGCATCTTGGAACCACCATAGAGGTCCCTCGTCAACGTCTACAGCGAAGCCTTTTGTCGAAAGGGCCACGCCACGCGCAGATGGACCGACCAAGGTTGTCTTCGAACTCGATACTCCCGCTGTATCGTTTCCAACAACGACAGCGTATTATATGCTACCAATACTTCCCGCTAAAGATGGCCGGTTGATCAGCACCAACTGCGATATTACAGCGGGGCCATATACACTTGAGTCGTTCGAACCCGGAGTCCGGATCGCAATGACGCGCAACAAAAACTATTGGAATGGCGACGTTGCGTTCTTTGATTCAGCGGAGGTGCTCGTATTGGGGGACATTAACGCTCGAACGAACGCGTTGCTGACAGGCGAAGTGGATGCAATCCTCGCAGCAGACTACAAAACAGCCAAGATGCTGCAGGCGCAAGGCGGCAAGGCGCGCCTGCTCAACACGCCTTCAAGGCAGTATTTCGACTTCTCAATGCAATGCAATGCCGGCCCTTTCCGCGACAATAACGTCCGCCTCGCAATGAAGCACGGCGTCGATCGACAGGCAATTCTGGACAAAGTTCTATCCGGATTCGGGAAAATCGGGAATGATCAGCCATTTTCTGAGGCTTACCAGTTTTTTGATCCTACAATAGAGCAGCGCGTGTACGATCCGGAGAAGGCCAAGCATTACCTGAAGAAAGCCGGCCTCGATTCCTTTAGCATCACGCTACATTGTTCCGAAGCGGCGTGGCAAGGTGCTACGGAAGGAGGTACGCTCTACAGCGAGTCAGCAAAGGCTGCGGGAATTAACATTAAGGTCGAACGCGTACCAACAGACAGCTTCTGGTCCGGGACATGGATGAAAGTTCCGTTTACTACCAGCCTTTGGTATGGGAAGGCCACCGAGGACGACGCCCTCGCACAGGCTTACTCTCACGGTTCTCCCAATAACGATATGTTCTGGGAGAACGAGCGCTTCAATAAGCTGTATGAGGAAGTTCGCCGCGAACTCGATGACAAAAAGCGCGGCGAATTGTATTCCGAAATCGCTCGTATCATTCGCGATGACGCAGGGCATGTTGTCCCAGTCTTCGCAAACTTTCTCGATGCGGCACGCAGCAACGTCGTGACCTCAGATAAAATTGAGGGGCTTTATCCTGCTGACGGATATCGAGCAATTGAGCGCTGGTCATTTGCATAGTACGCCTTCGACTACTTTAGGGAGGCGCAATTGGCGCCTCCTGCTGCGATCCTTTGCAGATGCGGTCTGACTTATTGTTCTCTCATTTCGCATGCTACCAGGAAATCCCTCTTCATCGCTCCATAAAAACCGATCGTCAGGGTTGAATCATATTCCCTTACAACTATAATACCATCGGTATCTAAATATTGTCAGAAGACAAGTGTTGTTATTCGAAGTGCGGGCGCCAGCTTTTGAGCGATCGCTTGCTCTCTTTATGAAATAACTCAACGGACTTCTTCGACTGCGGTGCCAAACTTCGTGTGGCGTGCGCCCATCATGGGTTCCGCGCTTACTTTGCCTTAGCGATCTTGAATGGAGTGCATGATGAAAATTTTTCCTGTTGGTAGCCTACCCACGCGTGAAGCCCCAGCCACTAATTTCACGGGAACGGTGTACGTTGACCCAGTCATTTCTGCAGAAGCGCCAGCACGCGTGATGGCGAACCGGGTCACGTTTACGCCCGGCGCACGCACCAATTGGCATACTCACCCGCTAGGGCAAACCCTTCACGTGATGGCAGGAAGCGGCTTAGTGCAGTTATGGGGAGAAGCCGTTAAATCCATCAACGCCGGTGACACGGTCTGGATCGCGCCAGGGGAAAAGCACTGGCATGGTGCGGGACAAAATACGACAATGACTCATATCGCCATCCATGAGGCCGTAGAAGGTAAATACGCTGACTGGATGGAGCCCGTTACTGACAGCCAGTTTGCGGGAAAGTAGCGAAAGCCTGCGAGAGGAACGATCCTCGCCAAGACCCTTCGGCGGCTTTCGTTCCTCAACACGCCTTCAACTGCGCAATCTTGCCATCGTTTATGAACTCGCTGTTGATGACTCAGGCAATTTAAATACCGATGACGTCCAGATATTTATAGAAGTCGGAACTCCTAAATGCATATCGATTTGGCAATGATGATCTGGAACCCGGATAACCGGAGATAGCACAACTCGAGCTCTATCGGCAGAACTATGAAATTCAGCATTTCATTTGCTGACTAAATCCTTCCGGTGTCGCGCATAAAGAGACGCTTGAAGCAATCTCTCTTTATGGCGAGAAGATTATACCTGAGATGATGCCTTAATGGCATCGTCAACTTACAGAAGAGATGAGAATATGCGTAAAGCATGGGATTCTCGTTTTACCTCCCGGCGGCGGAATCCCGTGGCCGTAACGGTTGCCCAAGAATCTAAATTGCCATGGAGCGGCTTAAAGCCGCTGGCTGCTACCTCTCCAACAAAGCACACAATGCTGAGTTTCGTGACGTTTACAACTCATATTGGGGCTCGTTCGACTTACCCTTGTTGTAGGGCTGGCGTTTGATTGTCCGGTTAAGGTTGACGCAATTGCAGTAAAGCCGAAGACACGATCGTAGCTGCCTTCTGTCGTCGGGCGGGTGCTGTAATTACGCCAGGCTGTAAGATGTGTCTGGAACGCAAAAACGCGCGGTGCTGAGTTTGGATCTGCCGGAGCGTGTACAAGGCGCCGCGCGATCCGACGCAGATATGCCTGTCGTCGTTGCATGAATGTAATCCACCTGGACAGTAAAAGCGGTCCTGTGCAGCTCCGTATTCTTTGCGGCCATAAGCGGGATGTCCGGTGTATCGAGCCGTCCGCCTTCTATCGCTATGTAGATAAGCCCGCGAGCTCAGTTCACCGTGAATACAATTGTATCCAATAATCTTCTTGCGAAGCTAAAAGAAGAAGTTTTTCGTGGAACGCGCTCATGCGAATTGGGTTTTGCGTATCGCTACCGGTTATGCATTGCTC
>NZ_JCAXDZ010000015.1:0-14477 GCF_059758635.1 Phyllobacterium sp. GQ127
TTTAAGAGCAAAGCGACACACGCTTACGAATTACTGCTGCGTTCAAACAGGGAAGTTGTCAGCAACCCTTCCTTTGAAAATGCCGATAATAAGCTAGTTTGCACTAATTTCGATTGTAGCGCAGATTTCTACAATCTCTGTTAAAGCCTTGTACTAAAATGATTATCGATGACTTACTTGCGTCAAGGGGGAGTTTGCCTCAGCAAACTTGGCGCAATTCGGATAAACTTCCAGTATCTTTGTACAAACCGTTATAGGGGCAACTTAGCAGTACGTCGTGAATCTGGGCGAACGATGGCGGATTGCGCCGCCACGTCGGCCATCCACCCTCGTCGGTCTCAAAAGCCGAGTTTATTGACATAGTGGCAATGGATAACCAAAGATCGTCGCTCATAGCACTCCGCCGTCCATAATCCGGTTGCTGCCGGAGCCGTAGAGCTGTGTCTATCGCTCCCAGCGTGTGTCGGTAGCGAGATACTCCCATATCACAGTCTTCACCGTCACGGCGTCGGACCAGTCTATAGAGTAGCGGTAGCGACCGGGCTCGACCGTAATCCAGCCGCCGACCATGACTTCCTCGTCGAGCAGCTGAGTGGTCATGCGACTGCCGACCTCTGGCCAGACAGAAAGTTCCGCAACGGTACGACAGTCTCGAAGACGCCACGCTGCTCCGGACTTAGCTGCTCCAGCGGTACGAACGCGACGTGATCAGGCGCGTCGAGCAGCGGCTCGCCGATCTCGTGATAGGCGTGGCCACGAGCGTTCTTTAATATGACGCGCCGTACTTTGTCGGTATCGGGAAAGAGGGTGAACGGCTGCAGGTTTTCGAACAGGAGAAGCTGTCTGTGCGGACCTCTTTTGAGGGATCGGACTACGTGGCGGTTACTCCGCAGAATGGTTGCCGCTTCGGGATGCTGCGCCGGATCGGGATAGAGGCTGCCAGCCATGACCGCGTGAAGCGCGCAGAGAAGGTAATTTTCGTCGGGCGAGAAGCTGGAATTACAGCGCCGACAGACGATAACTTGTGGCAGATAATCCTTTTCACCACCCGCACCGCTGTCATAGTTGGCGCCCCGTTCTCGAAGAGCCTTCGTCAGAAGCGACTTGGTCGGAACATGGTCACGATTGCTTTCGATGTCGACAATCGCTGCGCCACAGTGGATGCACCAGGCCTTCAGACGATCGTCAGTGAAATCCTCAATTTCCCGCACCCGCCGAATCCTTCGCTAGTGTTGCCTGCTTTCGCGCAGTGGGTGATCATCTGAACGGAGGCAAGGAATCTACGCCTAATCTCTGAAAGTTGCCAGTCCGCTTCCGCCCCAGTCTCGGTCATTGGATGACAACAGCTTAGCGACCACTAGGGCCGCAATGACGAGTAGATTACATGCGTTGTTTGGTTCACCTACCAGTTCCAGATTAATGGACAGTGGCTCATTGGAAAACTCACGTCGAATACCAAACGCCTTGAGGGGAAGCGACTAGGCGCAGCCATCGATTAACCAATGAAATCACATGAAACAATCACAGGGGTCAAATGCTTCAGCAAGAAAACCGCCTGCCTATGCTGGAGCCTCTTTTCCGCAACGAAATACCAACGCTCTAGAATTACTTGGCCAACACTCTCAGGTAGGCTATTGAACAAATCTATGGGAGTTCAAATGTTTGTTCACAGACAACGGCGTTTGATCAGGTAGGGCCGCGTTTTGCAATTTCGAGTGGTTCCAGCGCTGATCGTTTTCATTGGCTCGTATCTGCCCTTGAGCTTGATTTTGCTTGCCCAAAATTATGACTATGATGCGGCCTCGAGACCGTGGTGCTTAAGCGTCTGGAATTCCGAATGTTCAATGCCTTTTAAAAATTCGACTGTAGCTTTATCCATATTCTCTGTGACGTTCGGCTGCTTTATTCTGACGCTTATCGTGCTGTCGTGGCTAAATCCGAAAACGGAGATTGTTTTACGGTCTGTCGAACATGTGCCCGCCGATCTCATGAACTATACACTTCCTTACGTCGTCTCATTCATGAGCATCGACTATCAAGACGTCGGAAAGTTCGTGGGCCTTATCATTTTTCTACTATGGATGTTTTGGATCACTTACCGATCCGGACAAATCATCCTCAATCCGCTCCTGATCGCATTCGGCTGGCGGCTCTACGACATTACCTACGCATTTTCGGGCTCACAGACGGTGCATTCGGCCCGTGCACTCTCTCGAGGATACATAGCCGCGAACGAGCGACGTAGACAAATAGCCGTGCAGGACATCTATATCATCAAGCCTAACAAAGAGGGGGCCACATAGCATGCCCGTCCCGCATAGCCTCACGGAATTCAATATTCCAGAATCCAATGTCAGTGTATGGCTTTTCCGGAGGTCTGGTAAATCAGATAATCCAATTTTCACGGGACATTGGATTCAAACGGATGATGCGCTTGAATCCGCGCTAAGGGCGGCTGTCAGCCATGCAAGGGACGGCATCGTGGAAGCCAACGATTTCGACATCCTGGCGGAAATCAGTTCGGAGCAAGCTCTTCTCATCGAGACCGAGGTAACACACGCCGGGCAGATTGTTGAAAAGGCCGCCGACCTATTACCAGCAAAGCGCGCAGCTAATATCGGCCATATGCAGAACACCGACTTTTACGCCGTAAAGTTTACACATGGCGATAATGTCCTGCACGCGGTGCGGAGAACGGATGACTCTTGGACGACGAGGCAAACACGTAGTCGCATCAACGTCGTTTTTTCGGGCGACGAGCTTGGTCTTGAAGAGAATCCTTCCTTCACACTCTCCCGTTATGTCGATTTTTTCATCGTGGGCGAAGATATTGTCATCCTAAACAAGAAAAATTTCGAAACCGTCCTCAGCTACAAACAGGCACATGCGGATGACTTCGCTTTGCTTCAAGCGGAGGCAGCTTTCTCTGACATGTTCACTGACATGGCGACTCTAGTCGCCTACGTAGGGTCAAACACGCTCCATCTCCGCCGCTTAAGTGCCATTCGTCAGAAGGGCCACTACCAAGACGTTGTCTTCATGGATAACCTGCGTCAGAACTACGGTCAGGCAGGGTTGAACCTAACGTTTGATAATACCGGAAAAATCGTGCCCAGCTCCGCTCAATGCCCGGACATAATACGGGCCTTACTCAATCACCGACTTTATTCCCTCTTTTCACAAGGATATTTCGATGTACAAAGTACTACCCCTGTTTAAGAGGCGACCATTAATTACACACACGACCGCTGCCTACAGGAACTGCAAGCCCCAACAGCCTCTTTAGTTTCGGGGAAGTCGATAGGCATGAAAGACTCATCTGACAACTGCCTCTATATCGGACGGAGAATGTGATAATCGTTTTCCATTAACGTCGGAGCTTGCTATACGCGGGGGCAACCATCAAATGCGGTAAACTTTAAGAATGTCGGATGAACAGTCGCATACAACCATTTCGACAGACATGGCCGTGCGCGCGGCTATGGACAATAGCAGCCTCATTTCGTTGATTGAAGGGGTTGAATTCAACGAACTGGAAGCTATCGGAAAGAGCATAGCCTGTATCCATAATTCCGGCGACCGCGATGCGATATCGACTTTCGATAAATTAGACTGGCCAGACACTCCAGATCACCGGCGCCAAACAAGACTTGGATATGTGATCAAGGGCCTCATCGGGTCGATCGAAGAAAAAACTTCTCCGCTTCTTGATTTCATCAATCGTATGAGACCGCGGTTTACCGGATCGGGCTTATACCAGCTTCAGTCCGGCATTGAATTTTGGCTGCTGTCACACAGCGAACGCGCCCCAGAGGTAGTCGAGATCATCCTATCTTCCTACGATGATGGTGCGCTCATCGGGCCAGCTCTCAAAGCATGGAGGCACCATTCCGTGGAAGACGCATTGGGCGCAATTTTGATGATTAGCCAAAATCCCCGCGTGGAATTAAGGCGGCAAGCAATTTATGCACTTAGCGGGTTCACACAGGCGACAGACGTGATCCGAGATGCCGCGGCAGCTCGACTTGCAGCAGTTATTGATGATGTAACTGCAGAAGAGCGTATCACGGCCATTGCATCTGCAATGACCGTGATCGACGAATCAAACGCAACTCCTCATGGGTTGGTCGAAGCGCTCAAGCGGGCTTGCGAGCAGCCGCCTCCATTGGTCCGCCATCAGCTTATCCAAGGCTGGGCTTTTAGAAAAAAGGTTTATCCTGAGCAGCTGAATGATCCGATCATTGAGTTACTGAAAACCGTGCCCGCTGATTGCGAGCAGACGCTAGACGTTGTCGACAGCGCGATATCCAGTATGGATTTGGTGAGCGATCGCCACAAGGTCTTCGACCTTCTAACAGCAATCCTTTCGCAGGAGGGAAACCGTCCCGCTCTCAGAAGCTTCGACTCCACGATCCACAAGATACGAACCTCAAACGAGGTCGATCTCGGCTGGTTTACAGTGAATTGGCTTCTACAGGGCAGGTTTGAAATCTGCTTGGAGGTTCACGACCTTTTTCTGCCATTGGATATGCGCACCTACGATTTCAGCATCAATGAGTTTAACCTGGCACCGAAAGAGGTTTCATATCTCGCCAGGAAAATCTTCGGCTTCATGATGTTTTGCCACGGACCGGCGATATCACTTTTGTACGCCTGCCTTTCGAGTCTCGGCACGAAGGATCGCCTATCTTTAGAGCGGGAAACTGCCAACTTCTGGCTACGAAACTACCCCGACGACATCAAGATCTTTGACGCACTGCTACTTGCCCATCCACGGGAGGGAATGGAAAAAAGCGTGAGACGTTTGCACCAGCTCGTTGACGGATACGAGAAGCCGCTGCAAAAGCTCCCCCGAAACCCAGCGCTACGATCGTCGACGATGGAACGTCAGGTGCAGGCTGAACTCGCCTACCAACGCAACAACGAAATAAGGAAATCAGCGGAGCGGCAGTCTATCCTTTCGTCCATGTTCCACAAAAGCATACTTCTCTATGGCCGGTCATCGATCAACTACATGTATAATGAGCCCGAAGAGCCCATTCGCCAGGTTGTTCCCCTCAAATCCTTCGAGACTTCGACGCAGATGCCACGCATGGACGGCCTTTATCCCGTCAGATTGAGCTATTTAGTCCATCGTTTTCGAACTGAAAGACGTCCCGCTTGAAACTCCTGCTGAAACAGTATCTTTCTTCACTCAACGAGAGAGATGAACTCGACGTGGTCCTGCCCGATATCCTTAGTGAGATCGGCTTCAATGTCATATCCCGGCCGAAGCGTGGGACGACGCAATATGGTGTCGACGTCGTCGCGATTGGTCCTCATCCGACAACCGGTACCAATGCACTTTTCCTTTTGTCGATCAAATCCGGCGATCTTACCAGGGATGAGTGGGCATCTGGTAAGCAAGCGTTGCGACCCTCGTTAGAAGAGATTCTAGAAGTCTACATTCCAAAGCACCTGCCTGCGCGCCACAAGGAACTCCCGGTCGTGATCGCCTTGTGCTTTGGTGGTGATATCCAGGAAGATGTACGGCTTCGCGTACAGGGTTTCATCGAGAAAAACACTGAAGCCGGGAGGATCGAGTTTGAAGAGTGGAACGGCGATCGCATAGCTGAAATGATGATTACGGGTGTGCTTCGGGAGAAGATCTTTCCAAAAGAGATGCAGAATTCCTTTCGCAAGGCTGTGGCCTTCGTTGATGAGCCCGCCGTGTGCATCGCCCACTTTGCTGAGCTTCTGCGACAAATCCTTTCGTCTCCGCCGAAAAATCACACAATTAGGCTCAGAATGGCCCGACAGATTTACCTCGCCACGTGGACAATTTTTGTGTGGTGTCGTGACGTCCACAATCTGGAGGCGGCTTACAAGGCAAGTGCGCTCGCATCGCTTTGGCTTTGGGACTTGTGTCGCGACCATTTTGGCAAAACCGGACGAGCTAGGGAATTGAGCGAAGTTGTCGACAAATCGATTGGTTTGAATCGCGGCATCGCTGCGCTGTTCATTCAACTGCATGTCGAGCCCTATAGCCATGCGATAGACGGTCTAGGCATGGCGGTACCCTCGACCGCGAGTGTGGACATAAACCTTAAGCTTTTCGAAGTCCTCGGCCGGGTTTCGCTCTTTGGTCTCTGGCTCGTCTGGATGAGAGAGGCCACGAGGGGCCTGGACACCGACGACGATGCCGCGCTTGATCAACACATCCAGCAAACTCTTTCGTTGATTATCGACCTCATCGACAAAAACAGGACCTTCGATAGCCCGATCAGAGACGATCATGCCATTGAAATATC
Organism: Phyllobacterium sp. GQ127; assembly: GCF_059758635.1. Lineage (NCBI taxonomy): Bacteria > Pseudomonadati > Pseudomonadota > Alphaproteobacteria > Hyphomicrobiales > Phyllobacteriaceae > Phyllobacterium > Phyllobacterium sp. GQ127. The sequence continues at coordinate 6,291 of NZ_JCAXDZ010000015.1, forward strand.
GCTGGCAAGCTTGTTTCTTCTCCACTGCAACGCTGGCGACTATCTCGCCGGCTGGCTTCAAAATATCATGCGGCTTACGATCTTCAGCTATCGCACATATGGTCCCTATCCCTGCATTCTACGCGAATATAGCGAGTTAGCCGCTCACCCACGGTCAGGAGATGCTTACCGCGAGGAAGTGACCGCGGGTAGCATTCTCTATCCCACATTGGCGCTCCTTTTTGCAATCATCGGAGAGAAAGGCGCGTTCCAGGAGCTTGCGGCCTTCCGGGAGAGTAAAATGAGCCACAGCACATGGCAGCTCTGGGTCCCCGACGAAACAACAGAAGCAGTATTTTACCGCAACACCGCTGTTCACGGTTCCGCGATAACCCACGTTAACACATCGGCGGGCCCAGCGAAGCTGATCGAACAGCTGGAGATAGAAATCTCGGCAGGGCAGGATTTTGGGTCGCTTTCCGCGATAATGAAAGGTGCCTGGCCATTGGTCTTGATCGCATGCCAGACCTATCGCTTGCCTGTTCCAATCCATTTTTGGGCGCTCTCATCACCACTCCCAGATGATATAAAAGACATAGACATCGTCAAAGCTGATAGCCCGTAAGCATAGGGCACCAATGGCCGCTTCTTCACGAGCCAATATAGCAAGCAGACATAAGCGGCGCTGGCCCTACATTGACATCGCGCCAGGAGAGGCTCTTCCAAGCAACATAATGTCTCCTTGTAGCTGCCTCCAAGGCGTCTTTTGGTGGTGTTCAGCTGCCGGAAACCGGACGCCCTTAATCAGCATCACTTGGATAGCTTGCCGCTCGATGATACGTTCGATCACTCAAATCAACATTTGGTACGTCAGGGTCTAGATCTCGAGCGTTGAATCTGTCATTTGATAAAGTGTTGGTACTTGAAATTTATTTTGCGAGGACGTCGATGCAAAGACCAAGGGCGATAGACTTGTACTCAGGAGTCGGAGGATGGTCCCTAGGTCTCCAGCTTGCTGGCATCGAAGTTGTTGCTTCTTATGAGCGGTGGGGTCCCGCCAATGAGACGAACTTTAAGAACAATCAACACCAAGCACAAACGGTCGATATCAGGCGGCTTTCAGTCGATGAGCTGCCTGGCAATATCGATATAGTCGTCGGAAGTCCGCCTTGTACTCAATTCTCCTTCTCCAACCGTGGAGGCAGTGGTGACCTAAAGGATGGCTTGATCGATATCGTGAAGTTCCTGACTATTGTAGATCACCTAAAGCCGCGCATTTGGGCAATGGAGAACGTACCTCGGGTGGCACCTATCCTGCATCGCGAGCTCGAGGAAGGAGGATTGCTCCATCGCTTTACACACCTCGGACTCCAAGCGAACATTGTGAGCATGGACGAATTCGGCCTCCCACAGCGTCGTCGGCGCTGCATCGCTGGCAATTTCGACTATTCACTACTCTCAACCTACGCGCCGCGCGCTGCACCTACCTTAGAATCTGTCGTGGCTGCACTTAGTGCCGATCCAGTAGTCGACCCGATCTATGGAAATTCCATCCCCCGCCAGGCCCTCTTCGACCACGAAGCAGAAGTGGAGTTGAACGAAGAGGAAGTGCGGATAAATCGAGCCACGAAGACCCTTCATCCGGTCTATAATTCTATGCCGTTCCCGGATCCTCTCGACCGGACGGTGAGAACGATCACCGCCACTTGCACGCGCGTTTCCCGAGAGAGCATCATCATAGAGCAGCCGGATAAAGGTACCTATCGCCGCCTGACGATCCGAGAACGCGCTACGCTCCAAGGATTTCCAATCACCTTCCAGTTCTATGGAGCTAACAATAGCCAGAAGCTTCGGATGGTCGGAAATGCCATTCCTCCATCTTTCACTTATCTGGTCGCGCAGGCGTTCCTCGGTAAATCTGCCGATGACTTGGTGCCTATTGAAGATGCCGCCGCCCATCTGACAGATCCCACCCCAAAGCCGGACATCACGCTAGTCGATAGTGCCGGCGCGAGATTCCCAGCGAACCGCACATTCCGTTTCGCCATCCCGAGCCTTCGCCTCAAGAGTGGAGTTCGATTCGAACTAGGTAATCAGGGTGTGGCAGGCAAAAGCGAATGGCGCGTCGCGTTCTGGTTCGGAACATCGAAGGACATTAAGGGGTTGGACTTGAGTCCAACCCTGATAAGCCGAGTGATGGACGCGTTACCTTCAGACGCGCAAACGGCTCTTGCGGAACCGATCGACGCACTCGAAGCGATACTCAAGGGAGCTGATCTACAGAACATGCAGACATTGTGGAGCCATCGCGGGCCAGGTCGGACGCGACCGTTCATGCTCCTGGACGAGTTGGATCATGCCGGATCTCTCATCCAAGCCGTCCTTGCACCCTTCGAAGCAAACGCTCGGACCATAGTAACGGACGTAGTCTCACACCAATATGGTATCGAGACTGCTACGTTGCCTGGCCTTGCCAAGTTGGACCGCAATGCTCTCCTAATCGTGTCTGGCGTTATTGTTGGTTCGCTGGCCAATAACTATCTATCGCGGACTGTCGACGCGACGACACTTCCAGACAGAGTTCACTCGACCTAGGTTGCTCCGGATTGACCGACAGACTCACCCCAGCGCAACGCAGCGCACATATGGCTCGCATCAAGAGGTCTGATACACGACCAGAAAGGGTTGTCCGATCGCTGTTGCACGGTCTGGGTTATCGGTTTCGCGTCCAGTTGAAAGGCGTTCCGGGCAGACCCGACATTGCTTTTGTGAAGCGTCGTATCGCGATCATGGTACATGGGTGCTTCTGGCATGCACACGGATGTCCCTGCTCGAACATCCCGAAGACCCGTACGGAATTCTGGGCGGACAAGTTCAGGGCCAACAAGGCGCGCGATGCCCGACTGCAGAAAGCCGCCGAAGCGGCCGGTTGGCGGTGTGTAGTGGTGTGGGAGTGTGAGACGAGGGACAAGGATGTCCTCGTGTCCCGCTTGTGCGCCGCGCTCGGCCCGCCCCGCATATCAGACGTCGATCGCGATGCATTCGAAGGTAACGGGTGAAATCGACCAGCCGTTTTCCTGGGTTTCTATCAGCGCCGCGTATGGGCCGCTGATCATCTCTGGTTGATATGAAGCATCGTTCATTCGGTCGCGATCAATTATGCACAGATGGTATGCCTCGCCTAAGCGCTGCGCAGCCTCGATCTCGTTCTGAGTCCAGAAGAAGCGACGTCGTCCAGTAAATGATTTTATCTCTAGGAAGTGATCGTGGACGATTGATGTCGGCGACGAAAAAGAGATGATATCGAAGCCGGCACCAGCGTCGGTGACGGAAATTCTGACGACTTGGTCGAGCAGCGGGTGCGTGGAGAGCCTGGAGCGCTCGCGTTCCAACAACCATTGCTCCGCAATTGAGCCGTTGACAGCCTGCTGATCCAAGCGTTCCTGCAGTGCTGTCTGTGAAATTACTATGCGACTTCGACTGTTCCATGAGCGAGCGGCATCAAGGAAGATGCTCTTAAACGGCTCTGAGATAACCCATCGACGGCTGCTCGAGCCAGTTCTTGAGGCGATGCCGAATTCAATTAACCACAAACGAAGGCCATCAACCGGTCCGGGTAACCGCATAGGATCGATCACGAGGTCGCCGTCGTGCAACTGCAGCGCGTGCGCGCCGCCGCTTGCCATCCGCTCTCTCGTCTCCCAAGCAACCCAGTATGCTATCCTAGATATCCAGCTATCGGCGCTGTAACCATCGCTGAAGATTCGATCGCCACGCCGCACCAACAACCCAGCCGCCTCAAGCATCGTGAGAGAATTATATGTCCTCGAATGTGATGCCCCCCTGCGGTAACATAGATCGCGCGCGGCTCGTTCGACACTGACCCCCTCACCTGCCTGACTGATAACCTCGATCAGAGCAATTGTCTGGCCAGCCGAAAGGAGTCCGTCAGCTTGTCTTGCGTCGTTCATAGGATTCGAAGATTGCTCGGATGTCATCGATCCCATCCTCGTCGGATGCGGCGGTCAGGAGTGGTATGTCGTCAGTGTCAACGAGATCAGCAAGCCGGCGCTCTTTAATGACAAGTCGAGCGTCTATATCATCATCGACCGTTCCCATCGACATCAGATGGATGTATCGGACGGGAAGGCCTCCTTTCGGATTATACCGGTGAATGCGGTCCTTTGATTGGATGTAGCGACCGGCATTGAAGTCACGGTCGAAGTAGATCGCTGTGCGGCAGGCCTTGTGTAAGGAGATCGATTCCCCCACCGCTTGTGGGTTCGCGATCAGGATCGCCTTGCCATCATAGCGATGAAAGGCATCAATGATAGCTTCGCGAGTTCCCTCGGCGGCTTCCCCCTCACCATCCATCCCCGAAACCGGTGTTGCGCCCGTCAGAACTTCCACGAACGGCGCGAGAGGTGACAGCGCCTTCCGGAGCCTCTCGAGATTTCCTAAAAAGTAGGACCAGATGAGGACCTTACCTTGCTCATTGAGGATGGACTTGACCAAGTCCCCACAGACTGTCAACCGCGCGAGATCGGTCTCCGGCCGAAACCCTTCGATCAACTCAGCAACATCCATCTCGCTGATGGTAAAGTCGCCGGTACCCCCCGTATCGAATACACCCTCATCTGCGAGCGGCTTCAACAAGAGTTCAGGGTTCACGCTGGCTTGGCGAAGTCGGATCAGCCTCGACTTCACACGGACGTTGCCTTCCGGTCTTTCGAACTCTAGGCGAATCTGGGGAACGATCTTACGTTCGAGCGCACGGTAGATTCGCTCTTGGTTCGGCCCCATCGCTATCTCGACTCTTTCCTCACTAACTTCGGGTAGGTTGAGATCAGCCTTCTTTATGCGCGTGAAGTATGGCTGGATTCGTTTCTTCAGCTGGTCTACCGCAGGTTGCATCGTCCCATCCGACATCGCTCTAAGTGTCGCGGCCGGGAAGCCGACGATGTTCCGCGTCGGATAGAGGAAGCGGAAGAGGTTGGCGAGGTCCTCATAACCGTTCGGCGCCGGTGTACCGGTCAGAATCACTCGACCTCGCGCGAGCGGTGCGAGCCTCAGTGCCGCATTGGCCTGGCGCCCATCAGAACTCTTGATATAGTGGGCCTCATCCAACACCATCATCGTGCCCGGACTACCGCGCGATAGGAACACTCGAAAGTCATCTTCGAGGTTCGCCATTGTCTGATAGGATGCAAGGGTGAGTTCGACTTTTCTTGATCCCACCGAGATTCCGCGGAGGTGGTCCGATCGCTCTAACAAGGGCGTGGCTCCACTGATTCTCCGGGAATCCGGTCTACGGCCAAATATCTCGTAGAACTCATCCTCCCAAGCCTTGAATGACGATAGCGGACCCACGATCAACAGTCGCTCAATTGATCGTGGATTCTCTACCGGGAGAGCGTGGAGATATGCGTACGCGGCATACACGATGGACGTCTTACCCGCGCCCGGCACCGAGAAATTACAGACATTCTGCGCGAAGGTCAGATGATAGGCGGAGAGCAACTGCTTCCTATAGAATGTGCGGTTAGGGCATTTGTGCTCGACAACGCTGACGAATTGGCGGAACTCATCCGTATCGAGTTGCCGGTGCCAGATTTCGTATGCCTTGGCAGAGAAATCTTGAAAGCGGTTTTCCTCGGCCTCGACAAATTCGAGCAGGTCCGCAACGCGCCCCTTGGCTTCGATCTCAATCCCGAGCCGAGCGAGGAGGCGCGAGATCGTCTGATACAGCGCCCCTAACGCATCGCTGTCCGTGGGAATCATCGCACAGTCTTCCTCATTGACCAAACCGCGGTGCTGTCTCAAGAATGCCGCGAATAGTGGATTTCGGCTGAGTTGTGCATCGACACCATGGATGATGAGCATGTCATTAACTGGTTCGAATGAGAGGGAGACAGTTACCACGGAACGCACTCAGATTTGACCAGAACGGTCGAAGCGCTTCTTAATGGCATAGGTCAATCGATTGATGTCCATTGCCAGCCCCAGATTTTCGGGCCCGTTTAAAAGGGCTTCGCCTTCTAGGTCGATTTTCTCAAGCAGCTCCTTCGCTCTGCGAAGATATTCGCTCGGCTTGAGTTCACGTGTGGCCAAGTCGAGGCTGTAGCTTGAACGGCCGAAATTTGATTTCATTGCTGGTCCGACTTCAGCCGACCATTGCTTGTCGCGCGCGCGCGCCGCGTCGACCTTTGTTTCGTATTCGTCTAAATGATCACGGATGAACTCGTCTAAGGAGCCCTGTTCCGACGTCATTGGATCCACAGTAGCCTGGTGCGTGTCTCGGAAATTCTCCCATATATCCTGTTTGGCAAAGAAATTGTTGCCGTTGCCCTGGTGTGAGATCTCTCGATATGCCTTCTTCGCATCGGCGAGCTCACCAAGTCGGATGTAGTCGAACTGGATTAGCTTGAGCTGTAGCGGTTCCAGGTCCGAATCAAATACCCAAGGAATCTTGTGCTTCCCGCCGTTGATCCGGTTCAGGTCGCCATGAAGATCCACGAACATTCCTTCCTTCGACCCGTCGCCATCCTTCAGCATCGTATAGAGGCGGGGTGCTCCGATATGAACGAGATACTCGTCCATCAATTCCATGATCTGAAGAAGGCGTTCTGCATTTCCGCGTTTTTCGTTCATCAGCTTATCGATCTGGTCTTTTGGGATTCCCAAATCAACATGTAGGCGGCGGACATGGAGGTATTTCTGTAGAGCGCCATATTCGACTTTAGCGTCCTCACCAAGCTGGTATTGCGTCTCCAGCCGCACGATCGCTTCCTGATTGTCGGCATATGCATGGGGGAGGATGATCGCGTCGAAATACTGTTTGATCCCCGTGGACTTCTCCAGCCGGCGCAACAGCATAGCACGCCGGTTGCCATCAATGATCACACCGTCTAGACTAACGATCCCAGGACGTTGCTGGCCCTTGTCCTTGAGGTCGGAGAGTGTCGCCTTATTTCTTTGAACGGCAGACTGCCACAGTAGCTCCTCTATTAGCTCGTGTAGATCCTCGTCATACTCCTCGGGCGAAGCTGCATTCTGCTCTTCCCAAGTAAGCATTTCTGCCTCAAGGCGGCCATTGTGTCGATTGTAGATCAAATAATCGAGGTTGATCGTTGAAACCTTATGGGGTTTCGTCTCTCCGTCATAGTGGAGTTTTTGGAGCACTTGCCCATCTTCTGGCACACGCAATTCGGAAAGCTTTTGCGTTCTCACATCTGCGCTCAACAACATTAACCCCCTCGCGAACCGGAATTTGACCGCCCGCCCCCAGTTTATCGTTTGCACCGATTCGCGCGATGCTGCTGCATTGATGCTAGCGCGCTTTGATCTCGAAAACTACAACGAGCACGACTGCTTTCCATTGTCGCACACTACGATCTTTAAATCCGAATTGAATGCTACGAATCCGACCGAAACTACAGCATCTGTGGCTATTGCTCGGAAGGGTCGACCTGCGGCATCCGGAACACAGTGTATCGGCGATCTGGTGTCTGAATTTCGTCAGTAAGCGTACGGTTCTCACCTCACGCTTCTATATCGTCTCTGCGTCCACGTCCCTTATCTAGGTTTCCGCGAACGACGGCGGAACACTCGTGCAAGGATGTCTGCGCCGCAAGTGCATTTGCCCCTGCGTCGCCACAGTAACGGCGACGCGTGCCTTCAGAACTTTTTTGCCACATACAGCTGAAATGCCGCTCGATAGCGCGTCCATAGATTTTCGCACCGCCTGCACGCTGAGAATTGAAATCGTTTAGTCAGAAACGACAGCGAATTTTTATCCGGCTTACCCGTACCCCGATTTGAAAGCTCAAAGACAAGATTTTGTTGTTTTTACTTAACATTTTGTATTATCCAGCATCGAAATAAGACTTATCTTCACCTCGTCTGGCTATAACGCCGAAGAATTCCAGGCTACCGTCGACGGTTCCTCTGCCGATTCTGCCATCGAAGGGTTGTGCATTCCTATAGTCGTCCAAGCTCCCGTTTTCCTTGTATTTCGGGCATTTTGTCGATCGCAGAGACGCTTCTTATCCTATTATCGGCATTTTCAAACGACCATTTTCTAATCACTTCCGATATTGTACAACGCCCTTGCAAACCGTGATATGTGTCGATATAAATCAATTTCATCGACATGTTTTATCAATATGTCGTTCCTATCGACATATTCCGCGAACGTGTCGACCAATC
>NZ_JCAXDZ010000016.1:0-10676 GCF_059758635.1 Phyllobacterium sp. GQ127
CTCCTAATTCTGCGCCATGCGTTGACGTGCGGTAACCGCTACGTTGTACCGCAGCGGATTAGTTGGCTGCGGTTGATCATCGTGACCAACCGCAGCCTGCAACAACCCACCCCTCTTGGGTAGGATGGATTGTCGACCTCTCGTTCACTTGAAAAAGCCCAGAAGTTCACGCACCAGCGCTTCGGGTTGCTCTTCTGCCAGATAGTGACCGCAGTTTTCGATTGCCGTTCCTCGAACATTGCTCGCGATTTTCTGCAATTGGGCGACAAGGTCTGGCATGGAACCTTGATCGGCCCGCACCGCGAGGACAGGCATTTCGAGCTTGCCCTTGGCCGCAAGCTCTCGGTTTTGATCTGCCGATAAGGACACTGCTCTGTAGTAGGCAAGTCCGCCCTTCATGCCACCATTGAGGAAAACACGCAGGTACTCATCGTAATCGCTTTTGGAGAACACTTGCGGATTGGCCGCTTTGCGCTGGAGAAACCAATTGAGATAAATGTTCTCTCGCCCTTCAATGAGTGCTTCCGGAAGGTCTGCAATGTTATGAAAGGCAACGTGCCAGGTGCGCCAAGCGACGTCGGATGACCACGGCAATGCATCGGGAAGACTGATCCCGGGAATTCCCGTATCCAGAATGGCAAGACCAAGTACGTCGCTTCCGTAAAGTGCGGCATAGGGATAAGCGACCCATGCGCCGATATCATGTGCAACGAGGTAGTGACGATCGACGCCCAGTTTTTGGAGAAAGCCGCGGACGATTCTGGCGACACCTGTCGTATCGCAGCCATTGATCGGCCGATCGGAATCACCCTGTCCGGGAAGATCCAATGCGATCACACGATATTTGTGGCCAAGCTCCGGCAAGATTTTCCGCCACGCGTACCAGCTTTGGGGAAAGCCGGCGAACAGTACGACAACTTCCCCGTCCGGATGCCCTCCGCTTACACAGTGGAGTCTGACGCCGTTAACAGTAGAAAAGCCTCGTTCAAATCCCTCGATGCCGCTCGCCGGCCATTCCAGTGTGTCTGTCATTCGCAGTCTCCATTAAAAAAAACGTATCCTGGCGGGTGCTCACATAGCCTGTCATTTTTCGAATTCCGACCAGCAGTAAACCGTCTCGCAGCCGGTCAGGGACTCTTGGGAACCCGCTTCAAGGCGGTTTTCCAGCTGCCAATCGCAACCGCGACAAGACAAATGACCAACAAGAGCGAGAACACTGCGTTGACCGAGGGCGTGAAGCCAAAACGCATCTGATTAAACACCCAAATGGGCAAGGTCGGTGCTCCGCCCGACAGGAACAACGTAACCATGACATCGTCGGCAGAAAGGGTCAGGCCCAGGAAAGCGCCTGCAAGCATTGTTCCCTTGATCATTGGGAACAAAACATACACAAAGCTCTGCCAGCGGCTTGCTCCAAGATCCAATGACGCCTCCATGAGACTAGGATCGAGTCGGCGAAGCCGAACAAGCAGGAGCAGGAACGTAACTGGCATGACGAAGCTCATCTGTCCGATGACAATCCGCGTCATACCTGAGGGGATTCCGAATATCTCGGTTCCCAGAACCATTTCAATTCCGAGAACAACACCCGGTGTTGCGATTGGCAGTGCAAATGCCATTTCGTAGAATCGCGCGCCTTTTAGCTTTGAATAATGGACAATGAGCGCGAATATCGTACCGACCACGACGGAAATTGATACAACGCATACTGCAACGGTCACTGATCGGCGGGCCGCGTCAATCAGGGATGGATCGTTCAGAAGTTCGCGGTACCAGTGCAGCGTCAGCCCCTCCAGCGGAAGAGTTTGGAGGTTTGCTGAGTTGAACGAGAAAAGGACGATAATTGCCAGGGGCGCATAAAGATAGATAATGGCCGCGACGTACCCAATCCCACCCAAACGCTGCCCAAAATCGCTCGAGACAATGCCCTTCGATGATGGTGACGGATCAGCTTCTCCGCCGACCATGACACCGCGCACTGGCGTCAATATCATGACAACGCCCAGAAGAATTATGACACTTAGCATAAGGGCAACAGCGACAGCAGCGCCATACGGCCAGTTATTTGCGAAGCCGAACTGTGTTGAAATAACCACTCCCAGCGTCGTTCCGTCGATGCCGCCGATCATTGCAGGGGTGACAAAATCACCAACTGTAACGAGGAATGCGAGCGAAAAGCCGATCGCCAAATTTCTGCGTGTCAGTGGCCATATCAAATGAAGGAACGTCTGCAGCGACGTTGCCCCAGAATCTTCCGAGGCTTCAATCAGGTCATTGGGGATTTTCTCGAAAGCGCCCATCGTGGAAATGAAGATGAAGGGAACTGAAATGTACGCAAAGACGACAACGACTGAACTTGGGCTATAAAGAAAGGCTTCCGACGGAACATCCAAGATCCCGCTTGAGACAAGAAACCCATTAAGAACGCCGGATTGGCCAAGGATAACCCGCCACGCAAAAATCCGCATGAGGAGACTGATCCAGAGAGGCAAGACGATCAGGATGGTCAGCAGCATCCTGTTTCGCCTGGCAACGCGACCGACATAGAAGGCCAGTGGATAGGCGATGAATGTTGCGACTATACAGGCAAAAAAACTGAAGGAGAGCGTTCGCACCAACAGTGTCCAGAAGCCTGCCGAATTCCAAATTCTTGAATAGTTTATAAGCGAAGGCTCGAAGATGATAACACCCGCCGAGGTCTTCAAGAAGCTGGTTCCGATCAGAAGCAGGTTAGGCAGAATAACAATAAGAAATAGCCAGGCCAGTACCGGAACGCTTGAAAGACGAAATCCCAGCGGAAAACGTTCGTGCCACGCAGCGGATCGTTCGGGCAGCGCTTGAGCAACGATCTCAGTCATGAAAGACCTGCATATTTGCAGGATCGAAGGCGACGTTGACCCGCTGGCCTACCGAAAACACCGTTTCGCGCACTGCGGGCACCGTACCGATGAGATTGACTCCGCCGCAGCGGACATTGACTTCGCAGTTGGTGCCAAGGAACAGGACATCTTCCACTATGCCGGGAATGGTGTCCGTTGCACATTCCTTGTCGTCGATAGCTTTCACCTGTATCCCTTCGTACCTGATCGCCATCCTCGCAGCGCCTGCCTTTTTGGCAGTCACGCCTGGAATTTTGATTCCCTGCACATTTCCCACGAAGCCGGTACCGGACGGTTCGAAATTGACCGCAATGAGATTGGAGCGCCCGACGAAGCGTGAAACGAATTCGTTTTGCGGAGAAAAATATATTTCGCGGGGGGTGGCGAGCTGAGCAATCTTCCCGTCTTGCAGAACGACGACGCGGTCAGACATCGACAGAGCTTCTCCCTGGTCGTGGGTGACATACATGAAGGCTATGCCCAACTCTTTCTGCAGCGCCACTAAGGTGTGCTGCATCTGTTGGCGTAAGCGAAGGTCTAGGGCGGCAAGCGGCTCATCGAGAAGGAGTAGCCTTGGACGCGATACGATGGAGCGCGCCAGTGCAGCACGTTGACGCTGCCCGCCGGAAAGCTGATGCGGAAGCCGATCGGCAAAAATCGACATCTCGGTCAGCGCCAGCGCTTCCTCGGCTTTGGTCCGACGGGTTGACTTCCCCTCCCCCTTCATTCTGAGGGGATATTCGACATTTTCCCGCACCGTGAGATGCGGGAAAAGGGCATAACTCTGGAATACGGTACGGACATCGCGCTTGTTTGGAGCGACAGAATTTACCACCTCGCCAGCCATCATGATCTGGCCGGTGTCCGGTTTTTCAAAACCGGCCACCGTCCTTAGAATTGTCGTCTTTCCGGAGCCGCTAGGGCCAAGGATCGAAAAGAATTCCCCGGGCTTGACCGAGAACGAAACCTGGTCCAGCGCCGGTTTTTCGGCACCTTCGTATGTTTTCGAAACGCCGACGAGCGAAAGCACGGAGTCGGTTTCGTATGTTTCCATGGGTATTCTCCAGCTGGATTGCGGACGTCAGAGTGTTCCGGCCAGGAAATCATTCCAGAGCTGGATACGACGTTCGACATTTTCAGGCTCTTTGAAGAATACGAGGTTGTCCTTGAAGCTCGGATCATCGGAATCGAGAATATTGGTGTTCTTCAGTTCGTCTTCTGTCAGTCCAGCTTCACGCGCCGCTGCAGGCGTCAAAACTCCGTTGCTTCCCGAAAATTTCATGAACCTCGCCTGCCACTTGGCGGACATCGTATCGTTCAGGAATTTGTAGACGATGTCACGTTGCCCCTTCGGTGTGACAAAGGTGCCTTCGATCCAGGCGGGTGTCCCTTCCTTGGGCAGCGAGTACTTGGCGTTGAGCCCTTTTTTCTTCAACATATTGACGACAGTAACATTGTGACAATAGCCCAACACCGCTTCGCCCGACGCATAGACATTTGCGGCGTCGTCAAACCCCCGGGTGACGACGCGCACCTGCGCTCGCAACTCGCGCAGAGCAGTGGTGACGAGGGTGAACTCGTCTTCGGTCAAATTGAAAGGGTCTTTTGCACCGACGTAAAGCGCGACCATGGGAATCGTGACGGTCGCGTCATCAAATATCGTAACCTTTCCTTGATAGGACTTATCCCACAGAGCCGCCCAGGTGGTGGGTGGCGACTTGATCACATCAGCATTGTACTGAAGAGGTTGTGTGCCCCAGTGCAGGGGGATGCCCATAAGTACGCCGTCAACCGTAAGCGGTTCGCGCCAGGTCAGTCCTGGTAGGATGTTGGCAATGTTAGGGATCTTTGTCACATCGAATGGTGTGATCTGGCCAGCCTTTTTCAGGCGACCCGCGGTAGAGGCCTCTGAATAGACAACATCCGGCTTAACGGCACCTGATTGAAGCTGGGCGAAGACTTCATCCAGCGAAGAGACGAATACAGGTTTGATTTCAGTCCCGTTGGCTGCCTGCCATTCCGCTATCCATTCGGGTTCATCGTAGGTTTCCCAGGTCAACAATGTGATGGGCTCTTCTGCTGCCCAGGCCCTCTTGATAATTGCAGGCGCAAACAGCGACGTGGACAGCGCCAAGCCTCCAAACTTCAACGCGTGACGACGAGTGATAGATAGCGAGGTTTTTTTGGTCATGAATAAATCCTCCTGGCGATGGTTGCAGCTATACAAGGGATGCTGTGCACCACCCTGTTCCCCTTATCTTCATTGATCTAACTAACGACAGTTAGATTGTTTTTATATAGTATTACCAGATAATTCTTTCGTGTAAATAGATAAATACCATTATTTTTATAGTATAGTTGCAGTTGAATTTACTATACTAGAAGTAACGCCTGGATGATCAGATCAAGGCGTTCTGGGAAAATCTGACGCTGAGCGTGCAGTCCTGAAAAGGATCTGCAAGATGACAAGTAAGTCTCAGGTCATGCCAGCAAGTGCTGAGCCCAAAGGCCACGACACGAATGACCTCCCAATCATGTTGCTCGTGACTGATGTTCCTGCCAAAAGGCCGGCAGGTCAAATTGTCGTTGGCGATGTCGCCTGATAAAATAATTTTATCAGGCCTGCGCCAAAGACCTGCGCCGGCAGCGTTAAAAGAGCCGCTCCTGCCTGTATTACGTGATCAATAAAATCTATCTCGCGTCATTGAATATGGCGATTTGACGAGAAGGACCCAAACGGCAAGCTCTCCCACGTGCGTACACGAAACGAAGGGATGGTTTTATTATGGATGGGCTTGAAAATATCTCGGATCGTTCACCGGAGCAAATTCGCCTCGATGTCAGGGCTGGTACAATTACCGGGCAGACCTCCGGCCTCGCCTCGGGATTTGCTCAAGCAAACCTGGTGATTCTTCCAGAGCCGTGGGCGAACGACTTCTTAAAATTTTGCTTGCAAAATCCCAAACCGTGTCCGTTGCTCGCGGTTGGAAAGCCCGGCGATCCGTCGTTGGATAACGTCGGCAGAAATATTGACATTCGTTCTGATGTGCCGAGCTATCGTGTGTTCCGCGACGGCGAGATGGAACAGGAGGTTGCCGATATCCACCACATCTGGCGTGACGATTTGGTTTCCTTTTTGATCGGCTGTTCGTTCTCATTCGAATGGGCTTTGTTGAAGGCAGGCATTGGTGTCCGCCATATCGAACTGGGGTCGAACGTACCAATGTACAAAACCAATATCGATTGCATTCCATCCGGTCCTTTTTCCGGGCAGTTTGTTGTGTCAATGCGACCGTTGAAGCCGGCAGACGCCATCCTGGCGATCGAGATCACTGCCAGAATGCCGCAAGTTCATGGAGCGCCGGTGCATTTTGGCGAGCCTTCTGCGATAGGGATCAAAGATTTGTCCAGGCCCGACTTTGGCGACACTGTTCCAGTAAAAGAAGGCGAAGTACCGGTTTTCTGGGCGTGTGGGGTCACGCCACAAGTTGCTTTGGAAAAAGCCAGGCTACCACTCGCTGTCACCCATAGCCCAGGGTGTATGCTGATCACCAATGTACGCGACGAGGATTTGATGAACGGTAATTTCCAGTTCGAGACGTCCGTTTCATAGCATTGCTCTCTGGCGGGTTGTTTCTTGTAAACTGTATCAGACACCGGACGCCTGGGCGAAATGGTGTACACAAATCTAAAGCAGGATCGCAGCAGATCGTAAATAACTTGCATGTGCTCATATACTCGTCGATGGTAGGCAGGCATGCGATTTTAGGGGGCAGGCGAATATGATGATTGACCTGCGCACTTTAGAGACATTCTGTATTGTAGCTCAAACTGGCGGCTTTCACCGGGCCGCCGTCAAACTTCATACCACGCAGCCATCTGTGTCCGCACGCATTGCACAGCTTGAACGGGAACTTAAAGTGCGCCTGTTCGAACGCGATAAACGTGGTAGCCGGCTGACCGTGAAAGGACGCGAAGCTCTCAAATATGCGGAACGCATGCTGGCGCTCCGGACTGAGATGGTGCTTTCCGTGACAGGCTCCAGTGCGTTGGAGGGGACCGTCCAACTCGGCGTTTCCGACACAATTGTGCACACATGGTTGCCGGAACTGCTCAAACGACTGAACCACGAGTATCCGGCTATTACATTGGAGATTAATGTCGATGGATCCAACAGTCTCGCAGCTGCCCTTCTTGAGAACAGCATCGACGTTGCCCTCCTTATGGGACCGGTGATATCCGGAGGCGTGGCGAATCTACCCTTGTGCGAATATCCCCTTCGCTGGGTGGTTCCCGAAGAGTTTCCTCTGGGGCAAGAGGCGGTGACGCTCGAGGAACTAGCGGCATTTCCAATCATCACGTTTGCAAGACAGACCCAACCTTATCAGGAACTCGCCGAACTTTTTAATAAGGCGCAGCATCGCGTGCGCATTTTTGCCAACTCTTCGTTGTCATCGATTGTTCGTATGACACTTGATGGTATTGGCGTGGCTGCCATACCCGTTGAGGTGGTTTCTGACCATGTCCTAAGTGGTCGGTTGCGGGTGATCGGGACGATCGATCAGACCATGCCGACAATGGCGTTCACCGCAAGTTTCATCAAGCGTCCTGAAACGCAACTAAATGGAATCGTTGCGGCTCTGGCGCAGAAAGTGGCGAGCGAATATCGCCTTTTTTGAAAACAAGGTTTAGATCAGGATTAGGCGATAACCGCCGACTGATTACCCTGCACTCGTGCCACCGTCGATGCTTAACATGCTTCCCGTTGCAAAAGTAACCTGCGTCGCGATGTAGACCACAAATTCTGCGATTTCATAAGCACTTGCAAACCGCTTCATCGGCACCTGCGAAAGTGCGGACTCGCGGGCAACAGATCCACCCAGGAGTTCGAGCTCCGCTCTCAACATCGGTGTATCGACAGGACCTGGACAAACACAATTTACCCTGACGTGAGGGGCAAGTTCGAGTGCGAGTGACTTTGACAGTCCAGCAAGACCCGCCTTTGATGCACAATAGTGAGAAAAGTTCTCCATACCCTTGAACGACAGGTCTGAGGCGATGGCCACGATGCTGCCGCGTCCTTGATCCCGCATTCGCAAGGAGCATTCCCGCATCACGTAAAAGGCACCATTCAGGTTGATGTTTATATGCTGACGCCATATCTCGGCGGATAGTGCTTCCAGGGGTGCTGGCGTAACAATGCCGGCAGCATGAACCAGATAATCAATGCCCCCAAGTGCGTCCCATGTTTCGGAAACTGCAGTGCTCACATTTTCTGCATCACTAACATCGAGCGGGACGACAAGCGAGCCATGCCCCAGCTCTTTGGCAATCATTTCAAGCTCATCGGCCCGGCGCCCAGATAATGCTACCCTCGCCCCGAGGTTGGAGAAACGCCGGGCACAAGCAAGTCCGATGCCAGACGTTGCACCGGTGACAAATGCGTTTTTGCCTTCCAAAAACCTGTCCATGATCTATACAACTCCATTCGGCGGAACTGCCGCTTAGAAACGATCTGCTTAATTTGGCGGAAGGACTGAGTCGGTCGTTGAACCGGCACGGTCGACAGCCAATTAAATACCAGGCCTGCTCAAAGATTGCAGCTTGCCCGGTCGCGGCAAACCATGGGTTCAGGTGTCCAGCAATGCGGTGTGGATCCTGTTGAATAAGGATCAGGAGATGCGTTTGAACTTGTCTATTTTAACGGACTGAATCCACTGGCCGGCGCGCGCGCCGAACGCCTTCATTGCCTCAGTGTTGTTGTGCACCTCCAGCGATTTCTCATCCTCCCAGATTTCATAGAAGACAAACTCACTCGGACGCTCCAGCGATTCATGGAGATCGTATTGAACGAATCCCGGTTCCTTTTGCGCGGTCGGGACCAAAGTCAAAAGCGCTTCTCGCAGCTGCTCATGCATTCCCTCATGTGCCGTTACCGTGGCAACAACAACTACCTTTTCGGACATTTTGCACTCCTTTTTATATTAGAATTGTTTAACTATATGGCTGCTGCAGACGTGATTTAGTCCAACTCAATCGAAACGTGGGTTTTGATCGAATTTGCGATGAAACAACCCTTGTGGGCGCGGTGATGCAATCGAGACAATGTTTCACGATCGGGCTGCTTGTCAGAAGCAAAGACCACTTTTGGATGGAGAGTGATCTGCGACACCCAGAAAGTTCCATCCGGGTTTTTCGAAACTTTTCCGACAGCTTCATCCTGGTAGCTGCTAACGGCATAACCGCTACCCTCGCAGATCGCGAGAAAGTAGAGCATGTGGCAACTCGCCAAGGCATTCACGAGAAGCTGTTCCGGATCGGCAAGGTTGCTGTTTCCGAGATAGGCGGCAGCCGCTGAAACGTCAACTGAAACCTGTGCACTGTACGTCGCTGTGTGATCCCGGCTGTAGGTTGCCGGCTGTTGCGCGTGGGGCGCAGCCGTCCAATTGAGTTGGATTGAATGCTCGGACATGTTGTCATCCTTGTTCTATTGCTGGGAATGGTTCGTTCCAAAGACAAAATTGGTGTGGCCGAGCTGGCCAGATTTTGCAAACTGCCCTCCAGACTCAACTGGTCTGGAGTGCATCTACCATTGCCTGCGCAATCGCCAAATCGGCGTCCACCGGACCACCGGATGCACCTACTCCTCCGATGACCGAGTTGCCGTCTCGCACCGGCAGTCCGCCGCCGAAAACCACGAATGGTCGCCGACCGCCCAAAGCATCCAGTCCATATAGAGCTGCACCCGGCTGAACGATCTCGAGCCAATTTCCGGACGGCGAACGAAGTGCAAGTGCGGTGTACGCCTTGCTTTGCGCGATTTCTACTGTCGCAAGCGCGGCGTCATCGACGCGCAGGAACGCCATCAGATTGCCGCCGGCATCAACGATTGCAAGCGAAGAAGGCTCCCCGAGTTCCCTTGCTTTTGCCGCGCCGACCTTCAGTGCATGAAGCGCTGCTTCCTGCGAAATCAGTTTGATCATAATGCTTTCCTCGCTGTTGCTTTCAATTATAGATGCCACCGTCGACGTTGATGGACTGGGCGGTCACATACGAAGCCTCGTCAGAGGCGAGAAAAACAAAAAGCGGCGCAACTTCCTGAGGCGTTGCCTGCCGTCCAAGCGGGATGACGAGCGGTATCAGGGATTCTTGCTTTTCTCGACCACCGATGAAGTCAATAACCGGCTGGTTAAAGGGTGTATCAATCCAACCGGGACACACGGCGTTGACACGAACGCCATCGCGCGCCAGCTCGATTGCAAGCGTTGTTGTAAGACCGATGATCGCGGCTTTGGACGACGAGTAGGCGGCGAGGCCTGGGGCGCCGCGTTTGCCAGCCAGCGAAGACATCATCACGATCGAGGACTTGCCGGCATTGCGCAGATGTTTTACCGATTCCCTTGCGAAGATGAAATTGGCGCGGACATTAATCGTGAACACCTTGTCCCAGTCCGGCGTCGAAAAGTCTTCAACCTTGCCCGAAAGTTGGATGCCGGCATTTAGGCACAGCGTGTCCATTCCCTGCATCCAGGCGACTGACCGGTCGATTGCACTCTTGATCTCGGATTCCTGCGAAATATCGGCTTTAAAGAATCGAACACGCTTCCCGAGCCGTTTTTCGACGTCATTGCCCTTGACCGCGTCGATATCGACAACAGAAACCGTCGCGCCCTCAGCAACGAATGCCTCCAGAATTGCGAGGCCGATATTAGCAACGCCTCCGGTTAGGAGTATGCGCTTTCCTGACAAGCGTTGAGACATTGATTGCTCCCATGAATAGTTAGATTGCTATACGTT
>NZ_JCAXDZ010000017.1:2500-6294 GCF_059758635.1 Phyllobacterium sp. GQ127
AGAAGATAAGTTCGGATTATTCCGGATGTTCAAGGATTTGCACCTTTGTGTGCTGATCTGCCGGCCTTATGGCCATGAACGCCGGGTAATGTCGTCAGGGGTGCTCATCAAAAGCCTCTGACTTATGATTGGCCGCTTAACCGCAGAGCCATCGAATTTATCTCAAGAAGCTGGTCTTTTTTGTCAAATCGATTGTTGCTGGGTGTTTTAGCAGCCTGTTGGTATCCCCCACAGGTGCAAGATGCTCGTTAAGGCAAGGATGGATATTGGCAATGAGAATGATCAAGTGTCTTAAGGGCATTTGGTGGATGCCTTGGCATGCACAGGCGATGAAGGACGTGATACGCTGCGATAAGCGTCGGGGAGGTGCGAATACCCTTTGATCCGACGATTTCCGAATGGGGAAACCCACCTTAGATATCTAGAAAATTTGAGTTGTTGGACGAATGTTCGAAGAACAATTCATTTTTCTAGATATCATAATAAGGTATCTAACTTTCGAATACATAGGGGTTAGAAGCGAACCCGGGGAACTGAAACATCTAAGTACCCGGAGGAAAGGACATCAAACGAGACTCCGTAAGTAGTGGCGAGCGAACGCGGACCAGGCCAGTGGCTTTTGTGAGACAAGTGGAACACCTTGGAAAGGGTGGCTAGAATGGGTGATAGCCCCGTACACGTAATGCGAACAAAAGTCCTTGAGTAGGGCGGGACACGTGAAATCCTGTCTGAACATGGGGAGACCACTCTCCAAGCCTAAGTACTCGTGCATGACCGATAGCGAACCAGTACCGTGAGGGAAAGGTGAAAAGCACCCCGACAAGGGGAGTGAAAGAGATCCTGAAACCGAATGCCTACAAACAGTTGGAGCCCAAGATTTGTTCTGGGTGACAGCGTACCTTTTGTATAATGGGTCAGCGACTTAGTCTGACGAGCAAGCTTAAACCGGTAGGTGTAGGCGCAGCGAAAGCGAGTCTGAACAGGGCGTTCAGTTCGTTGGATTAGACCCGAAACCAAGTGATCTAGCCATGAGCAGGTTGAAGGTAAGGTAACACTTACTGGAGGACCGAACCCGCATCTGTTGCAATAGATTGGGATGACTTGTGGCTAGGGGTGAAAGGCCAATCAAACTTGGAGATAGCTGGTTCTCCGCGAAATCTATTTAGGTAGAGCGTCGATCGAATACCTTCGGGGGTAGAGCACTGGATGGGCTAGGGGATCTCACCGATTTACCAAACCTAACCAAACTCCGAATACCGAAGAGTACTAATCGGCAGACACACGGCGGGTGCTAACGTCCGTCGTGAAGAGGGCAACAACCCTGACCACCATCTAAGGTCCCTAAGTTATGGCTAAGTGGGAAAGGATGTGAGGATCCCAAAACAACCAGGATGTTGGCTTAGAAGCAGCCATCATTTAAAGAAAGCGTAACAGCTCACTGGTCTAAATAAGGGTCTTTGCGCCGAAAATGTACCGGGGCTAAAGCCATACACCGAAGCTGTGGATTTGCTTAGCAATAAGCAAGTGGTAGCGGAGCGTTCTGTAAGCCGTTGAAGAGGGACCCGTGAGGGCCTTTGGAGGTATCAGAAGTGAGAATGCTGACATGAGTAACGATAAAGGGAGTGAGAGACTCCCTCGCCGAAAGTCCAAGGGTTCCTGCTTAAAGTTAATCTGAGCAGGGTTAGCCGGCCCCTAAGGCGAGGCCGAAAGGCGTAGTCGATGGGAACCACGTTAATATTCGTGGGCCTGCGGGTAGTGACGGATCGCGTATGTTGTTCCTCCTTATTGGATTGGAGGGGCTTCGGGGCGGTTCCAGGAAATAGCTCCCGCGTATAGACCGTACCCTAAACCGACACTGGTGGACTGGTAGAGAATACCAAGGCGCTTGAGAGAACTGCGTTGAAGGAACTCGGCAAATTGCACGCGTAACTTCGGAAGAAGCGTGACCCTTTTTTACGCAAGTAGAGGAGGGTGGCACAGACCAGGGGGTAGCGACTGTTTACCAAAAACACAGGGCTCTGCGAAGTCGCAAGACGACGTATAGGGTCTGACGCCTGCCCGGTGCTGGAAGGTTAAGAGGAGAGGTGCAAGCTTTGAATTGAAGCCCCAGTAAACGGCGGCCGTAACTATAACGGTCCTAAGGTAGCGAAATTCCTTGTCGGGTAAGTTCCGACCTGCACGAATGGCGTAACGACTTCCCCGCTGTCTCCAACGCAGACTCAGTGAAATTGAATTCCCCGTGAAGATGCGGGGTTCCTGCGGTTAGACGGAAAGACCCCGTGCACCTTTACTATAGCTTTACACTGGCATTCGTGTCGGCATGTGTAGGATAGGTGGTAGACTTTGAAGCGGGGGCGCCAGCCTTCGTGGAGTCATCCTTGAAATACCACCCTTACCTATATGGATGTCTAACCGCGGTCCGTTATCCGGATCCGGGACAGTGTATGGTGGGTAGTTTGACTGGGGCGGTCGCCTCCTAAAGAGTAACGGAGGCGCGCGATGGTGGGCTCAGACCGGTCGGAAATCGGTCGTCGAGTGCAATGGCATAAGCCCGCCTGACTGCGAGACTGACAAGTCGAGCAGAGACGAAAGTCGGTCATAGTGATCCGGTGGTCCCGCGTGGAAGGGCCATCGCTCAACGGATAAAAGGTACGCCGGGGATAACAGGCTGATGACCCCCAAGAGTCCATATCGACGGGGTTGTTTGGCACCTCGATGTCGACTCATCGCATCCTGGGGCTGGAGCAGGTCCCAAGGGTATGGCTGTTCGCCATTTAAAGCGGTACGTGAGTTGGGTTCAGAACGTCGTGAGACAGTTCGGTCCCTATCTGCCGTGGGTGTAGGAATATTGACAGGATCTGTCCCTAGTACGAGAGGACCGGGATGGACGTATCTCTGGTGGACCTGTTGTGGCGCCAGCCGCATAGCAGGGTAGCTATATACGGACGGGATAACCGCTGAAGGCATCTAAGCGGGAAACCCACCTGAAAACGAGTATTCCCTATCAGAGCCGTGGAAGACCACCACGTTGATAGGCCGGGTGTGGAAGTGCGGCAACGCATGAAGCTTACCGGTACTAATAGCTCGATTGGCTTGATCATTCTCATTACTTATATCCATCTGACAAAGTCAGATGAATTGGATTGTCTCACGCGCCCTATCGCACCTTTGGTGCGGGCGCTGCGACAGCGCGCCGGGCAACCGGCGACGGCCAAGTCGGCCTTGCGGGCAAATGCTCGCAAGATCGATCATTGCCAACAATCAAGACAAACAATTCCAGCTTCTTCATTTTGTTGCGCTTTGCTGACCTGGTGGTTACAGCGGGGTGGCTGCACCCGATCCCATTCCGAACTCGGCCGTGAAACGCCCCTGCGCCAATGGTACTTCGTCTCAAGACGCGGGAGAGTAGGTCGCTGCCAGGTCTGCTAAACGCAACAAAATGCTGCTCAAATCACACAACAATACATAACAGACCAATCAGGCCGCGCCAGAATACGTTCAGGACGCGGCCTTTTTGCTTTTGGCAAACATTCCGGGTAATCTGGACAATACCAAAAGCACAATGGCAATGGCAGCAATGCCCTCCTGCCACAAAAGGGTAGAGCAGCGCCCCGTCCGAAAGCCGAAAAAGCACCTTCGCTTTTGAGGCCGGACAAACGGAGAAGTCCGGGCTGCAAACGGCGTCAGCGCCGGTCTTGGTAACGCGGGGTGGAGCAGCCCGGTAGCTCGTCAGGCTCATAACCTGAAGGTCACAGGTTCAAATCCTGTCCCCGCAACCAATAACTCAACATCCC
>NZ_JCAXDZ010000018.1:0-3149 GCF_059758635.1 Phyllobacterium sp. GQ127
GGCATTGCCCGCTGATATTCAGATTTTGTGGATATTTTTGGAGATGGCGTCATTGACGGTTTTGGCTGCCTCCATTTGCGGCATGTGCCCGACGGCTGGCAGGATGCGTAGTGTGGCATTAGCCGGGATGTCTGCGGCATTGGGAACCGGTACGATCTGGTCGTGCTCGCCCCAGATGAGCGTGACGGGACAGTCGAGACCGGCAATGGTTTCCTTGATCGACAGCAACTGGCCGTCTTCGTTGGCGATGCTGTCGGCGATTGTCGACAGCGCCTCGGACACGCCTTCCAGACGCTTGAAGCGCAAGGTGCCCTCGACCATATCATTGGTAATCCTGGAAGGATCGGCAAACAGCCGTTCCAGCACGTTGAAGAGCGGGCGGCGGCGCTCGGCGGCGACGAAGTCGACCAGGAAGTCCCGGTTCATTTGCTTGCTCAGGCCAATGGGTGCGATCAATGTCAGCGAAGCGACCCGCGATGGCTGGTCGGCTGCTATTCTCGCCGCTACGGCACCGCCAAAGGAATGACCGACGATATGGAGCTTGCCGGGGACAAGGTCCTGAACCGCAGTGCTGACAGCAGATACGATCCTGGCAAGGATGTCGCCGCCATCCACAGGCGAGGAAGCGCCATGTCCCGGCAGATCGACCGCGATCGTCCGGATATTTTCCGCCAGCGGCGGCTGATTGAACAGCCAGGTTGACAGATCGCCGCCAAAGCCGTGCAGGAACAAGACGGCATCATCGCTCGCTTCGCCGGCTTCGAGCAGGTTGATGGTGCCGCCCTCGACATTGAGGGTGCGCGGCATGGCTATGCCTGCCTCGCCATCTTCGCCCGAACCCAGCCGATCGGCGTAGCTTTCGATAAAGGCGTCGATCGCTTCAGCAGTCGCGGCATCGTCGCTGATGACACCGGCGAGTGCGCCTACCGGCGCCGTCGTGCCTTGCGCCAGTACAATGCGCCGCAAGGTGCCGCTTGCTGCCGATTCTACGACATTGGTGATCTTCGTCGTCTCGATCTCGAGGATTTCCTGACCGCGGACGATGGTGTCACCCTCATCGGCCATCCATCGTGTGATCGTGCCTTCGGTCATTGTCATTCCCCATTTGGGGACGGTGACTGCTTCGATAAGCGACATGGGATTTACCTCTTTACAATGGACCTGGCAGCCTTAGCCACGGCTTCGGGCGTCGGGATGTAGGCGTCTTCAAGATTGGGAGCGTAAGGAACCGGTGTGTGCGGCGCCGTCACGAGCTTGATCGGCGCCTTCAGCGCGTCAAAGCACTTGTCCGCAAAAAGAGCGGAGATGTCGGTGGCAACGCTGCATCGCGGATTGGCCTCGTCGACAATGACGATGCGGCCAATCTGTTCAGCGACATCAAGCAGGGTGTCCTCGTCCAAAGGCGATGTGGTGCGGGGGTCGACGACGCAGGCAGTGATGCCTTCCAAGGCGAGCTGCCGCGCCGCTTCTTCGGCAACACCCACCATTCGTCCAATCGCGACGATCAGGACATCCTTGCCGTCGCGCACCACGCGGGCTTCGCCGAATGGGATCGTATAGGAGCCATCGGGAACCTCGCCGACCGTGTCGTAAAGCATCTTGTGCTCCAGGAAGATGACCGGGTCGTCGTCTCGGATCGCCTGCAACAAAAGCCCCTTGGCATCATAGGGATTGGACGGGATGACGACCTTCAGACCCGGAATATGGGTGAAGATCGGATAGAGCGCCTGGGTATGTTGCGAACCGGAACGGCTGCCGGCGCCATAGGTGGCGCGGATGACGAGAGGCGTCTTGGCACGGCCGCCGAACATGTAGCGGAACTTTGCCGCCTGGTTCATGATCTGGTCAAGGCACACGCCGGCAAAGTCGACGAACATGATCTCGGCAATCGGGCGCAACCCGGTCAAGGCGGCACCGGCGGCTGCGCCGATGAAGGCCGCCTCGCTGATCGGCGTGTCGCGGATACGCTCCGGGCCGAACGCATCGAGCAAGCCACGCGTCACACCGAAAGCTCCGCCCCAGGCGTCTTTCACACCGTTGGCTCCGGCGCCGCCTGTCAGGTCCTCGCCCATCATGATCACGCTCGGATCGCGGGCCATCTCCGAATGAAGAGCCTCGTTGAGGGCCTGGCGGAAGGATTTCTTGGGCATGGTCGGTCCTCCTTACAGATACTTGACGTAGACGTCGGTGGTCAGAGCCGACAATGACGGGAACGGTGCGGCGCGTGCGGCGGAAACAGCATGATCGATTTCGGCTTCGATCGCCTGATCGACGGCATCGAGTTCGGCATCGTCGAGCAGCGACACTTCATTGACGCGCTTGCGGAAATTGATCAGGCAATCCTGTTCCCGGCGCATCGCCGCCTTTTCCTCGGGCGTGCGATAATTGTCGGGGTCGCCGCTATAGTGGCCGTAATAACGTGGCACGTGCACATGCAGCATCGTCGGGCCACCGCCGTTGCGGGCGCGGGCAACCGCTTCGCCAGCAGCTGCATAGACACTGAACACATCTGTGCCGTCGACCTCTATGGCCGGAATGTCATAGCTTTCCGCCCGGCGCGTGAAGCTGCCGGCTGAGACATGCGCGTTGGCCGTGGCTTCGCCAAAACCATTGTCCTCGATAACGAAGACAATCGGCAGCATCCAGATCTTGGCAAGATTGAAGCTCTCCGACATGACGCCCTCGTTCATCGCGCCGTCACCGGCAAAGGCTATCGCCACATGCTTCTTGCCCAGGAGCTTGGCGCTCAACGCTGCACCGCAGGTGATCGGGGCTCCCGCTGCAACAATGCCGTTGGCGCCGAGCATGCCCTTGCGCAGATCCGCAATATGCTGTGATCCGCCCTTGCCACCGCAGGTGCCAGTGGCCTTGCCGAACAGTTCGGCCATCATGCTGTCAATGTCGACGCCCTTTGCAATCGAATGACCGTGGCCGCGATGCGTCGACGAGATATAGTCGTCCTCGCCAAGGTGCAGACAAACCCCGACGGCACTTGCCTCCTGACCGGCATAAAGATGGGTATTGCCCGGAATGTCACCGGTCGCCATCTCGTCCATCACCCGCTCTTCGAAGCGACGGATCATCCGCATGTTTCGGTAGACCTCAATGAGTTTGTCTTGTGGTAGTTGCAAGCCCGACATGCTTTCCTC
>NZ_JCAXDZ010000019.1:0-2803 GCF_059758635.1 Phyllobacterium sp. GQ127
TGCGATCGTAGAACCTCGACTTCGCCATCCAGGAAAATGAATGCAAGCGGTCCGCCAGCTTTCTCTCTCAAACGTTCGCGATAGCTTTTTTTCAAAGCTGAGCACGACACTACAAGCCCATTTTCAGCTTTGGCCAGTTCAATGCCAATTTTGTCGAGCCACGGCCAGCGGTCATCATCCGTCAATGGAATGCCGGAAGACATTTTTTCGACGTTACGTTCGGGATGAAGCGTATCGCCTTCCAAAAAAGGAAGCTTTAAGGCTTCGGCGATCGCAACTCCGACGGAGGTTTTTCCCGAACCGCTCACGCCCATTACTATAATGCGTATCATATTGAAGCTGTAATCCCGCCATCGATGTGGATAACTTGCCCATTAACAAAGGACGAGGCATCACTTGCCAAGAATATTGCAGCGCCAACCAATTCTTCAACATTTCCCCATCGTCCTGCCGGGGTCCGTTTCTCCAGCCAAGTGGAGAACTCCGGATCATCGATCAATGCTTGATTTAATGGGGTTTTGAAATAGCCGGGTGCGATAGCGTTGATTTGCAGACCATATTTCGCCCAATCCGTGCACATGCCTCGCGTCAAATTACGAACAGCGCCTTTCGTTGCCGTGTATGGCGCTATGGATGGCCGGGCCAGTTCACTCTGAACCGAAGCAATATTGATAATCTTGCCGCGGCCTCGCTTGATCATGTGTTGAGCAGCGCTCTGGCCGGCGTAGAAAACGCTCGAGATGTTTGTTTGCAGCAATTGCTGCCATTTATCATCCGGAAAATCCTCCAGGGGAGCACGAAATTGCATACCGGCATTATTGATGAGAATATCAATCGGACCGATCTCGGCCTCGATCTTATCAATCCCCGTCTTGACCGCACCAATATCGGTTACATCGAAATGCGAGGTATGCGCCTTATACCCCTCAGCACTGAGTTCGGTGACGGCTGCTGCAAGTTTTTCCCGGTTGCGGCCGTTGAGGACGACCGTCGCACCATATGATGCGAGACCTTTTGCCAAAGCGAAGCCGATACCTTGACTGGACCCAGTAACGAGCGCGAGGCGCCCCTCAAGATTAAACAATGAGTAGGGCATGTGGACGTTCCTCTTATTCGCTTCTTGTGAGCGGACGAATATTCCGGGGTGCTCGATAAGCTTAACTAGCAGTCCTTTACGCAGCATTCTACCCGGCCAATCAAGCTCCATATGGCCGAAAAGCCAAATGTTCTGGATTAACCGTTGAAACGCCTGTCTCCTATGGTATTGATTCAACTGAACAGAACGAAAGAACACAATCATGACATTGCACCAAAATCTGATCGACGGCGAATGGGCCGGTGGCGACGCCATTGTCAATATCAATCCTTCCAACACCAATGATGTGGTTGGGGAATATGCGAGAGCGACGGCTGAGGACACGTTACGGGCCATTGCTGCTGCAAAAGCGGCCTTTCCTGCTTGGGCGCGTTCTGGAATTCTCGAACGTCATGCAATCTTGCGCAAAACTGCAGATGAGATCACTGCCCGCAAGGATGAACTTGGCCGATTGCTCTCTCGGGAAGAAGGCAAGACACTGGCCGAAGGGATTGGTGAAACTTTGCGTGCAGCGCAAATCTTCGACTTCTTTGCCGGAGAAGTGTTGCGGCTTGCAGGCGAAGTTTTGCCAAGTGCTCGTCCGAATATCGGTGTTGAAATTACGAGAGAACCGGTTGGCGTTGTCGGCATCATCACCCCGTGGAATTTCCCCATTGCGATTCCTGCCTGGAAGATCGCCCCTGCGCTTGCCTATGGAAACACTGTTGTTTTTAAGCCAGCCGATCTCGTGCCAGGCTGCTCTTGGGCAATTGTCGATATCCTGCATCGTTCGGGCCTGCCAAAGGGTGTGCTTAATCTTGTCATGGGCAAGGGTTCAGTTGTAGGGCAGACAATTCTCGACAGTGCCGATGTCAATGCGATCACTTTCACCGGATCTGTCGGTACGGGAAAACGCGTCGCTGCAGCATCAATTGAGCATATGCGCAAATTCCAGTTGGAGATGGGCGGTAAAAATCCATTTGTTGTTCTGGATGATGCCGAGCTCAACGTCGCGGTCGACGCCGCTGTAAATAGTGCGTTTTTCTCAACCGGTCAGCGTTGCACAGCGTCTTCTCGAATCATTGTCACCGAGGGCATCCATGACCGATTCGTTGCTGCTGTTTCGGAAAAACTGAAAACGATCATAGTTGATGATGCTTTGAAGGCGGGGACGCATATTGGCCCCGTTGTCGATGCGAGCCAGCTCAAGCAGGATGAAGATTATATTGCTATCGGTCAAAAAGAGGGTGCAAAGCTCGCTTTTGGCGGCGAACGGCTGACACGGGATAATCCCGGCTTCTATCTGCAGCCCGCTTTGTTTACGGAAGCGACGAATCAAATGCGTATTTCTCGCGAAGAAATATTTGGTCCTGTCGCCAGTGTCATCCGCGTCAAGGATTATGAAGAGGCGCTGCATACAGCAAATGATACGCCTTTTGGCCTCTCATCGGGCATTGCGACGACGAGCCTGAAGCATGCGACTCATTTCAAACGCAATGCCGAAGCTGGGATGGTCATGGTTAACCTGCCCACTGCCGGTGTTGATTTCCATGTGCCTTTCGGCGGACGTAAGGGATCAAGCTATGGCCCTCGTGAGCAGGGCAAATACGCTGCCGAGTTTTATACGACGGTGAAAACCGCCTATACGCTGGCCTGATCCTCGTCGCAGGATCTATGTGAATGTTGAAGGGGCGTTGCGCAGGCAGCGCCCCTTGTTTTTTTGCCCTG
>NZ_JCAXDZ010000002.1:0-744264 GCF_059758635.1 Phyllobacterium sp. GQ127
CTCGGCCTCAGCTATACCGGCCAGTTCTCCAGCCAGTCCCATGACAATGCCATCAAGGCCGATCTGAGCGTGCGGTTTTAGGAGCGGTAAACAAGGGCGGCAGATGATGCCGTCCTTGTTGCTTCTATATAACAGGAAGGCAGATTGACCTGTGGCAAGAGCCTTGTGGTTCGCCCTTTGACAGGCTCAGGAGGGCTCACCATGAGGAAGGCGGGGGCTGCAACAACCACCAAAGCCGTGGATATTGGCTCCCTGCTACGTTTATGAGGTGGTTGATCTAGCAGTAGACGCCCACAGAATAACCTCCCTGCAATCCTCAACCTTCCTCATGGTGAGCCCTCCTGAGCCTGTCGAAGGGCGAACGACGCACTGCATCAGTGCAATGGCGGTTATAATAGGGTGGACGGCTGTTATCCTGTGGGACGAAGCAGTGCAATACACAAGAAAAGGGTAGTAATAGATCGCCCGTAAAGCGTCCGGCAATCTAGCGCGGGGCGCGCTTGGCCAAAATACGCTGCAAGGTGCGTCTGTGCATGTTAAGCCGGCGTGCTGTTTCAGAAACATTCCGGTCGCACATTTCATAAACGCGCTGGATATGTTCCCAGCGCACACGATCGGCCGACATCGGATTTTCAGGCGGCGCCACCTTTTCACCGGAACGGCGGGTCAGGGCTGCGAACACCTCGTCCGCATCAGCCGGTTTTGAAAGATAATCGATTGCGCCGAGCTTTACGGCGTTAACCGCTGTCGCAATATTGCCGTAGCCGGTGAGAATCACCGCGCGCGTATCTTCGCGGCGAGCACGAATGGCTTCGATAATATCGAGACCATTGCCATCGCCAAGGCGCATATCGACAACCGCATAGGCCGGGGCATGGCTTTTGACGCTGGCAAGCCCCGCCTCCACCGAATCGGCAATCGCCACGGTGAAGCCGCGTGTTTCCATGGCGCGCGCCAGACGCTGCAAGAACGGCTTGTCGTCATCAACAAGAAGAAGTGTCGGATCGTTGCCAATGGCGGCAATATCGTCCTGATCCGTATTATCCATCAGGGTTTCCTGCTCATTTTGTAATAGTTAGTGATGTAATGGTTCGCAATGAAGAAAAAGTCAAAGGCTAGAGCAAGTTTTGTTTAACAGGCGAACTAGCCGCTGGTCGTCAATTCGCTGATTGGCCAGATCACGACTACCTCCGCGCCCTGTCCCGGATCATTGCGGTTGCGGAATGTTATTGTGGCACCGGAACGCTCCAGAAGCGTTTTTGCAATAAACAGACCAAGACCAAGACCGCCACCATGTTCATTCACTTCGCGGTCGCGGCCCGTCGTGTAGGGCTCACCGATACGGTCCAGAATTTCGGGAGCAAAACCCTTGCCATCATCGCTGACGATGATCTCGACGGTTTTGTCGTTCCAGCCCCAACTGACCCTAATCGTATGCTTGGCGAAATCGACGGCATTCTCGACCAGATTACCCAGGCCGTAAATGATGCCGGGGTTGCGGCGGATAAATGGTTCGATGCCTTCGCCGCGCAATTTGGTGACTTCAATGCCGATCCCAAAGTTCCTGTTCGGTTCAATGACTTCCTCGATAAGCGAGGAAATCTTCAACCGGGACATATGCTCTTCGCTGGTGGATGAAAGGCTGGTGAGACGTTTCAGAATCTCGCGGCAACGTTGGGTCTGCGAACGCAAAAGCTCGATATCTTCAGCAAAACGGTCATCCTGCTTCAGGCTGCGCTCCATCTCCTTGGCAACAAGGGCGATAGTGGCAAGCGGTGTACCAAGTTCATGGGCGGCTGCGGCGGCAAGGCCATCCAGCGCGGACAGATGCTGTTCGCGCTGGAGGATCAGTTCTGTTGCTGTCAGCGCATCGGCCAGCAGGCGTGCTTCCTCAGCCACGCGATAGGCATAGACCGCAGTGAAGGCCAGAGCGGAAACGACCGAGCACCACACGCCTGCAATGAGTATGAAAGGCAGATGCATGCTTTCGCCCGGATACCAGGGAAGCGGCAGGTAAATATAGGCAAGGACAGTGGCGCAGATGGTGACGAGAAGTCCAAGCAGAATGGTCGACCATGAGGGCAAAGACGTTGCCGATATGATGACAGGAACAATCATCAGAACAGCAAAGGGATTTTGCAAGCCGCCGGTCATGTAGAGCAGGCCCGCAACCTGCAAAATATCAAAAGCAAGCACGGGAATGGCCGCGCGTGGCTGTAACCGGTGGTTGATCGGATAGCGGAATGACATGAGCAGATTGAGCCATGCCGAACAGGCGATCAGCGCAAAACATACACTGACCGGGAAGGGGAATTTCAGGTAGAGCGCGACAAACAACACCGCGATGCTTTGACCTGCCACTGCGAGCCAGCGCAGGCGAATGAGCGTAGTCAACCGTAACCGGCGCGACAAATATGAAGAGCGTATGCCAAAATCCTGAACCATGAAGGTGCTTTAGATCAAATGTGGCAAAAATGGAATTGGAGAGTTCGGCGAGGGTAACGGAGGCTGCGTGTTGCGAGAATATAGTGCGTGGTTCGACGGGGCTTGTCTGTCGAGATGCAATTAGCTGGAAACCACCTCACGTTCCCCGTGGTTTGGCGCGGGCAGTGGGGGCAGCATTGGCAGGATCTTCCGGCCAGACATGGCGGGGATAGCGACCGCGCATATCGCTGCGAACATCAGCCCAGGAGCCTTTCCAGAATCCGGGAAGATCGCGTGTTATCTGGATGGGCCGGTGCGCGGGAGATAGAAGTTCCAGCAAGAGCGGTATGGTGCCATTGGCGATGGCCGGGTGGGTTGCCAGTCCGAAGAGTTCCTGCACCCGCACGGCAAGAACCGGCTCGCCCTCATCATAACGGATCGGGATATGCGATCCGGTCGGTACCTCGAAATGGGTTGGCGCGAGAGTTTCAATCTTGCGTTGCAGATCGTAGGGAACGGTAGAACGCAATCCCTCGATCAGTACATGCGCGGGAATTTGGTTAAGCTGCGCGCCACCCTTGAGGAAGGGTTTCAACCAATCGTCAAGCGTGGCAAGCAAGGTGCCATCATCCATGGCGGGCCAAGGCGCCCCCAGACCCTGATGCAGCCAGGCAAGGCGGCGGCGCAATGTCAGCGCCTCCTTTGACCATGGGAGAATATCAAGCCCATGGGTTTTGACAGCAGCAATCACCCCAAGATCAGCTTCCTCACCGGTTGGGGCGGGCATGGTCTTTTCTGACAGGGCTATGGCACCGATCCGCGTTGCATCGCGGGCCTGAAGCGCATTGCGGGAGGCATCATAGGTGACTTGCCGACCGCTGACGATCCGATCCGCCATAGCCTCGCGTATTTCCGCTTCACTTACCTCGGCAGCAGCAAGAATACGCGCGCGTCCGGCTCGTCCGGACAGATCAGCGACGACGAGCCAAGGGGATTTGGCAAGTGCAGAGCTAGGATCAACTTCGCCGCCGCGCCCATTGGCCAGAGTGAACTGGCCATTGCCACGCGATTTTGCCACGCGGTCCGGATAGGCACCGATCAGCAGCCGCCCAACGCTGTCGGCTTCCGCCGCAACGGGACCAGACCCTGCCAAACGCTTTGCTAATCCACGGGCACGGGTGGCGCGATCACCGCGCTCACGCTGGAAGCGGGAAAGCCTTACATCGAGATCTATGTCATTGCCGCCAAGTCCACGCTCGGTAAGCAGAACGGCAAGTTCCGCAGCCCGCCATGCCTGCCCCCGTTCGCGGGCTGTCAGCACCATATGGGCGAGCCGCGCTGGTAGCGCCAGCGCACGCATTTCATTGCCCATTGGCGTGACACGATGGTCCTTGCCGAGTGCGCCGAGATCTTCCAAAAGGCTCTTTGCTTCTTTGATCGCCGGGGCAGGTGGAACATCGAGAAAGGCGAGCGTTGCGGGGTTAGAAACGCCCCATGCAGCGCAGTCCAGCACAAGACCCGTCAGGTCTGCTTCCAGAATTTCAGGCGGAGCAAAGGCTTCAAGCGCAGCGGTCTGTTCGGCACGCCAAAGGCGTATTGCAATACCCGGCTCCGTGCGTCCTGCACGACCCGCGCGCTGATCCACGGCAGCCCGTGCCGCGCGCACAGTTTCCAGCCGCGTCAAGCCGGTTGCGGGTTCAAATTTTGGCAAGCGGGCAAGGCCGCTATCAATGACGACCCGAACGCCGTCAATGGTGATTGATGTTTCTGCAATGGAGGTGGCGAGAACGACTTTGCGCTTGCCCGGCGGTGCAGGTTTGATCGCCGCATCCTGATCGCGCCCCTCAAGCGCGCCATAGAGCGGCACTATAATTGTATTGGCAGGGACACGGCCTTGCAGCGCTTCCGCCGTGCGCTCGATCTCGCGCTGACCGGGAAGAAAGCCAAGAATGCTGCCGGTCTCATCGGCAAGCGTATCACGGATTGCCCGCGACATGGCATCTTCGATGCGCTCATCAGGCTTGCGCTCACGATAGCGGATATCGATGGGGAAAGAGCGCCCCTTGCTTTCAAGCACTGGCGCATCGCCGAGCAGCCTGGCAACGCGCGCGCCATCCAATGTTGCCGACATGACCAGCAATTTGAGATCGGGACGGAGGGCGGCCTGCACATCCAACGCGAGCGCAAGACCAAAATCCGCATCAAGGCTGCGCTCGTGAAACTCATCAAAGAGCACCGCAGCTATGTTTGTCAGATCAGGATCGTCGAGGATCATCCGGGCGAAAACGCCTTCGGTCACAACGAGGACGCGGGTCTTGGCAGAAACCTTGTTTTCGAGCCGCATGCGATAGCCGACGGTTGTGCCGACCTCTTCGCCCAGCAGGTTCGCCATGCGGCTGGCCGCAGCGCGGGCGGCAAGACGGCGGGGTTCAAGCAGGATGATCGTGCGTTCGCCGCGCCATGGCGCATCAAGCAGATGCAGGGGAATGAGCGTGGTTTTACCAGCACCTGGCGGGGCGACAAGCACCGCAGAATTGCCTGCATCCAGCGCTCTATCAAGAGCGGGAAAGATTTCGGTGACGGGCAGGGTTGGAAGAACTGTCACGGCATATCCGCAAATTGTTATCGTCGCCTTTGACAATTTTTCCCGAGCCAAGTCCATTGATTTCTAATGTTGAAGCGGAAAACAATCATCTGCGACAAAGCGGTTTCATGACGAGAAATGTCGCCGATTTGATTGACGATCCGGGCTGCGATCCTGATAGTGAGCAAATCACTGAAGACGCATTGGGAGACACATTCATGAAATCGCGCGCTGCCGTCGCTTGGGAAGCCAACAAGCCACTGACCATCGAAACAATCGAGATTGGCGGACCCAAGCCCGGCGAAGTTCTCGTCGAGATCATGGCGACCGGTGTCTGCCATACGGATGCCTATACTTTGTCGGGGTTGGACTCCGAGGGCAAGTTCCCGGCAATTCTCGGCCATGAGGGTGCAGGGATCGTGCGCGAAATTGGCGCCGGTGTCACATCACTGAAGGTCGGCGACCACGTGATTCCGCTCTACACGCCGGAATGCCGCCAATGCAAAACCTGCCTGTCGCAACGGTCAAACCTGTGTACTTCCATCCGCGCCACGCAAGGGCAGGGTGTCATGCCGGACGGCACAAGCCGCTTTTCCTGCGATGGCGGTGAAGTGTTCCACTATATGGGCTGTTCGACCTTCTCGAACTTTACTGTTTTGCCAGAGATTGCCTTGGCAAAAGTGCGCGAGGACGCGCCTTTTGACAAAATCTGCTACATTGGCTGTGGCGTCACTACCGGCATTGGTGCCGTGATCTATACGGGCAAAGTCTGGCCCGGCGCGAATGTCGTTGTATTCGGTCTGGGTGGTATCGGCCTCAATGTCATTCAGGGCGCTCGCATGGTGGGCGCGGACAAGATCATCGGTGTCGATCTCAACCCCGGCAAAGTGGCAATGGCAAAGCAATTCGGCATGACCCATTTCATCAATCCGACAGAGATTGGCAATGATAAGGTGGTTTCCGCCATTCAGGATCTGACCGACGGCGGCGCGGATTTTTCATTCGACGCAACCGGAAATACGAATGTCATGCGGCAGGCACTTGAATGCTGCCATCGCGGCTGGGGCACCAGTATCGTGATCGGAGTTGCGGAAGCTGGTAAGGAAATTTCAACGCGGCCTTTCCAACTGGTTACGGGTCGTAACTGGCGTGGCACTGCTTTTGGCGGCGCACGCGGACGTACTGATGTTCCGAAAATCGTCGATTGGTATATGGAGGGCAAGATCGATATTGATAGCTTGATTACCCACACCATGCCTTTGACAGAAATTAATACGGCTTTCGACCTGATGCACGAAGGCAAATCAATCCGTAGCGTTGTGACCTTCTGATGGAAACAAATGCCTATAAGGTCGTCCTTTGCGGGCTGGACGAGCTGTCGCCGCGCGATCTTTATGCCATGCTGAAACTGCGCGTCGATGTCTTTGTCGTCGAGCAGAAATGCGCCTATCCGGAACTGGACGGCAAGGACGCCGATGCCTTGCATCTGCGAATATTGAGCGGCAAGAATCTGGTGGCAAGCGCGCGTATCCGCAAACCGGCCAAAACCGATCCAGCGGCCCGGATCGGGCGCGTTGTGGTTTCGCCGGAACATCGCGGACAACGCCTGGGCGACAGGATCATGGTTGAGGCGATTGCGCAATGCGAACGGCTCTATCCGGAAAGCCCGATCAAGCTTTCGGCGCAAAGCCATTTGTCACGCTTTTACGCCTCGTTCGGTTTCGTGTCCGTGTCGGAGGAATATCTGGAGGATAATATCCCCCATATTGATATGCAGCGTCCAGCCGTTGTGACATCCGAGTAGTGGCCATGAACAAGCGGCATAAGCCTTTTTACATTGCCGCCCTCATCGGGCTTGCAGCTTTGGGATTGGGCTTGGCCTTTGTGCCACGCATTGCCTATGTTATCTCTGCCAATGCGTTCTTTCTCGTCTATTTGGGCTTTACAACGATCAGAATCCCAAAATTGACGGCAGATTATCTGCGCCGCAATGCGGCCAAATCCGACGAGCCCGTATGGATCATTTTCACGGTCACATTTGGCGCGGTGGTCGTGGCCGTGGGCTCGCTTTTTGTCCTGATCAATTCAGGCCAGAACCCGCAGCCCCTTGATCTCACATTGGCATTGGCCGCGGTGCCTCTCGGCTGGCTGACTATCCACATGATGACGGCAATTCATTATGCGCATCTTTACTGGCAGCCTGATGAGAGTGCAGAAGGCGCAAAGACAAAGACACGAAAACATGTTGGCGGGCTGGATTTTCCCGGTGGCAAGGAACCTGGCGGGATTGAGTTCCTGTATTTTTCCTATGTCATCGGCATGACGGCGCAAACCTCCGATACGGGTATCACCAGTACCCAAATGCGTAAGATTAACCTGCTACATGCGATTGTATCGTTCTTTTTTAACACGGTGCTTGTTGCCGCTGCGGTCAATGTTGCCGTCTCGCTTGGCCAATAAGATAGTCATAAGGACAGTCATGGAAACGCTTTCAGTCGCAAAAAGCTTTGATGGAACGCAGGGTGTTTATCGCCATCGCAGCGATACCTGCCTTTGCGATATGACATTTGCAGTGTTCTTGCCGCCGCAGGCAAAAGAAGGGCCTGTGCCCGTCTTGTGGTATCTTTCCGGCCTGACCTGCACGCATCAAAATGTCATGGACAAGGGAGAATATCGCCGCACAGCCGCAGAGCTTGGCGTTGCGATCATCTGTCCCGATACCAGCCCTCGCGGGGAGAATGTGCCGGATGAGAAGGACAATTGGCAGTTTGGGAGCGGCGCCGGTTTCTATCTCGACGCAACGCAATCGCCCTATGCCGAAAACTATCGCATGGCGACTTATATTGCCGAAGAATTGCCTACACTGATCGCCGCAAACTTTCCAATCGATATGCAGCGCCAGAGTATATTCGGCCATTCCATGGGTGGCCATGGCGCGATCACTTTGGCGCTGAAAAACCCCGGCCGCTTCAAATCCGTTTCCGCTTTCGCCCCAATAGCCAGGCCGATGGTTGCTGGCTGGTCACGCCCGGCATTCGAGAAATATCTCGGCAGTGATGAAACGGCTTGGCGTGCCTACGACACTGTTGCCTTGATCGAAGACGGATATCGCCTGCCGGAATTGCTGGTCGATCAGGGCAAAGCCGATGGTTTTCTGGACGATGGTCTGCGGCCCTGGCTACTTGAGGAAGCTTGTGAGAAGGCAGGTATTCCGCTGACGCTGAACATGCGTGACGGCTACGACCATTCATACTTCTTCATTTCGACCTTCATGGCCGACCACATTGCCTGGCATGCGGAAAGGCTGGGTTAATTGGTGCGTCCAGCCGCGGCCATCCTCGGATCGGCAGCGAATGTTTCCCGGTCAAAGCCTAGACGCAAATCTGGCTGGTCGCAGATTGCTTTGACGCCATAGCTTGAAAAATGCAGCCGCCAAGTTGTCATTTTGGTTGGTCGCGGCAGCGCGAAGCAGGCACATGAAAGCAGTGCTAGATTGGCACCGCCTTCAGGGTCGCGAACCGATTGATAGCGGATCAACTCAATATCTGCCTGTTGCGCCTTATCGGAAAGGTCGAGGCAGGCGGAATAGTCGCTGAGGTGAGTCCACTGCGCGGCCTGCTTCAGAAAAGGTGGCGCCATAAGATCAAGCGCTTTGGTGGTGGCATAGCGCGCCTCGAAGGCAGTGAACTCCAGTGCATTGTGCGGCCATGGAGTGCCGGGGCTTTCGGCAAAAAACAGCAGCCGGTAAAAGGCGGTTTCAGCAACGGCTGTTTCAACAGCCTCGCTGGCATAAAACACGCCGGGCGAATACCCTTCGCGCCGGAACCTTGAATTGCCGGGATATCGACCATAGCGAAAAGGTGTGGCCAGCAGGTAGTCAAGATGCGCACAATTGGCTGGCAGTGGCGGCTTGGTGGCCTCCAGCTCATCCTCAAGCAAAGCCTGCTCATCAAGCGTGTCGACAAGCTTCATTGTAGAAACACGGTGCTGCGCTTCGACCAGACGCCAGCAGGCGCCATGCAGGACATGGGCTTCAGATCGGAGCGCGTCGGGCGTCCAGATAGGCGAGGACATGGGTGAGACCGTCAATGGTTTTGATACGGTTGAGCGGTTTGCCGCCGAGCATGGTGTTATCGGTTCTTATCCACTGACGCGCCACAGCATCATCGCCGCCGACAATGGCATCCAGTGACCGGTAGAGGCGAATGAAGAGCAGGGCAAGCTCGTAACTCTTGCCGGTGAGCGGCGAGCCATCAAGGCTGCGCTTCAAGCGCGAAAGACTGGGTTCCGACAGGCCGACAATATTGGAAAGCTCCTTCGCGGTCAGTCCGAGCAATTCGGCAGAGCGCAGCAATGCCTTGGAAACAACGGTGGTCTTGCTGGGTGTTTCAGTTTTGTGTTGTGCGTTGGTTCGCATGGCATGTCCTTTCACTAGAAATATAACTACATTAAATTTCCTGTGAAATCAAGCGAATGCATGCATCAAAGTATTGCGTGGTTCTACAGGCTCACCATGAGGAGGGTGGGGTGGGCTGAACGCTAATCATCAATATTGCAGATACATCGCAAATACTGGCTCCCTGCAATCATCCACCTTCCTCATGGTGAGCCTGTCGAACCACGCAATACATCAACGCCTTGCAATAACACTCATTGGCAGACCTCCATTTGGCTGCGTTGTCAGCTTTTGCACCGGCCAGGGTTTTACCGAGCTTGCCATATCAAAGCGATAACGATGCAGCAGCACGGCCAATGCAATGATGGCTTCCTGCAGGGCAAAACTGGCACCAATACACACACGCGGACCGGCACCGAAGGGCAGATATTGGAAGCGATCAATCTTACCGCGGTTTTCCGGGTGAAAACGCGACGGTATGAACGCGTCAGGTTGATCCCAATAAAGACGGTGCCGATGCACGGTCCATGGCATGACCAGAACGGCTGACCCTTTAGGCAGTTTCAAGTCCTGGTACTGATCATCTTCAATCGGCTCCCGGTTGATTGATGGTGCGGGTGGGTAGAGCCGCATGGCCTCCTCGAACGCGGCGCGCGTAAAGGGCAATGCATCCAGCCATTCATGCGGCGGCGGCATATCGCGCTGGTCCATGAATGTATCAATTTCCTGTTCGATCAGTTCGCGCTCCCATGGCGCTCTTGCCAGCAGATAAAGCGTCCAGCCAAGCGCGCGTGCGGTCGTTTCATGGCCAGCACCGATGAAAGTAATGATATTGTCTTCGATCTCGGCGCGCGACAGGCCATCGGGCCCTTCCGCACGCAGGAGCAGAGTGAGAAAGTCGTTTGGAACCTTGTCGCCCTCTTTATCCATGCGTGCTTTGCGCATCTCAATCGTGTTGGCCACGATCTGCCGGAAGAAAGCGAGAGCACGGCGTCCGCGAATTTGGGTAAAGCGCGGCAACCATTCCGGCGCACCCAGAAGATCAAATGGATCAACCCGCCCCATGGTCTCGAAAAGCCGATCGACTTCATGCGAAAACTGGTCAGGATCGCCTGCAATTTCACCTGAAAACAGGGTTTCGGCCAGAATATCATAGGTCAGCATGGTCATGTCGCGCGAAACATCAGTTATGCCGCTATGACCGTCATAACGCTCAGCGAAATTTTCCGTCGCGCGCTGCATGCTTGTCGCAAAGCCATTAATGTGGCGCGGCGTAAACACGGGTGCCATGGCTTTGCGCGAGCGCTTCCACGTATCGCCCTCGGCCGTCAGCAACCCGTCGCGCAGGATCGGACGCAGGATACGCTGGCGTACAGCCGCCATCTTGTAGTTCTTGGCATTGTCGACAAGGACATGACGAATGAGGCCGGGATCATTGGCAATGATCGTATGGGCGAAAGACCAATCAATGGATACCCAAGGTTCGTTATAGGAGGGCTCACCCCACAGCTCCAGCGGATTGCGATAGATGGTGCGGATCAATTGCAGCGTACCGACAGGTCCGGTGCGGGGAACGGGTGCCGGTGGTGTGAATGCGGTTTTCAAAATATCCATTGCGCCTCCATAATTGCGATGTGGGTATGATTGCGTCTCATGTCCACAAGTTTCGCCCAGCCAGGGCGAAGAGAGGGGAAAATGGAAAGGCCGAAACAGCAGTAATTTTCTTGACCTTCAGACTCCTTTGAGCTCTAGTGAGATCGGTTTCGGGCAATATTTTATTTTAATTTCGGCATTATACGACCAAAGTATTACGTAATAATATCAATATCTTATTGCATAAATATTTATACTGTTGAGGTTTTTAATCATGCATTATCGCTTGTGCGGGCTGACGCTTGCAGTTTTTCTCTCAGCCTGTAGTGGTGGCTCAGATTCAGAGCCTGAAAAAGCGCCATCATCATTTACACCGCAGGTAACCGTTGTTCCCAAGATTGATGCGCCGACACCTGGCTCTGCTGTCTTTTCTTACGGACCTGAGGATGGCATTTCACGCTCGTCCGTTAGCGAGGAGCCGGCAAGCAAGTCGCAAAAAATTACCGTGAAGGGGATACCGGTACAGTTTACCGCAAGCGCTGGTCATCTGATTTCGACAGGCTCGATACCTATTGGAACGGGTCTGAACCATAGAGATGCCGATGCCGCTATTTTCTACACGGCTTATACGCGTGATGATCTGCCAAAAGAAAACCGGCCGGTTACATTTGTATTCAATGGCGGCCCGGGTGGCGCATCAGCGGCTCTTGATCTGGGCTTCCTTGGCCCCAAGAGTTACGATGACGATGCCTCGGACAAAGCGAAAACTCTGCTCTGGAAGGATAATCCCAATACGATACTGGACAAAACGGACCTCGTTTTTGTCGATCCGGTAGGCACGGGTTATTCTGAAGCTATCTGGCCAAATAAAAACGAGGATTTTTGGGGTGTCGACAGCGATGCAAAAGTTTTGCGCAGCTTCATCACACGCTACATCAACGCCAATAATCGCCAGAGCTCGCCAAAATATATTTACGGCGTTTCCTATGGCGGATTTCGCGTGCCGATCATCGCGCAGTTGCTGATAGAAAAGGGTGAAAGTGGTTATCTGCCTGATCCCAGCAAAAAACCAGCGAAGGTCTTAAGTGGTCTGATCCTGAATTCGCCAATTCTTGATATCAATAGCGATTGTTCTTCTCGCTACGTTTCCTGTCATGGCGTTCTGCCAACATATGCAATGGTAAAGGCATTTCATGACAAGTCAGTCGAAAAGCCAGACTTTGATCTGCCAGCCTTTCTGGGTGACGCAAGGCTTTTCGCGGTCACTTTCAACAATCTCTACAAAAGTGTGTTTAAAAGCGTTGACCAGAAAATATCCGATCGGTCGCAATGGAACATCTATCTTCAAAAACCAGAATCTGAAGTTTTCCTCAATAGATTGTATAAAATCACAGGGATAGGCAAACTGTACAAGCTGGGCGAAGGCGCGGACAGCAATCCATGGATTGCAAATCCGAATATGGATAGCAGGGAGTTTGTAAAGAGGTTCAGCCCTCAAGAGACATTACAGATGAATGATGGGCGATATTTTCTGGAGAAAGACACGGTCGATCCAGTCGTTGATCGCACTGACGTTAATTACGATCACATCAAATCCTATCTGGCAGGATTTGCCGACTATAAAGCGAAATCAAGATATCTCGGCAGCAATGGCAAAATTATCCTTCATTGGAACTATATGCCGGATCAGCATTTGTCAGTTACAGGCGACAGATTTGCAAGTGCCATTCCCGATCTGACTTTCGACGTAACACTAAATCCAAATCTGAAGGTTCTTATTCAGCACGGCTATTATGATCTCAATACGCCCTTCCATAAGACGGAGGTGGATATAGAGAATGCAAATCTGTCCTCCAGAATCCCGATAAAAACCTACCTTGGCGGGCATGGGATTGGTCCGGGCAGGACGGATGGCTATGAAAAGGTGCTCGCTGAACTCGATGCCTTTTATGACCAGCCAGCAGTGGTGAAGCTTGCCGCGTTCAATGCCGCTCTTCCGGAAGCGAGGAACCCATGAAGCGTGGAATGGTCTTTACCGTGGCGATTATATCTTCGGTTGTTTTGCAGGTTGCCGGATCGGCTGCTGACGATGTTATCACGCTGACAAAGCCCCCGGAATTTGGCGCAACAATGTCGGGGAGAATATACCCTCCAGCCAAGAGCGCGGTCGAAAGAACCGCTATGCCAATCACGCCTGAAACGGTGCTCAATGCGGTTGACGCGCGCATTCGTGCGCTTTTTGACCGCGCTGCGGATCCTTCGACGCATCTGGTGACTATCGAATCTGCCAATAGGGCAGGAGTGGGGTACTTTGTCGATAATTTCGCACTGATTGACCGTGATCAGGATGGCAGCCTCCGATACAGTGAGGTCAAAGGTTTCCTTGATGCGCAGTCGCCCATAAAAAGGCCGGCCTCAAAGGAAATACAGATTATCGAATAGTTGGGCGGCCCGGAATGGTTGCGGCCAGACGATGATGCCAAGAGCCGGGGCCAGTTCCCGGCAAGGTTCCAAATGCACAGCGAGCGGTTATTCAAGGCTGCTCGCCAGTGCGCTTGAAACCTTTTTCAAAGCGCTGGTGGTCGTGTTTCCACGACCCGTCCGTTCGGTCCCGTCAGTAGCCAAGCTCAAAATCAACAAAACCAAAGGTAAGTATATATTTCTAGTGGAGTTTACGCATTTGACATTTGCATAGGAGCCTGCGGGCGGATGGAGCATGAATGTCAAAATTACCCAGCTAGGACACAGATTATCCATAGTGCTGGCGCAGATTAACGATCATCCGTGGACAGCCATGCGGCATGAATTGGAAAAACCAACAGAAATCACTATATCTAAGCATAGGTTGGGCATGATTCGCCCAAGATATGCTATAAGGACAGATGCACTGTTCCTGCCTTTAGAAAAGATTGAATTTACATGAGTGAAACACCCGAGATGACAACCGAAACCTCGCCGGAATATGGCGCGGAGTCCATCAAGGTTCTCAAGGGGTTGGATGCAGTTCGCAAGCGCCCCGGAATGTATATCGGTGACACGGACGACGGTTCCGGCCTTCACCACATGGTTTACGAAGTCGTGGACAACGCTATTGACGAGGCGCTTGCCGGTCATGCGACCCGCGTTACAGTGACGCTCAATCCCGATGGTTCCTGCACTGTCACCGACAATGGCCGCGGTATCCCCACCGACATGCACTCGGAAGGCGTTTCCGCTGCCGAAGTCATTATGACCCAGTTGCATGCGGGCGGTAAGTTTGACCAAAACTCCTACAAGGTCTCCGGCGGTTTGCACGGCGTTGGTGTTTCGGTTGTCAATGCGCTGTCTGTCTGGCTGAAGTTGAAGATTCGCCGTCAGGGCAAGATTCATGAGATGAGCTTCACGCATGGTGTGGCGGATAGTCCGCTGGTTGTGACCGGCGATTCTGAAGGCCTCACAGGAACGGAAGTATCGTTCCTGCCTTCGACCGAAACCTTCACCATGGTTGAATTCGATTTCAAGACATTGGAACATCGCCTGCGCGAACTGGCCTTCCTGAATTCCGGTGTGCGTATTCTTCTATCTGACCGCCGCCATGCCGATCCGGTCGATCTGGAGCTGTTTTACGAGGGCGGACTGACTGCCTATGTGAAATATCTCGACCGCTCCAAGAAGGAGCTGGTCGGCGAGCCGATTTATATTCGCGGCGAGCGGGATGATACGACTGTTGAAGTCGCCATGTGGTGGAATGACAGCTATCACGAGAATGTCCTGTGCTTTACCAACAATATTCCGCAGCGCGATGGCGGAACGCATCTTGCCGGTTTCCGTGGCGCGCTGACGCGTCAGATGACCGGCTATGCGGAAAGCACCGGTCAGGCCAAGAAAGCCAAGGTAACACTGACGGGCGATGATTGCCGCGAGGGCCTTACAGCCGTGCTTTCGGTAAAAGTGCCGGACCCGAAATTCTCGTCGCAGACCAAGGACAAGCTCGTTTCTTCGGAAGTGCGTGCTGTCGTGGAAAGTCTGGTCAATGAGGCATTGTCGACCTGGCTTGAAGAGCACCCGACTGAAGGCAAGGTGCTGGTCGACAAGGTTATTCAGGCAGCCTCGGCCCGCGAAGCCGCGCGCAAGGCGCGCGACATCACCCGCAAGAACTCGCTCAGCATCAGCTCACTGCCGGGCAAACTTGCCGATTGTCAGGAAAAAGATCCGGCCAAGTCGGAAATCTTCATCGTCGAGGGTGATAGCGCCGGTGGTTCTGCCAAGGGCGGACGCTCGCGTCAAAACCAGGCCATTTTGCCACTTCGTGGTAAAATTTTGAATGTGGAGCGCGTGAAGCTCGACCGGATGCTTTCATCCGACCAAATCGGCACGCTGATCCTAGCGCTGGGCACGAGCATTGGCAAGGATGAGTTTAACCCGGACAAGCTGCGTTACCA
This sequence comes from Phyllobacterium sp. GQ127, assembly GCF_059758635.1. NCBI lineage: Bacteria > Pseudomonadati > Pseudomonadota > Alphaproteobacteria > Hyphomicrobiales > Phyllobacteriaceae > Phyllobacterium > Phyllobacterium sp. GQ127. The sequence continues at coordinate 15,419 of NZ_JCAXDZ010000002.1, forward strand.
CAAGATCATCATCATGACCGACGCTGACGTCGATGGTGCTCATATTCGTACATTGCTGTTGACCTTCTTCTTCCGCCAGATGCCGGAATTGATCGAGCGTGGCCATATCTATATTGCACAGCCACCGCTTTATAAGGTCTCGCGCGGCAAATCCTCGCAATATCTCAAGAACGAAGTCGCCTACGAAGAATTCCTGATTGAATCCGGTTTGGAAGAAGCTTCGATGGAGCTGGACAGCGGCGAAGTTCGCGCTGGTTCCGATCTGCGTGCGGTGATCAATGATGCGATGGCTGTTCGCCATCTGCTGCAGGGCCTGAATACACGCTATGACCGGGCGGTTGTCGAGCAGGCAACAATTGCCGGTGCTCTGAACCCCGAAGCCATTTCCGATACGGCACGCGCTCAAGCGCTGGTGACAGAAGTTGCAGGGCGTCTCGACCTTATTGCCGAAGAAACGGAAAAGGGCTGGAGCGGCCGTCTTGCAACGCCTGATGATGGTATTGACGGCTATATTTTTGAGCGCTCATTGCGCGGCGTCAAAGAGACCGTAACGTTGGATATGGCGCTGATTGGCTCGGCTGACGCGCGCCAGCTGGATCGTTATTCCGCCCGTCTGCATGAGATTTATTCCAAGCCGCCTGTTCTGCGCCGCAAGGAAAAAACCGATATGATTGCCGGCCCGATCTCATTGCTCGAAGCGGTATTCGCCGCCGGCCGCAAGGGGCTTTCGCTGCAACGCTATAAGGGTCTGGGCGAAATGAATGCTGATCAGCTTTGGGAAACCACGCTTGATCCAAACGCACGTTCGCTGCTGCAGGTGAAGGTGAACGATGCGACCGACGCTGACAGCCTGTTCTCACGTCTGATGGGCGATGATGTCGAGCCGCGTCGTGAGTTCATTCAGGACAATGCGCTCAGCGTAGCAAATCTGGACGTTTAACAAACACAGCATCGCTTATCACCCCAAACATTCCGATCAATATCAAGGCGGTAATCAAAAGATTATCGCCTTGCTGCATCTTGGCTGCGCTCCTAGCCACGTTGAGTAAGTGCACAATGTGTGGGCAAATTGTCCGGCAGCCTTCTATTTATACTTTTGTCTAACAACTCCCTTGAATGTTCATTGCGGGCGTGATCTTTTGGCAGAATTGGTGCTGGGATATTCGACGAAATGATTATCCGCCGGTGCAAGGCTTTTGATAAATCTGAACGGAAATTGAAATGCAGCCAGTCTTCGATGGTCACAACGACGTGCTCTACCGGTTGTGGAAACATTCGAAAAGCGGAACGGATCCGGTTCAGGAATTCATCGAAGGAACAAGTTTAGGCCATATAGACAAGAAGCGTGCACTGAAAGGCGGTCTGGTTGGCGGGCTTTGCGCCATCTACGTTCCGTCCGGTGATTTGGCATTCAAGGCTCCGGATGCCAATGGCCATTATTCGACACCGCTTGCAGCGCCGCTTGAACGCGCTCCATCGCTCGATATTGCGTTGGAAATGGCTTCTATAGCCCTCCGGTTGCAGCAGGCAGGCGGATGGAAACTCTGTCGCAGTACAGCGGAAATCAACGAATGCATCGATCAGGATCAATTTGCGGCAGTTCTTCACATGGAAGGCTGCGAGGCGATTGGTGCTGATCTGACGGCACTTGATGTGTTTTATGCAGCTGGCTTACGTTCGCTGGGTCCGGTCTGGAGCCGGAACAACATATTCGCGCATGGCGTCCCGTTTGCCTATCCGATGGACCCCGATACGGGTCCCGGTCTGACAGGGGCAGGCGAAGAATTGGTCAAGGCATGCAACCGCCTCGGCATTCTGATTGATCTCGCGCATATAACTGAAAAGGGTTTTTGGGACGTGGCACGTCTCAGCGACCAACCCCTGGTTGCCAGCCATTCCAATGTGCACGCACTGACGCCTGTCGCGCGCAATGTTACCGACAAGCAGTTTGATGCAATCCGCGAAAGCAAGGGGCTTGTCGGCTTGAATTACGCCGTGGCCATGTTGCGTCCCGACGCCCGCGAAAATGCCGACACACCGCTGACGGATATGGTTCGTCATATTGACTATATGGTCAATCGCATGGGTATTGATTGTGTGGCACTTGGTTCTGATTTCGATGGTGCTAAAATCCCCGGCGAAATTGCTGATGCAAGCGGCAATCAGAAACTGGTCGAAGCATTGCGCGAGGCTGGCTATGGTGAGGATGATCTTGCAAAAATCTGTCGTAAAAACTGGCTGCGCGTGCTTGGCTCAGCCTGGCATGAACAATAAAAATAAACAAAGGTTCGGAACAAGCTCAAGAGATTCCGGCCAATAGCTCTAAACAGGGAACCAGAACAATGTTGATGACCAAGATGAACCCAAAGTTCCGCATGATGCTCGGTAGCGCGGCCATCTCCGCCGTAATGTTGTCGGGCATGCCGGCCTTCGCCGAAACGCCCGCCGATACGCTGGTCGAGGCATGGGCGATTGATGACGTCATCACGCTTGATCCGGGTGAAGCTTTTGAGCTGACCATGGGCGAGATCAACGGTAACACCTATGACAAGCTTGTACGGCTCGACATCAATGATCCATCGAAGATCGTTGCAGATGTCGCCGAAAGCTGGACGGTTTCCGATGATGGCCTGACCTATACATTCAAACTCAAGCCCAATCTGCAATTTGCTTCCGGCAACCCGCTTACCGCTGAAGATGTTGCCTATTCCTTTGAGCGTGCAGTCAAGCTCGATCTGAGCCCGGCATTCATTCTGACGCAGTTTGGCCTGAACAAGGACAATGTGACCGAAAAGGCAAAAGCGGCTGATCCGTCCACTTTTGTTTTCACTGTCGATCAGCCTTATGCACCAAGCTTCGTCTTGAATTGCCTGACATCGACCGTTGCTTCGGTTGTAGACAAGAAATTGATCTCCGAGCACATCGTCAATGATGATTTCGGCAATGCCTGGATGAAGACGAATTATGCGGGTTCCGGGCCGATGAAAATTCGCGATTGGCGCGCCAACGAGATTATCGTTCTGGAGCGTAATGACAATTACTATGGCACCAAGGCTCCGCTCGCCCGTGTTATTTATCGGCACGTCAAGGAAAGCGCGGCGCAGCGCCTTCTGCTTGAAAAAGGCGATGTTGATGTCGCCCGTAATCTTGAACCAAATGATATGGAGCAGGTTACCAAGAACAAGGACATCACCACGGTCAGTGCGCCGAAGGGAACAATTTATTATATCAGCCTCAACCAGAAAAATGAAAACCTGGCCAAGCCGGAAGTCCGGCAGGCGTTTAAATATCTGGTCGATTATGATGCCATCGGCGAACAGCTGATCAAGGGTGCCGGTGATATCCACCAGACCTTCCTGCCAAAGAACATTCTGGGCGAGCTGGATGAAAAGCCGTTCAAGCTGGATGTGGCTAAGGCCAAGGAACTGCTCGAGAAAGCCGGGCTGAAGGATGGCTTCTCCTTCACCATGGATGTGCGTAACAACCAGCCGGTGACGGGTATCGCTGAATCAGTCCAGCAAACCCTCGCACAGGCAGGTGTAAAAATGGAGATCATCCCGGGCGACGGTAAGCAGACCCTGACCAAATATCGTGCCCGTACGCATGATTCCTATATTGGTCAGTGGGGCGTGGATTATTGGGATCCGAATTCCAACGCCGAGACCTTCACCAGCAATACGGACAATGCCGATACCGGCACCAACAAGACACTCGCATGGCGCAATGCCTGGGATGTGCCGGAGCTGACCAAGGAAACCAAGGCAGCCCTGCTTGAGCGTGATAATGCCAAGCGCGCGGCAATGTATCAGGACCTGCAGAAGAAAGTGCTTGAAACCAGCCCCTTCATCATCATCTTCCAGCAGACGGAAGTGGCAGGACTGCGTGCGAACATCAAGAACTTCAAGCTTGGTCCATCATTTGATACCAACTACGTTTTCAATGTAACGAAGTAATCCGGAATCCGTACCGGTGAGCACATCTGACATGCAATTGGAGGCCAGGCGCTCAGGCGCCTGGGCTTCAAACTTCGCTTGGGCCGTGGGCAGGTTTCTGCTCATTGGCGCCATCACATTTCTTGGTCTTCTGGCCGTCACGTTTTTCATTGGCCGTGTCATCCCGATCGATCCCGCGCTGGCCATTGTAGGCGATCGCGCGCCTGCCCACGTCGTGGCGCGTGTGCGTGAAGAGCTCGGACTGAATCTGCCGCTCTACCAGCAGTTTTTCCTTTATCTTAAGGGTGTCCTGCAAGGTGAGTTCGGCAATTCCGTTCTGACCAGCAATCCGGTTATGACCGATATTATCCGCGTCTTTCCCGCTACCTTCGAATTGGCAACACTGGGCACGCTTATTGGCGCGTTTATTGGTGTTCCGCTTGGAGTGCTTGCTGCCGTCAAGCGGGGCACGATCCTCGACCAGATTGTCAGAGTTATCGGACTTATCGGCTATTCAGTGCCGGTGTTCTGGCTGGGGCTGCTCGGTCTCGTGCTGTTTTACGCCAAGCTTGGCTGGGTATCGGGACCAGGACGTATCGACGTTGTCTACGAGTACACGTTTACGCCGATTACCGGCCTTTATCTTCTCGATGCGATTTTGCAGAATAATTGGGAAGTCTTCCGCAATATTTTCAGCTTCATCATCCTGCCCGCCTCAGTGCTGGGTTATTTTTCGCTGGCATATATCAGCCGGATGACGCGTTCTTTCATGCTGAACGAGCTTGAGCAGGAATATATTGTTGCGGCGCGCGCCAAGGGCCTGTCCGAAACCCGTATCATCTGGGCTCATGCCCTGCGCAATGCGGCAGTGCCGTTGCTGACTGTGATTGTGCTCTCCTTTGCCAATCTGCTTGAGGGGTCAGTGTTGACCGAAACGATCTTTTCCTGGCCAGGCCTTGGCAGCTACATCACCAATTCGCTGCAAAATGCCGACATGAATGCGGTGCTCGGCGGCACGATTATCATTGGTGCCGTGTTCATCGCCATCAACCTTCTTTCCGATCTTCTGTATCGGCTACTTGACCCACGGACACGCGCACGATGAGCGAGATCGCAAAACCAATTTCCCGCCGTGAATGGCTGATGAGCGACCGGCCGCAATCGCGTATGCAGGCCCGGCTTGGCCGCGCTTATTTGATCTGGAGCCGTTTTGCCAGCAACAGGCTCGCCGTGATCGGGCTTGGCATCATTTTTGCGCTGGTGCTGGTGGCGCTATTCGCTCCTCTGCTTGCGCCGCATTCACCGGTTGCAGGCGATCTGCGCAATGCACGGCTTTTGCCGCCCGGTGGCGATTATTGGCTCGGCACAGACGATCAGGGCCGCGATATTCTTTCGCGCCTTATCTATGGTTCGCGTCTGACGCTCTATGTAGTTGTCCTCGTGGCTATCATCGCCGCGCCGATTGGGTTGCTTGTCGGCACCATTGCCGGTTATGCCGGAGGCTGGGTAGACGCAATTCTTATGCGGCTCACCGATATCTTCCTGGCATTTCCAAAGCTCATTCTGGCTCTCGCTTTGGTGGCGGCGCTGGGACCTGGCATTGAGAATGCCGTCATTGCCATAGCAGTCACCTCGTGGCCGCCCTATGCACGCATTGCCAGAGCTGAAACGCTGACCGTGCGCAATTCCGACTATATTGCCGCCGTGCAGCTCATGGGTGCATCACCCATGCGTATCGTCCTGCGCCACATCATGCCGCTTTGCCTTTCATCTCTGATCGTCCGTGTGACACTCGACATGGCCGGAATTATCCTGGTCGCCGCAGGCCTTGGTTTCCTTGGTCTGGGCGCACAGCCGCCATTGCCTGAATGGGGTGCGATGATCGCATCCGGTCGCCGGTTCATCATGGATCAATGGTGGGTGGCGGCCGCACCGGGTTTTGCAATTCTCATCGTCAGTCTGGGCTTTAATCTTCTTGGCGATGGCTTGCGCGATGCGCTCGATCCAAGGGGGAACAACCAATGAGCGCCTTGCTGACAGTCAAGGATCTTCGCGTGCAATTTCCGACCCGCACGGGCGTCGTGGATGCTGTGCGCGGCGTTTCGTTCGCGCTTGGTCGCGAAAGGCTCGGCATTGTTGGCGAGTCCGGTTCAGGAAAATCCCAGACCGGGCGCGCAATCATGGGGCTGACGCCACATCACGCAAAGATCACTGCCGATACGTTGAATTTTGACGGAATGGATCTTCTGGATATTTCGGCAAAGGAGCGGCGAAGCCTGCGTGGAAACCGCATCGCCATGATCCTCCAGGACCCGAAATATTCGCTCAATCCTGTGATGAGCATCGGCAGGCAGATTGTTGAAACGCTGCGTACCCATGAAAAGGTGAGCAAAGCCGAGGCGCGCAAGCGCGCGCTCGACATGCTTGCTGCTGTGCAGATACGTGATCCGGAACGGGTCTTTAATCTGCATCCGCATGAAGTTTCCGGCGGCATGGGACAACGCGCCATGATCGCGATGATGCTGGTGACCGGACCGGAGCTGCTGATCGCGGATGAACCGACTTCCGCGCTTGATGTGACGGTGCAGCTGGATGTGCTGCGAATCCTCGACAATCTGGTGCGGGATCGCGGCATGGGTTTGATCTTCATCTCCCATGATTTGCGGCTGGTCTCCTCCTTTTGCGACCGCGTTATCGTCATGTATGCAGGACGGATCGTCGAAGAAATCGCCGCTGCAGACCTTAAGAACGCAAAACATCCCTATACACGCGGGTTGATGAATTGCATGCCGCAGATCGGCACCGACCGGCATCCGCTGCCGGTCCTTGACCGCAAGCCGGAGTGGGCCGCATGAACAATCTGCAAGTGGCGGCTCTCAGCGTCGAAAATCTTGAAGTGAAGTATGATCGTTTTCGCGCATTGCGCGGCGTCAGTCTTGATGTCCAGCAGGGCGAGTCTTTTGGTCTGGTGGGCGAGAGCGGCTCGGGAAAGTCAACCTTGCTGCGAGCCGTCGCGGGACTTGCACCTGTTACCGGCGGCGCGATCACAGTCAATGGCAAGACGCTTGGTTCGTCGCGTACAAAAGCATTTTACCGTGAAGTGCAAATGGTGTTTCAGGACCCCTATGGCTCGCTGCATCCGCGCCAGACCGTGGATCGCCTGTTGCTGGAACCATTGGTCGTGCATGGCTTTGCCGATATCGAAAAACGTATCCTGCGCGCGCTTGATGAAGTGGGCCTTGGTTCAAGCTTTCGCTTTCGCTATTCGCATCAGCTTTCCGGCGGTCAACGCCAGCGTGTCGCCATTGCCCGTGCATTGATCCTGGAGCCTTCAATCCTGCTTCTTGATGAACCGACATCAGCCCTTGATGCTTCGGTACAAGCGGAAGTTCTCAACCTGCTGGAGCAGATAAGGCGGGATAGAAAGCTGACCTTCCTGATGGTCAGCCATGATCTGGCGGTGGTCACCCATATGTGCGACCGGCTGATGGTGATGCAGAATGGCGCAGAGGTGGAACGCCTGTCGGCGACAGACCTTGCCCGCCATGCAGTCAAGGAAGATTACACGCGCAATCTTCTTTTGGCGAGCGAGGGCTTTGTCCGGCCGGAAGCATCCATATAGAGCTGTAAGGTTCACCGGATTTTTACCATTGCTGAACATTCAGGCGCTCTTTACTGCCTGAATGCAGAATGGTGAAAATCTGAATGAATTTCATAAGCCGTCATTCACATGGCTGAATCAATGGTCTGCCCAGCGACTGGAGTGGGCCATGAAAAAAATAAGAAACTTTCTGAAAGACCGTAGTGGCGCGACAGCCGTCACATTTGCATTGTTGCTCGTACCTATGGTGGGAATGACCGGGCTTGCCGTGGATTATACCCGCGCAAGCGGCGATCGCTCACGATTGCAGGGCATTGCAGATTCCGCGGCATTGGCCGGAGCCTCCGTCTTTACGGGTGAAAACAAGGCTGCTGCCGAAGCAAGTGCACGCGCCTATCTGCGTGCTCATCTCGGCGCCGAGATGGATAAAATGCAGGTCGGCTTTGATACGAGCAATCAACGCGTGATTGTATCGCTCGCGGGCGAAACAAATACGCTTTTCATGAAGGTCCTAGCCAAGGAAAAAGTAGCTATAGGTGTGCTTGCGGAAGCATTGGCACCATTGAAACCGTCAAGCGCTGAAATCCAGATCGGAGCAGCGTATGGACATTGGGCTAAGAAAGTTTCTGTGATTGTCATTCGTCCTGGGACGACAAAAGAGGTCGTGCTGGGAACGGTAATATATGAAGCATCTGACCTCTCCGCTGAAGATGGTCGAGGCACTGGAAAAACGATAATAGACCCGGCTGACGGCAAGATCTTGCTCGGTGAATACAAAGAGTTCTTTCTTCGCATGGAGGTCAAAAAGAAGCCCTGCAATATCGGTAGATATGATTCCAATACCAGTAGCAGGTATGTTACATGCAGCCCGACAACGAATAGCGAATATAAAAACTATGATCTGAAGTTCACAACGAACGACCCCGCGCAATCAAAGTATCTTTTTGTAGGGGACACAGCGGACACGCTTAAGCAACTAGAAGATGGCGCAACGCTTGAGGAGTTGCTGGACTGCGATCAGCAATGGCATTTTCACGGATGGGAAGATGGAGGCGGTTGGGATAAGCAGGACTTCTTTTACAAGATCAAGGCCGCATGCAAGGCCGTTGACGGGGAATATGTCCGCCTGACGCGTTAAGCCAAATAACACCGGCGCATTGACTTCCATGATGCGCCGTCTCATCATGATTTCATTCCGAGGGGGGCATCGTACGATGCTGAGATGGCGCTGAGCCAAGACCCTTGAACCTGATCCGGATCATACCGGCGTAGGAACGGGAATTGAGCAATTATCGCGCTGGTTCGTCTTTCTTCGCACATATCCGGGTCTCCAGTTTTGAAAATGGAGTCCGTGACGTGCCAAAAGTAGATTACCGCCTGAATGCCATTGTCGATTTTGATGCTATTGGCCCTGATAAGGATTTGGGGGCTCTGGCTCTGGCTGCGGCGCGTGGTGGTGCAACAATTATCCAGTATCGTGACAAAAACTCCGCAACGCGTGACATGATTGATCGTGCACGGCAGATACACGCCGCGATCAAGGCGACAGGCGTTCCGCTGCTCGTCAATGACCGGATTGATGTTGCGCTTGCCGCTGGCGTTGAGGGTGTCCATGTGGGGCGCGAAGACATGGCGGTTGCCGATGTCCGACATCTGCTCGGGCCAAATGCGATTATCGGACTGACCGTCAAGAATGAGCCGGACGCGCAAGCAGCGATTGATGGCGATATTGACTATGCCTGTATTGGCGGACTGTTTGAAACACCCACTAAGGAAAACCTGCAACCGATCGGCTTTGACGGGTTCAAGCGCCTGGCTGCCATCATACGCAAGGCAAAACCGCATTTGCCTATAGGCGCTATCGCCGGTATTGGGCTGGAGCGCACGCCGCTTGCCATTGAAGCGGGTGCTGATGGTGTAGCGGTCATTTCTGCGATCTTCCGTCAGGACGATCCGCAAGGAGCGGCGCACGCATTGCGGTCGGCGGTGGATGAGGCATTGCAGGTAAGAGAGCCAGCATGACCGCAATAGCGCTGACTATTGCCGGGTCTGACAGCGGCGGCGGGGCAGGAATCCAGGCCGATTTGAAAACCTTCTCGGCGCTCGGTGTTTATGGAGCGAGTGTGCTCACCGCAATCACTGCGCAGAACACCCATGGTGTTACGGCCATTGAGAATCTTTCGCCCGATATCATCCGGGCTCAGATGGACGCGGTTCTTTCCGACCTTGAGGTGAATGCAATCAAGATTGGCATGGTCTCGACAGTATCAACCATAGAGACAATTGCGCAGGGGCTTGATCGCTGGCAGCGCAAAGCGGTGTTCGACCCTGTCATGGTTGCAACTGCGGGTGACCCTTTGCTGGAGCCGGCCGCAATCGACGCTCTGCGCCAGCTTCTCTTGCCGCGCGCGCTGCTGCTGACTCCCAATTTGCCGGAGGCGTCCTTGCTAACAAATATGCCGATTGCTGAAGATGAAGCCCAGATGGTGCGGCAGGCGGAAAAGCTGCTCGAACTTGGTCCCTCAGCCGTACTCATAAAGGGCGGACATGCCAAGGGGGATATGAGCACCGATATCCTGCTTGATGGGTCCGGAATGGAGCGATTTTCGACGCCGCGTATCAAGACAGTCAATGATCATGGTACTGGATGCACACTGGCGTCTGCCATTGCCGCTGGCCTGGCAAAAGGAATGGCTCTGCATGGTGCCGTTAGTGAAGCCAAGGACTATCTGACGGCTGCCATGGCGGCTGGCGAAATGCTCAAAGTCGGCAGCGGGCGTGGGCCGGTCCACCACTTCCATCGCTGGTGGGCGGCCTAGCAGCACCGGTGCAGTTTTGATTTCAGAGTGGAGCGGCGGTGCTGGCTGGTGTCGCGTTGCTCAAGCCTGTGGTTGCTCCACTGGTGGAGGCTGCCGAAGCAATGTCAGGCCGTTGCATCGGCAACGGGATCGCTGCCGGAAACGCCACAGCGGGTTCTTCTGAATAAGCGAGTTGCGCCGGCATGGCAGCCGGTGTTTCAGCGGGAGCCATCGCCGTCATCGTCGCGGGTGCAACAGGCGTGCTTGACGGTTTCAGGCCGGTCTCTTCCAGAAGGCCCTTTTTCTTGGCCTGATAATAATAGCCGCGAGCGTAAAGCCGCACGGCCTGATCAGGATTGTTATCGGCAACCTTGTAGGCGCCAGCAAGATACTTCACGCCAAATTTGAGATTTGTTTCTGCATCCAGCAAATCTTGCGCAGAGCCGGTGTGACCCATGCCGCGTGCTGTCGCGGGCAACATCTGCATCAGACCCCAATAGGGACCGTTGCGAGCCTGTGGATTACCGCGGCTTTCCCGATGCACAATGCGGCGAACGAGCGATTCAGGCACTTCGTAGGCAACCGAATATTTTGAAATCAAACTGTCGAGCGGCGTACCGTTATCTTTGAATTCAGGGGCGCTTTTCGTGCTTGTGGCAACGGTGACGGTGCTCTTGCTGTCCGTGGCCACATCGGAATTAGCGGGTGCTTCGGCCGCAGCAACACGCGGAGATTGTTCAGGAATTGGCAGTGATGCAGCCTCGGGCAGCTTGGGATCAGTCGTGGTGCAAGCGCCCAAAACCAAGGCGAAACTCAAGCAAGCAAATGTCCGAAGTGATCGTGTATCAGGCAGCATTTATCACCGGTTTGACGAAGCATCTCTTTTAACGATTGGTTTCTCATAGCGCGTTCGTTCGGTTTAGAGGCAATCACTTTCTGATACAAAATGTAACAATGCTCATGGGCGCCCTGTCAAGGTGAGACAAGTTGCGAAAACCTGCCCTGTTAAAACCGATCCGAACCAGCGGTTGACTCGCTCATATATATCAATGTATCAGTTATATATTGGTAAGGCCAGTTTACCAGTTGCCGGAAATGGGAAGCCGGGCGGGGAGGTTTAAATGTTCGCAGCCATTCAGTCACGCCGGCTTTACCGGCAGGTGGCAGACCAGATACGAAGCCAGATCGAACATGGTCAGCTTGGTGTCGGAGAGCGTTTGCCCGGTGAGCGTGAACTGGCGGAGGAACTTGGCGTTTCCCGTCCCACCATTCGTGAGGCTTTAATTGCCCTCGAGGTCGAGGGGCTCATCCATATTCGCATGGGATCAGGTGTTTACGTGGCGCGGTCGCCGCGGGAGAAACACCTGCGGATTCAGCCTGACGAGCTTGAAGGGCCGTTCGAGCTATTGCGGGCACGCGCGCTGATCGAGTGCGCTATTGCCGAAGAAGCCGCCCGCACAGTGACAACGAAACATATAGAAGCGATGGACGATGTGCTGACGCAAATGGCGCGCACATTCAACAACCCGCAGGTGTCGATTGCGCTCGATCGCACCTTCCACACGACCATTGCCGGCATCATGGAAAATTCCGCGCTCGACCGCGTTGTCGGAGAGTTATTCGACCAGCGCATGACGCCTTATTTCACCAGGCTGGCCAGTTATTTCGAGAGTGCGGCTTCATGGCGGGAGGCTTTTGAGGAGCACCGTGCAGTACGCGATGCCATAGCAGGTGGTGATCCCGCTCGTGCAAAATCTGCGATGCAATATCATCTGCATCAATCGCAGCTGAGATTTTCCAGAAGTTTCGACGAGGAGCTGGAAACGGAAAGAGACCAATCTGCAAAGATGTCTCGACAGAAATAACGCGAACTAAATTCAATAAGGGAGGAAATAACAATGAAATTCAAACTGGCTACACTTCTTGGTGCTGCTGCGGCGCTTGCCATTTCGGCAGTGGTTGCACAGGCGCAGACCACGCTGAAATGGGCGCACGTCTATGAGACGTCCGAACCATTCCATACGGAGTCCGTATGGGCGGCGGAAGAAATCGCCAAGCGCACCAATGGCCGTTACAAGATCGACGTGTTCCCTGCATCTCAGCTTGGTAAGGAAGCTGACATCAACCAGGGATTGAAGCTCGGTACAGTCGATATCATCATTTCGGGTTCAAGCTTTGCTGCCCGTGATTCCAAGCCGATCGGCGTTACCTATTTCCCCTATATCTTCCGCGATTCCGACCATCTGATCGCCTATACCAAAAGCGATGTCTTCAAGCGGCTTGCCGCTGGCTATGAGGAAAAGACCGGCAATCATATTGCATCGGTCAGCTATTATGGCACGCGTCACACTACCGCCAACAGGCCCATCGCCAAGTGTTCGGATATGGCCGGGTTGAAAATCCGTGTCCCGGACGTTCCAGCCTATCTGGCAATGCCGCGTGCCTGCGGCGCCAACACAACGCCAATCGCTTTTGCCGAAGTCTATCTGGCATTGCAGAACGGCACTGTCGAAGCTCAGGAAAATCCGCTGACGACGATTGAGGCCAAGAAGTTCTTCGAAGTTCAGAAGAACATCATTTTGACCGGCCATATTGTCGATCACCTGAATACCGTCATTTCCAAGCAGCTTTGGGCCAGCCTTAGCGACGAAGACAAGAAAATCTTCGGCGATGTGATGCAGGAAGCGGCTGAAAAGACCACCAAGATCATTGCGGGCAAGGAAAAGGAACTTGTTGCGAGTTTCAAGGAACGTGGCCTGTCAGTCACCGATGTCGACAAGGCAGACTTCGAAAAAACCGTTCTGGAGAAGGTGAAGTTCGAAGACTTCGGTTACGAAAAGTCCGACTGGGAAGCCATTCGCGCCATCAAGTAACCTATCAGTCTGGCCGGGTAGCCTTGGCTCCCGGCCTCATTTTCTGCCCTGAGGACGGAGACAGCCATGTCCAAGGAAGTTCATACACAGATCACAGCGGAAGAAATTGCCCATTCATTCGAGGATGCGGCGCCGGTTATTAACCTGCGCGAATACGCCGTAGAGGATTGGCTGACGCTCGTCGTCTTCTGGCTGATGACCGGCTGCGTTTTCTTGCAGTTTTTCACACGCTATGTCCTCAATGACAGCTATGCCTGGACTGAGGAAATCGCGATCAACTGCCTGATCGGCGTCGTATTTCTCGGATCCGTCATGTGTGTTCGCGTCTCCCGCCACATTCAGGTCGATGTGCTTTATCACTATGTGCCAGCCACCGTTGCGCGTGTCCTTGCGACCTTTGTCGATCTCGTGCGCATCGGCTTCTTCGTTTACGCTGTATGGTTGATGTGGCGCTATGTCGAGATTGTTGCCGACGAAATGATGGTGACAATCGATCTGCCCCGCAACATCGTTTTTTATGGGGTTCTCTTATCTTTCGTCCTGATGCTGCTTCGTTCCATTCAGGTTTTTATTGCCAATATCCGCCGTGGCTATTCCGTTCTGGAACGTCCCGAAGAATTCCAGAGCGTCGAGGGCTGATCAATGTTGCTGCTTGTTGGTTCATTTCTACTATTGATGATTGTCGGTGTGCCGGTCGCAATTTCGATGGCCGTGGCGTCTGTGCTCTATCTCGTGTTTTTCGGCGTTGCACCCGACATTATTGTCGCCCAGCGCATGATTGCCGGGGTTGAGAGCTTCCCGCTGCTTGCGGTTCCGTTTTTCATTCTCGCCGGCAATCTGATGAATTCGGCCGGTGTGACAGGCCGCATCTATTCCTTTGCGGTTTCGCTTGTGGGATGGATGAAAGGCGGACTGGCGCAAGTCAATATTATTGGCTCGGTAATCTTCTCCGGCATGTCGGGAACGGCACTGGCCGATGCCGCCGGTATCGGCACAATCGAAATCAAGGCGATGAAGGATCACGGCTATCCGGTGGAAGCAGCGGTTGGCGTTACGGCAGCTTCGGCAACGCTTGGCCCTATTTTCCCGCCATCACTGCCTTTTGTGATCTATGGCATGATGGCCAATGTTTCGATTGGCGCGCTGTTTATGGCCGGTATCGTCCCGGGAATTGTCATGACCGTCTTGATGATGATTACGGTTGCTATCTTCGCTTATGTGAAGCGCTGGGGTTCCGACACGCCATTCGAACTCAAGAATCTGCTTGAAGCGTCGCTGGAAATCGTCGTCGTCGCCTGCGTGCCAGTCCTCATCTATCTGCTCACGCTTACCGGCTTGTCTATAAATGCTTCGGTCGGCATTGCACTTGTGGTTCTGCTGGCTGCCGACTGGTATTTCGACTTTTCCGCCGTCATGGCACTGATGACACCTGTGATCCTTATTGGCGGCATGACCATGGGTTGGTTCACGCCAACCGAGGCAGCAGTTGCCGCAGTTCTCTGGTCACTATTTCTTGGGTTGGTACGCTATCGTACAATGACAATGGCTAGTCTCGCCAAAGCGAGCTTTGATACAATCGAGACCACCGCTTCCGTGCTGTTTATTGTCACTGCCGCTTCGGTTTTCGCTTGGCTCCTGACGGTCAGTCAGGCGGCGCAGCTTCTTTCTGCAGCCATCCTCTCGATTACCGACAGCAAATGGGTGTTCCTGATACTGGTCAATATACTGATGCTGTTTGTCGGTTGCTTCCTCGATACCATTGCGGCAATCACAATTCTTGTGCCGATCCTTTTGCCGCTGGTCTTGGGTTTCGGCATTGATCCGGTTCATTTCGGACTGATCATGACGCTTAATCTCATGATCGGTCTGTTGCATCCGCCACTGGGCATGGTGCTGTTTGTACTGTCCCGCGTCGCGAAGCTTTCCGTGGAGCGAACCACCATGGCAATTCTGCCCTGGCTGGTGCCGCTCTTCATCGCACTGATCGCCATTACCTTCATTCCGGCGATTACACTTTGGCTCCCAACCCAACTAGGCCTGATAAAATGAGTAATAAAGGTATCGCTGCCACGCTTTTTGCAGCGGAAGATCTCCGCGTCGTTGACATTGAACTTGGAGAACTTGCGCCCAATATGGCGCGGGTCAAGTTCGGTGCCGGCGGGATATGTGGCTCTGACATGCACTATTTCCGGCATGCAAAGACGGGCGATTTCGTGGTCACTTCGCCGCTCATTCTCGGCCATGAAGTTGCCGGTGAGATCATCGAAATCGGCCGCGACGTTACTGGTATTGCCGTTGGCGACAGGGTTGCCGTAAACCCGTCCCGTTGGTGCGGAACCTGTGCCTATTGCCATGAGGGACGCCCGAACCTGTGTGAAAATATCTATTTCATGGGTTCTGCATCCAAGACGCCTCACATGCAGGGCGGTTTCGCCAGTGTGTTTGACGCGGTTGCTGCGCAATGCGTCAAAGTGCCGAACGATCTGCCATTTCAGGCTGCTGCATTGGCTGAACCCCTTGCGGTCTGCCTGCATGCCGTTCGGCGCGCAGGGCATGTAAAAGGGACTTCAACGATCATTTTCGGCTCCGGACCAATCGGACTGTTGACATTGCTGGCACTGAAACATGCGGGGGCGGAATCCGTGACAATGGTCGATATCGCGGCTGCACCGTTGAAGTTTGCCGAAGAGCTGGGCGCAGACCAGATCGTCGATGTCTCCGGCGGAGAGGAGAGATTGGCCGAAGTTGCTGCGGCGACACCATTCGACATTGCTTTTGAAATCTCCGGCACGCCGGCAGGTCTCGCCTCGGCCATTCGCACGGTGCGGCGCGGTGGCACAGTTGTTCAGATCGGCAATCTTGCCGGTGGATCAATTCCCGTGCCTGCCAATGCGGTCATGTCCAAGGAACTCGATCTGATCGGCACATTCCGCTTTGGCGATGAATTCTTCGAGGCTGTGGAATTGATTGTTGAAAACAAGATTGATGTCCTCAAGCTGGTAACAGGCGAATACAAACTCGCCGACGCGCCAGAGGCCTTCCGTACGGCGCTGGACAGGTCGCGCAGCGTCAAGGTTGTTCTGACAGCCTGATGCTCATGCGACCGCTTGGCGTTGCCGCTGAAATCAGCTAACAAGGCGCATCTGGTCCAACCACAATATGCCGCGAGTATCCATGTTTTTGCATCCTGTCGTGAAATTCGTAGCTGTGTTGGGTCTGACCTTAAGCGTTGCAAGTGGATGCACGACGGCAACGTCGCTCGATTCCGTTGGGGCAATTACGCCAGCCCCAACGACTGAAAAATCCGCTGCCATCGTGGTTGATGGCAGCACGGGTGCCGTGCTTTATCAAGCGGGTGCCGATCTGCCGCGCATACCGGCATCGCTTACCAAAATGATGACGCTTTATCTGACATTCGAGGCGTTGCAATCGGGGCGGATCAGCAAGGATACGCAGATACCGATTTCGGCTCGTGCGGCCTCGCAGGCACCAAGCAAGCTTGGTCTTAAACCCGGCAGAACGATTGATGTGGATACAGCAATCAAGGCGCTGGTGGTTAAATCCGCTAATGATGTTGCCGTGGCTTTAGCCGAGTATCTGGGCGGAACTGAAGAGCAATTTGCGGCCCAGATGACCGCAAAAGGCCGACAGCTTGGTATGCGCGGCACGATTTTTCACAACGCTTCCGGGTTGCCCGACGCGCAGCAGATTACCACTGCGCGAGATATGGCTTTGCTGGGCTTGTCTTTGCGTAAGCATTATCCGCAGCAATATCATTACTTCGGAGCACAGGATTTCATGTTCGACGGCAAAATCATCCGTGGACATAACCGTGTTCTGGCCCAGTTGAACGGCGCAGATGGCATCAAGACAGGCTATGTTCGCGCCTCCGGTTTCAATATCGTCACATCGATCAGTGATAATGGCCGCCAGCTCGTCGCTGTCGTGATGGGCGGCGAAACTGCCAGACAGCGCGATGCGCAAGTTGTAAGTCTTGTTAATGCCTATCTGCCGCAAGTCGCACACAAGTAGCCTTATCGGGACGGTTTCTCCGCAGGGTTGAAAAACACCCCCTTGCTGTTGCATGGTCTGTCCAGCGCGACTCATTTTCTGGGTTACGGAACGGTTGTGGAGAGACGCAGATAGATGTGGTCCCATTTCGTCACGTTTCGCAGCAAGGCTACGGCCTGGCTGACAGCAGGGCTTGGTTCATTCGCGGCGTTGGGGCTCGCCTTTGTATTGGGAGCATTTGAAGCGGCTGAAAAGCCGCAGCTTCCGCAAATTACAGCCGGTCAATCCATGGAGGCGGGAAAGTGGCTTATCAAGCCTCTTTCAATTCGGGTAACTGACCAGAAAGTTTACAGCACGACACCGAAGGACGGGCAAAAGGCGATCATCCTTGAAGTGGAATTGATGAACCGCACGATCGAGTCCGATAGCGGCTATTACAAAATCTTTCAATGGCCTGCCAATATTGCAGAAAAGACCGAACAACCGATGGTCTATCTTACGCGCGATGAATCCATGTCGCCAAATCTGCAACCCGGAATGCCGGAGAAAATGGTTTATGTCTGGCTGATGCCCAGCGATGTGGTGGCGGGCAATGATGTTGAACTGGCAATTGAGGCTTGGGGATTCAAGCATCGCAACAATTTGACCGGAACGCCGGGGTGGTGGAGCAAAAGCATTGTGGGTTCGGTGCGCTTGCCGCTGCAAAGGGAGCAGGGCTGATGCGCCGCTTGGCGAATATTGCCGTCATCCTTGTGGCGGTGGCCTTGCTGTACGGCATGTGGGTGACGAAACCGCGTTATGGCGAACTCACAGGGCCGATTGCTGCCTATGGCAAGATGCATGATCGAGTGCACACACGGGAATTTGACGTAACGCTCAATCAGGTGATTTTTGCGCGCGAATTGACTTATACACAGTTCGGAAAAGAAAAGGTGCTTACGACCTCCGGTCTTTGGGCGGTCGCCTTGGTAGAGCTTGCTGCAACAACCAAAAGTACGGGTGTTTCAACGGCCATCTGGCGAGGACCTACCGGCCTCAGATTTGCACAAAGCAATCGCGTTGGCTGGTTGCCCGGACAACCGCCTTACATGCTCGAGCCCGGATTGCCGAAACAGGTGCAACTGGCGTTTGAGATATTGCCCGATCAGGTCAATGGCGCGACGCTGCTTCTATCGGCGCAGATGAAACCCTCATTGGATTCCGAAGCGCGGATCAAAATCGACGACTTCAAAAAATTCAATGATGGCATGCCGTTGATCGTCGATCGTTTCGACATATCACGTCCACAACCGGCTGCGGGAAGCTGACGCGATGGCTGTGACGGATTATGATACCCAACCTTCCGAGCGCCGCTGGCGCCGCCGCAGCCTGTGGGCCCTGCTGGTGATTGTCCCGGTCTCATTGTTCACCATCAGTTATGGCGACTATGTGGAAATGAGCCGTTACACCGATCTATACCCCACTGAAGTGGTTGCGGGTGAGGTCAAGCATTATGGTGGCAGCGACTGGCAGTTTTACGGGACGCGGAAGGTGCAAGAGGGCATTCGCCCCGGCTCGCTGCCCGCAGGTTCCGTGCCTGTGATTGCAAGATTTCTCGTGGAGATCGGCGATACCAATTTGCAGGAGCGATGGCTCATGTGTGCAATCCGACTGACAGACAAGGCTGGTCGCTCTTGGTCTCCAACGTCCATTCCCGGAATGCGCCCTGCAAAAGAGGGTATCCAGACATGCACGTCGGCCATATTTTCAGGAGCGGAAAAAGGCACAAGAATGGTGATCGAAGAGCGGTTCCTCGTGCCGGTAGCGGTCGCGGATGAACTGCGCCCGACATTGGGGATGTATAGCGAGCGGCCCAACTATCTGAAATTTGCTCGCACGGAATAGGCCGCTTTTACCGCGCCCCTTCAAGTGAGGTTGAAGCAAGTGCAGGGTTTCTTCTCATCGAGAAGGCTGTTTCCAAAATCGCGGCGAGGAAACAAATGCGCAAGGGCTCCACGAGCAGGCCGGTGGAAGAATCCTGCATCGGGCTGCCCAATAAAAAGACAATCGCATTGCCAGCAAATTCCCAAATCCTGCCGGGTTGCGGGCCGATTATATGGGCTGCGCCCAGCCATGCCCATGCTGCCACCCATTCGATAAAGCGATAGCCGAGGATGAGCGTGACGATGAGCAGCAGCCCGGAATTCAGTGTCAGCCGCACGCCATTGGCGATTGGAAGATAACGCGAGCGGTAGCCGCTGACGAAGTGATTGATAAAGTCTCGGATAAATTTAGGCACTGCCTGGTAGCGTTCGCCAAAACGCTCGACCCGGTGATGCACCCGCATGAGTTCTTTCTGGTCACGAACATCATAGCCATAGACCAGCGCAATCATGACCAGCCAGATCACGGGTAAAAGCGTGTGGAAAAACAGGTTGGTGGCAATTGTGCCAAAGCTTTCGGGAATCTGTTCTACCGGGATCATTGTCGCCGCATAGGCAACCGAAACAGGTTGCGCGATCCCGGCAAGCAATTGCTCAAACCATGACCATAGTTTGCCATTGACCAGTGCCTGCATCCAGTCATCTTTCCAGCGGCTGATAATGTAGAGACCGATGAAAATCCAGTTGGTTTCGCAAACCACAATGACGATTTCCCAGAAAGATCGCTTTGTGCGTTCTTTCATGGTCTTGGCAAACCAGCGAACAAGCCAGGAGAGCGCAACGGACAGCAATATCCATTTGGAGTCTAGGACATCCAGAACATTGCCATTTCCGCCAAAGGGCATCATCGACAGGGCCAAGCGGGAATATTGGCGAACCGTATCGCCAAGAAAACCCCAGGCTGCGTAATAGGCAAAGAACGGGATAAGAGCGACAGCGATAATCGTCGTCAAACGGGAGAATCCGGAGCCGCTGCCCGCCGCTGCCTTGTCGGATTGTGCTTGGGCAGCGCTGACAGAAGGCAGTCCCGGGCGCACAATCTGGATCATGGAAACAGTTGTTACCAGCTGCGTAAGCGCAACGAGGGTCAACACGCCAAGCCCGGCATAATGGTTCATATAGGCTGTTTTAACGGCCAGATACATCAGGATGTGAGAAGCAGAAAGCCCTAGAAGCACCACGGCCACCAATTGGGGCCAGAAGCGCAACCAGAGCTTGAAAGTCAGCTTGATGGGCAGTGCCACTTCGGCCAGCATGAAAAACCTCTTGCGAATCTCATGCTGACCTTACCGATTTTTACAAGGCTGCCAAGTTTTGAGCCTGTCAGGCGTGGGCGAGAACCCGGGCAGACTCGCGTCGGTCGAGCATCTGGCTCCAAAGGGTAAGGCCAAGCGCACCGATAACAAGCAGCGAGCCAACCCAGGGTGTGGCACCAAGGCCAAGCGGCGAAGCAACGACAATGCCGCCAAGGAAGGCACCACCGGCAATGCCAAGGTTGAAGGCAGCGATGTTCAGCGCCGAAGCCACGTCAACCGTTTCAGGTGTATGGATCTTGGCGAGTTGCACCACATAGAGCTGGAGGCCGGGCACATTGGAGAAGGACAATGCCCCTAAAGCGGCCAGAGTTATTAGCGCCCAGACCGGCGATGTGGCGGTGAAGGTGAACGCCGCCAGAACGATGGCCTGCAATAGGAACATGACTGCAAGCGCTCTGACTGGATTGCCATCGGCGACGCGTCCGCCGACCATATTTCCAACGGCGATGGACAGGCCATAAAGTACAAGGATCAGGCTGACCGTGGAATTGGCATAGCCAGTGATCTGTTCGAGAACAGGTGCAAGGAATGTGAACATCACAAAGGTGCCGCCATAGCCAAGCGCGGTCATGGCAAAGGCAAGCAGAAGACGGCCACTGCCCAGAACACGAATCTGATCAATGATGCGGGCAGGGGCGGCTTTTGCGATCTTGGATGGCAAAAGGAATGCAATGGCAAGGAATGCGATGATGCCAAGCACGGTTACGGCCCAGAAGGTTGCACGCCAGCCAAGTTGCTGGCCGATAAATGTGCCGAGTGGAACACCTGTGACGATAGCAACAGTCAGGCCAAGAAACATCATGGCGATTGCTGAGGCACGGCGATTGGGCGCAACCAGATCAGCGGCGATTGTTGCGCCTACCGAGAAGAACACGCCATGGGCAAACGCACTGATGACGCGGGCGACGAGCAATAGCTCATAGGTAGGCGAGAGTGCTGCCGCCGTGTTGCCGACGACGAACAGGGCCATGAGACCGAGCAGCAATGGCTTGCGCTCGATTCTGCCTGTGAGGGCGGTCAGTATGGGTGCGCCGAAGGTGACGCCAAGCGCATAAACGCTGACGATAAGCCCGGCGAGCGGCAACGTAATGTTGAGATCTGTGGCAACTGTGGGCAAGAGGCCGACAATGACGAACTCTGTGGTTCCGATGGCATAGGCGCTGATCGTCAGCGCCAGAAGTGCGAGAGGCATGATCCTATCCTTTGATTGGATGCTGCGTTAAGCCAGCCCTCAAATAGAAATTACTGATGGCCGGTTGGTTGCCCCCAATATGAGCCATCGCAATTCCATTGATAATGACCAGATCATGCTCAATGGTTATGAATTCAATTCACAGATAGGACTAAACGCGACTGCGGCACCTCCTCGGTTGAGGAGATGCCGCGTTCCAATAGCAAAGTTGGGGAGAGTTAATCCCACTTTGGAGCAAGATGGCCCGGATTGACAATCCGTCCATCTGGCTTGGCAAGTGCATGCAGGGCCTGCATTTCTTCATTGGTCAGTTCGAAATCAAAGATCTCGAAATTGCTCTTGGCGCGTTCTTCGCTGACAGTTTTGGAAAGCGTGATGACGCCTTCTTGCTGAATGATCCAACGCAGAACAACCTGCGCTTCGCTCTTGCCATGGGCTGCGGCGATTGCCTTGATGACCGGATCGCCAATGATTTTGCCATCGGCCATGGCATAATAGGCGGTGATGCTCATGCCGCTATCCCGCGCGGCCTTCAACACAGTGCTTTGATCAAGATAGGGGTGATATTCCACCTGATTTGTCACGATCGGAGCTTTGCTCAACTTGACTGATTCAGCCATGAGGGCTGAACTGAAATTGCTGACGCCGATATTGCGGACCTTGCCCGCATCGCGGACTTCGTTGAGCGCTCCAATGCGTTCGGCCAGAGGCACATCGCTCTTTGGCCAATGCAGCAACAGAAGGTCAACATAGTCTGTCTTTAGTTTCGACAGGCTCTCATCGACCGACTTGATGAAATCATCATGCTTGTATTTATCGACCCAAACCTTGGTGGTCAGGAATATATCGCCGCGCGAGACGCCGGAGTTCCTGATTGCTTCACCCACCTCAGCTTCATTGCCGTAGATCTGTGCGGTATCAATATGGCGATAGCCGAGCTTCAGAGCAGCGGGAACCATGCGAAGCACATCCGCGCCAGGCATACGGAACGTGCCAAACCCGATTGCCGGAATTTTTGCTCCATGAGCGCTTACATTGAACATTCTTTATTCCTCTCATTTGCGGCAGCTACAAAATCTGATGATCCAAAGCCTCATATGGGCTTAAACAGCCAGTGTGATAATTCCTTGTTATCGACCAGCTGTTGTGAAACTAATTCATAAGCGGTAGCGGGGTCTGATATGGATAATAGAGCCGGAGAAATGGACGTCTTCGTGACGGCGGTTGAATTGGACAGTTTTTCTGCGGCAGGCAGAAAGCTTGGCCTTTCGCCATCGGCGGTCAGTAAAATGATCCGCCGTATCGAGGATCGGCTCGGTACACGCTTGCTCGTACGCTCAACACGTTCATTGCAGTTAACGCCTGAAGGCGAGATTTACCGCCAGCGTGCGCTACGGATCATTTCTGAAATAGAAGAAACCGAGCGCGTCGTCGCCTCTGGTGCATCGGTCGCGCCGCATGGATTGTTGCGGGTCAATTCGTCGGTTGCGGTCGGTCAATTTCTCATCCTTCCGCTTATGCCGAAATTTCTGGAATTATACCCCGAGGTAGAACTTGATTTCACCCTGAGCGAGCGCGTGGTTGATCTTATCGGCGAGCGAGCAGATATCGCAATTCGCGTTGGCCCGATGCGCGACTCGAACCTGAAAGCACGCAAACTGTGTGAAAGCCGCAAGGTTGTAGTTGCATCTCCGGACTACATTGCAAGGCGAGGCAGGCCCAAGCAGCCAGCCGATCTAGAGAAGCACAATTGCCTGAATTTCAATTTCCGCCGCGCTCTTGAGGAGTGGCCCTTCAAAAATCGCGATACCGGTGAAATCGAGCGGATGGGTATTTCCGGCAATTTTCTGGCGAGCAGCGGCGCAATCGTGCGGCAGATGTGTCTGGCTGGGTTGGGCATAGCGCGCCTCGGATATTTTCATCTGGCCGATGACATAGAAGCCGGTCGGCTGGAGGTCATTCTGGAGGATTACAATGCAGGCGATATGGAGCAGATCAATGCTGTATTTGTCGGGCATGATTACCTGGCTACTCGCGTGCGCACATTTATTGATTTTCTGGCGGAGAATATGCCGAAAGCATAGGAACCAAATTCGCGGCGGCGCATTACCGGAGACGCAAATTTTCCAAACAAGGAGATGACAATGGCCGATGTGATTGAAACAACAGCCTCCGCGATCACTGCCGGGGTCAATCTTGTAAAAACAATCAAGGAAAAATTCGGTTATACGGTCGAAGATCTCGCAATTGCCAGCGGCCTGACCGTGGAAGAGCTCAATGGTATCGAGACGGGCGCTGAGGCCGAGCCAAGCAAGTTACATCGGATAGCGCATTCGGTTGGGCTGCCCGACGTGACACCCCAGATTCAGCATTAATTAGCAATATGGGCTGTCTTTCGTGCCGGATGCAGGCGAATATGCAGCCATGACAGAAGATGGAAAGATACAAAACACTGGGGTCGCGCGGCTCAAGCAGCATGCCGATCTGGTTCAGCAGCTTGTAAAGCAGGTTCCCGCGGCACTTTCAAAGCCCAGCCTTACGCTGGAACAGGTTTCCAGGCTGCACCGGGTAATTCAAAAAGGTGTCGACGATTTCAAGGAGGTTCAGGAACTGGTCAACAAGCCGGGGCTTGACGAAACCTATAGCCGCGCCGCTGGCAGCCTTGCAAAAATCTGGTCGCATCTGTCCTCTGCTGCGGAAGCGCGAATGCAGGATCTGGCCAAGAATGACGCCGATGCATCAGACATGCAGAAGCCCGACGAATAGACTTCTCTAGGCCTTGCGATTCTTGAGGTTGAGCAAATTGCCCGAAAGGATCAGCGCCGCGCCGATGGCAGTATAGACATCGATATGTTCGGAATAGACCAGCCAGCCGACGATTGCGGTGAGGGGCACGCGAAGAAAATCCATGGGAATGACCACAGTGGCATCGGCATAGAGCAAAGCTTTCGCCATGCAGAAATGCGAGAATGTGCCGGTGAAGGCAATAATGATAACCCATGGCATGACGTGTAGGCTCGGCCATTGCCAGCTATGCAGGGCAGGTAAAAGACCGATGCCCGACTGAATGACCAGCATCCAGAAAATGATTTTGACTACGCTTTCCGTGCGCGTCAGAGATTTGACCATAGTGAAAGAAATCCCGAAGGTAAAAGCGGCGCCAAGCACGATCAATTGACCGATTTCAATGGTGCCGATACCGGGGCGAACGATGATGATCACGCCGATAATTCCAAGCGCTATTGTAAGCATGCGCCAGATATTGAGCCGCTCGCCCAAAAACGCCACGGCCATGATGGCGGTCCAGGCTGGCGTGGTGAATTCGATTGCAATGAGCTGCGCCAATGGGATCATTGACAGCGCCATCAACCATGCAAACTGACCGGCATAATGTGCGGTATTACGGCCCAAATGCTGCCAGATGCGGCTGGTTCGCATCGCTCTTATACCGCCCGATGAGCGGATAAGCGGATAAAGCATGGCGAGGCCGATCAACGACCGCATCTCCATGATCTGAAAGACATTCAGCTCTTTGGAAGCTTCGCGACCGGAAACCGCCATCAGAATGATGGCTGCCAGCGATCCGGTCATCCAGAACGCAGCCTTGATATTGGACGGCGGCACTTCCATGGATTTTAAGCTACTTGGCGTAGATGCTGGCGAAGTCGGCAAAGCCTTTGACTTCGATGGGATTGCCCGACGGATCGCGGAAGAACATTGTCCATTGTTCGCCCGGCTCGCCTTTAAAGCGTACAACCGGTGGCATGACAAATTCGACATTTGCAGCCTTCAGCCGATCTGCCAGCCTGTTCCAATCCTCAAGCGCAAGTATGATGCCGAAATGCGGCATGGGCACCATGTGATCACCCACCTTACCGGTATTGGTTGTCTCGAATGGCTTACCCAAATGCAGCGAAATCTGATGACCAAAGAAATCGAAATCAACCCATGTTTCCGTGCTGCGACCCTCCTCGCAGCCAAGAATCTCGCCATAGAAGCGACGAGCTTCATCGAGATCGGTTACATGATAGGCAAAATGAAACAAGGAGCGCATGGGTATTTCCTGAAAGCATGGCGGTTGCCGCAAACTATCAGTGCAGCCCGGAGCAAACAATGCAGGACGAGCACAATGCACTCTTTACGTGCATTGCATGGAACAAAAGCCGGCTCACGAGAGTTTCTAAGGGCTACACTCGTATTGATCCCGAAAACAGGAAATAAATAATGTCGATTTTGATCAGTCTTTTGATCACCGTTCTGGTGATTTTTCTCGTGCTCTATCTCATCCAGATGCTGCCACTGGATGGCCGTGCCAAGCAGATTATTCAGGTCATCGTGGTGGTGATCGGTATTATCTCGCTGCTGCGCTATCTCGCAGTATTTTAAAGATCGGAGCGGGCGGGATTAAACCCGCCCTTTTCAATTGCCGTTGCTGCCGATTTGCTCCAGCATCCAGTCGCGAAAAGCGCGGATCTTTGGGACATTTCTGCGTGCTTCAGGATAGACCAGCCAATAAAAATGATCCGCATCTGCACCAACCATATCGAATGGTTGGATAAGCTGACCTTGTTGAATTTCGGATTGATAAAAGGCGGGAGTGAGAATTCCAACGCCCATGCCAGCCAAAACAGCTTTGCCCTCCAGATGCTGATCGCCAAAGCGGTTGCGAGGGTCGCCTTTCAGATCCGGATTATCAATGCCTACCGACCTGAACCATAATTTCCACCAATAATCTCCCGTGTCGACAATTGGTAATTTGAGAAGATCCCTTGGAGTTTCTATCCCTCCGACCGAGGCAGCTAATGCCGGTGTCAACATCGGAGAAAATTCCGCAGCAAAAAGCTTATGGCTCGTCAGGCCAGGCCATTTTCCATTTCCCGACCTGATGGCAACATCGACCTGATGGCGGTTAAAGTCGATCAATTCCCGACTCGCCTGCAATCGTACCGCCAATTGCGGGTGTGATAGCTGGAAAGACCCCAATCGCGGCACCAACCAGTTTGAAGCAAAAGTCGGTATTGTATTAACGGTCAAGACGCCGTCAGCATTTTCACGTGTGGCGGCGATGGCAGCGCGCATAAGCTCAAACGCTTCGCTGATCGCTGGAGAAAGCCGGACGCCCACTTCAGTAAGCACAACCTGACGCGGTTTGCGTAAAAACAGCAGCGCCCCAATACGCTCTTCCAGCAGCTTGATCTGATAGCTGACAGCCGCTTGGGTCATGCCCAGCTCTTCGGCGGCCTTGGTAAAATTGCCGTGGCGTGCAGCGGCTTCAAAAACCCGGATGGCAGATAAGGGAGGGAGTTGCATCAAGTTTCTCGCATAAGCTGTCCTTATGCATACTACTTGCCGTTTTGTTGGAAAACAACTGGGGTATGGCGCATCTTCGCTTCAACAAAGGGCCGACAGCCTTTACTCGGAGTTAGAGAAATGAACATGTCAAAAGCGCATACACCACCCAAACCAGTATTCTCCGCATGGATAAATTGGATCAAGGGATTGAGAACCGGGCACGGCAAAAACGCGCCTGTCAGTCATGTCCGTCTGGATGAGTTCTCAGACCATATGATGCGCGATATTGGAGCCCTGGATGGCAGGAGCTCAACGGGCTACAGACGCAGGCACTCTGTCGACGGACGGCTCGACGATAATTTCAATGGGCCGCTATAATGGCGATTATGAATCGAAATCAGTCTCGAGCTTGCGTTCAAGCGCTACAAGGTCATCGGGCAAGGGCATGCCCATGGCCCTGAGCTCATTCAAATGTTCGCGCAAGGTTTCATGGATTTCATGAGCATCCGCTGGCCGCTTGACCATCTCTTCAACCAAAAGTGCGATTCTGGCTTTGATGTCTTCGAATGCCATGATTATTCCCTTTCATGCGAACATACATTTCCAACCCGAACAGGGTAACAGAAATGTAGCAGACTAATCGTGGCCGGAATATTGCGTATCTGAAACCTTTTCCATCCATTCCACCGCTTTGCCGTCGAGCGCTTCCTGCATGGCAATATGGGTCATGAAAGTAGTGGGGCTAGCGCCGTGCCAATGCTTTTCGCCCGGGGGAATCCAGATTGTATCCCCAGCCTTGATCTCCCTTATTGCTTCGCCCCAAACCTGAGCAAGCCCGGAGCCGGATGTCACGTGCAAAGTCTGGCCGAGTGGATGGGTGTGCCAGGCCGTACGAGCACCTGGCTCGAAACGGACAATTACAGCGCGCAATCGCGCAGGTTCTTCCGCTTCAATGATTGGATCCTGCCAGACAGTTCCGGTAAACCAATCGGAAGGAGGGCGGCGCGAGGGGACAGAGCCGTTTGGCGTTATTCTCATGATGGCAATCCTGATTGTTTCGGAAATTCAGTGGAGGAGGGAGCAACGCCAGGTGAGAGCTGCGTTGCTGATGCCAGAATTGAATCCAGAAAACCGGGAAACCGCTTTTCCAAATCCGTGCGCCGCAAGGACAGCAAGCGTTTTGTCCCTTCAGGGCGAACGTAAATAATGCCCGCCTCACGAAGCTTGCCAATATGATAACTCAACGCGGTTTTGGATCCGAGGCTTAGAAAATAGCTGCAGGTCATATTGCGCTCGTCTTCGCCAAATCTCGCAAGCATGGAGATGATTGTCAGGCGGGTTTCATCGCCCAGTGCTGCAAGAACAGCTGGCAGAGCGATTTCTTCCGGAGCAGGATGATACAGAGCGTTCGTCATACCTATGTAATAGCAATTGGCAGGAGAGATTTCAATGTTCAATAATTATTGAACTTACCGCTTGACTTTGATTTGGAGGAGGCGAATAGTTCAATGATCGTTGAACATCTAGGTATTAGCCATGGACATTCGTCTTGTAGGACTGGCGCTGGGCACATTTGCAATCGGCATTGAAGGCTTTGTCGTGGCAAGCCTTCTGCCCGAGATCGCTGGAGACACGGGGGTAAGTCTTGTTCAGGCAGGCTATCTGGTTGTGACCTATGCTTTCGCCTATGCAATTGGAGCGCCCATCGTCGCTGCCCTCACAGGTGCGCTGGATAGGCGTATCGTGCTGGCTGGAAGCGCATTGGTTTTTGTTCTCGGTGCTATTCTTGCTTCAATATCCCCGACATATATTCTCTTGCTGATAGCACGCCTCCTGATTGCAGTGGTTGCCGGGCTTTATGCCGCGACAGCGCAGGCGACAGCCGTTGCAATATCGCAGCCGCATCATCGCGCCAGAGCGATCTCTGTGATCGTCGGGGGAACAACTCTGGCCGTGGCGTTTGGCGCGCCATTGGGGGCATTTATAAGCAGCTTTGCGGGCTGGCGCGGCACATATCTGTTCATTGCCCTGATCGGTGTTCTGGCCACGTTGATCGTTTGGCTATTGCTGCCACGCGGCCTTTACGCAGATAAAATGACCTTGGCCAAGCGCCTGAGCGTCATCCGTCATCCGGGCCTGCTGCCCGCACTCTTGACCATGCTTCTCTATATGACCGGAGGCTTTGCCGTATATACCTATATCGCGGCTGTTGCACTGGAGGGGACAGGTCTTTCCCGTGAATACTTGCCGATTATCCTTTTGGCTTTTGGAGTTGGCGCGGCATTCGGCAATTTTCTTGGCGGGCAGTTGGCCGATCGCTTCGGTGCCACCAAAACGGTGATTGCTGCATCCATTCTCAATACAGTTGCCCTGATCCTGGTCAGTTGGATCATGACCTTGCCACATGAGTTTGCCGGTATTGTCTTGATCGCGCACATGGTGGTCTGGGGCGTTATCGCCTGGATGTTTCCACCGGCGCAGGCAAGCCGCATATTGGCGATAGCGCCGGAAAGTGCGCCGCTCGCTTTATCGCTCAATTATTCCGCGCTCTACCTTGGGGTTGCCATAGGATCAATGATCGGAGGGCTGGTCATCACCAATCTGGGGCTGAACTATCTGGGCACTGTTGGCAGTATATTCTCAATCCTGGGTCTTGCGGTAATAAGACTGGCCCGCACCGCGAGGCCCAAAGAGCATCTGTCGATTGCGTGATCGCGCGAGGGCCGGGCGCTGATATCAGACCTGCGCCCTTGCTTCCCTGAAAGAAATCAGTCTTTTGCGGTTTTCATCCCACAATACAAGCTTCACGCAGCGCAGGCTTTCCATGATTGTAATACGGCCAATATCGGCAAGCTCCGGATAGTCCTTCAGAACTTGCGGAAGCCGGTAGCAGGGAACCTTGCTGGAAAGGTGATGAACATGGTGAATGCCAATATTGCCGGTGATCCATTGGAGAAAACCCGGCAATATGTAATGCGAAGAACCATGCAGGGCGGCTTCATGGAACTGCCATTCCGGTGCCGATGACCAATGCGTCTCTTCGAATTGATGCTGAACGTAAAACAGCCAAATACCCGCCGCTCCCGCAAGCGTAACGATGGGCAGGTGTATCAGCAGAAATGGACCGACGCCGACAAGCCACATCAGAAATATGGCGCAGACAGCGATGCCAAGATTGGTTGCCATGGTTGAAATCCACGGCGCAGCACCAGACCGCATCATGCCGAAGGGCAGACGCTGCTTGAAGAAGAACAGCCAAACAGGCCCCACACCAAACATGACCGCCGGGTGGCGATAGAAGCGATAGCCAATCCGGCCCCAACGCGACAGCGCGCGATATTCGGCAACCGTCAGCGTAGTAATGTCACCAATGCCGCGTTCATCCAGATTTCCCGCCGAGGCGTGGTGAATAGCGTGGCTGCGTCGCCAATAATCATAAGGTGTCAATGTCAGCACGCCAATGACCCGGCCAGTCCAGTCATCCGTGTGGCGGTGAGCAAAGAATGATCCGTGGCCGCAATCATGCTGGATCATGAACAATCGCAACAGGAAGCCTGCTGCTGGAATAATGAGAACCAAACCCCACCAATAGCCATAATGGACAGCGGCCCAGCACAAAGCCCAGAAAATAGCGAAAGGAACAAGCGTAACCGCAAGTTCAAAGGCGCTCCGGCCTCTATGCGGTTTGCGATATTGGCTTAGAATTTTAAGCCAAGGACGAGCATCAGAGCTTGCTGCAGGGCTATTTTTTTGTGGAGGAGTTATCATCCGCTATTATATGGCCGCCGAATAAGATCACGCAAGGTGCGCTTTGAAATAAAACGTTACCAAAAGCAGTAACATAGTGCCGCTATTGGAACCGCTGTTAGTGCTTGGCGTTTAGTACCAAATAGGGCACCTATGGCCTCATGTGTTTACTGATGTTTTCTGGATCGAAGGCCTGCCTTTGAATTCTTGGGTCAGTATTAAAATTATCGTTTGACGTAAGGCTAGTGTAATGGACCCAGTGCAATTGATTGTCGTCATAGCGTTCGACCAAGGGGATGCTGGCGAGCTTTTCCCGGTTGGAGAACCGCAGCAATTCGAAACAAAAGATCGCGCCATCCGCACCGCCAAGGATTTGGCTTCAAAACATGCTGGTGTTATCGCTTGGGCCCGGGAAGCGAAGCCGGATGTTGGCGAGTATGGCCCGCCGGAAATTATCTATACAGCGGGAGAGGTGCTGGAGCTCGAATAGAGCAGTTTCCGCACATTGAATCATTGATCTGCGACTGGGGTGAGTTGGCTCTGGTCCCAGCTATCGCGGTACTTAAGACGGATAACTCACATCGTAATTCTGGTGCTGTGGATGAGGATCAATGTCCACCGCCCGTCAGTTCGTGACCAGACCCGGCTATAAGCGAGCTTTTCGGAAAAGCTTTCCCCGTAATATGTTCCGGCGATTTTTCCGAACCATGAGACTGTCGCGGCATTTTCCATGAGTCGCACCGAGCAATCCAACATGTCAATCTGATCAAGTTTAAGGATATTGGCACGATGGAAATCGAGGTTTTCCTGCTTGTTCAGCCTGCGTCCAAAAGGATCTATCGCGATGAGATTGTCGTCGAGACATTCATCCAACGCGGCAGTATCGCTGGAAAGCATCGCCTTGCGCAGGCTGTCTTCAAGCTGCTCAATATCAGTGATGGAGAAGTTCAAGTCGGATTCCAGTGTCATAATGAGCTCTGTCGTTGACCAGTCATGTTAGCCGTCCAGCAATAATCGAATGCCGATTAAGGTCTGATAAACGGCCATGTTGGGTGCCCGATGAAGGCAAGTCAACGCATGCCGTCTTGCCGTACACATTGCAACAGTATTTTTGACGTTTTGTTCCATTCCATCTCGTTGAGGCAGGGCCCGGACCCCCAGAAGCATTGCGAGAATGAGCCGCCATGGTTTTCCGGCAATTCTATACTTTTGATAATTGGTGATTGTTGTTAGAGATGTATATCAACTTTAAGCTGCATTGAAGGGCATCCGCATGATCGGCAATCCCATGCATCGGCAGGTATTTTTGCTAGCGAGCGCGCAAGCGCTCTTTCAAACGGTCACGGTACTTGTCGTGACTGTCGGCGCTCTGGCCGGCGGTCAGGTCGCCTCGCGTCCGGGGCTGGCAACTATGCCGATCGCTGCGATGTTTCTGGGCACGGCGGCAGCGACATTTCCTGCATCAATGTGGATGGCACGGGTCGGCCGCCGGACGGGCTTTGTCGCCGGGGCGCTGCTTGGTGTTGTTGGCGGGCTCTGCGCGGCACTGGGCATCTGGCTGGAATCGCTACTTCTTTTGTCATTCGGCACGTTTCTGGTCGGAGGTTATCAATCTTTTGCACAATTCTACCGATTCGCTGCGAGCGAGGTCGCTGACGAGACCTTCCGCTCCCGGGCGATCTCGCTCGTGCTGGGAGGCGGTGTCGTCGCGGCTGTGGCGGGTCCCATGCTTGCACGCCTCGGTGGTCCGCTGCTGCAGCCCGAATATGTCGGTTCATTTCTGCTTTTGGCACTGGTCTCTCTGGTTGCCGCCGGAGCGCTGCTCTGGCTTCGCGTTCCCACCCCGCAGGCCATTTATAGTGATGCGGATAAGGGGCGGTCCTGGGGCCAGATCGTTACTCAGCCAGTCTATCTCGTTGCGCTTTTCGGGGCCGTGACCGGCTACGGAATCATGATTCTTGCCATGACTGCAACGCCGCTTGCGATGGCGCATCATCATCACGACCTCCCAGCCACTGCGACAGTCATTCAACTCCATGTGCTTGGGATGTTTTTGCCGTCCTTCTTTACAGGCTCGTTGATCGCGCGCTTCGGCGTGCTGCCTATTATGCTGACGGGCCTGGTTCTCTTGGCCGGTCATGTGACCATGTCATTGACGGGAACTGGTTTCGGTTCGTTTGCAGGCGCGCTTGTCCTGCTCGGAATCGGTTGGAACTTCCTCTATATTGGCGGTACAACATTGCTGACCAGCACCTATACGCCAGCCGAAAAAGGGCGTGCGCAAGCGACCAATGACATGACGATCTTTGCCTGTGGGCTTATGTCTTCGGTGAGCGCAGCAGCGCTGCTGGAATTCCTTGGATGGCAAATGCTCAACCTGTTACTGCTGCCCTGGATGGGTGCTGCCGCGCTCGCCCTGATCTGGCTTGGCTGGAAACAGCGCAAAGTTTTGCCATCGACCACTATTGTCAGGTGACTGTCTCAAACGGTCCCGAGCAGGCTACGCCCTCCCAGCGGGCGAAGTCCGCAGTTCCAGCAGTTCTCTACTGAAATGGCGCACCCGACAGGATTCGAACCTGTGACCTCTGCCTTCGGAGGGCAGCGCTCTATCCAGCTGAGCTACGGGTGCATGGGGGCTGCGACAGCTCGCATGCGCGAAGCGGTTCTAGCCGATGCGCGTCAAGGCTTCAATGGCGAATTTTGAATATGAACGGTATTAAGGTTCTAGCGCTCTCATTGGCGCTGCGCTGAATTGGAGGAGAAATTATGATCACACTTGGTCCAGCACTGGCGTTCGTGAAGACTTGGACGGCGCAGAACGTCCACCTTGATAAGCTTGGTGATGCGGAAAAGCGAGGAGAGGAGCTTGCGCGCGCGTTGCTCGCCGATGCAAAGGCTGCTGGCTATGACGAGACGGAAATCGAAGAGGCAGTAGGGGACGATGTTGTTGATTACATGATCGAGGCTCTTGGCAAGGCGGGCGATCCGAAAGTCGTCGGGTCGTAGACGCCCCGCAGGGCATCCTGGCTTTCAACGCCGCCGTCTTATCCCGTTTGAGACAAAATATCAGCAAGGCGTGCTGCCTGCGGTGTGAGGTCACTGAAGCGACGGGCACAGAGGCACAGGCGGCGTGTGGCCCAATCATTGCTGAGAGGAACTATCCTCAATTTGCGCGTGCGAGAGGACTTGCGTGCCGCCCCTTCCGGGACAATGGCAATTCCAACATTATTCGAAACAAGTTGGATGACAGTTTCCAGCGTTGTCACACGCACCCGAAAGTTGAGGTGCCGTCCCAGCTGTGCTGCCCGCCGGATGATGTGCTCCTGTAAGGCATTGCCGATGTTGAGGCCGATGAAGGGTTCGTTTACCGCATCCTCGAAGCGGATTGAGCGGGCACCGGAAGCAAATGGGGAATTATGCGCTGCGATGATTGTGAGGCGGTCGGTGCAAAAGGGCCGTTGTTCGAGATTCGACAGATCGGCCCAACTGGCAGCAATGCCAAGATCCGCATAGCCATTGACAAGCTTTTCAGCAATCAGGTGGCTGGGATGTTCCTCAAGGTCCACATCAATATGAGGATTTGCCACGAGAAAAGTCGATAGAAGTTCAGGAAGAGACTGTGTAGCCGCCGCCGTATTTGCCAGTAGACGAATGCGCGCCCTGAAACCATCGGCGTGCTCGCCAAGATCCCCTGTCATGGCCTCGATCTGATTCTGAATTGTTCGCGCGTGATGAAGGAGTGTATGCCCAGCCGAGGTGAGGGTGACGCCGCGCCGTTTCCGCTCAACCAGCGCTACGCCAAGCATATCCTCCATGCCCTTGATGCGGGCACTTGCCGATGCAAGCGCGAGGCCCGAGCGGTCTGCACCCGCAGTGATGCTGCCGCTTTCAGCGATATGCAAAAACAACCTCAGGTCAACCAGATCAAATCGCAAACCAACACCTCGTGACTTCGGCCATAACGAAGGCTGGCCCGGGCAATTCCAGATTGTGGACTTGATAGGGAAAGGTCAAGAGTCGGCGTGGAATAGCTCAAAAGAACAGGAAGTGCTGCTATGATGGAAGTCGCCGGAAATCTGGTCAATCTCGCAACTGGCCATCTTGTCTCCTTTCCGATGATCTGGATTACCGTTGCATCGGTGTTTTTGTTGGCCGGCCTTGTAAAGGGTGTCGTGGGAATGGGCTTGCCCACCGTCGCAATGGGCCTTCTGGCAATTACCATGCCTCCCGCACAGGGCGCGGCAATCCTGATTATTCCATCCTTCGTCACCAATATATGGCAGTTGCTGGCAGGCCCATCGTTCAAGCGGCTTTTCAAGCGTCTCTGGACCATGATGGCGGGTGTTGCTGTTGGAACCGTTGCTGGAAGCGGTTGGCTGACAGGCGGTCACACCGGCGTTGCGCTCTCCGGCCTTGGTGCAGCTTTGACGATCTATGCAATGCTGGGATTGCTACAAGTCAGGTTTCAGGTGAGCGTGCGTTATGAAAATCTGCTCTCGCCGCTGGTCGGGCTGATAACGGGGCTCGTGACCGGTGCAACCGGCGTATTCGTTATTCCGGCGGTTCCTTATCTGCAGGCGTTGATGCTGGAAAAAGAAGAGCTGATTCAGGCATTGGGGCTGTCATTCACAGTATCCACGATCGCGCTGGCTCTTGGGCTCGCGCTGCATGCCGATGATCAAATGGCATCTGTGCCGTTGCTTGGTGTCTCGCTGCTTGCGCTGATTCCCGCTTTACTGGGCATGTTCATTGGACAAATGCTTAGAGCGCGAATGAGCGCCGAAGCATTCAGGCGTGTCTTTTTCAGCGGGCTGCTCTTGCTCGGCATATATCTGGCGATCACGTCCCTGAGCTAATGCACTCTATGATGGAAAAAACCGGTTTCAAGCATTGAACCGAAGCGAAGAACACCGCACTCTCGCCTGGCAACAAAGGAGGAGATGTGAATGTTTCGAAATTATATGATTGTGCCGTCATTCAGAGTCACGATGTTTAGTACGGTAGCGCTTCTTATAGGGGCGACTTCGCCCATGATGGCGGATGAAAGCACATATCCGCATGGCAATGAGCCTATTGGGACTGTCGAACAGGTTTATGATGGCGCACTCTTGCCGGATCTGGCAGTCAGCACCTACCGGAACATTGACCGGCTTTTTCCAACACGCACGATCAAGGCTGGAACGAAGCCTCTCGATCTTCCAAAAGCTGACAAGCAGCTCACGAATGTCAAATTCAAGTATGAGGAAAAGGATTACGATCTCTACGATTTCGTGGCGCTGGACAATATTACAGCCATGCTCGTCATCAAGGACGGCAAGATTGCCTTTGAAACATATCAACGCGGCAATACGGAAAAGACACGTTGGATGTCGATGTCGGTGGCAAAGTCCATCAGTTCTACCCTTGCGGGCATTGCGATAAAGGATGGGCTGATAAAGGGCCTCGATGCGCAAGTCGTGGACTATGTGCCTGAGCTGAAAGGCAGCGCCTATGATGGCGTTTCGGTTCGGGATGTTTTGATGATGTCGTCTGGCGTCAAATGGAATGAAACCTATACCGACCCAAACTCTGACCGGCGCGCCCTGTTAAAAGCGCAGATATCGCAAAAGCCGCGCTCTGCCGTAGAGCTTATGGCGAAACTGCCGCGAGCTGCTGAGCCTGGCACATTGAATACCTACAGCACGGGCGAAACACAGATTCTTGGTGAGATAGTACGGGGTGCGGTGAAAAAGCCGCTTGCGGATTATCTGTCGGAGAAAATCTGGGCGCCGTTCGGAATGGAAACCGATGCGACCTGGTGGTTGGATTCGCCCGACGGGGTTGAGATTGGCGGCAGTGGGATTAGCGCGACCTTGCGCGACTACGGGCGTTTCGGCCTCTTCTTCATGAACAATGGCGTTATTGATGGAAAGTCCATATTGCCGGAGGGCTGGGTAAAGGAAGCGACTACGCCAAAGACGCTTAAAGGCGGCAAAAAGCTCGATTACGGCTATATGTGGTGGACCGCATGGACAGAACCTTCCATCAAGGATGGCGCATTTTCCGCCATCGGGATTCAAGGTCAAAACATCTATATTGACCCGGCTGAAAAGGTCGTCATTGTCACTTTTGGCGCGCAACCCAAACCGGTGGGCAAGGAGCCGATCGATCCAAATGTATTCTTTGATGCAGTCGTTGCAGAATTGAAAAAACCATAAATTGAGCTGCACAAGCAGATGTGTACGGTGGAACTCTGGCGCTTTGCAGTCGTTTGCGATGTATCTGGAGATTCACCGAACGCAGGAGAATGAAAAATGAAAATGAACCGCCGTCATATGCTCGCGCTATCCGGCGCGGCAGCCGCCACGACGCTTTTCTCTCCCTCGGTTCGTGCCCAGGCTTCAATGCCTTTCAAGCAGTCTGAACTGCCCTATGAAGAAGGGGCATTGAGCCCGGTCATTTCAGCTCGCACTGTCGGCCTACATTTTGGAAAGCATCATGCGGGCTACTACAAAAAGCTCAATACGCTGACCGAGAAAACGCCTTACGCGGAACTGCCTCTGGAGGAGGTTGTCGTGCGCGCCAAAAAGGAAAATGAAACGGCGATTTTCAACAATGCTGCGCAGGCGTGGAATCACAATCTGTATTGGGAACAGTTCAAAGGTGGACCTGCCGCCGCTGAGGGTGCTTTGCTTGATGCGGTGAAAAGTTCATTCGGCGGCATTGACGAATTGCAAAAGCAGATCGTCGCGGAATCGGACAAGGTGTTTGGCACCGGCTGGGTGTGGTTGGTAAAGGATGGCGATAAACTTGCCGTCGTTGGAATGCAGGATGCAGGCAATCCGCTGGCAGATGGCAAGAAGACGCTACTCGGTATCGATGTGTGGGAACATGCCTACTATCTCGACTATGAGAACAGGCGAACCGAGCATGTTGCCGCACTGCTGGCAAAGCTGGTCAACTGGCAATTTGTTGGAGAGAAATTCCAGTCCGCCTAGGCGGGTTTATGGAAGTATCGCTCCCGCCGTTTGAACAGCGGGAGCAACAATATCGCAGTGAAGTTCAATCAATCAATATCGAATGACACGCCTTGAGCGAGTGGCAAAGCCTTGGAATAGTTCACAGTGTTGGTTGCGCGGCGCATATAGGCCTTCCACGCATCCGAGCCGGATTCGCGCCCGCCGCCAGTCTCTTTTTCGCCGCCGAATGCGCCGCCAATCTCAGCGCCGGATGTGCCGATATTGACATTGGCAATGCCGCAATCCGAACCGTCCGGGCTGAGGAAGCGTTCGGCTTCCTGCAAATTAAGCGTGAAAATCGACGATGACAGACCAGCACCGACGGCATTGTGCTCGACAATCGCCTGATCGAAATCGCTATACTTCATCACATAAAGGATTGGAGCGAAGGTCTCTTCAACGACAGGTCCTGTCTGTTTTGGCATTTCAATCAGGGCAGGGCGCACATAATAGGCGTTGGCATGATCTGTGTCGACGCGTGCGCCGCCAGTAACCTTGCCGCCATGCGCAACAGCTTCGCTGATTGATTTTTGCATATGGTCAAATGCCGCCTTGTCGATCAATGGACCGACCAAAGAAGGCGTATCAAGCGGGCTGCCGACGGAAACGCTTTCATAGGCCTTTTTGAGGCGCGGGACGAGCGTGTCATAAACACTCTCATGGACGAACAGACGACGAAGCGTGGTGCAGCGCTGACCGGCTGTTCCCATGGCCCCAAAAGCAATGGCACGCAGCGCCATATCGAGATCAGCCGATGGGCAAACGATACCGGCATTATTGCCGCCCAGCTCAAGGATTGAACGGGCAAAACGCTTGGCCAGACGCGGACCGACTTCGCGGCCCATCCGTGTGGAGCCTGTGGCTGAAACCAGTGCCACTTTCGGATGATCGACAAGGGCTTCACCGATCGTGCGGTCGCCCATGAGCGTTTGCGCAAGTCCGGCGGGAACGTCACCGAAACGCTTGGCGGCACGATCAAAAATTGCCTGACAGGCGAGACCGGTCAGCGGGGTTTTTTCTGACGGCTTCCAGACAACGGAATCGCCGCACACGAGGGCAAGTGTCGTATTCCACGCCCAGACAGCGACAGGAAAGTTGAAGGCGGAAATAACGCCAACGACGCCGAGCGGATGCCAGGTTTCCATCATGCGATGGCCGGGACGTTCCGTGGCAATGGTGAGACCATAGAGCTGACGCGAAAGACCAACCGCGAAATCGCAGATATCGATCATTTCCTGAACTTCGCCCAGACCCTCTGACGGGATTTTGCCAGCTTCGATGGAAACAAGGCGGCCAAGGTCATTCTTGTGCGCGCGCAGTTCTTCACCAAAAAGGCGTACCAGTTCACCACGTTTCGGCGCTGGAACAAGACGCCATTCGCGGAAGGCGGCGTCAGCAGCTTCGATTGCTTGTGCAGTATCTGCGGCGGAGTGAACTGCAACATCGGCAACTTTTTCACCAGTAACCGGGCTGAATGAAGCCATCGTGCCGCCCGTATAAGCCGCGTCTGCGACGCCGAGCTTGGAAAGGAGTGTCTTTACTTCCTGAGCAATAGTCATCTTGCTTACCTTTTATTATCTGTCGAATGAGCTGACCGGCTTTTATCAGCCGGCGCGGATTATTGAAACGGCCTAGCTGGCAAGCGCGACCGGGCGCAATTGCTGTAAACAGGCTTCGATGGACGCGTTCTCAAGATTGGCATAGTGCTCGAATTCATCAAGGACCGGAGCACCGAGGTGGAGTTCAAACTCTTGCTGGCTCGGGCTGGCCGCAAAGTTTTGAGCCGTCGTATCGCCAAGGTTTGACTGGAAGATGCCTGCTGCGCTAACGGGCAAGAAATCCTCATAGACAATGGGATCGAACTGCACCGCACCCTTGCGGATAAGCTCTTCAAGATCGCTGCCACGAATAGTCGAGGTGGCAACCGGGGAATAACGGAAATAGCCGAGTTTCTCCGTGCGAATGGTTGCCCAATCATCGGGGAAGCCGGCGAACGCATCCTGCAGGGCGTCAATATAGGCCTGCGCGTTGGAGCCATCCGCCGCCGGCCGAATGACCTCGCGTGACTTCGTCAGCAGCCGGTCATATAGCGCGCGGCCCTTGGGCGTGAGTGCAATCCCGCGCTGTTCGATTTCACCGAAACGTGCAGTGTGGGAGCCTTTCTCCCAATTGCCTTCAGCATTGACGAAGGAAACGCTCTCCTCCAATGCCTTGAATGATGTCTGGCGCAAAAGGATGGGGCAGTTGCGCGTGGGAGGACCCTCAATGACCGCTTTCGGCGAAATGCCATTGGCGGGCATCAATGCCTGAACAGCATCAATATCGAGAGTGCGGGGTGTCAGATGGTTGATGTGCGGTCCCTTGAAGGACACGACATCGGCAATCAGGCGGTGGGCATCGTGCAGACGCCGATAGAGGTCGTTGCTGACGCTTGCATGATCATGCCAGCGGAAAGTTTCGAGTATCTCCTGGACGAAGGATGCAGCATCAGCTGCGTCAAGCCCGCCATTCATTTCAGCCTTTTCGAGAAGCGAAATAGCCTTTGCCGTAAATATCTGACGGGAATCAAGGGTCTTGCGCGCCTCTTCGCGCAGCGCAGCATCTTCGATAAGATCAAGGCGCAACAAGGAAGTGAAGACCCGGAAAGGATTGATCTTCAAGGCCGCATCGCCAACGGGACGGAATGCGGTGGAATGTACCGGTACACCGGCCTCACTCAGGTCGTAATAACCGACAGGATACATTCCCATGACCGCAAAAACGCGGCGAAGCATGGAAAGCTCGGCTGGGGTTCCAACGCGAATGGCGCCGTGACGCTCTTCCGATATACGTTCAAGCGTATCGGTTTGCTCAAGGCGCTGTGCCATTTCGGGCGAGGCTGCGAGTGTTTTTGCATTCACTTCGGCAACCAGTGACAGCAATGTTCCATAAGCAGGCACCTCAGTGCGATACATGGAAGACATGGCCGAAGAGAAAGACGCCCGGATCGCATCCGGCGAAAGAAACGTCGATGAATTCATAATGATCGATTCCGCATTGAATTTGGACAGCAAATCTTTTCCTGTCATGCTCAATATGGATTATACAGATTATCAGCCCCCACGTATTACGACGATTCAAACTTGGTTGATGCGAGAAGAGAATGAAGTTAACGAGACGCCTGATCCCCGACATCGATATTCTTCAAACATTCGAATGTGCGGCCCGCCATGGCAGTTTCACCCAGGCGGCAAAGGAGTTGAGTCTCACACAAAGCGCCGTGTCGCGGCAATTGAGCGAACTTGAAAACCAGATCGGCGTGCTCTTGTTCGAGCGCATACGTCAGCGGGTTGTACTGTCCGATGCGGGACAGAAGTTTTTGCCAGAGGTCAGGCGTCTGCTTGGTTTGACGGAAGAAACAATGTTGCGCGCCATGGCTGCATCGCAATCCGCATCATCATTGAGCATTGCGACATTGCCGACATTTGGCAGCCGGTGGCTCATGCCAAGACTGCCAAATTTTTTGAATGATCATCCGGAAATGGCGTTAAGCGTCGCATCCCGCTCCCAGCCGTTTGATTTTGATGAAGAACCTTTCGATCTGGCAATCCATTATGGTCAGCCGGTCTGGGCGCATGCCACATGCACCTATCTGTGCAGCGAAATGATTGTCCCTGTTGGCAGCCCGGAATTATGCCGCGCCAATCCTGTTGATACGCCTGCCGGATTGGCAAATTCGGCACCATTGCTGCATTTATCCACGAGACCGAAAGCTTGGGCGTCGTGGTTCGAGACACAGCAAGCCGAAGTCATCAGTCCCTATAAGGGACATCGGTTCGAGCATTTTTCCATGGTTATTGAAGCCGCTCTGGCGGGACTGGGATTTGCGCTGCTTCCGCGCTATCTCATCGAAAAGGAGCTGGAGACGGGCCGCCTGCAGGTGCTCTTTGACCAACCACTGCAAACCGAGAACAATTATTATCTTGTCGTGCCGGAGCACAAAAAGGAGAATCCTCTTGTGCAAAGCTTTATAAGCTGGATTGCGGCGCAGGTTACTGACCAACAACCAGATATGTCAGTCATTCGCTGAAAGCATCATGTCTTCCAAGAATTTCATTTTCGCAAAATGAAACCCGATCTATAACGGCAATCTATAATACTGGCCAAACGGTGATGGTATGCTGAACGATGAACACTCGCACGGCCTATGGGAAAAAACGGCGCCTCCCGCACCGAAAACAGAACCGTTGCGTGGCGATATTTCCGTCGATGTTGCGGTAATCGGCGCAGGCTTTACCGGCCTTTCGGCGGCATTGCATCTTGCTGAAGCCGGAACGAAGGTTGCAGTTGTCGACGCGGTGGACATCGGCTTTGGTGGTTCTGGCCGCAATGTTGGCCTCGTCAATGCGGGCATGTGGGTAATGCCAAATGATTTGCCTGCCGTGCTTGGGCAATTGCATGGCGAGCGCCTGCTTGAACTTCTGGGCAACGCGCCGCAATCCGTTTTCAATCTCGTGGACAAACATCAGATCGAGTGCGAACTGGTGCGCAAGGGCACCTTGCATTGCGCTGTGGGCAAAAGCGGGATGAAGCAACTCGAACAGCGTGCAGAACAATGGCAGGCGCGTGGCGCTGCTGTTCATCTTCTGGATGCGGCGGAAACGGCAGCTAAGGTAGGATCGAGCGCATATACTGGCTCACTGTTGGATAATCGGGCAGGTACGATACAGCCGCTTGGTTATGTGCGTGGCTTGGCCAGAGCAGCACAGGCAATTGGCGTTGCGATATATACCAGGACAGCCGTGAGCGCGACTGAGCGATCCGGCTCGCGTTGGCTTGTGCGGACGCCTTCTGGCACCATTTCCGCCGACTGGGTAATTGTCGCCACCAACGCCTATACCACATCGCCATGGCCCGCTCTCAGAGCTGAACTTTTGCACTTGCCCTATTTCAATTTCGCCACGACGCCTTTGCCGGAAAATGTGCGCGACACGATTTTGCCTGAACGTCAGGGTGGCTGGGATACGAAGGAAATTCTCAGCTCATTCCGGATGGACCGTGCCGGACGCCTTGTTTTCGGAAGCGTCGGTGCGTTGCGCGGAACAGGAATGGCTGTTCACAAAGCCTGGGCTGCAAGATCGATCCGCAAACTCTTCCCCCAAATCAAGGACGTGACCTTCGAAGCTGGCTGGTACGGCAAGATCGGCATGACAAGTGATAATCTTCCAAGGTTCCACACGCTCGCGCCCAATATTATAAGCTTCAGTGGCTATAACGGCCGCGGCATTGCTCCAGGAACTGTTTTTGGGCGCTTGCTTGCCGAACATATTACCGGCCGCGTCAGTGAAGCCGATCTGCCGCTTCCGGTGTCCCAGCCGAAAGAGGAGGGGATGCGCGGTCTTCGGGAAGGTTATTACGAGGTAGGCGCGCAATTGGCGCATCTGGTTGGTAACAGGCTCTAAAACACCTGCTTGCCATTCGGCGCATACCGACTTATCTCTATTTGATGGATAGCAAGAAACCGGCGCGGCCAATCAAGCCAAGCGTCTCAGCAAG
Organism: Phyllobacterium sp. GQ127; assembly: GCF_059758635.1. NCBI lineage: Bacteria > Pseudomonadati > Pseudomonadota > Alphaproteobacteria > Hyphomicrobiales > Phyllobacteriaceae > Phyllobacterium > Phyllobacterium sp. GQ127. Next base: position 58,636 of record NZ_JCAXDZ010000002.1, read on the forward strand.
TATTTTGGCAGCTGTCAGAAATCGCAACAAGCGCCCTACAGGCGTGACCCGTGTCGTGCGCAATGATTTGCTGATTGCCTCTTACAATGTTCATAAATGCGTCGGGATAGACAAGAAATTTGATCCGGACCGCATCGCACACGTCATCAGTGAAATCGGCGCGGATGTCATCGCCATTCAAGAGGCTGATAAGCGTTTTGGCGAGCGTACCGGATTGCTTGATCTTGCGCGTTTGCATCGCGAAAACAGCCTTGTGCCTGTGCCTGTCACGTCGCTTCATCCCAAAGGTCATGGATGGCACGGCAACCTTCTTTTGTTCAGGGAAGGGGTTGTGCGTCATGTGCAGCAGCTCGTCCTGCCGGGACTTGAGCCGCGGGGCGCATTGGTCGTTGACATTGATCTCGCCGCCGGACCTTTACGGATAATCGCGGCACATTTCGGATTGTTGAGGCATTCGCGCCAGCAGCAGTCAGAAGCGATTTTACGGGCTGTAAATGCCGATCCTTCGCGGCCAACGCTGCTGATGGGCGATCTGAATGAATGGCGCATTGGCAAGGGTTCTTCCTTGCATTTCTTATCGCCGATCTTTGACCCGGTAAAAAATGCCGTGCCAAGCTTTCCGTCACGCTTTCCGGTATTGGCGTTGGACCGGGTATTGGGGCATCCCCATAGTCTGGTGACAACTATCGAAGTTCACGACACGCCCCTGGCGCGCGTTGCCTCCGATCATCTCCCGATCAAGGCCTATGTTGATTTGAAATCAGCTGTAGCGGATGCCGCCTTTGTCAAAGATAGGGTGAGCCTAGCCAGATAATCCTGTCCAGCAAACGTTCCCAGAACGAACGGGCGCGCAGGTCCTGAAGCAGGACAGGTTTTGCATCGTTCAGAGCTTTCTGAACCAATCCCTCTACCTTCGATGCAAACTCTGCATCCATGACCTCAAGATCCACCTCGAAATTCAGGCGCAGCGATCGGGGGTCAAGATTGGATGAGCCCACATAGGCCCAAACGCCATCGACTGAAAGCAACTTTGAATGATTGAAGTTGCCGCTGGCGCGCCATATCCGGCAGTGACTTTTCAAAATCTGGTCGAACTGTGCCGTCATGGCGCGATCCACCAGTTTGAGATTGTTGTTGGATGGAATGACGATATCAACTTCAACGCCACGTCGAGCCGCAGTGACCAGGGCGCTGATAAGCTCCCGGTCCGGCAGAAAATAGGGCGACATGATGCGAATGTGGCTTTGCGCTATGGAGAACGCACCCATGAGCATCTTGTGATTGGCTTCAAGGCTGCGGTCCGGCCCGGAGGGTACAGCACGGATGAATACCGGTTCACCAGATTGCTTTTCCGGAGGAGCGATGTGCCAGGCCTCTCCCGTCAAAGCTTCGTTTGTGGAAAACCGCCAGTCTTCAGCGGCTATATGGAAGAGATCGGTGACGATGGGACCAGTCAAGCAAAAATGCGTATCGCGTGCATTGTCTTCGCCTGCAACCTCGGCCGAGAAACCGGCTCGAATGTTCATGCCGCCGGTGAAGACCACCCTTCCATCAACGACCAATATCTTGCGGTGAGTTCGAAGATTGGCATAGGGCAGGCGGAGGCCAATGATAATATTGCCATTGAACACATCCACCTTGACGCCGTGTTTGGAAAGGTAGCCGACAATACTCGGAATGGAATAACGCGCCCCGACCGCATCGATTAAAACCCGAACTTCCACTCCACGCTTTGATGCAGCGATAAGCGCGTCCGCAAGGCGCAAACCAATCTTGTCGCGATCAAATATATATGTCTCGACGAGTACGCTTCGCTCCGCCGAGCCCACTGCTTCCAGCATTGCATGATAGGCATCGTCGCCGGTCTGAAGCATGGTGATAGTGTTGCCGGTGGTGAGGCGGCAGCGGCTTACGCGATCGCCTAATGTCTTCATTGCCGAAAGGCGTTTTTCGAAATGTGCCAGAACATCTTTTTCAGTAGCATCAAAACGCAGGAACTGGCCTTGCCCGATCTCATGCAAGAATGCGCGCTGCGATGAAATGGAAGAGCGCCGTATGCGGTTGATGCCCACCACGGCATAAATGACAGCGCCAATGACCGGCGAGAGGATAATAACGCCAACCCAACCAATTGCTGCGCGCACTTCCTCCTTGGTCATGGTCGCATGGATGGCTGCGGGAACGCCAAGAACAATCGACAGGACGAAGAAAATTTGCGGCCAATAAGCAGGGAGGTATTCAGACATTGCGCTTGAACTTCATGTCAAGAAATTGAACTGCGGCGGGATCGCCATTCAGCAAGCGATACGGGCTGATTAGGAATGCGGACTTCAAAACTGGTTCCAGCGCCCTCATGATCACGCAATTCTATGGTGCCGCCATGAGCTCGAACGAGTTCGTGAACAATTGCAAGGCCAAGGCCGGTGCCTCCTGATCGCGCCGAACCCTTGAACGCGGTAAAGAGATTCTCGCGCGCCTTCGCAGGCAGACCGGGGCCGGTATCGTCTACGCCAATGATTGACGTCGTGCCGATTTGTCCGGCCGTGACCGTCAGCCGCCGGACCAATGATGGATCGCTACGGGTATCTCCGAGCATGGCCTGGACAGAGTTTCGGCAGAGATTGGAAATAATTCGGAAAAATTGATCGGGGTCGACATCAATTTCGAATGTTTCCGGCACAAGATTCTTGAATTCGATAGTTGGTTTCGTCTCGGCTCCCGCCTTTGCATCAAGATCGAGCATTTCCTCAACGTCATTGACGATGGCGTGGAGCTTGACCCTGCGTCTTTGCGGCGGAGCTTCCTGTGTCCCCCCATAGGCGAGAACAGTTTGTGAATAGTTGATGGCCCGGTCGATTGTCCGTACGAGCTTGGGAACAAAACGCTGTATTGCCGGATCGCTGGAATTGGCAAGGTGATCGGATATCAGCTGGGCGGATGCGAGAATATTGCGCATGTCATGATTGATCTTCGAGACGGCAAGGCCGAGATCAGCCAGATGTTTCTGCTCGGAGAGGGTGCGTTGCAGCCGGTGCTGCATATCGGCAAGCTCACGCTCTGCAATACCCAGCTCATCCTCCCGTTTTCCGGGTACGATGATACGCTGAGGGTCATCGGGCTGCTGAGCAAAGGCAAGCATATTATCACTCATTCGCTGTATCGGGCGAATAAGCAGGCGGCTGATGGCGAGGAAAACGAGACTGGCTGTAATGACCGAGATGAACAAAGAGATCAGGGCAACGTTGCGGGCATAAAGCAGCATGGCATTGCGCAACGGAGCGTCGGATGTGAGTAGCTCTATGACCTTTCCCGTATCGCCCACAGGGCCGTAGACCCGGATAATGCGGTCGCCGCCATAGATGAGTTCGTCAAATGCACCCCGGATCATTGTCAGAGGGTCGGTTACGGTAATGTCGATGTGTTTGTCGACCTTCGAAGGCATGTCGGATACCGCTAGCAAGCGGGAAGCTCCATTTTCCTTCAATGCGATGGCCTTGGTGCCCGTCGCCAGCAAGACATCATCCTGCACAGATTGCGGAACGTCTTTGGCGTCGCTGGCTGCCAGAACCACGCTTGCGGCAGCAACAGTATTGAGCCTGTCAGATAGCCAGCGAATGCGCATATCTGCGATGGTGGGAACGAAGATCATGACCTCGGCCAGCAGGCCAAACAGAAGGGTCAGGCGCAGCAACTTGCCAGAAAGACGCTTCAGCACAGGCAAACGCCTTCCCACACTCATTTGCGGGCTTTGTTCCGGCTTTTGCTGACTGATGACCATATAAGCTCCATTGACCCTACATTGTGTAGGTCAAATGCCCATGCCATACAATAAATCACTTGTGCGAATTTGCCTATTTTTGAATCACGTCCATCAATTGACTTATAGGCCTCACGCATCTATAAGCCGCGCACGTCCGGGTTGACCGCCCCGCGTGACGTTTTATCAACGGTGTATTTTTAATACGCTAACGGCGGTCCTGATATGCTCCTGTCATAGAACAGACCACAAGAAGGGCCGCACACCGCGGTATTTAACAAATGAAGCGTACTTATCAGCCATCCAAGCTTGTCCGCGCACGTCGTCACGGGTTTCGTGCCCGCATGGCAACGGCAGGCGGCCGCAAGGTTATTGCAGCGCGTCGCGCTCGCGGTCGCAAGCGGTTGTCGGCATAAGTCATTCCGCGCGATTTCGTGCGGATGGCCAAAGTTGGCACTATAGAATGAATGAGCAAAAGCCACTCCGCCTTCGCAAGAGAGCGGAGTTTTTGGCTGTCCGTAACGGGGAAAAGCGCCGCGGTGCTTATTTCCTTGTTGAAGTCAAACAGCGGGACGATCAGGACGGTCCCACCCGCGTAGGCTTTACGGTCACCAAGAAAAACGGAAACGCTGTTGTCCGCAACCGCATAAAACGCCGCCTGCGAGAAGCTGTGCGCGTCAATGTTGCTGATGACATGGCTGCCGGAACCGACTATGTGATCGTTGCCCGCCCCGACGCCCTGAAGGCATCGTTTGCGGATTTGACCCGGGAACTCTCAAAACGGGTTGCCAAGAAATCAATGACCCGGCGTTCATCCAAGCCCTGACAGGCGCAGTTGAACCCGACCCGACTGGATTAGACCAAGGACTGACAATGGAAACCAACCGTAATTTCTTCATCACCATTGCCTTATCCATTGTGATCCTGACGCTGTGGCAAGTGTTCTATATGAACCCCCGCGTTGAACAGCAGCGAGAGCAAGCCCAGATCGAAGCTACCCGCCAGGGGCAAACGCGTGTTGACGGGCAGGCCAGCGCGCCCGCTGGGACAAATCCTGACGGAACGGCCACTCTCCCATCATCGACACCAGCGGCCCCCGGCGCAAATATTCCAGGTCAGTCCCCGGAAGCGGCAGGAACTGTGACCCGTGAGGCAGCGCTGGGTCAGACAAGTCGTATCCAGATCGATACGCCCAGCCTTAGCGGTTCGTTGAGCCTGACGGGCGCACGTTTGGACGATCTGCGGCTGAAGCAATATCACGAGACCGTCGATGATAGCTCGCCGACTATTCAGCTTCTCAGCCCCTCGCAGATGGTCGATGGCCAGTTTGTCGAAATCGGATTTACCGGCAACGACACCACGGGTGCGGTCCCGGGACCAAGCACGGTCTGGACAGTGGAGGGCAATAATAAGCTGACGCCCGCAACACCTGTCACGCTTGCCTTTACCAACGAAAAGGGCCTGACATTCAAGCGCACAATCAGCGTTGATGACAATTACATGTTCACGGTGAAGGATGCCGTGACCAATGGCACCCAAACACCGATCTCCTTGGCGTCCTATGGCCGTGTAACCCGTTTCTCCAAGCCCCTGCATGCAAGCACCTATGTCATTCAGGAAGGCCCTATTGCCGTAACCAACGGCAAGCTGCTTGAATACAAATTCGCAGCCATTGAAAAAGAAAAAGAAGTTTTGCCGGAAAAGACCAATACCGGTTGGATAGGCATAACCGATAAATATTGGGCTGCGGCACTTGTACCATCTCCGGCAAAGCCGTTCCAAGCGCGCATGTCCTATTTCGACAGTGGCCGTCCCTTGTACCAGAGTGACTACCTTTCGGACGCAACGACGATTGAGCCAGGTCAGTCGACAAGCATCGAAAACATGATTTTCGCGGGTGCCAAGGAAGTTGGCAAGATCAGCGCCTATGAAAAAGAACGCAACATTCCTCAGTTCGATCTTCTTATCGACTGGGGCTGGTTCTACTTCATAACCAAGCCAATGTTCTACCTCATCGACTGGCTTTATAAGGCAATCGGCAATTTTGGCGTCGCCATTCTTGTTGTCACCGTTCTCCTGAAAGCGCTGTTCTTCCCGCTTGCCAACAAGTCCTATGCTTCAATGGCGCGCATGAAACTTGTGCAGCCCAAGATGACTGAAATCCGTGAGAAATATGCGGATGACAAGGTCAAGCAGCAGCAAGCCATGATGGAATTATACAAGACCGAAAAGATCAATCCGATCGCCGGTTGTTGGCCAATTCTTATCCAGATTCCGGTGTTCTTCGCGCTCTACAAGGTACTGTACGTCACCATCGAAATGCGCCATGCGCCATTCTTCGGCTGGATTCAGGACTTGGCAGCGCCCGATCCCACATCGATCTTCAACCTCTTTGGTCTTATCCCCTGGACAGTTCCAGCATTCCTGATGATCGGCATCTGGCCGCTGATCATGGGCGTGACGATGTTCCTGCAGATGCGCATGAACCCGACACCTCCAGACCCAACACAGCAGATGATCTTCAACTGGATGCCCGTTATTTTCACATTCATGCTGGCCAGCTTCCCGGCTGGTCTGGTGATCTACTGGGCCTGGAACAACACGCTATCCATCACACAGCAGGCGATCATCATGAAGCGCCAGGGCGCGAAGGTGGAGCTTTGGGACAATCTTTCGGGGCTGTTCCGTAAAAAGCCAAAACCAGCCGAATAACATCGGCTCGGCAAGAGCTTAGGAGCCCCCGGCATAATCGGGGGCTTTTCTTTTGATGGCTTCCGGTTGATAACAACCCGATCAATATTGAATGCAGTCTAAAGCAAATTTGACATTTGCGTCCCACCGGTCGCAGACCACTGGTACCGACCGCCTAACGAATGGAAAAGACGTGAACGAAGCGCAAAACAATATAAACAGGCTCATCGAAAAGGGCCGGATGCTCTTCGCCAAGGGATGGGTTTTCATCCGCGGGGTTCCTGCGATGAAATTCCTCCCGCCGGAAGGGCCGCTTGAGATCGCGTTTGCCGGACGTTCAAATGTCGGTAAATCCTCATTGATCAACGCGATAATTGGGCAAAAGGGCCTGGCACGTACGTCGAATACACCGGGCCGGACCCAGGAACTGAATTACTTTGTTCCCGAAGGCTATTCAGGCGAAGATGGTGATCTGCCACCACTCGCCGTTGTCGACATGCCGGGCTATGGCTTTGCAGAGGCGCCGAAAGAGCAGGTCGATGCCTGGACGCGACTTGTTTTTGATTATTTGCGTGGACGCACAACGCTTCGACGCGTCTATCTTCTGATAGATGCCCGCCACGGCATTAAGAAGAATGATGCCGAAGTGCTTGATCTGCTGGACAGAGCGGCGGTCTCGTATCAGATCGTCCTGACGAAGATCGACAAGATCAAACCCGCCGGTGTTCCACGGTTGATGGATGAGACGGCATTGGCGATCAAGAAGCGTGCAGCCGCCTATCCGCACATATTAGCAACGTCGTCGGAAAAAAGCTCTGGTCTTGATGAGTTGCGGGCGGCAATTGCCCAGCTGCTGGAAGAGCAGGAAAATCGATAAAAAGCCCCGCTGATCCGGGTGTCGGTGGATTCTGCGGGGCAATTATGCGCAGATGCCAGTCTGCACATGTCTGTTGCTCAGATTACATCTTTGGCAACAATACTTTGTCGATAACGTGGATCACACCATTCGATTGATTGACGTTAGCAATGGTTACATTGGCGACGGTGCCATTCTCATCGGTAAGTGTGAGCTTTTTGCCTTCATATTTTGCAGTCCAGACACATCCGCCAACAGTCTTTACCGGATGCGCGCCCTTGTCATCATCGACCATCTTCATGATTGCCTTTGAAGACGCATTGGCCGCAACAACGTGGCAGGTCAGGATTTTGGCGAGCTTGTCCTTGTTTTCAGGCTTGAGCAAAGTGTCTACGGTGCCTTTTGGCAAAGCGGCAAAGGCCTCATTTGTCGGGGCAAACACGGTAAACGGGCCTTTGCCTGACAAAGTTTCGACCAGTCCGGCAGCTTTGACAGCGGCCACGAGCGTGGTGTGATCCTTGGAGTTAACGGCATTTTCGATGATGTTCTTGTTTTCATACATGGCAGCGCCGCCGACCATAGGGTTCTTTGCGTAGGCTACGCCGGCAATAAGCATTGTCGAAAGCGCGATCAGACCAAGTGATTTCTTTAACATGTCTCTCTCCACTGTTTGTTTCCCTCGGTTGAGGTCAGATGGAGATACGGGGCCGGTTTGATTTAAGTTTCAAAACACCTACATTAAATTTCACGCACGGTACCGGCCGCAACAATTGCGCCAGTTGCTGTCTTGTTAGGTGAGCCGCCGAGAGGCTCCAATGTAATGGCGAGCGTTGTCCCTTCCTGCAGCTTTCCCGCAAGTGATCTGTCGAGGGGAAACTCAGTAAGTTGTGCTGACTTGATGAGGCCAAGCGAGACAGGCGCGTCGGTGCCGGCAATCAGCCATAGTTCAAGTGAACGATCTGCTGGCAACTCGCCTGCCACGAGGCTGACCTTCAATTGCTTGCGATCCTGATTATACACAGCAACCGTGCGGTAGGCGCTACCACTTGCATCCATTGACGCAATGAGCTGCCTATCGGGCGCAGAAGAATTGTTCAGGAAATCGCGGCCGAAGCCGATAGCAGCGAGAACCAGCGCGGCAAAGGCAACGGTGCGCCAGAAGGCAAGATTACCGAAGAATGGAGCAGATTGCTGACTAACGGTCCCAAACAGGCGTTTGTCGATAAGAGCCTTCATATGCGATGGCGCAGTTACCGGATCAAACTCTGCATTCATTCCATCGAACTGCTGCTGCCAGCGGGCCACAAGCCGGGCGAATGACACATCAGTGGCGATACGCCGTTCAACGCTTTGCTTCTCGTCCAGTGCAAGCACGCCCAGCACATACTCAGCGGCGATGAAATCATCGTCCGGCGGCGTGCTATCTGTTGGGGTCGCGCTCATGCTTCGAGACATTCCTTCAATTTGAGAAGACTGCGCCGCAGCCAAGTCCTCATCGTATTCAGTGGTACTTTGTGCCGCGCCGCCAAATCCTCATAGCTGTCGCCATTCAGATAGGCACCTCGCACGGCACTTGCTCTGGCTTGATCCAATTGGCCGAGGCAATCATAGATACGCCGTGACTCACTCGCAGCGATAGAAGATTGTTCCGGGTTGGCTGAAGGTTCTGCGATGTTGGCTGCCTGATCGAGATCGCTGGACGATGGTTTGCGTGCACGCAAGATATCGATGCAATGGTTCCGGGCAATTGCAACCAGCCATGAAATAGGGCTGGTTTCGGCGATCGCAAATCGGTCGGCTTTGTTCCAGATCTTGACGTAGATGTCTTGTAGTGCGTCTTCAGCCTCCGTTCGGTTGCTCAAGATACGCAGGCACACACCAAAAAGTTTCGCGCTCGTTGATGAATAGAGGGCATCGAAAGCATTGCGGTCCCGAAGCGAGACTCGTGTTATGAGCTGGGAGATGCCTTCAGGCGTCATACGACAGCGTTTCCAACTTTCTTCTATTTGAACCAAGTTAAATCTGCCTGACAGACTTGCTGTCAATGGTCATCGGGCAAAAACATTCGCAAATAGCCGAAATCATGTTTGCCCCGTCTCGACTTTAGCGTTAAGAACCCACCGTCCTTGCAAAACTGGAGCTCTCGCATCCATGTCATCCCCTACTGAAGCCGACCGCACTGCTGAAGTTCAGGCCAGCCTGCTTTCTGCAGCGCTTCCCTATATGCAGCGCTATGAAAACAAGACCGTCGTGGTGAAATATGGCGGTCATGCCATGGGGGATGCGGCATTGGGCAAAGCCTTTGCACGCGATATCGCCCTTCTAAAACAGTCGGGAATCAATCCGATTGTCGTCCATGGCGGTGGTCCGCAAATCGCGTCAATGCTCGCAAGAATGGGCATTGAATCAAAGTTCGAAGGCGGATTGCGCGTTACCGACGCAAAGACGCTGGAAATCGTTGAGATGGTACTGGCAGGATCGATCAATAAAGAGATCGTAGCTCTGATCAATGCCGAGGGTGAATGGGCTATCGGGCTGTGCGGCAAAGACGGAAACATGGTCTTTGCCGAGAAGGCAAAGAAAACCATCATCGATCCGGACTCCAATATCGAGAAGATCGTCGATTTGGGTTTTGTCGGAGAGCCGGTTGAAATAGACCGTACGCTGCTTGATCTGCTGGCCCGGTCCGAAATGATTCCAGTCATTGCTCCCGTTGCGCCGGGGCGGGATGGAAACACCTACAACATCAATGCTGACACCTTTGCTGGCGCGATTGCCGGTGCATTGGCGGCATCACGTCTATTATTCCTCACAGATGTGCCGGGCGTTCTCGATAAGAACAAGGAACTCATCAAGGAGCTTTCCGTCGGACAAGCGCGTGCGCTGATCAAGGATGGCACAATTTCCGGTGGAATGATCCCGAAGGTGGAAACCTGTATTGACGCGATCAATCGCGGCGTTGAAGGCGTTGTCATTCTCAACGGCAAGACACCTCATTCAGTGCTTCTGGAACTGTTCACCGAGCGGGGTGCCGGAACGCTCATCGTCCCCTGATCATTTTTTCAAGTGATCAAGAGGGATTTTCCCGGGACCTTTGATATTCTGTAAAACCAGCTGGGTGTGCACATCGCGCACACCCTTTAACCGCATGAGCCGATGCATGACGAAGGCGTTGAGATCATCAACGTCTGGAACCATCACATGCAACAGAAAATCATGCGTGCCAGTCATCGTCCAGCAGGATGAAACTTCGTCCAGCCGTTGAATTTCTGCGATGAAACGTTCCGGCGAATCGTCGCTATGCGTATTCAGACGCACTTGAATGAACACTTCCACCATCAAGCCAATGGCTTTTCTGTCGATAATGGCAGCAAAGCCTTTGATTGCTCCGCTTTCCTGCAGCGCTTCAAACCTTCTGGCGCAGGGAGTGGCCGAAAGGCCGACAGATTGCGCGAGGTCCGTAACCGGAATACGACCATTATCCTGCAAGGATCGCAGCATTCTGATTTCAAATTCATCAAATTGAGGTTCTTTCACCCGATTCTCCCAAATTATAGGTGTGATTGCCTCCAAATATTCGCTTAAGGAGATGAATAGGTCAAATTCACCTCAAGCCTCGCTCTAATCTGATTTCGATACAATTGGAGGAGGAGGGTATCATGACCGTTTCGGTAGAAGCATATGCGCGCGAATGTGCCGAGCAGGGACTGCGTGGTAATTATACGGTTTGTCAGCCAGATTTTACCGTGGAGCAAAATTACGATTATTCAAACGAGGATCAGGAGGTTTGGCGCACCCTTTGCGACCGCCAGACCAAACTCACCTCAAAGCTTGCTCATCGCTCCTATCTCGATGGTGTTGAAGCACTAGGCCTATTGGAGCAGATCCCGGATTTTCACGAGGTCAGCGAGCGTCTGCACAAGCTGACAAATTGGGAAATTGTTGCTGTTCCGGGTCTCATCCCGATCGAGCCATTTTTCGATCATCTCGCCAATCGCCGTTTCCCGGTGACGAACTGGCTGCGCAGCAAGAGGGAACTCGATTACATCGTCGAGCCGGACATGTTTCACGACTTTTTTGGCCATGTGCCAATCTTGAGCCAGCCGGTCTTTGCGGATTTCATGCAGCTCTACGGACAAAAAGGCGGTGAAGCCGTAAAAATGGGCGGCGATCAGATGGTTTCGCGGCTGTACTGGTATACGGCCGAATTCGGCTTGATCCAGGAAGAAGGCGCACCGCTCAAGGCATTTGGTGCCGGGTTGATGTCGTCCTTCAGCGAACTGCAATTTGCGGTGACAAGCTCTGATGCCCATCATGTGGCATTTGATCTGGAAACAGTCATGCGTACCGGTTACGAGATTGACAAGTTCCAGCGGGCATATTTTGTGCTGCCAACATTTGACACGCTACGGGATGCGTTCAGCAATGCTGATATGCCGGCCTTGATTGCGAAATGGAGGGATGCAGAACCGCTGGACGCGGCTGCCGTGTGAGTTTTCTCAGGCCGCTTCTTTCATCCCGGACTGGATGAATACACAATTGCGGCCATTGCGCTTGGCCTCGTAGAGTTTGCGGTCGGCGGTCTGAAAATGATCGACGACCGCGCCGCTGGATATGTCGACGATCCCGCCAATGCTGACGCTCAGTCTGACGCGCTCGCTATGGGGTGTTCGGTAATCCATGCGGTTTACCTCAGCCCGGATTATCTCGGCAACCGCAGTTACGCGGCTGTTTTCTTTTGTCGCCAGATAGACGCCGAATTCCTCACCGCCGATGCGTCCGATACTATCGTCTGTGCCAACGCAATCCGTTATGCAACGCGCAATAGCCATCAGGGCACCATCGCCCACATAATGGCCGTGAACATCGTTGATCTTCTTGAAATGGTCGACATCAATGATGAGAAGCGAGCAGGGCTGACGTGTCCTTACTTCGTCAAGATGATCGAAAAATGCCTCACGATTAAGCAGGCCCGTCATGCTGTCGCGTGATGATTTCTCAAAGAGCTTTGCATTTGTGACTTCCAGCTCTTCTTTCACTCGCCTGAGCGCTTCCAAAGCGCGGCTTAGCCGCTCGGATTGCCGGATGACGATAAAGGAGAGGATCGGAGAGATCAGCACCGGACAAACCGTCGCGATGACATAACCCATCGCATTATGCATGTCATTGGCATGCATAATGATCCCGGTGATCAACAATGAGCATATCACCGAGACGATCGTTATGGTCAGACATTTGAGAAGAATTCTGGACATTAATGGGTCCTGACCCTAACCTCGGAAGCAACAACACGGTTTACTACGACGAATTCATGAAACAGCAGTTAGCGAAAAACTTAAAAGCGGTCGCAGTTAAGTCGGTTTTCTCCTATTGCTTCAAAAGAATGAGCAGAGTCTCCAATTTTCTATGATGGAAAGCTGAGCGGAAACCCAATCGAATATGACAAACCAACCAGATCCTTTAAGTTTTGCCCATGTGACAGATTGGGTTTTCGATCTCGACAATACCCTTTACCCGCATCATTCCAACCTGTTTTCACAGATTGATATGAAAATGACGGGTTATGTAGCCGATTTGTTGAAGCTTTCGCGTGCAGATGCGCGCATTGTACAAAAACAATTTTACAAAGAATATGGCACGACCCTCAAGGGATTGATGGATCGTTATGATATTGATTCAGATGACTTTCTGCAGAAAGTGCATGATATCGATTATTCTTGGCTGGTTCCCGATCCATCATTGACCATCGCGCTTCGCCAATTGCCGGGCCGCAAATTTATCTTCACCAATGGTGATCGCGGTCATGCGGAACGCGCCGCCAGACAGCTAGGCGTTCTGGACGAGTTTGACGATATTTTTGATATTGTTGCCGCGCAGTTGATGCCCAAGCCTGAAAGGGCGACCTATGACCGGTTTCTAGACCTGTATAAGATAGACCCCGGCTGCAGCGTCATGTTTGAGGATCTTGCTCGTAATCTCATCGAGCCTAAAGCGCTGGGCATGAAAACAGTATTGATCGTGCCGCACAATTTCGAACCAACTTTTTCAGAAATTTGGGAACGCGATCCTGGTCAAACGGATCATGTTGATTATGTCACCGATAATCTGTCGGCATTTTTGAGCGCGATCCTGCCGGGTCAGGTCGACAGGCAGGTTCCCGCTCAAGTTGAGGAATGAGAGCCGCTTGGAGTTAATGCGCGGCCATCATTGCGTTCAAGGCAAATCGTAGAATTTACGAATGACGTCCCATGCTTCTTCCGCCTCATCCACGAACGTAATCAGTTCGAGATCAGAAGGAGAAACGACACCTTGTTCCGCGAGAAACTCAAAGTTGATCGTCTTTTCCCAGAATGATTTGCCGAAAAGCAGGAATGGTATGCGCTCCATACGACCGGTCTGAATCAAGGTCAGCGCCTCGAATGTTTCGTCCATTGTCCCGAACCCGCCCGGGAAAATGGCCATTGCTTTGGCCCGCATCAGGAAGTGCATCTTGCGGATCGCGAAATAATGGAAATTGAAACACAAGTCCGGTGTAACATAAGCGTTGGGCGCCTGTTCATGCGGCAGCACGATGTTAAGACCGATCGTCGGCGCGCCAACATCGGCAGCACCGCGATTGCCCGCTTCCATCACGCCGGGGCCACCACCTGTCACAATGACGAATTCACGGTTGTAGGTGGTCGCCGAATAGACGGAGCAGAGCTGCGCAAACTTCCGTGCTTCGGCATAATAGCGTGAGTTTGCTTCAAGGTTTTTCTTCTGAACCTCGTTTTTGGCCGCCCATGCCTCACCGCCGGGCTCCGGAATGCGCGCCCCGCCAAACAGCACGACTGTCGAGCGGATGCCACGCTCGGTCAAAGCCATTTCCGGCTTGAGCAATTCGAGTTGCAGCCGCACGGCACGCAATTCACGTTTGGTCATGAAATCGGGATCGGCAAAGGCAAGACGATAGGTGTCGGACTCGGTCTGCGGTGTTGAAGGCGCTTCGCCTACACGGCGAACCGCTTCAGAAGAGTGGGAAAATGGCGTCCAGCCGTTTTTTTCGTCAGTATTCAATTTTCACTTCTCCTTCTGCGGCGTAGATGACGCTGGCAGACATCCAATCGGATTCCTTATCCAACATTATGGTGCTGCGATTGACCCTCTCGCAGACTTATCTTACTAGGCCATTGATATTAATTGCCCGTGTAATGGAGTGACCTTAAAATGTCCAAGCCCGATCTGAATGGCCTCGAAAAGACGATTGACAAGGCCTTCGACGAACGCGATGCGATCAGCACTGAAACACGCGGTGAAATCCGCGATGCGGTCGAGACATCGTTGCTTCTCCTTGATAGCGGCGAAGCACGCGTGGCAGAGAAACAGGCCGACGGAAATTGGAAGGTCAATCAGTGGCTTAAAAAGGCTGTACTCCTGTCATTCCGCCTCAACCCAATGGGCATCATCGAAGGTGGACCCGGTGGCGCAACCTGGTGGGACAAGGTGCCATCCAAGTTCGATGGCTGGGGCGCGACTGAATTTGCCAAGGCTGGCATACGCACAGTACCCAATGCGATCGTTCGCCGTTCCGCCTATATTGCGCCAGGCGCAATCCTCATGCCGTCTTTTGTTAATCTGGGTGCTTATGTCGGCGAGGGCACTATGGTCGATGCGTGGGCAACAGTTGGCTCCTGCGCGCAGATCGGCAAGCACGTGCATCTTTCAGGCGGTGTAGGCATTGGCGGCGTTCTTGAACCCATGCAGGCCGGCCCGACGATCATCGAAGATAATTGCTTCATTGGCGCCCGTTCGGAAGTTGTTGAAGGCTGTATCGTTCGCGAAGGTGCCGTTCTCGGTATGGGCGTCTTCATCGGCAAATCGACCAAAATCGTCGACCGTGCCACGGGCGAAATCTTTTATGGTGAAGTGCCGCCATATTCTGTCGTGGTTGCAGGAACGTTGCCTGGAAAACCTTTTCCAAATGGTGAGCCGGGGCCAGGTCTCTATTGCGCCGTCATCGTCAAGCGCGTCGATGAAAAGACCCGCTCCAAGACCTCGATAAATGAGCTTCTGCGCGATTAAGACCGGATTTCTTCAATGGAATGGCTGCGGAGGGGTTTCCCCTCCGCTTGCTTGACGCAGGACAGAACTTTACGGGCGAGCGTAGCCGATAGGCCCTTCTCCCTTGCCATTTGGATAATCACTCCTTGGAGATAATCCACTTCCGTTGGCCGGCCACGCGCAAAGTCTTCCCACATGGATGATCGTGCCCTCGGATCAATGGCCAGCATTTTGCGCGCGACGACGCGAAATAAAAAATTTGGCAATCTTAAAATCCAGGGAAGAAGAGCGGGCTTTACGCCCTGGATTTTTGCCGGCTCGATGCCATGCGCCGTCATGATGTTGAGGGCTTCGCTCATCTGGTCGGCTACAAGCTGCCGCCATTTGCGATCTGCCAGCTGCTCGGCAAGCGGTAAGTTTGACAGCGCATTTGGCGCATTGTTGAGGTTCATCAGCAATTTTCCCCAAAGAACACCCTCTATATCCGGGTGCGCTTGCACCGGCAGGCCGGGCACCGAAAGGACGCGGGGCAGTTCAGCCAAAACCTTGTCGATGAGGACCGTGCCTTGAGTGGTTCGCCTTACCGTGAGCGGTTCTGCGGAATTGTCGGACAGGACGACATTAAATGGCACCATTCCGGCAATGACGACCGTTCCTTCCGGCAGTATGCGGCGTAAAATTTCCGTGTTGCCGACGCCGTTTTGAAGGCTGACGATAATGGCACCAGCAGGCGCATGTTTTGCGGCAAGTCCGGCCATTTCCTCGGTGGCGCCGCTTTTAACTGTGATCAGAACAATGTCGGCATCCGCAAAGGCTACTGCAGGATCGCTGCTCAGTTCGAACTCATGATGTGGAATGAGTTGCTGTGTCCCATCAAGGTCGATGACCTTAAGTCCGGCCTCTCGAAGCTTTGCCTCGGTGCGAGGCCTCGTCAAAAAACAGACCGCGCGTCCAGCTGCTACCAAGCTTCCACCGACATAGCACCCGATTGATCCTGAACCAGCGACGACAATGCGCGACTTGTTGGAGACCATGACACATCCTTCAAGCAAAAAGCGGCACGAAATCAGTCACGTGAAGCGTGACAGGATCGCGCTTTTCCATTATCGCATTACACATGAAATCCTCTGCTGATCCAGTACAAAACCTCGCCCGGCTCATCGCCTGCCCTTCCGTGACGCCTTTGGAAGGCGGAGCACTGACGACAGTCCAATCCCTGCTGGCACCGTTGGGATTCTCGGTCGAACGACCCGTTTTCAGCGAAGATGGGACGCCCGATGTAGAGAACCTTTATGCACGGCGTTCCGGAAACGGACCGCATTTGATGTTCGCGGGACATACGGATGTGGTTCCTGTGGGCGATGAAGCGGCGTGGACCTATCCACCATTCTCTGCGACCATTCATAATGGCGAGATGTATGGGCGCGGGGCTGTGGATATGAAGGGTGGCATCGCCTGTTTCGCCGCAGCTGTTGCCCGCTATCTGGAGAAAAACGGTGAGCTCAAAGGCTCAATCTCATTTCTGATAACCGGGGATGAGGAAGGGCCTTCCATCAACGGTACCGGTAAATTGCTCGAATGGGCAAAAGCCAAGGGAGAAAGCTGGGACGCGGCAATCGTTGGTGAGCCGACCAATCCGGATACGCTCGGTGATATGATCAAGATTGGCCGTCGCGGTTCTCTATCGGGCACGATTATCGTGCGCGGTATACAAGGGCATGCTGCCTATCCGCATCTTGCGGATAATCCGATCCGTGGCCTGACCATGCTCGTCGACAGCCTTCTCTATCCCGCCTTTGACAAGGGCACCAAGAATTTCCAGGCGACCAATCTGGAAGTAACGACGATTGATGTTGGAAACCCAGCAGTCAATGTTATCCCTGCCGAAGCCAGTGCGACCTTCAATGTCAGGTTTAACGACACGTGGACCGATGAGACGCTGATGGCCGAGATACATAACAGGCTCGACAAGGCGGCAGGCCGCCGCAAGCTACGTCCGGGCAGGAAGACGCCGGTGAACTACGACCTGGTCTGGCGCGATCGTCCAAGCCACGTATTCCTGACGCATAATGAAAAGCTGATCGGAACTTTGACCTCGTCGGTTGAAAAGGTGACGGGAAAGCGTCCTCAGCTCTCGACATCCGGCGGCACATCAGATGCCCGTTTCATCAAGGACTATTGCCCGGTGGTTGAATTCGGTCTTGTTGGCCAGACCATGCACATGGTCGATGAACGCGTATCGGTTGCCGATCTTGAAACCTTGACGCAGATTTACGAGCGGTTCATTGCGGATTTTTTTGCGTGACGAGTTGATGAACGACATACCCGACTGGAACGAAATACAACGCTATCTTCGCGGCACCTGGCGCATGATGAATGGTCATGCAGACGGTCTTGAAGAGCTTGATTTTTCGGAAGACGGTTTTTGGCAGTCTTTTCACGCCATAACAATATCGCTGCCGCCGCTCATTCTGGGCTGGATTGTTTTTGCCAATGACCTTGTCGCTCTGCGTCCGGGAACTGGAAGCCGCCTTTCCATAATCGGAAGTGCTGCCTTTATCGATCTTGCAAGCTGGGTTCTGCCGTTGGTGATAGTGGCATTGCTTGCCCGACCATTGGGAATCGTAAAGCGTTTCAGCCCTTATGTCGTCGCCACCAATTGGGGATCTGCGATAGGTGCGTGGCTAACGGTGCCAGCTACGCTGGTACGAATGCTTTTTCCTGACTGGCCAACTCTGATTAGCAGCATGAGCATGATGGTTTATGCGCTGATTATCGTTTTTACCTACAGGCTGGTGCATGTGGCATTGAAAAAACCCTATATTTGGTCAGCGACGTTTTTCATCGCATTCATCATCGGTTCGATATTGATGGTGATCATGTTTCAAAATGCTCTGGGAATTGCGATGCCGTCGGTGAGCGGGTAGTCTACGCCGATCAGGTATAAACCGTGGGGTGGTGCTACAGGACCGCACGCCTGCCGATCGCGCGCTTCAAGAGCAGCGCTCACATCATCCGCATCCCATCGCCCACAGCCAACTTCCTGTAGTGTTCCAGCGAAAGAGCGAATTTGATTGTGCAGAAATGACCGCGCGGACGCCCTGATCTCGACAATTTCGCCCTTGCGGCTGACGCTCAAGAAATCGAGCGTTTTAACAGGGCTTTTTGATTGGCACTGCGTTGCACGAAATGTGGTGAAGTCATGTGTTCCGATCAACCTCTGCGCTGCAGCGTGCATGGCTTCTGCATCAAGCGGCTTTTTCACCCACCATGCGCGATAAGCCTCCAGCGGGGCAGGGGGGCGGCGGTTGACGATCCGGTAGAGATAGTGGCGGCCCGTTGCTGAAAATCGCGCGTCAAACTGAGAACTGACCAGTTCTACATTTATGATACTGACAGTTTCGCCCGCAAAAACGAGATGGGCGTTGAGCGCTTCGCGAATTTTTGAACTGCTCCAGTCCTTGACGAGATCGACATGGGCAACCTGCGCGCTGGCATGAACGCCCGAGTCTGTGCGTCCGGCTGCGCCAAGAGATATGCTCTCACCGCAAAACTTGAAGATGGCCTGTTCGATGGCGGCCTGGACGGTGTGGCCGTTTTCCTGACGCTGCCAACCTGCATATGGCGTACCATCATACTCGACAGTAAGCTTGTAGCGGGGCATTAGAGTGCTCCAAAAGCTGGAGCATACTGCAGGACGCCGGTCGATGGCGCATCGGCAAAAGCTAAAGCTTGCAGATATTTCCCTTGGTAAGCGCTCTCAAAACCTGCAGCGCGCAGATGCTCATAGCCAAATCTGCCGTAATATGCGGGATCGCCAAGAACGAGCGATAAGGTCTCTCCTGCAGCGACGAGCTTCGTATGGGCTGTCTGAATGAGGAGACTTCCGACACCTTGCTTTTGAAACTCCGGCAATACTGCCAAAGGCGCCAAAGCGACGGCGTCGTGGTTCTTACCGGTAATCTTCACGCGTGAAAACAGGATGTGTCCTGTCAGAATCCCGTTTTTCCGGGCAACAAGCTCGAGCAGAACATCGTTATTTTCTCTCAACCGAGAAATCAATTCAACTTCGCCGGTTCCCCCGAAGGCACGCTCGACAAGGTTGGCAACTTCAGGATAATCGTCAGGGCTTGTAGTCTGGACCGTGACATCACTCATGGCAGTCGTGTGCCTTGCGCGATTTTAGCTCCGCGCTGAAACTCCTGCCCATCCATGGCTTTGCCGCCTGCACGCTGCAATGTCCGCAGACGGACAGCTCCTTCGCCGCAGGCAATGCGCAAATCGTCGTCCAATACGGTTCCGGGGGCACCTACGCCTGTGGCGAGCACTGAGCGCAGAAGTTTGACACGCTCCAGATCGTCGCCAATTTCCATTTCACACCAGGTACCGGGAAACGGCGCCAGACCACGAATACGGTTATGGACGTCAATGGCAGGCTGGGTCCAGTCGATACGGGTTTCGACCTTGGTAATCTTGGAGGCGTAGGTTACGCCCTCATCGGATTGCGGTGTGAGGGTCAGGCTGTCGCGTTCCAGAGCAGCAATGGCGCGAACCATCAGATCAGCGCCGGCCATGCTAAGCTGGTCATGCAGTTCGCCCGCCGTCATGTCAGCCGTAATGTTGATTTTCTCGACCATGGCGACCGGCCCGGTATCGAGACCTTCATCCATCTTCATGATCATGATGCCGGTTTCAAGGTCACCAGCCATAATGGCACGCTGAATTGGCGCAGCTCCCCGCCAGCGCGGAAGCAATGAGGCATGTCCATTATAGCAACCGAGGCGGGTGCCCTCGAGAATTTCTTTCGGTAAAATCAGGCCATAGGCGACAACAATCGCAACATCGGCCTTAAGGTCGATAAAGGCCTGCTGCTCATCCGGATCTTTCAGGCTCTTGGGTGTGCGGACCTCGATGCCGAATTGCTCCGCATTCCGGTGAACAGGCGAAGGGGTCAGCTCAAGTCCACGCCTGCCAGCAGGGCGTGGTGGCTGGCTATAGACCGCGACAATTTCATGGCCCTGACCGATCAGCGCATTGAGAATAGGCACGGAAAAATCCGGCGTGCCCATAAATATAATTCGCAAACTCATCGCCTAAACCGCCAATCGACTTGTGGGGCGATCCTTGGCGAGTTTCTTGAACTTCTTCACCACCATTTCACGCTTCAACCGCGAAATATAATCGATGAACAAAATACCGTTCAAATGATCGATCTCATGTTGAAGGCATGTGGCCAAAAGTCCGTCCGCTTCGACTTCTTGGGGCTTCCCCTCAATATCGAAATAGGAAACGCGAACCTGTTTGGGCCGCTCGACTTCCGCATAGTAATCAGGGATGGAAAGGCAGCCCTCTTCGTAAATATTCCGTTCGTCGCTGGACCAAAGCACCTGTGGATTGATGTAAACCTGCGGCGCCTTCGGCTCGTCTTCTTTGGCAAGATCAATCACCAGCATCTGGATCGGTGTGCCGACCTGAATGGCCGCCAGACCAATGCCAGGCGCATCATACATTGTGTCCAGCATGTCAGCGGAAAATTTGCGCAAATCCACGTCAAAACTTTCGACAGGTTTGGAAACTTGACGAAGCAGCGGATCGGGAAGGATAACGAGCGGTTTGATTGACATGTCCTTCACCTAATATCTCGATTTTCAGCCGTCAATGCGGCATCAGACCCAATCATAAAAATGTTCATGTTTTGATCTCACATTTGCCAATCGAATCGGTTACTCTAGGGTTATGGAAACTTCAATTTCTCTCGATCAAACGCTGTTTCAGCTCGGCGCGACCTCAATATCTGTAGGCGCAACACTGTTTACAGTGGCGCTTGTCATGGCTTTGGTGGTGATTTTTGCCATTGTTGCTGTCATGCGGGCAGCACGGATGCGGCTTGTCGCGGAGATACAGGCAGAAGATCGTGCCCGAGACGCGGAAGCACGAATGGGGGAAATTCTTAAAAGCCAGTCTGAAATGCAAGGTCGCATGCAAACAATGGCTGAACTTTTCGGTTCTCGTCAGGCAGAGCTTAATCAATCCATTCGGGAGCGGCTCGACGGCATGACCACCCGGATTGGCCAGACCATGACCGATCAGACCAAGTCCACGCACGAAAATCTCGCCAAACTGCAAGAACGGCTGGCGGTCATCGATACGGCGCAGAATAATATTCAAACGCTTGCGGGTCAGGTCGTCCAATTACAGGCAATTCTTGCCAATAAACAGACGCGTGGGGCCTTCGGTCAGGCGCGGATGGAAGCGATTATCGCCGATGGTCTGCCGCAGGGCGCTTATGAGTTTCAGGCAACCCTGTCGAATGGAAGCAGACCTGATTGCGTGGTTCGCATGCCCAATGGTGCAGCAAATCTGGTCATTGATGCCAAGTTTCCCCTGGAAGCCTGGAACGCCATACGTGAATCCGAAACGCCGGAAGGCAAGAAGATCGCCGCTACACAGTTCCGGCGCGATATCGAGATTCATATTCGTGATGTTGCAGAAAAATATCTTATCAATGGCGAGACGCAGGATACGGCGTTTCTGTTTGTGCCCTCGGAATCGGTCTTTGCTGAAATTCATGAGAATTTCGAAGGCGTGATCCAGAAGGCGCATCGCTCGCGTATCGTGATCGTATCGCCCTCATTGCTGATGCTATCCATTCAGGTCATTCAGGCTGTGCTCAAAGACGTACGCATGCGGGAACAGGCGCATTTGATACAGGGCGAAGTCATCCGGTTGATGGAAGATGTTGGCCGTCTTGATGATCGTGTGCGGCGTCTGCAAACCCATTTCAGTCAGGCAAACAAGGATATTGACGATATTCTGGTATCTTCCAGCAAGGTGACCAAGCGCGGCCAGAAGATCGAAGCGCTGGAATTCGCGGAAGCGCCAGTGGGCGAAACAAAAGCGCACGATACAACGCGGTCGGCAACTTCCACGACAGGCCAGTTGCGCTTGCGGGTGGTCGATGGCGAGGAGTAAGGCCAGACTGCATCTGACCTGACGGATAATTCCGATCTTAGCCAGCTTCGATGGTTTTGCGCCGAACCTCCCAGGTTCCGGTCGTCTGCGGCTTGACGAAGAGGCTGATAATATCAGGATTGGCTTTTTTCAGAGCCGCTTCGATGCGTTGAACACAGGCTTCGATTTCTGGCGCGCGCATGTGATCTTCGAATTCCACACTGAGGCTCGCCGCGATCTGTTTTGGACCCATGTGGACTGTTAGCACCCCATTGGCGCGTTGAACTGCCGGGTCCTGGTTGGCAATGTCGAGGATTTGCTGATCCACCTCTGGGAGTGCAGCCTCGCCCATCAGCAAGCCCTTGCTCTCTCGCGCCAGAAAAATCGCGGTTCCGCCAAGTATGATCGAAATTCCGATAGAGGCGACACCGTCCAATTCTGGAATATTGAAGAGTTGCGCGGCGGAAATGCCAACAAGAGCAATAACAAGCCCGAGCAGGGCAGCTGTGTCTTCGAACAATACCGTAAAGACGCTTGGATCTTTGCTAATCCGCACCGCCTCGACGTAACCAAGGTCGCCTTTAACAGTGCGAAATTCCTTCAACGCTATGTACCAGGAGGTTCCCTCGAACAACATGGCAAGGCCAAGAACAACATAGTTGATGATTGGGTTTTCAACGGGCTCCGGATCAAGAATATGGATGACGCCCTCATAGAAGGACACTCCGGCACCCACGGCAAAGACCAACAAGGCGACGATGAAACTCCAGAAGTATAGCTCCCGGCCATGGCCGAGCGGATGACTACGGTCGGCAGGTCTGGCCGCTCGACGCAGACCAAAGAGGAGAAGCGCTCCATTTCCGGTATCAACCAGAGAGTGGACACCTTCCGAAAGCATGGCGGAACTGCCGGTAAAGAAAGCCGCGACAAACTTGGTAACGGCAATCAGAAGATTGCCAAGTATCGCTGCGTAAATAACTTTTTTGGATCCGGCATGCGCTTTCGCCGATTGTGTTGCCATGGTCTGCCCCCTATCCTTCGGAGAACGCCAAATGTTTTGTAAGGTTCCGGCTTGCGGCAGTAAGTGGTCGGTATGATGCTAGTGGTTTTGTATCTCATGCGCTAACTCTTCCACAAACAGTGTAGGGCGACATGACTGATTCCACAGTAGAGCAAGCAATATTTCTAGGGTTGGATACGGGCGGGACCTATACCGACGCCGTACTCTGGTCGGAAGAGCGCGGCGTTATTGCCAAGGCAAAAGCGCTTACGACACGCCATGATTTGAGTGTTGGCATTTCTGGCGCGGTCGATGCCATCATTGCCGAAGCTTCTGTGCTTCCAGCCGACATCCGGCTTGTGTCAATGTCGACGACACTGGCCACCAACGCGTTGGTTGAGGGCCAGGGCGGGCGCATCGCATTGGTGATGATCGGATTTTCCGATGCTGATCTGGAGAAGGCAGGATTGAAAGATGCTCTTGGCAACGATCCTGTCATATTTATCCCGGGTGGTCATGACGTCTATGGTCGTGCTCAACCTTTCGATGCATCATCCCTTGAAAAGGCATTGCCACATCTGAAATCTGAAGTGACAGGCTTTGCCATTTGCGCCTATTTTGCCGTGCGCAATCCGGAGCATGAGATTGCCGTGCGCGATCTTGTGCATGATAAGACAGGGCTGCCAGTCACATGCAGCCATGAATTGTCGGCCAAATTGAACGGTCCCAAACGGGCATTGACGACAGTACTCAATGCCCGGCTGATTGCGATGATTGACCGGCTTGTCGCGGCCACGGAAGGTTTTCTGGACAAGCGCGGGATTCACGCACCTTTAATGGTCGTTCGCGGCGATGGTGCGCTGGTTTCTGCCGCATTTGCCCGCCACCGGCCCATTGAAACCATTCTTTCGGGGCCGGCAGCAAGTCTCGTTGGCGCGCGTCATATGACCGGCCTCGACAATGCGATTATTTCCGATATTGGCGGCACGACGACTGATGTCGCCGTGCTGGATGATGGCCGCCCCAGGCTTGATCCCAATGGTGCCACAGTTGGTGGGTTTCGCACCATGGTTGAAGCCGTGGCGATGCGTACCTTTGGCCTTGGCGGGGACTCGGAAGTGTCGCTGGACGACAATGCCATGACACCTGGGATCAAGCTTGGACCAAGACGGCTTGTGCCGCTGGCGCTTCTCGCGGCCAATCACGGTTCCATGGTGATTGAGCATCTGGCCCGTCAGGTTAAAGCGGTCAATGCAGGGCGGTTAGATGGACGTTTCGCCTTGCGCACAGGTGTGCCGGTGCAAATGGCGTCTGGCCTGAGCAAGGGAGAGGCCGAGCTTTACGAGCGTATGACCACAGAGCCACAGCCGCTTGATCGTCTATTGGCCTCGGTTTCGCAGACGGCTGCAATAACACGGCTGGTCTCTCGCGGATTGGTTCATCTTGCGGGGTTCACGCCCTCGGATGCCTGTCATGTTTTGGGCCTTCAGAACAATTGGAATGCCGAAGCAGCGCGGTATGGTGCTATTCTTTATGCAAGGCGTAAGGATGGGGCGGGTCGTCCTTTTTGCGATACGCCGGAAGAAGTTTCACGTCGAACCTATGATGCTCTTATCAGGCGTTCATCCGAGGTCGTTCTTGAAACAGTCTTTGCGGAGGACGGGCTTGAGGGGCAGGAAACCGTCGCAAGTGCACTCGTTCAGCGAGCATTATCTGGGGTGGGCGGTATTGCCGGTATCAAATTGCATATCGACCGGCCCCTAATCGGACTTGGAGCGTCAGCACCCGTCTATTACCCTGCTGTGGGCGACGAGCTTGGTGTTCAATGTATCGTTCCCGTTGATACGGATGTGGCAAACGCTTTAGGAGCCGTAGTCGGACAAGTCCGGGTGTCACTGGAAGCGCATATAAGCCAGCCTGTTGAAGGTCTTTATCGGGTAATGGCGGGTGAAGCTGTTCAGGATTTTCAGCTTGAGGAAGATTCAATCGCATTTGCCGAATCAACACTGAAGAATCAGGTGCAGCGACTGGCGCTTGAGGCCGGAACAGACGAGCCTCAGATCACAATTATTCGCAATATCAGCGCGGCAACAGTGGAGGATCAGCGAAAATTCATTGAAGCGGTCTTGATCGCTACAGCGTCAGGGCGTCCGCGGATCGCACACTAATCGATTTCAATCGATACAGATTTCAACTCAGACCATCGGAGAATTGACTGCACTGGCCTTGGCGTGTTCAAGGATATGCAATGCAAATCTATAAGGACATTATCATGGGCGAACGTATCGAAATGAATGGTCTGAAAGTGGCTCCAGAGCTTCACGATTTCGTTGTGAATGAAGCCATTCCCGGAACAGGCGTCGATGCGGCACAGTTTTGGTCAGGTTTTGCGCAGATCGTTGATGATCTGGCGCCGAAGAATCGCGCTTTGCTGGCAAAACGCGATGCATTCCAGCTTCAACTCGATGATTTCTACAAGGGCAGGCGTGACAATGGTTACTCACCGGAGGAATATGAAGCATTCCTGCGTGAGATTGGTTATTTGCTGCCCGAAGGCGACAAATTTGCTGTCTCGACCAGCAATGTAGATCCCGAAATTGCAGTGACGGCCGGTCCCCAGCTTGTCGTTCCTGTCATGAATGCCCGCTATGCGCTCAATGCTGCCAATGCGCGTTGGGGTTCGCTCTATGATGCGCTTTACGGTACGGACGCAATTTCGGATGAAGGCGGGGCGGAAAAAGGAAAAGCATTCAACCCGGTACGCGGTGCGAAAGTCATTGCCTGGGCCAAGTCTTTTCTTGACGAGAGTGCGCCATTGCAAGGTGCGCAGTGGGCGGATATTTCCGCGCTTACTGTTAAAGACGGTAGACTTGCGCTCAAATCAGGGAATGAGGCTGTTTCCCTTGCGAATGAAAGCCAGTTCGCGGGCTATCGCGGTGGTCCGGCAAGCCCGACGGCAATTCTTTTGATCAAGAACGGGCTGCATGTGGAGATCGTGATTAACGCCGATCATCCAATTGGCACAACAGACAAGGCGCACATTGCCGATGTTCTGTTGGAATCTGCCCTAACAACGATTCAGGATTGCGAAGACTCTGTCGCGGCAGTGGATGCGCAGGATAAGGTCATTGTCTATCGCAATTGGCTCGGTCTGATGAATGGCGATCTTGAAGACAGTTTCGAAAAAGGCGGGAAGACAGTCACCCGCAAGCTCAACCCGGATAGGGAATATACGGGCAAGGACGGCAAGCCGCTAACGGTACCGGGACGCTCCCTCATGCTGGTACGTAATGTCGGGCATCTGATGACCAATCCTGCAATCCTCGACAAGGATGGCAATGAGGTGCCTGAGGGCATTATGGACGCGGCCATCACGGCCTTGGCGGCACTTCACGATATTGGTCCAAATGGCCGGCATATGAACTCCCGTGCCGGATCAATGTATGTGGTGAAGCCAAAGATGCATGGCCCAGAAGAGGTTGCTTTTGCGGCTGAATTGTTTGGGCGCGTAGAAGCACTTTTGGGAATGCAGCCGAATACGATGAAGATGGGCATCATGGATGAGGAACGCCGGACGACGGTCAACCTGAAGGAATCCATCCGTGCTGCAAAAGAACGGGTCGTTTTCATCAACACCGGTTTCCTTGATCGCACTGGCGACGAGATTCATACTTCCATGGAAGCTGGACCGATGATCCGCAAGGGCGACATGAAGCAGGCGTCGTGGATCGGAGCCTATGAGAACTGGAATGTTGATATCGGCCTCGAATGTGGTCTTTCCGGTCATGCCCAGATCGGCAAGGGCATGTGGGCGATGCCTGATCTGATGGCGGCAATGCTTGAGCAAAAGATTGGTCATCCGAAGGCTGGTGCAAATACGGCTTGGGTGCCATCGCCAACAGCCGCAACGCTGCACGCCACGCATTATCACAAGATAAATGTTGCTGAGGTTCAAGCCGCGTTGAAATCGCGGGGGCGTGCAAAGCTCAGTGATATTCTATCTGTGCCTGTCGTATTGCGCCCCAACTGGACGCCGGAGGATATTCAGCGTGAACTCGACAATAATGCGCAAGGCATTTTAGGCTATGTGGTGCGCTGGGTCGATCAAGGGGTTGGTTGTTCCAAGGTGCCCGATATCAACAATGTCGGATTGATGGAAGATCGGGCAACTTTGCGTATTTCTGCCCAGCATATTGCCAACTGGCTGCATCATGAAATCACCAATGAAGCTCAGGTGTTGGAGACGATGAAGCGTATGGCAGCGGTCGTCGACAAGCAAAATGCCAATGATCCTCTTTATCAGCCAATGGCTGGTAATTTTGACAAGTCGGTAGCGTTTCAGGCCGCATGTGATCTCGTTCTCAAGGGCCGCGAACAGCCCAATGGCTATACAGAACCTGTCCTGCACCGCAGGCGCCTGGAGTTGAAAGCAAGCCAATAGACCTTTTCAATGCCGGGCGGCGATCAACATGAATAGCTGCCCGTGCCGAGTGTGCTCTTGTTTGCCGACTGATTCTTGTTTAGGCGATAGCACATGAAATTGCTTGCGCTCGACACCGCCGCCAATCTTTGTTCTGTTGCCATCTTCGATGCTGAAAGCGGCACGATGCTGGCGCAGATCAGTGAAGATATTGGTAAAGGCCATGCCGAGCGGTTGATGGCAATCATGGAACAAGCCGTTGCCAATGCTGGGATTGCAATCAACGAAATTGGCAAGGTCGTCACCAGTATTGGACCGGGATCCTTTACTGGCGTGCGGGTAGGGGTGGCAACGGCGCGCGGTCTGGCTTTGGCTTTGCGCTGTCCGGCAATAGGCGTTACCACGCTTGAGGCTCTGGCTTATGATGCCGGAAAAGCCCTCTCCGGAAGACCAGTTCTCAGTGTGATCGATGCGCGCCGCGATGAGTTTTATGCGCAGTTTTTCGCAAGCGATAGTACGCCTGCCTCCGAGCCCATGATTGTTACCTTGCCCGGGATCGTGGAACAACTGGCCGGCCATGGGCAAAATCTTGTTCTTGCCGGTTCCGCCTCAGCACTGGTCAATGCAAAGCTCGAACGTCCATTGGACGTGGCGTCGGCAATGGCGACCGGTACGATCGAAGCGTTTGCGCAACTCGGAATACGATCACAAGACACAGCCTTGCCCAGTCCCCTTTATTTGCGTGGTCTCGACGTTAAGCCGCAACAGGGTTTCGTATTGAAGCGGCAGGTCGCAGAATGATGGGCCTGCCTTTCGATAATCTGCGTCAGCGCAGCTTCGTAATCGAAACGCTTGCGCGGGAGGACGCAACTCATCTGGTACCAATTCATGCCGGTACGTTCCGGCAGCCGTGGAGTGAAGACGATTTTCACGCGCTGCTTGGTGAAGCCAACGTCTTTGGTTTTATCGCGCGCGAAGAGGGAAATCGTGCGGCGCAGCCCGGTGGTTTTGTTCTTGCACGGCTTGTTCTGGATGAGGCCGAGATACTAACCATTGCCGTCGCTCCGCAGTTTCAGCGCAAGGGCGTCGGTCATGCCTTGATGGACGCGGCATTGCGCCATTTGTACAATGCGCGTGCGACCATGCTGTTTCTTGAGGTGGATGAGCTGAACGCACCGGCGCTCGCCCTATATCGCAGACTCGGATTCAAACAGGTGGGAAAACGGCCCGGCTATTATGAAACGCCCTCAGGACGCTCAGCGGCCTTGACGATGCGCCGTGACCTGGGACATCGCGAAACGGGTTCTGGCCGCTAAGATGATCGCATATCTAAGACTTATTCTGGCAGCGGCCGGCTTTGCACTCATCACAATAATCTTGCTGCCGGTCCAACTGCTTTTCGTTAAGACCGGCTGGTCATTACAGAAAAAGCTTCCTGTGCTTTTTCATAAGGTTGTTCGCCATTTGCTTGGAATTCGCATTCATGTGCACGGCAAAATGGCGCAGAATCGGCCATTGCTGCTTGCAGCCAATCATTCCTCATGGGCCGACATAGTCGTTTTATCGGCTATCGCGGAAGTCTCTTTCATAGCCAAGTCTCAGGTGGCTACCTGGCCATTATTCGGTCTCTTCGCCAAGTTGCAGCGCTCTGTCTTCGTTGAGCGTGAAAAACGCGGCAAGACCCATGATCAGGCAAGTGAAATAGCAACGCGTCTTGCCGATGGCGATGTCATGGTGCTTTTTGCGGAAGGCACGACATCAGACGGTAACCGTATATTGCCCTTCAAGACATCGCTGTTCGGTGCTGCGCAGGTAGCAATCCGCGAAACCAGCGTCGAAACAGTCACGATCCAACCTGTTGCCATCGCTTATACGCGGGTGCACGGACTGCCAATGGGCAGGTTTCATCGCCCGATCATCGCATGGCCGGGGGACGTGGAGCTTGGTCCCAGCCTTATCGGGATGCTCAAGGAGGGCGCCTATGATGTTGATGTCCGATTTGGCGAGCCAGTTGTGATTGACAGCAAGTCTGACCGGAAAGCCTTGGCGCGGTTGATGGAAGAGAAAGTGCGGGCGATGATGCAAAGGTCGCTGCAGGACCGTGACTATATCGAGCCGGAGATCGCAACTGCCACGAATCTCACCGATCCGGCTATTTTCAAAGAGGCCAAAAAGCTTTAGAAGCCTCTGCATGGACGATATCATTATTAAACATCAGCTGGACGAGACGTTGGGAGCGCTTGCCCATTCGCCATCACTGGCCAATACCCGCAAGGTCTATGTAAAGACCTATGGCTGCCAGATGAATGTCTATGACAGCCAGCGGATGACTGACAGTCTCGCAGCTGAGGGTTATAGCCCGACAGACACGGCGGATGATGCCGATCTGGTCTTGATCAATACCTGTCATATTCGTGAGAAGGCGTCTGAAAAGCTGTACTCGGCGCTTGGCCGGCTACGCAAAATGAAAGATGCGCGCGCCAAAGAGGGTCGCGAACTCACGGTCGGCGTTGCTGGATGCGTGGCGCAAGCCGAAGGCGATGAAATTACGCGGCGTGCGCCCGTTGTTGATCTGGTTGTCGGCCCCCAAACATATCACCGCCTGCCACAGGCGCTTGCGCGTGTGGCAAAAGGCGAGCGTGTCGTCGAGACTGAATATGCGATTGAAGACAAATTCGAGCACTTGCCCGCTCCCAAAAAGGAGCAGACGAGAAGCCGCGGTGTGACGGCCTTTCTCACTGTGCAGGAGGGGTGCGACAAATTCTGTACGTTCTGCGTGGTCCCCTATACACGGGGATCTGAAGTTTCGCGCCCTGTTGCCCAGATTCTGAAAGAAGCCGAAAAACTCGCCGATGCCGGTGTACGTGAGCTGACGCTGCTTGGGCAGAACGTCAATGCGTGGCATGGCGAGGGGCATGATGGCCGCGAGTGGGGGCTGGGCGAATTGCTTTACCGGCTGGCCGAGATACCCGGCATTGCGCGACTACGCTACATTACCAGTCACCCGCGCGACATGGATGACGCTTTGATCAATGCGCATCGTGATCTCGATATGTTGATGCCCTATCTGCACCTGCCGGTTCAGGCTGGTTCGGACCGTATTTTGAAAGCGATGAATCGCAAGCATACGGGCGACGATTATCTGCGTCTGATTGAGCGGATACGAAACGCCCGCTCCGATATAGCCCTATCGGGTGACTTCATTGTTGGCTTCCCCGGAGAAACGGACGAGGATTTTGAGGCGACGTTGCAGCTGGTTCGGGACGTTACCTACGCCGCAGCCTATTCGTTCAAATATTCGCCGCGACCAGGAACACCCGGTGCCGATCTGCCTGACCATATTGATGAAGCGGTAAAAGACGAGAGATTGCAGCGTTTGCAGGCTTTGCTCAGCGAACAGCAATATGCCTTCCAACGCAGCCTTGTGAATAAAAGCTTTGATGTGCTCATTGAAAAGGCCGGAAGAGTGCCTGGACAGATGGTTGGACGATCTCCTTGGTTACAACCTGTAATTATCGATGTACACGGCGGCAGAATCGGCGACATTATCAATGTACGAATCATCGACACGGGTACCAACAGCCTTATCGGTATCCGGGAGATGGTTTGAGGAACAAGTAGCGACTATATGAACAGGCGAATACTTTTTTAGGAGAGCCGTTTGAACGCCACCGAAAAACTGAAACCCGCTCCTTCCGGAGCCTCGGACCTGGCGCATATCGTACTGACATTTGATAACAATCGGCTGGCGAGTGCGCTATTCGGCCAGTTTGACGAGAATCTTGCTCGTATCGAAAAGAAGCTGGGCGTTGACGTCCGTTCCAAAGGCAATCAGCTCGCTATTCGTGGTGAGCCAGGAGCAACGGAGCAGGCTCGGCGCGCTCTGGATCAACTCTACGAACATTTGCAAAAAGGCCATGATATATCCGCATCGGATGTTGATGGCGCTTTGCGAATGGCTATCGCTGCCGACGATCAATTGACGCTTCCCACAATGGAAAACAAGAGCAAGATGGCTGTAGCCCAGATATCGACCCGCAAGAAGACGATCTTCGCTCGCACGCCGACGCAAGATGCTTATATGCGCGCGCTTGACCGGTCGGAAATGGTGTTCGGCGTAGGGCCAGCGGGTACGGGTAAGACCTATCTGGCGGTCGCCCATGCGGCGATGCTGCTAGAGCGTGGTCTGGTGGACCGCATCATCCTTTCCCGCCCAGCCGTCGAAGCTGGTGAGCGGCTTGGTTTTCTTCCCGGCGACATGAAAGAGAAGGTCGACCCTTATCTGCGCCCTCTCTATGACGCGCTTTACGACATGATGCCTGCTGATAAGGTTGAGCGTGCCATCGCCGCAGGCGTTATCGAAATCGCACCGCTCGCCTTCATGCGCGGGCGTACACTGGCTCATTCTGCAATTATTCTGGATGAGGCGCAAAATACGACTGCAATGCAGATGAAGATGTTCCTGACCCGCCTTGGCGAAAACGGACGTATGATTATTACTGGCGATCCGAGCCAGATTGATCTACCGCCAGGCCAGAAGTCCGGATTGGTGGAAGCGCTCAATATTTTGAACGATGTTCAGGGTATCGTCACCGTAAAGTTTACGGATGTCGATGTGGTTCGTCATCCGCTGGTTGCGGCGATTGTTCGTGCTTACGATAAGGAAGGCGCCAAGCCTAAAGCTTGACGGAGTATCTTGATCGACATTGACATATTGGTTGAAACCGATGGCTGGCCAGGGGAGGCGGCGCTGTCGGACCTTGCATCAATTGCTATTGCTGCAGTTTGGGACGAGCTGGCTAGCGGAAACCAGCCCGACAGCGAGCTAAGTCTGGTTTTCACCGATGATGCGGCGATCAAGGAACTTAATAATGATTGGCGCGACAAGGACAAACCTACCAATGTCTTGTCCTTTCCGGCCTTTCCGATCAAACCGGGTCAAGCGCCCGGACCGATGCTTGGCGATATCGTTATTGCCCGCGAAACCGTTGTGCGGGAAGCGGAAGATGAAGAAAAATCCTTCGACCATCACCTCACGCATCTGATCATTCATGGGGTTTTGCATCTCCTCGGATATGACCACGAAACAGATGATGAAGCCGAAGAAATGGAGCAGCTCGAGCGCAAAATTCTTGCGCGGCTTGCAATTCCTGATCCATATGCGCTATCGGTCATAGACGATTAATTTGATTGAGGACCATGTCTGACACGTCGCACCAAAACGATCCTGCCGCGCCAGCCAAAGGCATGAATGGGCAGGAAAGTGATGCCGAAGGGCAAAGTATCACCAGAGCGCCTGTTTTAGAAAAGCGCTCGCTCCTTTCCACGATCTTTCCATTCTTGCGCGCGCGCCCCGGAACGTCCTTAAGGGACGATCTTGATGCTGCGCTTGCCGAGGATCATCATGGTGACACGGCCTTTTCTCCTGAAGAGCGCGCAATGCTTCATAACATTTTGCGCCTGCGGGAGCTGCGGGTCGAAGATGTGATGATTCCGCGCGCTGATATTGAAGCGGTCGAAATCAGCACAAGCCTTGGCGATCTCCTGGAAATATTCGAGAAGTCCGGTCATTCGCGTATGCCGGTCTTTGCTGAAACGCTGGATGACCCGCGCGGCATGGTTCATATCCGCGACGTGGTTAATCACATTACCAAGACGTCCCGGGTTAAAACGCCACGAAAAACGGCGCGCGCGCCCAAGTCCCCGGTTGCGGCAAAATTTGATCTCTCCAATGTTGATCTCACCAAAACGATTTCAGATTTGAGCTTGATGCGCACGATCCTGTTCGTGCCCCCTTCCATGCTTGCCAGTGATTTGATGGGGCGCATGCAGGCGCAGCGTATCCAGATAGCGCTCGTGATTGACGAGTATGGCGGCACTGATGGTCTGGTTTCGCTGGAAGATATCGTGGAAATGGTTGTCGGTGATATTGAAGACGAACATGACGATGATGAAGTGATGATCGTCGAGGATCCGGAGGGTGTGTTCATTACGGATGCCCGGGCGGATCTTGACGAAGTGTCTGAAAAGATCGGTTCAGGCTTCGTCGTCGGCGAACATGGTGAGGATGTTGATACGGTCGGTGGCCTGATCTTCTCGATTCTCGGACGCATTCCCGTGCGCGGCGAAATGGTCCAGGCCGTTCCCGGATATGAGTTTCACGTTTTGGAAGCCGATCCACGCCGCATACGTAAGGTTAGAATTGTTCCCCTGCGTCACGCAGAACGCAGGCCGCGTAGCCAGCGCCAAGGTGTTGTCGAGCCATCAGCGGATGACGAATGATCTTGTGTAAATTGGTCAAGGCATGATCCGGGGTCTAATCGATAGGATCGTGCTTCTGTCGGGTTGGCGGCGTTGGGGGCTGGCATTTCTTATGGGCGCTCTGGCGAGCTTTGCCTTGCCGCCCTACGACTTTTTTGCCGTAGCATTTGTTGCTTTTCCTGTTTTGGTCTGGCTGCTTGATGGCGCAGTGGATAATGCCGGAAGCGGCCCGATCCGTCGGCTGGTTCCCGCCGCAATAGTCGGCTGGTGGTTCGGCTTTGGCTATTTTGTTTTCGGGCTGTGGTGGATCGGCAATGCTTTGCTGGTCGATGCTGCAAATTTTGCCTGGGCAATTCCCTTGGCAATTTTTGGCCTTCCTGCATTTCTCGCATTTTTCTATGCTTTTGCATCAGTGATTGCGCGTCTCATATGGAGCGACGGGATCGGGCGCATATTTGCGCTCGGCCTTGGTTTCGGCCTCGCCGAATGGTTGCGTTCCTTTGTGCTAACCGGTTTTCCCTGGAACGCCATCGGCTATGCCGCAATGCCAATACCGGTTCTGATGCAATCGTCTGTTATTGTGGGCTTGCTCGCAATGAATATTCTGGCGGTAATCGTATTTGCCATGCCTGCGGTTTATAATGCCAAGCAAGGCCGGATAGCTGGACTTGCCGTTGCACTCATCCTGATCATCGCTCATGTCGGCTTCGGCGTTTTCCGGCTCTCCACAGCGGATATCAAACTCGACGGCCCGCATATTCGTATCGTGCAGCCCTCCATTTCGCAGGATCTCAAATGGGACGCAGAGGCGCGGCGCGGTATATTTGACAAGTACCTTGCCATGACCGCTGAAGAGCCAGCAGAGGGGAAAGTTAAGCCGCAGATTATAGTTTGGCCGGAAACAGCAGTTCCCTATATTCTGACGAAAACTCCAGAAGCACTGCAAGCTATCGCCGATAATTTGGCTGACGGGCAGACTCTTTTGGCTGGTGCCATCAGAATGGAAGAGCCTGGCGGGGCGGAGGAACCTCTCTACTACAACACCATCTATACCATCGACAGCTCGGGAGAAATTACCGGAGCGGCCGATAAAGTTCATCTCGTGCCCTTCGGGGAATATGTGCCGCTTGAGAGCATTCTCCGAAAGATCGGCATTAGCGAAGTGGTGGAACTGCCCGGCGGGTTCAGCGCAGCTTCGGTGCGCCGCTCGCTTGAGGTTATCAGCGGTTTCTCAGTACTGCCGCTCATATGTTATGAGGCCATCTTTCCGGGTGAGATGTTCTACCAAGGCGCAGCCGCCAATGCCATTGTCAACGTCACCAACGATGCATGGTATGGCGATACTCCTGGTCCTTACCAGCATTTCAGACAGGCGCAATTGCGCGCAGTGGAACAGGGGCTGCCGATGGTGCGGGCCGCCAATAACGGTCTTTCAGGGGTCGTTGACCCCTATGGACGAATCATTGATGCGCTTGCACTCAATGGGGTGGGTGTGATTGATGCTCAACTTCCAGGACGCGTAGAACTACCTTGGGGAGAGGGGGTTCATACGGTTCAATTTCTGGTTGTATTAATAATGGTTCTAATTGTGGCGTTGGGGTATTTTTTGCGCGGTAGAAGGCGTGTTGGTTGACATTTCCGATACAGCCCTGTCGAATAAAGTGATATTTGGTACGTTGATACATTGATGGTAAAATTCATTTTCAATTCCATTTCATATGAATGAGATTTTCATGTCTGATAATAGTAAAAAGAGTCCGAACCCCGTTGATATCCATGTTGGCGCAAGAATTAGATTGCGACGCAATATGATAGGCTTGAGCCAGGAAAAACTCGGTGAGAGCCTAGGAATAACGTTTCAGCAGATTCAAAAATATGAAAAAGGCATGAACCGTGTGGGTGCCAGTCGCCTTCAGGCAATAGCCAATATCCTCAACGTGCCGGTTACATTCTTTTTTGACGACATGCCCGGTCAGTCAGACAAACCTCGTGGTTTTGAGGAAGAAAACGAGACAACCTATGTCGTTGGTTTCCTGAACAGTTCAGAGGGTATCCAGTTGGCGCGCGCCTTTGCAAAAATTGGCGACGCGAAAATCCGGCGTAAAGTGCTCGACCTCGTACGCACGCTTGGCCAAGAGGATGATGCGGTCTAGAGGCCTTTCTGCTTAAAGAAAAGCAATTCTGTTCCGCCAAAGGCGTGACAAGGGACACCGAAAGTGGCGAGGGCGACGTCTCTCCGAAGTTGCGTGACAAAGCGGCTGGACGCGCGCTGAAACCCCAAGCTGGTTGGTTTGCAAAAGCAAACCAACCAGCTTTCAAATCCGCCGGTCGCGCTGACTGGATTCGTAACAAATGCAGTTCGATCCGTGGCGCGTGCAATTGGGCCAAATCCTTCCGGTGCACCTACGCATAATGGGGCGAGATCAACCTCGCTAAACCCTTCGATTTTGCCCCAAGATTCCCTTCAGTAGAAGGATTCTCCTTAAGCAAGAAAGGCTC
This sequence comes from Phyllobacterium sp. GQ127, assembly GCF_059758635.1. NCBI lineage: Bacteria > Pseudomonadati > Pseudomonadota > Alphaproteobacteria > Hyphomicrobiales > Phyllobacteriaceae > Phyllobacterium > Phyllobacterium sp. GQ127. Next base: position 95,111 of record NZ_JCAXDZ010000002.1, read on the forward strand.
CAACCATAACTTTTCATCTGTTTATGGTGTGAAACGGGAAAAAAATCCTCTTGGCGCGATCCTTTTAAAAGTGAAAGCAATTGACGGAACCGCTGCAGCTTGGCAAACACTATGCAGCCAGTCGGCATATGCCTGCTGGCGTTCGTTTGCTTTCAAGAGGGGTTCCCCGTGACGCGCAGTTCTTATCTTTTTACCAGTGAGTCCGTTTCGGAAGGTCACCCGGACAAAGTCTGTGACCGTATTTCCGATGAAATCGTTGACATGATCTATAAAGAAGCGAAGAAAACAGGAGTTGATCCCTGGACTGTTCGTATTGCCTGCGAAACTCTGGCGACAACGAACCGGGTCGTAATAGCTGGCGAAGTCCGGGTTCCGGATACATTGCTGAAGAAAGATAAAAACGGCGCTGTCGTCAAGGATGCCAAAGGCCATCCGGTTATCAATCCTTCCAGATTCCGTGCTGCCGCCCGTCGCGCCATTCGCGACATTGGTTATGAACAGGAAGGCTTCAACTGGAAGACGGCGAAGATTGAAGTTCTGCTGCATCCCCAATCGGCAGATATTGCCCAAGGCGTCGATAATGCAGCCGATCGTCAAGGTGAAGAAGGCGCTGGCGACCAGGGCATCATGTTCGGCTACGCATGCCGCGAAACACCTGATCTCATGCCTGCTCCAATTTATTATTCCCATAAGATTCTGGAATTGCTGGCAGCAGCCCGTCACAAGGGCGAAGGCGATGCTGGCAAGCTTGGACCTGATGCCAAGAGCCAGGTTACTGTCCGCTATGTGGACGGTGTGGCGGCAGAAGCAACCCAAATCGTGCTTTCAACGCAGCATCTGGATGCAAGCTGGGACTCAAAAAAGGTCCGCAGCGTCGTTGAACCCTATATTCGCGAAGCCATGGGTGATCTGAAGATTGCTGACGATTGCGTCTGGTACATCAATCCTACGGGCAAGTTCGTCATTGGTGGTCCAGACGGCGATGCTGGCCTCACTGGCCGCAAAATCATTGTCGATACCTATGGCGGTGCTGCCCCTCATGGCGGCGGCGCTTTCTCGGGCAAGGACACAACCAAGGTTGACCGTTCTGCGGCATATGCAGCACGTTATCTTGCAAAGAACGTTGTAGCCGCGGGTTTTGCTGATCGCTGCACGATCCAGCTTTCCTATGCAATTGGCGTTGCCCAGCCGCTTTCGGTCTATGTTGATCTGCATGGCACGGGCAAAGTAAAGGAAGATGCGGTCGAGGAAGCCCTGCGCAAGGTTATGGACCTGTCGCCCTCCGGCATTCGTAAGCATCTTGACCTCAACAAGCCAATCTATGCCAAGACTTCGGCCTATGGCCATTTCGGACGGAAACCCGGCCGGGATGGGTCTTTCTCATGGGAAAAGACAGATCTTGCCAAGCAATTGAAGACAGCATTGGCCGCCTAAGCGGCCAATGTGGATAAATGGTATGACCGAGCCCAGACGCGAGCGTTCAACAGAAGCATTCTTCGGCAGGAGAAGCGGCAAGGCGCTGCGCCCTTTGCAGCGTTCCATCAGGGATGAACTCCTGCCTGAATTAAAGCTCGATCTTACTTCCCCAGCGCCCGGCGACCTCCGCAGTCTTTTTGCTGCCGAGGTTGACGTGGTACGTATGGAGATTGGCTTCGGGGGCGGCGAGCATCTTGTGCATGAAGCCGCGCGTCACCCTGAAGCGGGCTTTATCGGCGTTGAGCCATTCGTCAACAGCATGGCGAAGCTGGTTGTTGATCTTCACGACAATCCGCTCGCCAATATCAGGCTTTACGACGACGACGCAACGCAAGTGCTCGATTGGCTGCCGGAAGCATCACTTGATGGAATAGATCTTTTCTATCCTGATCCCTGGCCCAAGAAGAAGCATTGGAAGCGCCGTTTTATCAGCCAGAAAAATCTCGGCCGCTTTGCTCGTGTGTTGAAATCGGGCGGACGCTTTCGCTTTGCATCCGACATAGATACCTATGTAAATTGGACATTGCAGCACTGTCATGAACATAGTGAGTTCGATTGGCTTGCTGAAACAGCCGCTGATTGGCATACACCTTACGAAGCATGGCCGGGCACCCGCTATGAGCAGAAAGCTCATCGCGAAGGCAGGGTCGGCGCTTATCTGACATTTCTGCGACGCTAAGCCTCTTTGCACGCTATTTCGCGTGACAGCTTCCTGACAGTTTTCTAGTATCATTCTAAAGACGAGGAGACCGCTGGGAGGCTGTCCATAGATATGCGCGTTAATCGTGGCAACAATGCCTGCGCAATCCTATGGCGACAACTTTCCAATCTTCGAAAAACTGAAAAAATCGATGGCCGAGGGCCGTTTTGGGAGGACTTCACACAATGCGTAAGATGTTGCTCGCTTTTGTAGCTGCCGGTGCAATGGCTATTTCCGGAAATGCCTTTGCCGCAGATTATAAAATAATGGCGCCAGCCGCACCCGGCGGCGGTTGGGATCAAACCGCCCGCACTCTCCAGACAGTGCTTCAGGAAGAGAAAATCTCGGGCAATGTGCAGGTCGTCAACGTGACCGGCGCGGGCGGTACGATTGGTCTCGCACAATTTGCAAACTCCGCCAAAGGCGATCCGTCGCAGCTCATCGTGGGCGGTTACGTGATGGTTGGTGCAATTCTCACCAATGCATCGCCAGTTACTTTGGAGCAGGTAACGCCAATTGCGCGCCTTACTGGCGAATACGAGGCATTGGTCGTGCCGGCTGCTTCTCCAATCAAGTCGATAGCCGATCTGGTCGAGAAGCTTAAGGCTGATCCCGGCGCAGTATCCTGGGGTGGCGGTTCGGCTGGCGGTACAGATCATATCACTGCAGGTCTTTTGGCCAAGGCAGCGGGTGTCGATCCAACCAAAGTAAACTACATTGCCTTTTCTGGCGGCGGCGAAGCACTTGCAGCCATTCTCGGTAATCAGGTGACGGTTGGTATCTCGGGTTACGGTGAGTTCGAATCGCAGATCAAGTCAGGTACTCTCCGTATTATCGGTATTTCCAGTGAGACCAAGGTTGAGGGCATTGATGCGCCAACCTTCAAGGAAGGTGGCCTCGACGTTTCCATCCAGAATTGGCGCATGGTCGCCGCGGCCCCCGGCATCACTAAGGAGCAGGAAGCGGCTATTGGCGCCGACATCGAAAAATTGGTTAAGTCCAAGGGCTGGCAGGAACAGTTGAAGGCCAAAGGTTGGGCTGACACATATCTTGCAGGCGATGCATTCAAGGCACAGCTGGCCAAGGATACGGAAGCAACGTCCGCTATCCTGAAAGATATCGGCTTGGTAAAATGACGCAGCAGTCATCACCCTCAAAAACGCGCCGCCCTGATCGGGCGGCGTTGGGCATTGCCGCCTTTCTGGCGGTTCTGGCCATCATAATCGGATACAGCACGGCCACCACTCATGGCGGCAGCGTCACACGGATTGGCCCCGCTGTTTTCCCATACGCCATCAGTATTGTTTTATTTATTTTGGCTATCTGGACTGTGTTCGAAGCCTTCCGTGGAGAATTTCCTGAGCGCGAGGCACAGGCGCCGGGCCCGGTCCTGTGGATTGTCGGTGGACTCGCCGCTCAAATGCTCCTTCTTAACGTTGTCGGCTTTTCAATTGCCACGGGCCTGTTATTTGCCGCGACAGCGCGAGGCTTCGGCAAAACGAAGCTTTGGGTAACGATACCTGCGGGCATCGTCCTTTCCTTTGTTGTCTGGGTACTCTTTGCCAAGGGGCTTCAATTGTCTCTGCCGGCAGGGCCGCCAGAACACTTCTTTTTTGGGAGTTAAGGTCAATGGACACGTTTGGATTGCTGTTCCAGGGCTTCGCCGTTGCGATGGACCCGATGAACCTTCTCTACGCCCTAATCGGCGTGACATTAGGCACCGCTGTTGGCGTGCTTCCGGGCATCGGCCCGGCTTTGACGGTGGCGCTTTTGCTACCCGTCACTTACAAACTGGACCCTGCCGGGTCACTCATCATGTTTGCCGGTATTTACTACGGGGGCATGTATGGCGGGTCGACGACATCCATCCTGCTGAACACACCGGGCGAAAGCTCTTCGATCGTCACGGCGCTTGAAGGCAACAAGATGGCCCGCGCGGGACGCGGCGGACCGGCTCTTGCCACGGCAGCAATTGGTTCCTTTGTGGCAGGTTTGATTGCGACCATCGGTCTGGCGCTTGTCGCGCCCTGGATAGTGAAGTTCGCCTTGTCGTTTGGACCTGCGGAGTATTTTGCTCTCATGGTTCTGGCGTTCATGACGGTTTCCGCGGCCTTTGGTGATTCTACTTTACGCGGCCTGACAGCGCTGTTCATCGGACTGGCACTGGGTCTTGTGGGGCAGGACCAATTGACAGGACAAGCAAGGCTTGCCTTCGGCATTCCCGATTTGCTTGACGGGATTGAAGTCACCACCTTGGCAGTCGCTCTTTTTGCGATTGGCGAAACACTTGCCGTTGCGGCCTCACGCTCTTCAATGGACGAAAAAATCGAAGCGGTTAAGGGTTCGATCTGGATGACCAAGGAAGATTGGTCACGTTCGTGGAAGCCATGGCTGCGCGGAACATTTATCGGCTTTCCTATCGGGGCAATGCCTGCCGGCGGTGCTGAAATCGGTACGTTCCTTTCCTACTCCGTGGAAAAGCAACTTGCGAAAAAGCCGGAAGAGTTTGGTCATGGCGCGATTGAGGGTGTGGCAGGACCGGAAGCGGCCAATAATGCCTCTGCCGCAGGTACATTGGTTCCACTGCTGACGCTTGGTTTGCCGACAACTGCAACTGCAGCGATCATGCTTGCGGGTTTCCAGCAATTCGGACTTCAGCCCGGGCCATTGCTGTTTGTAACAAGCCCGCAATTGGTGTGGGGCTTGATTGCCAGCCTTCTGGTAGCCAACCTTATGCTGCTGGTGCTGAATCTGCCACTTATCGGCCTTTGGGTGCGCTTGCTGTCTATTCCCAAGCCATGGCTTTATGCGGGCATTCTTGTTTTCGCGACGTTAGGCACGATAGGAGCAAATTCCGCAGTCTTTCAACTTGGATGGCTCGCCTTCTCGTTCGAATTGGCAATGCTGATACTTTTTGGATTGTTTGGCTACTTCATGCGGCAATTCGGTTATCCGATTGCGCCGGTTGTTGTCGGCCTTATCCTTGGCCCGATGGCTGAAACGCAATTGCGTCGCGCCATCCAGATCAGTCAGGGCGACTTCTCTGTATTGGTCGGGTCACCAATCGCGGTAACCTTGCTGGTTCTGGCTGTCTGTGCGGTGGTTATACCGCTCATCATGCGTGCCCGAGGCCAAGGTAAAGTTCTGGCCTCGCTTGCAGCGAACGAAGACTAAGCTTCATTCACCGTCCACCGGACCGATTAGTTCCGGTGGATGGAGCTGAACTGAACCGGATCAATGCCCAGCGTGCGCAGATCCGAAGCAATTGGCTGGTGGCCAGTGCGTGTGGCTGATGCAACTGCGACGGCGCTGCCGAATACGTTCAGCATCCGGCCGATCTTGGAACTTGCGGAATTCTTGCTCATTTTATTCATCCTTTTCGCGTTTATATTGCGATGCAACAAAGATAGGGATGAGAGGCAAGTTTAGTAAGAGCTTCTTATGCAAGGCAGCTATGCGAATTGACCTATACAGACCACAGGAGGTCTGGGTTCGCAGAAATTTGTCACGGCGCTTGAAAGTCTCCGCCCGTTTCGGTATATAGATCGTATATTCTTGGTCGTTAGAACAGGGGTGGGTCCACACAGGTCCCGCTCTTTTTTGTTTCTTGGGGCCAAAACAAGGAAAATTTGCGTGACAGACGGCACCAATACAGAAGAGCAAGCTATACCGGCAACTGGCCTGGAAGAGCGTATTATTACGGAAACCGGGATTGATGCACGTGTAGCTTCAATTATTGAGCCGGTACTTCAGTCTATAGGTTTCCGGCTTGTTCGGGCGCGTCTTTCAGGTCTTAATGGACTTACGCTACAGATTATGACTGAGCGGAACGATGGCACCATGACCGTTGAAGATTGTGAGCTTGTGAGCCGCACGCTGTCTCCGGTTCTTGATGTTGAAGATCCGATTGACCGGAATTATCATCTGGAAGTGTCCTCCCCGGGGATCGACCGTCCGCTCGTGCGGAAGTCGGATTTTTCGGTCTGGAGTGGGCATATCGTAAAGGTTGATACTTCCGCAGTTCTCGATGGCAGGAAAAAGTTTCGCGGCCGGATCGCCAACGTTACAGATCAATCAATAACGATCGAAAGCGATCAGGCGACCTATGGCGACAAGCCAGCTGTCGAGGTTCCATTCGAAATGATTGCCGATGCCCGTCTTATTTTAACGGATGATCTCATTCGCGATGCATTGCGCCGCGACAAGGATCTGCGCGAAGGCCGCATACCAGAAGATAATAGCTCGGACGCTGACGAAGCGAACGCTTCGGACGAAGAGCAGAGCTAACAACCGGATTGAATTTCATACGCCCGCAGAGGAAGCGTGGTGGTGAACCCAAGGAGAAGAAAATGGCAGTCAGTGCAAACAGGCTAGAACTTCTGCAGATCGCCGACGCGGTTGCGCGCGAGAAGTCGATTGACCGCGAGATCGTTATTGCGGCTATGGCCGATGCCATTCAGAAAGCTGCGCGCTCGCGTTATGGCCAGGAAACCAATATCCGCGCCGACATCAACGCCAAGACGGGCGAAATCAAGTTGCAACGCCTGCTTGAAGTCGTCGAAACCGTTGAAGATCCGGTCACGCAGATTGGTATGGATGCCGCCCGCGATCGTAACCCTGATGCGCAGCCAGGCGATTTCCTTGCGGACCAATTGCCTCCGATGGATTTCGGTCGCATCGCGGCACAGTCTGCAAAACAGGTTATCGTGCAGAAAGTGCGCGAAGCAGAGCGCGACCGCCAGTATGACGAATACAAGGATCGCGTCGGCGAAATCATCAATGGTAGCGTCAAGCGCGTTGAATATGGCAATGTGATCGTCGATCTCGGTCGCGGTGAAGCTATTGTTCGTCGTGACGAATTGATCCCCCGCGAAACTTTCCGCTATGGGGACCGTGTTCGCGCCTATGTTTATGATGTGCGCCGCGAACAGCGCGGTCCGCAGATTTTCCTGAGCCGCACGCACCCGCAATTCATGGCGAAGCTTTTCACCATGGAAGTACCGGAAATTTATGACGGCATCATTGAAATCAAATCAGTAGCCCGTGATCCGGGTTCACGCGCCAAGATTGCTGTTATTTCGCGTGATTCGTCGATTGATCCAGTCGGCGCTTGCGTCGGTATGCGTGGTTCGCGCGTTCAGGCTGTTGTCGGTGAGCTTCAGGGCGAAAAGATCGACATTATTCCTTGGTCACCAGAGCCTGCTTCCTTCATCGTTAATGCATTGCAGCCGGCGGAAGTTTCCAAAGTTGTTCTCGATGAAGATGCCGAGCGTATTGAAGTTGTGGTTCCGGATGACCAATTATCACTAGCGATCGGTCGTCGCGGTCAGAATGTCCGCTTGGCCTCGCAATTGACAGGCTGGGATATCGACATCCTCACAGAGCAGGAAGAGTCCGAGCGCCGTCAGAAGGAATTTGTCGAACGCTCCAACCTGTTCATGGAAGCCTTGGACGTTGATGAAATGGTCGGTCAGGTTCTTGCCTCCGAAGGTTTTGCCAGCGTTGAAGAAATCGCTTATGTTGATAGCGACGATATTTCCTCGATCGATGGTTTCGACGAGGACACGGCGACTGAAATTCAACAGCGCGCGCAAGAATATCTGGGCCGAATCGAAGAAGAGCGTGATGCCCGCCGCAAGGAATTGGGTGTCTCGGACGAACTTCGTGATCTGCCAGGCATGACCAACGCGATTCTGGTTGCCGTCGGTGAAGACGGTGTCAAAACCGTGGAAGACTTTGCTGGCTATGCTGTTGACGAATTGACCGGATGGCGTGAGCGCAAGGACGGGGAAACTGTAAATTTCCCCGGCATTTTGTCGGCATTTGAAGTAAGCCGTGCAGATGCGGAACAGATGGTGCTCGCTGCTCGTTTGAAGGCTGGATGGATCACGGAAGATGATCTCGTTGCAACCGAGACCGAAGCCGACGCTGAAGAAGAGGTTGCTGGCTGAGCCCAGTAGCTTGAAAATGGAAGCGGATATGAACGACAGAACGTGCATCGTCACGCGTGAAGCAGGTTCTGTCGATGACATGATCCGGTTTGTAGCTGGCCCCGATGGATCGGTTGTTGCTGACTTAAAGCACAACCTTCCCGGACGGGGATGTTGGGTCAAGGCCCAGCGGCGCTATATTGACGAAGCGGTAAAGCGAAAGCTTTTCCCGCGTGGACTGAAAACAGCGGTGACAGTTCCCGATAATTTCGGGCAGATCGTCGACCAGATGCTGGTAAAATCGGCTTTGGGAAGTTTTGGGTTGGCGCGAAAGGCCGGTGTTGTGATAACAGGGGCCGCAAAAGTGGATATCGCCATCCGCAACGGCACAGCAGGACTTGTGCTGCATGCTTCTGAAGCAGCGGAAGACGGCGTCCGAAAGCTTGACCAGGCCCGGCGTTCGGTAGTTTATGCCGACGGACCTGATATACCCGCCCTTTCATTGTTCAGTAGCGATGAAATGGATTTGGCATTGGGTGGGGTTAATGTGATACATGCTGCCGTACTCAGAGGGAGGGCAGCTGCCGGACTCATGAAACGAGTCTGGATGCTACAGCATTTTCGCGTGGGTCTGGACGAGCAGACCAGCGCTAAAGCGGCAACTGCTGCGAAGGAAACGGAAACGGAATGAGCGATATAAAATCGACAGACGACAAGACGCTTGGCGTCAATAAGAAAACCCTGACCCTGAAGCGGCCCGGTATCGAACAAAGCACGGTGCGCCAGAATTTCAGCCACGGGCGGACGAAGTCTGTTGTCGTTGAAACGAAGAAGCGCAAGTTCAGCCTGCCGGACCAGAAGCCGGAGGTTGCACCTGTTGCTGCTCCGGCTCCAGCGCCAGCACCTGTTCAGACAGCGCCTGCTGCGCCAGCGCCTGCTGCGCCAGTGACGGCGGCACCAGTTGCGCCGGCTGTATCCCAGCCAGCTGCCGCTGCGCCTCAGCCAGTTGCTGCTGCTCCTGCACCTGCGCCAGAACCTCGCTCGGCTGCGCCGGCACCCGCTGCCGCTCCATCCAGCAAGGCTACGGCACCGGCCACCCCTGCTCGCCCTGCACAGCGCGGCGGGGCTCAACCATCATCGCCGCAGCGTCCCGGACAGCCATACCGTTCGTCCGGTCAGCGGCCGAATGATCGTTCAGGCATGGTCTTGAATACGCTATCGGCAGCCGAGCTTGAAGCGCGCCGCAAGGCTCTTGAAGGGTCTAAAGCACGCGATATTGAGGATCGGGCCAAGGCAGCTATCGAAGCTGCCCGCCGCGCAGAAGAAGATGCGTTGCGCGCCAAGGAGCGTGAAGAATCCGCTCGCCGTCAGGCAGAAGAAGAAGAGCGTCTGCGCAAGGAAGCTCAGGCCAAGCAGCGCGCTGAAGAAGAATCACGCAAGCGTCAACCCGAGTCTGCCGCTACTGAAGAGGCTAGCTCGAAAGTATCCGTTCGCAAGACCAATGTTGCGGAAGAAGAAGAGACCCGCCGCGGTAGTCCGGCAGGCGCGCGTCGCGGCAGCAGTGCTGCCCCGGCAAAGCCTGAAGTTCGCACCCCTAAGGTTGTCAAAGGTGAAGATGAACGCCGTCGCGGCAAGCTGACATTGGGCTCTGCGCTCAATGATGAAGGCCGCAGCCGTTCGCTTTCCGCCATGCGCCGCCGCCAGGAAAAGTTCAAGCGCGGCATGCAGCAGGAAACACGCGAAAAGATCGCGCGTGAAGTCGTTCTGCCGGAAACCATCACCATTCAAGAACTTGCCCAGCGTATGGCTGAGCGTTCGGTCGACGTCATCAAATATTTGATGAAAGAAGGCCAGATGATGAAGCCGGGCGATTTGATCGATGCCGATATGGCTCAGCTGATTGCCGAAGAATTCGGTCACACGGTTCGCCGCGTTGCCGAATCGGATGTTGAAGAGGGCATCTTTAACGTTCAGGATGATCAGGGTGCATTCGTATCACGGCCACCTGTTGTCACCATTATGGGTCACGTCGATCACGGCAAGACGTCATTGCTGGACGCTATCCGCAAGGCGAACGTTGTATCCGGTGAAGCCGGTGGCATTACCCAGCATATTGGTGCTTACCAAGTCGAGCAGAACGGTCAGAAGATCACCTTCATCGATACGCCGGGCCACGCTGCCTTCACGGCAATGCGCGCACGCGGTGCCCAAGCAACCGATATCGCCATTCTGGTGGTTGCGGCTGATGATAGCGTGATGCCGCAGACGATTGAATCAATCAATCATGCCAAGGCGGCAGGCGTTCCGATCATTGTCGCGATCAACAAGATCGACAAGCCTTCTGCCGATCCGCAGAAGGTGCGTAACGGATTGCTTCAGCACGAAGTTTTCGTAGAATCGATGGGCGGCGAAACGCTGGACGTTGAGGTGTCTGCGAAAACCGGCGTTGGCCTGGACAAGCTTCTTGAAACAATCTTGCTTCAGGCAGAAGTTCTGGATCTCAAGGCCGATCCAATTCGTACGGCGGAAGGCGTGGTTATCGAAGCCAAGCTTGATCGCGGTCGCGGTTCGGTGGCTACTGTTCTCGTGCAGAAGGGTACTCTGCACCCTGGCGACATCATTGTTGCCGGTAGTGAATGGGGCCGTGTTCGCGCACTGATCAATGACCGTGGCGAAAACATGAAGGATGCCGGACCGGCCATGCCGGTTGAGGTTCTCGGTCTTGGCGGACCGCCACAGGCGGGTGATCGTTTTGCCGTTGTTGAAAACGAAGCCAAGGCACGCGAGATTTCCGAATATCGCACACGTCTGGCCCGTGAAAAGGCTGTGGCCAAGCAAGCCGGTTCTCGCGGATCGCTTGAGCAGATGATGAGCCAGTTGCAAGTTACCGGCTTGAAAGAGTTCCCATTGCTCATCAAGGGTGACGTACAGGGCTCAATCGAAGCCATTGCCGGCGCTCTCGACAAGCTGGGTACTGAAGAAGTACGCGCGCGCATCATCCATTCGGGTGCGGGCGGAATCACCGAAAGTGATATCGCGCTTGCAGAAGCATCGAACGCTGCAATCATCGGCTTCAACGTACGCGCCAACAAGCAGGCTCGTGATCTGGCTGAACGCGAAGGCATCGAAATTCGCTACTACAACATCATCTACGATCTGGTCGATGATGTGAAAGCAGCAATGTCCGGTCTTCTTTCTCCAGAACGCCGCGAAACCTTCATCGGCAATGCGGAAATTCTGGAAGTCTTCAATATCACGAAGGTCGGCAAGGTCGCCGGTTGCCGTGTCACGGAAGGCAAGGTCGAACGTGGTGCAGGCGTACGCCTCATCCGCGACAACGTTGTCATCCACGAAGGCAAGCTCAAGACGCTCAAGCGCTTCAAGGATGAAGTATCCGAAGTGCCGATGGGTCAGGAATGCGGTATGGCGTTTGAAAACTACGAGGATATTCGCGCAGGCGATACAATCGAAGCTTTCCGCGTCGAACATGTAACCCGCACGCTCTAAACTCAAGCGTCTCGATTATTGATAACAGGATCGCCGGAATAATAATCCGGCGATCTCTTGTTTGTCTGGATAGGTAATAATGGCTCGTTTTGCTACCGGATCAGGTCCATCTCAACGCCAGCTACGCGTCAGCGAGCAGGTGCGCCATGCGGTTTCACAAGTGCTGCAACGGGGCGATGTCCGTGATGACAAGCTTGAGAATGCCGTCATTGCAATCTCCGAAGTGCGCATGTCACCGGATTTGAAGATTGCTACCTGTTTCGTATCGCCCGTCGGTGCAACGGATAGTGAAGGTGTCATTACCGCCTTGAACAAGCATGCTAAATTTATCCGCGGGCGTGCAGGCACATACCTTAAATCCATGAAATATATGCCGGAGTTTCGCTTTCGCATTGATACAAGCTTCGATAATTACGCGAAGATTGACGCTTTGCTGCGCAAACCGGAGGTCACACGCGATCTGGATGATGACCATGACGATGATGATGGCGGTGATCCGAATCCGGGTGATGTGCCGGGACATGGCGATAATTAAATGGCAAGACAGCGCAAGAAAAAGGGCCGTCCGGTATCCGGCTGGCTGATCTTTGACAAGCCGAAAGGCATGGGCTCGACGGAGGCCGTCTCCAAAATAAAATGGCTGTTCAAAGCGGAAAAAGCTGGTCATGCGGGCACGCTTGATCCCTTGGCTTCGGGCATGTTGCCGATTGCACTGGGCGAGGCGACCAAAACCGTGCCCTATGTGATGGATGGCACAAAGATTTATCGCTTCACGGTGAGCTGGGGTGCCGAACGCACGACAGATGACCTGGAAGGTGAAATCAGCGCTACATCGGATAATCGCCCAGACGAAGCGGCGATCAAGGCGGTACTGCCGAAATATACTGGCGTGATTCAGCAGACCCCACCGAAATTCTCAGCCATCAAGATCGCTGGCGAACGGGCCTATGATCTGGCACGCGGCGGCGAAGAGGTCGAGATACCTGCGCGAGAAGTCGAGATTGACCGGCTTGAGCTGATTGAACGCCCTGACGAGGCTACTGCAATTTTTGAAGTTGAGTGTGGCAAAGGCACCTACGTGCGCTCGCTCGCCCGCGATATGGGTCGTGATCTTGGGTGTTACGGCCACATTGCCGATCTGCGTCGAACGGAAGTTGCGCCTTTCGATGAGGCAGATTTTGTAACACTCGAAGAACTTGAAGCTGCACATCCCCCGGCACCTGCCGAAGGGGAGGGTGACGAAGGCTCATATGAGAGTCTTGCCGAACGTTTCTCTGTTATGGATGCCTTTTTGATCGATACGGGCGCTGCGCTGGAAAGTCTGCCGCAAATTGCCATATCTGACGATCAAGCGCATCGGATTCGCATGGGCAATCCGATTATTTTGCGAGGCCGTGACGCACCTGTGGAGGCTGATGAGGCCTGTGTAACAGCCAAGGGCAAGCTTCTAGCCATTGGCTTTATCGAGCATGGACAATTCAACCCCAAGCGGGTTTTTGCGCATTAGGCCTTTACATAGACCCAGGCTTTGATGCCGGATTTCAGGCGAACTTCAATTCGCTTGTAGTCTGAAACCTCATAGGCATCGGCAGCAGCGAGTTCTTGCTCGGTAATGTGAAATAGGGTTCCCTCTACCTCGTCTGCAGGATTACTGCTCGGGCCGACAATGGGATGAACATTGCTACCGCTTGCCCGAATGACATCGGGATCAGTGATTTCCACCATTGAGCGGCTGAACCCCGGAATGGCATCCTTGTAACCGGTAAGCAACCGCCCGAACGACGATATTTGAACGCTCTCCAATTGCAGGGTCCCGTAGGAGAACAGGTTGATCCAAGGAGTGTCATTCATAATGCAGGCTTCCCAATTTAGTTGGGAGCATATTTGCGGCAAATGCTTTCACATTCGCAATAGCGAAAATCAGCGCTATCGGCCGGAAAAGCTCCAAGAATCATTTGCGACTGGTAATTCGTCACAATTTCGACTATACGGCCCCAAGCTTCAGGCTTTGTCTGTCGCTTTAACTGGCCCCCGCTGGACGACATCCCGGCCGTGGGCATCCTGTTTTCCTCTTCAAAAGAAAGGATATACGATGTCGATAACCGCTGAACGCAAGCAGGCAGTGATCACTGAATATGCAACGAAGCCAGGCGATACCGGTTCTCCGGAAGTCCAGGTTGCAGTTCTGACAGAGCGCATTGTCAATTTGACCGAACATTTCAAGGACCACAAAAAGGATAACCATTCCCGCCGTGGTCTTCTCAAGCTCGTCTCGACGCGCCGCAGCCTTCTTGATTATCTCAAGAAGATTGATCAGAGCCGCTACCAGACGCTGATCGAAAAGCTCGGCCTGCGCCGCTAATAACGGATTGAAACCGGCGGTGACATTTCTGTCCCGCCGGTTTCTACTCATTCCTTCAAGGAATGAAGAATACCCATGAGACAGGTCATGGGGCAGGATTGCTGGCAACTCGTTATGCGAGTTGCAAATTGTCTTGCCCGTGATTGGTCTAAACGAAACGGAAGAAAGATGCTGCGATCCAAAGGGAAGCGCGTTTTTCTCCACTCAAGGACAAGATATGTTTAATCAACACAAAGTTGAAATCGAATGGGGCGGACGTCCGCTCATTCTGGAAACCGGCAAGATCGCCCGCCAGGCTGATGGCGCGGTTCTGGCCACTTATGGTGAGACAGTCGTGCTTGCCACTGTTGTTTCCGCCAAGGCACCAAAGGCTGGTCAGGACTTTTTCCCACTGACTGTCAACTATCAGGAAAAGACCTACGCAGCCGGCAAAATTCCTGGTGGTTACTTCAAGCGTGAAGGCCGTCCCAGCGAAAACGAAACACTGGTTTCGCGCCTGATCGACCGTCCGATCCGTCCTCTCTTTGCTGACGGCTACAAGAATGACACCCAGGTCGTTCTGACTGTTATCCAGCATGATCTTGAAAACAATCCGGACATCATCTCGCTGATCGGCGCTTCCGCTGCTCTGACACTTTCCGGCGTTCCTTTCATGGGCCCGATCGGTGGCGCACGCGTTGGCTACATCAATGGCGAATACCGCCTGAACCCAACTGTCGATGAAATGCCTGAATCGAGCCTAGATCTGGTCGTCGCCGGTACAGGCGAGGCAGTTCTGATGGTTGAATCGGAAGCCAAGGAATTGGCTGAAGACATCATGCTCGGCGCTGTCATGTTCGGTCATCGTAGCTTCCAGCCGGTTATCGATGCGATCATCAAGCTTGCTGAAGTTGCTGCCAAAGAGCCACGCGATTTCCAGACCGATGACCTTTCAGCAGCAGAAGCTGCTGTCCTCAAGGTTGTTGAGGCAGATTTGCGCGCCGCTTACAAGATCATTGACAAGCAGGATCGCTACAACGCGGTTGACGCTGCCAAGGCTAAGGTGAAGGCGCATTTCTTCCCTGAAGGCGTTGAAGAGCCAGAATTTTCCGCAGAAGAAATCGCGACCGTATTCAAGTCAGTTCAGGCGAAGATCGTTCGCTGGAACATTCTCGACACAGGCAGCCGCATCGATGGCCGCGATCTTTCAACAGTTCGCCCTATCGTTTCGGAAGTTGGTCTTTTGCCTCGTACACACGGTTCGGCTCTGTTCACCCGTGGTGAAACACAGGCCATCGTTGTTGCTACGCTCGGCACAGGCGAAGACGAGCAATATATCGACTCGCTGACCGGCATGTACAAAGAGACATTCATGCTTCACTACAATTTCCCGCCCTACTCGGTCGGTGAAACAGGTCGCATGGGTTCGCCAGGCCGTCGTGAAATCGGTCATGGCAAGCTTGCATGGCGTGCTATTCATCCGGTTCTGCCTGCCAAGGAACAGTTCCCTTACACGCTGCGTACAGTCTCCGAGATCACTGAATCCAATGGTTCATCCTCGATGGCTACGGTTTGCGGAACATCGCTTGCCCTTATGGATGCTGGCGTTCCACTGCTGCGTCCCGTTGCTGGTATCGCAATGGGCTTGATCCTGGAAGGCGAGAAATTCGCTGTTCTTTCCGACATTCTCGGCGACGAAGATCATCTTGGCGATATGGACTTCAAGGTGGCCGGTTCTGAAAATGGTATCACTGCTCTGCAGATGGATATCAAGATCGACGGCATCACCGAAGAGATCATGAAGGTTGCTTTGGCTCAGGCCAAGGATGGCCGTCTGCATATTCTTGGTGAAATGGCAAAGGCCATCACTGAAGGCCGTTCGGAACTCGGTGAATTTGCACCACGCATTGAAGTCATGAACATTCCGACCGACAAGATCCGTGATGTTATCGGTTCAGGCGGCAAGGTCATTCGCGAAATCGTTGAAAAGACGGGCGCGAAGATCAACATTGAAGACGATGGTACAGTTAAGATTGCATCGTCCTCAGCCAAGGAAATCGAAGCGGCCCGCAAGTGGATCCACTCCATCGTTGCAGAACCTGAAGTAGGCGAGATCTATGAAGGCACAGTTGTAAAGACTGCTGACTTCGGCGCCTTCGTAAACTTCTTTGGTCCACGCGACGGCTTGGTTCACATCTCGCAGCTTGCTTCCGATCGCGTTGCCAAGACTTCAGATGTTGTCAAAGAAGGCCAGAAGGTCTGGGTCAAGCTCATGGGCTTTGACGAACGTGGCAAGGTTCGCCTGTCGATGAAGGTTGTCGATCAGGAGACCGGCAAGGAAATCGTTCAGGAAAAGAAGGCTCAGGAAGACGCTGAGTAATCTTTCTTCCATGTAATAATAAAGGCGCGCCCCAGTGGCGCGCTTTTTTCTTGTTATAACTATCTATAGATGGACTCACTCATGGCCAACGGCGCTCTCCAGACACTGTTCCTTCCTTTCGAAGACGAGATACTGCCCGTGCCTGGTAAAGGCGCGTCATGGTTGTTTCTCGGCGCGGAAGCTGATCGCACTATTGCAGATGAGTGGAAGTCTATCCTGACCTGTCTTCAACCGTTCAAACCGGATTATCTCACCTTGCAGAAGGCAGGATTTAACGCTGTTCCAAGACTACAGGGCGATGAACAGTTTGATGGCGCTTTGATCTTGCTTGGCAAGCATCGTGGCCGCAACGAAGGCTGGTTGGCCCAGGCATTGAATCAGGTCAAAGCAGGCGGGCGAATAGTTGTCTGCGGCAATAAAAAACTGGGTGTAGACAGCTTCCGCAAGACCGTAGAAAGCATTGCTCCGGTAGAAGACAGGCTGTCAAAAAACCACGCTGTTGCCTTCTGGTTTGTTCGTGCTAATGGAATAAATGCTGAAAAAATTCAAGAGCTTGCGCCAAAATCAACGCAAGTTGAAAGTCGTTTCAATACGTCGCCAGGCATGTTCTCACACACTGCTATCGACAATGGTTCAGCAATGCTGGTCAAGCATTTCGCAGGACGCATCAGCGGTCATGTAGCGGACTTTGGAGCGGGCTGGGGTTATCTTGCCAGTGAGGTGCTGAAATACCCCGAAAAGCTGAAATCGCTGGACCTATATGAGGCCGATTTCGAAGCGCTGGAAGCTGCGAAAACCAATATTACGGGTGGCGCAATACCCGTTAAGTTCCACTGGCATGATGTAAATAGCGAAGCAATTACAGAGATTTACGACACGATCGTGATGAATCCGCCATTTCATGCCGGGCGAAGCGCCGATCCCACAATGGGGCAGGGATTTATCGCAGCGGCTGCAAAACGAATGAAGCCGGGTGGTCGGCTCCTACTCGTTGCCAACCGGCAAATGCCCTACGAAGCAGGACTGAAATCGTTGTTCAAGCACGTGACGCCCATTGAGGACAATTCCGGGTACAAAATCATTGAAGCGAAGAAGTAGCTCTACCGCACGCAACTAATTTTCGATCTAGGGTAGAGAATTCTCGGTCATTTTCGATGGTTTTTCGGTGAAAATCTGCCGATTCTCTAAATTTTAGGTTCAAACCGGCAGATCAGTTCTCAATTATAGATACTGGCTGGAGATTATTCCTTGCCGTCATCGGATTTTTTCAGCTCTTCCAATGTAGGCATTGAAACAATGTTATAGCCGGAGTCCACATAGTGGATTTCGCCAGTCACGCCGCTTGATAGATCTGACAGGAGATAGAGGGCCGAACGGCCAACGTCGCCAATATCAACCGTGCGTCGCAAAGGTGCGTTGCGCTGCTGATAGGAGAACATGGCGCGGGCATCGCCAATGCCAGCACCCGCTAAAGTCCGCACAGGACCCGCAGAGATTGCATTGACGCGAATTCCTTCTGGACCATAATCAGCGGCCAGATAACGCACCATGGCTTCAAGAGCGGCCTTGGCGACACCCATGACATTGTAGTTCGGCATAACGCGGGTGGAGCCGCCATAGGTCAGCGTCAGGATAGAGCCACCTTCCTTCATCAGCTTTGAAGCGCGCTGCGCAACCTCGGTGAAGGAATAGGCTGAAATAACCATTGTCCGCGAGAAGTTATCGCGCGTGGTTACATCCGCATAGCGGCCCTTCAATTGTGATTTGTCGGAAAAACCGATGGCATGCACGACAAAATCGATCGTACCCCATTCTTTTTCCAGCGTCTCGAAAACAGCATCGACTGTTGCAATGTCTTCGACATCACAGGGGAGCAGCAACTTGGAGCCAAGCTGTTCGGCCAAAGGTGCCACACGCTTGCCAAATGCATCACCCTGATAGGTGAAGGCAAGCTCAGCACCATTGTCGGCGAGTTCCTTGGCAATGCCCCAGGCAATGGAATGGCTGTTCGCGACTCCCATGATGAGACCGCGCTTGCCCTTCATCAGATCACCCATTTTGATTCCTCAACCCTCGTAGCGCTGGAAGACCAGCGACGCATTCGTGCCGCCAAATCCGAAGGAATTGGTCAGGACTGTGTTTAATTTTACATTGTCGATGCGCTTGCGCACGATTGGCATATCTTCAAATGCCGGATCGAGTTCTTCGATATTGGCGCTTTCCGCGATAAAATCATTGTTGAGCATCAGCAGCGAATAGATCGACTCATGCACGCCTGTCGCGCCCTGCGAATGGCCGGTCAAAGATTTGGTGGCAGAAATCGGCGGGCACTGATCGCCGGAGCCGAAAACTTCGCGGATCGCCTCAATTTCCTTCAGATCCCCAACAGGTGTAGAGGTCGCATGGGGATTGATATAATCGACCTTGCCCTTGACGTTGGCGATAGCCATACGCATGCAGCGTGCAGCGCCTTCGCCGCTCGGTGCAACCATATCGGCCCCGTCAGAGGTCACGCCATAGCCGACCAGTTCGCCGTAAATTTTGGCGCCGCGCGCTTTGGCATGTTCCAGCTCTTCAAGAACGAGAACACCTGCGCCACCGGAAATGACAAAGCCATCGCGATTCTTATCATAGGCACGCGAGGCGACGGCGGGCCGGTCATTGAATTTCGATGACATCGCGCCCATTCCGTCAAATAGCACGGAGAGCGTCCAGTCCAGATCTTCGCAGCCACCAGCAAACATCATGTCCTGTTTGCCATATTGGATCATCTCATAGGCATTGCCGACGCAATGGTTGGAGGTCGCGCAAGCCGAAGAGATAGAATAATTCACGCCTTTGATCTTGAACCATGTAGCAAGCGTTGCCGACGCAGTTGAAGACATGGCCTTTGGCACAGCGAAGGGCCCGACTTTTTTGCTGGAGCCGGATTCAATGGTCTTCTCAGCGGCCTCAACAATCGTTCGTGTGGAGGAGCCGCCAGAGCCCATGATGATGCCGGTGCGCTCATTGGAGATATGGCTCTCGTCAAGGCCGGCATCAGCAATGGCCTGATCCATGGCTACATGGTTCCATGCCGTGCCGCCGCCGTGAAAACGCATGGCGCGCCGGTCAACCAGAGTAGACGGGTCGAGCGTTGGAGCGCCCTTGACCTGGCTGCGAAAACCATGGGCTGCATATTCTTCTGCGAAGACGATGCCCGATTTCGCTGTACGCAGGGATTCGAGAACCTCCTGCACATTATTGCCTATAGAGGACACAATACCCATGCCCGTCACAACCACTCGCCGCATTGCGATCTCCTTAAAGGTATTGCATCGGCTTACGCCGCGCTTTCCTTGAACAAGCCAACCCGCAGGTCGGTTGCCTTGTAGATAGTCTCGCCATCGACCTTTAGCCAGCCATCGGCAATGCCAAGGACCAGACGACCGCGCATTACACGCTTGAAATCAATGCCATATTCGACAAGTTTATTTTTTGGCGTAACCATTCCGGTGAATTTTACCTCGCCCGTGGATAGAGCGCGGCCTTTGCCAGGCTCGCCGAGCCAGCCGAGATAAAAGCCGGTCAATTGCCACATTGCATCGAGTCCGAGACAACCTGGCATGACCGGATCGCCAATGAAGTGGCAGGGAAAGAACCAGAGGTCAGGCTTGATATCAAATTCAGCGCGGATATAGCCCTTGCCGTTTTCACCGCCCGTTTCAGAAATCTCGGTAATGCGGTCGAACATCAGCATAGGTGGTGCTGGCAGTTGGGCATTGCCCTGACCGAACATCTCTCCACGGGCGCAAGCCAGGAGCTCTTCGTAGCCGTAGCTTGATTTCTGTTCTGGCATTCTTTCTCCCATCGGTAACTTCAAATCTTGCGCTTGGGGCACACGACATCCAGGCTGCAGGACCCTATCATAGAGTGTTTCCGCCTGAAAACGCTTCCTAGAGCAAACCACGCGCAAATGGAACCCTTGCTTTCACTGGAAACAGTGCGAAACTTATGTGACTGAATCCTTGGCAAAGCACATATTATCGGCGTATTTGCTGCCTATTGATCGATTTCGCAAGACGGCATATATGAATGGTGTAGCACGCTGAATAAAAATCTGTTGTGCGACTTTGGATATCAGTTAACGGAGTGGCACAAGCGCCATGCATATTTCTTATGAAATTGACGCCGACGTTCCCTTACAGGAGCGCCTGCGCTTTGCTGGTCTGAGGCCCACCCGTCAGCGTATTGCCCTTGCAAACCTTATTTTCTCCAAAGGCGACCGCCATCTTTCAGCCGAAGAGCTGCACGAAGAGGCGCTTGGCGCCGATGTGCCCGTTTCGCTGGCGACGGTCTACAATACACTGCATCAATTCACGCAAGCCGGAATGTTGCGTATTCTGGCGGTTGAAGGTGCAAAGACTTATTTCGATACCAATACCTCCGACCATCATCACTTTTTCGTTGAAGGTGAAAACGAGGTCATCGATATTCCAGATGGCTCCGCCATGGTAGGTCATCTGCCGCCTGTTCCTGAGGGCATGGAAATCGTCAACGTCGATATCGTCATTCGACTGCGCAAGAAGCGCGGCTGAAGCGCAGAACGGTCGAGCGTCCACGGGAAAGCTTGATACGCATCTTTCTGTAAAGCGCCGACGCTGTAAACATCGCCTTCCGCCTCTTAACTTCGCTTTCAATGATGCGCTTTCCTGCCTATGCCGGAACCGTAATCTTTTGTGATTGCATGGGCGCACGGGACATTTCTTCGATCATTTTGCCAAATTCACAGGCCGCATCAGTTTTATTGCCTTCGCTCCATGCAAGAACAAAAGCAGCGTCGGGCAGCGGCGGCAAGCCATATTGACCATCAACAATTCGCATGCCGGGCCTCACATCATCATCGGGCATGATGGTAATTGCCAGTCCCGAGAGAACAGCGGCGTGAAGGCCATGCTGGCTTGGCGAGGTGAAAACAATGTGCCAGCCCAAATTGGTCTCTTCAAGGGCAGTGGCGCAGGCACGCCGATGAAAACAGGGCGAAGGGGACAAGGCAAGCGGCAGCGATGCACCGGGAGCAAGCGTAAAATTGTCAGCTGCTACCCATACTTGCCGTGTTTTACGCAGGACGGAACCACAATCAGCGTCATTTTCCTTGCATAGCAGCACTGCCAAATCGAGTTGCCCGGCGGCAACCATCGCTGTCAAATCAAGATTGGGGCTGACATTCACATCAAGGGTAATGGAGGGATATGTGCGGCCGAACTGGCAAAGCAGATGCGCCAATTTATCACCCAGGAAATTTTCGATAACGCCGAACCGTACGATCCCTGTGACTGGCGACGGATTGAACCGCTGGGACAGACTGTCCAGCATCACAATAATCTGTTTGGCGCATTGCAAGAAATCGACGCCGCTCGGGGTCAAAGTTAAAGCGCGCGTTGTCCTGTAGAGCAGAGGCGTGCCGACCTGCTCCTCCAAACGTCTTATCTGATGGCTGATTGCCGATTGGGTCAGGTGCAAGCGTTGCGCTGCATGAGTGAAGCTGCCGGTATCGACAACGGCAATGAAAGCACGCAAAAGCGGGGGATCAAAGTCGGGATTCATTTCATGACCAGTGTTAATTAATACGCGAAATTATATCATTTCTATCATAAGACATCTCCCTTTACAACGATAGCCACAGGGCACCTGCTGTTTGGCCCTCCGGCATCGTTTAACCAGAGAGTATTTACCCATGATCAGTTCTACCTCGGCCAGAACACCGCTTGCTTTGGCAGCGGTCTGTTTGGCTTCGCTCATGTTTGGGCTGGAAATCTCCAGCGTCCCGGTCATCTTGTCAGTCCTGGAGCAGGTTTTGCACGGCAGTTTCAATGAGCTGCAATGGGTCATGACCGCCTATACGCTGGCTTGCACCTCGGTCCTGATGGCAGCAGGGACGCTTGCTGACCGGTTTGGCCGCAAGCGGGTCTTTTTGATCAGTATTGTAATGTTCGGTGTGACATCGCTGGTTTGTGGTTTGGCACAAAATATGGCTGTGCTGATTGCCGCCAGATTTCTGCAAGGGATCAGCGGCGGCATCATGCTGATCGGTCATATATCGGTTCTGTCGCATTTATTTTCCGACGCCAAACAGCGCGCCCGTGCCTTTGCTGTATGGGGCGTCATTTTTGGCATAGGCCTAGGATTCGGACCCATTATTGGCGGTATGATTCTGGCATTGCTGGATTGGAAATGGGTGTTTCTGGTTCACGCGGTTGTCGCAGCTGTAACCTTTGTACTTGCCTATGCGGGCGTGACGGAATCCTCGGATCAGGAAGCCAAGTCGCTCGACTTTTTTGGCATGGGAACCTACTCGGTTGCGGTTTTCTGCCTCGTATTTTTCATCACGCAGGGGCCTGTTACCGGGTTTGCCAGCACTCTTGCTCTGAGCGCGATCGGGCTGTCTCTAGCTGGTCTTTTCGCCTTTGTAATGATCGAGCGGCACCATCCCTATCCCATGTTTGATTTTTCGGTCTTCAAGGTGCGGAGTTTTTCCGGTGCAATGTTTGGCTCCATGGGCATGAATTTTTGTTTCTGGCCATTCATGATTTATCTGCCGCTCTATTTTCAGGCCGCGCTTGGCTATAGCAATGTGGCGACGGGACTTGCCGTCCTTGCCTATACGCTGCCAACCTTGATTGTCCCGCCTATTGCCGAAAAGCTGACCCTGCGATTCGGACCCGGTACTGTCATTCCGATGGGACTTTTCATCATCGGTCTTGGCTTTGTTTTCATGTGGTTGGGATCAGGCATGGAAAATACAAGCTGGCTAACCATGCTGCCCGGTGCGGTGCTCGCGGGAACAGGCTTGGGCCTGACCAATACGCCAGTCACCAACACTGCAACTGGAGCTGTGGCAAGCAACCGTGCCGGCATGGCGTCGGGGATTGATATGAGTGCGCGCCTGACTGCGCTTGCAATCAACATAGCGCTTATGGGCTTTATCCTTATCAGTGGTGTTTCGGCGCATTTGCAAAGCGTTGCGCAAGAGGCTCTGTCCGGAACGACGCTCTATTCGGCAGCAGAGCGCATCGCATCAGGAAACCTTGCGGCAATAGCAACCGAATTGCCGGGCCTTTCCGCCTCGGTCATTCGGTCTGCGCTTATCCATGGCTATGGCTGGGTGCTGCTTTACGGTGCAGTCTCGGTGTGGATTCTGGCGCTTTGCAGCTATTTGGTTTTCCGGCCAAAGCAATTGTCGGAAAAAATAGCCTCGGCCTAATCCTCGAATTTCTCGCCGGGATAGGCACCCCAAATCTCGTTCTGGCGCATCCAGCCGCTTGCGCCACCAAAAACCACACGGCAGTAATCACCATTGCAATTCTTCAATGTGCCAAGAACACCCGGCTGTACTTTCGCAACAACGGGTGTCTTGTCATCTGCCTTGGCAAAGACATTGAGCATGACCCCGTCCTTGTCCTTTTGCCAAGGTGCAGTCATGCCGGTCCGTTTGCCTGACAGCAATGATTGATACACCCAGCCCTCAGTGCCTTCCGAATCGCGTATCCGCCGCCAATTATCATATTCCTGGACAATTTCGACTGGCAGTCCGGATTTAAGAAACAGCCATGTCACCGCATAATCGCGTCCGGGGCCAACACGAAGATTGACGCGTCCGGGCTTGAGGCTGACGAAACGCGGCAGGGGTAACCCACTGGGGCCGATCTGCCCGGCGGCCTCGGCTTTGACAAGCGCGGGCAGGCTCAGCGGTGCTGCCGTAACGAGCGCTGCGGCAAGACTTGTGGAAACGGCGAAAAGGTGGAATTTCTTAATCGTCAACAATATTGGTCCTTCATCGTTCCGTTCAACCTGGTGATTTTCATCTGATCGCGGAACGATCCTTGTTTTTCTTTGTCTTCTATGTCTGGCCTTGGTAGACAGTTGTTCAGGCGTGACAAGTTTCGCGCCAGAGCGGCATAACAGCAATTGCAGTTTGCAATGGTTTGGTTAAAGAGCTCTCAATATTGCAGGCGAAAGGGAGGGGAATATCGGTGAGCAAAAAGCCTCTGGTCGTAATTACCCGCAAATTGCCGGACCCCATCGAAACGCGCATGCGCGAACTTTTCGAGGCACGGTTGAATGTTGATGATCGGCGGTTGACCAAGGCGGAGTTGATCGAGGCGGTTTCGCAGGCCAATGTTCTCGTGCCGACCGTAACCGATCGTATTGATGAAGAGGTCATCAAGGCGGCAGGTCCAAATCTCAAGCTGATCGCCAATTTCGGCAATGGCACCGACAATATTGATGTTGTAGCCGCGGCTGCACGCGGCATCACTGTAACCAATACCCCAAACGTTTTAACCGAAGACACTGCCGACATGACCATGGCACTGATGCTGGCAGTACCGCGTCGTCTCGTAGAGGGTGCGTCCATTCTGCTCGATGACGGAAAATGGGAGGGCTGGGGTCCAACCTGGATGCTCGGCCGCCGTATCTGGGGCAAACGTCTCGGCATTGTTGGCATGGGCCGCATCGGCACTGCCGTTGCCCGCCGCGCCAAGGCCTTTGGCCTTTCAATCCATTATCATAACCGCAAGCCGGTGAGCCCGAAGACCGAAGAAGAGCTGGAGGCGACCTATTGGGAAAGCCTCGACCAGATGCTGGCGCGCATGGATATTATCTCGGTCAATTGTCCCTCGACACCCGCGACATTCCATTTGCTCTCTGCCCGCCGCATTGCGCTGATGCAGCCAACTGCCTTTATCGTTAATACGGCACGCGGCCAGATCATTGATGAGCAGGCGCTGATCGACCAATTGGATCAGGGCAAATTGTCAGGTGCGGCGCTGGACGTGTTTGAACATGAGCCAGCCGTTAATTCCAAGCTGCGCAAGCTGGCAAAAGCCGGCAAGGTGGTCATCCTGCCGCATATGGGCTCCGCTACGCTGGAAGGCCGTATCGATATGGGCGAGAAGGTCATCATTAATATCCGCACCTTTATTGATGGGCATAGACCGCCCGATCGCGTGCTGCCAAGGGACCGGTGAGAATTTATCGAGATTTGGCAAACCTGTTTTGCGTGGTTCGCCCTTCGACAAGCTCAGGATGAGCTCACCATGAGGAAGATTGGCTGATTGCAAGAGAACCAGAACGCAGAGAGCTAACAAGTTGGCTCTATCTGCTGCATCCCACCACATTCCTCATGGTGAGCCCCGTCGAACCGCGCACAGAGCCAATGCTAGGATTTAAATAACGCTGATCGAACCGTCGGCGCTTATACAAAGCTCCCGCTCAACAAACCCTGCAAAGTCTCCGCGATCCATCCGCAGGGCCATCGGCGTTGCATGGCCCATTTCCTGGGCAACGATGAGGCCAAGCAGCAAAATTGCGTCGGGCTCGTGCAGGACGATTGCGGCAGGCGCCAGACCCGCCGATACCAGTTCCAGCAAAACGGCTGCTGCCGAAGATGAGCCAATCGTTCCCGGCAGGCAAAGCACTTTGCCGGTGATCGAAACACGATGCTGCGGATGGCGGACATCGGCGATCAAGCCTGTCTTGGGGTTAACCCCGCCCCAGAAGCTGATCGGCGCGGTCAGCACCAGCGCATCGGCACGCGTCGCTTGCCCCTGAACCAGAATTTCCACCCTCATGCCGATGCACCAAAGACAGGACGCGCCAATACAGCGCTTTCCACGCACTCAGCCATGGAGCCGTAAATGACGCCATAGCCCGTATTGCCAGGTGCGTAATGCGCGAATTTGCCGGAATTGGTCATAAGCACCGCGCCTTCAATATCCGGCAGGATCGGCGTAACCACAACGCAGGTATCAGCGACAATGACCACGCCCGACGCCTCCAGCGACTGGCGGCGGCCATTGCTCTCTAATGCGGCAAGCGCGTGGCGTCCGGTGCAGGCGTAAAGCGGAATCTTGAGTTTGCGCCCGGCAATGAGGGTTTCAAGCCGGTCGAATTCACTAGCGGAAAGATGAGGGCTGCCAATGGCGACGGCATCAATGCGCTCCATATTACGCGCAGTGGAAAGACGCCGACGCGAATCCGCAATCATCCCGTTCGTTACATGGATGACCGCTTGCGGCGCTTGATGATGTAGCGCGGTCGCCAGATCCGGCGCTTCCGGTGTCACGCCTGCTACATGGAAAAGTCCGACAGCGCCCGCCGAAGCCGATGCAGCGCCGAAAGCTTTCAAGGCATCTTCCCCGGGATGGGCATGGACACCAGCCACAACGCCAATGGCATCGCCAATCTCGCGGCCAAACAGACTGCCAAGAATGGGCCATGCAACTTCCGAGCGCAAAAATGCCGGATCAATCGCACCGACGTCAAAAATGATTGTGGCGCGGCGATTTTCTGGCCGGTGCAACCCGTAATAGGGGGCAAAACCGGCGATGGCGCAGGCAATATCGAGAAAATCGCCATAGCGATTGGTGCGTGCGCCCAGCACTGAGTTGCAGAACACAACCGCATTGGATTCGCCCCATGCGACATCGCTGCCAAGCGCCGGACGATGACCGGCCTGATAGGGCGCGCAGGTCCAGCTTGGCTCGCAGCCAAGCACACGATAGGCGTCCATCATTCGCCGCGCCATATCGCGCTCATGGGCTGGCAAGCGATTTTTAGAACAGCCGGTAAGATCAAGCGAGCCGACATTCAGCGTGGCGCGTACGGCAACCTTGGCGCCGCCCTCAACCAGCTTTTCTGCGAAAAGCGTGCCGCTATCACCGTGGTAAAGCGCGCCGTCAATATGCGCTGAGGCAATCGGGATCAGCGATGGCGCACCCATTAGCCGCGCTGTCGCAGCAACGATGCGCATGGCCATGGCGGAACCTTCGCCGCGCGAACCGCTGGCGATTGCGCGCTGTTCCTCGGAAAGTTCAAGCGCCATCGGCTTTTCTGGCCCGGTATTTGATTGTTTCAAAGCGAGAGGTCAGCGCATCGTAAAGCAGGAGCTTGCCGATCAGCGGCTCGCCTATGCCGGTGACAAGCTTGATGACCTCGGTTGCCTGTAAGGTGCCGATGACGCCGGGAAGGACGCCAAGCACCCCCGCTTCGGCGCAGGCAGGAACAAGCCCGGGTGGCGGCGGGTTTGGAAAAAGATCGCGGTAGGAGGGATTTGAACCCCCGTCGCTGTTGGTGGCATAGGGCATGAGTGTTGTCAGCGATCCGTCAAACCGCCCCAGCGCTGCCGAAACCAGCGGGCGCTTTTGAGCAAGGCAAGTATCGGCCAGCAGATAGCGCGTATCGAAATTATCTGAGCCATCGACAACAATATCGTAGCGGCAAACGAGATCGGCGGCATTGTCGGGCGCAAGGCGCATATCATGCACCTCGGCGATGACATGCGGATTAATCGCTGCGATTGCTCGCGCCGCGCTTTCTCCCTTGGGGGAGCCGACCAGCTCGGTTGAATGGATGATCTGCCTTTGCAGATTTGACAGGGAAACACGGTCATCATCGACAATGCCGAGTGTGCCAATGCCCGCCGCAGCCAGATATTGCAGCACAGGCGCACCAAGCCCACCCGCGCCCACCACGAGCACGCGGGCGCGCTTCAGCTTTTGCTGACCAGGGCCGCCAATTTCACCAAGAATGATATGGCGGGCATAGCGTTCAACTTCAGAAGAGGAAAGGGCAGTATTCGGCTGATCGATCATGCTGCTACTCTAGGGGATGATGAACCTGAAACCAATGCGCCGAATTATCCCTCCCTCAAGGAAAACACCACCACCTCTTCGTCATCCTCGGGCTTGACCCGAGGATCCAATTTTCTACCATCTGTCTTTGGACCCTCGGATCAAGCCCGAGGGTGACGGAGAGGTGGTCTGGATGGAATGTCACGGAGATGCCCGCGGTATTATTGCGATCATCCCACCTTTCTTACGGTGAACCCCCTGAGCTTGTTGAAGGGCGAACCACCCAATATTTATGTGCAGCTCTCGTGCTACGCCAAAAACTTCAGCCCGCCGATACCGGCAACAATCAACCCGATACAGACAAGCCGCATTACAGTAGCAGGCTCGCCGAAAATATACATGCCAAGCAGCGCGGTGCCCACTGTGCCAATGCCGGTCCACACCGCATAGGCGCTACCAACTGGCAGATCGCGTAGGGCAATACCAAGAAGCACGACGCTGATAATCATGCTGCCAGCGGTGAGAATTGAAGGCGTAAACTTGGTAAAGCCATCGGTATATTTGAGCCCGATGGCCCAGCCGATTTCGAAAAGTCCTGCGGTTATGAGAATAATCCAGGCCATGACGACCATCCTTTTGAACTGTCGGGCCGTCCCGGATTTGTCTGAAGCGCATTATCGCGTGAAGGTCGTCCTTCACAGATTGATTTAAGGTCGGACGGCGAATTAGGCAAGCCAGCGACGCGATGAGTATTTTTGGTGTTTAACATCAAGGGGAGTGAAAGAGCAGAACAGTCCTTCCCACAAACGGTTTGAAACTATATTCTCCAACTCAGTCGCGAGGGTTTCTCGCCGCAAAAGCAAGGCAAGAGCCGGGGGAGAACGGATGCCATGCCCGAAACGCGCCGCAAGCTGACCACGATCTTTTCCGCAGATGTGCAGGATTATACGCGCATGATGCGCGCTGACGAAGAAGGCACGCTTGACACGCTCAAGCTTTACAGGGAAGCGATGAGCAGGCTGATTGAGGCACATTACGGCCGGGTCATCAACACTTGGGGCGATGGGTTGATCGCGGAGTTTTCCAGCGTCGTGGAGGCGGTGCGCGCTGCCCTCGATGTGCAAACGGAACTTGCCGGTTATAATGCCGACCGTCCGGATGAAACCCGCATGCTGTTTCGTATCGGCATCAATCTTGGCGATGTGATTGCAGAAGGCGACGATATTTACGGGGACGGCGTGAATGTTGCTGCGCGCTTGCAGGCATCGGCTTCTGCTGGCGGCATCGTTATATCCAATACGGTCTATGATCAGGTTCGCAACAAACTGGCGGTCGGATTTGAATGCCTCGGGCAACTTCAGGTCAAGAATATTGAGGGTGGCGTTCTCAGCTATGCGGTGCGGATTGGTGAAGACACAAAGCAGGCGCAGCCTGTTACTCCTGCAGTAAATGACGGGTACAGAGCTGATTTGACCAGAACAGGCGCGACGGCCGCAGCATCTAAAAGCACAAGCCTGGCTTTGCTTGCGATCATTGCCATCGGACTGGTCGGCATCAATTTTCTCTCATGGGACGGCACCTTCTGGTCGCGCTGGCCGCTTCTTGTGTTGGCAGCAATATGGGGGCTGCGCTGGGCTAAAACGGCGGAGCGCATTGATCGCTTTATTGCCGCTCTTGTGGTCATCGGACTGACAATAGCGGGCATCAACATGATTTCCTGGGAAGGGAGATTCTGGGCGGCATGGCCATTACTCGCCATAGCAGTTATTGGAGGTATTCGTTGGGTCATGCGCTATCGCCGCAGTGCTGGCGGTTGATTACCGGCTTGCACCGGGAGCGAAGAAGGACTTCAGACTGAATTTTCTCCCCATCAACCACTTGGTAACCAAGTTTCTTCATTCTCTGTTCTCATCAGTACCTGCCATGGGCGCATGTTTTGCCCTCGGCCTCAATCCTGCCTTGTAAGCAGTGATTTTGCGGGGCGCTGATATGTATCGAGTAAGAGTTCGGGAAGCTTGTATCATGGCGTTTGCAGTCAAGACGGTTGGAGGCGCCAAGCCTGAAGCCAAAAAGGGCCGTCAGCCGGCGCGCGGCTTCCTTTCCGCGGCTATTCTTGCCGGTTTCGGGGTCGTTGGATCACTGGGCACGGTTGCCGCTGTCGTCAGCCTGCAGCGCGCCTTTATCCCCCACGTTTCGGCAAGTGCCGGTGGCCAGGCTTTCAGCCCATTTTCCGGGCATGCCATGCAACATGTTGCCTATGATGCCAATCCAAGCGCACCAAAGTTCCCGCGTGTGCCGGAGTTGAACCGGACTGGCTGGCAGGTCAGTGACATGGATGAAGGCTCGGTTATCGGGAAGAACGGCGAAGTCATTGTCATTACCCCGCCCAAGCCGAAAGTGGTGGTGGCAGCAAAGCCGCCGCTTGAGGCAGATGCGTTCGATGCGCGGGCTGCAGGGCTTGATACAATGCAGGTTTCGTCAATCTATACGCCTGTCCGATCCTATAGTTCTCTGGACGCGCCTGCTCCTGCCGAAATCGTCGCCTTGCAGGAGCCCGGCCCAGCCCTTGGCACGTCGCCGCAAGAACCATTCAGCCTTGTTCTGGCGGAGACTGACGTCGAGACGGAAGTTCCATTGCCCGGCATGAAGCCAAAGCGGCTTGCGGATGCGGCAAAGCGCGACGCGCAAGTCATGGCTTACGCGCCGCAGGAAAACAACATTCAGGATATGGCGCCGAGCTACAAGCCCGCTCCTGTTATTACGGCTCGCGCTCGAACGGCGATCTACAGTATCGAGCAGAAGACGGTCTATATGCCGAGTGGGGAGCGTCTTGAAGCACATTCGGGTCTGGGGCCAATGCTAGACGACCCACGCTTCGTGCATAAGAAAATGCGCGGTGCGACGCCGCCACATACCTATAAGCTGACCATGCGGGAAGCCCTATTCCATGGAGTGGAAGCAATCCGGCTCAACCCGGTCGACCCGAGCAAGATTTTCGGGCGCGATGGCTTGCTGGCTCACACTTACATGCTGGGCAAGCGCGGCGATTCCAATGGTTGCCTCGTGTTCAAGGACTACAAGCGCTTCCTTGCCGCTTTCAAACGTGGCGAAATTACACAGCTGGTCGTGGTCGCCCGTTTGCCTGGCGGATCCACAAGTGTTGCGTCACGGTAAAGCCGTTGGTCTTGTGCAATTCCTGACGCAAAACCGCTGACGCTCTCGCTGCAATTGCTCCAAATGTTTTGCAAACTCAGTAATTTTGCATGGATGTTGTGCGTGCTTCGACAAGCTCAGCCTGAGGAAAGAAGTGGATTACAATGTCTACTTGCGACGTCTCAGACTAGGCTCCCTGCCAGTCTCTACATTCCTCATGCTGAGCTTGTCGAAGCACGCACTAGCCATTTACTGGTCAAACGCAAGATACTCCAGGCGGTATGACCGCCTACCAGCTTACTTTAAGGCCAATATTGCCTTCGAAGACCTCACGTTTGTCGCCATCAATATCAAACGTATAGTCAGCCACAGCGAAAGCGCTGACCGATTTGTTGAAACTGTGAACGATACCACCGCCAAGTTCCAGCGAGGTGTTTTCACCTTCCGTGACAATATCATCGCCGCCAAACTTCACGCTGTCCTTGGTTTTGAACGAATGCCAGAGATTGGCCTTCACATAAGGTTGGAACAGACCGGATGATGTCTGATAATTGCCTTGCAGCCTTGCGCCGACACGGCCTGTCCAGCCATCATCGGCGTCGAAGGCGATATCAGAAAACTCATCCGCCTGATCGTCCAGGGAGATATGCTGCCAGATGATCTGCGCCTGCGGCTCCAAAACCCAATTATCACTGAGCTTGAACGGATAACCACCCTCCAGCGATGCCGTTACGCCATTGCCCTCCACGTCAACGCCAACGCCCCGATCCGAACGGGCGGTACCGCTGAACCAGCTTCCCATGACAACGGCATCGACATACCAGTTTGTGGGACCGATATGGGTCCAATAAGCACCGGCGCTGTGGGTGTCCGTATCCATCTTGCCGGTCTTCAGATTGTTCCAACCAAGTGCTTGTCCCCGAATATCGGCATCAAGCGAAGCAAATCCGTAGAATAGCCCGGCTGTATCCTTATGGCCGCTCTCGCTCTCATAGCGCAGAATGTCGAGTCCTGCCTGTACGCCCCAGAGCGTACCATCGATGGTCGGGGAAACGGTGCCGCCCCAACCCTGTTCGACGTCTTCGCCAAAGACACGGGCCCATGCGGCTGAACCGATCTCGCCCGGAGCAAGAATTTCCTGAGCGCCGCGCCGCTCGTGGAATGTGCTGAGCGTTGCAAAGGCTGTCTGCCGCAGTGCTGGAATTGCTGCCGAATAGGTTGGCACTTCGATACGGTATAGAGACACAATATCGCCAAGGACGCGGGTTGCACCAGGCGTCGGCGGGGCTGAACCAGCCCCGGGCACCGGCGCCGGATTTCCGGGTATAGGCGGTGCGGATGGCGGCGGCGTTGGCGCTGCCGCTTCCGCCGGTGGTGGAGGCGCGACCGGTGCTATGTCTCCCGGCTGCACAGGCGGCGAGGGATCGACCGGATTCGGGTCGTCCGGATTTACCGGCAAAGGTGGCGCTGGCTCTTGCTGTGGTGGTGGCGGTGGCGGAGATACTTCCGGCGGTTGCGGCTCGACGACCGGGCCAGGATCAACAGGCGAGGGTGCCGGAGCCGGGGCAGGTGGCTCAGGGGCGCTTACCAGCGTGGAGCGCAGATACCAGTTTTGTTCGCTGCCGTCGCTGATGCCGCCCTTGAAGAGGTAATATTCATAGGCACCTGCCGCGACAGCATTGTTGAGCGCAAATGTATTGCTGGTGGTCGTTGCACCATTGACGGTTTCTACCAGAAGAATGCCGTCCTGTGTCGTGCTGGCGCCGGTGCCGCCATTATTGATAACGCTGATGCCAGTCGTACCGGAAGCAACGCCGCCGTCAATGATGAGCTTATCGGAAGCTGAACTGTCATCGCCAAGCACAGTGTCTAGAAACAGCAGCCCACCATTACCGGTATAATTACCGGCAATGCGGAAGCTGTCACTTGTGCCGGTGCCATTGGTCAGATCAATGCGGCCTGCATTGGCTACATTGACGAACTGGCCAGCCACGAAGGATGCAACGGCTGAGTTTGCGCCGCCGCCAAATATAGTGCTGGTTGAATCAACCGAGAGGTTGCCCGTCTGCGTACCCGCATCGCCCAGTGTCAAGGCGCCGTTGAAAGTAAGCTCGGTGTCATTGGTCGCAGCGATGTTTTCCCAATTTTGAAACCGCGAAACATTGTCTGCAGCGACATTGCTGAAGGTCAACGCGTCGCTGCCTGCGCCGCCCGTAATCTGTGTCGTCGCGCCAATATTTGCAGCGGTCAGATTGGTGAGTGTGGCAACGTCATTGTCGCCGCCCAGATCAATCGCTCCATAGATAATACCGCCACTGTCCCAGTTGAATGTGTCAGTGCCGAAACTGAGAAGGATGCTACCGCCGACGCTGCCGCCTGTAACTGTAACGCTGTCAGTGCCTCCGCTCACGCTGATATTGCCGCCGATCGTTCCGTTGGACAGTATGATCGTATCGTTGCCGAAGCCAGTAACAAGATTGCGGTCAATGACACCGCCGGACATATCGAACAGATTGTCATCGAGCTTCATGTTGACGCGCCCGATGCGACCGCCAGTCATGATTGCCCGGTCGCCGTCATCAAAGGCATCGATGATATGTCCGCCCGACATGAAGAAGGTATCGAGATTGTCACCCTGGTTGAGGGAGCCGACAGAGCCGCCAGTCATACTGAAATTGTCTATGCCGCTGCCCTGCTGGACATTGCCGGTAATTGTACCGGAGCCAATTGTCACATTGTCGGCGCCTGCGCCAAAAACAATGCTTCCATTGACCGCGCCGCTGCCACCCGCAGGCATGGTAAGCGTATTGTTGCCGGTATTATCGGTGAGGCCGGTGCTGACGCCGCTATCGCAGACATAGGTGCTGTCGCCAGCTGTCGGCGTAAGATCGCAGGCTGCTTGCGCAACGCCGGAGAATGCGAGAAGCCCAAATGTTGATGTAGTTGAGGCAAGAAGGATGCCGGTTAGTATCGTCCTGTGGAATCCATTGCACAAGACAGGTTTGCCGCGCAGAAAATCCAGAACCATCTACTTCCCCCCAAGTGCGATGTAGTGAACTCGATGCGGAAGTTAGGTAATACTTTAGGTGTAGACAAGCCATTTTATTGAAGAATTGTAGATTAACTTAATAAAACCGGCAGAGGTGCGAACATCTCTGCCGGTTTCTTTGTGATGCTGGCAGTTAAACAGCTGTTTTGAGCTGTACCTGCGGCTTGGGGCCGTATCTGAGGCAGAAGGCAAAGGCGGCGACGAATGCAAGCACGCCAGCGCCTACCGAAACATAGAAACCGCGGCTTGCGCCATATTCGTCAATTACCCAGCCTGAAAGGGAAGAGCCTAGCGCCATGCCGATCATGACGCCCGTCATTGCCCATGTGATGCCTTCGGTCAGTTTCGCCGCTGGAACGATACGCTCGATCAGGCCCATGGAGATGATAATGGTTGGGGATACCGCAGCGCCTGCCAGAAAAAGAGCAATAGAGAGGCCGCCAATGCCCTCGACGATGAGCAGGGGCAGCGTCGTCAGCATGGCAAGGCCGATTGCCAGCAGGAACTGTTTTGCCAAAGGCATCTGGAGCTTTAGAGCACCAAAGACGAGGCCAACAATGAGCGAACCTGCGGCGTAGCTCGCAAGCGTAATACCGGCGGCGGCCTTCTGGCCCTGCCCTTCGGCAAAGGCGATGGCGGTGACTTCGGCCGTACCGAACAGCGCTCCGATAGCTGCCAGTGTGACAGCGATAATTTGCAGCGATGGCAGGCGGATTACCGAGGCGTTGTCTGTGCGGTCCTGCGGATGGATGGCGGGTTCAGTGGATTTCTGTGCAACGAACAGTGCACTCCCGACAGCGAGAAGCAAAGTTGCGGCAAGAGGCCCAGCTTGCGGGAAAAGAGCAACACTGAAGCCGATGGCGATGATCGGGCCAACCATATAGATCACCTCGTCAACGACCGACTCAAAGGCAAAGGCTGTGCGCAACTTTGGTGTATCGCGATAAATTTCCGTCCAGCGTGCACGAACGAGTGCCGTCATGCTGGGCATGAAGCCGGCGAGCATGGCGAACAGGAACAATGTCCAGTCGGGGGTGCGATAGTGAGCGGCCAGCATAAGTCCGGCGAGCGCAGCGATTGTGATAAGGGACGAAATCGGCAGAACGCGGCTTTGACCGAAACGGTCCATAAGACGCGATACCTGCGGCGCAATGAGCGCATTGGACAATGCGAATGTCGCGGAGACTGCGCCGGCAAGCCAATAGGTGCCGTGAGTCTGCGATAGCATGGTGACAATGCCGAGCGTTACCATGCCGAGTGGCAGGCGGGCGATGAACCCAGATGCCGAGAAAGCGACGCTTCCCGGCGCAGCGAAAATTTCTTTATATGGATTTGCCATGAAAGACATCCTTTGTTGAACAGCCGCCATTTACATACGCGGCGTATATAAATGAAATAGTTGCATACGCCGCGTATGTCAACTAATATACGTTGCGTATGTGAAAGGAAATTTGATGGCCCATAAGCCCCGCAGTGAAATGATCGTCGAAACCCGAGCAAAACTATTGGCTTCTGCCCGGCACGCCTTTGGTACAGTGGGCTATGCGGACGCATCAATGGACGATTTCACCTCTTCGGCGGGGCTTACCCGCGGGGCGCTCTATCACCATTTTGGAGACAAAAAGGGATTGCTCGAAGCTGTTATCAAACAGATCGATGCGGAGATGAATGACCGCTTGATCAAGGTCAATGAGAAAGCAACCAACCGCTGGCAGGGCTATGTCGATGAATGCGTGGCCTATGTCGAAATGGCGATCGAGCCGGAAATACAGCGTATTGTATTGTTGGATGGGCCTGCCGTTCTGGGCGACCCGGCAAACTGGCCAACGACAAATAGCTGTATTCGCTCCATGACCGACAGCCTGACGCAACTTCGTGATGAAGGGGCGATAAGGGATGTCGAGCCGGAAGCAATGGCCCGCATTCTCAATGGAGCGCTAACCCACGCTTCGCTTTGGGTCGCGAATTCCACAGAGCCGGAAGCCACGTTGCGCAAGGCAGTCAAGGCCATCCGGCAGTTGCTGGATGGATTATTGCCAAAACCCTCAGCGCTCGACAAACACTCTTAAGCGTTCCAAAGCATCATCCCATTGCCGGGAAACGCCATCAAGGTAAGCACGAATATCTTTGATCGGCTCCGGCCGGAACGCAAAATGGCTCTCCCGGCCCACCTTGGTGCTGATCACCAATCCAGCGTCCTCAAGAACCTTGAGATGCTTGGTGACAGCCTGACGGGTAATCTGCGCATCCGAAGAAAGGCCCGCAATTGAACGAGTTTGGCCGTCGCTGAGCTTGGTCAGCAGCGACAGGCGGGTTCGATCACCCAAGGCCGCAAATAAAGGTGCGGGATCGGGATGGCTATCGTTCAACATAGGTCTTGATATTCATTATCTGTTCATCCCAACCGCCGTCATTTGAGCGGAGAGCTTCGTCGCGGCGATAGGCGGGCAGGGCGTCAAATCCGGACTCGGTGACGGTCAACCGCGTTCCCTTATCCGAAGGCTGCAAGCGAAACTCGACCAAGGTCGGTGTCTCATCTGAATAATCCACATCGGGATCAATTGCGTGGGGGTGCCACGTAAAACTGAACAGACGAGGCGCGTCCATAGCTTTCACCGTCGCGTGCCACTTCACATGTTCATAGCCCGGATAGGTAATATGGCCAGTGGAAACTTTACCGGGAACAAAGGGCCCATCAAGCTTGACACGAAACCATTCGCCAAATGCGAGATGATCGGTGAGCGCGCGCCAAACCTTTTCGACAGGCGCATTCAGTTCAATGTTCTTTTCAATTCGGTCAGACATTATGCAACCTCCTGGTTGCATTTAATCTGGCAGATCAAGAAAAGAAATGCAACCAAAAAGTTGCGGTTCTGGTTTGAATAGGCAGATCGGAATTTTCCTGATTAATATGTCTTTAGAGATCGACAGGAAGAACTATGACGAAATTCTATAATGGCAACACGGTTGAATGGAATTGGGGCAATGGTACCGGCAGCGGTAAAATTGTTCATACGTTCACGAGCAAGGTGACGCGGAAAATAAAAGGCGCGGAGGTAACACGCAAAGCTTCCAAGGAAGATCCTGCCTATCTGATCGAACAGGAAAATGGCGACAAGGTTCTCAAAAGCGGGTCGGAACTGAAGCCTGCTGAGTAACAGACAAGGCTCTAAATTGATATGGCAAGTCAACAAACCGAAAATTGGTTTCAAGCTGAACCAAACGACCCTTAGCGCGTTGCCCTTTCACGATAAAAGGGAGAAAACCATGAGCAAGAACATTTCCTATCTGGCAGAGAAGATGCGTGACATCGATATTTGCATGCTGATGACCCATACCAAAAACGGGGCAATTGCAGGACGCCCCATGAGCAATAATCGTGATGTCGAATATGATGGGGATTCCTACTTTTTCACTTGGGATGACTCTCACATGGTTTCAGATATCCAGGGAAATCCCAAGGTGGCTCTGACTTTTCAAGGTGAAAAGGCTTTTTCCATTTCTCTCGAAGGGAAAGCCGAGATCATCAAAGACAAGAAGAAATTTGAGGAACATTGGACACCGGATCTCGATGATTGGTTCAAGGACGGTGTCGATACAAAAGGAATGGCGATGATAAGGGTTAGCGCTGAGCGCGCTCATTATTGGGATGGCATGGAAGAGGGCGAAATAAAAATCTGATGCTTCCAACAAAAGGCGCTGCCGTAAGCAGCGCCTTTTGTTGTGCCATTATCGATCAATCAAGGCGGTGTCACGATCATCCAGGTGAAGACATAGGCCTGTAGCATGACGAGGATGCCAACGAGACAGGCCAGCACAATCGAGTGCTTGAAGACGAAGCGCAGGATTGTTCCTTCATGCCCGTACCAATTGGTCGCCGTGGAGGCGACAACAATGGATTGAGCGTCGATCATCTTGCCCATGACGCCGCCGGATGAATTGGCTGCACCCATGAGGATTGGTGATAGGCCAAGTTGCTCGGAGGTAATTTTCTGCAGATTGCCGAACAGAACATTGGATGCGGTATCGGAGCCTGTGAGCGCCACCCCGAGCCAACCAAGCAACGTGCCGAAGAACGGGTAGAGAACGCCGGTTGTCGCAAAAGCCAGCCCGAGGGTAGCATCTATGCCGGACAGCCGTGTGAGCGTGCCGATTGCCAGCATGGCGGAAATGGTAATGAGTGAATAGGAGCAGAGCTTGAGTGTGCGTCCATAGCTACGGACAAGCTCGCCCGGCGTATAGCCCATGAGAAAGCCGGAAATGATCGCCGCAATCAACATGCCCGAACCCGTATAAGAGAGCCATGTGAAGGCGAATACGGCTTTTTCCGGTGTCGGCGTTGCGGCAATTGGCGCGACCTTCATGATCTGCTCATTAAGACCGGGTACGGGATAGCTCCAGGTGGCCCACGGGTTGACCATGCCTTTGAACCAGTCAGTGCCCCACACCAAAAGCACGGCGCAGACAATGATCCATGGTGTCAAGGAAGCCCAGACTTCCGCTCTCGTAGGCTCTTTCTTTGTCTGTTTGACCGGCGGTACCTGGCTGGCGGAATCATCGCGGATGCGCAAGGCTGTCGATGTCCAGATGACCTTTGGCTGCCAGATGCGCAGGAAGCCAATTAGACAGGCCATCGAAATCAACGAAGCGCCAATATCAACGATCCATGGATTAACATAGTTGGAAATCAGGAATTGCGGGATGGCGAAGGACAGGCCGGTGACCAGAATGGCGGGCCAAACTTCCTTCATACCCCTGTAGCCCGCAAAGGCCCACACCACCCAGAACGGGATAATCACCGAAAAGAATGGCAATTGCCGCCCGACCATCGCGCCGAGCAAAAATGGATCGATTCCCGTCACGCTCGAAAGACCGGCTATCGGGGTACCAAGAGCGCCATAGGCAACAGGAGCGGTATTGGCGATCAACGATAGACCGGATGCCGCGAGCGGCGAGAAACCTAGGCCGATGAGAATGGCCGCCGTGACAGCGACCGGCGTGCCGAAGCCGGATGCGCCTTCAAAAAAGGCCCCGAACGAAAAGGCGATAAGCAGGATTTGCAGGCGCCTGTCGCGCGTCACGCCGCCAATCGTGTTCTGTAAGGTCTCGAAGACACCTTTCTCAACCGTTAGCCGGTAGAGAAAAATGACATTGAGAACGATCCAGCCGATCGGGAAAAAGCCCGTGATGACCCCCAAAAGCGAAGCGCGCAGGGACAGATCAGCAGGCATGGTGAAAATATAGATCGCAACCAGATTGGCAGCGATAAGCGCAATAATCGCGGCCAGATGCACTTTGACCTTGTTTGACGCTATCAGCGCAAGCAGAATGACGACAGGTATAGCTGCGGCAAGCGTCGACAGAACAGCATTGTTGAAGGGATTGTAAACCTGATTCCACATAATGAATGCTCTCCCATCATTAATATATGTGTCAGATTCGCTTAGTAGTTACGCGATCAGGAGATATTGCAAGCGCAACTTGTAAGTCATGGGATGTAGAGGGCATTAATCCACTTGATATTGCACCATGGGCTGCAAATGATGTGGTGTAACGCTATTTAGACGCCAGTTACCTCGCCATGCGACACATCGAAAAACTGCGCACGTCCTTCAAGGCTTTTAAACAGTGCTTGGTCCGTGCCAGTCATGAAAGCCTGACCGCCCAGCTCTTCGATAATGTCAAAGAGCGCCGCCCGGCGCCCTTCATCCAGATGGGCCGCAATTTCATCAAGCAGCAGGATCGGAGCCATCCCTGCAAGTTCGCCAGTGAGGCGAGCATGGGAAAGGATCAATCCTATCAGCAGTGCTTTTTGTTCACCGGTAGAGCAAAGTTCCGCAGGCATGGATTTGGGCCGATGGCGCACGAGCAGGTCGGACCGATGCGGTCCGTCAAGCGTGCGCCCCGCTGCCCGGTCACGCGAGCGGCCATCATGCAGCGCGCGGCGGAATGTTTCTTCCACATCCGTCGCGGACTCTATGCCAATGCGCTGTTCCAGCTCGCCCTCAAGCAGGCAGTCAGCCTTGGGGAAGGGGGTGTCGTCAGGCATTCGCTCTATCATGCCATTGATGAGGCGCATCAATTCCGCACGCGCCGCAGCAATAGCGATGCCAAGTTCAGCCATGGGCGTCTCGATCGCATCAAGCCATGAAGCGTTGGCACGCTCCTCTGTAAGCAGGCGGTTACGGCTTCGCATCGACTTTTCATAGTCTAGAACACGCTTGCCGTGGGCCGGATCGATGGCAAGGACCATGCGATCCAGAAAACGCCGCCTGTCACCGGCAGGGCCGGTAAACAACCCATCCATGGCGGGGACGAGCCAGAGAATGCGTGAATAGTCGAGAAGATCGTCTGCGCTGGTGGCCGTTACGCCATTAACGCGGACGCGGCGGGCCGTATCGCCTGGTGCATTTCCGGCCAAGCCTGTTCCAACATCGACCGTACCTTCGGCTGTGTCGATAGACGCATGAATGGCAAAGCCGTCAGTTGCACTATTGCGGGTAACATCAGTGTAGGTCGCGCGGCGCAGACCCCGACCTGGAGACAGAAACGAAACAGCTTCAAGCAAATTGGTCTTGCCTGCACCATTTTCGCCCGTCAACACCACATGCGAAGGCGCCAGCCGTAAGGACAAGCTTTCATAATTGCGGAAATTGCTGAGCTTCAGCCTGCTGATCGAAACGCGGGCTGGCTTGCCCGCGTCCATAGGGGGATCATCGGCCATGAGACTGCAAGGTGCAGCTAGACCCGCATCGGCATGAGCACATAAAGCGCATTCTCATCGCCCGTATCACGCACCAATGTTGGTGAGCCGGCATCGGCAAGCATGAAGATCGCTTCGGAGCCCGTCAGCTGGGCCGTGATATCGAGGAGGTATTTGGCATTAAAACCAATCTCGATAGCATCTGAATCATAGTCTGCCGCCAGCTCGTCAGTGGCACTGCCAGAGTCCGGATTATTAACCGTAAGCGTAACCTGACCTTCGGCGATCGTCAGTTTGACGGCGCGACCGCGTTCGCTCGAAATTGTCGAAACGCGGTCAACGGCGGCGGCGAAGCTCTGCCTGTCAATTGTGAGCTTCTTGTCGTTGCCTGATGGAATAACGCGCTGATAATCCGGGAATGTGCCATCGATCAGCTTGGATGTAAGAACAACGGAGCCAATCGTGAAGCGAATTTTGGTTTCCGATAATTCAACCGTCACCACAACATCGGGATCGTCGACGAGTTTTTGCAATTCAGCCACGGTCTTGCGCGGAATGATGATGCCGGGCATGCCCTCACTACCGGCGGGAGCCTCAAGCTCGGCCCGGGCAAGACGGTGTCCGTCCGTTGCAACGGCGCGGAGCTTCAGTGTGCCGTCGCTTTCAATGGTATGGAAATAGATGCCATTGAGATAATAGCGGGTTTCTTCGGTGGATATTGCAAACTGCGTACGGTCGATCAAGCCTTTGATGGCGCTCGACGGCAGCCGGAATGTATGGGTGAAGGTACCTGCTGTAAGCTCAGGGAAATCCGATTGCGGCAGGCACTGGAGACGAAAGCTTGAGCGACCGGACGTCACGGCCATGGAATTGCCATCCGCATTGGTTGCGAGCATGACTTCCGCACCATCGGGCAATTTGCGGACAATATCGTAAAGCAGATGTGCCGGAACGGTGGTGGCGCCCGCCTGCTCGATCTGTGCCGCAGTCGCTTCGGTCACTTCAAGGTCAAGATCAGTTGCTTTCAGAGCCAGGCTGGCCCCGTCGGCATGGAGAAGAACGTTCGACAGGATCGGAATAGTGTTGCGCCGTTCGACCACGCGGTGGACATGGTTGAGCGACTTCAAAAGGTTGGAACGTTCAAGAGTTACACGCATGATAAACCGGTCTCACTGACTTTTGCCAAACAAGTGTCTGGTGGTGGGGAGGCATTCCCCTTAGGTCAAGCAAATTGGCAGAAAACAGACGTAAAAAGCAAGCCTGCGGGGAGCAACACACGTTCTCGCCGCAGGCTTTCTGTTGATAAGCTGTTGAATGGCGCTGCTTATTGCGCCTGATCGTTGATGAGGCGCTTGAGTAGTTCAAGTTCCTGCGACAGTTTTTGATCCTTGCCGACAATATCCTCGATCTTGCGCACGGCATGGAGCACAGTTGTGTGATCCCGTCCGCCGAAACGGCGACCGATCTCGGGAAGCGAGCGTGGTGTGAGCATCTTTGCCAGATACATGGCAATCTGGCGTGGCTTGACGATGGTCCGCGTGCGTCGGTTCGACAGAAGATCCTGCTTGGAAACATTATAGTGACGCGAAACGATGCGCTGAATTTCTTCGATGCGAATACGCTTGGCTTCACCGCCACGCATCAGGTGGCTTAAAAGCTCGTCAACGCGATCAACCGAAAGATTGGGCTCGAAAGTCTGGCGGAACAGAAGCTGATTGAACGCGCCCTCAAGCTCGCGACCACTACCGGTAACGGAACGTGCGACGTGATCAAGAATTTCCGGCGTGATATCCAGCGACTTGTCCTCCGCCTGCGCAGCCACAAGCCGGCGCTGGAGAATTTCAAGGCGCATTGCATAGTCTGGCGAGATCATTTCGAGCGCGACGCCGCCCTGAAGACGCGAACGGACGCGTGGATCAAGCGATTCCAGCTCTGATGGGGGACGGTCGGCCGCAACAACGACCTGCTTGGCGCTGTCGAGCAGCGTATTGATAAGATGGCAGAACTCATGCTGGATCGACTTACCCTGCAGGAACTGCATGTCATCAATGATGAGAAGGTCGATATCGCGCAACTGCTCCTTGAAAGACAGCGCGTTATTGTCGCGAATAGCGGTTGCAAAGCGCCACATGAAATATTCAGCGGTAAGGTAGACAACGCGGGCGCGTTCTGGCCGCTTCAAGGCTTCGGCTGCAATGGCTTGCAGGAGATGGGTCTTGCCGAGGCCAACCGAGGCGTGAATGAACAGCGGATTGAAGCGGACAGCACTGGCGCCGGCATCCGCTATGGTGCGGGCAGCAGCCAAAGCGACACGGTTTGGTGTGCCGTCGACAAAGGTGTCGAATGTATAGCGGGGATCAAGCGGCGAGCCGAAAACAGCATTTTGCGCACGGTCGGTGAAGTGGGCAGGCGTTTTCTTGTCGGAAGCAAGGTTGCCCACCGGGAATACCGGCTTTTCGCGGGCGAAGCTGGACTTGTCAGATCCGGCGCGATCAGCTCCAGAGGCTTCGCTGCGCAATGCACTTTCATCGCAGGATGGGCGGATAGCGGCCCGGCTTGCGCTACGGAAAACGATCTCGACCTTGAGAACCTGTTCGTCTTCTTCGCGCCATAGCGCTGCAATCATGTCCGCGTAGTGATTGTTGATCCACGACCGGAGAAACGCTGTGGGGACAGACAGGCGAACGATGCTCTTTGATGTTTCATCCAGCTTCAGGCGGCCAAACCAGCTCGAATAAACTTCGCTTCCCAGTTTTGCTTTCAGTTTGAGTTTTACACGCTCAAAGATCGCTTCGCCCGGACTGGTGGCTATCTCCATAGCTTTCCCCTCACCCATATGGAGCGGGACTATGGCTGCTTTTGCGCCGTTTTCCATTATTCCGCTGTTCATTGTCATTCGCCTCATCCTGAAAGATATGTATCGGGTCTTTTTGTTTTGCCCGTGGTTTTTGCGTGCCAGCTTTCACCGCACAGTAAATCCGGACGTTCAGCTTTGCGAACGGTCCGTTCATTTTAAGCTAGTTGTTGAAGTTTGAAACGCTGACACGCATTTGGAATGAAGACCCGTATTGCGAATTTTCGATCAATGTCACCGTTC
Source organism: Phyllobacterium sp. GQ127 (assembly GCF_059758635.1). Classification (NCBI taxonomy): domain Bacteria; kingdom Pseudomonadati; phylum Pseudomonadota; class Alphaproteobacteria; order Hyphomicrobiales; family Phyllobacteriaceae; genus Phyllobacterium; species Phyllobacterium sp. GQ127. Next base: position 139,059 of record NZ_JCAXDZ010000002.1, read on the forward strand.
TATCCTTCTCAAGTTTTGAGCGCGACAAGACTCACGCCCGGCTCTCGCCAGCGCCGTCAACGCCCTCGTTTAATGAAATGACTCCAAGTCCGTTGGACCTGAGCACTGACAAAAACTACCCGTTACGCAAACTAGAAATCTGCGTTCACAACCAAAATTTTATAAGCCTGTTAATTGGGTTTTTCCCACCCCGTCGATGTCTGGACCTTACAAAAACCTTTGCGGTCAGGGCAAGGGCGAGTCGCGGGATTTTTAATGAAGCAAGGGTTAACGGAATTGCATTTTTTTTAACTGTTGTCGGGGCAAACGGGAAAAAGCGTTCGGATTCAACGCCTTTTTTAGAGCTCACATTTTGTTGCAGTGCGGAGTCCGACGACCAAAAAAAAATAATAAATATTCGCTTGACAGTAGCTCCAGCCGGAGAATCCGAACCCTCCATTTGATCTATGGAGACTACCTTCGCTAACTTATTGAAAATAAACGATAAAGAGTGGCTGTCGCTTTCTGTCTTACATTGCTTGTGACAAGCATATGACATTGCATGGGCAAGCCGTATTGTTTTCCTCGGGAAACGAATTTATTCCCAAAAAAACGCCAATAAAAAAACCCGGCTAAGGAATAGCCGGGTTTTCATATGTAAATTTAGAATGGTTTTAAGCAGTCATGCCCTTCAGGCGCGATGACAAGCGCGATACCTTGCGCGAAGCGGTGTTCTTGTGGAAGACACCCTTCGATGCAGCGCGCATTACTTCTGGTTCCACTGCCTTGAAGGCAAGAGCAGCAGCTGCCTGATCGCCACTTGCTACCGCATCTTCGAACTTGCGAAGGAATGTACGCACGCGCGAACGGCGGGACTTGTTTACTTCGGTGCGGGCTTCGATCTTACGCGCCGCTTTCTTGGCCGAAGGAGTGTTGGCCATGATGCCTCTCTTTTCTGTCAGCTAATCGACAGCTTCAGGCTGTCGTCACAAAATAATAGGGCGGCCAAGGGCCACCGAACGTTGACGGGCTTATAGATGAGGTTTGCTTATGCGTCAACTTGGAATCTGTGGAGAGTTCCCGCAAATTCGCAAGGTCGGCATCGACAGGCTGATCGGAGGGCAAAAAGGGCACTGGATCCGCCTGTCGAGCAATAGTTTTTACCTGTCCTTGAAGTTGGCGGCGCGTTTTTCGGCAAAAGCGGCCATGCCTTCTTTCTGGTCTTCCAGTGCAAACATGGAATGGAACACGCGCCGCTCAAAACGCAGACCTTCAGTCAGCGTCGTCTCATAAGCCCGGTTCACCGTCTCCTTTGTCATCATGACGACAGGCAGGGAGAAGGACGCGATCTTTTGGGCGGCCTTCAGCGCTTCCTCAACAAGTTCATTTGCTGGAACCACGCGGGAAACCAGCCCGCTGCGTTCTGCTTCATTCGCATCCATCATTCGGCCTGTCAGGCACATGTCCATGGCTTTGGATTTGCCAACAAAGCGAGTGAGCCGCTGTGAGCCGCCCATGCCGGGCATCACGCCGAGGGTAATCTCCGGCTGCCCGAACTTGGCCGTATCAGCAGCAATGATGAAATCGCACATCATGGCGAGTTCACAGCCGCCGCCCAGCGCATATCCGGCCACAGCTGCGATCATGGGTTTGCGGATAGCGGTAACGCGCTCCCAGCCGCTGAAATAGTCACCCGTATAGGCATCGGCAAACTGCAACGTTTGCATTTCCTTGATATCGGCGCCAGCAGCAAAGGCTTTTTCAGAGCCCGTAATCACGATTGCGCCTATTCGTGCGTTGGACTCAAAGAGTTCGAGCGCCGTTGTCAATTCGGCCAGCAAAGCGGAGTTCAACGCATTGAGCGCTTTGGGCCGGTTGAGCTGAATAAAACCAACCTTCTCCCGCGTCTCGACGATGATGTTCTCATAGGCCATGAATAAATCTCCTAATGCTGGCAGACAGGACAATAAAATGTTGAACGGCCGCTTTGGACAATGCGCGATATCGTGCCACCGCAGCCATTGCGGGGGCAAGGGGAACCTTCGCGATCATAGACAGAAAACGAGTGCTGGAAATATCCAAGCTCGCCATTGGTCTGTGCATAGTCTTTAAGACTGGAACCGCCTGCCTTGATCGCATCGGCGATAACAGCCCGGACCGATGTCGCGAGCCGATCGGACATGGGCGTCGCTTCGCCGTCCTTGCCCACAATACTGCCAGCCATGCGCACCGGAGAAAGCTCTGCACGCCACAATGCTTCACAGACATATATGTTGCCAAGTCCGGCAATGAGCTTCTGGTCAAGCAATGCTGCTTTCAAGGGCGCAGACTTGCCTGCAAAAAGCCTGGCGATCAGTGAGCCATCCAGGCGATTTCCCGTGGGCTCTGTTCCAAGGTCTTTTATAAGAGGGTGGGTATTGAGTTGGTCCGGCTCGGCAAAAAGCATGAATCCGAACCGCCGTGGATCATTATAGACGACACGGCGGTTAATACCGTCGACTCCTGCCAGATGCAGGATCACATGATCATGAGCGGAAAGTTTCGAGCGCTCGTGATGGAAGCTGCCGGGAATATCGCTGCCATCTTCCTGTTCGATACGGTAGGAGCCAGACATTCCAAGATGGCTTATGAGGCCAAGGCCATTATCGAGATGAAATATGAGATATTTTGCCCTCCGCTCCAGCGAAGAGATTCGGTGGCCGGTCAGTCGTTCTGCAAACTTTTCCGGAAAGGGGAAACGCAGATCAGGACGCCGCTGCTCCACCTGGCGAATGGTTGCGCCCTCCATTGAGGGTTGCAAGCCGCGCTTTACAGTTTCTACTTCGGGTAATTCAGGCATCGGTGCCCTTCAAAAAGCTTTTACCATGCTTGCCAGCGGCAATATTCAGATGGGCGGCAATCGTCTCGCCAATATCTGCGAAGCTGAGGCGAAGCCCCAATGAGGCATGGGGCAGGCCAGTCCCTGCGCACAGAACCGGAACCCGCTCACGCGTATGATCGGTTCCCTTATAGGTTGGATCACAGCCATGATCAGCCGTCAGGATCATGAGGTCGCCGGGTTTCAGCTTGGCAAGGGCTTCAGGAAGACGACGATCAAACGCCTCAAGCGCGGCCGCATAGCCCGCAACATCACGGCGATGGCCATACAGCATATCGAAATCGACAAAATTGGTGAAAACCAAGTCGCCATCCTTTGCTTCATCCATTGCTTTCAACGTCTCGTCGAACAGCGCCATATTGCCATTCGCCTTGCGCACATGGCTTACCCCGCGATGGGCATAGATGTCGCCAATCTTGCCGATAGCAAAGACAGTGCGCCCAGCCTCGGTGAGCCTGTCCAAAAGCGTCGGTTCCGGCGGTGGAACGGAGTAGTCACGGCGATTGCCAGTCCGCTCAAATGTGCTTTTGCTTTCCCCCAGAAAGGGTCGCGCTATGACGCGTCCGATATTGAGCGGGTCAACTAGCTCGCGCACGATCTGGCAAAGGTCATAAAGCCGTTGCAGTCCGAAATGTGTTTCGTGAGCGGCGATCTGGATCACGCTATCGGTGGATGTATAGAAGATGGGCTTGCCGGTCCGAATGTGTTCCTCGCCGAACTCATCTATAATATCCGTGCCGGATGCATGTTTGTCTCCAAGAATTCCGGGCAGGCTGGCACGCTGTACAGCCGCGCTGACAAGGCTTGCCGGAAAGGCGGGTATCGTTTGCGGAAAATAACCCCAGTTGAAAGTCACCGGCACACCAGCAATTTCCCAATGGCCGGACGGCGTGTCCTTGCCGTTGGAGACTTCCTGCGCTGCACCCCATAGGCCGGTAAGTTCTAGAGGCTGGGGTGGTAATTGAAAGCCGGAAGCCAGGTGGGCGGCGTGGGCCAGCCCGAGCGCACTGAGGTTAGGCAATGAAAGCGGGCCCGAGCGAAGTCCGGCTTTGTCGCCTCGTCCCGCCTCGCAAGCTTCAGCAATATGGCCATAGGTATTGGAACCCTCGTCGCCAAAGGCTGCGGCATCCGGCGCGCCACCAATGCCAAAACTATCCAGTACAAAAAGAAAAGCGCGAGACATGGCCCACTCCACGAAAGTTTGAGCAGATCTTGTTTTGCTCCAAAAACCACAGATAGGTGAAACGGCGCCCAAAGACAAATTGTGGATACATCATGCCTTTGAGTATGGATTTTTCAGGATCCGGGCAGACGTGCCAAGGCTCCTCGGCGTCGATAATTTTCTCGGATCAGCGATGTGCGGGGGGTCTGGATAAAATTACTAATTGCGCCCTGAGGTACGGTCGACAATCATGCAAGTGGAATGCAACCCTAACGCTATTTCGCCCTTGAAATACTCTTTACAGACTATCTCAGGTTGATCTGATCAAGCGAGATCGGACGAATGGGTTCAAGGGCAATCTTTAGAAGTTTCAGTTTGAATTAATATGCTTGCGCATTTACTGAAACTTGGTGGCGCTAAATACCGGTAAAACTACTGAGCATTCTGAAGAATAGCGGTTGCCGTTGTCAGGAAAAAATGGATTTGCGGAAGTAAATTTCGATTTTGGCATAGGATAGATTCTCGGAAGTTTATTTCTAATGTATACTTAACACGGTTCAAATTATTAAGTATTAAAAGTGCAATAATAAGTTGGAAATGATAAAAATTTAACAATTTGTCACAAGTATAGTAAAAACTTGTCACGAAATCCCAGATAAAATTCTATTAAAACTTGATGATTTTCATAAAATAGGTATCCGTACGGATAGAGTTGATGGTGAGGGCGGTATATATTTGTGGGGTATGTAAATATACAGACGTTGCTTTACTCAGTGCTCACGCTTCAGACAATTCATTCGCCTATAATGCAGATCAAAATAGAATCCTGATTTTCGCAAATCCGATGCCAAGTGAAAGATAGGTTGCGTTTTCTGCCCGGAAGGGTCTTGGCCAAGCTGAAGCATCGGCTTGAAAAGTGGAATTCCGGTTTTCGGATGATCTGATGCTAAGACAAAAGGAAAGGTTGCCATCTTGCGTCCGTGAGGAGGCCCGGCGATCTAGAGTTTTTGACAGGAGATAAGTGCAGTTCCAACAAACGTGAAGTGTTAGTTGGAATTTGTAAAAGCAAAGAATTGGAGCATTTGCTTGGCTCCATCTTCGCTGGAAACACTTGCAGATAGCCGTTGCTATGGCGCGAGGCGGAATGGAATGGGTGAAGGCGATGCGGACTGTCCCCTTTGAAAGAAGGTGCCATGTTAGTTTACTCTTATGCCCCCGCATTTGCGCGACATGATCCCCGCCGCGCTGTTTTCATAAAACCGGCGAAATTGGCTGCGTCGCTCTTGGTGGGCGTTGCATATATTTTCGTCGATTCCCAAAGCACCTGGGCACAGTGGGTTACGGCCGACGGTGTGGAGAAAAGCGTAAGCGGAACCATTGATACGGGATTTTGGTTGGGCGGCGCATCGGGCTATGCCTTGGCAGCCCGGAACAATGGGAAAATCTCAAGCAACGGCCCTCTTAGACTCGTAACAAGCGGCTTGTATGCAAGGGCTGTCTCTGCCGATGGCGGCGTGATCGACCTTACAGGGGCTGAAATTGAGACGCGGGGTTTCGAGGGTGTAGGCTTACATGCTGAAAACAACGGTATATTGACGATTGCGAATAGTAAAGTAACAACGGGCAACGCTCATACTGCTATCGGTTGGACGGGAGGTAAACTCACTGTTACGGGTGGCTCACTAGTCAGCAATGGAAGCAGGTCTAGGGCTGTTTGGGCCAATGGCGGAACTGTCGAACTGGATGGAGTGACGGTCACTACATCCCAGGAGGAGGCACATGGTCTGTGTTCGGGGTCGGGCAATAGCAAGCTTACGGCAAAAAATAACACCAAGGTAAATACACTTGGCGAACGTGCAAGGGCTGTCTCTGCCGCTGGCGGCGAGATCGACATTACAGCGGCTGAAATTGAGACAAAGGGGCGCGAATCTCCGGCCCTCTATGCTGCTGAGTCTGGCATATTGAAGGCCACAAATAGCATTGCGACAGCGGTTAATGGTTATGGCGCTTTCAGCGAGTCGGGAGGTAAAGTTAATATTACAGGCGGCTCACTGACCACCAATAGCGATGGGAACTATGGCGCCTTTGCCAAAAGTGGAACTATCGATTTCATATCAAGTGAAGTTCAGACGAAGGGATCTGGCTCTACCGGCCTATATGTTGAATATACTGGAGTATTGACGACTACGAATACCAAAGTGACGGCCGAGAAAGGCCATGCTGCTGCCAGCTATGCGGGAGGTAATCTGCGTGTAACTGGTGGCTCAATGAGCGCCAACGGAGACAATCGTTATGGTGCTTGGGCCAATGGCGGAACGATCGAGCTTGATGGAGCCACGGTCACCACGTTGGGTAAGAGCGCATATGGTCTGAGTTCGGAGGACGACAAGAGCAAGATTACGGCAAAGAATAATACCAAGGTGACAACAAATGGCCACCAGGCATCAGGCGTCTATGTCAAAGGCGGCGTGGTCGATATTACAGCCGCTGAGATTGAAACAATGGGTCCTAATTCTACAGGTCTATATATTGCCAACGGAGAATTGAAGGCCAAGGACACCAAAGTGACAACGACTACAGGTCATGGTGCTGCCAGTGATGGAGGCAAACTCAACATAAGTGGCGGCTCTGTAACTGCCAATGGCGATGAACATCGTGGTGTTTGGGCATTAGGCGGCGCGATCGAGCTTGATGGAGCCACGGTCACCACGTTGGGTAAGAGCGCATATGGTCTGAGTTCGGAGAACGGCAAGAGCAAGATTACGGCAAAAAATAATACCAAGGTGACAACAAATGGCTACCAGGCATCAGGCGCATATGCCTATGGCGGTGTGATCAATATTACAGACTCCGAGATTGAAACAAAGGGTTCCGATTCTACGGGTCTATGTATTATCAACGGAGAATTGAAGGCCAAGGACACCAAAGTGACAACGACTACAGGTCATGGTGCTGCCAGTGATGGAGGCAAGCTCAACATAAGTGGCGGCTCACTGACTGCCAATGGCGAAGGATTTCAAGGCACTTGGGCCAATGGCGGAACGGTGAAACTTGATGGAGTGACGGTTTCGACATCGGGTAAGAAGGCATATGGGCTGCGTTCCGTAAAGGCTGGTACATCACTGACAGCAACGAAAACAATAATAAGCACCAATGGGAATATGGCTCATGCGGTTTCCAGTGAAAATGGAGCAGAACTGCGGCTTGTCGATAGTACTGCTACTTCCCTTGGAACAGAAGCTGTTGGTATTTTTAGCGCGGGCGATGTTTCGACACCTCTTTCAAAGGTTTTCCTTACCAATAGCCGGGTGGAATCAACCTTGAATCCTGGAGCCCACACGAGCGGCGCTCCTTTGGAGATATTTGCGAGCAGTTCTTCCATAATAAAGGGAAAGGAGGCGGCACTTGTTGCAGTTGCCGGGGCGAAACTTAATGTAACCCTTGATGGATCGACGCTGGATGGTACGACATCCTTCGTCGACCCATCGACTCTTAATCTTACCTTGAAAAACAAGTCGCTCTGGTTGGTTCCCGGAGCAAGCTCTTTGTCTTCCCTGGTGACCGATGGGGCAACGCTACATTATGGCAGCCCTGCCAATGTGCGGGTTTTTAATACTGCCACTATAGGCTCTCAAGGAATTGACGTCGATACGAAGGGTTTCAATTCAAGTATCAACGCAGATTTCAGCTCAATTGGCGGCCTGACCAAGTCCGGACCTGGGCAACTAACCCTGCTTGGTCAGAACACATATACCGGCACTACGACGGTGAATGGCGGTGAGCTTTTGATCAATCAGGGCGGAAAAATTGACTCCGCTTCTATTGTCAACAAGGACGCTCTTCTCACTATTGCTGGCACAAGCAAAGATATTGAGGTGGCTGATGGGGGGAGGCTTGCCGTATTGGCAAGCGGCGTCTCCGGCAATCTGCTGCTGAATGGTGGTTCTGTAACGGTAAACGGGAAGGCGGGCAAGGCAACAATTAATGCAAGTGGCATACTTGGCGGCAATGGCAGCATTGATAAGCTGTTCGTGAATAGCGGTGGCATATCGCTGGAAAATTCGACCGACTTATTAAAAGTGAAGGGAGATGCAACCTTCGCCAAGGATAGTATTTTTGGCATCAAGATTGCCCCGGACACAAGCACAGCAAGCAAGGTCGCAATAAGCGGAAAAGCCTATCTTCTAGGCGGCGTTATCATGGTCACGATGGCTGATGATGCCGTAGTGCTTAGTGAAGAACAGATAGTCGATCTGACCGGCAAGAGTTTTGAGATTTTGACGGCAGGCAATGGAATCTCGGATCAGGGCTGTTTTGAGGACGTGATGCCAATGACCTCTGTCAAGGGCAAGGTCGCTTGTAGCGGCAACAAGGTTATTCTCGGTTTTGAACGGATACCGGAGCCCACGCCAAGCAAATCAGAAAATCCGGTGGACTTGGAATTCTCCATCGTTCCACCGATCAAGCCGAAAGTGGACGAAGAGGCCAAGTTGAGGGCGGAGCAAGAAGCCAAGCTGTGGGCCGAGCAAGAGGCCAAGCAGAAGGCTGAGGAAGAGGCCAAGCTGAAAGAGACTGTTGTTTCGCTGGTTGAGACTAAGGAGACTTTTGTCGCGCCGGTTGAGCCGAAGGAGACTGTTGCTCCGCCAGTTGAGACTAAGGAGGCTGTTGTTTCGCCGACCGAGCCAACGGAGACTGTTGCTCCACCGGTCGAGCCAACGGAGACTGTTGCTTCACCGACTGAGCCGAAGGAGGCTATTGCTCCGCCAGTTGAGGCTAAGGAGGCTGTTGTTTCGCCGACCGAGCCGAAGGAGACTATTGCTCCACCCGTTGAGACTAAGGAGACTGTCGCGCCACCGGTCGAGCCGAAGGAGGCAGACACTCCTCCTGCAGCTCCGCAAGTGGCTGCCATTCAGCCAACTGAGGTGGCCGCGACTGCTGATTCGATTGCCGGGAAGAAAGCTGAGCGAGTTGAGATTCAGATTCGTGATTTTGAATTGATTGGCGCAAACAGCGCAAACCAGAAAAGCGTAGGCGGAGCGATCAAGTCGTTGGGCCTTGGCAATGATCTGTTCACGGATCTACTCAGATCATCAAGAAACTCGACCCCCGATTATGATCTGTTGAGTGGTGAAATCCATGCAACACTCGCCGGTGTGCTTATCCAGGACAGCCGTTTCATCTCGAATATAGCCGCGAGCCGATTACGTGACGCCTTTGGAGATAACGCCGCTTTGAAGCAGGCAGTCGTGCAGCCACTCGCCTATGGCACTCAAAGCAAACCGCAAAGTTCGGGCGCAGCATTCAAGGCAATCACGCAGCGTGACGCAGCAATGGATACGAGCCTGGCTGTATGGGGGCAGACCTATGGTTCCTGGGCCAATGCGGCAGAAAATGGCAATGCGGACGGTTACAGTCGCACTGTCAGCGGGATCGTGACCGGCCTTGACGGTGCAGTTTCAGACACATGGCGTTTCGGACTTCTGGCGGGGTATAGCACGACCTCTCTGTCGACGCGCAATGGGGTCGCCTCCGTGAACAGCTATCACATGGGAGCCTATGGTGGCGCGCAGTGGGATGTTGCAGGCAATCCGCTAGGATTACGTTTTGGCGTCAATCTCGGACGTCACGACATCAGCACCGATCGGCAAGCAGAATGGTTTGCAACAGTGGACGGCAACCATGCCATCTATGGAGCGACAACTGTGCAAGGCTTTGGTGAAATTAGCTATGCGATCAACACGTCCTATGGGGTGATTGAGCCCTTTGCAGGGATCAGCCATGTGTATTTGAAGAGTGACGGCTTTTGGGAAGAGGGGGGGCGTACAGCTCTATCCGGGCGGTCAGGAAATTATAATGTTACAACGACAACGCTGGGTCTGAGAGCTTCGCATCACTTCCAGTTAAGCGAGAAGACCACGCTGACCGCTCACGGCATGGTCGGATGGAATCATGCAATGGGAGACGTGACAGTGACGGGGCAGCATGCCTTTGCAGGCGGCGGAAATTTCGCCATCCAAGGCTTGCCGATTGCAAAGGACGCGCTCAATGTTGAAGCTGGAATTGATATCGACATTGGTAAAAGTACCCGTCTTGGCATCAAATATACCGGGCAATTTTCACAACAAAGCCGCGATAATGCGGTCAAGGCAAATTTGTCGCTCAGGTTTTGAGTAGTCTATACAGTCCGAACCCGCCAGGTGGTGAGTTTGGACTGCACTTCGCATCTCGGCCGCCAGCCGGGTGATCGGCAAAACTTGCGCTAGGACTGCCTATCGGCTGTCATGATGATTTGAGCAAATTCGGCGGGAGATCTGGTCCCCAGTTTCTCACAAATATGGACGCGATGCGCATCCACAGTTCGCAGGGAAATATCCAGTGCTACGGAGATTTCCCGCGATCCCCACCCACGGCAAATGAGCCTGACAATCTCATCTTCGCGCGGTGTCAATGTTGCGAGAATTGCGCGTGCTTTTTCCACCTCAACCAGCGCTTCAAGCACTTGATCGGCTTTTTGGAGCGCTTCAAAAAGCAGACCAGAATCGATGGGTTTCGAGAGAAAGTCAATCATGCCGGATTTAAACGCAACCCGACAATGATGCACATCTCCGTGCCCGGTAATCATGATAATGGGCCATCGAAATCCACGCTGCAGGAGTTCGGCTTGCAGCTCCAATCCGGTCAGATGAGGCATCTGCAAATCAAGAATTAAACAGCCGGGTTTTGCACTGGGAATAGAGCGAAGAAAACCAACAGGGTCTTCATATGCCAGGGCTTTTCTGTCATGGGCCTCAAAGAGAATGCACAGCCCATTGCGAACGGCTGCATCATCATCGACCAAATAAACAGGATAATGCTTCGTCATGCGGCAGCCGGATCAGCACCAGCATCGGTCAAGCCGACCAGCTTCGGCAGAGCTATTGTAAAAACCGCGCCATCTGCACTTGCTGCGTGAAGGGTGCCTCCCACCCGCTCGAGCAATTTCGAGCAAAGGGACAAACCAAGGCCCATGCCATTTGTCTTCGTGGTGAAGAAAGGCTCGAATATTTTTGAAAGGACATGCTCCTTTATTCCGGGTCCATTGTCAGAGATACGGATGATATTCATCGGACCCACCATGTCTGTTTTTATTATGATTTTTTTCGCGAGCTGAGTTGTGGTTCCCAATGCATCCGTCGCGTTACGAATGAGGTTATGAATCACCTGCTCAAGCTCTATGGCACTGAAATTCGACCGGGGGGACGGTTGCAACAGCTGCAATTCAAGTACCACGTTTTGTTTATCCAGTTCACCCTGCAAGAGGTTGACGGTGTTGCTGACGACAATATTGAGGTCTAGCTCTTCATAAATAACGGGCTTTTTTACAATGTAATCTCTGATGCGATCCATGATCTCACCGGCTCGCTTGGCTTCAATAATATTGGCGCTCAAAGCCCGATTTAATAAATCATCGGTGATCTGAAGCTTTTCCATAATCATGATGCCGGCCTGGCTTTGGCTCAGGAGCGCCGAAAGTGGTTGTGTCAGCTCATGGATTATGCCGGACGCCAATTCGCCCACCTGATTGACCCGTGCGGCGTGACTGAGACGATTTTCGTGTTCGAGCATTGCCGAGCGTTTGATTGCTTTTTCCTCAGCTTGCTTTGATTGCCGGGAAACCAAGGTCTGATACCGCCCATAAGAGACGCCTAAAATGGTGGCCAGCGACAATAAGGCGAAGCGTATCACTTCGGGCAAAGTGACCAATTCACCAAACTCAATGGGGCGATGTACATGGATCTTGAAACGATAGCCGGACCGATCCCAATCAAGATCCGCATATAGAGCATTCTTGAGAATGGATGAAATATCCTTCTCATGATCGTGGCGTCCATTGTCATGGTCTGTGCTGCCAAAAACAAGCACGTCATTCAGGGTGAGATTAATTTCCGGAGGATATGATGCCGGGGGCAAATCGAAAAGTTTTGTTGAGTCGATTAGCAAAACCACTGCAATGAGGCCTTGCCGGTTATTCGAAACCATCGTCGAAAGATAATGATTGGGGATTGCCGGCGCATCATAGACGCGCACTTCGTTTGTCTCTTGTCTGGGCAAGGCATTCAAAACCGACATCGGAAATGCCGGGCTTTTGCTGGGAGCCTCATAGAGCAATTCAGGCTTTGCACTATAGGAACGGGAATCGAACCGGTAGATTTTGACGCTTTGAATTCTTGGGTAATTTTTGAAGACGTTTGACGTGAGCCGTTGGAAAATCTTGTCGGACGTGCCTCTCGTCAAAGCTTTGAGCGATCCCATGATCGCTTCATGATGGGCTAATCGATTGGAAACCAATTCCGCGATCTTTTGGTTTTGCTCAAGGAACTCGTCCGATATGGAGCTCCAGGCAATAAATCCCGATATAAGAATGTTGCCGATTTGAGCAGCAATCCACACTGTTAATACAAGAATTAGAAAACGTCTGGGGTTCATGAAATCTCATAAAGCAAAATCAAAACGTCATTAAAAAAATCTACAATAACAAGTCTCGCGCCAGATAACAGCGCCGAGCGGTTGAAATGCTGGTGCCGCACCGCTGAATTTCTGAGTTTCAGGCGATCGCGAATAAAATGAGGGTTTCCCGCAAGCTGGATAAGATCAGCAATCCGAGCATGTGGTTGACGATTGACCGATTCTGACGCGTCCGAACGATTGATCGGAAAGCCCAATACCGACAGCGGCACTGCCATCTGCCTTTTCGACCGCACCAGTTATGGTCCATGCGATCATGGGGACATAGGCGATGCTCATATCCACCCGTATCACGGATGTTTTCTTGATAAGCAGATTGGAATCGAGCGTAACCACTGTTCCCTTGGTAAAGGGCCGCGTCTCAATTCCGTTTACTTTTCGACGCGACCACTCGACGGTGGCTACACCTGCGTCAGAAACATTGATGGAGGTAACGGTTATCTTTGGCGTATCGCGTGTATAGGGTAGCAGCGTGGCTGTCCCGATATTCATGATATCGCTAATTTTCGCCTTGGTGATCGTGCCTTTTTCCTGAGTAAGCAAAGCAGACATCATCGTTGCTGCACGATTTAATTTGCGGTCGACATCCACGCCTGTGATTGTCTCCACGCTGCCCATGTACATCAGGATTAGTACGGGGGCGATGAGCGCAAATTCCATCGCCGCAACACCGCGCTGGTCAATACAAAACCGCTTGCCGGAGCGAAAGAGGCGTCCCATGGCCGAACTCATTTTATAAATAGGATTCATTTCGCCACGTCGCACTTGAGAAAAGGAGAATACGTGTTGTTCCAGTGATCCGCCGTGTCAGGAAATCCGTCACGACGGGATAACGGTAAAACACCCGCAAATGATTGATCGTACCGGCCCCGCCCGGCGTGCTGACAAACCCCGTACTGTTCACGTCACCAGTTGATGTTATGGGCAAGGTTTTGGGTATGGCTGCAAAGTTTGCATAGGACCGAAGATCAACCACCAGATTTGGGCAATCTTTTTCGGGCATGAGCAATCCAGCGCAAATCTTCGCCTTGAGGGAAGTCATCGTCAGGTCGGCAGGACGCAATTGCCCGGTGAGAACTTGGCGAGCCACAATATCGGTAGAATTGGCCATGGCCTGTTGCGCGGTAAAGCCGACGCCCACTTCCATAATCGAAAAGATCATGAAGAAGAACGGCAACGCGATCATTCCAAATTCAATTGCAACGGTGCCGCGCCGGTTGCCCCAAAACCGCGTCAGTAAACCCTGCCTATGGGGTGTTTTTCTTTTTATGGGCGACATGCATTTCCCCGCATTTTATTTCGGGGGAGAATTAACATGCCAATCGTTAGAAACCGGTTCCGGGAACCCCGTAAATTGCGAGCGGAGGATTCACTATTTCTCAACCTTGAAGTGTGGAGGGTTGAGGGTGTTTCCGATTAAACCAGGTCTCGCGAATGCTTTACTCGCTCGTGCCGATTGTGCGGTCAGACTCTTTTTCAGCGTCGGTCTTTTGCGCTGTTTCGCAATAGGGGGTGCAGGAAAGAGTTTGTACATTGGCGCGGCGATATACGCGCGTCGTATTGACGACGCTACGGCTGACCATGATCTCGTCGTCGACGATGGCCCCGCCCTCGGCGTCAAGAATAACAATATTGGTGATTCCGAAGCCTTTGCCCGTAAGGACGACAGTGCGGGCATCCTTCACAACAGCATCTGCAATCGCGGGGTCGCCGACCACAACCGTGTCAGCCGGGCGAGCAAGCTTGAGGATACGCGCTTGATTCATAACGACGTGAATACCGGTATCGGCCTGTGCGACAGGCAGTGGACCGAGCAAGGCTACGAGCAATGCCATTCCATATATTTGTATTGGCTGGAATTTAGTATAAAACATGGGAAGCCCTTCACCCGAAACTGTCGGCTATAGAATGGATAGTATTCATGAAGGAAGATTTAAATCTGCAATGAAATATTAAGCATAATATCGCGGGTATCAGCGCAGCAATAAACGTTGTTGAGCGGAATTTACTATTTCCTAAGTCTGTTTCTTAAACTGATTGCAATGCCGAAACGATATTTTTGGACCAGACAATATCCAAGAAGATGTGAGGCTGAAGATGAAGCGCGGCGTTAATCGCTTTCCTGCCATACTGGCCAAGCTTTTCAAGGAAGATTCAGGCACAACGGTCATTGAGTATACGCTCATCGCCTCCATCGTCAGCATAGGTATTCTAGCTGGTGCGAATTCCATGGGCAGAGCCGTAAACACGCTTTTCACCGATGTTGCGACGGAAGTCACCGCCTCTACGGGGAAATGAAAGATGATTGAAGCTGCAATCCTTATCATTTTCCCCTTTGCCATGGTTTTTGCTGCCATATCCGACTTGCTCTCCATGACAATTCAGAATCGCGTGTCAATTATACTGCTTGTATCGTTCGTTATCCTTGCGCCTTTAACGGGCATGGGTTGGGATGCCTATGCCATGCATTTCGTTGCCGGAGCCGCGGTGCTGGCGGCAACCTTCGGGCTCTTCGCGACCGGCACCATGGGCGGTGGTGACGCAAAGCTCATGTCCGCAACTGCGATATGGCTCGGATGGAATCTTGAACTCGTCAGCTATCTGTTGACGCTCTCGCTATTGGGCGGGGTTCTTACACTCGCAATCCTGAGTTATCGCAACTCACAGACCATTATTGTATTCGCCGCACGCTTTGCTTTCATGCGACGCCTTGCCCAGAAAGAAGAAGGCGTTCCATACGGTGTTGCATTGGGTCTCGCTGGACTGCTGAGTTTTCCCGCATCGCCGCTTGGCTCCTGGGTCGTGCAGCAACTAGCGAACTCCTGACCTAGAGCAGGTTTTCTCTATCGGCCTTCAAGACTTATGCTTTGATCTTCTTGGCGTAAAAGTAATACCCGCATAATCGCGCGAAAAATTAAGACGTTAAGCGACATTAATCATACTTATAAGCGTTTTATTAACCATAAATACACGAATGGCGGGCATTCTGCGACCTTAGTATCAAGACAAAAGTCTAACGGGGCGCATAAATGCAAAAAGCACGACTGGTCATCCTGATCGTGGCAGTGGCTGCTGCGGGTGCGGCCGGATATCTGGCCATGAACATGAAGCCGCAAGCGACCGTCGTTCAGCCCGCAGAGAAGCCACAGCTGGAACTTCAGGATATCTTGGTCGCCACGGAAAGTCTCGGTGTCGGAGCTGAAATGCAGGACCAGATGCGGTGGCAGGCCTGGCCTGTTTCAGCTCTTGCGGAAGGGTACATCACCCGCTCGGAACGCCCTAGCGCCGAAGAGGAGCTGAAAGGTTCCACCGTTCGTCTTCAGATATTTCCAGGAGAACCAATTCGCGAAGCCAAACTGATCGGCAAAGGTCAAAGCTTCATGTCAGCCCAGCTTCCAGCTGGCATGCGCGCAGTAGCGACGCAAATTGCGGCAGATACTTCGGCAGGCGGGTTCATTCTCCCCAATGATTATGTCGATGTCATCATGATCCGCCAGATGGAAGGCGAGCAGAAGCAATATGTTACGGAAACAATTCTAAGCAACATCCGCGTGCTGGCGATCGACCAGACCATTCAGGAAGATGAATCGGGTGAAAAAACAAAAGTCGGCTCAACGGCGACGCTTGAATTGACGCCGGAGCAGGCGGAAATCCTGACTGTCTCGCAACAGATGGCAACGCGCCTCGCGCTGGTGCTGCGTTCTATTCAGGATGCGCAGGAAGCAACCGGTCCTGGAGCTGGATATCTTGTCAATTCTCCCGGCCGTGCCGGCAATGTCAAACTCATCAAGTCCGGTACAGTCACCGAAATTCTGGGGCGCAAATAACATGGCAAACAAGCCAGGCAGGGTTTTCTCACGCGAGTATAAGAGTTCGATAGCAGCAAAATTTGCAGCAGCGGCCATGGGCTGTTTGCTCGCGTCAATAGCTGTGCATAGCCCAGCAACAGCACAGAGTAATGTCGTTCGACTCAATCAGGGGCATGGCGAGGCCAAACGCATCAATCTTGGCCTCAACAAGTCGCTGGTTGTCGATCTTCCAGCCGATGCCTATGACATTCTGGTTGCCAATCCGGGTGTTGCAGATGCGGTTACCCGCACAGCAAGGCGGATCTATCTGTTTGGCAAGCAGGTCGGCCAAACGAATGTTTTCGTTTTCGGCCCCAATGGCGAGCAGCTCGCCAGCTTCGATCTGGTGATTGAACGCGACGTGGCCGGTCTGGAAGGCAGTCTGAAAAAGTACATTCCGGATTCCGATATCAAGGTCGAGTTGATGAATGACAATGTCATTCTTACGGGAACGGTGCAGACCCCGCTTGATGCCAAACGCGCTTCAGAACTTGCCAATCTTTTGGTTTCAGGTGGTGAAGCCACGACGGGCCAATACGCCCAAACCTCGGTTAGTGCGGGCAATGGCGGTACGAGCGTCGTTGTCGGTGACCAGGACGAAGAGCGCCGGACGAGCAAGATCGTCAATCTCATTCAAATTGCCGGTGAAGATCAGGTGACGCTTAAAGTTACCGTGGCTGAAGTCAGTCGCACCGTCATGAAACAGCTTGGTGTCAATCTGGTTGCCTCGGGCTCAAGCAACGGCATCGAGTATGGCGCCATATCGCAAAACGCCACGGGACTGGGGCAGACCTTGAGCGGCTCAGGTCTGGGTCTATCCGGCTCCATCGGGAACACGTCCATTGGGGCCTACATGAATGCCATGGAACTGGCAGGCGTCATGAAGACGCTGGCCGAGCCTACATTGACCGCCATCTCCGGAGAGAAAGCCACGTTCAAAGTAGGCGGCGAGTACAATGTTCTGTCGGGGCAGGAAGTCGACGATAAGGGACAGATCACCCGCGAGCATGAAAAAATTGAATATGGCATTGCTCTCGAGTTTTTGCCCGTCGTGCTTTCACCCGGGCGTATCAGTCTGAGAGTGCGGACATCCGTTTCAGAACCTACGGTTGAAGGATCGCTCACCGTTGGAACTTCTGTCCGGGAGCCTAACGCCAACCTTATCTCAATCCGCAAGCGGCTTGCCGATACGGCGGTTGAACTTCCCTCTGGCGGTTCCATGATGATCGCCGGATTGATGCGGGATGAGTCACGACAGGCAATCTCCGGCTTTCCCGGATTGGCAAAGGTTCCGATCCTCGGAACTCTTTTTCGCAGCCGTGATTTTGTAAGAAACGAAACCGAACTGGTCGTCATCATCACGCCTTATCTGGTTCGCCCGGTGGCGCGCACTGCGCTGGCGAGACCGGATGACAATCTTAATCTGGCCAGCGATGCGGCCGGGATATTCCTCGGCCAGGTTAACCGCGTCTACGGGTCCAGAGAGGCAAAACTGCCTGATGCCCGTTACGAGGGCAATGTCGGATATATCTACAAATGAACAAGGACAGGATCATGTTCGACACCGCAAAGCGTTCGTATTGCAAGACTGTACTGGCTATCCTCGCCATGGCTTTGCTGGCGGGATGCGCATCAAAGAGCAATACGACCGGCAGCATTCCGGACGATTATCGTACGAACCATCCCATCGTCATTTCCGAACAGGAACAAGTTGCAGACATTCCTGTCGGCCATGCAGATAAGCGCTTGTCCATTACGCAGCGCAGCATCGTGGAGCGGGTCATCAGCAACTACCACGCCAACGGATCCGGCGTTATTCATATTCTGACGCCTGCCGGTTCGCCAAATGAGCGTGCGGCGGCAGCGTTGCGTAACGATATTACCGCTACTTTGAGGCGTGGTGGTGTGAAGCCGTTCAATATTTCCAGCGAAACATACCAAGCCCCGGGAGCTTCTGCGCCCGTGCGTTTGTCCTATTCGGCGATGACTGCCTCGACAAATCAATGTGGCCAGTGGCCCAAAGATATTTTGGATACGGCAGACAATAAACACTACGCGAATTTTGGCTGTGCCAGCCAAAATAACCTTGCTGCGCAGATTGCCAATCCCGCCGACTTGCTCGGACCGCGGGCATCTTCGCCGATTGATGCGGAGCGGCGCGGTACCGTCATTGATGGATACCGTAAAGCGCCAACATGGGTCTACAAGCCCGAAATGGAAGTAACCTATTAATCCCACCGGTGGAAACGACAATGAGTCAATTGGCCTTGGACACAGACCCATATTTGGAAGAGGCAAACCGTGTCGCTCATGTAGGGCGGCTGAATGCCCACAGGCCGATTCCGCGCATTTCGATACAGATATTCTGCGAAACGGAAGCGGTTGCTGAGCAAATGTCTCGCGCGCGTGACGACCGCCGCATGGCGAAAACTCATGCCCAGATTCATATGGGCGGGCTGGAAACTGCCGTTGAACTTTTCCAAACGGTGCCGACGCCAAACCTCATTCTGCTGGAAACAGGCGCGGCGCCCAAGGAAATGCTTGCGGCATTGGCTGCCCTGTCAGAAGTTTGCGACCCGAGCACCAAAGTCATCATTATCGGTCACTACAATGATGTGTGGCTGTATCGCGAACTGATGCGCAACGGCATTTCGGAATATATGGTCGCCCCGATCGATCTATCGGATATTATCGGCGTCATTGGCGGTTTGTACAGCGATCCGGGCCTGAAGCCGCTGGGTAGTTCGATTGCCTTCATCGGTGCAAAAGGCGGCGTCGGCGCTTCGACCATTGCTCATAATGTTGGCTGGGCCATTTCCTCGCTATTTAAAAGCGAAGTCGTGATTGCCGATATGGATTTACCCTATGGCACGGCGAATATAAACTTCGATCAGGATCCGGCTCAGGGTATCGCGGAAGCGGTGTTTTCCCCCGAACGCATCGACGACGTTTACCTTGATCGGTTGCTGGCACAATGTGCCGAAAATCTTTCGCTCCTGGCAGCTCCATCCAGTCTGGAACGCGTGTTCGATTTTCGCGATGACTCATTTGCGCATCTGATCGACATAGCGCAGCGTTCGGTTCCACATGTCATCCTTGATGTTCCGCATACATGGAACGGCTGGACACGCACGACGCTGGCCCGCGCAGATGAGGTGGTTATTGTCGCATCGCCGGAACTTGCCAATCTGCGCAACACGAAAAATCTCATCGACGCTTTAAAGCAATTGCGTCCGAACGATACGCCGCCGCAGCTTGTTCTTAATCAGGTGGGTATTCCAAAACGTCCGGAGATAGCTCCCACTGATTTTTGCAGCCCGCTTGGACTCAAGGCCATCGCGACAATCGCTTTTGACCCCGGCCTGTTCGGTCAGGCTTCCAACAATGGACGCATGCTGGGTGAAACGGAGCCAGCAAATCCAGTGGTCCAGAGCATCAATGAGATCGCCCATATTCTGACAGGACGGCAAAAGGTCAGTCCGCGGAAGAAGGCCGGTTTGGGTTCGGTGTTCTCGAAGTTAAAACGCAAGAAATAGTTGTGAGCAGGTAAAGCGACATCATGTTCGGTAAACGCGGTAATGCCCAGCCAAGTGAGTTCAGAGCTCCAACACCACCCCTCGCGTCAATCAAGCCGGAGGCGGGACGGCTGCCGCGCGATATTTTGGAGCCCAAACGCTCACCGATAGAGGTGCCGAAGATCGCCATGCCGGTGCGCGAGAGAAACGAGGCCTATTACGATACAAAGTCGCAGGTTTTTACCGCTCTTATCGATGCGATTGATCTGGCACAATTATCGAAGCTCGATCCGCAAGTGGCGCGCGAAGAAATCCGCGATATCGTCAATGACATTATTGCAATCAAGAATTTTGCCATGTCGATCTCGGAGCAGGAGGAACTGCTCGACGATATCTGCAACGATGTGCTGGGATACGGTCCGCTGGAGCCATTGCTGGCTCGCGATGAGATTTCCGACATCATGGTCAATGGTGCTCGCAAGACCTATATCGAAATTCTCGGGAAGGTTGAGGAATCTGGTGTCCGGTTCCGTGACAATCAGCAACTTTTGAATATTTGCCAGCGCATTGTCAGCCAGGTGGGGCGGCGTGTCGATGAATCCAGCCCGATATGCGACGCGCGTCTGCCGGATGGTTCGCGCGTCAATGTGATTGCTCCGCCACTGGCCATTGATGGCCCTGTTCTGACAATCCGCAAATTTAAAAAGGACAAGCTGACGCTGGATCAACTCGTGCGGTTTGGAGCTATTTCTCCGGCAGGAGCCGAGCTTCTCCAAATTATCGGACGTGTCCGCTGCAATATCGTGATTTCCGGCGGCACGGGTTCCGGCAAGACCACGCTGTTGAATTGCCTGACCAATTACATCGACAAGGATGAGCGCATCATCACCTGCGAAGATTCAGCTGAATTGCAATTACAGCAGCCGCATGTGGTACGCCTCGAAACACGCCCCGCTAACCTCGAAGGCGAAGGCGAAATTACCATGCGAGACCTCGTTAAAAACTGCCTGCGCATGCGCCCCGAACGGATCATTGTCGGCGAAGTACGCGGGCCTGAAGTTTTCGACCTCTTGTCTGCCATGAATACCGGCCATGACGGCTCCATGGGTACGATCCACTCCAATAGTCCACGCGAGTGTCTGAGCCGTATCGAGTCGATGATCGCCATGGGTGGTTTTGCGTTGCCGCAGCGAACAGTGCGCGAAATCATCGTCGGTTCGGTCGACATCATTATTCAGGCGGCTCGCCTGCGCGACGGTTCACGGCGGATTACCCATGTGACCGAGGTCATAGGCATGGAGGGCGACGTGATCATTACGCAGGATCTTCTGACCTATGAGATTACCGGCGAGGACGCCAATGGCAAGCTTACCGGACATCATGTCTCTACGGGGATCAGCCGGCCGCATATGTGGGAGAGGGCGCGGTATTACAATGAAGACAGGCGGCTCGCCAACGCACTCGACTCCATGGAAAAGGCCAAGCTATGAGCTTAGCCCGTATAGAAGGACAGTCGAATGGCCGGGCTTGATCTGACACAGCTGGCCTTCATCGGTCTGGTGGCATTCACTTTTGCTGCCTTGGCCTATGTCTTCCTCTTTGACTCGATGGCGCGTCAGAAGAAAACCGAGGAACGTCTCAGCACGATCAAATTGGCCAATGCCGAGTCTTTTGGCAAGTTCGCCATACGTGACAAGCAGGCCGAGGCGAACAAGCGTCGCAAGTCAGTTCAAGATACGCTGAAAGATATCGAGCAGCGCCAGAAATTGCGCGACAAGAATATCAAGTCACCTCCGCTGAAAATGCTTATTCAGCAGGCGGGCATGCGCGTGTCTCCATCGCGTTTCTATCTTTATTCAGCGATAGCCGGACTCGTCGTTGCGGTGCTGGGGCTGTTCTTTGGCTCGCCGCTTTATCTGCTGCCCGGGCTTTTCATTGCCGGAACAGTGGGCTTGCCACGCTGGTATGTCTATTTTCGTCGTGGCCGGCGGATCAAGGCATTCTTGCATGAATTTCCGAACGCCATCGACGTTATTGTCCGGGCCATTCGTTCGGGCCTACCCTTGAATGACGGTATCCGGCTTATTGCGCAGGAGGCGCACGAGCCGGTGAAGACCGAATTCCGGCGCATCGTCGACCAGCAGCAGGTGGGGATAAGCATCCCGGATGCCGCTATGCGCATGTCAGAATATATGCCCTGTTCGGAAGCAAGCTTCTTCGGCATCGTCATCCAGATACAATCACAGGCCGGTGGCAATCTTTCAGAAGCGCTGGGCAATCTTTCGCGGGTTTTGCGCGATCGCAAGAAGATGGCGGCCAAGGTACAGGCGCTTTCAATGGAAGCGAAAGCCTCTGCTTATATTATTGGCGCATTGCCCTTTGTTGTCGCCGCGCTGGTCTATCTGACAAGCCCCGATTACATTATGATCCTTTTCACAACTTCCAGCGGGAATTTCGTTCTGGCATGTGCAGGGACGTGGATGTCGATTGGCATCATGATCATGAAAAAGATGATCAACTTCAAATTCTAGTAGCGTGGGTATGCCATGATCAACACCTTCACCAAAGCCATTCACGATCCAGCCTTCATTTTTGCTGTTTTGGTGGCAGTGTCCATTTTCGGGACAATCGTGACGCTGCTCATGCCGGTGTTTTCTGGCTCCACGCTAAAATCGAGAATGAAGTCCGTTGCACTGGAACGGGATCAGATCCGCACGCGCGAACGAGCGCGATTGGCGACAGAAAGCGATAGCAAGCGGAAAAGCTCTTCGAATTCTCTACGCCGGGTTGAGCGGGAAGGCATTCGCCAATTCGTGGAACGACTTGATCTTCAACGTGCCCTGGCGGATGAGAAAACCGCAGGGGCACTGCGGATTGCTGGCTTTCGCGGGCAAAATGCTCTCAACATTTTTCTCGCGGCCCGTTTTGGCTTGCCTTTCCTGACGCTCGGAATTGCTGCATTCTGGATATTCGCGATGGGGGGGCTTGCCCATCAGAACACATTTGTCCGGATGGCCGCATGTTTCGCCGGGGCCTATGTCGGCTTCTATTTGCCCAATCTCTACGTGAAGAATGCCGGAACCAAACGTCAGACAGCGATACAGGCCGCATGGCCGGATGCGCTTGATCTTCTGTTAATCTGCGTCGAATCCGGTATGTCGATTGAGGCGGCATTCAAAAAAGTATCGGAGGAGATTGGCGTCCAATCTGCTGAGCTTGCCGAGGAACTTGTTCTGACCAATGCGGAGCTATCATTTCTGTCTGAGCGTCGTCAGGCCTATGAAAACCTGGCCCTGCGTACCGGGCTGGAAACGGTCAAATCGGTGGTGCAGGCGCTGACACAATCTGAACGCTATGGCACATCGATTGGTGGAGCGCTGCGGGTGCTTTCAGATGAAAGCCGCGAAATGCGATTGATGGCTGCGGAAAAGAAGGCAGCCGCATTGCCGCCGAAGCTTACGGTGCCCATGATCGTGTTTCTTTTGCCGGTATTGTTCTGCGTCATTCTTGGCCCGGCAATCATCCAGATCAACGCGCAAGGCGGCATTTTCGGTCACGCCACAGCGAAATAGCGGTGGAAGCCGCTATATACCGGAGGTCGCAGATCAGACGATCAGCCTTTCGGCGACTTCTTGTCCTTGAGCATGTTCCATGAATTCTGCTGCGAGAGCATGGACCGCAAATACTGAACATTTGTTTTTGCCTGCTGGGCGGAAAGCTCCTGACTGGCAATCTGTTCGGCTTCATCGAAGCGACCCTGCAAGCCGACAACAAGCGCGAGGTTTTGGCGAACACGGCTATCCGAACCCGGTGCACCAACTGCCTTACGCATATAGGTTTCAGCTGTACTCAGCTCGCCCGAGAGAACGTAGGACATCCCCATGTTGGAAAGGATGGAAGCTTCATCGGGCTTGACCTGCAAGGCCTTGCGGTAGAGGTCACGCGCTTCTCCAGTCTTGCCGAGCTGGTCGAGGATTGCGCCTTCAGCCGATAGCAATCTCCAGTCCGGATATTCCGGTGTTTGCGCCCGGCGCAAAGAGTCCAGCGCGGCTTCAAACTGGCCACTGCTCGCCAGTGCCTTGCCATAGGCCGCCAGAACATCGCGATCTTTGGGATAGGCGATGGCAAGACTGCGCATGACAGCCAATGCCTGATCGCTCCGATTTGTCATGCGAAGGACAGTGGCATAATTGATTGCAGTCGCTTTATCTTTCGGATTGCTTTGATAGCGTGTTCCAAGACTAGTCGATGCCTGCATCAATTGTTGCTGGTTCATCTGGTCGAAATTGCCGGCTGGCATTGTGGGTGAACTGCTGGCCGCCGGACTTATGGAACCGGTCGTCGTTTTATCCGTGGTGGAACACCCGGATATGCCGCTCAACAGAGCGATTAACGCTACTGACAAAATGAAACTGCGCTTACGTTGAATAAAAGCTGGACCTGTCATAATTTGCCCCACGCGCAGTTTATCGTCTGCGACTCATTCCCGTATGAAAGAAATAATCTGTTAACCCTAATGGACTCTTAACAACGTCGATCCGGGATGCAGAAGTTTGATCAGGAGAAACCCATGGCCGCCGAAATTACAGCGAGAAAGTCGCGTGACAGCAAACCCATATGGTTTGTACGCAAGGGCGAGTTGGAAACAGCCGGTCTTGAAAGCGCAACACTCAGCTGGGCAAAAGCAAATGGCTTTGAAGGACAGGCTGGACGTGTGTTGACGGTTCCTGGCGTGAACGGCGAAATTGCTGGTGCGCTCTTCGGTTTGGGTAAGGACGAAAATCGACTTGCAGCGGGGAAACTTGCAACGGCTTTGCCGGAAGGGGCCTGGCATATTGCAGGCGCTGTTAACGAACCTGATTTGACAGCTTTGAGCTTCCTTCTTGGAGGATACAAGTTCACCCGCTACACCAAAAAGGACAAGACAAGCATCAACCTGACGCTGCCCGAAGGCGCGGACAAGGCAGATGTAAAGCGCTTGGCCAAGGCAGTCGCCCTCGCGCGCGATCTCATCAATACGCCAACCAATGATATGGGGCCGGTTGCGCTTGAAGCTGCAGTCCGCGATGTTGCCGACGAGCATAAAGCCTCGGTCAATGTCGTAAAGGGCGATGCCCTGTTGAAGAAGAACTTTCCTATGATCCATGCGGTAGGGCGCGCTGGCAGCGAGGAACCCCGGCTGATTGATCTGGAATGGGGAAAAAAGAACGCGCCGAAAGTAACTCTGGTAGGAAAGGGCGTCTGTTTCGATACGGGCGGTCTGGATATCAAACCAGCCAGCAGCATGCTTCTGATGAAAAAGGATATGGGCGGCGCAGCCAATGTACTGGCGCTTGCGCAACTCATCATGGACGCGAAATTGCCGGTGCGCCTGCGGCTGTTAATACCGGCTGTTGAAAATTCGATAGCTGCCAATGCTTTCAGGCCGAGCGACGTGCTGACCAGCCGCAAGGGGTTGACGGTAGAAATTGGCAATACTGATGCAGAGGGCCGGCTGGTTCTGGCCGACGCGCTGGCGCTTGCCGATGAAGAAGAGCCTGAGATTCTCATCGACATGGCGACGTTGACCGGTGCTGCACGTGTGGCGCTTGGACCCGACCTGCCGCCATTTTACTCCAACGATGATGCTTTTGCCTGGGACGTGGCTGCCAGTGCAACCGCTGTTGCCGATCCGGTTTGGCGCATGCCGCTTTGGACACCTTACGAGGCCAAGCTTTCCTCGCGTGTCGCGGACATGAACAATGTCACCACGGATGGGTTTGCCGGCTCGATTACGGCCGCCTTGTTCCTGCAGCGCTTTGTGACCAAGACGAAGACTTGGGCCCATTTCGATATATTTGGCTGGAACCCGGTAGAGAAAGCGCATTCACCCATTGGCGGAGAGGCCCAAGCCATAAGGGCGCTTTACCGTCTTTTGAAAGAACGCTATCCAGCAAGTTGAGCGGCTTGCATCGCAAATGTGACAGAGTAGAATGGAACGGAACCGAAATGATTGCGGAAGCCGTTCATGCTTGAACTCAAGCCCTTGCAGGCACTGACATTGTGGAAGGAAATCGCCCTTTCAGAAGTGCGTGATGACGCCCATGATCTGACCATGCGCCAGCTTGCAATCCTGCTTACGATCTATCTGGAGCCGCCGCCGCACACGATCCGCGCGATGGCTGCAAAGCTGGCCGTAACAAAACCGGTCATCACCCGTGCTCTCGACACAATGGGCGCCTATGGTTTGGTTGATCGTCACCGTGACGAAAAGGACAAGCGCAACGTTCTCGTCAAGAGAACAGTAAAAGGTGCGCTCTATGTTGAAAGGCTCGGTGATCTTGTGATCGCCAAAGCGAGAGGATTGCCACTTTGAAATCACCCGAGAAACTCGACAAGCGGCTGAATGCATATAGGCCTGATCTTGCCGACGAAAGTCTGCGCGGGCTTGTCGAGGCTGAGCGCTTCGTCGAAGGCAAGCCGATGCGCATCGCCGACCCTGTGGTGGATGTCCGTTCCGAGCCGCGCGGCGATGCAGGCATGACAACGCAGTTTCTTTACGGCGATGATGTCCTTGTTTTCGAAGACGATAATGGCTGGTGCTGGGTGCAGAACGAGCGCGATGGTTATGTCGGTTATGTGGTGGATACATCGCTTGATCGCCGCGCCGATGAAGCGACGCATATTGTCATTGCCCCCCGTACATTCGTTTATGTCGGCTCCGATCTGCGTTATCCGCGATCCCGGGCCTTATCGATGGGTTCCCTCGTGACAATCACTGGCGGGCAGGAGCGTCGCGGCACGCTTTACGCCATGCTGCCAAGCGGTGAGGCGGTCATTGCCAAGCATCTCGTGCCTATTGATGAAGTGGCACAGGACCATGTCGCCGTGGCCGAAAGCCTTATGCACACGCCCTATCTTTGGGGAGGCGTTTCCGGCTTTGGCATTGATTGCTCAGGTCTGGTGCAACTGTCTCTGTTGATGACCGGTCAAGGCGTTTTGCGGGACACGGACTTGCAGGAGGGATCTGTCGGCGAATTGATCGAGCCCGATGAACATTACAAGAATCTCAAGCGCGGCGATTTCGTATTCTGGAAAGGCCATGTGGGCATCATGGCCAGCCATTCCACGCTGCTTCACGCAAGCGGCCATACAATGAGCGTAACACTAGAGCCTTTATCGGAGGCGATAGAGCGCATCGCCTATTTGTATGGAAAGCCAACAGCTGTTCGGCGGTAATAGGATTGGCAGTCATGTGGTGCGTGGTTCGCCCTTCGACTAGCTCAGGATAGCTCACCATGAGGGAGGTGGGTTCCTTGCAGGAACATAGCGCGTTAAATTGCGATTGTCGTTGCAACCAGCCCACATTCCTCATAGTGAGCCCCGTCGAACCACGCACCATTGATTATGCAAGCTTAGTATTGCGCAGCCTTATCGACAATGTTCTTTAAAGGCTCACCGCGCTCATAGGATTCGATCTGGGCGACGATTTCAGGCACCAGTGCTTGCGGGCTTGAACTTGCAGCTGCATGCGGTGTGACAATGACCTGCGGATGAGTCCAGAGAGGACTGTCCTTCGGCAATGGTTCCTTGTTGAACACGTCGAGGGTCACGGCAGAGAGCATGCCGCGATCAAGCGCTGCCAGAATATCCGCCTCATTTTGCAGGCCGCCGCGTCCGGCATTGATAAGGACAGGCGCGCCGAGAGGGCCTTCCGGCTTCAGCTGCGCAAATATGTTCATCGACAGGATGTTCTTCGTGTCCGGCGTCAAGGGAAGCAGGCAGACAAGAATATCTACATCCTTGAGAAAATCCTTCAATCCATCCTTGCCATAATGGGTTGTAACCCCTTCGATGGTTTGCAGGCGGCGGCTCCAGCCACTGACGCGGAACCCGAGCGTGCGAAGCTTTTGCGCGGCGTCACGTCCAAGCACACCAAGACCGAGAATGCCCACATTCACTTCATGAGCGGCTGGCTGGCGCCGATCTTCATGCCACACGCGCTGCTTTTGCTGCTCGCGGTAGCGAAGACCAAGACGGTGATGGTCCAACACCTGCCAGACCACATATTCGCTCATGCGCATGGTAAGATCAGGCGAGACAATACGGACGATTGGAACATCAGGGATTTGCGTGTCATGAAACACATGATCGACGCCTGCACCCAATGAGAAAATCACTTCGAGCTTGGGCAGATTCATCAGCGAACCGGGGCGCTGTTTCCAGACAAGTGCATAGCGAACATCATTCTTGTCAGCTTCACTATCAAGCACGAGTTTGCGCTTGGGCGCTGATTTAGCGAATTCCGTCTGCCAAACCTCCGGGTCCCAGCCGGTTACCGCCAGCAGGATCTTATCACTCTCCAAGCTTGTCATTCGCTAACCGCTCCCTGTTCGGCCGTTTCTATCCTGAAGGCCGCGGCCATCAGGGCTTTTGTATAATCTGTCTTCGGACGTGCGAAGATTTCCTCCGATGGTCCATATTCCACCGCCTTGCCATTGCGCATCACGAGAACATCATTGGCAAGCGCCCTGACAACTTTCAAATCATGGCTGATGAAAAGATACGCCAGATTATGCTTCTGCTGCAATGAACGCAAAAGATCGACAACCTGTGCCTGGACGCTCATGTCGAGCGCAGATGTGGGCTCGTCCAGCATGACGAAACGCGGGTTAAGCACCATGGCGCGCGCAATGGCGATGCGCTGGCGCTGACCACCGGAAAATTCGTGCGGATAGCGGAAACGATTTTCCGGATCAAGGTTCACTTCCTTAAGAGCAGTCACGACGCGCGCATCGCGTTCATCGGCAGAAAGTTTCGGCTCATGAACCTTCAAACCTTCTGCGATAATCTCTGCGATGGACATGCGCGGCGATAGCGAGCCGAACGGGTCCTGAAACACGATCTGCATTTCGCGCCGCAAGGGACGCATCTGTTTGAAGGAAAACTGGTTGATATCCTTTTCGCCGAAACGGATGACACCTTCCGAAGAAATCATGCGTGACAGGGCAAGGCCGAGCGTGGTCTTGCCGGAACCGGATTCGCCCACGACGCCCAATGTCTGACCGGCGCGAATGGTCACGTCGATGCCGTCAACGGCCTTCACATGGTCGATTGTGCGGCGGAAAAAGCCCTGCTTGATAGGAAACCAGACCTTCATATTCTCGCCGCGCATGACAGGCTCAGCCGAAAGATCAGCCGAAGGCGGATTGCCTTTCGGTTCGGCTGCAAGCAGATGCTTGGTATAGGCGTGTTGAGGATTGTCGAATATTTCCTTTGTCGGCCCCGTTTCGACAATTTTGCCACCTGTCATGACGCAGACGCGATCCGCGATTTTACGGACAATGCCAAGATCATGGGTGATGAAGAGCATCGACATGCCTTGCGCAGATTTCAGCTCCGCAAGGAGTTTGAGAATTTGGGCCTGCACGGTCACGTCAAGTGCCGTTGTCGGTTCATCGGCGATCAAAAGCTTTGGCTTGTTGGCGAGAGCCATGGCAATCATGACGCGCTGCCTCTGCCCGCCGGAAAGCTGGTGCGGATAGGCGTCCAGACGCTTTTCTGGCTCGCGAATGCCCACTTCTTCAAGCAGTTCAAGAGTGCGTTTGCGCGCAGCCTGATCACGCATGCCCTGATGCAGCTTGAGAACTTCAACGATCTGCTTCTCAATCGTGTGGAGCGGATTGAGCGAGGTCATCGGCTCCTGGAAGATCATCGTAATGTCATTGCCGCGCACACGGCGCAGGTCAGTTTCATCCTTGTCGAGTAAATCCTCGCCATTGAACAGAATCTGGCCTGAAGGATGCGAAGCAGGCGGGTAGGGCAGAAGCTTCAGCACTGAAAGGGCCGAGACGGATTTACCCGAACCGGATTCGCCAACCAGAGCGACCGTCTCACCCTCAGCAATATCGAAAGAAATATGATCAACCGCGAGTGTTTCCCGCCCGTTTTGCGTGAAGGCAACGGAGAGATCGCGGACGGAGAGGAGGGGAGCTTTGGTCATTTGAAAGCCTTGCGTGGATCAAAGGCGTCACGTGTTGCCTCACCGACAAAGATCAGCAGTGACAACATCAACGAAATCACGGCGAAGCCAGTAATGCCCAGCCAGGGAGCCTGCAGATTGTTCTTGCCTTGTGCGAGCAGCTCGCCAAGCGATGCCGAGCCCGGAGGCAGGCCGAAACCGAGAAAATCCAGCGAGGTCAATGTGGTGATTGATCCATTGAGGATGAAGGGCAGGAAGGTCAGTGTCGTCACCATGGCATTGGGCAGAAGGTGACGGAACATGATTGTCCGGTCGGGGACGCCAAGCGCACGCGCTGCGTTCACATATTCGAAATTACGAGCGCGCAAAAATTCGGCACGGACAATGCCAACAAAGCTGACCCAGGAAAATAGCAGCAGGATACCGAGCAAAATCCAGAAGCCGGGAGGCAATATGGATGACATGATAAGCAGGAGGTAGAGCGTGGGTACCGAAGACCAGATTTCGATGAAACGCTGGGCGATAAGATCGACCCAGCCACCGAAATAGCCTTGCAGTGCGCCCGCAGTAACACCAATGACCGCGGAGCAGGCGGTCAGGATAAGGCCGAACAGCACAGAAATGCGAAAGCCATAAAGTGCCCGGGCAAAGACATCGCGGGCCTGATCGTCCGTCCCGAGAATATTCATATTGCCGAAAGTGCAATTGGGATCATTGACGCCGAGCGCATAGCGATTGCAACGCTCTTCAGGCGTATAGAGCCAGAAGGGTTTTGAAGGCGCGGTTTCCGGCAGTTCATTATTGACTGTCCTGTAGGAGTAGCGCACCGGCGGCCAGATGGCCCAGCCATTGGCATTGATCTCATCCTGAATGACCGGATCGCGGTAATCCGTAACCGCATAAAAGCCGTTGAACTTTTCTTCTGGGTAATCGACCAGAACCGGAAAGAGAATCTCGCCTTTGTAGGAGACGATGATCGGCTTGTCATTGGCAACAAGTTCCGCACAGAGCGAGACAGCAAACAGGAAAAGGAAAATCCAAAGCGCCCACCAGCCGCGCCGGTTTGCCTTGAAGTTTTGCCAGCGTCGCGCATTGAGCGGCGAAAGGCGCGGTCGCTTCACGGAGGCGGGAGCGGTTCCCACGATATCGGTCATCACACGTCCCTCCGCTCAAAGTCGATGCGCGGATCAATCCAAGTGTAAAGCAGGTCAGATAACAGGGTCATGAGAATGCCGATAAGGGCAAAAATATACACGGTGGCTATAACCACGGGATAATCGCGGTTGAGGATCGACTCATAGCCAAGAAGGCCAAGGCCATCGAGAGAGAAGATGGCCTCGATAAGCAGCTGACCGGTGAAGAAAATCGAGATGAAAGCGCTTGGAAAACCGGAGATCACAATCAGCATGGCATTGCGGAAAACATGGCCATAAAGAATTTTTCGTTCCGAGAGGCCCTTCGCCCGTGCCGTCGTGACATATTGTTTGCGAATCTCATCAAGAAATGAATTCTTGGTCAGCAGGGTGGTCGTGGCAAAGGCCGACAGGAGTATCGCTGTCAAAGGCAGAACAAGGTGCCAGGCGTAATCCACGATCTTCTCAAACCCGGATAGCTGGCTAAAATTATTTGAGGTCAAGCCGCGCAGCGGAAACCAATCAAAGAACGAGCCGCCTGCAAAAAACACGATGAGCATGATACCGAACAGGAAGCCGGGAATCGCATAGCCAATGATGATAATTCCGCTGGTCCAGATATCGAAGGATGATCCGTCTTTGATGGCCTTGCGAATGCCCAAGGGTATTGAAATCATGTAGGACAGCAGGGTCGTCCACAAACCAAGCGATATGGAGACCGGCAGTTTTTCCTTTATCAGCTCGATCACACTTATATCGCGGAAATAGCTTCGCCCGAAATCGAAGCGGATATAATTCCAGACCAGAAGGCCGAAGCGCTCCAATGGCGGCTTATCAAGACCAAATTGTTTCTCAAGGCTGGCGATAAAGGCCGGGTCGAGGCCCTGTGCGCCGCGATATTTGGAGTTGCCCAATCCCGTCCCAAGCTGATCCTGAGCCTGGCCAATATCGCCGCCGCCACCGCTGATGCGGTCCATGGCATTGCCGCCCTGTCCGGTCAGTTGGCTGATAATACGCTCAACCGGCCCACCGGGTACGAATTGCACGATGACGAAGCAGACAAGCAAAATGCCGAACAATGTCGGTATCATCAGCAGAAGGCGTCGCAGAACATAGGCTCCCATCAGGGGCGCCCTCTCATCGCTTTCAGTCCATCAAACTTTGCCAATTGCCTTCGCCTTTGCTTCGTCGAACCACCACAGCGTTTCAACCGGGAAACCATAATCGGGTTTGGGCTCCTTGAAGCCGAACATGTCCCAATAGGCGATCGGATGATTCGCTGAGTACCAGTTTGGAATCCAATCACGCCTGATACGCAAGAGCCGATCTAAAACCCGCAATAGCGAAACCAGCTCGTCACGCGTTTTTGCATCGCTCACTTTAGCGATAAGCGCATCGACAACCGGATCGGCTGTGCCGGGAAAATTATACGAACCCGGGATATCCCTGCCCTTGGAGCCGAATATCTCCTCCAGTGATTCTCGTGTTGGCGTAGGGGAGAGTTGCACCGCCAAACCGATCATGTCGAAATCAAAATTCTGAATGCGGCTTTGATATTGCGCGGGATCGGCCAAGCGCAGATAGGCGTTGATGCCCAAGGCCTTCAGATTGTTTACGAAAGGTGAGTAACTGCGGGTGAAGACTTCAGCATAAATCAAGAGTTCAAGATTGAGCGGTCGGCCTTGCGCATCCACCAACTTGTCACCATCCCGTTTGAATCCCGCCTGATTTAAAAGGTCGGATGCCCGCTTCAAGTTTTTGCGGTCACGCCCGCTGCCATCAGAAGGTGTTTGCAACAATGCATCGCCGAATATGGCCTCGGGCAGCCTGTCACGAAAAGGCTCCAGAATGGCGAGTTCTTCCGCAGAGGGCTTTCCGCTTGCCCGGAAATCCGATTGCTCAAACACTGAATGGGAGCGCTCATATGCACCATAGAAAAGATTTTTCTGGGTCCACTCAAAATCAAAGCACAGTGCAATAGCTTCGCGTACCTGGGGGGCGCGGAAATGCTCGCGGCGCTGATTAATGGCCCAAGCCTGCAATTGCGGGCGCTTTTCCGTTGTAAACTTGCGTTTAATGACACGTTTCTGTTGTACCGCAGGGAAATTGTACTCTGTCGCCCATGTTTTTGCGGTTGCCTCATATCGCCAGAAAATATCGCCTTTTTTGAAAGCCTCGAATTCCGGTTGGCGCTCCCGGTAGAAATCAATTTTAATGCGATCAAAGTGGTTTTGACCGCGTTGTACATTCAGGTCCTTGGCCCAATAATCCGCCACGCGTTCATACTCTATGGTTTGGCCAGGAGCGACACGACCAACACGATATGCCCCCGAGCCAAGCGGCGGTTCCATTGTTGATGCCGCAAAGTCCCGGGTGGCGTACCATTTTTGGGAAAAAATAGGTATTGAGGCAATATCGAGTATCGCACGGTCAGAATGCTTGCCTGAAAAAATCAGCTGCACGGTATGCGCGTCCAGTGCAGCAATTTTGCTCAACTCCGTCAGAACCAGACGGAGTTGGGGATGCCCTTTGTCCTTGAGGGTTTCAAAGCTGAAAACAACATCTTCCGCAGTGATTGGCGAGCCGTCATGGAAGCGGGCTTCCTGCCGCAGTTTGAAGGTGAAGCTATTGCGATCGGCGGAAACGGTAACTGTTTCTGCCACCAGACCATAAATCGAGTCCGGTTCGTCCAGTGCAGATGCCATCAGCGTATCGAAACAGAGTTCCATACGGGGCGGAGCATCTCCCTTGTTCGAGAACGTATTGAGCGTATTGAAGGTTTGGGGCGACTGATTAAAAACCCACGTATTGGGCGAAAAAGCGAAGGTTCCGCCCTTGGGCGCATCGGGACTGGCATAGTCAAAATGCGTAAAATCCTTCGGGTATTTCAACTCGCCAAACGCAGAGAGGCCATGAAGCGGAACGTCCGTCTGCACATCTGCCAAGGCCAATTTTGGAGCCATGGCAGTGAGCATTGCAGCGCCCGAAAGCTTCATAAGTTCGCGGCGGTTAAATCCCGTCATTGGGCGCGCGCTTTCAAAGCCTGTTCCTTTGCGGTGTCGATCCACCATGAAAAGGGATCCATGCCAATATAGTCGGGCTGTTTTTCCGGCATTCCGAATTTGTTCCAGTATGCCACCCTGCTTCGGTCGTCATACCATTGCGGTACGACGTAGTAATTCCACAGGAGTACACGATCCAGCGCATGGGTTGCGGCAATAAGCTCTTCGCGATCCTTAGCAAGGATTACCTTGTCAATGAGTTTGTCGATGGCGGGGTTTTTAATGCCCATATAATTGCGCCCCCCCTTTACGTCCGCATTGGCTGAACCCCAGTAATCGCGTTGTTCATTGCCGGGAGAAAGCGTTTGTCCAATACCCATAATTGCCAAAACATCATAATCAAAATCATTCACTCTTGCCGCATATTGCGCGGCATCGACAGCTCTTATTTGTGCATCGATTCCCAGTTTGCGTAAACTGGCCATGAACGGCCCGATTGTTCGCTCATCACGAGGATCATCACCAAGAAACTCAATGGTCATTGGCTGGCCGGCTTGATTGACCAGCTTGCCATTCTTCTGTTCATACCCAGCCTCACGCAACAATCCCACTGCCTTGCGCAAATTCTCACGCAACGCTTGCGGTGTATCAGAAACCGGATTCTTGAATTCCTGAGTGAATACTTCTTCGGGGACTTCGCCTTTGACAGTTTGGAGGATTTCCAGCTCCTTGCCTTGAGGAAGTCCGCTCGAAGCGAGTTCTGTACCTGAGAAATAGCTGTTGATGCGCTTGTATTCGCCAAAGAACATATTCTTGCTCATGGTCTCAAAGTCGAAAGCCAGGTTTAGCGCCTGCCGAACTCGTATATCCTTGAACTTGTCGCGCCGTGTATTGAGCAGGAAACCCTGCATCCGGCCCGAAGATCGGGTCGGAAAGATCGTTTTAATGACATCTCCCCGGACAATTGCCGGAAAGTCATATTCACGTGTCCAGCGTCCAATGCTGGGTTCGCCACGAAAATCCTGAAAGCCACCCTTCTTGAAAGCTTCCCAGCTGGCATTGGCATCCCGAAAATATTCATACCGGATACGCTCAAAATTGTTGCGTCCAAGAACGGTCGGAGCATTCTTTGCCCAGTAATCAGCGACACGAACCCAGATGATTGTCTTACCGAAATCGACGCTTTCAATTTTATAGGGGCCAGAGCCCAACGGGATTTCCGATGTAGGCTTTGTTATATCGCGCTTATTGCCGTTTTTATCGGTTCCTTCCCACCAATGCTTTGGAAGTACCGGAAACTCACCGATGATACTTGGAAGTTCACGATTGCCCTTAACGCCAAAGGTGAATGTCACTTCACGTTCCCCTGTTTTCTCGGCCTTGGTCACGTCGTGATAATATTTGTTATATAGCGGGCTTTGCTCTTTCAGCACATTGAATGACCATATTACATCGTCGACCGTAATCGGCTGACCATCGTGCCATTTTGCTGTCGGGGTTAATCGGAACTTGGCCCATGAAAAGTCTTCAGGATAAGAGACCGCTTCGGCGAGCAAACCATAGCTCGTGGCGGGTTCGTCAAGGGCACGGTCGAGCAACGTATCGTAGAGATGCCCTCCCATAATTGTACCGCCGGGAAGGCCCGCAGCAGAGGTTCCTTGCACGATGAATGGGTTCAGACTGTCAAAGGAACCTTGAGCTATGAGATTGAGAGTTCCACCTTTGGGTGCATCCGGATTGACGAAGTCATAATGCTTGAAACCGGCCTTATATTTGGGCTCGCCCAAGGCACTCGTAGCATGACGCCATTCCGGTTCCGCCGCATGTGCAATCTGAAGGGTGCCAAGGGTTGTGGCAGCGAGCAGCGCAAGGCTGATAACGAAGCGGCGAAATCTCAAAACAGGTCTCCACAGTTCTATCTGACAGGCAGTCTAAGAGAAAATGCGGCAGAGAACAGGCCTTCGCTTAAAAAACACGGGGAGTTGATACAAAAAAGCCGGGCATTGAGCCCGGCTTTTAGATCGATATGAGTAGGTTTTAGTGTGCTGGCGCTGGCTGAGCAGGCGCTGCGGGTGTTTCGCCCGCTGGTGCCGGAGCGGCAGGTGCAGCGCCTTCAGCAGGCTTTTCACCGGCTGGAGCAGCATCAGCTGCAGGGAATGGCTTCGGGCTATCTGAAAGCGTCTGCAGATAGGCGATCAAATCGGCACGCTCCGGATCTTTCTTGTCACCCGCAAAGCCCATGGCGGTGCCTTTGATATAGCCCTTTGGCGAGGTCAGGAAGTGATTGAGGTGATCATAGGTCCACTTCTCCTGGCCACCCTTGGAGAATTCCTTCATGGCGCCGGAATAGCTGAAACCTTCATGGGTCGCGATCGGGCGCTCAACAATGTCCCAAAGATTCGGGCCGACCTTGTTAGCGCCGCCCTTTTCTGCGGTGTGGCAAGCAGCGCAACGCTTGAACACAGCTTCACCGCGCTTCGCATCAGCTGAAGCGAGCAGGGTTGCCACCGGCACCGCTGCGGCAGGAGCCTCTGCGCCTGCGGTTGCTTCGCCGCCCTCAGGTGCTTCAATAATAAAGCCTGGCTTTTCGGGAGCGTGCGAATTGAACAGGGAGTCGGACATGATGGCCGCGGACATGACAACGAACACTGTTGCCAGAAACGCCATGGCGTACTTATTAAATGCGGATCCCATCGTCGCTCATTACTCCTCTTGCGGAGGGCTTCAATATCTGATCAATGCAAACCGCTGCATTTGTGGCAGAAACCCCTCGTGATTGCGCGGAAACTAGGGGTTTTATCTCCCACTTGCAACACATATAAGGGCGGTTCTGCCTGAGACTTTTTGACACCGTAGGGGTGTGAGGAATGATGAGAATATTGAACCTGATACCGGCAAGAATGGCTTCGACACGGCTTCCCAACAAGCCTTTGGCCGATATTGCAGGCAAGCCGATGATTGTTCACGTTGCTGAGCGCGCCATAGCTGCGGGCCTTGGCCGCACCGTTGTGGCCACTGATACGGCTGAGGTAAAGTTGGCAGTCGAAGCTTACGGGCTGGAAGCTGTCATGACCCGAAGCGATCACGAATCCGGCTCCGACCGCATCTATGAAGCGCTGCAAGCACTCGACCCTGATGGGAATATTGATGCGGTTGTTAATGTGCAGGGTGACCTGCCAACCATCGAACCGGATGTTATAAAGCGCGCTCTATTGCCATTGCTCAATGGTCCTGCCGATATTGGTACGCTGGCGGTCGAGATTCGCCACGAAGCGGAAAAGACCAATCCCAATGTGGTCAAGATCATCGGCTCGCCTTTGAGTGAAACCCAGTTGCGCGCACTCTATTTCACGCGTGCGACAGCCCCTTGGGGCGAGGGGCCGCTTTACCACCATATCGGGCTTTATGCCTATCGCCGGGCCGCTCTTGAGCGTTTTGTCAGGCTTGGCCCTTCGCCGCTGGAGCGGCGTGAGCGGCTGGAGCAACTGCGCGCGCTTGAGGCTGGGATGCGCATTGATGTCGAGATTGTCGATTCTGTGCCGCTGGGTGTGGACACCCAGGAAGATCTGGATCGCGCCCGCGAATTATTGAATATGAAACAAGGCCAAGGATAATGACCAAGACCAACCGCATCTCTTTTCAGGGTGAACCCGGAGCAAATTCCGATACGGCTTGCCGCAACATGTTTCCAACGATGGAACCTATGCCTTGCCCGACCTTTGAAGATGCGTTCAATGCGGTTGAAAGCGGTGCAGCCGATCTGGCAATGATTCCAATTGAAAATACCATTGCCGGACGTGTTGCCGATATCCACCATCTGTTACCGGAATCGCGACTACACATTGTTGGCGAATATTTTCTGCCGATCCATTTTCAGCTGATGGTTCTACCGGGCACGAAGCGCAGCGAGATCACCTCTGTCCACAGCCATATCCATGCACTTGGCCAATGCCGCAAATATATTCGCAAGAATGGCTGGAAGCCGGTGATCGCTGGCGACACCGCCGGTGCAGCGCGGCTGGTCGCGGAAGTCAAGGACAGGACGATGGCTGCTTTGGCGCCGCGTCTGGCATCAAGCCTCTATGGTTTGGATATTCTCGAAGAGGATGTCGAGGACACTGAAAACAATGTCACGCGCTTCGTCGTGCTGACAAAAACCAAAAAATGGGCACCGCGTACCTCCGATGCGCTGATGATGACCACTTTTGTATTCCGCGTCCGCAACGTTCCGGCTGCACTTTATAAAGCGATGGGCGGTTTTGCCACGAACATGGTGAATATGACCAAGCTGGAAAGCTACCAGATCGACGGTAAATTCACGGCGACGCAGTTTTACGCGGACATTGAAGGCCATCCGGACGATAAGAATGTCGCCCAGGCGCTGGAGGAGCTGGAATTCTTCTCGAAGGAAGTGCGTGTATTGGGTGTCTACCCAGCTGACACGACATTCCGAAGCTCGCAAATAAGCGAAGACTAATTATTGAGCTGAGATTCGGTCGAGAAATTGCTGGACTGCTTGATTGAATTGGTCAGGCCGTTGCAGCGGCGCGAAGTGACTGACGCCCTGTAGCAGGAGAAACTCTGCGCCCGGGATGGTGCGCGCGAGATATTCGGCATGTTCCTGCTTGATAAATTCATCATGCTCGCTTTGAACGACAGTGACCGGCACCGTAATCTTCGCCAGCTCGGCGGCACCATAATTAGGTTCCGTTTTCATCATTCTGCCGACGGCTGCCAGAAAGTCCTCGAACTGATCAGGCGTTGCCGATAACTCGGCATAATCCTTGACATGGCGGCTGAAGCAACGATCGAGCGCTAGGCTTGGCTGGACTTCCTTGGTGCCGCTCGGGTCCATGTTGCAGCCAAAGAAAAAGACACCGGTGACGCGATGCGATGCCTTTATGCCGAGCACCATTGATGTGCAGGCGCCGTCGCTCCAGCCAAGTAGAGCGGCCTTGGCAATGCTCAATCGATCCATGACCGCAAGCACATCGGATGCCATCAGCTCATAGCTATAGGGTTTACTGTCACGCGTGCTGCGGCCATGTCCACGGCTGTCGATGAGAAGCGCGCGGTGTCCGGCATCGACAAGAGCTGGAACCTGATAGCCCCAATTGCCGCCATGGCCCAATCCGCCATGAAGCAGGATTACCGGCGCTCCGGCACCATAGGCAGAATAGTGGATGCTGGCTCCATCGTTCTCAACGAAACCCTCGTCGGTCGCGTCCGGTAATGGCAGCGCACCATTGGCTTCAAAGTTTTTCAGCTCATCATCGCGAAAGTCCACAGGCGTCGCCTTTCTATCCAATGATTAAAACTTGCTCTCCACCCAGCTGCGGATGAGGTGGGCTGCAATGGCCCCTGCGGGCGGCGTCATAAGGCCATCTGGATGCGTACGGTCCATCATGGTCCTGACTTCTTCGCGGCTGAACCAGCGTCCAGCCTCAAGCTCTGCCGTATCCAATATATAATCGTCCGAGAGGGCTTCGGCATGGCAACCGATCATCAAAGAATAGGGGAAGGGCCAAGGCTGGCTGGCATGATAGAGAACACGCCCTACAGGCAGGTTGGTTTCTTCCATGGTTTCGCGGCGCACTGCATTTTCGATAGTCTCTCCGGGTTCGATAAACCCGGCGAGGCAGGAATACATGCCGGTCCCAAAATGCGCCCCGCGCGCCAGCAGGCACTTGTCGCCGCGCACGACCATCATGATTGCCACCGGGTCTGTGCGCGGAAAATGCTGAGCCTCGCAATTGGGGCATGTACGACGATAGCCGCCATCCCGCATGACGGTTTCATGGCCGCAGCGCCCGCAAAACTTGTGGGTGTCATGCCATGAGAGCAGTGACACGGCTTGCGCCATGGCTCCTATCTGATCTGGGGGAATAAGCCCTTGCGTATAGGCCGAACGATAGTCAACCGCCTCAATGCCCATAGGTAGCGCTTCCGGAGAAAGGCCGCTCGGTCCTGCCAATATTGGCATATCGTCTTGAAGGCCGAGATAAATTGTCTTGTTCAACCCCGGGAGAAGCACCGAGGCTGCTTCCATCCCGAAAAACGCATTCCCTTCCGAGGCGCTGCGATCAACCAGTATCTTGCCATCGCCCACCAGCAACATGCGCGCATCGGCATTTGCCAGCGCAAGGGTGACAACGTCGTCACTCCGTTTTTCCGAATGCCGATTGATCCTGTTCCCGGCGAATCCCACAAAATGGCTGGGCTCGGCTAGCGGAGCATCAAAAAGACGAAACGACATGAATGGAAGCTCCAGAACGGGGAAACTGGACGGGGATTGTTTAAATAGCGTCGAGAATCGTTTTCGCAAAGACCTTTGCGTCGTTTTTGCTGTAAGGCTCGCGTGTTCCATGGCCCCAGACCGGCCCAGGCCATGCCGGATCGCCAGTGTTCCGTGCAATGACATGCACGTGTAGTTGGCGAACTATATTGCCAAGTGCAGCCGTATTGATCTTTTCGCAATTGGTAATCGACTTGAGTGCCTGCGCCGCGATGCCCGCCTCGAATGTCAACATCGTCTGATCGAGCGGCGTCAATTCATGAACTTCAGTGATTCCCGGTCTTTGCGGCACAAGAATAAGCCATGGCCAACGCCGGTCATTCATCAAGCGTAGGTCACAAAGACCCAGTTTAACGATGGGGAAGGTATCTGCGTTTAGTTTTGCGTCGAGTGCGAATGTCATGATGTACGAGTAAATAGCAGTTTTTTTCTGTGTGCGCTTGCTTTTTGCGTTGGGATTGCCGATATGAAAACCGGGAGGTTGGTGGTGGACGAGCCACTCGCCAACCGGGTCAGGTCCGGAAGGAAGCAGCCCCAACGAGCCAGGCACGGGTCGCCGTGCCAGCCTCCCACCCTTTTTATGTGTACCTGCCTGTGTCAAAGCCGCAACCGGCATTGACGCTATGGTGCATGGCGGTCCAAACTTGCGCCATATACAAGAAGTAAATGCAGGAGCGGAAACAAACGCGATGGACACGAAAAAGCCAGACAGCGCCTATCGCGTGCTCGCCCGTAAATATCGCCCCGAAAATTTCAACGATCTGATTGGCCAGGAGCCAATGGTCAGGACGCTGACCAATGCGTTCGAGACAGGACGGATCGCGCAAGCGTGGATGCTGACGGGTGTGCGCGGTGTCGGCAAGACCACGACTGCGCGAATTCTTGGCCGCGCCCTCAATTACAAGAATGGCGATATAGACAAGCCAACCATCGACCTCTCTGTCATGGGCGAGCATTGTCAAGCTATCATGGAAGGCAGGCATGTCGACGTGATCGAGATGGATGCTGCCTCCCATACGGGCATTGATGATATTCGCGAGATTATCGAACAGGTTCGTTATCGTCCGGTATCGGCCCGCTACAAGGTCTACATCATCGATGAGGTGCACATGCTCTCCAATCAGGCCTTTAACGGCCTGTTGAAGACGCTTGAAGAGCCGCCGCCCCATGTGAAATTCATTTTTGCGACGACGGAAATCCGCAAGGTTCCCATCACCGTTCTGTCGCGCTGCCAGCGTTTCGATTTGCGCCGCATAGATACCAGCCTGTTGACCGCGCATTTACGCAAGATCGCAGGTCTGGAAAACATAACGGTGGACGATACCTCGCTGTCCATGATCGCGCGGGCAGGCGAGGGTTCCGTGCGTGATTCGCTGTCTATTTTCGATCAGGCCATAGCGCATGGAGCAGGCACAGTGAATGGCGAGGCTGTGCGTTCGATGCTCGGCTTGGCGGATCGTGCGCGGATCATTGATTTGTTCGAAATGCTGATGCGCGGCGACGTGGCTTCGGCATTGCGTGAGTTCCGCTCGCAATATGATGTTGGAGCTGATCCCAGCGTAGTGTTGACCGACCTTGCCGACTTCAATCATTTGGTCACACGCATCCGTTTTACCCCGGATGTTGCCGACGATATTTCATTGTCAGAAGATGAGCGGCTGCGCGGACGTGATTTTGCAGAGAAATTGTCCATTCGCGTCCTTTCCCGGACTTGGCAGATGTTGCTGAAGGGTATGGCCGAGGTCGAGAATTCAAATCGCCCCGTTCAGGCAGCCGAAATGCTGCTCATCCGCATTGCCCATGCCGCAGATTTGCCCACGCTTGATGAAGCATTGAAGTCGCTGGATGACGGCACAGCTTTGCCTGGTACCGCCGGCGACAATAATGGGCCGCGTCCGAATCCGGGCAATGGCGGTGCCTCAATGGCACGTGCCAGCGATGCGGTGGCAACTGCTCGCGGC
Organism: Phyllobacterium sp. GQ127; assembly: GCF_059758635.1. Lineage (NCBI taxonomy): Bacteria > Pseudomonadati > Pseudomonadota > Alphaproteobacteria > Hyphomicrobiales > Phyllobacteriaceae > Phyllobacterium > Phyllobacterium sp. GQ127. The sequence goes on from NZ_JCAXDZ010000002.1 coordinate 181,298, forward strand.
ACTGTGAACGCGAGTGGCGGCGCAACCATGCGGCTGGTTGAACCAGCTATCCAACCGGAACCGGCCATGCTCGCTTCGCCGCAGATTGTTGAAGAGGCCGTGCCTTCGGTTCAGATAGGCAGTATTGAAGATATCATCGCACTTGCAGACAAGCAGCGTGATATGCAGTTCAAGATCATGGTCAAGAATTGCGTGCGGCTGGTCAGTATCAAGCCCGGGCGTCTTGAGATTAACCTGACCGAAGCTGCGCCGAAAACCCTGCTTACAGATTTGTCACAAAAGCTTGGCGAGTGGACCGGTATTCGCTGGATGGTTTCGCTTTCGCGCGAGGAAGGCAGCAAGACTCTCAACGAAGTCGAAACGGCAAAGCGTGAAGGCTTGCTGAGCGATGCGCGTGCAGATCCGGATGTGGCCGCCATACTTTCGAAGTTTCCGGGCGCCAAGATTATCAACGTGCGCATAGCCACGCCCGCGGGGCAAGCCGATGATGAATTATCTGCAGGTGCAGGTGATGATACGTTGGCGCCCGTTGAAGAAGATGATTGAACGATAGGAGATAACCCATGCGTGACATAATGGGCATGATGAAACAGGCCAAGGAAATGCAGGCGAAGATGGCTTCGATGCAGGAGGAAATTTCCGCACTTGAGGCCGAAGGGCAGGCGGGTGGCGGGCTTGTCACTGTCAAGCTTTCCGGCAAAGGCGCACTGACTGCACTGACCATTGATCCTTCACTCTTCAAGGAAGATGATATCGAAGTCATTGAGGATCTCATCATCGCTGCGCACAATGAGGCCAAGGCGAAGGTCGAGGCAATCATGGCAGAAAAAACGCAAGCCTTGACTGCGGGCCTGCCAATTCCTCCGGGATTCAAGTTGCCGTTTTAATCCTATTCGAAAGCAACCAGAAGTTTATTGGAAAGAATGTCTTATTAAGATAGACTGTTCTTGGAGTAGGGAACGAGCTTTCGCCCGTCCCCTGGTCTCATTTTGAAAATTGAACCCGGAATGTCAGTGACCAGCTGGTCCGGGTTCTTTTCACAATAAGAGTTACGCTAAACGGAAATCTCCGCATAGTTTCACCTCCAAGTCGAGAGCATGGCTGATGCCGCAGTTGGAGAAGCCCGTCCTCTCCAATACACTGGCTGGCACCGTGCTGCTGCTTTTGCCCTCAAACCCGTTGCGATCACCGATACGATCCTTATCGGGTCTTGGAGCCGGAACAACCAATCCAAGATTGTATTATTTCGACCAAAATGTTGGATGGGTTGAACACTCCGCCGGTCTTTGATTCCCTAAAGCCGCGAATTGCTCTAAACCGGCGATATGTCGAAACGAATCGCCGGTCCAGAAATTGAGCGCCTAATCCAGCTCCTAGCCAAAGTGCCGGGGCTTGGTCCGCGTTCTGCCAGGCGCGCCGCCCTGCACCTTATCAAGAAGAAAGAAGCGCTGCTGATTCCTCTTGGCACCGCGATGCAGGATGCGGCCGAGAAGGTGCGCATCTGCTCAACATGTGGAAATGTGGATACATCCGACCCCTGCATGATTTGCACCGATCCACGCCGCGAACGCGCGACACTGATCGTGGTCGAGGATGTTTCCGATCTTTGGGCGTTGGAACGTGCCGGGTCGATGAATGTCCGTTATCATGTTCTTGGCGGACGCCTCTCTCCGCTTGATGGTATCGGCCCGGATGATCTCAATATTGCGACGCTTGTCGGACGGGTTGCCGAAGGGGAGATCAAGGAGATTATTCTTGCGGTGAATGCGACTGTCGAGGGTCAGACAACAGCACACTATATCACCGATCAGCTGGCAGATTTTGATGTCCGAATTACCAGGCTTGCTCATGGCGTGCCGGTTGGGGGTGAGCTTGACTATCTTGACGAAGGAACATTAACGGCTGCCTTGCGCGCAAGAACCACACTGTGAAGCCGCTAACTTGTCTTTTTCGAGATTTATGGTCGTTATACTAAAATGCGATAGGACCGAAAAATTTCGGGGCCGGGCAACAGGGGCGAAGTTTCATGATTATCCAGGATATGACGCAGCAGGAAATCAAGGAGTTTCTGGCACGCGCAACAATCGGGCGATTGGCGTGCGCGAAAGATAATCAACCCTACGTTATTCCCCTGAGTTTCGCTTACGATGCCGTTTCTCTTTATTCACTCACGTCAGCGGGCACGAAAGTCGACTGGATGCGTGAAAATCCCAAAGTGTGCATAGAGTTTGATGAGATCGTTGCCACTAATAATTGGCAAAGCGTCGTCGTCACCGGAATTTTCGAAGAGCTGACAAGCGAACCCGGCCATATAGAGGCGCGCAATAATGCGCATCGTCTTTTGAGCCGAACGGCTGAGTGGTGGGAACCGGCCTATGTAAAAACGATTTCAAGAAATCATGTCCGTCCGCTGGAACCGGTATATTTCCGTGTTGCCATCATTCATACCACCGGCCACAAAACCGTTGCCAGTTAAGACGCCAACAGTGCGGGACTCAAAGATTTGATGAAAAAGCATTTTATCATTGGGTTGCGTATTGTGCTTGTGCTGAGCACAAGCACATTATCTGCCTTGGCGGCGTCCAAGCCCGAGGTTGATGCGCAATTCCAAAACTGGCTTGCCAATGATCTTTGGCCTGATGCCAAGACAGCGGGCATTTCGAAAGCAGTGTTCGATCAGGCTTTTGCCGGCGTATCGCCCAATCTGGACTTGCCTGATCTGATTCTGCCGGGCGAAAAGCCAAAGACACCAAAGAAGCAGGCTCAGTCCGAGTTCGGCTCGCCGGGAAAATACTTCAATGATAAGACCATAAATGCCACAACTGCTGGCGGCGTGGCGCGGGCAGGGCAATATGCCCGGACCCTGAAGGCCGTCGAAAGCAAATATGGTGTCCCGGGTGAGGTCGTGCTTGCAGTCTGGGGACGCGAGAGCGGATATGGCAGCGTAAAAATTCCAAATAACGCCTTTACCGTACTTGGTACAAAAGCATTTCTAGCCTCGCGAAAGGAAATGTTCCGCAAGGAACTGATGGCTGCGCTGGAGATTGTCCAGAAGGGATATATTGACGCTGGTGCCATGAAAAGCTCCTGGGCCGGAGCGCTCGGTCAGCCGCAATTCATGCCGACCTCTTACCTGCAACATGCGGTGGATTTTGACGGTGATGGCAAACGGGATATCTGGAACTCAGTGCCGGACACGCTGGGTTCTATCGGTCATTATCTCAAGCAATATGGCTGGCAGGCAGGGCGGGACTGGGGCTATGAGGTCACCGTGCCGGAAACCGTGAGCTGTTCCCTGGAGGGGCCGGATCAGGGCAAGCTGTTTTCCGCCTGGGAACAACTGGGTATCAGCCGGGTCAATGGCAAGGCTTTTCCGTCCAGCGAGATGAAGCGTGAAGGCTTCCTTTTGATGCCCGCCGGAAGGCACGGGCCTGCATTCATCGTTACCAAGAATTTTTATGTCCTAAAAGAGTACAATATGAGTGATCTATATGCTCTATTCATCGGGCATATTGGTGATCGGATTGCCCATGGTGCAAAAGGATTCAGCACTGGCTGGGGCGATGTTGGCGGACTTTATCGCTCTGACATTGCCAGCATGCAAAAGACGCTGGAAAAGCAGGGATATGACGCAGGCGGCGCGGATGGGTTTCCCGGTTTCAAGACGCGGCGGTCAATTGGAGCATGGCAGGCAAAACAGGGAATGGAGCCAACCTGTTTTCCGGACAATGCGCTGGTCAAAGCGATCAGATAAACGCTTATCCTGACCGTTTGCGCTGCTCAAATCCATTTTGGTTCAGGCTTGGATGCGAATTGATCGCGGTAATGACCGCCAAGGCAGCCAGAGAATTAATATCCTTATTGCCGCGGTTGAAGGCTGTCATAACAGTTTCTGCAATGATCTTGGCGTCGTCATCGGTACTCGACTTTACAACGAGCGTTTTGGCGGCTTTGTCGTAGGCCGCCTGCATGATATTCCAGTCTTCTTGCGAGTAAATTGACTTCGATGCATTATCGAAAGGCATCCTGTGGGCTCCTCCTCAGACCGAACCGAAGCAGCAAATTACCCTGCCAAATGTGGCATGGCAAACCTCAAGCATGTTTGTTCCGGTACAATGGTTCCGAGCGAGGAAGGCTCTAAATCGTTGATTCTGTCTCGGATGCTTGCCGGATATGCCGTGAAAGCCGGGACCACCTTTGGCTAAACCACGGGGTTACCAGCGATATTTTCTCAAAACGCCTGTTGGTAAATGTTGGAGCGTTCTCTTCGAACGTCCAGACTTTGAAATTGGTCAATTCATGCGGGCCAAACGTATAAATGAGGGGCGTGTCCGCTGCATCACGGCCGCGGGCAACGACAATCCGGCCGATGCGGCGCTGATTATGGCGGGCATCAAACGTGTGCCATTTGCCACCTAGAAAGACTTCGAACCATGCATTGAAATCCATCGGGGCCGGATCAGCGGGTACGCCAATATCGCCCATATAGCCATTCACGTAACGGGCAGGAATATTCATGCAACGGCAGAAGGCCACGGCAAGATGAGCGAAATCCCGGCACACGCCGACACGTTCTTCATGGGCCTGTGCAGCCGTGCGTGTGGCCCTTGCAAAACCATAGCTGAATGTCAGGCGTTGATTGACGTAATCGCAGATTGTCTGAACTCGTGTCCAACCCGGTTTGACATGCCCGAACAGGCTCCAAGCAAGATTGCTCAACTCGTCTGTTTCACAATAGCGGCTGGCAGAAAGGTAAGCCAGGCATTCCGTGGGAAGTTTGTCGACGGAAACTTCTTCGGCATTTTCATCGACCGGATCTGGCAGGCCATCATCGTTGACAACAGCATCATATTTCAGTGACAAATTGCCAGCCGGTGCAACCAGCCGCAGACAATTATTTCCAAACAGATCTGTGAATGTTTCCAGATTAACCTCTGGCGTTGCCGTGGGTCCACGTTCGCATTGAACATCTTTCAGCCGTGCGGATTCCAGATTTAGATAGGTCGTCATAGGGGTTGGCTCGTTGCAACGAATTCCTATCTCGTAACCAACACGGATCAACATGGGCATATCCTTTAATCTTTTCAGAACAACGCCGGGACGGGATGCTGGTTCCGCAGCCTTGAATTTTTTGCGTAGAAGGATTTTGCAATTCGGTTGATTCATAAACTGTTGACTATAAATCGCGGCAATTCGAACCAAATCAGCTTATTTGAGTTATGCTAGTACGGTGCGAGATGCGCCGCATGGAGTGGATTGGAATGATCATGGCACGACATCCAGTGAACGACCGGACTGCAAATGTGCTTCGCGAGCAGGTCGTGCGCGCTGATTATCGCCGAACGATCGAAACGGCCCGTCCATCAAAAGTTGAAAAGAATATTCCGGACGTTCTACGTGATCTTTTGCAAAGACTTGATGCGGCTGAAAAGAAGCAAATCCGTTAGCAGCGTGGCTATCTTATTAAAAACAGGTCATCAGGCTCAGTTTTTGATTTGCATCAAGCTGTCATGATAGGGCGCACGTCCTGATTTTGCATTGTGCACGAAGGATCCGAACGAGAGTGCAAAGGCGAAGAATATTACAAATACGATGCCAAGACGCTGAACAAGCATGACAAATCCCGTCGCTATTTGCTGCGAATAGTAACGCGCGCAGCAGTTGAATTTTTACAAATTATGTGTCGCAATATGAACGCCGCCTGAACCTCTTGTTCATCGAGCATTTGTGTTGTCGGTCGATCGCGAATTCAACGGGGGTTGGACTTTTATGATCATTACATGTGCACTTCTGATTGGTATCATTGCAGGTTTGCGAGCGATGACGGCACCGGCGGCTGTAAGCTGGGCTGCCTATTTGGGTTGGCTCAATCTGGGTGATAGCTGGCTGGCGTTTTTGGGCTATGCCCTCACGCCCTGGATCATTTCAATACTTGCCATTGGCGAGCTCATCACAGATCAGTTGCCATCGACCCCGAGTCGAAAAGTGCCGGTGCAATTTGGCACACGCGTTCTAATGGGCGCAGTCAGTGGCGCTGCCATAGGCATTGCCGGCGGCATGTTGGTTGCCGGGTTGATTGCCGGGGCAATAGGCGCTGTCATCGGCACCTATGGTGGTGCTTATATCCGTAGCGCGCTTGCTGCCCGCTTCGGACAGGATCGGCCTGCGGCATTGATCGAGGACGCAGTGGCTATTATCGGTGCCTATCTGATTGTTGCTTCGCTGCCATGAGTAATTCTTTCGACGCGATCATTATTGGGGCGGGGCAGGCGGGGCCCGCGCTGGCAGGAAGACTTACAAGCGCCGGCAGAAAGGTTTTACTCATTGAGCGGAAGCTTTTCGGCGGCACCTGCGTTAACACTGGCTGTATGCCGACCAAGGCGCTGGTGGCAAGCGCCTATGCAGCGCATTTGGCGCGACGTGGCGCTGATTTTGGCGTTACGATCGACACGCCCATCCGCATTAACATGAAACGCATATGGCAACGAGCCGATACGGTTTCCTCAACCGCCCGAAATAATATCGAGAGTTGGCTGAAGGGCATGGATAATTGCACCATTGTGCAGGGTCATGCGAAATTTATCGGTCCGCATGAAATAGTCGTTGGCGGCGAAACCTATACGGCGCCTCAAATATTCATCAATACCGGCGGACGCGCCGTCATTCCGGATATGCCCGGAATTGATGAGATCGATTATCTGACCAATACCGGCATCTTGCAGCTGGACACACTTCCCGAACATCTGGTCGTGATCGGCGGAAGCTATATCGGACTCGAATTTGCACAGATGTACCGCCGGTTCGGTGCAAAAGTGACAATTGTCGAGAAGGGTCCGCGACTGGTTTCCCGGGAAGATGAAGATGTTTCCGAGGCAATCAGACAGATAATTGAGGCCGAGGGCATTGAATGTCGTCTGAATGCCGAATGTATTTCGTTCAAACGTCATGCGAAGGGCGCGCAAGTCAGTGTCGATTGCAGTTCGGGCGCACCGGCTATCGTCGGTTCGCATGTGCTTTTGGCTATCGGGAGGCTACCCAATACCGATGATCTGGATGTAGAAAAAGCCGGTATCGAGATGGACGAACGCGGCTACATCAAGGTCCATGATGATCTTTCGACCAGCGCGGATGGAATTTGGGCGCTTGGTGATTGCAACGGGCGAGGGGCCTTCACGCATACGGCCTATAATGATTTTGAGATTGTCGCAGCCAATTTGCTCGATGGAGAAGATCGCAAGGTCAGCGCGCGTATTCCGGGCTATGCGCTTTATATCGACCCGCCGCTTGGCCGAGTAGGTTTGAACGAAACACAGGCGCGCAAGTCAGGCCGACCACTTCTGATTTCCAAGAGGCCGATGATACGCGTCGGGCGCGCAATTGAAAAGGATGAGACCAAGGGTTTCATGAAAGTTATTGTCGATGCGGAAACAAAGAAGATTCTAGGTGCCGCAATTTTGGGAACCGGCGGTGATGAGGCCATTCATGGCATACTCGACATGATGAATGCCGATGTCGATTATGGGAAATTGCAATGGGCAGTGCCTATCCACCCTACCGTTTCGGAGCTGATTCCCACCTTGCTTGGTGATTTGAAGCCTGTCGATAACTAGACAGACATTCATAATCGGATACATTTGCTTAAATGGACATACAAACGTATTGACAACTGCCGTATGATCTGGAAAGTCAAATGAAACGTTTCATATTGAAGAAACGGCGATGACCGGATGAATTCAAAAGAATGATTGCGGTTGTCAGGGAGAGATGGAGTTGGCGGGTTTGTGCTCGCTCCGAAAGAGCAACCAAGGGAGGAAGCCTCGTGAAGAAACTTTTAGCATTACTGGCAATAACGCTGGCACTGGCCGTGCCGGCGCTGGCTGAGGGTCCCGTCGACACCTCGAAGGTCAACAAGGAATATGTGACCGGAGCCGACGGCAAGTCCTATACGATCGCAACTGTCGTCAAGGTCGATGGCATTGCCTGGTTCGACCGCATGCGCGAGGGTGTCGAGCAGTTCAAATCCGAAACAGGCGCTGACGTCTGGATGGTCGGTCCTAGCTCTGCGGATGCTGCTGCACAGGTGCAGATCGTAGAAAATCTTATTGCCCAGGGCGTAGATGCCATTTGCATCGTGCCATTCTCGGTAGAGGCTGTTGAGCCGGTTCTGAAAAAAGCACGCGAGCGCGGCATCGTCGTGATTGCGCATGAAGCTTCGAACATCGTCAACGCTGATTATGTCCTGGAAGCATTTGACAACAAGGCCTACGGGGCCAAGTTGATGGAAGTTCTGGGTAAATCCATGGACGGCAAGGGTAAGTATCTTGCTACCGTCGGCAGCTTGACATCGAAATCGCAGATGGACTGGATTGACGGCGCCATTGAATATCAGAAGAAGAATTTCCCCGACATGTCGCTCGCGACAGAACGTCTGGAAACCTATGATGATGCCAATCAGGATTACACCAAGCTGAAGGAAGCCATGACGACCTATCCGGACGTCAAAGGTATCCTCGGCGCACCAATGCCGACCTCTGCCGGTGCTGGACGCCTGATCTCTGAAGGCGGATTAAAGGGCAAAGTCTTCTTTGCTGGTACAGGTCTTGTTTCGGTTGCAGGCGAATATCTCAAGAATGGCGATATCCAGTACATTCAGTTTTGGGATCCAGCAGTAGCCGGTTATGCCATGAATGAACTGGCTGTCATGGCCCTCAACAAAAAGACGGACCTTATTAAGGCCGGTCTCAATCTCGGACTGCCCGGCTATGACAATCTGCTGGCTCCAGATGCATCCAGACCAAATGTACTTTTTGGTGCCGGTTGGGTTGGTGTTACCGCAGACAATATGAATTCATATAATTTCTGATTTTTAACGTGACAGGAAAGCGGGGGCGTTGCAGAAGGCCCCCGCTTTCCTGATATTCGCGGATCTCCACCATAGCGGGGAAAGCATGAGCGAAAACCTTCTGGAACTTAAGAATATCAGCAAGCGGTTTGGCGGCCTTGTGGCGCTCGATAATGTTTCGCTTGTTGTGAAGCCCGGGGAAATCCACTGCCTTGCGGGTGAAAACGGCTGCGGCAAGTCGACGATCATCAAGACCATAGCAGGCGTGTATACACCCACCGAGGGGGAGATCCTGATTGACGGTAAGCCGGTAACAGGATTTACGCCTGCGCGGTCCGTACAACAGGGCATCCAAGTTATCTATCAGGATTTTTCTCTGTTCGGGAACTTGACCGTTGCAGAAAATCTGGCGCTGAACACGCTGCTTCTTGAAGGCAAAAAGTCAGTCAGCTGGAAACGGATTCGCGATCTGGCGACCAAAGCCCTGGCGCGTCTTGGCGTCACCATGGACCTTGATGCCGACGTGGAATCGCTACCGACATCCGGCAAGCAGATCGTGGCAATTGCCCGCGCCATGATGGGTGATGCCAGGCTTATCATCATGGATGAGCCGACAACTGCCCTTACACGCCCAGAAGTTGACGCCTTGTTCCGTATTGTCCGCGATATTCAGGCTCAGGGAATTGCAGTGCTTTTCGTCAGCCATAAAATGCGCGAAATGCTGGAAATCAGCGAGCGGTTGACTGTTCTTCGCAATGGCAAAAAAGTTGCAGAAGGCCCGATCAGCGATTTTAACGAGGCGGCCATTACCCGCGCTATGACAGGGCATGACCTCACGGATCAGACCTATGAATGGACGCCTGTAAAAGGTGATGAGCAGCCGCGTCTGAATGTCAAACAGTTGAGTATTCCGGGCACGTTGGAGAATATTGACCTGACATTGCGCGCGGGCGAAATCGTCGGCTTATCCGGTCTGATCGGCTCCGGTCGTACAGAGCTTGCGCTGGCACTTTTCGGGATGAACCCAAAATATACGGGTTCGGTGACAATTGACGGCAAGGCCGTCCACCCGAAGACCGTACAGGACGCCATCGCCAGCGGTCTTGCCTATGTGCCCGAGGACCGTCTGACCGAAGGGCTGTTTCTTACCCAGTCAATCGAGCGCAATATGCTCGCTACCTCCTTCGAAAACTTCGTCAGCGGTATGTTCATTGACCGCAAAAAAGCGGATGCGGCGACGAAAGCCATGTTTGGAGCGATGCAGATTGCAGCGCCCGGTCCCCAGACTCCGGTCAACCATCTTTCCGGTGGTAACCAGCAGCGCGTGGTGCTTGCCCGGTGGTTGTTGACAGGCGCGCGTGTCCTTATCCTCAACGGCCCTACCGTTGGCGTCGATGTGGGCTCCAAAGCCCAAATTCATCGGAAAATCCGTGAGCTGGCTACCGAGAATGGTTTGGCTGTGCTGATGATATCTGACGATGTTCCCGAACTCGTGCAGAATTGTAACCGTGTCATTGTCATGCATCGCGGACGTTTTGTTGATGAAGTCGCCGCAGATGCATTGAACGAAGACGCATTAAACGACCGGTTGAAGGCTTTGAAATGACGATTTTTCGCCGATCAGAATTTATCATCGCCGCCATTCTACTGGTCGCCATGATCTTTATTGGATTGATTAACCCGGCCTTCTGGTCGCTGGACAATATGTTCGGGTTGCTCCGCAGCAATGTCATTATCGGTATCATGGCGCTGGGCGTCCTTGTCGTAATGATTTCCGGCGGTATCGACGTATCCTTCACCGCCTTTGCGGTGGCGGCGATGTATCTGACCGTCAAGGGCATGCTCTATTTCGGTTATGAAGGCGTGCTTGTGCCCTTTATAGCTGCAACCCTTATCGGCCTCGTTCTTGGCGCGTTCAATGCGTTTTTCATTCATACATTCCGGATGATTCCGCTCATTGTCACGCTTGGAACCGGCAGTGTCGTGCGCGGTCTGTTGCTCGGCCTGGTCGGTACCAGCATCATCAATATCGATAAGATGCCGCCGGAGCTGATCAATTTTGCCAAGGTCAATCTCGTCAATTCAACATCGGCGACCGGAACGAATTTCGGCTTGACGGCCATGATCCTCATCTATCTCGGCCTTGCGCTCGTGACGCATCTTTTTCTGCGCTACACGATGATCGGGCGCAGCATTTTTGCCTATGGCGGTGCGCCGGAAGCTGCCAAGCGCGTGGGCTTCGATACGCGCAAGACATTGTTCTTTGTCTATTGTTTTGCAGGCGCTCTGGCAGGATTTGCCGGTCTTTTGCAGGGCTCGATGATCTGGCAAGCGAACCCGCGTGATTTCGCAGGTTTCGAGCTTGATGTCATTGCAGCGGTCGTGCTGGGCGGCGCATCGATCTTTGGTGGACGCGGCAGCGTTGCCGGAACCTTGCTCGGAGTGTTCATGCTCGTCATGGTCAAGAATAGCCTGATCATCATGAAGGTCGATACAACATGGCAACGCGTTGTCGTCGGCTTGATTATCGTTGGAGCGACTGCGCTGACAGCGTGGCGCGATCGCAAGAAACTGGTGTGAGAAGCACAATGTCAGACCGTTCAATCGCCAAACGTATTTTCGGGCAGGATCGCAATATCCTGCAGCTTATTGCCATCACCATTCTGGTTTTTGCACTGATGTCATGGCTGAATCCGGACAAGTTCCTGCGCTACTATAATTTTGAGTCCATTACCTACATCATGCCTGAGCTTGGCATTCTGGCGATTGCCATGATGATTGCCATGCTGACCGGCGGCATCGATCTGTCGGTGGTAGGCATTGCCAATCTTGCCGGTATTCTTGCCGGCGTATTCTTCCACTCGGTCATTGTCGGAACAGATCAATCCACCGGGATGATCCTGCTCTATACAGGTATCGGCATATTGCTCGCGCTCGGCATCGGATTGCTGGCGGGATTATTGAACGGGTTCCTGATTTCGAAGCTGCGGATTACGCCTATCCTTGCGACGCTGGGAACTGGACAGATTTTCACTGGTCTTGCCGTGGTTCTCACCGGCGGTCCCGCAATCACGGGCTTTCCGGATGGCTGGAACTTCATTGGCAATGGCAAGGTGCTGGGCTTGGCAACGCCATTCGTGCTGTTCGTTATCGTAGCAGGTGCAGTCGCCATCCTGCTGACGCGTACAACCTTCGGCGTCAACCTGATGCTCATCGGTACCAACCCCCGCGCTGCAATTTTTGCCGGTCTGCGCAAGGATCGCATGATCCTTTATTCTTATATGCTGACAGGCATGATGGCCGCCATCGCCGGGATTATCCTTTCCGGCCGCACAAATGCTGCCAAGTCGGATTATGGTGCATCCTATCTTCTGCAAGCTGTTTTGATTGCCGTTCTTGGAGGCACCAACCCTGCGGGCGGCAAAGGCAGGGTGCTTGGCGTCTCCATCGCATTGATTGCGCTGATGTTGCTTTCTTCCGGCTTCCAGATATTGCGGTTCTCCAACCATCTGATCGATTTCATATGGGGTGGATTTCTGCTCATCGTTATTGCCCTGAATGCTTTCCGCAATACAGATAGATAAGAGTTGTAATTTGAGGGACATACATATGGCACGACGCATCGCAGTGGTCGGCAGCAACATGACTGATCTGGTCACATCGATCATCCGCATGCCTGCACCCGGTGAAACACTGGAAGCGCCTGAGTTTTCCATGGGCTTTGGCGGCAAGGGCGCAAATCAGGCTGTTGCTGCGGCAAGACTTGGTGCTGACGTTTTGATGCTCACCAAAGTAGGTGATGATGTTTTTGGTCAAAGCACGATCAATAATCTCAAAGACAACGGAATTGATATCTCCCATGTCGGGACAGTTCCCGGCAAATCGAGCGGCGTTGCGCCAATATTCGTTGATGAAACGGGTGAAAACTCCATCCTCATTATCAAGGGTGCCAATAATGATCTGAAGCCTGCTGACATTGATGCGGCGGCGGACGATTTGAAAAAGTGCAGTCTGATACTGATGCAGTTGGAAGTGCCGCTGGAAACTGTGTATTACACGCTCGCCTTTGCCGAAAAACATGGAATTGAAACAATTCTCAATCCGGCACCTGCTGCACCGGATTTGGATCCTTCAAAAGTCACAACAGCCACTTTCGTCGTTCCTAACGAGTCTGAGCTGGCCTTGTTGACCGGATTGCCGACGGGAACAGATGACGAAATCGAACAAGCAGCGCGGTCGCTGATCGCCAAAGGTATACGCACAGTCATCGTCACGCTGGGCGCGCGCGGAGCCCGCTTGATAACAAAAGATCAATCAACAATGATTGCTCCGATCAAGGTCACGCCGAAAGATACAACCGGCGCTGGCGATGCCTTTATAGGCAGCTTCGCGCGGTTCTATGTCGAAACCGGTGAACTTGAACCATCGCTGAAGAAAGCTGCCATTTATGCGGCAGATTCCATCACACGCCCAGGCACGCAGAAGTCCTATGCCACAGCCAGGGAATTCGAGCAGTTTCTGACCACCCAATCCGCTTAAATGAAGAGGTAAGCAACCGTGCTGAAGAATCTCGATCCGCTGCTGAATGCCGATGTTCTCTACGCCCTGAAATCCATGGGGCATGGTGACCGGCTTGTTATTTGCGACACCAATTTCCCGGGCGATTCCATCGCACGGCAAACGAAATTGGGCCGTCTTTTGCGTATCGACGCCGTAACGGCGCCACGTGCTGCCCGAGCGATCCTTTCGGTTATGCCGCTTGATACATTCATCGACGACGCAGCGGCGCGAATGGAGATTGTCGGAAGCCCTGACGAAGTGCCGGATGTGCAAATCGAAATGCAGGCGGAGATTGATCAGGCTGAAGGTAAGCATTGGCCAATGGTTTCAATCGACCGGATGGCGTTTTATGAACATGCCAAAAACGCCTACTGCGTTATCGCAACAGGTGAGCGCCGCTTTTATGGATGCTTTATCCTGACGAAGGGCGTCATTGCGCCGGATAATGCTTGAGCCTGGAGCAAAGGCCGCTCCACTAGATGCTTACGAGTGTTTTAGCGCGGTGCAGCCGTTGAATTGCGTATAACCAAAGTCGCATCAAGCAATCCGGCGTTGGTACCCGCGGCGTTTTCACCGATAACAAACGCCACTGCTCGCGCTGCGATTTGTTCCACAGGCTGGCTGATCGTGGTCAGTCTTGGCGTGATCAGATTAGCGAGCGGAATATCGTCGAATCCGATGATTGAGAGATTATCGGGAACTTTAAGATCAAGATCGCTTGCCGCGCGCATCAAGCCAATAGCTTGCTGGTCGCTGGCGGTAGCGATTGCGGTGGGGCGGACGTCTTCAGGACTGCTCAGCAAGTGTTTTCCCAGAACCTCGCCCGACTGATAATCGAAATGCCCCTCTACAACCTCTGGCTGAATGCCGGCGGCAATAAGTGTATCTAGAAACCCTTTGCGTCGCTCCCGGGAAACGGGGGATTCATTGGGCCCCGCAATGTAGGCAATACGCCTATGGCCGAGTTGCAAAAGGTGCTGCGCGGCAAGGCCAGCACCCGCATAATGATCCACCGAAATCAGCGGATAATTTTTCAAGCGGCGGTCTACCGCAACAGTCGCAATATCGCTCTGCCACTTTGCAGGTGCGCCAAATTGCGTGGGAACGACGATCAAGCCGGTCGGATAACTGCGAAGCAGAGTTTCTATCTGTGAAAGCTCGATCTTCGGATCATCATTGGTGATGGACAGCAAAACGGAAAAACCGGCTTGCGACGCGCTGGCTTCCACGTGTTTTGCAAGTTCTGCGAAAAACGGATTGGTAATATCGGGAATAACCAGACCGATCATATCGGTTCGGCTGCGTCTCAAGCCCCTTGCAACGCCGCTTGGTCGGAAGTTCAGCTCCCGGATGGTTGCCTCTACCAGCTCGCGCAGTTCTTTCCCGACAGTTTCGTTTTTGGCCAGCACGCGAGAGACTGTACCGACGGAAACATTGGCCCGCGCCGCTACGTCCTTAATGTTGACCATCGAGAACCTTTTCCGAATCGCTAGTGGAGTGAATTTGATACTTGTATCCCATCCGGTCGCAAACTCTTATACAAATGTCAAATTCGTAAACGCCACCAGATACATATACTTAACTGAAGCCTTGTTGACGCTAACATTCGCTACGAGCCTGCCCAAGACAGTTAGAATCAGACAACCAGCTGACAATTGGTGTCAGCCTTACTCCAATCGCATGCTCTATTCCCGTGAGGCCAGCTCAGCCATATTTGCGTAAGTGCTCGCCAGCTCTTTGCAGGCCCCACTCAAGCAATTGTTCGGCCCGTGTATCAGTTGCAGCTTCCGCATAGCAGCGCAATTCTGGCGCATTGCCTGAGGCGCGATAATGGACCACCTCACCAGTCGCAAAAACAATGCGTATGCCATCAATGGCGTCATTAGCCTCAATAATGCCGAGCTGGGCAAAAAAGCTTGCGCGTTGCTCATCGTCAAGCAAAGCCTGCAGGAATGGGCTGCTCTTGCTGGATTCAACATGCTCAATGCGGCCGCTCCGCGTGAAGCGCGCGGGAAGGTCTTCCAGCAATTTCGACACCTGCACCTTGTCTCTCGCCGCCATACCAAGCACCGCGATGATCGGCAGCATGGCATCGCGCGTAGGCAATGCCACCACAATGCCGTCGCCCAAATCAACATTTGAACCCAGCAGCACACCGCCATTGGCCTCAAAGCCGACGATCCGCTGATAGCCATCCCTGGCAGCCTGTTGCATCGCCTCAATGACATAGGGCGAGCCTACTTTTGTGCGATAGACCTTGGCAAAAAGGCCACTTAGCTCAATAGCTGTATTGGAGGTGACGGGTGTCACGACGGCATCGGCATTCAAAAAGCGCGCCGTCAGCAAGCCAAGACTATCGCCGCGAATAAAGGTCCCGGTTTCGTCGGCAACCAGCGGGCGATCCGCATCGCCATCGGTTGAGACCATTGCATCGAGTCGGTATTTTTCGGCAGCGCCAGCGGCCAGCGTAATATCTTCAGGCCGCAATGCTTCCGTATCCACTGGCACAAATACATCCGAACGGGCGATGGCGACCGTTTCCGCGCCCAGTGCGCCGAGCACGCGCACGATCAGATCGCGCCCGACCGAGCTATGCTGATAGACGCCGATGCGCTTGCCTGCAAGTGCTCCGGCGTCGAGCATGGATATGCACCGGTTTTCATATTCTGCCAGCGCCTTTGGCGAAATATCCCCGGCATCATCGGGAACGGAGATATCATTCCCGGCAAGGTCGAGCACGGCGAGAATACCCGCCTCATCGCTCTTGTCGATCTCGCCATCCGGCCGATAGAATTTCAAGCCATTGCGGTCAGCGGGAATGTGGCTGCCAGTAACCATGATAGCCGGAAGCTTTTGGGCAAGCGCCCGCAGAGCCAGCGCAGGCGTCGGTAGAGGGCCGCTATTTTCAACCTCCATACCGAAAACCCGGGCAGCGTCGATACAGGCGGCGGCGATTCGCGGGCTGCTCTCGCGCAGATCATAACCGACCAGCAGCTTGCCGCCTGGCGCAATAGCATGAGCCTTTTGCATGTGATGCAGGAATGCCAGCGTATAGGCCCGGCAAATCGCATCGGGAAGTTCGCTTACCAGACCGCGAAGGCCGCTCGTTCCAAATTTCAAGCTTGTCATTGTTTATTCTTCATGCCCCCGGGCCTGCGCATATGTGGTAATGCACATATATAACAGTTTATGATCAGGGCAGCCTTTTCGACAAGATAAAACAATTGTCCAAAAGATGCGATCAAGGGGTTTGCAAGCCGATTGATTTCAACTATATGACGACCCGCATCACTGTTGTCCCTCGGGCAACTGTTGGGGAATAGGTTAACGGTAGACCCACGGACTCTGACTCCGTTAGTCCTGGTTCGAATCCAGGTTCCCCAGCCAACATTTTCCAGTGTAAAATCAGTTAGTTAAACCAAGGCAGGTGCTTGCCGTAGGCCAATTTCATGTTGCAACTCGATGCAACATGATACCATTGATTTACAAGGGTTTTCACTCAGGCACGGCAAATCCATGCGACATGAACTGCAACATGGATTGACGGACGCCATGGCTTCGTGTGCTGATATGGCAAAGGGGAGGGAAGTTTCCTCTGCAAGGTTGAGCGGACAGGGAGAAAAAAATGACTGACAGTCAATTTCCGGGACGATTTATTGAAGATGTTCCTTACACTGGTTTAGTAGAATGCCTTGCCAAGTTATCCGTCGTAATCGAGATGATTAACACGATTGGCAGCAAATGGGATGTCGAGACCATGCGCGAAGTCATGATCGCGGCGGATGAACACGTGCGGCATGCTTTGATCTTCTCCAAAATAGCTCCTGACGAGCTCAAGGATGTCATGGAAAAGATGGCCGCTGCTGTGAGTATAGCGTTGGAACGAACACACTAAAGTACAAGCGAATCTGCAATGACTTGTTTATTGGGAGTAAACATGCGGCGAACATCATTGGCAGTGGCGATTGTATTTGTGCCTTGGTTGGCCCAAGCTGATTCCCTTTCTGACTCTAATTTACGCAATGCAGGTCATCTCTATGCCTACAAACCCATATGCAATGGTGACGGGGATAGGCTCGCTCGGAGATACCGCGACCTTGCAATCAAGGGCGGTGTTAGCCGAAAGACTGCAGATCGTACGATAGCAAAGATATCAGGCGGTCTTGTCGCCAAGTCCAAGAAGGACAGCGAATTTATGCTTGGGTATTGTCTGGAAACGGAAAAGAACCTCCCCAACTTTAGCGCTGCTCTTGAAGATGGGAACAATGATCCGAGTCACAATCCTGTCGTGCCGGTCGTGGTCATTAGTCAAGCTGAAGCTGACTGTCGCGCCGTAGTGCCAGCGCGAACCAACGCAGAGCGACTCGCGCTCTATGATGAGTGTGTCGAAAGCCAAATTCAGATTTGGCGCATGCAACAGCGTTACAATTGATGGAACCGATCGCTGACAATGCAAGCGCTTGGTCGTGGTATGCTATCGTTACACTGGTCGTGGCCACTGGATTGGTTTCCGCACTATTTTCAACTGGAGTTGATGCGGTAAAAGCTTGGTGGCAAAAAAGGGATGACGCGAAATATGGTGCTATGAGGGCCGCGGTGGCACTCGAGCGATACGCTGTGGACTGCTGGTATATTTTCATTATGGGAGAGGGAGAGTATCAGAATCACCGCGATATGACGTCTATGCCTTTGCCAACTGCTCCAGATCTGGCAGACGACATTAATTGGAAGGCGTTAGATAAGAGTATCGCTGACGATATCCTCTCTTTTATGAACCAAACTGGCATAGTCGAAGCGTTGGCAGACTACGCAAATGCTTGGGAGCAGAATCCCTATGATTTTCATTCCGCAGCCAAAGAACGGGGGTTGGCAGCTTTGAAGTTGGCGGGGCGCATTAGAAATAATGCCAATATGAACGGTCGAAATGATTTCGATCGGCTATGGAAAGATTTCACAAAATAAGGCGCGAAATCTAGGCTTTCTCTTTACTCCACTCTAATAGTTCTGCTGTAACAAGGACAGGCCGATTGCTGTAAATGTGAGACAGAAGCTTTAGGCGGTCCAAATGCTTTTGATCAAGTGCTGCGCTGACATCGAAATCATCTAAGAAACGACGTGACGAATTTTCCCATAGATCCAGAACGTATTGGGCAAGATTTCCGTTGGCTGACAGATTGAATTGATCGTCAATGTTAGTTTGAATGCGTCTAAGGATGTCCAAGCGTTTGCCAAAACCTTCCGAGTCTTTAATCGGGCTGCCAAATTCTTTATGGATTAGCTGGCTGGCTTCCGAATTGGCTGAATTTAATGCATGGGTGATGGCGGACACATGCGGCGACGATAGATCGAATAAGAAATAATCGTCCATCGTTTTCTTAACATCAGAAAAGTCGATCTTTTGCCCCAATACGGCGTGCTGATTCACAAGGTCATCATAGAGTTTCCAGTGAGATTGCCAATCGGCACCGCTTCCCCATCGCCCTGCGGATACCTTCCCGATGATCACTTCTCTGGTGTATATGGCTACAACATTCTTCAGTCGTTCAATGAGATCAGCTGCCTCTTTTTGCTTATCCTCCCAAAGTTCGCCCTCAAAACCTAGTCCTTTGAAGCGTTTAAAGCGGGCAAGATTGGCATAAATGAAACTCAGGAAGCCGAGGCCGAACACGACAGCTGCGTTTGTTATCTTGTCCTCGTAGATTAGGAAGAGGGAGTATCCCAGCAGCGTTAGCCCAGCCAATGAGAAAACGATCCTCTCCCAATTCTTAGCGGCGAGCAGAGCATTCTGTTTAAAAGAGTTCATGAGGCGACCAATGTTGAGGGGAGTGTTTACAACTCCTTATCGGATACGCGGGGATTTGTCCTCGATATCTCGCGTCACACAGACTCACTGAGTGCGTTCTCGATCTCACAAGTCATATTCACCGGATTTTGCCCTCTGGCGTGTGGTGGCTTGATACGGGCCATTCTGTCGGCTTCCGCATGTCCATCAATGATTGACCCGAGCCTGTAGCAACATATACGAGCACTTGCAGCGATATAGCTTTCCCGAACCAAATGTCTTGAATGTGCGCGGATTGAAGTGGATGATCTGCGGCCCATCACGAACGAAGCAATCCAGTCACGAACGCAGCGCTGTGCGGATAAATGGCCATCGAAATTACCCGGACTGGAGCTAAGAATGCGGCCTCGATGGTCTTTGCGCCCACTCTTCGTAGTTCATCCTGCTGCTCCATCCCTTGTGAGTAGAAGATCTGCAAGCGAACTTATGGCGGCTTCGCGCAGTGTGATATCAGGATCATCGCCCTTATACTCCAGCAGCACCATGAGAGCCGCAAACATGGCCATTCGCTGAGCCTGTTCAATCTTGTACTGGCCTCCAGACCCGACGCAGCGTAACAACTCCTTGCTATGAGCCTCAACCATCTTGTTAAACAGATCTATCATACAGCTTCCCTTTCCATCCAATCCAATAGATCACCCTGCATCGGTGCGTAAAACCGCGGCGATAGTAACACTCGTAACACGTGGGTCGTGGCTATGTATTCTGGATTGGTCCACGCCCTTATCCACCTTGAAAAATTACAGACCACCTCCTGATTAGTCTGTGAGTAATGTCGTGTTTCCCACACTAGAGCCGCTTGACGTTCTCGATAATCAACTCCCTATTGGTCGATCATATTGAAAGATCGGGCAATGAGATTCGCAGAAAACGGCCCCTCAATACCAAACGAACTACTCACACTCCGTGATCAAGGAGAGGTAGTGTTTTTTTGCGGGGCGGGTGTTTCGAAACCCGCGGGGCTTCTAAGCTTCTTTGAGCTGACAGTTCAGGTGATGAAAAGGCTAGGTGTCTCTCCAACATCAAAGGTTGGGGCTCAGATGGCGAAGGCAATCGAAGAGAATGATCCCGAGCTTGCTCCACCGTTCGACCAGATTTTCGGGTTGCTTCAAAGAGAATACACCTCGGGAAAAGTCGAGAAAGAGGTAACCACGCTCTTAAAGACTCCACGCAACGCTCATGTCGACAACCATGATATCGTCTTGAGACTATCCAAGGACGCGACTGGAAATCCATTTGTGGTTACAACAAATTTCGATCTCCTTTTCGAACGCGCAAGGTCCGGTTTGAAAAAGTGGCATCCTCCGATGTTGCCTCCTGTGTCGGGAGATCAAATTCATTCCGGAATTGTATATCTTCACGGTCGCCTGGCAAATCCATTGCCGGCCGGTGCTTCAAATTCTCTAATCCTAGGCTCTAGTGATTTTGGACGAGCATACTTGGCGGACGGTTGGGCGACGACATTTATAAGGCAATTGCTAGAACGACGAGTTGTCGTTCTTCTTGGCTATTCCGCCGGCGATCCGCCCATCCGATATCTTCTAGAAGGGTTGCACGCCAGCACTTCTGCAAAACTGAGAACGATTTATGCATTCGACAGGGGTGAGGAAAGCGAAGTTGAAGCCAAGTGGCGCGATCTAGGTGTTATTGGGATTCCATTCGATCGTTTCGAAGATCTTTGGGCAACTCTAAAAATGTGGGCTGAGCGCGCTGATGACCCACAGATGTGGAGACAGACCACCCTATTGTTGACCCACGGATCTCCTCGTTGTCTCAAACCATACCAACGCGGACAAATTGCTGCGATAGCGGCGACCGCGGACGGTGCAAAGGCCTTTGCTGATACGATTCCGCCTCCTTGTGCCGAGTGGCTGTGCGTGTTTGATCGTCACGTCCGCTATGCTCAGCCTGCCCCCGAAGGATATGGAAAAGACAAAGTAGAAATAGACCCACTCGAGGAGTATGGATTAGACGACGATCCGCCCAGGCCGACGAATGCCATAACCCAAGCCGCCGGCATCGACCTTTTGTCAACTCTATTGGTTGATACCGACCAGAATACATTCACTCGACTTGCGGGTTTTTTACCGAACCGTCGTGGCCTTGTGCCACGCCGACTTTGGTCATTGGCGCGATGGTTCGAGGCCATCGCACATCAACCGGCTGCTATTTGGTGGGCCTCAAGGCAGCTTAATTTGCATCCTGATCTTATTTGGGGAGTGAATAGGCGATTAACCGGTCATGGCGAGAAATTTGATGACGTAGCGTGGCGGACGTGGGTTCTTTTATCAGAAGTCCAACAGCATAGTCATGATGATATTCATGATCTTGAATGGTTCGATTTTGTGGCTCTTCTGAAACGCGCTGGATGGACGAACACTACATTCCGCGCTTTCGAAAAGGCGATTTCGCCAAGACTCGTCATCGATACCTTCGATCTCACCAAATTGCCGCCATCAGTTGGTGACGATCAAGACTTGCACAATGTGGTTAGCTTTAGGGTCCATTGCCCATCTCGGCATGGTCAAGCAATTGAGATACCCGAAGATGCACTTTCGCGGGCCTTCTCAATATTAAGGAAAAGTTTGGAAAGCACGATCGTACTTCTGGAGGAGACGGGGCGTTCCGCTTCTTTCTTTCGCCTTCCATCGATTGAACCGGACAGCCGACCTGGTGAGCGATACGTGAGTACCGATGGGCCTGACGCGAATTTCCTGTGGGCTGTAGAACTTTTCGAATCGCTAACAAAGTTTGATCCGGCGTCGGCACTTCTCGAGGTCGCGAAATGGCCAGAGAACGATGGATATTTTTTCGATAAGTTTAGGCTATATGCGTGGAAGATCGAGAATCTCTTCACGACTGACTCTGTTTATTTAGGGCTCTTGAATCTTCAAGAGGGCTCCTTCTGGAGCCCCTATCTCCAACGGGACCTGCTTCATCTTCTTCGCGCAAGATGGCGCGATTTTTTACCTGAGTGGCGCCAAGAACTAGAAAAACGAATCTTTAAGGTCCCAAGTGCATTGTTGGACGTTGACTCCGATAAAATTACATCGAGAAGGCGGAACTACATTGGCAGCCGTCTTGGCTGGCTATATCAAAACAATTGCGCACTCTCCCCTGAGGCCTTGAGGATTCTCGAAGCATGCAGAAATCAGCCTGGTTGGCGAATTGCTTGGGAAGCCAACGCTGACGACGATATGGAAGGACGAGGCGGTGCGGTTGAACGGCGACTCGATGCAAGTGGGCTAACGCACATAAAGACTTCCGAAGTCATCGCGAAAGCTACCGAGTTATCTGGTCATGACTATGCCATGTTGGTGGAGTCTGCTCCGTTTGAGGGGTTAGTGCGTGAAAGCCCGGCTCGTGCTCTCGCCGCGTTAGCCGCAGAGAGCCGCAGAGGCAATTTTCCTAATCAGTTTTGGCAACAGATTCTTTCGAGTTGGCCCGATGAGACACCACCACGTCTCCTTGGTCTCTGTGGTAGGCGGATAGCGGCGCTGCCACTAAGTTCGCAAAAGGAATTGCGTTATTACACGACCAGCTGGATTGAGACCCATTTGGCTACGATTGCAGTTCGGGATAGCAAAACATTTTACCGGGTCTGGGACGCGGTGTTTGATGCTCTGTTAGATGGTGGCGAAGAAGTCACGGTCAGTGGGGTGGGGGACGCACGGATCGGTGGGCGGATAGTGGAGCGGTCTAGGAAGACGCTGATTCATGCGATCAATGCCCCAATAGGACATCTGGTGTGTGCACTGTTTAAGTCGCTCGGTGGGCGAAAATTCAAGCGCAATGAAGGACTTCCTGAGGACTTTACGAGGCGAGTTGAAAGATGCCTCTTGTCCTTAGGGGAAGGTGCTGACCACGCAGCATCCTTGGTCGGTGAGCAGCTCGATTGGCTTTACGCCGTCGATAAGTCTTGGGCGACGAAAGCAGTTCTGCCAATCTTTGATATTGCATCGCCACGTGGTGAGGCCTCATGGAACGGGCTATTATCTCGAGAACGCGTTCCCCAATCAGCGGAGCTCTTTGGCTTAATAAAAAAGAACTTTTTGAAAATATTTGATGAGCGATTGGATTGGCTAAGGGACGAGGAATTACAACGGCACACAGCTAAATTCTTAATACTTGCGACGTTCTGGAATAAACATGATCAACGATATCCAAGTGATGTCGAATGTAGAACGGCATTGCAAGGTATAGACGACATCGGCCGCCAATCAGCGCTGTGGATGCTCCACAAAATTGTTTCAGAAGATGACCAGTGGCCGTCGTTTGGGAAAAAATTCTTTTCAGCAATTTGGCCTCAAGAAGCCAGGTTCCAAACCGGGAATGCGAGCGAAACAATGGTGCGAATTGCGGAAGATAACCCTGACCGGTTCCCCGAGGTCGTTTCGGTGATTATCGACTATTTGAGACCAGTAGAACATCCAGATATGTTTATCTTTCGTCAAAGGCGCCAGAATGCCGAAGACGATCGCCAGACGCTAGCAAAGCGATGGCCCCGGGAGGTGCTAGCTGTTGCAGATCATATCATTGCGGCAGAGCCAGCCTACTCTCCGAACGAGCTCGCCAAGCTCTTAGATGATATTGCAGTCTCCGCACCAGACATGCGCAATACAAGAGCTTGGAGACGTCTGCGCGACCTGGTATCGAGGTGAACCTTCAGCAAGACATACAGGCTAGGTTGGCTTCAGAGGAACCCGTCACCGGCATGATCTTTGAACCGATCGGCACGTCTAACATAGGTTTCTACGGTGCGCGGGTCGCGGTGGCGCGTCACTTCCATAATGCGAGAGATGCTTGCACGGTTTTCGGCCGCTGAGGTCACGAAGCCGGCACGCAAGGAATGGCCGGACAGCTTCGACATGTCCAATCCAGCAGCGTCAGCATACCTTTTAACGATCAGTGCCACAGACTGCCCCGTAAGTGTGCCTGCGAGAACGTTACCGCCACGACTAATCGGCCGGAACAATGAACCAGTGGTTATGTTGGCCGCGGATAGCCATTCTTTGAGCTTATCAACTGGCGCCAGTGCTTTGCCATTGAGCAGTGCCACAGACTGCCCTTTGCCTTCCTGATCGGTTTTTGAGCGCGGGAGAAAGACATCGACGCCTAGTTCGTTGAATGTCAGGTCCTCGACATTGATCGCTACCAGCTCAGAGCGCCGGAATGCACCTGCAAAGCCGATTAGCAGCAATGCGCGATCCCGCTTGCCCTGAAGGGTGTTGCGCGGCACCTGAGCCAATAGAGCATGAATAACGTCTACGGTCGCCGGGGCCTTCTGGTGAGGTGCTGTGCCGACTGTGCGGCGTATTCCCTTGAGAATGGCCGCCACGCCAGCATGATCGGCTGGATTATCCATATCGGCGGCACGATGAAAGAAACGGATCGCTGCAAGCTTACGGGCGATTGTCGGCACCTTCTTACCGTCGCTGGCCAGCATCGAGGCGAAATTCGCTACAGTGGCCGGTAGAGCTGGCAGCGATGAACGCTCACGTGCCGCGCACCAAGTCTGAAACTCTTTCCAATCAGCTTTGTAGGCTCGGGTGGTGTTGGTCGACAAAGCGGCGCTACCGAAGTCACGCGATGTCTGGCTGAGTTCCTCGGCCGCAGAAACGGCGTTCGGTTCAAGGATGGCTATGGATTGGACAGCGTTCATTGTTTGCAAACCCTCCAGTCAGCATTGGTAGCGATAAGTGGTATTCGCGATATCTAGTCGACGCCCTTGCGCGATTCCTCTTCAAAGCCGTTTTCAAAGGCCTCATAAAGGTCGGTCCCGTGCGTAAAGGGGTTTCGGTCTAATCCGCTCACTGGATCATCCTGATAAGCTTCGCGTCCAAAATTCCATGCGCCGTCTAGCTCGCGTTGAGAGGATGGCGGTGCGTCGGTGTTGACAGCTAAGCGAACGCCCGGCTTCCCATGGTTCAAAAATTCAATACCAGCTACCTCAAGGATACGCTGTACAGTTTGGACATTCTGGGCTCGACCGGCAATCTGGTTTGATCCTGCCGCTTCCATGTTTCGAATTGTATTCACGTTGACCCCAGCGCGAACGGACAAGTCTGTCTGATCCATCCCGATCAAAGCGCGCGCTGCCTTTAGTTGATTTCCAGTAGTAAGCATGGATTACCCTATTTTCACTATTAAACTAGTTATGACACATAATTTGACGTTGACAAACCTTTTCTGCCTGTCATAGTTAACATAATACCAAATCTAGTTATTAAACACAAATAAGGAATCGACAATGCCGAAACAATCGTTTCCGGCGACCTGCGAAGCTTTGTCTACAGCTCGCCTCGCCACCATCACCAGCCTGAAAACGCTTCTAATTCAGCCGAAGAAATATGTCGGCCGTGCTGAGGGGTCAATGAAATGGCGCCGCAATCTCGAACGCCTCAGCAAAGGAGGCAATTAAAATGGTCAACTTTGCGCCGGATCTCACTCTTCTAAGCATCGAAGAACTAGCAACTGTGCACGAGCAGTTCCAGACCATCTCTCAAGTGGCAGCAGGCCTCGAAAGTCAACCGCGCTCGCTAAGCTCGGAACGAAAGTTTACGTTGAACAAGGCTGGCGAACTAATGAATGACCTTCTGGAGATGGTGAACGGCGTTCTAGGTGATGTCGTACGAGAAGCGAGAACACGGGTTCCATCATCAAGAAGCGAGCGAGGACGCTGGTTCTTTCTCGCAATAACGGACGAAGTTTGGACTAATGCCAATCCTGAGTTTGTGGCCGAGGTTGCGCAAAAGTTGATTACCGAAATGCCATCATGGCAAGAGCGGGAGACACGGCCATGAACGCCCGCGATAACATGATCGATGTGCAGGATAGTCTCCAGAAGGGCTTGGATATTACTCGCACTGCATGGGTCGCGTTGAACACAACGAGCCTTCTCACCGATGAAATGCTGGGGTCTGTTGCCAATACGCTATGTGGAGCGATTGAAGCCTTCGAGCGTGCAGAACAGGAGTTGAGAAATACCATATCGGCGGTGCAATTATGAGCGGAGCAAAGCACACTCTATTCATGCCGGTGACGCGATCTATGCGCAAAAGGCTGGAAAGCGCTATAGAAAGCCTTGTCGCACTCCTAGACGAGATAGACGGCGATCCTGACTACGAGGACGATGAACGCGAACTAGACCACGCTGAGGACGGCGTGGCTGATGGCCAGGCGTTAGACATCATAGAACACGCCTTGCATCCCGAAAGCCGTCAAGGGGCTTGGCGATGAGGTTATTTCGCATATGGCTGGCAATAGCGATCCTGCGGCTTGCACAAAGGCTGCAGGGTACTTCCGAACGCATGCTGGACCAGGTTGAGGATGAGCTCATACAGGAGCGCGTTTCGCGGATGTGGAAATAACCTCTTTCCATTAAGCCTAATTCGCAGCTCAGACGTCATTCGCATTGGTCTGTTTGCAATCTGGCATATCGAGCACACGGGCACGATTGGAACGAATATGCTGACGGACGCGATAGTAGGGCATGGTACTTCTGCTAGCTCTACGGACAGCGATAATGAAGTTGCTAGCTTGTGGTGGAATTTTGCTCACTCTATCTGGCGATGTTGGACGGCCAGGTTCGGAAAATTCTCCCCCTGTTAACAAAGACGTATAGTCTGATAAGACCTCGTCTGTGTTATCCAAAGCAAGTTTATGCAAACTTTCTCGAATGTCCGCATAGGTTCCGTCTATAAGAGATTGGATTCCCTTAATATGAGCCTCAGCGACAGCGAACTTGACAGTTTCTTTCCCTGAGGAAAAGTCATCCGACCAATATGCTACTCCTAACGCCGCCGAGTCACTTACGATCTTGCATAGGTCATCGCATCTTTTGTCAAACTCGTCCCGGCTGTGCTTCCAAAGATTGAAAAACAATGTAACGGTCGCGCCAAGGAATGCACCAAAGAGACCTGATAAAAGCAGCACTACGAATGCATCACTTGTGACGTAGATGCTTTAGCTTGTCGCTTTCTCTCTTCCTCAATGTACTTCAAGGCCGTAACTTTGTGGTGTTGAAAACGATTGGTACGCGCTTCGATACGCAGATGGCTCATGACATTTTCGTAGGAAAATCCATTGCGTAGTAACCCAGCAAACGCTTCGTCTAAAAACGATGAGCCGTAGCCTGCAACCTCATCCAACACTACGGTAACTATCGAAGAATCTTCAATAGCTTTCGTTAGTGCCGGTGCCAAAATGTTAATGCGGAACAGTTCGCCGCTGTCTGGGCCGTGAACCTCATAGCGAGGCCCTGGAAACTGCGAAAATTCCCTTGAAATGAAAATGGTGCGATCGGTCATCAACACGTCCATTAGAGCTTGAGCTTCCATTCGATCAGAGTTCCACCAATAGGAAATTCATGGGTAGAAATTTTCGGCTTTCTGCCTTTTTCCCAAATATAATCGCCGTTTCGGCTCATAATCCTTAGCCGCCCCGACTTTGCTCTTTCCACAACTTCTACCATACTATGTAGACCTTTTCCATGCTGTGGTAACCCTGTCGCTGACTTTGCAATCTTCATTGCGAGTGCAATAGCAACGCCGTCATTAGTATAATGATCCACTGGGTGTAGGATTTTTGCGCGCACCGCGAGTTTTTGAGCTCTCCGTTTTAGAAGTGGCCAATGTTCCCATTTGGGCAAGCTCACTGGTATTGATACTCCTTGATCAAATACCATAACCGTAACTAACTTTTCTTTAAAATTGACGGAACCGGTCATCCACCATCGCTTTAGCTGCGGAAAATCCCACTCCATATCGTTCGGATAAGCCCAACTGCGGGAGTTAAGTATTGCTTCGAGCATACCAGCGTACGGCTCAACATCCAGTAGACGTTCACCTTCCTGGTCGGGAAGAAGTTTTACCAAAGCACTTTGGATAGCACCGGCAGATGAACCGTCAGCCTGATCGCCTGAGACGAATTCCAGTATCCGCACGTTGTTATCTTTATGCACGGCTGGACTGTTCCGTTTCATCTCAAGCAATTGGTGAAAGCCTAGTGATTTTAGAACATTGAGTACATAAGGATCCCAAAGGTGCTCATCAACGGTGTTCAGCCGTCGACCAGCAATAAACTTTTGGCGATCATACAACGCCGCCAAAACGAGCGCGGCAGTGGGCGTAATTTGTTTAACGCTTTTAAAGTCGTAATAGGAAAAGAGTTGCTCTAACCCAAAGGGTTTGCGGTTAGCAGGAGACTTTGTGGCAACATCAACTGCCCGCCGAAGTATGGTATTTCGCATCCCGCTAAGGAACTTGATCGTTTCGGAAGTGTTCCCATCGAGGCAAAACACCTCCGGCATAAGAACTTTTGATGATGCAATAGCAGATGAAGTGCCAGTACTACGAAATACGGTTACGCGCTCACCGGTAGCTATCATAACGCGCTTATATTTTCTTTTTTCTTTTGAGCGCAATTCGCGGGCATGTAGGCGCATCGCGCGCCTAGCCATTACAAGCCGCCGACTATAGTCCATGAATTTCAATTAAAGCTTCCCCACCAATTATTCGGCGAAGGTCGCACATCATGGCCAGAGACTACAACCTAAAAGAGATTGTCATTTAAACTGGGTTGCGAGAGTGTGGCTGTTGGTAGTGATAATAACAGTTATCGTTGGTAACAGATTGAACCAAACAATCGCGCTCAGATACGATCAAAATTATGGGTCAGATTCAACGGCGTTTTGCGCGCACCAGATGACGAGATTGATCCGACCCAAGCTTCTACATCGTTCTGGTGACCAGTTGTTCGACAGCCTGCTCTATAGCAGGCATAGGATATTCGAACCCACCCCAGATGCCGAACAGTTCCGCCGTTGCATTTTTAATGTAGGGAGCGATTGCGTCGGTAGGCGTTTCTAAAGGAACCTCAACATAACCCACCGCACCGTTATCATGAGATACGCCCCAATCCGAGAAGTATCGACGACGGTCAGCCCATGCTTCGATTTTTCGACCTTTGAGATTGTTCCAACGAAAAGCGAAACCAAGCAAGGATGTTTCTTCTTCACACCCGAGTGCCTTAGCCATAGCAAGTCCAACGGCGATGGTTTCGGCCACACGATAAACCATTAGACTCGGATCAAAGATCGTACCGGGAGAGTACTTATCCGTTAAATCGTCCTGTAGAACCCTCCACAGATAGAATTCGCCACGGGCATGCATTCGGTAATAGTCAGCGTGTAGTCCGCTCCACTCGCTCTCAAGGTTGATAATAATGCTTTCCCATCCTTTTTCGATTTTTCGAGGATGAGAGGCTCTGTCTTTGAAATTGCGCGAGTCTAGCCAGACCGGCCAACCCGTATATCTTGGATTTGCTGACGCAACCCTGTTCAGAAACTCTTGATCGGAATCTATTTTAGGTAAAGCCGGGTCGATAATCATCTGCACCGACCAAGAGCCCTTCTTCATTAGGATACCCGCCGCCGACGTGAACTCTTCACTTTGAAAAACTTGATCCAATCGGCTTGTATTCTCGTCAAGAAGCTTCGTGGCTCGCTCTTCTAGCGACATGTTCCGAGTAATTTCACTACCAATGGACTGGAGGAAACGGGCTGCTCCTTCCACGCCGAGTTGGCGTCGGAGGAATCGCCCAATATCGGCCTCGCGATTCTCAAAACAGATGTCGACTATCTCGCGCCAATCATTGTAGGTAGCCAGGGATGAGCTAGGGATTCCGTTTGCATTTAGCGTTCGGAAATAGACACCATTCTGGTGAACCAGCTTCTTTGTTCCATCGACTAGTTCACGTTTGGAAGCCACTGGTACCGTTACCCCCGGGCCAACTGCTATGACCGGGAACTGCATGCCGTCGCGGTTCGCGAACCCAACCTGAATTTCAAATGGAATAGAGGCATACTTGGAGACCAGTGCCTGAACAATATCTTGATGGAATGCACTCTGCACGCCGGGTAGAGTGTTTGCTACGTCGGGCTGTAGAGTTTTGTCATCAATACCGACAATGAAGTACCCGCCGTTTCGATTCCGGAGCGCCATGCACCCGATGGCGAGCTTAGACGCGCCGTGATTAGTTGCGGGGTCTATCCATCGCTTTATTTCGACATTTAGACTTTCCGAAGGGTTAGCCACCAGATTGTCAATAAAATCTTGAGATATTTGCAAGCTGACACCTCGGGCTTTTAGCGAAAGTACATATGTAAGGATTAACATTCCTGCATCAATTCGTCGATGATCTTCTGCGCTTGGTGTTCTTGCTTTTCGCGTGGCTTTCAATCGCAAGTTACCCAAATGTATAAAACGACAGTATGCTTAAAGCGGACGAAGGCTTTCAGCCTGAGGACCTACTGATCGCTGCACTGTGAACCGAGAAGTTGGGAGATCATTAAATCTTGAACGCCACAACTCGTGATTACTTGATACTAGATGGACAGCGTTTCCAACGTTCCAAATTTTCTTCGTGCTGTGATTGACGACTGATCAGCGGTCTGCGAACTTGCGAGGGGCATAGGGGTGAAATTTTGAAAACAATCATATTGGGCTGTTTGGCTGTAGTAAGCATCTCGACTGCTGGCGCTCATATCGCTTTTACGCTGCATTTATGACCGACTATGTGCCACTGATTGCACCGGCCGCAGCATTAATCGGTGTCATTGTAGGAGCAACAATTAACTCTTGGTCACAAGAGCGCATTCGTAGGCGAACAGCACTTGAGGCAAAGTTATCATTGGCGCAAGGCATTGCGGCAGAAGCTGAATCATACCTCAAGCTGATTCAACGCCGCGAAATTATCCGTTACGCAAAAGAGATCATACGAGCTAATCAACTCCAAATAGTAGCTGGAGCTGGTGCACGTCCCGGCATGGTTCCAAAAATGTGGCTCTCCGGATTTGAAAAAGATAATGATCCGTTTCCGCTTCTAAGAGCAAATTTTAGCAGCTTGGGGGCCTTAGGCCAATTGAGCATCGACGTGGCAAGATTTTATAGCCAGGTTAATGGCATACGGGCCACTATGACGATGGCCGACGAAGGCAGATTCGATTATTTGTTGCCTTCGGATATCATTAAAATTATGTCTACCGAGATTAAGTTCTGGCACAATACAGAGCGTCTTGGCTGGGATATGATCAACAGATTACGCCAAATAAGAAAATAGCCAAAATTGCTACACAACCATCACAGCCACGGGTGAATTACTGAAGCAGACAGGACAATAATCAGCATCAATGGAAATCGCGACGATATTCTCAGGAATTGCCCTAGTACTAAGCGGTGCCAGCCTCGCAATCGCATATTGGAACCGGCAAACAATTTTGACGAACCAAACTATCGTCGGCCCCCGAGTTGAGCAGTGGACGCATTCTCGTGGTCTTCACGATGCTCCATATAGAATTGTCCGTTTAAACATCCATAATGATCCGAGCGGACTTTGGATGATTGGTTCGCTACAGTTAAAGTCGCCCGGTACCGCCCTATTCAGCCGTTGCGGAGATTCGGTCTCAGACGCACTTGGATCGGCAGTAGATTACGCTCCAATAGAATGGCTGCAGAACATTCAACTCGACGGCAATCAAACGTTTTTGGCGAAACCCTACAATGAAGAAATTTCAGTATTGGTAACGCTTTGCGCAAAAAGCGATGCCTCGATACAAACTACCCGGTCTCTTAAACTAACGATTGGACGATAGTGTGGGGGCGAGTAAAAAGAAAAAAGCCCAGTTCTTTTCTGAGCATCCACATTGCTATTTTTGTGGGGCGAAAGCCGACACTATCGATCACGTTCCGTCTCGAGAGTGCTTTAAGGACCGAATTGGACCCGAAGGATATGAATTTCCTGCGTGCGCGAAGTGTAACAATGGATCGGGGAAACTCGAACAAGTTGTCGCCTTGTATTTCCATATGGCAAATCACGATGTAGCTGACCCACCGGTAAACCAATATATGCGGCTGATTAGAGGCGTTCGAAACAATAGTTCAAAATACTTGCCGAGATTCATGTCAACAAATGAAAAGCGACGCGCTGCAAGATCTATGAACTATGTTCTAGGTCCTGGGGAAACCTATGCCCAAGCGCCCATCGCTGAACTGCCAGCTGAAAACAGGGAAGCATTCGAACTTTTTGAGAGGAGACTGAGCTGCGCGCTCTTTTATAAGCACATAGGGAAGATAATGCCGCAGGATAATATGCTGCGGACGCTACATTTGGCCGTTGTCGATCAAAAAGCCGAAAAGCTTTTGAATGGAATGGCGCCAGATATGGCGGAGCTTACAGAAACAACCCGCCAAAATACCGATATTGGCGACCAGTTCAACTATCTTTGGAGAGCAATGCCAGACGAGAATTTCTTTATCTATATTGCGCAATTTTCGAAAGCATTTTTTATCGTCGGTGTTTCGTCACCTCCAAACGAAGGCACGACCGGCCCTGATTACAAAGCGCATGCCTCTGACCTACAATAACGGCTCTGGGACCCTCGCGTTACCCTCTGTTATAGTTCTTAGGTAAGACGCCTCTCAACACTGCTTGTAATCCCGATGACCCTGTGACTAACAAGTCAGAGGTCACTTCTTCCACCAGATTGATTTAATATATGCACTGACAGTCGCGACCGAACCGGCACCGCTTTCATTCGTGACACGCTCCAAAACGTAGGTATTTGTGCTCAACGAATCTGCGCTGCAGCTCGGGTTCTCGCGGAAGAATGAGGATCCACTATCTACTTTGTTCGCGCAAAATTTCACGCCATGAGCGTGTCTCGGTCTGGATAGGCCCGCCATTCTTGCCCGTAAGCTCGCGGCGATTGGTGTACATATCCCCGCATTCTTTCGCTGCCTGTTCGAGTAGTGTAGCCGTGAGCGTAATATTTCCTTGTGCTTCTGTTTTTTCGCACATCCGCTGAAGAGCGCGTAGGCGCATAGCTTTATGCGCAATGGCAATCTTGGTGCTGTCTTCGAGGAATGCTTTTCGGGTCGCTTCAAACAAAATGCGCCATCTATCAGAAACAGCACGTCCAGCTAGTTTGTGGGGATCGTAGTTTTCAACCAACTGCCGACTGATCGTGATGCCGAAACGTTTTTTTACTGCGTCAGCTACAACGGTGGGAGCGTCGAAGCACGCTAGAGCCTGGACAATAAATGATTTCACCTCATCTGAAAGCTTACCCTTTGCCATTGGTCAGTGCCTATCGTTTCCACGCGTCGGCATCGCGGCTGAGCATTTGCTGATAGGCGCGGTCGCTGTCGGATAGAGTGGCGACCTCTCGTCCATCTTTGGTGAATTGCGGCACTGGAGCGCTTTGCCGGTTGTCGTTTACCGGTGTGCTACCCTGCCAAGCAGTTGCCTGCTTGTGGCACATATGGTCGTAAGCTGCCTGTCGGCGTGCCTCGGCGCGCTCTGCATCTGGGATTGTCGTCATCGGCTTCTCACTTCTATTTGCGCTATCCGCCATCATCAAAGAAACTCGGACAGTTTTGTTTGTGACAGCATCACCCGTTGTCAGTGAGCCGCATGTGCATTTGCCGTAAGCCTTGCAGGTCCCATCGCAGACGCTCATGGCAGTTCCTTTCGAATATGATGGGGGAGGCTGGCATCCCTACCGTCGCCTCCCCGTTCCGAAGCGTGACGTCCCATAAACATCAAAGCTTCGAAGCCTGAGGCCACACGTAACCCCCGTGTGCCCCGTTTCTCTTGAATGAAGGCAGCCGTACTGACTGCAGGAGTTTGGGGAGCGAGACGTCTACACTGACTTCCCAATTTGCTGGAGCACCGCGGGCGATTCCCTCGGCGCTTCGAAGGATAGGACCCGCTCCAAGCTTATTCACGGCCAGAAGACGTGCGTTATTTGCTTCAAGCTTGGAGAGAAGACTGACAAGCTCCAGAACTATCTCTGGATAGAGTTGGGATATTTCCTCAACAAGCTCATCCCGCTCGATACGGGCAAGCTCGTATTCTTTTTTGGCGGCCACTAACGCTTCACGCTGTTTGGCTTCTGCCAATAAACCGCCGAGCCTCTCAGCTGCGTTGTCGAGCCGTTCGCTGGTGAACGTTGTGTCCTCCATGTCACGGCGGGCTTTCGCAACGTCTTCTGGTCGCGTCGCAGGATCCAGCGCCAAAGCCTTTGCCTGCGCGTTTGTGTCCCGTGCAGCACGTGCCACGCGATCCGCTTCATCCAATAGAGCTTGGATTTCTGTGGATGGTAGTTGGACTGCGAATGCATCAGCGATGCGATGATCGAGCGATTGTTTCATGGATACTTTCCTGATTGTCGTTGTGTGCAGCCATGTCGCCGGGTTCGAATACCCCTGTGAAGGTCGCGCCCCGATTAGCTAGCTTTTCGGCCGTGGCTTGGATGCAGAACTCATTGATAGAAATGCCAGCACGAGCGGCGGCATCGAATAAAGCAGAACGGAATCCCCGAGTGACCCGTCCACCGGACAGCATGACGTTGCAGATTGCATCTGCGTCCGATGCTGAATTGGTAGCGATAATCGTCATTGTCGATAGCTTCCTGACTGAATTTTCGAATGTCAGGATGCCTGCAATTGTGACCAAAATCGACTGGACGTATGTGGACATGTTGACCGCTTATCAGGCGGGAACCCCAATGAAATCGAGGTAAAGCATTACGCTGGGTTCATTACGCCTTCCGGTGCGTAACAGCTCCAGCGCTTCCCAGTCTCCCTGCAGGACCATTTCCAGCGCGATTCTTGATATTTCGACTGGAGCTTGCGGGCTAGACTGACGACCAATGCCATAGGCCTTAACCCAGCGCCGAATGGTTTTGATATTCTTTCGGCTGTAATGCGCGGCAAACTTGAGGTCGCAGATATCATCCGGTCGCATCAATACCGGCCGGGGTGAACCCGAAAATGTCAAGGCTGGATCAAGGTTGACAGCGGCAGAAGTGCCGTCGTTGCGGGTTTTTTTCATTATCTCTTGGATTGACGACCGTTTAGCGTATCGCACCGCTGCCATAGTTGTTTGTTCCCTCTCACATAGCCTTTCTCAAAGCCCAACGACGTTGAAATGATCGAAAGCGTTGAAATCCTAGCGCACGCAAGAAGTTCGGTTTCTGTCTCTGTTTCTGTCTCTGTATGACAACACCCTATTTCGCCGGGAACTTCTGGTGTGGACACGGTGTCTGGACGGTGTGGGCATGGTGTGGTCACCGTGAATTCCTGTTTAAGAACTTTGTCTCTGCCAATCGGCTTAATCCCAAGACATTCTCTAGATTTTTCTCAGCCGCGGCGCGCTCTTGTTCGGCTAACTTCTTCGCTTTTTTCGCCTCAAGAGCTTCAAGGCGTTTCTGATTGGCTGCTTCCAATCTCTCCGTAGCGATCTGTCTTAACATTGGAGAATCGATGAACTCCAACTGCCGACAAGTGCCTGTCATATGGTCGTTGTTCATGGGAGGATTATGCTTAAACCAAAGGTCTACGAGTACCTCATTGGTCAATTCATCAAAGACGATCATTCCGGCCTGGATGAGCTCCGTACGGGCCGCTAAATATTCATCCAGCGATAACCCTAGATCCGCACAGGCGTATGCATCGGGGAGCAGGTAGCAACCGGAGCTGTTAACGTGCTTACTGGTCAACATGTAAAGGAACGTAAATCTGACTGTGATTGAGGAAAGCCCAAGGAAGCGCCTCGAATCCCATACGAAGGGGCTTACTTTGGAAAAATCCCTGGCACTCACCCAATCACCCTCCGGTTTGTCCGGAATTTCTGCGCCAAAGCGAGTGCCTCACAGCCTTGTAGTGCTGTAAGGCCGAAGCGCTCGCGTATAACTGGCAGGGCTGGGTGAAGGGTTAGAAGCTGCTCGCTGAGCCACATAGCAGCCTGTTTCACAGCGTCAGATTGTTCATGGTCAAGGCCGGTCATGGTCGGCGCTCGCTATCCAAACGATCCAGGCGATGTTCTCCACATTAGTTGCGGAAGACGCTGAGCCTGTGATATGCTTTGCCAAGTTCATTTTCTTTTCCTTCGCGGGGATTGAAGTGATCAATGGCGCGGGGGAGATTGCCGTCTCTTCCGTGCTTTTGCGTTTCTGGCTCATGCTGCACTCTCCATGAAAAACCGGATAAGAGCGCCTCTCTCAACCACCCATCGATTGCCGATCTGCTTTGCTGGAATTTTGCCGGTGGAAAGCATGTAGTGCGTCTGACGCACCGTCCGGCCAATGATCTTTGAGATCGCTTCCAGCCCCCAGACCAGTTCAAGTTCCTCGTTTTTGCTATTCATTGTAAAACCTCGTTAGCTACGCTGTGCGATTCGCCTTGTGCGTGTGCCATTGGTGTGGCATGAATTGTGTGTCATAGGTGTGGCATGGCTGTCAACGAGAAAGTGTGTCATAGGTGTGGCATGGCTAGAGAAGATTTACATTTCCGGCTCCGGATTCCGGAGGACCTCAAAAATCGCGTTGAGAAATCGGCAACGGACAACCATAGGAGTATGACTGCCGAGATAGTCGCGCGGCTCCAACGTTCGTTCGATGTGGATGATTTTGTTCCACCTGACGACGACATAACTAATATCGCGATCAAACAGTCGGAAAAAATCGTCAAATCAATGCGGGAGCAGAATTCCATTATGAAAGCTGTCCTTGAGCAGAACCGTGGTTTGTCGGAACTGGTTAAGGCAATTGCATCGACCGACGGCAAGATTAGTGATCAAGGTATGAAATCGCTACGGACTCTAATCGCAACCCAAGGAAAAGGCGACATTCTGGCAGCTGACGAACACGAAGAATAAAAATGTCGATCCGCAAGCGCACATGGACAAATGCCAAGGGTGAAGAAAAAACCGCTTGGGTGGTCGATTATGCCGATACCAAAGGTATTCGCCGACTGAAAACCTTTAAACTGAAAAAGGATGCTGACCAGTTCGCGGCTACTGCGACTGTCGAGGTGAGGCAGGGTGTTCATGTTGCCGATAGTGCCACAGTGACGATAAGGGAGGCTGGGAAGCTATGGCTTGCCAGTTGTGACAATGCCGGGCTGGAGCGATCGACGGTCGATCAATACACGCAGCACCTCAACCTTCACATCGAGCCAACAATCGGAGCCATAAAGCTCTCGAAGATCACAGTGCCAGCCGTCCGAGATTTTCAAGAGAAGTTACGAGAGAACGGCCGATCTGCAGCTATGGTCAAGCGCGTGACTGTCAGCCTCGGCAGCATCCTTTCCGACGCACAGGAGCGTGGGCTCGTTGTACGCAATGCGGTGCATGAAATGACCAGGCGCCGCGGCAACAGCGCAGGCAAGGCAGAGAAACGACAGAAAGCCCGTTTGCGCTATGGCGTGGATATCCCGACCATGGAAGAGATCAGGTCGGTTCTCGTTGCTGCTGAGGGCCGATACAGGCCTTTTTTGATTACAGCAACATTCACCGGTTTGCGGGCATCAGAATTGCGTGGGCTGACGTGGGATGATGTCGATCTGGATAAGGCGAAGCTTAATGTCCGGCAGCGGGCTGACAAGTATCACGTAATCGGTATGCCAAAATCGGACGCTGGACAGAGAACCATTCCATTAACGCCCATGGTCATCAACGCCCTGAAAGAATGGAAGTTGGCTTGCCCGAAAGGTGATTTGAACCTTGTCTTTCCAAACGGGGAGGGAAATGTCGAATGGCACCAGAACATTATCAAGCGCGGCCTGCATCCAACAATGATCAAGGCCGGCGTGGTGGTTGATACCGGGAAGAAAGATGATACTGGCAATCCCATTGTGAAAGCTAAATACACCGGCCTTCACGCCTTGCGGCACTGGTTTGCGTCATGGTGCATCAACAGCAAGACAGACGGCGGTCTAGAATTATCACCGAAGGCTGTGCAAGCGCGTGTGGGGCATTCGTCTATTCAGGTGACCTTTGACACCTACGGGCACTTGTTTCCGTCGGTAGATGAAGGGCAAGCTTTGGCTGACGCTGAGAACCGACTTATGACAGCCAGCGCAACATAGACGCGACATGACATAAAAAAGTATAATTAAAACAACGTGTAAAGAAACACTCTGACTCCGTTAGTCCTGGTTCGAATCCAGGTTCCCCAGCCAAATATCAATCCCCGATTATGCAAATTCTCCCGCCCGCTACCGTGACAACCACGCTGGTCACTGCTTGCGCGCCACGATATAGGGCCGATTGTCATTTCCCTTGGTTGCGTGGTTCTCCGAGGCAAGAATGCTAAAGCCAGCGGCG
Source organism: Phyllobacterium sp. GQ127 (assembly GCF_059758635.1). Lineage (NCBI taxonomy): Bacteria > Pseudomonadati > Pseudomonadota > Alphaproteobacteria > Hyphomicrobiales > Phyllobacteriaceae > Phyllobacterium > Phyllobacterium sp. GQ127. The sequence continues at coordinate 219,709 of NZ_JCAXDZ010000002.1, forward strand.
CTGATGATCTGGCTAAGCTCCGCAGCCCGGAAGACACCGGCGTAGGGCGCAAGCCCGACCGCTCGCATAAGCGGCAAGACCAGCCGAATGAGTGGGTTCATCTCGCCGACGCAGGGCGTCTTGGAGATAAACAGCCCGCCAGGCGCGAGCAAGGCATGGATATGGCGCAGCGTGCCGGGCAGATCGCGGACCAGATGGAGATAATTAAAACCGAGAACGGCGTTGTATGGGCCATCGCTGAGCGCCAATCCTTCGGCTGTGGTGACGCGGAAGGAAAGCCCTGCAATGGGATCTGCTGCCCGCTTGCCTTCGGCAATCGCGATCATCTCGCTGGAAATATCTGTCGCGAGATAGGCTTGTACATTGCCCGCAAGCCGCAGCGCCGTCGTGCCTGTGCCACAGCCGAGCTCCAATACTCTGTCGTCCGGCTGTAACAGAGCGCGGTTCCGGTCCAGCGTTTGCTCATATCCGGCCTGATCTGCGATTTTGCCCGCCGCATATTTCCGTGAAGATCGGTCCCAGAAACGGGCGTCACTCGCAGTGTTCATAATGGCGCTCTTTGTTTGTTTGAGTGGCAGGTGGACTGGCCAAGTCGAGGGAGACTGGCACCAATGCAACCCTTGTCAATAGTCTTTGCAAATGGCACGTTGAGGTTGTGTGATTCACGCTTGCAAAAGGAAGCTATATTTTGGCCCACAAGTTCGAAATTTATAAAGACAAAGCTGGCGAGTTTCGCGTTCGCTTTAAATATAACAGCGAAGTCATGTTCTCGACCGAGGGTTATACATCCAAGTCCAGCGCGCAAAACGCCATTGATTCAATCAAGAAAAATGGTCCAAGCGCTCCTGTCGAAGACATAAGCTAAGCCTATATTATATGGCGCCGGGCAGGCGCATAGACTGCGCCTGCCCGGCCAATTTTTTGCCCGCATTGCTACTGCGACGGCACGTTTGGTTTAAGTCTGTGCTTAACAGGACAGCTAAGCTTTATCGGATCGCAAATAGAGAGCGACGACACCTACACCTCTGCTTTGCGATAGACTGTGATGACAAGCCAGATTGCCGCAAGCAGGAAATAGAACGCGCCAAAGGCTGCATAGGGAACGATTTCCAGAATCGTCGGCACCACAGTGCCGATGGATTGGCTGATCATGAAGCCACCGGCAAGGGCCGATTGTGCGCCGCTCAGGATCATCGGCCATTGCGCGCCATAAGAACGCCAGCGCCTCAGACCCGTATTTAACTGCAACAAACCTGAAAAGATCGCCCAAACGCCGAACACGGCCAGAACCGCATACATGCTGTTGCTGACAGCAAGGATAACGGCGATGGTTGTTATCGTGCTGACCACGACATTGAACCCTTGAGACGGATTGGCTTTCAAGCCGCCAGTGACACGGGCATCAACCAGATTGGCGAGCGCATCCCATGCCGGATAGATGACGAGCAGAAGCACGACGAAAGAGGATTGCGCGTTGAAAAGAATGGCGGCGGTAACCCACGCGACAGAGAAGATGGCGCGTGTAAAATAATAGTTTCGCAGCCAGTTGGACGGGGTTGAAGGTTGAGTTTGCATGGGCGTTTTTCCTGTTTAAAATCTACCTACTAGTAGGAAGGTTAAAATCGTGAGTCAACCCTGTTTGTGAACACCTCATTGTGAAAGGGGCGGCGGCGCATGGTCTTGACATCCAGCCTACCAGAAGGTAGGCGAGCTTATGAAATCAATGGCTTCCACTTCAGAAAAGATTCTCGACGTCGCGCAGTCTCTCATTGTCGCGGGTGGCTATAACGGATTCAGCTATGCCGATATTTCGGCTGCAATAGGCATCCGAAAGGCGAGTATCCACCATCACTTTCCGACAAAGGCCGAACTGGTCGCCGTGCTGGTGGACCGTTACCGGGGGCAGGCTGAGGCGGGTTTGAGCTCGCTGCGAAGCCAGGTTGCTAGCCCTGACGAACAGTTACAGGCCTATTTGCGTTACTGGGACACATGCATCCGCGATGCCTCGCAGCCCTTTTGCGTCTGCGCGATGCTGGCTGGTGAGATGCAAATGCTGCCCGATGAGGTCGCCTCGCGCGTGCGCGCCCATTTCCAAAGCCTCGCAACATGGCTTGCGGCGGTGCTGAGCGCAGGAGCGGAGCAGGGTCTGTTCCGGTTGAACAGGTCCCCGGAAGAGGAGGCCCAAATGCTGATGGCTTCGGTTCATGGGGCTATGCTCTCTGCAAGGGCTTTTGACGATCCCGGATTGTTCATCGCAATCATCAGCAGCCAGATTGCCAAACTGACGAAGTAATCAGCGGAAGAGCATTAACGCTAGGCTTGCCTTTACCACAGCCATGGGTGCTCAGACGGCCTCAGAGCTTGTCAGAGGCTTGTGTGCTACCTGTTTTGGGGCATGTAACCCCTGCATGACCCGTTTAAGTACTCTGACAGTCTCTTAAGCGGGCGGGGCAAGGCGGTTTGGGTTTTGTGATGCAGGTTCGGAGTTGCTCAGAGGATCAAGCATGAGCAATGCCGGGTTGCCGTCAACAAGTGGGATATGTCTGACGATATGCAGCTGATTTCCCGCATCGCGGTGGACTGAATAAATCAGTTCACCCTTTGAGGTATGATTCATCTGTTTGTTTGCCATGCTGAAGCGCATCACAATCGCTATAAGGCCAAGCAGAAAACCGGGCGGGATGAGCAGCCATAAGGCCTTGATCCAGTCGGGTGACGATTGAAAGGTATCAAGAAAATCAGCCCAGAAATTGTAATTATCCATCTATCTAAACATCCATTGGCTAGATGAGTAGTATCCTAAAATGGGATAATCCGAAAGTGGGATTATTCCAAATGCCTCATGATCCGATTGAGGCATATGATGAAATCGCTACATTCTGATGGCTATACAGAACTGGTCTTGTTGCTCAAGGGCATTCGGCTAGACAACAGACTTACACAAAAGTTCGTTGCTGAAAGGCTTGGAAAGCCACAATCATATATTGCGAAAGTGGAAGGGAGCGAACGACGAATAGATATTGCGGAATTCATCGCTTATACGCGCGCTTTAGGTGTAGACCCAATTGAAGCTTTCAAAGAGTATGTAAATCGTGTTAAATAACCGGCTGGTGCCGCTTCCCGGAATCGAACCGAGGACCCCATCATTACGAATGATGTGCTCTACCAACTGAGCTAAAGCGGCGGGAACGCTGGTTTCCCTGATCCAAAGCGGCCAAACTTGATTGGCCGTGGATGACGCGCCTGATATCGTCATTGTGGCTGAATTGCAAGCCTTGCCATGCCAGCTTTGACGCAAATACCCACAATCCCTTTATGCGTGAACAAGCGGCAAGCCCTCTCGTCAGTGCACTCTAGCGCTTGCTCAGCACGATCACGGCATAGCGGCAGGGCGCATTCGTCTCATTGGCGAACACGCAGTCGCTGGGGGTGCCAAGCTCAAGGCAATCGCCTTCTTGCAAGGTGTGGGTCGTCTCCCCCTCGATGAAGGTCAGTGTCCCGCCAAGAACCCAGATCAACTGGCGCAGGAAAATATAGGCCGAGGCAGGCAGCGGCACACGCGTCTGTGGCGGCAGGTCGATATGAACCACGTCCATGGGAAGGTCCGAGACGGGCGAGACATGGCGCCGAGTATAGCCGCTTTCCGGGTCGGTCCATATGGGTTGGTCACCACGACGCAGCAAACGCCCCGCCTGCATTTCCGCTCGCGCCATCAATGTTGACATGCTCAAGCCAAAGGCGCCGGAAAACCGCGCCATCAGCATGGCTGTCGGGCTGCTCTGGCCGCGTTCCACCTTATTGATCATGGCGCGGGAGACGCCGGATTTTTGTGCAAGTTCTGTCAGAGACCAGCCGCGTGCTTCCCGCTCTATGCGGATGCGGAAGCCAATTTTTTGATCGACATTATCTATTTTATGAGACATATTAAAATTATAGTAGACAAATATTAAAGGTGCAAGTTGTGATTGTGCGTGCGGCTGTGGAATCGGATCTCCCAATTATCCTGGAAATATACAATGATGCTGTGCTCAACACGACGGCGATCTGGAATGAGACGCTGGTTGATCTCGATAATCGCAAGGCTTGGCTTCTCGACCGGCAGTCAAAGGGTTTCCCCGTGCTTGTCAGTGTCAATAATGAGGGGCAAGTCACCGGCTATGCATCGTTTGGCGATTGGCGAGCCTTTGAGGGCTATCGCCACACGGTGGAACATTCGGTCTATGTCCATAAGACTGCGCGTGGCGGTGGTATCGGCAAGATGCTCATGCTGGCGTTGATTGAAAAAGCGCGCGAGCTGGGCAAGCACGTAATGGTTGCCGGTATTGAATCCGGCAACGAAGCTTCCATCCGCCTGCATGAAAAACTTGGCTTTCAGGTGGTCGGCCATCTGCCGGAAGTAGGAACCAAATTCGGCAAATGGCTTGATCTGACATTTATGCAGATTGTCTTGGACAAGGCCGAAGCGCGTTAGGCGGCGCAGAGCGCTGCCTTAGCTTCCTTATATTCCCGCTCAAGCTGCGCGACGAGTTCGCCTGCCGGAACAATCTGTTTGATTGCGCCGATGCCTTGGCCGCAGCCCCATATGTCTTTCCAGGCTTTTGCGCCGGTGGTCGCCGCTTCGAAATCCATCTTGGAAGGGTCGGCTTCGGGCAAATGATCCGGGTCCATGCCCGATTTGGCGATGGATGGTTTCAGATAATTGCCGTGAATGCCGGTGAAATAGTTGGAATAGACAATATCGGAAGAGGCGCTATCGACAATCATCTGTTTGTAGTCGTCAACAGCGCGCGCTTCTTCAGTGGCGATGAAGGAGGAGCCGATATAGGCAAGGTCTGCGCCCATGGCCTGCGCGGCCAGCACGGCCTTGCCTGTGGCTATAGCGCCGGAAAGCAGCAGCGGGCCGTCAAACCATTCGCGGATTTCCTGTACAAGCGCGAAGGGGGAGAGCGGGCCCGCATGGCCGCCTGCACCGGCAGCAACGGCAATCAGCCCATCGGCGCCCTTGCGGATGGCGGAGTTTGCGTGGCGGTTGTTGATGATGTCATGCAGGACAATGCCGCCATAGGAATGGATCGCGTCATTTACCTCGGGAACTGCGCCCAGCGACGAGATGACAATCGGCACCTTGTATTTCACGCACATGGTCAGGTCATGTTCTAGCCGCTTATTGGAGCGGTGGACGATTTGATTGACCGCAAAAGGCGCGGCGAGGCTGTCCGGGTTCTTCTCGTCATGGTCGCGCAGAGCCTCGGTGATTTCCGCCAGCCATTCATCAAGCTGAGCTTCCGGCCTTGCGTTGAGCGCGGGGAAGGAGCCGACAATGCCAGCCTTGCACTGCGCAATGACCAAAGCCGGATGGGAAATGATGAATAAGGGCGCTCCGACAACCGGAATCCGCAGGTTTTTCTTCAGAATTTCCGGCAATGCCATGACTACCTCCCAGATATGACAAATTTTGACGTTTGCGTAAACGTAAGCCTTTTTATCATGCCTTTGATTTTGAGCAAGCAAAAGCTATGTGGACCAAAAATGATCTCATCAAAAAGTATGATGCGGCCATGATTGCGCCGCCTCTGTCTTGAATAAGCAGTCAGATAGGTTATGGCTAGCCTCTGATTCTTTTAAGGGATAATCGTCGGTTTGGAAGCGATCGAACAAGCAATCCGCAATGCATTGGCCAAGGCTGATGCCAAGAACCCTGCAATACGGCAGAAGGTTTACGAGTCGGCCTGGGGCGCGCATGAGCGTTCGCTGGCGGCCAATGGGGCGCTTGACGACGCGCAGCGCGAGGAACGGCGCGAGCGCCTGAAGCTCGCCATTACCAAGATCGAAAATGAAGCGCAGGCTGCGCGCCCGGTAGTTAATGCTGCGCCAGCGCCGGTTGTCGAGCCGCGTGAGCCAAGCTTTTCCGCAGCGCCTGCGGCCCCTCGTGGCCGTGATGCACGTATCGAGCCGACCATCGGCAACGCACCAGCCCCAGAGCTCGGTGCCCCGGAACTGGCCACAGACAGGCCTTTTACTGCCGGCAATGAACGCCCGGACTATGTGAAGAAAGATCGTTACCGGCGCGAGAAAAAGCAGCGCCAGGAGAGCAAGAAGGCTACAGGCTTGACAAAGCTTTTGATTGTTCTTGCCCTGTTTGTCGTCGCGATCGTTGTATTGTGGATGGTGGCGACGGGCATAATCAATTCGAAGCCTTCCAGCGTCCCGGCCAGCACGGGCAATCCCGCAGCCAGCGGCAGCCACGAACCTTTGAAAGAAGGGCAATTGCCCAGCGAAGGTACGTGGATTGGCATTTTCGAACCTTCGGATACAACACAGGTTTCCGTTTCGGGGCGGGCAACGGCAACCATTGATGGCGATCAGGTGCAGAAATATCTGCGTATAAAATCGCCGGGCGAAGCAGATGAGATCAGCTTCCAGATCGGTGAGGGCGTATTGCAGCAACTGGCGGGCAAGACCGCGCTGTTTGATATCGTGGCAAGGACGCCGGATGGCACCGCGACGCAAATGGCGGTCAGTTGCAACTTCGGCAATCTTGGCGAATGTGGCCGCAAGCGCTACGATGTTTCCGACGCCAGCAAGGAATATCTTGTGCAGGTTGATTTTCCCGCCAACAAGAAACCGTCGGGTAATGGCGTTATCAGGATCAATTCGGATATTTCCCAAACCGGCAAGGTTGTCGATATTATCGCCATCCGCGTGCAGATCACGAACTGACAATAGTGGCGCGTGCGTTCCACTCATCTGGTGATCTGATAGCCGACCGCCGCGCTTCCTATGCCGATATGCTGTTCGACAGCGGCGATCATGCCGCTGCTGCCGATCTTATGGCGCAGGCGCTGGAACTTGTTCCGGATTGGACTGCAGGGCGGTTTCGCCTCGGTGAAATGTGGGAAGCCGCCGGGCAGCATGAATCAGCTGCTGCGGCTTGGCGCAAGGTGCTGGAATGCGATCCGGAAGATCGCTTTGGTGCAGGCCTGAAGCTTGCCGCGACCGGTTATGCGCAAGTGCCTGCAACGCCGCCTTTGGCCTATGTCGAAACTCTTTTTGACGCCTATGCGCCGACTTTTGAAAGCGCCTTGCTAGACAAACTCGACTATCGCGTTCCAGAGCTTTTGGCACAAGCCATTGAAGTGCATGGCGGTGCACGCAGATATCATCGGGCGCTTGATCTGGGCTGCGGCACGGGTTTGATGGGTCCATATGTGCGACCGGTCGCTGACCGTCTGGACGGAATGGACTTGTCGGAAGCCATGTTACAAAAGGCTGCCGAAAAGCAAATCTATGATGATCTACGCAAGAGCGATGTCAACGAATTCGAGGTGGAACCCGGTAGCCTCGATCTAGTGATTGCCGCCGATGTTTTCGTATATGTGGGCGATCTTGAGCGCGCCTTTGCAACGATCGCAAAGTCACTGGCGGTGGATGGACTCTTTGTCTTTTCGGTCGAAAATCAAGAGGGCAGCGATGAGCCGATCCTGCAACCTTCGCTACGCTATACCCACTCGCAATCCTATATAGAGCGGCTTTTGTCGGCGCAGGGCATGGCTTTGGTCTCGCTTGCCAGAGAAACCATTCGGCTTGATCGCGGCGAACCTCTGCAAGGGCTGATTATTGTTGCAAGACTGCGGGATTGAGGATCAATCCTTACGGAAAATCAGGCGGCCAGCCCAGCCGGTAACCACGGCCAGCAACACGGCGAAAATACCGTAAAGCAAGCTATATTGGTTCGCTGCACGATAAATGCGGAACTCAAGCCCAGCCTTTACAATATTGAGACTGGTGGCATTTTCGCGCAAGAACTCACCATTGCGGAAGAGAAAAGCCCGCGCCACATGCTTGCCAACAGGAACATTGGCAGGCAGGGATAGCGTCGCGCGGAAAAGAGTCGCCGACAAAAACTGAACATCGCCGGGACGCTGGTTATACAGCCTTTGCTTAAGCTTGAGGCGCGGCAATTCGGTCGTGAATTCCTTGAGTGATTCACTGGAGCTGAAACCGTCCGGCATCGGTTCATAGTACATATTGTTCACGCCAAGCCCAAGCTGGGTGAAGATTTTCGGCGTCGCGATGTCCTGTAGATTTCGCGTGGAGGCAAGGGAATAGGATGCTGGAATGTGCTGGAACGAGGCAGATTCGGCATTGACCCAAATACCCAGATAGCGGTCCTTGCGGCGGACAACAAAACTGCGTTCCGGTCCTTCTAGAACCACGACAATATCGTAGCGCCCCTGCCGTTGAATGAGCGGGTCGGCATTATCCAAGGCCCCGAATACGATCAGGTCAGTGCCGCGAAAGCCCGAGGTGATGGCAATCGTATCGGTCGAAAGGCCAATCTCCACCGTTTCCGTATTTGCTGGGCGCTGCTGGGCCAGGGCAGGTTGCCCGGCAAGAAACGCGGCAAGCAGGAAGAATGAATACTGGGCCAGCCTCATAAGCCGCCCCCGGTTACAACTGCAAGGCTGATCGAATAAAGATCATCAGGAGTGACAAAAAGCTCGATAGCAAGACGCAGGCCAACAGCGAGAACCAGCATAGCCAGCAAGGCGCGCAGTTGCTCGCCGCGCAATTTCTGGCCGATACGCGCTCCATATTGCGCGCCGATGACACCGCCGGACATCAACAGAAACGCAAGCACAATATCGACTGACTGGTTGGTGGTTGCCTGCATGATTGTTGCAAAGGCGGTAACGAAGACGATTTGATAGAGCGACGTGCCGATAACGACATTGGTTGGCATTTTAAGCAGATAGATCATGGCTGGAACCATGATGAAGCCACCACCCACACCCATAATTGACGACAGGAAGCCGATTGCTGCGCCCAATACCAGAATGGGAATAATGCTCACATAGATCTTTGAGGCACGAAACCGCATTTTGAATGGAAGCCGGTGCACCCAATTGTGCTGCCCCGGTTTTTTCAACGTTGCCAATTGTCCTGCTCGGGTTCGTCGCATGGCCTGGACGCTTTCAAAAAGCATCAGACCACCGATTGTTGACAGGAAGACCACGTAAAGCAGGGAAACTATCAGATCCAGCTGACCAAGTTCGCGCAAGAGAACGAAAACATAAATGCCTACGCCAGCACCAACAATGCCGCCTATAACCAGCAATGACCCAAGTTTGACGTCCAGCGTGCCGCGCTTGAAATGCGTAAGAGCGCCGCTGAAAGAAGAGGCGATGACCTGATTTGCACCCGTCGCAACGGCGACAGCAGGGGGAATATTGTAGAAAATCAGGAGCGGGGTGATGAGAAATCCCCCACCGACACCAAACATGCCAGACAGGAATCCCACAGCCGCTCCCATGCCGAACAGCACGAAGATATTGACCGAAATCTCGGCTATTGGCAGGTAAATACCCAAGTCTCTTCAAACCCCATTATGGTGCTCAAGCACCACGATGACAGCAATTCTTTAAGGTTTCTTGCTCGCTTGCGGGCTTTATTGGAGTTTAGACTGAGAGTTTGACTTTAATATAGGTTTAAACGCGAAACCCTTTGTCGCAATGGATTTTTTCGGGTCCTGAGGCAATTTTATCACGGCAAAGCGCTTGGAGCGTTCAGCCGTTTTTCTTCAACAGGTTTTGTACCAGATCCTTGTCGATATTGCCGGTCGGCTTCAGACCATTATCCTTCTGGAACGCCATGATCGCCTCGCGGGTTTTGGAGCCGATTCTCCCGTCAGAACCACCAGCATCATAGCCGTTCTTGTTCAAAATCAGCTGGATGTTGCGCACGGCCTTTTCCATGTCGAGCGAACCGGTCTTCACAGGCGTTTCGCGCCATTGTTCAGGAATATTCAGCGCATTGGCGTCGGCATCCATCGCCTTTGGCTTCCACAGGGCAAAGGCAGCCTTGGCACGGGCAAGCTGATCGGGAGTCATCGCGTGCGCAACATCCTCACGCTTGGAAGCAGCGTCGCTATCACCGGCTTGCGCCGCGATGGCGAACCATTTGTAGCTTTCTTCCAGATTTTGCTTCATGCCAACGCCCTTCGCCGAAAGTATGGCAAGGTTGAACTGGCTATCCTTGACGCCAAGCTCGGCAGCACGCGTGAACCAGCGTGCCGCCGCTTCATTGTCCGGTGCGCCATTTGTCCCGGCGGCCAACAGTACAGCGAGATTATGCATGGCGCTGGCGTTGCCTTGATTGGCGGCAAGTTCGTACCAGTGCTTGGCCTTCGCGGCATCGCGGTCTACGCCAAGCCCTTTTTCGTAGAAGTTGCCGATCCTGTATTGAGCAGGAGCAAAACCACGCTCTGCGGCCAGCCTGTACCACTCGGCGGCTTTGCCATAATCGCTCGCAAGGCCACGCCCATCCATGTAGCGGTCGCCAATTTCAAACAGCGCCTTGTTATCGCCCGAGACGACAGCTGTGTGAAGTTCATCCGGCAATCCATCGGTTGGGATGGCAGGGATCGCCACGGGTTCAGATGACTTCGGCGGCACGGATTGGGTCGTCATGCTGGTGTCGACCGCTTCATTGACGGTCGCCGGCATTTGTTGCTGCGCAGCAATAACGCTTTCCACGCTTACCGGCGCAGGTTGCACAGCGGCAAGTTCGCGTGCAGCTGCTATCGGAGCGGGCTTTTCCACGACCTTGGCTGGCTCGGCTTGGGCTGGCGCGGCTTTGGACGCTGTAGCTTGAGGTGCGACAGGATGGTCCAGAAAGGTTGCCTTCAACTGCAGTCCGGCAATAGCAATCATAATGGCGCCAATGGCCAAAAGAATAGGTTTGCGCTGCCTTGCGAGAAAACTCCGCTTGGGGTGATCCTCGCCAGCCAGTTCATCGGCCGTGGATGGTGAATTTTGCTGATTCTCCATTTCCGATGCCGCAGCCTGTGCTGCGCGGCGTGCGGCGGCAATGAAGTCCGCCTTGCCGTTGCCGGATCCAGCCAGTTGCATCTCGCGCCGATCTTCACGCACACGCTTGAGAATGGAATTCAGATCAGGCATGCCGGAACCCGGCTCAAGCGGACGATTAAGCAGGCTTGGATCGATATCCAGCTTCAAATCGGGTTCATCGCGCCCCATGTCGATTTCTGGGTCTTGTGCCGGAGCTTGTTTGCTACGGCTCTTCAGACCGCGGGTCAGACCTCCAAATATCGATGCCTTTGCATTCGGCTCAGGGTCAGCCATCTCGCTATTGTAAGCGGCTGCTGCTTCGGGAGACATTTCTTCGGACTTGGAGAACGTCGGAGTTGCAAAAGCAGGTTCGGTTATCGTCGGTTCATTTGTTACGGTATCCTGAACATGACGATAGACTGGAACAGGTCCGCTTTCCAAAGATGCCAGACGATCAACGATCTTCAACAGCGTGTCGTGGATCGCTTCAAATGTCTTTGTATTCCGGTCTTCCGACTTGCGGGCAAGACTTTCAAGAGTCTTCAGGTCGCCAGCAAGTTCGCGTGCAACCGCGCTATCATGGACATTCGTCACGCCAGAAATATTGCGTACAGCTTCAACGGCAGCATTACGCGCGGTTTCGACAATAAAATCCCGGTTGGCGGCGATTGATTCCTCAATTGCTTCCAGACGGGGAGGAATGGCGGCCATTTCAGCGTAGTGATCATTGGACTTGGCTAAATGCTCTGCAAGACCCGCAATCTGCAATTCGAGATTATGGATAGCGTCGGAAGTCTTATCATTTTGCGGAGCGCTTTCCCAAATGAAGCGGGCCATATCATCGAAGCGCGATTCAATACTGTCTGACAGTCGGATACCGCTATGCTCGCTCATCTGGTGGTGATCGTCGAGCCGCTGCGTAAGCTCTGCAAATCGCTGATCGATCGTGGCACTGAAGAGGGGATCAATCGCAGACTGCTGCGGCATGGCTTCGAGCTTTTCGATGACCTGCAGTACCCGATCTTCAAGATCGCGGAAATCCGAAATGCTGATGGCGGCAGGCGCATTCTGCAAATGACGCGCTACGGCGGCAAGATGTTCGGAAAGCGCATCAATGTTGATAGCGGGGCGCTTGGCCTGTTCGGCGAGATGGTCAACACGCTGTGCCAGTTCGCCCATGCGTTGCAGTATGACATCAGAAGTGCGATCTGGCGTTGTTGCTTGCACGCTGCTTGCCAATGATGCGATGCGCGCTTCCAGGCGTTCCAAAGCATCGGCTTCGGCAAAGCGTGCTGGCGTCTGGTGGGAGGTCGCAACGAGCGCCCGACTTATTTCGTCGAGGCGATCATCGATCTGCTGCATATAGCGGACTGGCATTGAAGCATTGTGTTGAGGTGCGTCATTGCGGCCAAGTTTGGCTACTGCCTGCTTCAATTCGTTAAGGTCGCCCCGCAGCATGGAAATCGCTGCCGGATCGTTGTCCAACTGCTTATTGTTAAAATGGTTGGCAGGTGCCGATGACTGCTGCAGCCGATTTAGCGTCGTATTGTGCAGGATCGAATTATTGGATGTTTCGGCATCGTCGCGCATTTCCGTACGCAACTGCTTTAATTGCGCGGCTATGGCAGAAAGGTCATGCTTGCCATTTTGCAGCGGGCTTGAAGGCGCAACCTCACGGCGGGATGGTGATGCCAATCCGGCGCGCGAAGCCAATGCAGCAAAGCGATCAGCAATATCACTGCCGTCCTGCTCGTTTTCCGGCGCTTTGGGCCGCATGGCATTGCGCAACTGGCTTTCGAGTGCTTCGAGCGTGCGATTGAGATTGTCCAGCGACGTGGCATCGCGGCGGGCGCGATTGACATTGACCTGTTCCATCAGTGACCTCTGGTTCGTCATGAACGTCTGCTGCTCAAATTAACTCGCCAGTTGCCTGGCAATTTATAGTGTGGATGCTCGAAGGAAAGCCGAGGCCGCGTTGCGCGTCGGGGCCAATCCGGAGAGCCGGGGCCCATGCCCCATGCGTTCCGACAAGCCGTGAAAAACAAATCACTTATAGACACGGTTCACCGTCGCGTTGACATTGGCGAAACGTGGTAAACAAGTGGTTAAGACCCCGGTTAAAGCGCTAAAATAACGACTAATTTCGTGGCAGTGATCTGATACAACGCGCGAAAGCTCAGATAACCGATTGCAGTCTGCATCCTGCGGAGAAATATTGAATGATACATCGCTGTTTATTGCTGCTGCTGGTCGCGGTATTTGCCCATATTGCATCAGCGATCGCCTTTGCAGATGAATTGTCCATTCGCACCAACCAACTTGGCTATTTGCCGGATGGACCAAAGCTGGCGACGATTATATCGCCGTCAGATGCGCCTTTGGAATTTCAGCTTGTGGATGCTGAAAATGTACCGGTGTTGCAGGGCAGGACGAGGCCTATGGGTTTCGACGCGATGGCGGGACTGAAAACCCATCTGGCGGATTTCACGAATTATCGTAAGACAGGCGAAGGCTATCATCTGGTCGTGGGCGAAAGCACGAGCCCGGTTTTTTCCATCGAAGCCAATATCTATGATCGGTTGAGTGTGGATGCGCAGTCCTGGTTTTATCTGGCCCGAAGCGGCGCAGAAATCAGAAAGGATATTGCCGGATCACTCTATGCGCGCCCCGCAGGACATCTGGGCATTGCACCGAACCTGGGCGACACATCTATTCCATGTCTTGATCGCGACGCCGCTGCAAAGTTTTATACCGAACTAAAATGGGACTGCAGCTACAAGCTCGACGTGACGGGTGGCTGGTATGATGCAGGCGACCAAGGCAAGTATGTCGTGAATGGTGGTATCGCTGTTTCCCAGCTTATGGACACAGTCGAGCGGGGAAAGCTCTTTGCGAGCAATGCCGAAAAAGTCCTGAGCGACAGGCGGTCACGTTTGCCGGAGCAGGGCAATGGCGTGCCGGACATTCTCGATGAGGCCCGGTGGGAATTGGAATTCATGCTGAAAATGGTGGTTCCGCATGACGAGCCATTGGCTGGCATGGTTCATCATAAGGTTCACGATACAAGTTGGACCGGTGTGCCCATGCTGCCTCATAATGATCCGCAACCGCGCGCACTGTATGCTCCTTCCACAGCAGCCACTCTGAATCTGGCGGCCGTCGCAGCCCAGGGTTCCCGCGTGTTCAAGAATTACGACGAAACATTTTCAACACGGCTTTTGACCTCGGCAAAACAGGCATGGTCTGCCGCACAAGCCCATCCTGATATTATTGCGCCATCGGCAAATTTCGACGGCGGTGGCGCCTATGGCGATGATGACGTCAGTGACGAATTCTATTGGGCCGCCGCTGAACTTTATCTTGCGACCGGCGATGCGATCTATTTTTCCGCAATCAAAAGCTCGCCTCACTGGCGTGGTGACGTCTTCAGCCGGAGCGGGCATGGTGCCTTCGACTGGGCGAATGTTGCCGGGCTTGCTCGTTTGCACCTCGCTCTTTACGGAAGCAAGCTGCTGGGAAGGGAGGACTGGGATGACGCTAGAACCTCTGTAATTGGCGCTGTCGCGGATTTTATTGAACTCCAGAAGAAAGAGCCATTCGGACAAATATATCATCCCGACAATGGCCGATATGATTGGGGGAGCAATCATTCCATCCTGCAGAATATGATCGTCGTGTCCGCTGCTTACGATTTGAGCGATAAGCAGGAATATCTCGATAGCGTTCGCGAAAGCATGGATTATCTTCTGGGCCGCAATGCCATGAACATTTCTTATATTACCGGACACGGCTCGATTTTTTCAAAGAATCAGCATAGCCGCTGGTTCGCTCACCAAATTGATTCCGACCTTCCAAATCCGCCGCCGGGTTCTCTTGCGGGAGGCGCAAACTCGTCGCTTGTTGATGATATTTCCAAGGAGAAGCTTGCTGGCTGTGCTCCCCAGCGATGCTATCTTGACGATATTGAAGCCTATGGCTCCAACGAGATTGCGATCAACTGGAATGCCCCTCTGGTCTACATTGCCAATTTTCTCGACAATACACGCACGAAGTGATCGGTATATCTGATCTTGCATTGTTCATTTCAAATCATGATGTACATGCTCTGCCATTTCAAAAAAGCCAGTGCCTGCAAATTTTGACGTTTACGGAAACGTCAAAATTTGCTAAGAAGTACGAAATATTGGCAGCACGGATGCTCTGCGTGCTGTTTTTACTCGTTTTTGTTTTGGAGGAAGCTTATGCCGAGTTACCGCGCGCCCGTTGAAGACACGCTTTTTGTTCTCAATGATGTTCTGGGTTTTGAGCGTTACAATAATCTTGAAGGATTTGCAGATGCGTCGCCGGATATCGTTGACGCAATCCTCGGCGAAGGCGCAAAGCTTGCGGAAAACACCCTGTTCCCGATTAATCAATCAGGCGACCGGGAAGGCTGTGTACGCAATGCCGATGGTTCGGTAACAACGCCGAAAGGCTTCAAACAGGCATTTGATCAGTATCGCGAAGGTGGTTGGGTCGGATTGGCTGTGCCCCAGGAATTCGGTGGGCAGGGCCTGCCATACGCGCTCCATGTGGCGGTTGGTGAATATATGGCTTCTGCCAATATGGCGCTGGTCATGTATCCGGGACTTACGCAAGGGGCTATTGCCGCAATCCTTACGCACGGAACGGATGAGCAAAAGCAAGCCTATCTGCCAAAGATGGTTGACGGCACCTGGACCGGTACCATGAACCTGACAGAACCGCATTGCGGCACTGATCTTGGACTGTTGCGCACAAAAGCTGTTCCAAATGGCGATGGCTCGTACAAGATTTCAGGACAGAAAATATTCATTTCCGCTGGCGAGCACGATATGGCGGAGAATATTGTCCATCTGGTACTCGCTCGCATTGAAGGCGCGCCAGAGGGCGTAAAGGGCATATCCCTATTCATTGTCCCCAAGTTCAATCTCGACGATAATGGCAATCCGGGAACCCGCAATAGCGTCTCCTGTGGTTCCATCGAAGAGAAAATGGGAATTCACGCCAATTCGACGTGCGTGATGAACTATGATGAAGCCAAGGGTTTCTTGATCGGCGGCGAGAACAAGGGCCTGCGCGCCATGTTCACCATGATGAACGAAGCTCGGCTTGGTGTTGCCTTGCAGGGCCTTTCAATTGGCGAGATCGCTTATCAGAACGCCGCCATTTATGCGCGTGAGCGTATTCAGGGCCGCTCTCTGACAGGTCCAAAAGCGCCGGATAAAAAGGCTGATCCACTTATCGTTCATCCTGATGTGCGCCGCATCCTTATGACGATCAAGTCGTTCAACGAGGCGGGGCGGGCCTTCATTCTCTGGTCTGCATTGAAATCCGATGTTGCACATCGCTCCGCAGACGAAGCGGAAAAGCAGTTGGCCGACGATATTCTCAGCCTGATGACCCCTGTGCTCAAAGGCGTTCTGACGGACAAGGGTTTTGAGCATGCCGTCATGGCACAGCAGGTTTTTGGTGGCCATGGCTATATTGAAGAGCACGGAATGAGCCAATATGTCCGCGATGCGCGCATTGCCATGATCTATGAAGGCGCAAGCGGTGTTCAGGCCTTGGATTTGGTCGGACGCAAGCTTGGCGCCAATGGCGGCCGCGCTATCATGGCTTTCTTTAAGGAGGTCGGCGACTTCTGCGAAGAAAATCGTGGTGACGAGAAGCTTGCCTTCTACACCAAGCATTTGAAAAAAGGTCTCAATGACCTGCAGGCAGCGGCCATGTGGCTGATGCAAAATGGCATGGCCAATCCGGACAATGCCGGAGCGGCATCCACCGATTTCATGCATCTCTTTGGCTTGGTGTCGCTGGGTTATATGTGGGCGCAGATGGCCAAGGCGGCAAATGCAAAATTGGATGATGGCGCAGAAAACAAAGCGTTTTACGAAACCAAGCTGATCACGGGCAAGTATTTCATGGAACGTGTAATGCCTGAGACCTCTGCCCATCTGGCACGTATCCAGACTGGAGCCGATACAATGATGGCGCTTGCGGCAGAAGCATTCTAAGCTGATGCAACGCAGCCACGGGCCGCGGTCGCGCGGCCTGCTTTAACAAATCTCGGGAGGATTGTCATGGGTGTGCGACCAGAAGACGTGTTGGGTGTTCCAAGGCCTGAATGGAAAACTGACGACGTCGTCATGCTGCAGGAAATGGCCGCAAAATTCCTTGAGGCCGAGGTTCTGCCGCATTATGACCGCTTTGAAAAGCAGGAAATTTTTGACCGTTCCGTATGGGAACTGGCAGGCCAAAACGGGCTTCTCTGCGCCTCTATGCCAGAGGAATATGGTGGTTCTGGCGGTACCTACGCCCATGAAAGCGCCATTCTCGAAGCGATCAGCCATGTCGGTGTCGATGGCTTTGGCATTGCCCTGCACAATTCCATCGTAGCACCCTATATCCTGCATTATGGCTCAGAAGAGCAAAAGCAGAGATGGTTGCCAAAAATGGCAACTGGCGAATTGATCGGCGCTATTGCCATGACTGAACCCGGTGCAGGTTCCGATCTGCAAGGCGTTAAGACCAGCGCAAAGAAAGATGGCAATCACTATGTCATCAATGGTTCAAAGACCTTTATTACCAATGGTCAATTGGCAAATCTGGTCATTGTTGTCGCCAAGACTGATCCGGCTCAGGGCGCCAAAGGTACCTCGCTGCTGATTGTTGAGACTGACGGGCAGGAGGGTTTTGAGCGTGGCCGTAACCTCGATAAGGTCGGGTTGAAATCCAATGATACATCCGAGCTGTTCTTCAACGAGGTGCGGGTACCGACATCTAATCTTTTGGGCACCGAAGAAGGACAGGGATTTGTCCAGCTAATGCAGCAATTGCCGCAGGAGCGGTTGCAAATTGGCGGTACTGCCATTGCCATGGCGGAACGCGCCATTGCAATTACCAGTGACTATGTGAAGGAGCGTAAAGCCTTCGGCAAGGCTGTGATCGAGTTCCAGAACACCCAGTTCAAGCTGGCGGAATTAAAAACCGAAGCAACGATAGGCCGGGTGTTCTACAATCATTGTGTTGAGCGGCATGTAAATGGCGGGCTTGATCCGGTGACAGCCTCGATGGCCAAATATTGGCTGACAGACCTGCAAAACAAGGTCGTGGATGAGTGCCTCCAGCTACATGGTGGCTACGGCTATATGAATGAATATCCAATCGCCCGCATGTTCCGTGACGCTCGCGTCCAGCGGATTTATGGCGGCACCAACGAAATCATGAAGCTTTTGATCGCCCGCAGCCTTTGAGCCTGCGGTAGCAACAGGGAGTATATTATGGCCGACGCATATATTTACGATCACGTCCGCACACCGCGTGGCAAGGGCAAGAAAGATGGCAGCCTGCATGAGGTTCCTGCCGTTCGCCTTGGTGCGCATGTTCTCGAAGCCTTGCGTGACCGCAATGGGTTGGACACTGGCCTGGTGGACGATATCATTTATGGCTGCGTCGATCCGGTCGGCGAAGCTGGCGCTGTTATCCCTCGCTCTTCCGCTTTTGAAGCCGGGTATGATTTCAAAGCTCCAGGCATGCAGATATCGCGTTTCTGCGCTTCCGGCCTCGATGCAGTAAATTTTGCTGCGGCCAAGATTGTGCAAGGCGCAGATGATATCGTTATCGCTGGCGGCGTTGAATCCATGTCACGCGTCGGAATGGGCATGTCCGGCGGTGCCTGGTATATGGATCCGTCAGTCGGCTTGCCGGGCTATTTTATGCCTCAGGGCGTCTCGGCCGATCTTATCGCCACGAAATATGGTTTCACCCGCGATGATGTCGATGAATACGCTGTCGAGAGTCAGAAGCGTGCGGGCGAAGCCTGGAAGAAGGGTTATTTCAAGAATTCCGTCCTGAACATCAAGGATGTCAACGGTCTGACAATCCTGGACCATGACGAGCATATGCGTCCAACAACAGATATGCAGGCTTTGGCATCGCTCAATCCTTCCTTTGTCATGCCCGGCGAAATGGGCGGTTTTAATGCTGTCGGCATTCAGGCCCATCCGGAAGTTGAAACTATCAATCACGTGCATCATGCCGGTAATTCATCCGGTATTGTTGATGGTGCCGCCGGTGTTCTTCTTGGCTCCAAGAGTGCTGGTAAGGCGCTATCGGCCAAACCGCGTGCCCGCATCCGAGCATTTGCCAATATAGGTTCTGATCCGGCTCTGATGTTGACTGGTCCTGTCGATGTGACAGAGAAGTTGTTGAAGCGCGCCAAGATGAAAATCTCGGACATCGATCTGTTTGAGCTCAACGAAGCCTTTGCCGCTGTCGTTCTGCGTTACATGCAGGCATTCGACATTCCGCGTGACAAGATCAACGTCAATGGTGGCGCGATTGCCATGGGCCATCCACTCGGCGCAACAGGCGCAATGATCCTTGGCACGGTTCTTGACGAACTTGAGCGCCGCGATCTGAATATCGCGCTGGTAACCCTATGCATTGGCGCTGGTATGGGCACTGCAACCATCATCGAACGCGTTTGAGGAGAGAGAATATGACTTATACAAACTTCAAATTCGACGTCGATGCAGATGGTATTGCTCTCGTCACATGGGACATGCCCGACAAATCCATGAACGTCTTCACAGAAGAGGTCATGAAGGAACTGGATGCCATCGTCGACAAGGTTGCAGGTGATGCTGCGATCAAGGGCGCTGTGATCACATCCGGCAAAGATACGTTCTCTGGCGGTGCGGATTTGACCATGCTCAAGCGCATGTTCCAGCTCTTTCAGGACGAGAAAGCAAAAGATCCTCAAAAAGCAGTAGAGCTGCTTTTCGAAACGACAGGCAAAATGGGCGGGCTGTTCCGCAAACTCGAAACATCGGGCAAGCCCTGGGTTTCGGCGATCAATGGCACTTGCATGGGCGGTGCTTTTGAAATGTCGCTCGCTTGCCATGGCCGTGTGGTTTCTGACGATCCTTCGGTCAAGATGGCTTTGCCTGAAGTCAAGGTCGGTATTTTCCCCGGTGCCGGCGGAACGCAGCGCGTCCCGCGCCTGACCAATCAGCAAGATGCCTTGCAGATGATGACAACTGGCTCAAGCCTGACTGCATCGCGCGCCAAGGCTATGGGATTGGTGCATGAAATTGCTCCGGCCAAGAAACTGGTCGAAGCTGCCAAGAAGATGATCAAGGATGGCTTGAAGCCGGTGCAGCCTTGGGACGAAAAGGGTTTCAAACTGCCAGGTGGGGCAATCTATTCTGCCGCCGGTGCTAATCTGTGGCCAGCTGCCACGGCTATTTTGCGCCGTGAAACCTATGGCAATTATCCAGGTGCCGCATCGATCCTGAAATCGGTCTATGAAGGTCTGCTCGTCCCCTTCGATACAGCTCTTAAGATCGAACAGCGCTACTTCACGAAAATTTTGCAGACGACTGAAGCAAGCATGATGATCCGCTCGCTGTTCATCTCCCTGCAGGAATTGAACAAGGGCGCGCGCCGTCCTGACGATGTGAAGCCCACGAAATTCAAGAAGGTCGGCGTTGTCGGCGCTGGTTTCATGGGGGCAAGTATTGCCTATGTTACCGCGAAAGCCGGCATTCCTGTCGTTCTTATCGACCAAAGCGTTGAAGCCGCGGAGAAGGGTAAGGCTCACTCTGCTGATCTGATTACCAAGGAAGTACAGAAGGGCAAAGCGACTGCTCAGGATAAAGAGGCGCTTCTCGACCTGATCACCACCTCGTCGGACTATGCCGATCTTGATGGTGCTGACCTTGTTATCGAGGCGGTGTTTGAAGATCGTGAAGTGAAACGGGTCGTGACGGAAAAGGCCGAGGCCGTGCTTAAACCCGGCGCTGTTTTCGCGTCAAACACTTCGACGCTTCCCATTACTGGTCTAGCAAAAGTTTCTGTCCGGCCAAAAAACTTTATCGGCATTCATTTCTTCTCGCCCGTCGACAAGATGATGCTGGTGGAGGTCATTATGGGCAAGAAAACCTCCGAAAAGGCGCTTGCCGTGGCGCTCGATTATGTGCGCGCTATCAAGAAGACGCCCATTGTCGTCAACGATACCCGTGGGTTCTACGTCAATCGCTGCGTCCTGCGGTACATGTCAGAGTCCTACAACATGCTGATTGAGGGCGTTCCTCCGGCAATGATCGAGAATGCCGCTCGCATGGCAGGGATGCCCGTTGGCCCATTGGCTCTCGGCGATGAAACGGCAATCGATCTTGCTCAGAAAATCCTGAAGGCGACGCTTGCTGATCTTGGCCCCAAGGCGGTCGACCCGCGTCACGTAGAGCTGATCAATACGCTGGTTGATAAATATGATCGTCGTGGCCGCAAAAATGGCAAGGGCTTCTACGACTATCCTGCCAAGCCTGCGAAAAAACATTTGTGGCCGGAGTTGAAGACACTCTATCCGCAACAGGATGCCGATAAGATCGACGTTGAAGTGCTTAAACAGCGTTTCCTTGTAACGATCGCTCTGGAAGCGGCACGCGTGATGGAGGAGGGGATCGTTACCGATCCGCGCGAGGCAGATGTTGGCTCCATTTTGGCCTTCGGCTTTGCTCCTTATACGGGTGGAACGTTGTCATATATTGACGGTATCGGCGCAGCGAAGTTCGTTGAGATCGCCAAGGGGCTGCAGCGGAAATATGGAGCGCAATTCAAAGCTCCAAAGCTCTTGCTCGATATGGCCGAAAAGGGCGATACGTTTTACGAGCGCTTCAATCCCTATCCTGCGGCAAAGACAAAGAAAGCCGCTTAGTATCAAGGCGGGGACCGTTTGAACGGTTCCCGCCTTTTCTAGAATAATAAAATAATGGCGGTTTGAATAAGCGGAATAAGAAAGTTTTCCGTAATTTCTCTCGACTTTTGTTAAGATGCCGCTTAAAATCATGTTCAAGGTATTTTTTCCTTTTACTTGGATATGTCCATGTTTTCACATGACCGCATATGGGCGGCCATCGATGCGCTGGCTCAACGTCATTCTCTTTCCGTGTCCGGGTTGGCGAAGCGTGCCGGCCTTGACCCGACGACATTCAACAAATCCAAGCGATATGCTGCGGATGGCCGCGCGCGTTGGCCCTCAACCGAGTCACTGGCAAAGATCATGGAAGCAACTGGCGCTTCTCTGGATGAGTTCATGACGCTAGTGCACGGAAAAGCATTCAATGCTGCTGGCGCAGCGATGCGATCCATCCCGCTTCTGGGTTTCGCGCAAGCTGGTGCAGGCGGATTTTTCGACGATGGCGGCTTTCCTGTCGGCCAGGGATGGGATGTTGTGGAGTTTCCTATCGGACCGGACGATGCGGTCTATGCGCTTGAAGTGTCGGGAGATTCAATGCTGCCTCTTTACCGGGATGGCGATACAATCATCGTGGCGCCCGGCGCGGCTATAAGGCGGGGTGACCGTGTGGTTGTTCGAACCAAGGACGGCGAAGTCATGGCAAAAATTCTTTCACGTCAGACGCCTCGGACAATAGAACTACAGTCAATGAATCCCGAGCATACAAACAGGACTTTTGACGCAGCCCATATTGATTGGATTGCGCGTATCCTTTGGGCGAGCCAATAGGAATTCGCACTCATGCGCCAGATACCGCTCTATATCCTGACCAGTCTGGTCGCGCTGGCGCTGGCTTATTCTTTCATTGCACCCTTCCATGGAGCGCTTGAGTCAACCATTGCGTCGGATCAGGAAGTGAGTGCTGCTGTCGAGGATTTTGAGCTGCCGGCCGAAATGCAGAGCGGAGCTTCGCCAGAGCAGGATCAACCAGCCCCACAAGATGAGGCTCAATCAACCATTGGTCAGCTTCCTCTGCGTCAGGTGGATCCGGATGATGGCACTGCTCCCACGAAGGTGGGACCATTGGAGCGCATAGCTCCCCGCCAGCCTTTAAGCGATATCGGTCAGGCTACGCCTCCTGCTCTACCCCCCGCACCTGTGGCAGTGGACGATACCGCAAAACCGGCCTTGCTTTACCGGCCTGTCGCGACAAGTGCAGGCGACATCGAAGTATCCGGATATAAGATTTCACTTAAGGGGATAAATGCGCCGGCTATTGAAGAAACCTGCAATGCCGATGGCGTTGATTGGCCCTGTGGGATGGCTGCGCGCACTGCCTTGCGCAATTGGCTGCGCTCACGCGCAATCGAGTGCAACGTACCGGGGCAGCCCTCGGATGAACTGATTGCAACAGAATGCAAGCTGGGAAGTATGGATATTGCCGATTGGCTCGTGTCAAATGGCTGGGCGCGTGCCCAAGACGGTACGCCTGCGGTTGAGATGATGAAAAAAGCTCAGGAGCAAAAGCTTGGTATGTTCGGCAATGCGCCGCCATCCTTACCAACGGACACGGAGCTGCCGCTGCCTCAGCCGGCAGAAACACCCGAGATCATTGAAAATCCCGTCGCACCCCCGCCACTTACCTCTCCCGACGCTCCGTTTCCGCCCGCCCCACATTAATGTCTCAAGGCAGGTGGCATACGGCTTCGATATTGTGCCCGTCGGCATCACGAATGAACGCCGCGTAATAGTTTGGATGGTAGTGAAGCCGTAACCCGGGTTGCCCATTGTCACTGCCGCCTGCTGTTAATCCCGCTTTGTGGAAAGCATCGACAATATCGCGGCTGTTCACTCTAAAGGCCACGTGGAGGGGCGGCTTGTTCGGTGTGCCGCTGATCACCCAAAAATCAGGTTTACCATTTTCGCCGAAACCGGCGACGTCGGCATCGCCGGTGATCGAAGCCGGGATTTCGGTAATCAACGTGTATCCGATTGTAGCCAGCATATCGACGTAGAACTTTTTACTCTGCTCGAAATCGCTGACTATTATCCCGGTATGGTCAATCATTCACGTCTCCAAATGAACTCCGATCAGAGTAATTCACCAGCCAGCGCTTTAGCAATCAAAGCACGTGTTTCCTCGATACCATATAATGCCACGAATGAACCAAAACGTGGCCCGCGTTCCTGACCGATTAGAACTTCATAGAGCATCTGGAAGAACGATACGGCGACGCCGGGGCCACCCTCCGGGCTTTTCTTGGTGTGATCCTGATAACGCTCTATTGCACGCGCAACATCCAGAATTGCATTCTGTATGGTATTGCCATCGGCACCGGTCGGCAATGTCGACAATTTTTCCGACATTTCTTGCAGCGCGACCCGCTCTACCTCATCGGGCATGCGGAACTTCTTGGTGGGTTTGACGAAATCGTTGAAGTACCGAATGGCGTAGGTCACCAATGCGTCGAGCTCTGGGTTTTTCTCCGGCGTAACACCTGCGGCGTGGCGCGAAATAAATCCCCAAAGAACGCTGCTGCTATCCGCATTGGATGCGCTGACGAGATTGAGCAACAGGGCAAAGGGCACAGGCATTTCCACGGTTGGCGGATTACCGCTGTGCAGGTGCCAAACCGGATTATTCAGCCGGTCTTTCCATGATTGCCGCTCATAGGTCGAAAGATACGTGAAATACTCGTCTACAGCCTTGGGAATAACATCAAAATACAAGCGCTTTGCGGTGCGCGGCTTCTGGAACATGTACAGCCCCAGACTTTCAGTCGGAGCATAGGACAGCCACTCATCGATGCTGAGGCCATTTCCCTTGGACTTGGAAATCTTCTGCCCGATATCATCGAGGAACAATTCGTAGACGAAGTGCTCGGGCGCGCGTCCGCCCAGTATCTCGCAAATACGATCATATATAATCGCATTTGTTTGATGATCCTTGCCGAACATCTCAAAATCAACACCAAGGGCTGCCCAACGCATGCCGAAATCCGGCTTCCATTGCAGCTTGACGTTGCCCCCCGTTACGGAAAGGGTCGTTTCCTCACCATTTTCATCGTCAAAGGTTATCGTGCCATTCTTCGCGTCGACCTTCTTCATCGGCACATAGAGAACCCGCCCGCTTGTTGGCGAAATTGGCAGGAATGGGCTGTAAGTTGCCTGACGCTCTTCACCAAGTGTCGGCAACATGACCTTCATTATGTCATCATAGCGTTCGACGGCGCGCAGCAAGACCTCATCAAAGCGGCCATCCTTGTAATATTCAGTTGCGCTGGCAAATTCGTAATCGAAGCCGAACGTATCGAGAAACCGGCACAGCATGACGTTGTTATGGTCAGCGAAGCTCTTATAGTCACCGCCATAGGGATTAGGGACCGATGACAGCGGCTTATGCAGGTGAGGTTGCAGCATTGACGGGTCCGGCACATTGTCCGGTATCTTGCGCATACCATCCATATCGTCGGAGAAGCACAAAAGTTTCGTTTTCACGGTGTCATTGGTCAAAACCCGGAAGGCATGCCGCACCATAGTAGTGCGAGCAACTTCACCGAATGTGCCGATATGCGGCAAGCCGGAAGGGCCGTAACCAGTTTCGAAAAGAACCGTCTCTGGATATCCGGTCTTCTGGTAGCGTTTGACAATCTTCTGCGCCTCTTCGAAGGGCCAAGCTTTGGCCTCTGCTGCCGCCGCGATCAATTCGGGGGTCAGTTCGATATGGGTGTTTGGGCGCGAAGTCATTCGTTTATCCTGTATTGCTGCTATATTGTGGAGCGGGCGGACACTATGGCGGCAGATATCCCGCGTCAATCGCATGTGTCCCTGCAGCGCCCGGTCAGAATTGATTTTTTACGCTTATAGGGTGCCGTTAATAAAAATCGACGGGGAAATACCGCAAATACAGCTCCGATATCGTACCCTTTGCTTCCATTGACTTCAGGGCAAAATTGAAGCCTTCGGCAAGGTCATTGTTCTGAAGCGTTGTAGCAATCATCAATCCGTCGCCGAGAAATTGCGGGGCGGTATAGGGGCGTCCTGCAAAGACACAGCAGTTTGCAGCATCGGTGCTGCCGATCCAGAATGACAAATCTGAACCATCACCAAATACGGCATCAATCTTTTTTGCTTTAAGATCCTTGAGCATAAGATCGCGTGTGGGATAGCCAATCCAATGAGCTTTTGGAAAGTAATCTGCGAATATCGCCTGATGCACGGAGTCTGAAATCACGCCGACATTCTTGCTTTCCAATACTTTGTCGATTGGGTCGCTCAATTGATTGTCTCTTAATGTCACAAAGCGCGCCACCAAGCGTATATATGGTGCCGTAAAGGCATATTTTTGCCTAAGCGCAGCCGTAGGTCTTAGTCCGGCAAGTATGGCTTCCGCCTCACCGCTCTCCAGAGCTGTCTGCAGTTCGTTCCATGGCCGCGCTTCTATTTGACAGATCGCTGTAACATCAAGCTCGGCGCATATCGCCCGCGCCAGATCAATATTGAAACCCGATATGCGGCCGGTATTGTCAATGAAATTAAATGGCGGGTAGTCGACGGTTGTAACAAAACGGATGCGCTTGACCGCCGTCAGATCAGGTTTGGACACCCGCTCGCGTCCGTCCCAATAATGGGGAAAATCCCCGGCATAAGCCGTCTGCGCTATCATTAGCAGAAGAAGCCCCAACACAAAGGTGACGATAGATCGAAGATACATGAGGTCTCGGAACGCACTGATTTGCACAGAGGCTAGCGCATAAGGCGGAAAACCGAAACCGCTATTTGAACGCATAGGTTTATATAATTGCGCGGACTGCACGCAGCAGTGTTGTATATAGACTAAAATACTATTGACCCGCGTATATATTGAATAATTATAGTGATTTATTGAATAGTTGTTTTACAAAAAGCAATAATTACTTATAATTGTAGGTATATTTCGATGCAACCAAAAGACGATTATTCTCGTATCTATGTGTGGGCACGGAATGAGCCTTTTGCGATATTGAGTTTGCGATGACGGAGCGCCGTCTGGAGCCATCCATTGCAGCACGGCTTTGTTATGCGGGCCTGCCAAAAACCGCCTTGATAGAGGCATTCACGCGGTATCGTCAAAACGGCACGTCATTTATCGAGGAACTTTACGCGGTAAATGGCATAGACCATTTGCTGCTCACGCAATGTCTCGCAGAGGAAGCAGGCCTGGTCTTTGAGAACATAGACGATGATCTTCATATTATCTCACCAAGCGGCGCGGAATTTGTGGATATGCGCCACAGGCGGCATATCGTGGGAGTCACTGCGGATTTTACGCTGAAGATTTATACTGCACCCACGCTCTCAACCATTGCCCGGATCAAGCAGGGTCTTGTCGATAGAAGTGTTGAGGGTCCTCCCGTCAACATAATTTCCCCAGCACGCCTGACGCAGTTTTTTCTGGCAAAGCATTCGGATCATCTAGCACGCAACGCTGTTAATATGCTTGAGAATGGTCCAAGACATTCGGCTCGCACCGTGGCCGACGGTCAGCAAGGCGTTATTATCGGAATGATAATTACTGTTTGCCTGTTCCTCGCAATGCTCGCTCCGAACTCGCTTTGGCAGGCATTTCACGCTCTTTTCTCTCTGCTGTTTATGGGCTGTATTCTTTTGCGGTTTCTGGCGGGCCGCCATGCCTCCAATCAAACCGTGCAACTCATGAAGAGTACGAGCGGCAGCTTACCAAAATACACCGTTATGGTGGCGCTGTATAAGGAAGCTGAGGTGGTTCCTCAGCTTGTAGAAGCGATGAAGCAGCTTGATTGGCCGCGCTCGCGTCTTGAAGTTCTGTTCCTTTGCGAAACGGACGATTATCACACCCGCGGGGCCTTCGAAAAAGAAATGCTACCCGCCAGTTTCAAAATTATCTGCGTGCCTTGCACAGGCCCACGAACCAAGCCGAAAGCGCTTAATTATGGCCTGCAATTGGCGGAGGGCGATTACGTCGTTATCTATGATGCGGAGGATCGCCCGCATCCCGGTCAGTTGCGCGAGGCCTGGCAAAGATTTTCAGAAAGCACCGACGGGAAGCTGGCGTGTCTTCAGGCCCCGCTCGTCATTACCAATGAAAGGGACAGCTGGATCGCACGGCAATTTGCATTTGAATATGCAGCGCATTTCAGAGGGCTCTTGCCTTGGCTGGCCGATGGTCGATTTGTGGTTCCGCTCGGCGGCACATCCAACCATTTTCGTCGTGAGTGTCTGGTGGAGGTTGGAGGCTGGGATCCCTTCAATGTAACCGAGGATGCAGAGTTGGGTTCAAGGTTTGCGCGTCATGGATATCGCATCGAAATGCTCACTCTGCCCACAGCAGAGGATGCACCAATCGAAGTTGGAATATGGCTGAAACAGAGAACGCGATGGTTGAAAGGTTGGATGCAAACATGGCTGGTTGAGATGCGGCAACCCAGGGAAATGCTCCAGCAGGCCGGATTAAAGCGCTTTCTGGTTTACCATGTCCTGACGGCAGGCGTTTTGGGTTCTGCGCTGCTCTTTCCCTTCATGGTGCTTTTCGTCAGCTACATGCTGCTTATGATCACGCTTGTGAAGGGTACCGGTTTTGCGGGTCCCATCCTCATTTTTGATTTGATGAATATTGTTTCGGGTTTCCTCTCATTTCATTCCCTCGGCCGGGCGGCTCTGAAAAAAGAGAAAATGTCGGGTTGGATATTACCGGGCTTGCCAATCTATTGGGCGCTCATATCTTTGGCGGCGTGGCGGGCGCTTTGGCAATTATATGTCGCGCCTTTTCTTTGGGAAAAGACGCCGCATCGTCCCGTTCACTCGGCAATTTCTTTCAAATAAAATCTGGACCGTTTCCGATGATCAGGGAATCTTCATTGCCGATTACCGCCAGGTCACGATCCGCATAGGGCAGGCTCAACAAAATTCGCCGTATGACGGCAATTCGCGCACGACGTTTATCGTTTGATCGGACGATCGTCCAAGGTGCATATGCCGTATGGGTTCGCGCCAGCATGCTATCGCGTGCTTTGGTATAAGCATCCCATTTTTCGGCACCGGCAATGTCGATAGGCGAAAACTTCCAGTTTTTCAGTGGACTGTGTCGGCGATCATGAAAACGTTTCAGCTGCATCGTCTGGCCAATGTCCAGCCAAAATTTGAAGAAGTGGATACCATCCGCAACGATCATGCGTTCGAAGCCGGGCGTCTCCTCCAGAAAAGACTCGTGCTGTTCGGGCGTGCAAAACCCCATAACAGGCTCCACGCCGCCACGATTATACCAGGAGCGGTCGAAGGTCACGAACTCACCCGCACTTGGGAAATGCGAAACATAGCGCTGGTAATACCATTGTGTGCGCTCGGTTTCACTCGGTTTGGGCAAGGCAACATTGCGTGCAGAACGCGGATTCATGTATTGGCGCAAGTTGAATATTGTGCCGCCTTTGCCAGCTGCATCTCTTCCCTCGAACACCGAAATCAAGCGGCCGCCTGTCTTCTGAAGCCAGCTTTGCATCTTTACAAGCTCGATCTGGAGCTTCTCCAGTGTCTCCGCATACTCATCGCTGGGCATTTTTTCGGTGTAAGGAAAGCCTCCCGATGTCAGGTCTCCATCATCAATCCAGTCTGGCAATGTTGGATTGTTGATATCAAACTTACGCTTCTTGCCATCAATCTTCAGCTTGAGGGGCGCGATCTCGGGTTTGGATGATGTTGATTTCTTTTTTGAATCTTTGCCCAATGCGAGGTCCTCAATTGACATAAATCCATGTTATTGGGACAGCAGTGTGGCGTCTAGTGGTTAAAAACACTGACTGATCGGGAGGTTAGTGGATGAGTATCTGGGGGCAGGATGGTAGCGGGCTAAGGCGCCGGGCATTGGAGCGCATTATCCGTTCGCGTTTCATACTTGCCGCCGCCGCTTTCATTACCGCCTTGATACTTGGAGTAAGTGAATCCTGGTGGCTAAGTTTTGCCGTTCTGATGATCGTTCTTGTGAGCGTCGTGGTGGTATCCGCAGCATTGCCGAGGACGGAAAAACCCGTAACAGCGGATCCCGGCGATCCGGCGATATTCCACTTGTCGGGCCAGCAATTGGCGGCGCAATTACCGGACCCGCTGATAATTTTCGATCATGAGGGCACTATTCTTTACGTCAACCCGGCGGCGAGCGGCGCATTTCGCTCGGTGGAGCGCGGCGGGGTTCTCATGTTGCATTTCCGCGCGCCGGAAATGCAGTCGCTGGTTCATTCGGTCATGGCGGATGGCGTAGCACGTTCGGTGGATTATTTTGAGCGGGTGCCGGTCGAGCGCTGGTACAGCGCGACGGTTCTTTTGCTGGATCAAGCGCGAGCGGGTGATCGGCAATATCTTCTATCCTTCCGCGACCAGACAGAAGCCCGTCGGCTTGAGCGCATGCGATCAGATTTTATCGCCAATGCCAGCCATGAGCTGCGCACGCCGCTTGCCTCGCTCTCAGGCTTCATTGAGACATTGAGAGGCCCGGCACGTAAAGACGAAGCGGCTCGCGATAATTTCCTGGAAATCATGCAAAAACAGGCCGAACGCATGGCTCGGCTGATAGACGATCTTCTGTCGCTGTCGCGCATCGAAATGAAGGCGCATATTGCTGTGAAAGATCAGGTTGATCTGGCCGCTATTCTTAATCACGTTGCCGATTCACTTCGTCCCGTTGCCTCCGATTTGGGTATTACTATCGAGCGGGATATCGATCCGGGGCCAGTCAACGTGCTTGGGGATCGTGACGAGCTCACGCAGGTGTTTCAAAATCTGCTGGAAAACGCCTGCAAATATGGACAATCCGGAAAACGTGTCATTCTGGAGCTCAAGCAGACGGGCGATATGACCAAGGTGACCGTGCAGGATTTCGGGCCGGGGATACCCGATGAACATATTCCGCGCCTCACCGAGCGATTTTACCGGATTGATGTGGAAACAAGCCGGGCGCAAAAAGGCACTGGTCTGGGACTTGCCATTGTAAAACACATTCTGACGCGGCATCGCGCGCGACTTATAATCCGCTCGCAGGTCGGAGAAGGTTCATCCTTCACGGTGGTTTTCGGTCCGCAAAAAGTGTAGCCGCCGACCTACAAAAAAGGCGCCAATTGGCGCCTTTTTTGTTTAACTCTGATACGCGGCTCAATTAGCGACGGCGACGATCCGAAGCTGGCTGATAGGCCAGACGCGAGTGGTATGTGCAATAAGGCCCGCCTTCGCCCACATCATTGCCGCAGAAATTGAAGCCAGGCAGCAATGGATCACCAACCGGCCACTTGCAGGTGCGTTCGCTAAGCTCGACCAATTCGAGTTTGCGAGAGATCGGCACCACAACATCGGTAACCGTCCGCGTGACCATGGGCACGAGATCGGTACTGTATTCCGCCTGTAATGCGGTCGCTCCAACGCTGCGATTTACAACCCGGCTCGACATGTGACCGACGGTTGCACTGCTGCTGCGCTGGCTGCTGGATGCTGCGGTATTGACCTTCTTGCTGCGGGTCTGCGACGAGGTTGTCTTGCCGCGTCCGGACAGCTTTAGCCGGTGCACTTTGCCGATGACGGCATTGCGGCTGACGCCGCCCAGTTGTGCTGCGATCTGGCTTGCACTCAGGCCTTCGGCCCAAAGTTTCTTCAGCTGCTCTACGCGCTCATCTGTCCAGTTCATTGTTCCCTAGCTCCATATGGGGCTTTGTTTTGTACGGCTTGCGGACTGAATCCTTCCTCGCATCTGGATTGCTCCAGATTGTATCAATACTATATCTATTCAGATGACGAGGACGCCGTACGAAATCTAGCTATTTCGTTTCCCAAGCTACAATATGCGATGACTCCGTGACAAGAGTCAGGCTTGGGTTGCAGGGCTGCTTTTTTTGGTTTTCCCCAACTTGCGCGTTAAACTGTTGCAAAAATGACGTTTTACGGCTTTGTCGACAAACCAAATAATATCGGGCCGTTGAGCCCGCCGGTTGCAATCAAAATACAGCAATATTTGTGATGTAAGTCTTTTGAACTGTTTATTTGACAATTGGAAACTGAATGATGATATTGATTTGGTGTGGCCGCCCCCAAAAATGGCATTGTGGGGCGGCTTTTTGATTTAATCATTGCCGATTTCCTTTAAGGGTCAGCAGTACGAAAAATAGGGTTATGGAGGCCCGGAAAAAATGACGGACGCAAACGCGCAACCGCTATACGACACTTTTGCTCGTGCGGATCTGCGCTTTGAGCGAGGAAACGGTGTATGGCTGACGACCGAGAGTGGCGAAAACTATCTTGATTTTGCTGCCGGTATCGCCGTGAACCTGCTTGGTCATTCGCATCCGCATCTGGTCGAAGCTCTGAAGGCCCAAGCCGAAAAGCTTTGGCATTTGTCGAACCTCTATGAAATTCCCGGCCAAACCCGGCTGGGACAGCGCCTTGTCGACAATACATTTGCCGATAAGGTGTTCTTTGCGAACTCCGGTGCCGAAGCACTTGAATGCGCCATCAAGACCGCGCGCCGCTATCATTATGTAAATGGCAATCCGGAACGCTTCCACATCATCACTTTCGAGGGTGCTTTCCATGGCCGGACGCTTGCGACAATCGCCGCAGGTGGACAGGCGAAATATCTCGAAGGATTTGGTCCCAAGGTTGAAGGTTTCGACCAGGTGCCTTTTGGTGACGAGAAGGCTTTGAAAGCCGCAATTGGTCCTCAGACCGCAGCTATTCTGATCGAGCCGATCCAGGGCGAGGGCGGCGTTCGCCCGGTTCCCGATGCGGATCTGCGAGCCCTGCGCAAGCTTTGCGACGACGAGGGTATTTTGCTCATCCTGGACGAAGTGCAGTCAGGAATGGGTCGTACCGGCAAGCTTTTTGCCCACGAATGGTCAGGCATCACGCCTGATATCATGGCTGTGGCCAAAGGTATTGGAGGCGGTTTTCCGCTGGGTGCATGTCTTGCAACAGCTGAAGCTGCAAAGGGCATGACCGCTGGCGTGCATGGCACTACCTATGGTGGCAATCCCTTGGCAATGGCCGTTGGCAATGCCGTGCTCGATATCGTTCTTGCGGACGGCTTCCTTGATCACGTGCAACAAATGGCTCTGCTGATAAAGCAGGGACTGGCTTCTATTTCCGATCGCTATCCGGATGTTATTTCCGAGGTCCGGGGGCGTGGCCTTCTTGTTGGTCTTAAAGCGGTTGTTCCGAACACGACGCTGGTACAGGCGCTGCGCGATGAACATCTTTTGACTGTGGGTGCCGGCGACAATGTTATTCGTCTTCTGCCACCATTGATTGTAAGCGAAGAAGAAATGCGCGAAGCATTGTCGAAAATCGAAGCTGCGGCAGCACGTCTTGCTCCAGCATCCAGACAGAAGATCGCGTGAGGGTAATCCAATGACAATCAAGCAGGATCTCCGTCACTTTACGGATCTTTCGGCGCTTTCATCAGGCGATCTTAGGCTTATTCTTGACGATGCGCGCGCGCGCAAGACGCGCTTGAAATCCGGCAATATTGAAAAGCCATTCGCCGGTAAGGTGTTGGCGATGATTTTCGACAAGCCATCGACCCGTACTCGCGTGTCTTTCGATGTTGGCATGCGTCAGCTCGGTGGTGAAACACTTATGCTGACCGGCTCGGAAATGCAGCTAGGGCGTAGCGAAACCATTGCCGACACCGCCAAGGTTTTGTCGCGTTATGTCGATATTATCATGATGCGTACGACAACCCATGAACGGCTCATCGAGATGGCGGAAAATGCCACTGTGCCGGTTATCAATGCGCTGACCGATGATACACACCCCTGTCAGATCATGGCTGATATCATGACGTTTGAAGAGCATCGCGGCCCCGTCAAGGGCAAGACGTTTGCCTGGACAGGCGATGGCAACAATGTTCTGCATTCATTGGTCGAAGCGGCAGCGCGATTTGACTTCAATCTGAATATTGCGACGCCCGACGGCAGTGAGCCGGAGCGGAAATATCTCGATTGGGCGCGTAATGCCGGGGGCAAGATCAAGCTTACCACCGATCCTGTTGCTGCTGTTGAAGGTGTGGATTGTATTGTCACCGATACCTGGGTTTCCATGGGGCAGGAAAACCGCGCCCGTGGTCACAATGTATTCATGCCCTATCAGGTCAATGATGCGTTGATGAAGCATGCAAACCCTGATGCATTGTTCATGCATTGTCTGCCCGCGCACCGGGGCGAGGAAGTTACGGATTCTGTTATTGACGGACCGCACTCGGTGGTTTTCGATGAGGCTGAAAACCGGTTGCATGCGCAAAAGGCCATTCTCGCATGGTGTCTTGAAGGAGGGCGCCCTGGTGTCTGAATCATCAAGCTTTCCCGATGAATATGTATTTGCAGGCGATGACGCTGTAGTCCCGTTTCAGGTTCAGGGTCTGGATGCCCGCGGTCGAGCGGTCCAGCTTGGGCCTGCGCTGCATGATATATTGAGCCGCCACGATTATCCGGAGCCTGTTGCGCAACTCCTGGCTGAGGCGATTGTTCTGACTGTCCTGCTCGGCACTTCATTGAAATTTGAAGGCAAGTTCATTTTTCAATCGCAGTCAGACGGTCCCGTCGACATGCTGGTTGTTGATTTCCGCACCCCGAATTCTGTGCGTGCCTATGCACGCTATGATGAAGAACGTCTTGCTGATGCGATTGAAGCGGACGAGCTTTCCCAGGTCGAACTCATGGGCAGCGGCACGCTGGCATTGACCGTGGATCAGGGTGAGTATTCGCAGCGATATCAGGGCATTGTCGCGCTTGACGGTTCCAATCTTGAAGAAATCGCGAAAACCTACTTTCGTCAGTCGGAGCAGATTCCTACCGATTTGCGGTTGTCGGTCGCCAAGTTGATCGAGCGCGGAGAAGATGGCAAGCCTGTTGAGCAATGGCGTGCTGGCGGCTTGATTGTCCAATTCCTTCCCGAGTCTGAGTTGCGCATGCGGCAGCGTGATCTGCCTGCTGGCGATGCTCCGAATGGCGATTCTGAAGATGATGCCGAACTCTTCGAGGATGATGATTGGGCGGAAGTAAAGGCGCTGGTTTCCACGATCGAAAGCTCAGAGCTTACTGATCCGCAGGTGGGCGCGGAGCGATTGCTCTATCGCCTTTTCCACGAACGGGGCGTCCGGGTTTTCGACGCGGTTCCGGTCAATGATGATTGTTCCTGCTCTCGCGAGAAGATTGCCGGGGTTCTTTCAGGTTTCACCGCTGAAGAAATCAATGACAGTATCGAGGAAGGCAAAATCAGCGTTACCTGCGAATTTTGCTCGACACAATATGATTTCGATCCAGCAGAATTTCTGCCAAAAAACTAGGAATTCGCATTATGACAATCAGGGATAGTAACGGCGCCGAACTGACCGACGGCGATTCTGTAACCTTGATCAAGGATCTCAAAGTTAAGGGTACGTCGGAAACAATCAAGCGGGGAACCTTGGTCAAGAATATCCGCTTGAATGGCCGCGACGGTGAAATTGAGTGCAATACGAAGCAGGTAAAAGGGCTCGTGTTAAAGACAGAGTTCGTCAAGAAGGCCTGACCTGCGGGGGCTTAGGCTCGAAACTCGGTCGTCATTTCATGTGCGATCGTTACCACAATCAACAGGACGATAAAGGCGCTGACGATCAACCACAAAGGCCATGGCCGGGTTGATTTCTTGGCCAGCAGGCCAACGATCAATCCGGGCACGGCAACGAGTGCCACGAGCTGGCTGGCGGCTTCTGCATTTGTGGTAAAGCTTGGAAGCCGAAATCCGAAAAAAAGCGCGGCAAGTCCAACCAACAAGGCGATGGCGGAGCAGCTAAGCGCCTTGATGTAAGGGGATTGGGTTCGGTTGGTTTCCTGCATTATTTCTTCCCTAATCAGTTTAATGTCCGCAATTGATCGGGAAGATCAAGCGAAAATGCTGGAATCTCTATGTTGAAACGATCGCCGCCATTGGTTTGCATGACATAGTGCCCAACCATGACGCCCGAAGCGGTCTTGAGCGGACAACCAGATGAATACTGAAAACTGTCTCCTGGATTGAGTACGGGCTGTTCTCCAATAACGCCAGCGCCGCTTACTTCTTCCACGCGGCCATGGGCATCGGTTATTTTCCAGTAACGGGAGCGCAATTGAACCGTACGCTCAGATTCATTGGCGATGGTTATACGATAGCCCCACACATAATGGTTAGCGGCCGGGTCGGATTGCTCCTCCAGATAAAACGGTTCGACACTAACCTCTATGTCGCACGTGGTGGCTTTATACATTCCTGCTCTCATCGCGTGAGCCTTCTCCATCTCATCCGGAAAGCATTACGCGCAATTGAAGTATCCGCGATCAGTACAATCATCGTGACGTATGTATTTGATATCACGGCTCAAAGCCGTGACGTCAACCTTCTCAATCTAAATCATTTGTGATCGCAGCTTGGGAGCTTCAAATGAGACAAACCGCGCCGGTTTCATTCCCGGCGCGACAGCTACCCGATCAAAGAGTAGCCTTCAATGCAATGTCGAGATCTTCGATCAGGTCGTCAGCATCTTCCAGCCCGACAGACAAGCGCAATAATCCGTCGGAAATTCCGAGCTCAGCCCGCGCTTCATCGGTAAGGTTCTTATGGGTTGTCGTCGTCGGATGCGTAACGAGGCTTTTTGAATCGCCCAGATTGTTGGAAATCAGGACAATCTCAAGAGCATTCTCAAATTTGAATGCTGCCTTTTTGCCGCCCTTTACTTCAAAGGCAAGCAGGGTGGAACCGCCCTTCATCTGCCGGGAAATAATATCGGCTTGCGGATGGTCCGCACGCCCCGGATAGATGACTTTCGAGATCGCGGAATGGGTGGAAAGGAAGTCTGCGATTTTCGCAGCACTTTCAGTTTGCTGCCGAACACGAACGGATAGTGTTTCCAGACCCTTGAGCATCACCCATGAATTGAATGGGCTCAGGCCCGGACCAGTATGGCGGAAATATTCATGCAGGTTTTCGTCGATCCATGCCTTGTCCGAAAGGATCATGCCGCCGAGGCAACGGCCTTGTCCATCAATATGCTTGGTCGTTGAATAAACGACGATATGCGCGCCAAGTTCGAGGGGCTTCTGGAAGAGCGGTGTGGCAAACACATTATCGACGATCAGCTTTGCGCCAACCGAATTGGCGACGTCTGCCACCGCGCTGATATCAATGACTTCTAGCGTCGGATTTGTCGGGCTCTCCAGGAACAGGACCTTTGTATTCGGCCGAATGGCATTTTGCCAATTCTCAATTTTGGAACCGTCAATCAAGGTGAAGTCCACGCCATAGCGCGGCAACAATGTCTCGATGATATACCGACACGAGCCGAACATGGCGCGGGCGGCCAACACGTGATCACCGGCCTTGACCTGACAGATAATGGCCGCTGCGACCGCTGCCATGCCCGATGCAGTGGCGCGTGCATCCTCAGCGCCCTCGAGGGCGCACATGCGCTTTTCAAACATGTCTGTCGTCGGGTTGGCATAGCGCGAATAAATGAAACCGGGTTCTTCGCCCTTGAAACGGGCTTCCGCCGCCTCCGCATTGGGATAGACAAACCCTTGCGTCAGAAACAGGGATTCGGATGTCTCGCCAAAACCGGAGCGAAGCGTTCCGGCATGAACGAGCTGAGTGGCAGGGCGGAGCGTGCGGGTAATGTTCCCGATTTTTGTATCTTCTGGCATCGTCTTCTCAATCTGCCTGATCAGGCAATAAAAAACCGGCCTTGCGTGTCTCGCAAAAAGGCCGGAACGATACCGGGCCTCTTTTAGCAAATTATTTTACGTGGCTGCAAGCCGGCCGGCCAAATCACCACGGGATAAAACTGCTTTAATCCTCTCTGGCGCTTGCGTCAACGGGGTGAAACGCTAAAGCTTTCCTCATGTTTTACGGGGTTGAACGGCTAACATGAGCAGACACCAAGCGGGCATTCTTGCCGATAACGGTATCAGGGCATTGTATCAGGCGGGGTCGCTAAAGACTGCGCGTGATTTTGACAGCGATCAAATTCAACCGGCGAGCCTGGATTTGCGGCTTGGAACCAAAGCCTATCGGGTGCGCGCCAGTTTCATGCCGGGGCCTGGAACGGCTGTCTTGTCGAAGCTGGAGCGTCTAAAGCTGCACGAGATCGACCTGAGCGAGGGCGCTGTTCTTGAAACCGGCTGTGTCTATATCGTCCCGCTTCTGGAAAGCCTCGATCTCCCGCCGGACATTTCTGCTTCAGCCAATCCGAAAAGTTCAACTGGCAGGCTCGACATTTTCACACGTGTCATAGTCGACGGCGCGCAGGAATTTGACAAGGTGCCCGCAGGGTACAAGGGGCCACTTTATCTGGAAGTCAGCCCGCGCACATTCCCTATCGTTGCAAGAGCAGGCTCCAGGCTGTCACAGATACGTTTTCGTACAGGCAGGGCGCAATTGGAAGAAGTTGAGCTGACAGCGCTCCATGCCAATGAAATATTGGTGGCTTCGGAGACGCCGAATATATCGGGCGGAGGTATCGCTCTCTCCATTGATCTGACAGGCGATGCAAACGGGCTGGTCGGTTATCGCGGCAAGCATCATACGGGCGTGGTCGATGTCGACAAGCGCGGCGCTCACGATCTGTTCGATTTTTGGGAACCAATCCATGATCGCGGTGCGCGTGAGCTCGTGCTCGATCCGGACGAGTTCTATATTCTAGTTTCCCGGGAGGCAGTGCATGTCCCCCCCCTCTATGCGGCTGAAATGACGCCCTTTGATCCTCTGGTTGGTGAGTTCCGTGTTCACTATGCAGGGTTCTTCGATCCGGGCTTTGGACATACCGCTGCCGGAGGCACAGGAAGCCGTGCTGTGCTGGAAGTGCGCAGCCATGAGGTGCCGTTCATTCTTGAACATGGGCAGATCGTTGGAAGACTGATCTACGAGCATATGCTGGAACGCCCAGCCGCGCTTTACGGCACTGACCTCGGTTCAAACTATCAGGCTCAAGGCTTGAAACTCTCCAAGCATTTCAAATAGACTTACGGTGCTAAAGCCCGGCTTGACAAAGCCGGGCTCAACCGATCCTGATAAGGTAATGCGGGTGTAGCTCAATGGTAGAGCAGCAGCTTCCCAAGCTGAATACGAGGGTTCGATTCCCTTCACCCGCTCCAGATTGAAACCTTCAAGCCTGATAGCTCCGCCTTGATTGCAGTCTGCAAAGGCCATAAGAGTTATCGCGATGAAGAGCGAGCCCCGGAGTTAAAATGTCAGAACGCACAAACCGTTTCTTGGGAGATACGCCGGGAAGGGTATTGCTGAAACTGATAATTGTTTCGCTGGTTGTTGGCGTCGTCATGAGCGCCTTCAATTGGTCACCGATGGATATTGTTTACGGGGTCGAAAACTTCGTCCGGCGTATCTGGAATCTCGGATTCGGGGCGATTGAAGGTTTTGCATCCTACTTGCTGCTTGGAGCAGCGGTTGTTGTTCCATGTTTCATCATCCTGCGGATTTTGAATTACCGCCGGTAAAACAAAAATTACTTGCACAGCAGCTTTAACGTGAAGCAGCCATAATTGGGCGCTACCCGCATGCGCTCGATATTCAAGGGTTGCTTATGCCAAACACCAGTTTTCAAATTTCCCGCCGCTACTTTATCGGTCTGGCTGCCGTTGGAACCTTGCTCCCGCTGGCCGCCTGTCAGACCATCGGGCCTGCCGGAAACAGCATGGGCGCTTCGGCTTCTGCGAGCGCAAACATCAATAATATTCGTAACGGCAATGGACTTTCTGGTTTGGAGAGCGATGCCACTCTGGAGCGAGCCGCCGGGCAACAGGCAGCCTATATGGCGAAGGCCGGGCGCATGGTTCACACCACGGGCTGGGGAAAGAGTTTCGAAGCACGGGTCAAGACCAACGAAATTCATGGTGCCGCTGCAGAGAATATTGCAATGGGGCGCATGGACATCGACCGGCTTTTCGCGATGTGGATGGCGTCCCCGCCACATCGTCGCAATATGCTGGATGCTCGTTTCAAACGCTATGGCTTGGCCTATGCCGAGGCAAAGGGTGGTAGCGGAGAGCGATACTGGGCGCTGGTTCTTGCAAGCTAAGGTAGTTGTCGCAATTACTCTGGCAAGGTTTGATGCGCGGTGGCATAGAGAAACAGCAGCTGATTCCGGTTGCAATGCCGGTGCCATAGATGATGATCGATACGCCACCTGTTCTCAGTTCAAAAACTATTCGCCCTTTTGAGGTAACGAATCGCCTCATGTTGGCCATTACCATTCCAGTAATGCTGGCATCGCTGACAACGCCATTGCTGGGGCTCGTCGATACTGCCGTGGTTGGTCAGCTTGGTGATCCGCATTTGCTGGGTGGTCTTGCCATTGGGGCGTTGGTCTTCGATTTTCTGTTTTCGACCATGAACTTCCTGCGCGCCGGGACGACCGGGCTGGTTGCGCAAGCCATGGGGCGGCACGACAATATTGAGCAACAGGCGGTCTTCTGGCGCGCTATCGGCATCGCGGTTGTTGCGGGACTCGTCTTTATAGCGGCAACGCCACTTATCCTCAGTGCTACGATCAGCTTCATGAATCCGGGTAAGGCAATCGCCGATGCCATATCGACATATGTATCGATCCGGTTGCTTTCCTCGCCCATGGCGCTTGGCAATTTTGTGGTACTCGGCCTCCTTTTGGGGCAAGGCAAGGCGATGCAGGGTCTTTATCTTCAATTCCTGCTGAACGGCATCAATGTCATCATGACGATCTGGCTCGGACTTGTTATGGGATGGGGCGTTGTGGGTATTGCATGGGGCACAGTGCTTGGCGAAACCGCCGCGCTTCTTGTCGGGCTCGCCCTCGTTTACAGGCAGTTTCGTGCTGTACCCAATCCATCCCGCGCGCGCATTCTGGATATGCACGAAATACGCAGGATGTTTACCGTCAATCGCGATATCATGTTGCGTTCGTTCTTCCTGTTGATCGCCTATACCTATTTCACGCGCGCAGGGACGGAAGCAGGCGCTGTAACGCTTGCAACCAATGCTGTCCTGATGAATTTCCTGCTGATCTCTGGCAATTTGATCGACGGCGTTACCACTGCCGCAGAACAGATTGCCGGGCGAGCCGTGGGTGCGCATTATCGCCCGGCATTTGACCGTGGTATCAGGCTGTCATTTTTGTGGGGGATGGTGCTTGCATCCCTCATGGCGCTGTTTTTTCTGATCTATGGCAATGCCATTGTCGCGGTGCTGATAAAATCACCCGAAGTGCAGGCTCTTGCCGCGATCTATTTGCCCTGGGCGGCCCTATCGCCGGTCGTCGGCCTGTTGGCGTTCCATATGGACGGCGTATTTATCGGCGCAACCTGGTCACGCGATATGCGCAACATGATGGTTCTGTCATTGCTGGGCTATTTTGTGGCCTATTTCATATTGCCGAAATATTTGGGCAATCACGGGCTATGGCTTGCCTTGTACCTGTTTCTCGGACTGCGTGGAATATCGCTCTTATACATCCTGCCCAGCAGAGCACGCGTACAGTTTGCCGATTAGTCTGGGGTGCTTCTTGATGCCCAATCATTGACATCGCGATCGCGCAATTCTGCAATATTGGAGATAGCTTCCCTGCGCATGATCGCCGAAATTTCCTTGATGATCTGGCCAGCAAATCCCGGCCCTTGGTAGATCATACTGGTATAAAGTTGCACAAGATCAGCTCCTGCGCGAATTTTGCTAATCGCCGCTGCGGCGCTGTCTATACCGCCTACGCCTATGATGGGAAGGCGTACGCCGACCCGCTGGCGCATTTTGGCGAGTATGATCGTTGAACGCTCAAAAACAGGACGGCCTGAGAGGCCGCCGGATTGGGCAGCGTTGCCGGTATTCTTCAAGCCAGATCGAGCCAAGGTCGTATTGGAAATGATAAGCCCATCGAGCGGATGCAAGGCAATTTCCGCCGCGATGTCATCAAGGCTGGCATCGGGCAAATCCGGTGCAATCTTGAGAAAAACCGGTCGTTTGACTCCAGAGCGCGCAGCGAGATCGTCACGCGTTTCCAGAACTTTGCCAAGCAACTCTTTCAGGCTGTCTCGAGTTTGCAAATCCCGCAAGCCGGGCGTGTTTGGTGATGAAATATTGACGGTGAAATAGCTTGCAAGATCATGGAACTTGCGAATTCCCGCCACATAATCGGCGATCCGATCAGAGGAATCTTTATTCGCGCCAATGTTGACGCCGACAATACCGCCGCGCCCGCGTCGCTCACTCAGACGTTTAAATGCAGCATCGTGCCCGCCATTGTTGAAACCAAGGCGATTGATCACTGCCTCGTCCTCGACAAGACGGAAAATACGTGGCTTTGGGTTGCCCGCCTGGGGCAGCGGCGTCAACGTGCCGACTTCAGCAAATCCAAATCCGAGCTTGAGCAAGGCATCGGGAATTTCAGCGTTCTTGTCATAGCCAGCCGCCATGCCAAGCGGGTTGGGAAAGTCGAGGCCTGCTACGTTGACACGCAATGCCGGGTCGCTGATCGGGGCACAGGCTGGGACAAGGCCAGTCTTGAGCGCCTTGATCGAAAGGCCGTGAGCGTCTTCCGGATCGAATTTGAAGAGCAGATTGCGACCGATTGATTGAAACAGGCCGCTCATGCCGTTAGCTCCGGAAATATGTGTTTGCCATCACTGCCGAGAGGCAGCGGCTTTACCCATTCAACAGCATCGAGCGGCAATAGTGCATAAAGATGGGGGAAGAGGGCGCCGCCCCGCGATACTTCGAATTTGAGCGCCTGACCAAGTCTGTCGGCACGTACAGCGACCAGAAGCAGATTATCTTGTCCGGCAAAATGCTTGTCGGCCGTTTCCCGAACCTGCTCTGCTGTCGAAAAATGGATATAGCCATCGGCATGGTCGATAGGCGCGCCATCGAATACACCCTTACTTTCGGCCACCTGCCAAAGCGCACGCGGTGTCAGCTTATAAATCATTTGTGTCATTACAGGTTTACTAGACGCAAATCCGCCATG
This sequence comes from Phyllobacterium sp. GQ127, assembly GCF_059758635.1. Classification (NCBI taxonomy): domain Bacteria; kingdom Pseudomonadati; phylum Pseudomonadota; class Alphaproteobacteria; order Hyphomicrobiales; family Phyllobacteriaceae; genus Phyllobacterium; species Phyllobacterium sp. GQ127. The sequence goes on from NZ_JCAXDZ010000002.1 coordinate 262,325, forward strand.
CGCAAAGCGTAGACTGCACTCGATAACAGAAATATCGGTCGTTTTCGGATTTTTGGCGTATTGTTTGATCATGATGGATCGTCTGCAAAGGCTGGAGGAACTCAATGTCACGCACACTCGTACCATTCGCCTTTCTTGCTGCTGCATCGCTATTTGCAGGATCAGCAACGGCACAAGAAACAACAAGTTACTCGCTGGAGAAAACCGCAGACGGTTATGTCCGGATGAATAATAAAACTGGTGAAATGTCGATCTGTCATGAAAAGCTTGGCCAACTGGTCTGCAAAGTTGCAGCGGAAGAACGCACGCTTTACGAAGAAGACATTGCCGATCTGAAGGCTCGTGTTGCCAAGCTGGAAGATACGGTGGCCGGAATCGGCAAGCTGCCGCCGGTGGTCCGCGATAATCTTCCTTCAGATGAGGATTTTGAAAAAGGCCTGAGCTACATGGAAAAGTTCATGCGGCGCTTCATGGGATTGGCCAAGGAACTCGATGGCGAAAACAAGGATGCGCCGTCAAATCCGGCTGTTCCGCAAAAGACCTGAATGCCTTGATTTTTGACAGTAAGTTGGCAGTAGGGATTGTGTATTGAATCGCATTTGTTCTTGATTTGTTCTGCAACTTCGTGCACCTTTATCGCTTGGAATTCTTCTCTGGGAGCGATGAAATGTTTGCCGTACCAACATTGATTGGAGAGGTTTCGATCAGGCTTTTTGTGCGACATGGTGATCAGCAGGATGCCCTCGATTTTTATGAGAATGTATTCGGGGCAAAACTGGCGGGTCGTCCTTATTTGCATGACGGTGTTTTGATTGCCGCCGAAATACGCATGGGTGAATCGGTAATTATGATTGTGGGAGCCAACCCGAAACGTGACGCTGATGCCTCGCTGGGTGGTCCTCGCTCTGCCCATGCTATTGGCGCAACACCCGTTATGCTGGATATCCATGTGGATGATGCGGATCGCGTGATGCATCATGCAATCTCGGAAGGTGGAACGGCACGCAACGAAGTGGAGACACTTGAGAGCGGCGATCGCGCTGGCGTGCTGGTCGACCCGTTCGGCCATATTTGGGTCATCAAGTCACGCCGCAAGCATCTGGCAGCGTGACTGGTCAGAAAAATGGATGCCGGCCTTTTATACTGCCGACATCAGGTGGCAAAGCGTTTCGTCGCCGCCACAAGCTCATGCACTATCCCGGGTTCGCTTACCGCATGTCCCGCATCTTCCACGATACGCAAGTCGGCTTCCGGCCACACCTTCTTTAAATGCCATGCGTTCAGAAGGGGAGTGCACATGTCGTAACGGCCATGCACGATGATCCCTGGAATATCGCGGATCAGATGTGCATTGCGCAGCAAATGATCATCCGTATCGAAAAAGCCCTTGTTCTGGAAGTAATGGCATTCGATACGCGCAAAAGCGATGGCGAAATGGTCGGAGGCGAAGGCATCCGCTCTGGCGGGATCAGGTAGCAAGGAGAGGGCTGAACCTTCCCAGCGCGCCCACAGCTTGGCCGCTGCCAGACGCACAGCTTCATCAGGATCGGTCAGGCGCTTGTAATAGGCCGCGATCATATCGCCGCGCTCTTCTTCAGGAATATGCTCCTGATACGCTTCGAAGCGATCCGGGTATATAATGCTGGCACCGTTTGAATAGAACCAATCAATCTCGAAGCGGCGAATAAGGAATATGCCGCGCAAGATAAGTTCGGTTACTTTTTCAGGATGGGTTTGCGCATAGGCCAGCGCAAGCGTTGATCCCCATGATCCGCCGAATACTTGCCATTTTTCCACGCCAAGATGCGCACGAATACGCTCCATGTCGGCGACCAGATCCCATGTCGTATTCTCATTCAATTCGGCATAGGGCGTTGATTTTCCGCAACCACGCTGATCAAACAGAATAATACGATAAAGTTCCGGGTCGTGCAGCCGACGCATGGTGGGGTTTATCCCACCACCCGGACCGCCGTGAATCATGATGACAGGTTTGCCATCAGGATTACCGCACTCTTCCACGTGGATTGTGTGCAATTCGGAAACTTCCAACATTTCTTCCGAATAAGGCTGCGCCTCAGGGTAGAGAGTATGTGTGATCATCCAGTTCTACTTTCAAACTTTTCCCCACAAGCGATAATCGCTTGGGAATAAGATTTTAACAAGGCATTTCATTTCTCTGACCCTAATAGGTTTGAGTAGGGCGCAGTAAAATTGCGACCTGTAAAAATCTAGTTGATATATCAGATGAATTGGATTTAGTCGTTTGAATTAGATATTTCGCATTAATAACTGCAGTTATTTTCAATACCAAGGGATCGTTTGGACTATGAAATATACAATTGTCATTGTGGATGACCATCCCTTGTTTAGAGGCGCTTTAAAATTAGCGCTTTCCTCTTCAAACGAACATGTAGAAATTATTGAAGTTGGCGATCTTGATGGTGCCAAGCGTCTTATTGAGTCATCGGCCGAGATTGATCTTGTATTACTGGATCTCTCATTGAATGGCATTGGTGGGATGACCGGTCTTATCACCTTGCGGGCGCTGCAGCCACTTGTTCCGATAGCTATCGTATCAGCCACGGATGATCCGGTAACCATACGGGCTGCGCTCGGACTGGGCGCTTCCGGATTCATTTCCAAATCCTCCACACCAGATGTCATTAATGCAGCCGTGCAAACCATTCTTGACGGGGGTATCTGGTCCCCATTGGATGGAAGCGAAGAAGGTGAATTGGACGCCGATTTAGCCGATCTGATCCGGTGTATCCGCAAGTTGACGCCGCAGCAGGCGCGCGTGCTCGATATGATGGCGGATGGAATGCTGAACAAGCAGATCGCCCATGACCTGAATGTGTCAGAAGCCACGATCAAGGCCCACGTTTCCGCGGTGCTTTACAAACTGGGCGTGGAAAGTCGCACCCAAGCCGTTATCAGGCTGGCCCGGTTCAGGGACGAAATGCAACCGGTGGAACTGCCACAGGGCTAGAGTAAAATTTGGCCTAACCTTCGAGAATCACTCGGCTGCGATACTTTGCCGGAAATGTGAGAGCAGCGCGCGCAATATGGCTGGCCGCACTGGCTTGTTGATCAGCGATACACCCAATGCGGCTGTCCGACGCTGGACCTCTTCAGATCTGTCGGCTGTAATCAACGCCGCATCAATATCACTGCCATAATAGTCCCTTGCCGATTGAATGACGTCGAGTCCGTTCTCGTCCTCGAGATTATAGTCAGCCAGAATAGCATCAGGCGGGGACTTGTTTTTAGAACAATACTCCAGGACTGCTTTGCCCGTTCGAAATGCCACTATGCTGCAACCCCAGGCATTCAACAGTTCTTGCAGACCAGCCAGCGAATCCGCATTATCGTCAATGCAGACTATGCGCATTCCTGTCAGCGAACTCGCTGGACGCAATGTGGATGCGGTTTCACTGGAGGATAAGGCAAGTTTATCGGAAAGCGGCATCGTGACTGAAAATATCGAGCCCTTGCCGACAACCGACTGTACGTTGATACCCAAGTCAAGGATTTTGCCAATCCGTTCCACGATAGACAGACCAAGGCCAAGTCCGTCAGATTCTTTCATGCCTTCTGATAACCGGGCAAACTCATGGAAAATATAATCGAGTTTTGACTGGGCAATACCTATGCCTGTGTCACAGACACTCAGCTGTGCAGATTGGCCGCGTTTACGCATGCCCACCAATATTTTGCCGCTTCGGCTGTATTTAATCGCATTGGAAATCAGGTTTTGGATCAGACGTCGCAGCAAGTTGCGATCCGTCGTTACGATAGCAGAGGTTTGCACGAGGCGAAGATCCAGCCCTTTTTCACGCGCTGCGGGAGCAAAATCCCTGACTATCTGCTGCAGGAGCGGATCAAGGCGAAAGACAGACATGACCGGTTTCAATGCGCCTGTATCCAGCCGGGAAATATCGAGGAGTGCACTGATAATGGACTCGACAGCTTCAAGCGATGAGTCAACATTTTGTACAAGCTCTCGCTCACGCAAATCGCCCAAGCGTTCGATCAATGCCGATGAGTAAAGGCGCGCGGCATTTAACGGTTGAAGAATATCGTGGCCGGCATCTGCCAGGAAACGGGTTTTCTCGATATTGGCCTCTTCCGCACGCTTTTGGGCCTTCGCCAATTGCTGATTGGCCAATGTCAGTTCGCTTGTGCGATCGCGCACGCGCTGTTCGAGAGACTCGTTTATTTGCCGCAGCAATTCATCAGCATTGATGGTGTCGCTGATATCAGTGAAGGTTGCAACCAATCCGCCGTCAGGCATGGCGTTGGAGCGAATTTCGATGGTTTTTCCGCTCATTCGAAGCTTCACGCGCAGGGGTTCTTTGGCATTGATGAATGCGTCCATATTGAGCGGCTGTTGCGCGTTCAAACTATCCCCATTGCGAAATAATGCGGTCAGAATCCGGTCGAGCGGTGTCCCCATCCGCTGTTGTTCACTGAGCAAATCCAAAGTGAGTTGAAACTGCAAATTCCAGCAGCTCAAGCGATATTGACTGTCGAAGACGCCAATTCCCTGATCCATCTGGTCCAAAGCGGTCTGGAGAAGCTGGCGGTTCTGCGAGAAGGCATCGGTAGCGTGATCCAGCAGAATTTGCGCCTGCCGTTGCGCTGTGCTGGCCGGTCCCATCGCCAGCGACAAGATCAGTCGGGCTGATGGTGGCCCAACGATGCCGGACAAAAACTGTTCGGCAAAATGTATGGTGTTAAAGTCCGCCGGTTCATCATCGCCCAGCGTGATGTTCGACTGTTTGTAGAAATTGTTGAAAGCAAATTCCGTCTGCGCGCTGCCAATATATTTTGCCAGCGTAGCCTTCAATTGCCTGACCGTGAGGTTCGATTCCACACTATTGAGTGGGTTTTTTGAATGAACCTTATCTGCAATGAATATCGATGCCTGGATGCGTTCGCTTGGAGTAGCGGTTCTGGAAACCGATCCGATGATGAAGAGCGCAACATTCACCACCAGCGTCCAGAAGAGACTATTGACCAGTTCGGATGTCTCGAAGCCAAACAAGGCCTGTGGTCGTAGCGTTACAATGCCGAATGGGCCATTGGTGAGAAGACTGGAATCCATCGGCACGAGACTTGGCAGGGCCATTGTGTAGAACCAGATGGAAATGCCTCCGAATATGCCAAGAAAAACGCCGCGCGCATTGGCACGGCTCCACAGCATTCCGCCCAAAAAGGCAGGAGCAAGCTGGATCATGGCCGTGGCGGAGATAAGTATCAGTGATGCAAAGCTCACATGCACCGAAAGGACAAATTGATAGCCGAATGCGGCCAGAAGAATCGCGAAAACAACGACGCGGCGGAGCCCAAGAATGATTTTTGAATAATCCTTGGCTGCATTTGTGCCCACCGATGTCCGTTTCAGAAAAAGCGGCAAAAGCAGGTCATTTGAAATCATGACGGACAATAATATCGATGGAAACAGCATCATCGTCGCGGCTGCTGCCAACCCGCCCGCAACCCCGATTATTCCCAGCCAGAATTGTCCTGCGGCCACGGGCAGTGCCAGGAAATAGAAGTCGACGGAAGCATTGGCCGGAAGAACGATCGAGCCAACAGTCGCTATGAGAAAGATGAAAACTCCGAGGACCAGCATGGTTGCCGAAATGAACCAGCGGGCCGTGCGCAGCTCGCTATCATTCCTGTTTTGAACGATGATGAGATGAAATTGACTGGGGAGAAGAAATACCGAAGACACTCCGAATATGACAAGACTGATGAAGTCCCCAACGGAAAACTTATGCTTGAGAGCGGTTATGTGGCTTGGATTGGTCGAAATCATAGCAAGAATTTCTGACGGCGAGCCGAAGAGCCAAGTGGCAGTGGCTATTCCAATGGATAAAATCGCCGCATATTTGATCACAGTGTCCAAGGCCAAGCTATGAACGATTCCATTGTAGCGCTCTGCTGAAGGATTGGACCGGCCGCTGTAAAAGACAATGAACACGGCGATCAGTGCGATAAACAAAAATGGAACGACAAGGTGGTCGGTGTGGTCATGGCCGGTTTGCGGCGTATAAGCGCCTGCCAGCACGTCGAAGAGGTAGTGAATCGAACTCATCAACAGGGCGAAATAGGGGATTAAACCCACGGTCGTGATGGACGTTACGACGGCGGCCACCAGGAAGCTTTTACCGTATCGCGCACCAATCATGTCGGAAATCGAAGTGATACCTTCTGCCCGCGCCAACTGTCGCAATTTGAGCAGGAAGGGGAAGCCGACAGTAAAGATCAGTAGAATTCCCACATACAGACCAACAAATTCTATGCCATGCAGTACAGCGTAGCCCGTCGACCCGTAATAGAGCCAACTACTGCCACTCGCGGCAATTGCGAGTGAATATAGCAATGGGCGTGATCGGTTTATTGTGGCTTCGCTCTGATGATCCGTAATGTAGATCGTACAGAATTGTATCGAGAAGTAGAGAATCGCGACGATTATCGCGGTCCAGCTTGCCATTCGCTATGTCCCCGTATTGGGCCGAAAACGTTGAGTGATTTACGCTGAAGCAAGCAAGTCAGCCGGCAAATCAGCTGTAGAAACATTCAACCGGTCTATTAATTAATACGCAAATTCTGTTAGTGTGGCGCTTGTAATAAAGACTATCTGGGGCGGATGATTCGCTTTATCACACAATACTGGAGAGTGGTATATCATGCTAAAGGAATTCAAAGAATTTGCCTTGAAAGGTAACATGGTTGATCTTGCAATCGGTGTGATCATCGGTGGCGCTTTTGGCAAGCTGGTAGAATCCATCGTAGCTGATCTGTTGATGCCAATTATCGGCCTCTTGACCGGCGGTATTGATTTTACAAATCTCTACATCCAATTGTCGGGTGCTCCGGCCCCAACCCTTGCAGCTGCGCGCGAAGCCGGTGCAACCATTGCTTACGGCAATTTCATCACTCTCCTGATCAACTTCCTGATCATCGCCTGGGTGTTGTTCATGGTGGTTAAAGCCATGAACAGATTCAAGAAAAAGGAAGTGGCGGCCGATCCCGCTCCAGCCAGAGAAGAAGTTCTACTTACGGAAATTCGCGATCTGCTTGCGAAGAAATAAGTTTTCCCCAAACCCCAGCCAGCAAGCTGGGTTTTTCTTTTGTCATCTTCTGTCAGCAGCACATCATTTCGGCTGATGGAAACATCACAAATATCCGCGTGATAAAAGACCTGCGTTGCGTTAGGCCTTCTGCTCAATGGGTCTCTACGGAATGATCCTTGGAGACCTGCAAAATATTGAGTGGGAAGCGCCATGAGTTTAATTCAACATCTCCGGCACGAAGCGGCAGTGGCACCGGAAAGCGGCATCGTCGCGGTTATGAACCACGGCAGAAAGCAGGAGGGAGTTATTCCTCTCTGGGCCGGTGAGGGCGATCTTCCAACCCCGGAATTCATTCGGGCCGCAGCGGGCGAAGGTCTTGACAATGGCGAGACATTTTACACCTGGCAGCGCGGCATTCCCGAGTTGAGGCAGGCTCTATCCGACTATTATAAGCGTCATTTCTCTGTCGATCTTCCTGTCGAGCATTTCTATGTGACAGGCTCAGGCATGCAGTCCATTCAACTCGCCGTACAAGCCACCGCCGGGACGGGCGATGAAGTTATTTATCTTTCTCCCGCATGGCCAAATTTTGCTGCCGCCGCCGCCATTGGCGGAGCAACGCCCGTTGCGGTGACGCAGGATTTTACCGGCAATGGCTGGACCTTCGATCCGCAAAAGATTCGCGATGCAATCACGCCAAAAACCAAAGCTTTATTTATCAACACGCCATCCAACCCATCCGGCTGGACTGCGGATGTGGAGACATTGCGGGAGATGCTGGCAATAGCGCGCCAGCACGGCCTATGGATAATTGCCGATGAGATTTATGCGCATTTTTACTATGGCGCGCGCAGGGCTCCGTCATTCCTTGACGTCATGGATCCGGAAGATCGCATCATCTTCGTCAATAGTTTTTCGAAAAACTGGGCCATGACTGGATGGCGGGTGGGGTGGCTCGTTGCCCATCCTTCGCTCGGCCAGACCATTGAAAACCTGATTCAGTATTCCACGTCAGGTGTTGCGCAATTCATGCAGCGTGGGGCCGTAGTCGCGCTGAATCAGGGTGATGATTTCATCCGTTCGCAGGTAGAACGCGCCCACAAGGCTCGCGATATCCTGTGTGCCCGCCTGGCTGCCACGGGACGTGTGCACCTATCGCCACCTGCCGGCGCATTCTATCTCATGTTCGGAATTGAAGGCATCAGTGATTCTTATCGGGCTGCCTTCGATATTGTCGACCAGGCGAAGGTTGGCCTCGCGCCCGGAACAGCTTTTGGCGATGGAGGAGGGGCCTTTTTGAGGCTTTGCTTCGCCCGTAGGCTCGATGAGATTGAGACCGCTGCCGATCGACTGGCCGAATGGATCAGGTCCCGGTAGCGGACGGCCTTATCAGCCGCCTGCCTTGGATACGGCCAGCGTTACCACCCGGTCACTGGCTTCCACAGGTGTCGCTTCTCCGGTGGAGAATGGAATGCCGAGCGCGATCCAGACTTCCACGAGGGCATCCTTCAGCTCAACAATCAGCTCATTGCTGTGGAACGGTGTTGGCGTAATGCGCAGCCGTTCGGTGCCGCGAGGAACTGTCGGATAGTTGATCGGCTGGATATAGATGCCATGCTTTTCAAGCAGGCGATCACTGGCCTTCTTGCACAACTCCGGATCGCCCACATGAACCGGCACAATATGGGTTTCTGAGGGCATGACCGGAAGATTGGCCTGTGCAAGAACATGTTTGGTCAATTGCGCCTGTTGCTGGTGCAATCGGCGCTCTTCCTGAGACACCTTCAGGTGCCGGATGGATTCTGTCGCGGCAGCGGCGATCACCGGCGGCAAGGCCGTTGTGAAGATAAAGCCCGGTGCATAGGAACGAACTGCATCGATGACACTTTTGGGCCCGGTTATATAGCCGCCCAAGGTGCCGAATGCCTTTGCCAGCGTTCCCTCAATAATGTCGATTCGATGCGAAAGGCCTTCGCGATCGGTGATTCCACCGCCCCGCTCGCCATACATGCCGACCGCATGAACCTCATCAATATAGGTCATGGCATTGTATTTTTCGGCAAGATCGGCAATGGCATCAATGGGGGCGATATCGCCATCCATCGAATAGACAGATTCGAACACAATCAGCTTGGCGCGTTCGCGTCCGGCAGCCTTCAGGAGTTCTTCCAGATGCGCCAGATCATTGTGACGGAAAATGCGCTTCTCTGCACCCGAACGCTTGACGCCCTCGATCATGGAAGCGTGGTTCAACTCATCGGAAAAAATCAGGCAGTTGGGCAGAAGCCGGGCAATGGTTGAAATCGAAGCTTCGTTGGAAACAAAGCCCGACGTGAAAACAAGCCCGGCCTCCTTGTCGTGAAGATCGGCAAGTTCAGCTTCAAGCTCGACAAGCGGGTGATTGTTGCCTGAAATATTGCGGGTGCCGCCAGCGCCCGAACCCATGCGGCTCGACGCGTCATGCATCGCTGCAATCACCTTGGGATGCTGGCCCATGCCGAGATAATCATTGGAGCACCAGACAGTAATCTCGCGCGTGTCCTCCGCCGAGCGCCAGAGCGCGCGCGGGAACTTTCCCACAATCCGTTCCAGATTGGCGAAGACTCTATAGCGCTTTTCAGCATGCAGCTGGTCAATAGCGTCTTCGAAAAAACGACGATAGTCCATGAAGTGCTCCTGTATGCTTCATTTACTACCGTTTTTGCCCGCCAAAATCCACGACTGCGGGGTGGGCAATTTGCCACGCTTCGCATAATGCGCGATGGACAGTGGAAACCTTATGGAAATGCTGACCTATCAGCAGCCTGCACTTGATAATTACGCAGGACAATGCCGGGGGGCCATCCCCCGGCGATTGCTATTACGTCAGAAACGCACGGCGATATCGGCGTTGACACCATTGGCATGGCCCGATTGCGAGAATTGGCCTGTATAAGTTACACCCAGTGTCGTCCGTTGGCTGACATTAAAATCCATTCCTGCCTCGATGAAGGCGGCATCACGCGCCGTGGGCAGCCCTTCAACCGTGAAGGGGGATGCGCCTGCAAACGACAATCTTTGTTGCGGTGTCAGGTCACCGAAGCCATGATTCCAGCCTATCGTACCGCGCAACATGGCTGAAATATCGCCACTAAAGACCATTTGGTAGGAAGTGCGCAGGCCGAGTGTCGAGCTTGTACTGTCCGTTCTGTTTGCGAGCGCCGCAAGCTGACTGACCGCACCACTTTCCTCAAATGCCTCAGTTTTGACCGAAGCATGCCTGATACCGGCAAATGGTTCGACCACAAGCCCCTGCACAGGTTTGAACTCATAGCCGAGTTCGCCGAAAACGTGAACCGAGTTCGCGCCATAATCCGCATGATGGTCGCCGTTAATATTACCGAAATGCACTTCGCGCTCGGTTTCGATCTCGTGATGAGCTAGATTGACGCCGAAGCGCAAGCCAAGCGCATCCCAGTTTGCCCCGCCATAGACACCCATCTGGTAGCTGTCTATATCGGCTTTGCCATAGGCGGTATTGACGGAACTGCTGCCGTAGCCTCCCAGCAGACCGGCACGCCACTGTGCACCGAGAAAATCATCTTCGATGATACCGTCAAAGCCGGTGACCAGACCGCCCGTCTTGCTGCTGACGCCGCTTGCATTGCCATTGCCATCAAGCCGCGCCCAGAAGCCGTAGCCCTGTCCCCAAAGCTGCGTTGTCGCTTCTGGTTCGGTGAGGGCGAAAGCTTCAGGGATTTTCGTCCGGTCCGGTCCGTAGGCAAGAGGTGCCACGCCGACAGACTGCGCCGACTGCCCCTTGGCAGCAATGCCGTCAAATGCACTGCGGATACGGCTTGCGGCAGCATCGCCTATCATCTGGTTGTTCTGCACAAGAGTATTGCTCAAGGAGGCATGAACCTCACCGGTCAACGTGTCATAATCCAGAGGCCTGTCCTTTGTGGAGAATAGAACAGTATTGAAAAGCGGGCTTTTTGTGCCAAAGGACTTGAACCCGCCCCAGACGCTGCGGTGGTTACTGGAACTCGCGTAAATGGGGTCCTCCATCGCCAGCATCCTGTCCAAAACCGATTTGGTCGGATCAAAATGGACATTGACGCTTTTTGCATCCTGAATGAGAGACGGGCTAATAAAGTTGAACTGTGGAGAAACCGCTTCAAATTGGCCCTCCACTCCACCATTCGCATGTAAAATCTCATATTGTTTGAGAAATAGCTGATCGACCTGCTCCGAGGTGAGTAACTCGGGGTGACTAAGCATGCGGAGCTGAACATGGCCGCCGCGCAACATGGCCTTGCCACCTATGTCGATTCGATCGGCAGAGGATAGATCATCAGCAATCTCAATATCGAGCAGAGCCCCTTTTTCTATGGTTGCGTCACGGGCGATGCGAAGATCACCTATACGATCCCTCGTTCCAGGAGCAATCTTGGAGCCCGTTTCCGCATGAAGCGAACCGACGCTCCCATTTCCGTCTATGAACGTATTACCTTGGGCGGTAACGTCCGAAATCAGTGAACCGGTAACACTCAATCCGCCATGCGAAATTGTTGTTGGACCGGTATAGGTGCTGTTACCCGTTAAAATGGTCACGCCCGTTCCCAATTGCACCACAGTGCCTTCGCCGCTGATCGAGCCGGCAAAAGTATAACTATTAGATCGGTTGAAACCGAGCTCGGCTCCTTTGGATACCGCAACATCCCCGACGATAGAGCCGCTCAGTCCGCCATTTCCAATCTGAAGCTTTCCTCCCTCGATGAAGGTTCCGCCCGTATAATTATTGGCATCGGTCAGCGTGAGGGTCGCATCATTCAATTTGTATAGAGCATTGTTGCCGTTCAGCTGATCGCCGAAGGTGAGGTCATTTGTGGGAAAGAAATAGTGGCGCCTCGTGTCGTAAAAGCCTTCAGGTGATGAGAAGTAGGATCCGGCAAGGTCAGGGTGCTGCCAATGGGTGGCGAAATAATTCGCGATATATCCATGCGCACGCGTGGTCGCATGAACGCCGTCCCAGAAGAGATAGCCAGTTTCCAATGGCGTTGGATTTAGCCGACAGGTTTCATCGTCAATGCATTTATCGGTTGTATTTGAGAAGCCGAAGGCGCTCGGGTACCGCGTAACAACACCCATAAGCTTCAGCATGTCAGGCTTATAGATCGTCACCTCGCCGGAGTGCTTTGCCTCGAAATTGGCTGCAACCGATGCGATCGTATCGTTTATTACCTTTGTCAGGGCGCGAGCTGTATCACCATTGTTTTTGAACTCGGGAGTCAGGGAGGCATCCGGCACATTTGGCAGCAGGAAAATGCGCCCATTGGCAGAATAGAGCGTCTCCAGCCCTTGCTCCAGATTGTCTTTCACTTCCTTCACCAAGGGGGCAGGATCTGCACCAGACGCGAGGAGCTTGCTCAGCGCAAACAAATCATTGCCGCCGAACCAGCTGACAATAAGCGTATCCTTTTCGATGTGAGCGTAATCCAATTCTTCCAGCTGATCGAGTAAGCCGGGGATGAGCAGTGTTGAAATAAGGTCATCACCCTTACGCCCCACGCGCGCGCCCCCGACGGCATAATTCATCGACGAGCTGTCAGAAGCAGGCTGCGCTGGATATTCCCAAAGGTGTCCCGTAGCCTGTGCAAGGGTGCTCAGGAGGTATTTAAGTCCAACATCATCTTGTTGGTAAACAGCCTCAATGAGCGCTCTTGATATAAGCTTGTCGACATTGTCGGGATAGCTTGTTGCTTGGACCTGATCACCCGCAAGATACTGGTTCCAGACCGGGCCGTTGCTAAACCTGCCAAACGGCATATTAGCGCCATACTCTGCCATGTCTTTGATTTTGTTCTCAACGTCTTTCAGGGTAGCAACAATCGCTTTCTTGGTCTCAGAAGACAGAGACTTGCCGAGCGTAGCTAAAGTTTGCCTGGGAACAGAGTATGGAGGCTCGGAAAATGCACGAAGAGCATTAGAATACTCATGTGATTTCCACCAGTCGAAATCTGGAGTGTCCGCAGGAGGAGACTCAATCAAACCAGAAATATCTCTGAGCGTCTGCGTTATTTTTTGCTGGTTTTGCCTAATGAGGTCCAGTGGTGGTTTGAGCGCCCCTATATCCGAAAGGCTGTCGCCAAATGTAACCATTCGCTTAAAGGGAAAGGGCTTGCTTACAAATTCTTCTGCCTTGGCCTGCGTAATGCACAAAGCCGCCGCAACAATTGCCAGAGTGCTTACCCTGTTGAACTTCCGTAAAATGCTCAATTTAAATCCTCCCAGTATAAAAAATACGCAATGAAACTCGAGCTGTGCGCAGACACGCGGACGGCATGTCAGTATGAAGCAAGAATCGCAGATGATTTCTTTGGCTGGATAACATTCCGGCCTAAATCAATTGTTCTTTAGTATATATCGGTGACAACGTCAGAAATTTTCAACTGATCGCATTATAAGATTAGAATAATACAAAAAAATATTTTTGTAGAAACGCGATTCATAATAAATCATCCCAAATTTATATGAAGTAATATCCTTCATATAAACGTTATTTGGCAAATGACGTCAAGCTACTGTAAGTTGCGGATGGTTGATCTTCACTCTAGTTTTTCGGCGAGCATTCAGCAGCAAGGTTCGGTTGAAGGAATGGGCCGGTAAGTATCTCAGCAATTGGACGTATAAATGATCGGAAACCGGATAGAAATGCGTTCCGAGGCAGTCACAAGGCTTTTCCGTTGCGCCAGATGCTGCAATATAGGTTGGAGTGAGGACATAAAGGATAGGCGATCGCAATGACTGTACTTGTGACGGGTGGTGCTGGATATATAGGCAGTCACATGGTTTGGGACCTGCTTGAGGCTGGCGAATCTGTCGTCGTCGTTGATGCTCTTTCCACGGGTTTCAAATGGGCGGTGCCGCCTGAGGCAAAGCTGGTCGTAGGGGACATTGCCGATCAGGCACTGATGCGTCAGACTATTGAGCGCAATTATGTCGACGCCATCATCCATTTTGCGGGTTCCGTCGTTGTGCCCGACTCTGTCCGCGACCCGCTCGCCTATTATGAAAACAATACGTCAAAATCCCGCACGCTTATTGACGCCGCAGTTAAGTCTGAGGTCAAGAATTTCATCTTTTCGTCAACCGCCGCTGTATATGGCGATGCTGGTCTGCTGCCGGTAGATGAGGAACATCCCCCCCGTCCGGAATCGCCCTATGGCCTGTCGAAGCTGATGACCGAATGGATGTTACGCGATACCGCCGCCGCCCATAATTTTCACTACACGGCCCTGCGTTATTTCAACGTAGCAGGCGCTGATCCAAAGGGCCGCACGGGCCAGTCAACCCGTGGCGCAACACATTTGATAAAGATCGCCTGTGAAACCGCGCTTGGCAAACGCCGGTTCATGGAAGTCTTTGGCAATAATTATTCCACGCCCGACGGCACCTGCGTAAGAGATTACATACATGTCTCTGACCTGGTTGCAGCGCACCGTCTCGCACTGGAGCGGTTGCGTTCGGGGGGCAGCAGCATGGTTGCCAATTGCGGCTATGGCCGTGGTTATTCTGTCAAGGAGGTCATTGCCAGTGTTGAGCGCGTACACGGTGCGCCGATCGATGCCCGCCCCACCAGTGCGCGACCGGGCGATGCCGCCTCGGTTGTGGCCGACAGCAGCAAGGCCCGCAATGAGCTGGGCTGGGTGCCGCAGCTGGATGATCTGGACAAGATCGTTGAGTCCGCGCTGAAGTGGGAGGCGGCGTTGCAATTCCGCAATCAACAATAGGTCAGGGGGACAGGCTATTCCTTTGGCTCTTTTTTGAAGGGCAGCATCAGCCGCAGCGTCAGGAATGTGAACAGTGAAATGATGATCGCGACATCATAGCTTGCCAGCCCAGCCGAAATGCCAATGGCGCCTGTTGCCCATATGCTTGCCGCCGTAGCCGTCCCGCGCACGGAATTCTTCAATTGGAGGATGGCGCCGCCGCCAATGAAACCGACACCGGTAATCAGGCCCTCAACAATGCGGGCCATTGCCTCGGGATTATCAGTGGTCAAATGCTCCGTCCCTTGGATGACACCGCAACTGGCAAGCGCCACCAGCGGGAAAGTCCGCACGCCGGCGCTACGCTCTTCCGCCTCGCGCTCAATGCCAATCGGGACGGCAAGCGCATAGGCTATAAAGAGGGCAATCACGTGCGGAACGACAGGCAAGGAATTGAGATAATGGAACGTCTCGATCAATGAATTTTCCCCTGAAATGATTTGGCGGTTAACGTTTGGCACGACCAGACGTTCCACCAAGCTGTTGAAAACCGGGGAGATACGTTAGGCTGCGGCGCAGCGACACATTGCGTTAAGACCTTGCAATGTAGGAAAAGGGGAACCTTCGTCGTAGCGAACGGGTTTAAAGGACAAGAAAGTTGGAGTCTAAAACAATGGACGGCAGCAACCGGACCTACGAAAAACAACTCTCTCAAATGTTGCGACGACATATATCGCAGTCTTGTTACCGGTCGGCAATTAGAGCTGCCGGAATATATAAAATAGAAGAAACCGTGCCTGAAAGCCTGCTGGATCAATTGAAGCGGCTTGATGATGCAGAACGGAATCGCCAAGGATAGACTATCAATTTTATTGCAGACCAAACAAAAAGCGGGCCGTTAAGCCCGCTTTTGTTTTTCATGCCGCTCAATTCAGGCCGCGAGTGCAAGACCGTTGGTCAGTTCGATGGCCGATGAAACGGCTTTCGCTTCTGCATCCGCACCCATGGCAACGCCTTCGATGCGAATAAATTCCACGTCAGTCATGCCGATAAAACCAAGCGCTGTCTTCAGATAGGGTGTGGCATGGTCAAATGATGCGCCCGGACCATTGGAGTAAACGCCGCCGGAGGCGAGAACGACATAAACCTTTTTGCCGGTTACAAGACCTTTGGGACCCTCTGCACCGTAGCTGAAGGTTTTGCCGGAACGCATAACATGGTCGAGCCACGACTTAAGCGTCGACGAGATGTTGAAATTGATCATGCCGGTTGCCAGAACGATGGTGTCGGCCGCCATAAGCTCATCGACAACCACATCAGAGACACCCACCACCTTTGCTTGTGGGGCTGTACGTGTTTCCTCGGGTGTGTAGATGCCTGCCGCAAAATCGGAATCGATATGGGGAAGGGGAGTGGTGGCGAGGTCACGTGTGACGAGTGTATTGCCAAGCTTTGCCGAAGCCAGCTTTTTTGCAAATTCGGTTGCAACACGGGTTGAGTGAGATGCTTCACCGCGTGGGCTCGAAGTAACGAGAAGAATGGATGACATCGTATTGTCCTTTCAGGAACGAAACTGATAGGCAATATTTGGCACTGGACATCTATCTATAAAACTGGGAAAATATCTATTGAACCCATCTATAAGATAGATATTTAAATGCTGCCCAATCCTACACTTGATCAGTTGCAAGTCTTTGTAGCAGTTGCCGAAACCGGGAGTTTCTCGTCCGCCGCAAGACGGCTCAATCGTTCGCAGTCAGTAATCAGCTATACAATCGCCAATCTGGAAGCACAGCTCGAATTGCAGCTTTTCGAGCGCGGCGGAGTACGGGAACCGCGATTGACTGATGCTGGCACAGCCATGCTTGAGGATGCGCGGCGCATGATTTCGGTGCTTCAAAACCTGCGCTCGCGGGCCGAGGGTTTAAAACAGGGGCTGGAAGCGGAAATTGCAGTGGCGGTGGATGTCACTCTGCCGTCGCCTGTCCTCATTGCTGTGTTGACTGCATTTCAAACGCAGTTTCCCACCGTCAGCCTGCGTTTGCACGTCGGCGCACTGGGTGTTGTCTGGGATCTGGTTCTCAAGAAGCAGGCGGATATCGGATTTGGCGGGCAGCCATTGGAGCCTTACGACGAGTTGGCCATTGGCCGCTTGGGGCAAACAACGATGATGCCTGTGGCAGCGCCTGATCACCCGCTGGCACTATATGAGGGGCCGGTGCCATTGGCTGTTATCCGCAACCACATCCAATTGGTGGTGACGGATTTGAGCGAACATACAAAGGGTAAGGACTTTGGCGTGTTTGCCTATAAGACATGGCGCCTGACTGATGTCGCGACAAAGCATTCGCTCATGTTGGCTGGCCTTGGCTGGGGTGGTTTGCCTAAATGGATGGTCAAGGATGATATTGCCGAAGGCAGGCTTGTTCCCCTTGATCTGGAGCCCTATCCGGAACTGCCTTATAATTTAGTTGTTCTTCATCCTGTTGATGCAGCAATGGGCCCCGCAACGACGTGGATGGTTGAACGATTCAAACAAGAGCTGGCAAAGTTCGATTAAAGCGAGATGACCAATACAAGCCACTCAATATCGCCTTGTACTGCGATCGGAACTGTCTTCGGCAATATAGGAGTGGGAATTGGAATTGTCATAGGCATCGCGATTGGCCTTACTCCGGGCAAAACCGACGATAAGGAATAGCCATATTGTCTGCTTGGAAAACTGGTGCTGCGAGAGAGGATTGAACTCTCGACCTCTCCATTACCAATGGAGTGCTCTACCACTGAGCTACCGCAGCCGATTTGCGAACGCGGCGGACTTCTGGCATATCATTGCTGAAATCGCAAGCAAGCAATCGTAATCTCTTGGGTAAAATATCCATAGAGAGCAAAAAACATAGGCTGGCTACCGGCAGATTGCTGTCGGCACTGGTCAAAATACCGGATAAAACCAATGTCCTTATTGCCCAAAAACCCGAGCCGCGAACAAGAGGAGCGGGAAAAACGCCGCTCGGAACAACTGCGCGCAAATCTTGCGCGGCGCAAACAGCAGACGAGATCGCGCCGCTCAGGCGCTGAAGATGGGCGCGATGAAGGTTTAAAAGCCGCGGCGTCGCAAAATGAGTCAGCCGATAGCGAAAAATAGAGCATTATTTTTCTGCCTCTCCTTCTTTGACGCAGAAACGACGCACTCACAATCAAGATCGAAAGATCTGTGTAAGGCCGATTCGAAGATCAGCGTTATGCACAGGAATGACAAGCCTTTCTTGAACCAGCACACGTGATGGTTTAAATGAACCCGCTCTGCAAAGGGCCTTTAACGACAGGACGGGTATTTCCCCCGCGAAAGTGACAAATTATGGATCGCATCAAGATTGTTGGCGGTAACAAGCTCAACGGCATCATTCCTATTTCGGGCGCCAAGAATGCGGCCCTGCCGTTGATGATTGCTTCTCTTTTGACCGATGACACGCTGACGCTGGAAAACGTGCCGCATCTGGCGGATGTCGAGCAGCTTATCCGCATCCTTGGCAATCACGGGGTTGATTATTCCGTCAATGGACGCCGCGAGCGTCAGGACGGCGCTTATTCACGCACGATCCATTTTACTGCACGCAATATCGTCGATACCGTAGCGCCCTATGAACTTGTCTCCAAGATGCGGGCAAGTTTCTGGGTTATCGGGCCGCTTCTCGCCCGTATGGGCGTTGCAACCGTTTCTTTGCCGGGCGGTTGCGCAATCGGTACCAGGCCGGTTGATCTGTTCATTGAGGGCCTGCGCGCTCTCGGTGCCGATATCGAGATTGAAAACGGCTATGTCAAAGCCAGCGCGAAGGGCGGTCTTGTCGGCGCGCGCTACGTGTTCCCGAAAGTATCGGTCGGTGCAACCCATGTTTTGATGATGGCAGCAACGCTCGCCAAGGGCGAAACAATCATTGAGAATGCCGCACAAGAGCCCGAAGTCGTCAATCTGGCTGACTGCCTGAATGCCATGGGTGCAAAGGTCAGCGGGGCTGGCACGGCGACGATCACAATCGAGGGCGTAACAAGTCTTTCCGGCGCGCGCGTCCGCGTCATTCCTGATCGTATCGAGACAGGAACCTATGCCATGGCTGTGGCCATGACGGGTGGCGATGTCATCCTGGAAGGTGCTGACGCCAATCTTTTGACTGCTGCCCTCGCAACGCTCGGCCAGGTCGGCGTTGAGATTTCAGAAACCAATTCCGGCTTGCGCGTTGTGCGTAATGGCCACGGCATCATGCCCGTCGATGTGACAACGCAGCCATTCCCGGGCTTTCCAACCGACTTGCAGGCGCAGTTCATGGGCCTGATGACCAAGGCCAAGGGCACGTCCCATATTACCGAGACCATCTTTGAAAACCGCTTCATGCATGTGCAGGAATTGGCTCGGCTCGGTGCCAAAATTTCGCTGTCAGGTCAGACCGCGAAGATCGAGGGTGTCGAGCGCCTGCGCGGTGCCCCGGTCATGGCGACAGATCTGCGTGCATCTGTTTCGCTGGTTATTGCCGGTCTTGCGGCCGAAGGGGAGACGACGGTCAATCGCGTCTATCATCTCGACCGCGGTTTTGAGCGTCTCGAAGAAAAACTGACACGTTGCGGTGCGGTGGTTGAGCGCATCAGCGACTGATCATCCGGAATTTCCACGTCGATTATGCATCTTGCATAATTCCCTTTGCCTTCGCTTTCCTCTAACAGGGAAGAGAGCAGGCTTCCCCACCGGAAGCCCTGATCCCGCAAATTAAGGCAAAGGGTAGACATGGACACTCTCAAACTCATCGCGCTTGATGAGGAAGATCTGCAAATCCTATCTGCGCACCTGCAGGATTCCGTGCTTAAAGTCAGCGATATCGACTATCTGGCAGCGGAAAAGAAGCTGGTACTTGGCGTCAATCGCTTCGTCTGGGAACTGGCCGATGATGGCAAGCGCCATCGTAGTTTCGAGCGTCGGCGTACAGCACTCCATTTTGGTCAGGTCTTGAGTCTCAAAGCCACGGGCATCGACCGCCATTATCCGGATGACGTTCTTTCCGTATTGGCAATTCGTTTCATCGTTACCGAGGCTCCATCCGGGTTTATCGAGCTGGTTTTTGCCGCCAATAAAGCCTTGCGTCTCGAAGTTGAAGCTATTGAAGCCCAAATGGCGGATTTGGGCCCGGCCTGGGAAACACAATCGCGTCCAGAGCACGAAGTCTAGCTTCTGACCCTAAGGAATATGTATCGTGGCAATTGTGCTGAAACAGTCTGACTCTGACTTTAACGAGAGTTTTTCCGCATTTCTTTCGACTAAACGCGAGGTCTCCGAAGATGTTGACCGCGTGGTCGAGACGATTATCAAGAATGTTCGCACCAATGGTGATGCAGCGCTGATCGACTACTCGAAGCAATTCGACCGTATAGATTTGGCGCAACATGGTATCGCCATTTCTGCGGACGAGGTTAATGCGGCCATGGAATCGGCGCCGCAAGCAACGGTCGAGGCACTCAAGCTTGCGCGCGATCGCATCCATTCCCACCACGCAAGGCAAATGCCCAAGGATGACCGTTATACGGATGCATTGGGCGTTGAACTTGGCTCGCGCTGGACCGCAATTGATTCAGTCGGGCTCTATGTTCCAGGCGGTACTGCGAGCTATCCAAGTTCTGTCTTGATGAATGCTGTTCCGGCACAAGTGGCGGGTGTTGAGCGCATTGTCATGGTGGTTCCCTCACCAGACGGCAAGCTCAATCCGCTGGTTCTGGTTGCAGCGCGTCTTGCTGGCGTCTCCGAGATTTACCGTGTGGGCGGCGCGCAGGCGGTTGCGGCACTTGCCTACGGCACGGAAACCATTGCGCCGGTCGCCAAGATTGTCGGCCCCGGAAACGCCTATGTGGCTGCTGCCAAACGCCGAGTTTTCGGCACCGTCGGTATCGACATGATTGCCGGCCCATCCGAAGTTCTCATTTTAGCCGATGCTGATAACAATCCGGATTGGATCGCTGCTGACTTGCTGGCTCAGGCCGAGCATGACAGCGCCGCGCAATCAATTCTCATAACGGATGATGAGACTTTCGGTGAGGCGGTCATGGCCGCTGTCGAGCATCAACTCAAGACATTGCCGCGCGGCCAGACCGCGAGCGAGAGCTGGCGGGATTATGGCGCGGTCATTTTGGTCAATGATTTGCCGTCAGCTTTGCCTCTGGTCAACCGCATCGCGCCGGAGCATCTGGAGATTGCAGCCGCCGATACAGAAGAGCTTTTGGCCGGCGTCCGCAATGCAGGCGCGATCTTTCTTGGCCGCTATACCCCGGAAGTCATCGGTGACTATGTTGGTGGTTCCAACCATGTTTTGCCCACAGCCCGTTCAGCCCGTTTTTCTTCGGGGCTTTCCGTGCTTGACTATGTCAAGCGAACCTCCATTCTGAGGCTTGGCGTTGAGCAACTGCGTGCCTTGGGACCGGCAGCGATTGAACTGGCGCGTGCGGAGGGGCTTGATGCGCATGGCAATTCGGTTGCAATCCGGTTGAACCTTTAGGAATCTGATGACGGCAAGTGATGCGAGATTGATCGATGTGGAACTGGACGACACGATCGGCCGTTCAACACCCGACGTCGAGCATGAACGAGCGGTCGCAATTTTTGACCTTATCGAAGAGAATAGTTTCCGTCCTGTCAGCGATGAGGGGACTGGGCCCTACAAGCTGAAGATTTCTTTGGTCGAATCACGTCTGATTTTTGCGATTTCACGGGAAAGCGGCGACGATGTTGTCACGCACATCCTTTCGCTCACGCCTTTACGCAAGGTCATCAAGGACTACTTCCTTATCTGCGAAAGCTATTATGATGCCATTCGCGCATCCAGCCCGAGCAAGATCGAAGCCATCGATATGGGTCGGCGAGGGCTGCACAACGAGGGATCGCAGGCTCTGATGGATCGACTTGGCGGCAAGATAGATGTCGATTTCGACACTGCCCGCCGGCTTTTTACACTGGTATGTGTGCTCCATTGGCGGGGATAGGCGCACCCGTGCCGGGAATGCCCGACCATCTGCCGGATGATGCGGCAGGTGGCAAACCGAGGATTCCGGGCGCCGTTCTTTTCATATGCGGCATGAATGCCATTCGCTCTCCCATGGCCGAGGCACTGGCTCGAAAAATACTGCCGTCAAAGGTCTATGTGGCATCAGCGGGCGTTGAAAAGGGCGATCCCGATCCCTTTGTGGATGCCGTGCTCGAAGAAATCGGATTGAAGCGGCTGTCCGTAGCGCCGCGCACCTTCAAGGAGCTTGAAGACGATTATTTCGATCTGATTATTACATTATCACCCAAGGCGCACCATATGGCTCTGGAGCTGACCCGGACGACGTCGGTGCATGTGGAATATTGGCCCACGCCTGACCCGACATTAGTGCGCGGTCGCAGGGATCAGATTCTGGACGCTTATCGTGATGTCCGGGATCATCTGAAACAACATATTGAGGATCGTTTCGGTCCATTGACTTGATACTCTTGTGCGTCCGTACAATTGGATCGAACTCCCTTGTTCACAAATGCTACGCAATACTATAGGTTCCGCGCAAAATTGCGGTCGAACACGGCCGCAAATTCAATTTCTGGAGATAGAACTACGCATGGCGAAAGAAGAAGTACTGGAGTTTCCTGGCCTCGTGACGGAGCTGTTGCCCAACGCGATGTTCCGGGTAAAGCTCGAAAACGATCATGAAATCATTGCTCACACGGCTGGGCGCATGCGCAAGAACCGTATTCGCGTTCTGGCAGGCGACAAGGTTCTGGTTGAAATGACCCCCTATGACCTGACCAAAGGTCGCATCACCTACCGTTTCAAGTAAACGTCCTTCAGCCTGCCCGCAGGAATTCTCTTTATGAGCGATCAGCACAAATTCGTTCTTGCCTCCGGTTCACCGCGCCGCCTGTCGCTGCTCGGTCAGATCGGTATTGAGCCGGATAGTCTGCTGCCCGCCGACGTGGACGAGACGCCGCTACGGGCGGAGCACCCGCGTTCACTGGCACGTCGGCTTTCCCGTTTGAAGGCGGAAAAAGTTGCCGCAGAACTGAAGGGAAGTGCCGAGTTTGGCAAGTCCTATATCCTTAGCGCTGACACGGTTGTCGCTGTCGGGCGGCGCATTTTGCCGAAGGCGGAAATACTTGATGATGCGACCGCATGCCTACGTCTGCTGTCCGGTCGCTCCCACCGCGTCTATACGGGCCTTTGCCTGATAACGCCGGCAGGAAAATTGCGTCAGGACCTCATTGAAACCCGCGTTCGCTTCAAAAGGCTTTCGCGGGAGGAGCTGGAAAGCTATCTTGCGTCAGGCGAATGGCGCGGCAAGGCAGGCGGCTATGCAATTCAGGGTTTGGCGGGCAGCTTCGTTATCAAGCTGGTCGGCTCATACACCAATGTTGTTGGCTTGCCGCTTTACGAAACCATGAACCTTTTGCAGGGTGAGGGGTTTCCCGTTTATGCCAATTGGCAGGCCTCAGGCCACTAGCAACTATATGTTTCCAATGGACTGCAATAGTGACTGACAACAAAAACAGTATGGCGAATGTTACGCCCCTGCGACCGACACGTCCTTGCCCCGAATGCAAGCGGCCATCCCAACGTGAACACTATCCATTCTGCTCGTCACGTTGCCGCAATGTAGACCTTAATCGTTGGCTGACGGGCGCCTATGTATTGCCCGCCGTCGAAAGCTCGGAAGACAGCGACGGCGAAGAAGACATGTAGCTGTCGGCCCGGGGGGCTGACGAGCTCTAAAGTCTTATCACCCGCTGCGTTGCAGGCTGCGACAATACAATATTGATAGCCCGCAATGCGCTTATGCTATCTGCTATCGGCATGATAGCAGAGCCGGTTTTGCCCTGCCTCATCGCATCCATCAATGCAATTGCTTCAAACTGGCGGCCATTGCCGTCAAAATCGTATTCCTCAACAGTCCGGCCCGGCACAGGAAGGCGATCCAGTATTTTTCCGATAGTTCCGCCTGGGCCTGATAGAGGGCTGAACAGCGCTTGCCGGGAAAACCCTTGGTAGATCGTCAGTTCCCTTGCCTCGGTAAACGGAGCATTCAGCCGAATCGTGCCGGTTGTGCCCTCGATGATAAAATGATTCTTGCCATTTCGGTCGAAGCCGCAGGAAAGTTCTGCTTTCACATGATCATAATGCAGCACGATTTCAGAACTCATGTCGATGCCGTTTGGGGCCGCATGCCACAGCCCCGAAACCTTTTGTGGTTGACCAAGGAAAAACATTGCCAAGGAAACACACGAGATCCCGAGATCCCGACTGGCACCGCCGCCCAATGATCTGCTGAAATAGCGCGTCTTGGGATCATATGGATGTTCATAGGCCAATTCGGCGGTGATTTTGCGGATTGCTCCGATTTCTCCGGCATCCACTTTGGCTTTTGCGGCCGCGATTGCTGGCAGGAATCTTGTCCCCATCGCTTCCATGGCGAATACATCGGCGCGGGTGGCTTCCCGTTCGATGACGGAGGCTTCCGTATGGGAAGGTGCGAGCGGCTTTTCCGTCAGAATCGCTTTGCCTGAGCGGATGGATTTGAGAGCCTGCGCCACGTGGACCGAATTTGGCGTTGCAATGTAAACCGCATCAATCTCGGGATCGGCTACAAATGCATCAATGTCGGAATAGGCACGCTTGCTGCCAAAGTTTTCTTGAAACCGTTTTGCATTGGCTGTTGTCCGCGAAAAATTACCCACAAGCGACGCGCCGGGCACCAGCGCCAGATCAGCGGCAAATTGTCCAGCAGTTTGACCGCTGCCAAGAATGCCCCAGCCAAAAGGCGTCGCTTTGGCGGTTTTATCCCCCGTATCAATCATATAAAACGAATCCTGTCTGTAACCCCATCAAGAACGCATCGATCTATGCCCTTTGCAAGAGGCAGAAAAACGGCGAAAAAATCCTTAGTTGATGCTGGACAGCAGGATTTTTAGTGTTATAACCCACCCGCTTCCAACGAAAACCAACGCGTCGGAATGGCCTGCCAACTTTGGCAGCCAAAAGTGCCCAGATAGCTCAGTTGGTAGAGCAGCGGATTGAAAATCCGCGTGTCCGTGGTTCGAATCCGCGTCTGGGCACCACTATCCTTTTCCCATATTGTTTTTATTGGTTAATTTCGCCCATAGTGGCCAGGAAATGCGCACCACTGGAAAAAGCTGGACACTTTTGTTCCTGTTTTAGGTCAGTTGCATCGGCTCGATCAAGCGCCATTCAAAGTCCGTCAGGTAATATCGGCTCATGGTAAGCGCTGAATCAGAATCCAACGTACGTGAAAACTCCGAGTTGGCAAACTACCCTATTATCGCCGTTACGTAAGCGTCCTTCGTCGCCCGAAACTTGCCGTTTGTTAAAGTCTCGCTATACCGCAGAGGGTCAAGGCAGGAAAGGGATGAGCCGAGGCTAGCTGTTCAAGTAGAAATCTGACATTAGAATGATGCAAAACATTTCGCGTTCTTAAGGCTTAAGCGCTTTGACTGCAAACACCGCTGTTGAGGATAGAGTTATACAATTGGGACCTGGGCTCTCCGCAATCCCGGAGCGGCTCCTTCTGGCTCATGCGCGCGGGGAAGTGCTGTTCATTTGCGGTGCAGGCATATCCCTTCCCGCTGGGCTTCCGGATTTTCGTCAACTTGTCCTCGACGTCTACGCGAAACTCGATACTTCGACACACAGCGTTTTAACTCTGTTGCCACCGGGCGCTTGCAACCATTGGCAGGCGAATTGTGCAGGCCTGACCGATCGGCAGACTGCTGAAGTGAAGCGATTCATCCTCGGGGACTATGATGTTGTCCTCGGCATGCTTGAGCGTCGACTAGACGATCAGACACGTGGCGACAGCCAAGTGAGGCGGACAGTCGCGACGATCCTGCGTTCAGGCGCAGTAAACCCAGCCTCGATCCACAAGGCGCTGATAGCCCTTGCTGATCGGGGCGGCGCCAAAACTATCGTGACAACAAACTTCGATCTCCTGCTTCAAGTGGCTGCGCAACGCCTTCGGTCGTCCGTTGAGACCTATTCTCTTGGTTCGATTCCAAGGCCATCGCGGCATTCTGAGTTCTCTGGCGTGCTTCATATTCATGGGGCACTCGACAAGAGCCCAGCGCGAATATCTGAGCTTGTTCTGTCGGATCAGGATTTTGGCGAGTTCTATCTGCGTCGTCGCGTTGTTCCAGATTTTATCTATGATGCAGCACGCCTGTATCATCTTGTGCTTGTCGGCTACAGCGCTAACGATCCGCCTATGCGCTACCTCTTGAACGCGGTCGCAGCGGACGGCAACCGCTTTGACGACTTGAAAGAGCGCTTCACTTTTTATGGTACGAACTCGCCTGATGCGGTCGCGCTCGCGGACTGGAATGGGCGCGGCATCACGCCGATCCACTACGACTCAGGCGTGGACAAAAAGCATTCCGCCCTGCGAGCGACTCTAGAGCGTTGGGCGGCTTTGTCTGCGATCAATGGGAAGAAAGAACTTGTCGATGCCGAATTGCGAAGAATAGTGAAAACATCGCGGTTGACGGCGAAAGAATCAGACCGCGACCTCTTCGACCATTTCTTCCGGAGAAGCAACGCGAGCGAACGCGTGCGTCTTTCAGTGATGGTTTCTGATGCAAAAGCCGAGATAGGGTGGCTCGATGCAATTGTGAAGGTTTGTACTGAAGCCGAGCGGGGACAGCAGCCATGATCCCGCCCTGGGCATATCTTGGTCCGCAGGATCGCGAGACATTCCGAACGGTGATCGCATTTCTGGACAAGCGCCTTGCTGAGCAAGGAACGATTGACTGGGCGCTGAAGTTCAAACCTGGGCAGCGGATTGAGCGCATCGCAGTCGAGGACTTATTGACTGGCCCAGGCGCACGCGACCTTTCGGAGCCATGGGCCTCCGCTTGGCGGTTAATTGAAGAAAGCTGGACGGCACCTCAATCAGAAGGACGTGACGGAACGGCCATTTACGGTATTCAGAAGCGGCTACGCGCAGGCGATCGGTCTGGCGCGGCGGTCGCCGCCATTGTTGCTCTCGTCTCGCCGCGACTCAAAGTCGAACCAATTGATGCATGGCGATGGAACTACATCAAGAAGCCGCGCAAGCCGAAGACAGTTGAGCACATCCTGTCAGCCGGTTTGACGAGTGGAGATCTGATTGATCTGAATGTGCTCGATCTCGCGAAGCTTAACGATGTCGCTTTTCTGATTTCGCTGGCGAATGCTCTGGAAGCGGCAGTTAATCACGGCCTCGATATTGCTCGCAGGCTGGGATGGGATGGCAAAAGGCGCTTATGGCAACTTGGCGACCTGGGACGTGCCTACTACGTGGCTGACGCTCCAAGAGCGCGCGAGGATGGAGATCCGGACGCGTACCGTCATGGTATTGCGCCGTCATTGAAACTGCTGCATGCCGTCGTCGCTAGGATTTCGGAACTTGATCTTGCTGCTGCGCAGAGTTTTGTTCTGCGCTGGAGCATGAATGGCTCGCCGGTCCACCTTCGTTTGTGGGCAGCGATGTCGCGGAGTGAACAGATAACGACCGCTGGTGAGGTGACGGACTTCCTCACGGCGCTCGATCAGAACCGGTTTTGGGATGTGCACGGCTTCCCGGAGATCGCAGAGCTTCGAGCCGTCCGGTTTCGCAGCTTGAACGCAGAAGCGCAAGACGCCATCGTCACTCGGATCCAGAAGGGCCCACCACGGGATCATTGGCCAAGGAAGGCGGATGCTGTGGAGGTTAAGAATGCGCGGCTGTTTTGGTCTTTGCGGGAACTGCGGCGCATCGAAGTCGGCGGAGGGGTCTTACCGGATCGAGCGAAGACTTGGCTTGATGCTCGAAGGGCGCAATTTGCCGTACTTACGGAGATGGCGATTGATGGAGGTTTCCCCGGAGGGATTACCGTCACCAGTCGTGAAGCGGAACCGGATGCGAAGTTGGACACGGTTTCAGGCGTAGAACGGCTAAAGGCGCTCGAAGCGGCTCTGGGGACTGGGCGTCGTGGCTGGGATGACGACCCTGCGGAACGCGCAAATGACTGGATCAACCAGAAGGGCAATGTCGAGAAGGTACTTGCTGACTTTGAGACCACTAACAATGGCGGAGACAACTTCCCGAAGGTCTGGAACCGGTTTGGCTGGGCGCATAGGCCTCACCAGCACGATAGCGATGCTGGAAAGGATGCAGACTTGGGTGGAGAAACCGGCAGGGTCCTCGTCCTGTTGAACCAGCTGTCCGAGGCAACGCTGTCGAGCGCAATTGACGGTATTTGCGCCTGGCTGGATGCCTGGGACAAACACGCCGTTGAGCTGCCGTTGACCTTGCCGATCTGGTTACGTCTTTGGCCCATCGCTGTAGAGGCAACCAACCACAAACCTGAAGACAACAGCGATGAAGAACTAACAGTCATTGCTGAGCCAAAAGACAACGAGAATGATCGGGACGGAAGCGCAGCGTTGAATACGCCTGCAGGCAAGCTTACTGGCGTTTTCGTTGCCGCTTGGCGAACACACGTAGGTCCGCAGAATCCATTTCATGACGGGAGTGGGTTGCGCCAGATGCGCGACACGCTGATCGCGACTGATGGCCGGAGCGGTTTGCTCGTGCGATACCGTTTAATCGAATACCTGCCTTATTTCCTTCAAGCTGATCCTATTTGGGCGCAGGAACATCTCATCACGCCGTTGCTCAAGGATGATGGCGATGCGTTGGCGCTATGGCGAGCCGTTGCAAGGCGCACGCACTTCAACAAAGTTTTAGAGATCATCGGCCCGGCGATGGCTGAACGCGCCAATGATCATAGACTGGGCAGGGCAACGCGCAGCCGACTTGTTTTCAGTCTCGTCATCGAGTCCCTACATGCTTTCCGCGATGGTCGTGCGCCTGCAGTGCCTAACCTACGCGTTCAGCAGATGCTGCGAACGCTGGATGATGAAGTGCGCGCATCAGCGGCAAATGCGATCCAGCAATTCGTTCGTGAACTCTCAGCGAAGGGAGCAACCAGCACATCAGAGGATGGCGAAGAGCAAGTTGCCCCTGCCGCCGCTCTCTTTCGTTCAAGTGCTGCGCCGTTTCTTCGCGAGGTTTGGCCGCAGGAGCGGTCGCTGGCGACGCCTGGGCTCAGCGGCGCGCTTTCTGATCTTCCAGCGACATCAGGCGAGGCATTCGCCGAAGCTGTGGACACGATCGCCCGCTTTCTTGTGCCTTTCGATTGCTGGTCGATGCTCAATTACGGCCTTTATGGCGACGAAGGCGAAGCAAAGAAGCTCGCTACAATCAATGACGCGGCTAAGGCGCGGGCTCTCTTGAAGCTGCTTGATCTCACAGTCGGCACTTCAGAAGGAGCCGTCATTCCTCACGACCTTACCGATGCATTGGATCAAATTTTGAAGGTCGATCCTACACTTTCTACAAACGCAGTTTTCCGTCGTCTAGCGACTGCGGCTCGGCGCTAGAAAAACACTGGCAAACAAGGAAATTAGTGTCAGCTACGGGCAGTACTGAATTGGGAGGGAGTGCTTCGCATGCGATGTGCGGTGCCACTTGAACGCCGCTTTCCCAACTCCGCCGCCCAGTAGCAGTCGGGCAGGTTTCCATCATCTAAGCCGTTCGCTTTTACGCGTTCACCGCCTAATCGTCCACATCGGCGATGGTCGCACGTCCAAGCATCCCGGCAACACTTTTCGCAAGTACTTTTTGCCGGGCCGCTTTCGTGTACCGGTTAACTTCTTTCGAGGTCTGGTGACCTGTAATCGCCATAATCTGATTCTCGGAAGCGCCATGGTCTGCGAGGCGAGATGCAGCAGCCTTGCGTAGTCCATGGGCAGAACAATGCGTAAGGTCGGCCTCATTGCATCTTCGCCGAAACCAGTTGCCGAAACCTGCGGGTGTGTACGGCTTACCGAATTCGGTTACCAAAAAGGTTAAGTCGCCGCGGGGGCTTGCATCGATGACCTTCTGCAAATCGTCGTGGATTGGAATTTCGAGCGTTATTGGCTTGTTGCGGCGATTTTTTTGCTGTGTGAATTTCAGCCAGCCTTGGCTGACGTGTTGTTTTCCGAAAAGTATGATGTCGCTACGTCTCTGGCCGGTGTAAAGCAGCAAAGCCAGCGCCAATCGTGCTTTTGTGCCCAAAGGGTGAACTTCTTCAAATTTCTCAACTTCAGCTATGCTCCATGAATGGAAGCCCTCAGAGCCAGTTTTAAAGTATGGAGTATCTCTGGCCGGATTAACAACGACAAGCTCTACATCGGGCAATACAGCCCAAGCGAATACCTGCCGAAGTGCTTTCACTCTGCCGTTGGCTGACTCTGGGAAGTCCGCCTTCCTATCGCGAAGCACTCGCATCGATTTGGCGGAGAATTTGCTCAACGGCATATCAGCAAATAGGTTCGTTGAGTCTGGTTTAACCGGCTCAATCCAACATGACTCTATGATCAGTTTCCGAACGTGCTTAGTTCGAGCATCGAGCAGTTTATACTCTGCTGATTGAAAATACTGCTCACACAACCACCGCAGCGTGCCTTTGGTCGAAAGCACCGGCCCAGTCTTTGGTTTCTCTTCGTTGACCCCGTTTAACGCGGCGTAGTATTGCTTGTTAAAATCGTCGGTGCCTGGAATACCAAACAGGCGAATTTTCTTCTGTCCCTTTTTCCGAAAATAGAACCGGTAAACCCCATCGGTCTTGTCCTCTACGATGTATTTTTTAGAGAACTTTTTGGCCATTACACTTCGGCGTCCCATTCATCGGTGTCACTGTCAGGTGCAAGCGAACCGCCCGGCAACCTGTCAAAGGCCATGTCTATAGCCATGCGATCCCACACAGTACGGCTGTTAATGCTTTTCGGCTTCGGCATTCTGCCATCCTTCACCATCTGATCAAACAGGCCTGGGGAGACACCGATATAAGCAGATGCCTGTACTCGGTTCAATCCTCGTGCCGTGGGAATGGGGCATGCCGGTTCTGGCCTGTGGTTGTCGGCGCGCATCATGACCGTTGGCTCCAGTTTTGAAGCGCCTCGACAAGAGCAGTTTCCGTCGAGGGAAAGTCTCGATGATGTATGCCTATACCACCTTCGGCATTCCAACCCGCAATGTTGCTCTCGTAGTCATCAATGAGAATGTCGCCGGGAGCGTGCATAAACATCGGCTTGAATCGGCTTCCATGAACCGGCAGTACGGTGACGGTTGACGACAGGTGCTTGCGCACCCATTTCCGCTTCTGCCGGGCGACATTGATAAAATTCGATTTCGAACAGGCCGTCAAAACGATCGGATTGAACCTCTCGATCAACTTGAAAAAGTCCAGAGCGCCAAGACACGGCGGCATGTCAATGAAGTAGGTTGGATGAGAATTAATCTTGGCCCAAACTTCGTCGCCAGCCAGACTGCGATGATCAAGGTTAAATGTCGCCGGAAAATGGTGGTTGAAATCAGCCATCACACCGTCAAGGTCGAGGTAAATGCGGGGCGTCGTCATTCCGCCACCGCGTCAATGTTCTGCTTGATGACTTGAAGATCAATGAGCAACGGCGCGTTCATTGCAATTCACCCAACGGTTCATGTCCTGCAATCTCGCGAGCCTGATCAAAGCAGTGCGGCACCAGGGCAATAAGGTGCGCACGTATTTCGTGGTGGCTATCCACCGTGACAAGAGATCCAGCGCATCCGCAGGCGCCAAC
Source organism: Phyllobacterium sp. GQ127 (assembly GCF_059758635.1). Lineage (NCBI taxonomy): Bacteria > Pseudomonadati > Pseudomonadota > Alphaproteobacteria > Hyphomicrobiales > Phyllobacteriaceae > Phyllobacterium > Phyllobacterium sp. GQ127. The sequence goes on from NZ_JCAXDZ010000002.1 coordinate 293,867, forward strand.
CATCAATCCGACGATAAGAGCATCGATTCTTTGACCGTCGTCGATATCGAACTTGTTTGATTGCTTTAGCGCTCGAAGGAATGCCGCGGCGATTTCGCTTTTTGCCGTGTGCGCAATAGCATCATATGGATCTGATGCGTCGAACAGTTTACGATCAACCATGGGCGACACCTCGCAGCATGGCAGCAATGAAGATGCACCCCATAAGTCCGATAGCTGCTATCAGGATCGCGGCTGACCACGCGTCGGCGAAGCGGGTCATTGAAACCTTGATAGGCTCCAGTTCGCCGAGGAAAATACGTTGTGATTTCTGCATGTCAGGCTGTCTCCCGTGAAACTGCACGCAAGCCCTCAGCGGGCGCGTGTGGGCGGAAACTGATGGTGATTGGACCGTTGCGGAGGTCGCCGGCAATGATGCCGTGACACTGATCCCGCTCTCGGTCTGTCAGGGTTTTCCATTTCGCGATCAGTACGTTTCCATACATCAGGCCAATAGGATGCTTGCCGCTCGCGCTGCCATATGACCATCCGCGAGCAGTTAAAAACCGCTGTGCCGAACCGAGCGCGGAGAATGCGCCGGGGTTACTGAAGGTGATGGGGGTTGGCGTAAGCCAGCATGTGTTCATAGCGGGCACACCCAATAGCCAACCAGTACGAGCGCGATAATCGCAATGTAGCCGCACACGAACTGTCGGCTTTCACCGTCGAGGCGATCACGCATCCGCATGACCAATGACCTTTACTGAACGGCGGCGCGCCATGCTGACTGCGGCTTCGCCGTACCGCTCGATGACGGCAGCGTTAAAGCCGTGCTGCATCAAAGTTTCAGGGGTAACGTTCTCTCCTGCATGCGCCATTTCGCGCATTTTGAATTCAAGACGGTCCACCCATTGAACGCGGCAATTGCCGGGTGTCGCATGCTTGGTGGCTCGTTTCACAAACTGAATCATAGGTCATCCTTTTTTCATTGAAATTCCCGAAAAAAGGGCCGCGCCGGTTTGGGCTCCCCAGCGCGGCCAGTTAAGGGCGCGCGATATTCATACCGCGATAAAAATACCCCGTCAATATTGTAACGATAAAAATACCGCACAATAGCGGACTTGTGGATAACGGTGATTCTTACCCAACCGTTAAAAACATTCTTGTTTTGTTCTCATGTGTGAGTCATGTTGCCGCAATCTAAGGTTGCGGCGGAGTAGAGGGTAATGAGTGCATATTTCGTGGTGCAGAGTTTTACGCGGGGCAAAAAGGGCGGAGTCATTCCTGACATTCCGGTCCAAGCTACAAATACCGGTCACGCGCGCAGAATGGCGGAGCAACTGTCGTTGCAAAAAGCAGCCGTCATCGCTTTCATGCGCGAAGGTGACCCCACCACTGGCGAGTTTGAAGACGCAAAGTTAATAACTGCATTTGGCGAAGTGCCAACTGAAATTTATGAAATGGAAAGTGTCAATTAGCGGGTATTGTATTTCCCCACCACGCGGTGGCAAATCGGCCATTCCGCTCGGAATTCGCTGAATTGTTGAAGTGGGTTGTACTGCTCCAAAGACCACTCTCGATCATTGATTCCTACCAACCTTTTTATGATCGCCTCACTCTCGCTCGTGGCGTTCGTGTGGTAAAGAACCACGTCTGTATCGCGGGCAGGCGGAAGGTTTGGGTTGATTAAAGCCGTCTCGCCTGGCCTGTAAGCAGGCACCATGGAGTCGCCCGTAATTAGCAGTCCGTAACCACCTTTTACATTTTCTAAGACGGCTGGTCGCTTCATATAGTCAATCGGCTCAAATGTGACAATCACATGACCGTCTCCGCCCTTTGCTGCGGCATAGATCGGCAAATCGCGGTTGGAGCTTACCAACTCCGCGCCCGGTATGAACTGAGGTTGAAATGCGGTCGCCCGTGCTTGGCTTAGGCCGGGTGAGGACGCATTACCTTGGTCGCCTTCACCTTTCAGCAGCCACATTTCTGTCGTGTCCAGCACTTCAGCTAGCCGCGATAGCGTATCGCCGCGCGGAGACTTCGACTTCCCGGTCAGAATGTTCCTGATGAAGGATTCACTTAGACCTGCGCGAAGCGAGGCTGACCGGGCGCTTTGGCCGGTTTCGGAAAGCTTCAAAGAAATTCTGTCAATCATTGTCTTGTCCATGTGCGGTAATCTAACCGCGATACGAAAAATGTGTGAGCGGTAAAAATATCGTTGATAATGCGGTAAACATATCGTACTTGTACCGCATGATGACGCTCAAAGAAAACCTGCTCACAATTTGCGAGGGATACGCCGCGGCGAAGTCTCTCAGTCATTCCCGCGTTTCAACGCTTGTTTTCGGAGACGGCAAGGTCGTCTCGCGTCTGCAAGCCGATAGCGATCTTACAACCGGTAGATATGAGGCGGCGATGCAATGGTTTTCCGATCATTGGCCGGTTGATGTCTCTTGGCCCGACAATGTCGCACGTCCATCCCCTCTTGTTGTCGAGGCTGCAGAATGAACCAGATCTGTGCAGTGCGTCACGTTGATTGTTTCTCTTTCACTTTACACGGTTTCGTTCACCACCTCCTCCCGGTGAACGGAAAAGCGCGCCCCGGCGTCCTCCTCCCAGCCGGGGCGCGCAGCATTTCTGAGGTGACTTCATGACTAGGACATCATCCGATAAGCAGCGCGTTACCCTCAAGATTGCTCCCCGTATCGCAATTGAAACCTGTGGTGGCGGCAAGTTCGTTTCACAGGTCACGCGGGTGAGTGATGCGGCATTGTCTCTCTACATCGCACCGCATGAACTGGAGCGGTATATCCCGCTGGATGTCGCGCTGGACATTGATCTGGCGTCCGGGGAACCGGTTATCGCGCGCGCCTTTGCGTCTGCGCAGGGTTACGACCTGATCAAGGCAACCCCGAGTGATACTGCGGGAACTTTGGGTATTTCCGACCTCTGCCGTTGGATCAGCGAAGGCAATGACGTGAGCAAAGTCATCGGCAACGCATTGGCAGATGGCCAGCTTTCAGCATCCGAACGGGCCAATATCAAGCGGGAAATCGCGGACGCTCGCGCTGTCCTGTCGGCGCTTGAAGCAAAGGTCGATCAGCAATGAGCAAGTACGGTTTTCAAAATGTACCACTGTTGGCGCTAGAAGATCGCGACTGCATCTGGCCTGTCAATTCTCCGCCCGCTGGCGGCACTTTCAATTTCTGTGCTGACGTATGCGAGAAGGGTAGCCGGTACTGTGCTGCACACACGCGGCTCGCCTATCAGCGCAAACCTGCGGAGGCCGCATGATGGAGTTGCATCCTCTCGCAAACCTCTTTCCGATGATTGACGAAGTGGACTTGCAGCAGCTGGCCGACGACATCAAGACGCGCGGTCAGGAAGAGCCAATCGTCATTTATAAAGACATGGTCCTTGACGGGCGAAATCGCCTGAAAGCATGCGAGCTGGCGGAAGTCGACCCGCTGACCATTGATTACGAGGGCAGTGACCCGCTCGGATTTGTCCTATCGCACAATCTGCATCGCCGCCACCTGACTGCTAGTCAACGGGCGATTGTCGGCGCTAACATTGTCGACTGGACCAACGGTATCAATCAATACTCGGAAGGGTCTGCAAATTTGCAGACCCAAAAGAGTGTCGCAAAAACGTTGTCGATTTCCGAAAGGGCGATCGCAGCGGCTAAGCGCGTGCGCGATCGCGGAGTACAGGAATTGTCCGACGCAATACGCGACGGCAAGATATCAGTGCACTCTGGCGAAGCGATTTCTCATCTTGCATGCGAGGCTCAGAAAGCCGCTCTTGAGCAAGAGGCAAGAGAGATTATTGCACGAGCGAAAGTAATCAGAGCGGAGCATCGCCGGTTGCGGTTTGCCGAGGTAAACGAAAAGTTGGCAAGCATCAGTAGAGGCAACCGCGAGCTGGTCACCGACCAGCGTTTTCCCATCCTGTATCTTGATCCGGCTACGCGATTTGTTTCCGGCTTCGGTGACCGATCCATCGAGAATCACTATCCAACGATGACGTGGGATGAAATCCGCGCTCTGCCAATACAACAGCTCGCGACGGATACGGCATTGATGTTGTGTTGGACCACGGTCCCGCATCGCGCCAACTCAATGGCGACGATTGAATTTTGGGGATTTGAAAACGTCAGTGAGTGGGTTTGGGATAAGGTTCACCAAGGCACAGGCTATTGGGGGTTTAACCAGCACGAGATTCTCCTGATAGCCAAGCGAGGGCAGTTTCCTGCGCCGTTGCCCGGCAATCAACCCCGCTCGCTTTACAGCGAAATAAAGGAAGAGCACTCCGCCAAGCCTGCTTGGTTCGCAGAACAGATTGAGCGCATCTGGCCGGACCTTCCGAAAGTTGAATTATTTGCTCGTACCGCTCGGCCCGGCTGGTCGGTTTGGGGCAATCAATCAGGCGGGGGAGCCGGATGACCCAGCCTGTTCCTCAATACTCCCCGCAAATGCTGAAATTCTTCCTGCGAGCTGGTGCGGCGTATCGCTGCTTCAGTGCACCGCTTCGTGCAGAACGTGCGGCAACCATCAAGCGCTACAAAGCTGATATGCGCCGCGCCGCCCGCGTCACTGAGGCCGAACTTGAACTGGCGTGGCGGGGACGTTTGGGCGCAGCAAAACCGCGAAACAATGTGTGGGCAGCGCTCAAGATCTATCCAGCTGATCATGGCGTCAGGCTGGTCGACGGCGGCGGGCAGGAGGTGGTCAAGTGACTGAAACACACCTCGATGAACCTATGGGCAGGGCGGACTATGATTGGCGAAATTTTGGATTGTTGTTGCGTGGCCGATTGCAGGATGACGGGCGCGGGTATCGTGCTTTAGCTCATCTGATTGGTGTGACGCCTGCTGATTTGTCGAGGATGGCGAGCGGGCAGGCGGTCGCGGCACATAAGGTCATCGCGGCCTGCGACTGGATGAATATCTCGTTTAGGTCGTTTTACATTTCTCCAACGATTTCAAGCTGTTTCAGTGTGTCGCGCGTGAAACAATCGGCGGTGCCGCATGAATGAGGAAGCGGCGAAGCTCCGGCAGATACGTAATCGGCTAGTTATGCTCGGTGAGTGTCAATGGCTGGTTGCTGTGAGTGGCGCTGACACGTTTGTCGAGGCCAAAACGGCGACCGAAACCAGCATCGTGGCGCAATTCTCCAAGGGCGCTTCACCCGATGAGATTGAGTTTTTCGCGAACGCGCCAACCGATATGGCATTCATGATGCTGTTGATTAATCGCGCCATAGAGGCAGCGCGGCAACGATCCCCTCATAAGGTACAAAAGCCTCGCCAGCCTGACCCGAAAGACTTTGCGGCGGAATCTGCCATGAAATGCGAAGAGCCAGCGTTCAAGGCTTTTCTCGAAGATCGCCACGGGCTGGAGCGTCCTTTGACGACTGACCGCGTGGCGCAACGGTTGCGTACAATCCTCTCCATTTCCTCTCGGAAAGAACTCAATAACGATATGGCTGCGGCAGATCGGTGGCGCAGCTTGCGCGCCGATTTTGAGGCGTGGCGGAAGGCAAGCCGATGAACCACCCACGACTTTCTATTATTCCGGCACGCGCAGCGACTGACAGGGCGCTCAAGCCGCGCGATTTGCAGGTGCTATGCGTGCTTGGACGGCACACTGATGATCTTGGCTGGTGTCGCCGGTCGCAAGTTAAGATGGCGCAGGAAATGGATTGCGCGCGCGCCACCGTGTTTGAATCCATCAAACGCCTTGTCGATACCGGTTACCTTGAAAAGCACGTTCAGGAGACTGACAGCGGGCGGGATAGCGCACACATTTATCGTGTCATTCTCGATCCGAAACACCCTGATCCGACGACAATTTGTGACGCCGATGACCCCTGCCGGTATGTCGGCACCCCTGCCGGTATATCGGCACCCCCTGCCGGTCTAGAGGCGGCACCCCCTGCCGGTTCTGGACCGGCACCTATTAACGACCCTTCTTTAACGACCCCTCTTAACGGGGAGAGAGAGCGCGGGGGCGAAAATCCCGAAAAGGCAAAATCCAGCCATGAGGCGGAAGCGCGGAAGGAATGCAATCGAGCGCATCGGATTTGGCCAACGTACATTGACGATTCCGAACCGAGAGCGATGGCGCAATGGTTGGCCTTGTCGGAAACAGATCGACAGGCAGCGGTTGGGCGCATGCAGGATTACATCAGCGTTGCAGGCAAGGCGGGTGGCAGGAAAACCATTTGTGCTTTCGACACCTATCTTCGGGAGAAGCGATGGGAAAAGCTTCCACCCGCTTCGGAAACCAAGAAACCCGATACCTTGGACGCCGCACCGTTCGGCGCATTGTGGGCAATCGCCCGCGCCAAACAACTCGTCGCCGGTCCAAAAAATCCATTCGTGTCGTTTACGGCTTTCCAGAAGCATCTGATCAGCAACAGCGACGATCCAGACAGGTTGAGTGACCAACTGCGCCGGGAAAGCCTTGCTAAATCCGGTTGGCCACACATCAACACCATGCACGAACGGGCAGCAAATCATCAGGGCGTTGCGGTCGCTGCCTCGCTGGAAGCTTTCAAGGATTGGGTCGAGGCCGTGCCGGTTGGAAGCACGCGGTACGAAGAATGGAAAACTCATCACGAGCAGTCTGGTTGGCCGTGGATACCAGACCCCGGCAGACAGCCGGTTGTCTATTTTCCGGTCGGTGGACCGGCTCGGTTAGATGCATTCAAGCAGGCTGTTTTGGGGAATGATCATGATGGCAATCGATAAGAAACAACTCGAGAAAGCTGCTGCCATCAACCTTGATCGGGCATGGATTGCCAGCGAACGGCAGGCGAATCGGTCAGCAATACAGCAGCGGTTTCTAGCAACCGCTGCTGGAAAACCCGAATCAACGAGGCTCTGGTACGTCATTCGTGTGACTACCGGGAGCGATAAAGCTGTGCACAATCTTCTGTTGGAGGCGGGTATCCAGTCGTGGATTCCGACTTACACACAGCAGATGGCGGCGCGGAAAAGCGCTCCAAAGATCATGAAAGAGGTGCTGGCCTGTCGTGGTTATCTGTTTGTTTTCATAGTGCCGAGCCCTGATAGTTGGGCCGGTTTGAAGGCGGTAAAAGGCGTTGAAGCGATCCTTGGTGACGGTCAAAAACCGCTGCCGGTTGATGTGAAAAACATCAACAAATTCATGGAAAAACTGGCAATTGAGAGCGCCATGCAGGGTGATAAGGATAAGGCTTCATCGGCATTCAAAGCCGGTGAGAAGGTTCGGGTGGTTGACGGGCCGTTCTCATCATTCCTGGGGCTGGTCATTGAGTGTCGAGAGAAGGGGCGTGCGCAGGTTGAAGTTGAATTATTCGGTCGCGCCACGCCCGTTGAAATGGAACTTGATCAATTCGAAAAAGTCTAGTAGCGAATCCTGCCAGATGACCCGTAGACAGTGAAGCGCAAGCTTCCGAGACGGTGAGATGCCGAAAGGTAGAACTCCCTGCGGACCTTCAGAGAAGCGAATGCCAATAGGCGGATAGCTTCTCCCCAAGTGCTACGCAATGATTAGGTGTTCATTCTACAGCAGCGGTTTTATCGGGGCGGACAAAAGTCTGCCTGACTCGCGTAGAGAAGATCATATACAGGATCACGGCTGCGCACAGGGCAATATTCACGATGCTCTCCCTGATCGATCCTTTGAGAAAATCGTTGTACGTTCGAGTATGATACGCATCGGACGCCCAAAGTAGCGCAACGACAGCAGCCGAGAAAACCGCATTAAAGACAGTGTAGCCAATTATCCACTTTGGGGCTCTCTCACTGCTGGTCAACGTCAGTTTCAAAACGAATAGCGCCAACAGGCTGGTTGTGAACAGCTGGATGGTTGTGAGATTGCCATACCAACCAACTTGGGGAATGACCTCATTCATCGCCCATCGCCCGTATTTGTGAAACACATGAAGGTTCACAATCAGGGCAAGTAGAGATCCATGAATTCCATCCCACGCTTGTTTAGCCAGCAATATAACGATGAGGATGAGCCATCCACCTATAGGTTTAGACCAGACCGTTGTGGAGTTTTCGTCGCTCATAGATTTCCGGTCGCTCCATTGTGAAGTTTGATATGTCACTAGATGTCACGTCGTCTCTCTCCAGTCCATCGTCCAATGCGGGTACTGCGGCCTTTCTCAACTTCGATACCAAGGGTTGGGAACGTTTTCTTGATCGCGTCGAGCGGTCGGTTCTGCCGGAAGCAACGATAGCAGCGTTGAACAGGACAGCCGCTGTCGGTCGTCTGGAAGTTCAGAGCCAGATGGATCAGCAGCTAGACCGGGTGACACCATTCGCCAAGAAGGGTGTAGCCTACGAGCAAGCGACAAAGAACAAGCTGACCTCAACGGTTATCATCGCGGGCAAATCGTGGGCAAAGAACTCGACACCGCCTGCAAACTTCCTCACGCCTCAGTTCTTTGGTGGCCAGCGCAATCTCAAGTCCTTCGAAGTGCAGTTGCAGTCTGCCGGGCTATTGCCATCGGGATATTATGCTGTGCCTGCAAAGGATTGTCCGCTTGATCAGTACGGAAACGTTCGCGTTGCGCTGATCGTTCGCATTCTTGCTGACCTTCAGATCAATGCGCGCACCGAAGGTTTCAACCGCAAGCGCACCGATGCCTCGGCCAAGCGGAACAAGAGCTATCGCAATGCGCGGTTCTTCGTGCCCGCCAGAACTTCCAGTCTGTTTCCGGGTGTTTGGCAGCGCGATCCGCGTGACAACGGGATCAAGCCCTTGTTGCTGTTTGTGAAGATGCGCAGCTATTCGAAGAAGATTGATTTTCAGCTGACCGTGCAGACCATCGCAGAGCGCAAGTTCCCTCAATACTTTGCCGAGGCGATAGGCAAAGCCCTCGCAAGGTGAGCCAACCGGCCTCAAAACCATCCGGAATCATTTGGGGTCCTTCCTGTGCAGATCGGTCTGCGGGTATTTCGCGCCGCGACCCTTCGTCAGTCTGACCCTGAAATTGAAGCCTAAAGAGCAGAGCCTAAACAGCTAAAGTCAGGGCTAAAGGATCGCTCAACTCGCAATCACATCCGGACAGACTGCGCACCTGTTCGCTATTGCGCTTGAGGAATTTTCAAATGGAAATGCCGACCGGCCAGATTGTGAGCAAGGGAGAGTTTGCGCGGCTGTTGAATGTCACGCCGGGCCGCGTCTCGCAGTACATCGCAGCCGGGCAGATCACACGGGATGCGATCGAGGGCGAGGGCCGCAATGCCAAGATCATCGTTGATAAGGCGAGGGCGCAACTAACCGGACGGCTTGATGTTGCGCAGCGTGTCGGTTCGAACGGGATGACCACGCGGCTCGGGACATCAAGCGAAACCCCGGATACGGTAGCCGCCGCGCAGCAACCGGCACTCCGGTTTCCGACCGATGTCATCGCCGAACAGATCGCGCGCGAGAAACTAGAGCAGGCCCGCTTCCAGACCGCCCGCGCCAAGCGCGATGAAGCGCTTGCCGTTGGCCGCTACATGCTGACTGAGGATGTTAGGTCGGAAATGACCAGAGCGGTGGCAGTAGCTTTCCGCGTTATGGAAAGCGGGCTTGTCGATATGGCGGCGGCAATTGCCGCACAGTTTGATATTCCGCAGCGTGATGTTCAGCATCACCTGCAAAAGGCCTTTCGGGCGGTACGGGTTCGGGCAGCTGGTGAATTCAAGGCGCAGGCCGCCGATGAGCCGTTGACCGTCGATGATCCTGCTAGCGACGATCGCGATGATGAGGCGGCATGAGCTATCTGGTTAATCCGCGCCGTCTTGTTTTCGAGATACTGGGGCAGGAATGCGAGCCACCGCCGCCTGTTGATTATCTGGCATGGGCGAAACAGAACATCGTGTTCTCGGAACGCATCACCCAGTATCCGGGGCCATATAATGAGGCGCTGTTTCCGTTCTTCTCGGAAATCCTCCGCGCGCTGTCGCCGGAAGACCCTTGCCGTGTTGTCTCGATCGCAAAATCTGCGCAGGTCGGCGGCACGGTACTGGCCAACATCTTCACGCTCGGGACCATCGACATGGACCCTTGCGATTTTCTCTATGTCCATCCGACCGAAGAGAATGCGTCGCGTTGGTCGAAACAGAAATTGATGCCGCTCATTCGCGAAACGACTGCGTTGACGGCATTGTTTCCTGAAAAGAGCCGCGATGGCGGCAATTCGATCCACTACAAAGAACGCGCCGACGGAAGGGGCGCTATTCAGGCGGCGGGTGCCAACTCACCATCCGGCCTTTCGATGATCTCGCCGCGCAAACAGGTGCAGGACGATCTGTCGAAATGGCAGGACAATGATGCGGGCGATCCTGAGAGTCAGGCGGAAAGCCGCTCGAAAGCGTTTCTCAATGCCAAGCTCCTGAAGATATCGACACCGCTGATATCGCCGGGCTGCCGGATTTCAGCGAATTATGATCAGGGAACGCAGGAACGCTATCATGTTCCCTGTCCGCATTGCCGTCACCTGCAACCGCTCGAATGGGAGCAGATGCGCGACCACATTGATCCGGAGCATCCCGAGAAGGCGTGCTTCTACTGCGTATCCTGCGGTGCTGAAATCAAGGAACATCACCGGGCATGGATGGTTGCGCCGGAAAACGGGGCGAAATGGGTTGCGAAATACCCCGAGCGTGCGCGCTATCACCGCTCTTTCCATATCTGGGTTGCCTATTCGCCGCTTGAATCATGGGAGGCTCTGGCGCGTGCCTGGCTGAATGTCCAGCGCGGCGGTCCCGACGATAAAGGCAAGAAGGCCGGGGCCGAGCAGGTTTTCTGGAATGACTGGCTTGGCCTTGCATTCGAGACCGAAGGCGAGGCGATCGGCTGGGAAATCCTGCGCGAACGGGCCGAACAGCTCAAGTACAAACGCGGTGTTATCCCGCCGCGCGCCTTGATTGTAACAATCGGCATTGACGTGCAGGGTGACCGTGTCGAATGGCTCGTGCGTGGCTGGGGCAAGAACCGCTACAGTTGCGTCATAGATTGCGGTGTCATTGATGAGCGGGCAGGCAAGGGGCTTCCGGGCTTCGTAGAACACTCCGGGCATATTTCCGAACCGCAGGTAAAAGCGGCGCTTGACCAGATCATCAAGCGGGAATGGCCGGACACATATGGCAACAAGCGCCGCGCCGACCTCGCTGCAATCGACGGCAATGCCTATACGGAAGATGTGTGGGAATGGGCACGGCGTCACCCGATCACTGATGTGATCATGGTGCGTGGTGACAACCGCGAAACCTCGCCAATGCTGGCGCAGGTGAAGAAAGAAAAAGACCGCAAGGGTAAGCCGCTCAAATATTCACGGCGCTTTTTCAACTTCAATCAGGCGGTGATGAAGGCAGGTCTCTATCGTTCCTACCGCAAGGAAGATCCAGAGCAGACCGGCTACATCGATTTCGTTGAAGGCCTCGGCGACGAATTTTACAAGCAGGCAACATCGGAGCGGCGTGTTGCCAAGAAGAGCAAAAAATCCGGCCACGTTCACTATGAGTGGACGTTGCCTGCGGGAATGCGCAACGAAATCCTCGATATGATGAACCAGGCGCAGGCGGCGGCGCTGCGCATCGGTGTCAACTTTTGGACGGAAGATGAATGGGACGCACTTGCCGAGCGTCTCGCCAATGAGCCGGCACCTGTCCAGCTCGATCTGGAAGATCAGTTGCACAACCCACGCCAATCGAGCGTGACGACCACAAAAACAGAAACGAAAGTCAGTCCGCTCGTTGCGCAGGCGATTGCCAGAGCGCAGGCGCGTGCCGCCCGCAGGGCTTGATTACAGGAGCGTCATTAATGGTTGATCGTGCAGTTCTCCAGATGCGTCTGGATGAAGCCGAAACGGCTTTGCATCAGTTGATCACTGGCAGGGCAACCGTGTCTTTGAGCTATCAGGGTGAAAGCGCCACGTTCTCGACTGCTGACGAAGGTCGTCTGCGCGCCTATATCGCCGACCTGAAGGCACAGCTTGGCCTTGGTGTTCGCCCGCGCACTCCAGCCCGCAGGGTAATATTCGGATGAACCAGATTGTTCTTTTCGATGCCAACGGCCAGCCTTTGCCGCCCGAGGTTCGGGCGACAGCGCGTCGCCAATATGCCATGAACTCTGCCTATCAGGCGGCGGGAACGGATCATGCTTCCATGGCGAGTTGGCAGCCGGGCACTTGGTCGGGCCAGTCTGCGCTCAGCTTCTCGCGTGATTTTATTTCCGATCGCGTGCAGGATGCTGTTCGCAACAACGGCTGGGCGTCTGCCGGTGTCTCGCGTCTTGTAGATACAATTATCGGCTCGGGCTGGCGGCTGTCATCTCAGCCGAATTTTCGCACGCTGGGCATTGATGCCGATCAGGCAGACGAGATCGGCGACCAGATTGAGGCGCTGTGGTCCGATGTTGCAACTGATCCCGGCAACTGGTTTGACGCAGAGCGCACCAAATCTGTAGCAGGAATCCTCGGCCTTGCAGCTCGTCATCGCTTTTCTGACGGAGAAGCCTTTGCCGTCTTGCCTTATCGTATGGGTGCCAATGGCTATGGAACCTGCGTCCATGTGATTGATCCGGCGCGTATCTGCAATCCTTACGGCGTTGTAGACAGCGACATCATGCGCGATGGGGTCGAGATTGACGCTTATGGTGCGCCGATTGCCTATCATGTGCGCCGATCGCATCCCGGCGATATCGCTCGGCCATTGCGTGATGCATTCATATGGGACCGCGTGGAGAAGGAAACAGAGTGGGGCAGGCCGCTTGCCGTTCATGCCTTTGAGGCGAGCCGCGCCGGTATGACCCGTGGGCCGTCACCATGGGCGTCGGTTCTGCAATCGCTCAAACAGGTTTCCGATTACAATGATTATGAATTGCAGGCTGCATCGCTCAATGCCGTTATGGCCGCATTCATTTCGACGCCGCTTGATATGGATCAGCTTGCCGACAGTATTGGTGCAGCCGAACCATCCAAGGCAGTGAATGCCCTCTATGAAGCGCAGGCCGCAGCGCAGGGAGCAGCGTACAAGGCTGATCCGATCCGCCTGAAAGGCGCGCAGATCAACTTCCTCAATCCCGGCGAGGAAGTCACATTCACCAAATCCGAGCATCCGAACGTTGCCTTTGAGGTGTTCGTCAATGCTGCCCTGCGCAACGTCGCGTCGGCGATCGGGCTGACCTATGAGCAGCTCACCATGGACTGGTCGAAGGTCAATTATTCCAGCGCTCGCGCAGCGCTTCTGGAAATCTGGCGCGGGCTGACCTCGCGCAAAACCAATTTTGCCCATGGCTTCATGCAGCCGATCTACATGGCCTGGCTGGAAGAAGTGTTCGATCAGCGCCGCATCAAACTGCCTGCAAATGCAGTTTCCTTCGAGGCTAACCCGGTTGCATGGGCACGGGCCGCATGGATCGGAGCCGGTCGCGGCTGGGTTGATCCAGAGAAGGAAGCGAAAGCCGCTGCCATTCGCCTTGCCACTGGCCTCACCACGCAAGAATCGGAAGCTGCCGAACAGGGCCGCGACTGGAAAGAGGATATTCTGCAGCGATCCCGCGAACTTAAATTTGCAGCCAAACACGGTGTTACCTCCGGCGAAACAGCAAGTGCCGGTGTCGTCTCGCGCTTTGCTGCTGAACCCACTCGCGACAATGACGAAGAGGAAAAGAAATGACGCCGTTCGCAATGCCAGAAATCGCCGCGCGCCTCTTCAATACCCCGTTGATGCTGCATGCCGCGAAGGGCGATGTCATTGCCCGCGCTTTCGGGCCGCGCGTTTTGGGGCAATCTGTCGACGTGCATTCGTCGATCGAAATGGGCGCGCTTGCCGAGCCGGTGCGCCAGCTTCGCGACGGATGGACTGGCGAGAAGGTTTACAGCGGGCCGAAGATGATTGGCAGTGTTGCTTTGATTGAGGCGGAAGGCTCGCTTGTCAACAAGGGGTCATGGATCGGCAAATCTTCCGGCATGACCAGCTATGAAGGAATTTCCGTACAGACCGCCGATGCCCGCGCCAGCGCCGATGTTACCGCCGCTGTCTATGAAGTCGACAGTTTTGGCGGCGAAGTTGATGGCTGTTTTGCCTGTGCCGAAGAAATTTATGAATTAAGTCAGGTCAAGCCGACCATCGCCATTTTGACCGATCATGCCTGTTCTGCCGCTTATCTGCTCGCCTCCGCCTGCCGCCAGATCATCATTCCCGAAACCGGTTTTGCCGGTTCGATCGGCGTCATCACCATGCATGTCGACCTGTCGGGATGGGCAAAGAAGGAAGGGCTGGAAGTCACAATCCTTCGCGCCGGTGCCAAAAAAGCCAAGCCGGGCATGTTCGAGGCTATGAGCGAGGAAGAATACAACACCTATATCGCCGATCTTGAGGCGATGCGTGTGACATTTGCCGAGACGGTTGCCCGCTATCGCGGTGACCGGATCACATCGCAATCCGCCCTCGCTACCGAGGCGGACACCTACCGTGGACAGGCGGCGGTCGATATCGGCCTTGCTGATGCCGTGGGCCGGCCGAAGGAAGCCTTTCGCGCTTTCGTCGCGGCAATGGATGCATCCGCATCCTGATCTGAACCAACAATCCCAACGTTTCAAAGGAAAAGCCGATGTCGCTTGCAAGCGCAATCCGGGCCGCAGTCGGCGGTCGGGTCAACCGTTCACGCCTTGAGGAAGAAAAGCCCGAGGATTTGGAAGAAGAAACAAAGCCTGAAGAGGCCGAAGACGATGAAACCATTCCCGTCGAGGATGAGGACGAGCCTGAAGAGGCCGAGGGTGATGAAGAAAATCCCGACGACGAAAAGAAAGATGGCGAGTTTGCCAAGGGTCGCAAGGCAGAGCGCTCGCGCATGGCAGCAATTCTCGGCAGCTCAAAAGCCGATGCCAATCCAACCCTTGCCGCCCACCTTGCTTTCAATACAGGCATGAGCGCCAAGCAGGCTGTCGCGACGCTTTCTGCTTCCGCGCCTTCGCAAGGTCCGGGCCTTGCAAGCCGCATGCAGGGTCGTGTTCCAGCGCTCGGCAATGGCGGCAAGACGCCGTCCGCCCTGACCGGCGATGCCGCTTTGATTGCACACGCCAAAGCCCGCAACGAAGCGCGCAAGAAGAAGTAACCGCCTCGCGCATTCAGCGCGAGCGAATGATCCATCCATCATCTTTCAAGTCCCAAAAGGAGACTTTGACATGCCAACAGAACATTACACACCCGGCGATCTGCTCGTCGGCGATCATCCGGTCGTTGTCCGCACGGTCGTTATCGCCAGCGGGCAGAACATCAAACGTGGTGCCGTGCTTGGCCGCATCACCGCATCCGATAAGTACGTCGTATCGCTGTCGGCGGCGGCTGACGGTTCGCAGGTTCCTGCAGTTGTTGCGGCTGTGGACGTTGACGCCACCGCAGGCGACGTTGCCAAGCGCGTCTACACCTCGGCGGAGCTCGATGCATCCAAGCTCATCTACGGGGCGGGTCATACCGCTGCGACCGTAGAAGCCGCATTCCGCACGGCTGACGCTTCGCTTTACGTCCGCACGCTCGCTTAAGCGCCAGCCTTACATCCCCTTTTTCTCAATCGCACGCTCAGACAAGCGGTGCTTCAAGAAGGAACTTTTGACATGAATCTGTTCAGCACAACCGCGCTGCTTACTGTTATTGAGTCGCGCGATCGTCCGACTGCATTCATCCGGGATACATTTTTCCCGAATGGATTCCAGTCGGACAGCGAGGAAATCGCTTTCGATAA
Source organism: Phyllobacterium sp. GQ127 (assembly GCF_059758635.1). NCBI lineage: Bacteria > Pseudomonadati > Pseudomonadota > Alphaproteobacteria > Hyphomicrobiales > Phyllobacteriaceae > Phyllobacterium > Phyllobacterium sp. GQ127. Next base: position 309,579 of record NZ_JCAXDZ010000002.1, read on the forward strand.
ACTCAAGCGTCGGCGTAACATCGCGCCTTACGTGTCGCCGCTCATTCCGGGCCGGGAACGCGCCATCCGTGGCCGTCAGACCTCGACATTCACCCCTGCGTACCTCAAGCCAAAGAACACAGTTCGTCCCGGTGAAGGTTTCCGCCGTCGCCCCGGAGAGCCTATCAATGGCAATCTGACAGCTCAGGAACGTTATCTCCAGACAGTCACCGATATCCTTGCCGATCAGGATGACGAAATCACCCGCCGCGAGGAAATCATGGCGGCGGAAGCGCTGCGCACCGGCAAGATCGTTGTCACCGGCGAGGATTATCCGACCGTTGAAATCGATTATGGCCGTCCTGCCGGTCAGACCCTTGCTCTTGCCGGAGCAAGCCGTTGGGGCGAGGCGGGTGTTTCCATTCGCGGCACTCTGCGTTCGTGGGCAACCACGGTCGCAACTGCATCAGGCGGTGCTGTAACGGAAATCATTCTTGGTGCGGAAGCTGCCGAACTTGTACAGTCCGACGAAGAAATCCGCACCATCCTCGACAACCGCCGCCAACAGGGCGGTGAATTCCAGTTCGGCCCTGTCGCCGCTGGCAGCGAGGACATGGTCGCGATTTACCTCGGCACGGTCGGTCAGTTCAATTTCTGGCAGTACACACAGAAGTTCCAGGATGATGCGGGCAACAACATCGATGTCTGGCCGAGCTATGGTGTCGGCGTGATTGCGCCGTCGCAATTGCAGGGGTTCATGGCGCATGGCGCCATTCAGGATGTGGAAGCTCAATTGCAGCCGCTTTCTCGTTTTCCGAAAATGTGGGTCCAGCCCGATCCTTCGGCAACCATGGTCATGACCCAGTCGGCACCATTGCCAGTGCCGGGCGATCCATCCGCCTCGATGTTCGTGTCCGTCCGCTAACCGAGCGGAATTCCAGATCGCTGCACCCCCAGCGGTGCAGCGATCGCCAGTCTTTCCCGAAACAAACAGGAGCCAGTCAGATGGCAAAGAATGAAAAAACTATCCGTCAGGCATATCCGGCAACGGTCATTGTCGACGGCGAATCAATTGCGCCCGGCACCGCGGTTACCCTGCCGGAATCTGAAGCCAACAGCCTTGCCGCAACCTTCGGCGTTATTCCCGCAACTGCCGAGCACAAGCGTTCGTCCGGCAAGTCGCAAGGGCCTGATCTCAGTGTCTTGGATAAGGCCGTCGCTGATGCCCGTGCCACCTATGATGCGGCTGAAGCTGCCTTGAAAGCCGAGAACTCCGGAGACAAGGAAGCCAAGGCGTTCGAAGCGGCTGAAAAGGCGCTCGACAAGGCAGAGGCAGCTTTGGCCGAGGCCAAGGGGCAGTGATCCGTCCGGCAATCTTTTCGCCGTTGGGGGCGGCGTTCGTCGCCGCCCTCGGCAATGTTGATGCGATTGTCACGGTAGGAGGCGTCCCGCTGCCGACGCTGCGCGGGATTTTTCGCGGGGTCCGCGAAACCGATCTTCTCGAACTTGAAGGTGTCAGCGCTGAAGGCGTCAAACACGTATTCTCGGCGCAGAGCCATCTTCTCGACGGTATCAAGCGCACGGATACTGTGACAATTGCCGGAAAAACCTACGGGATTGTCGGCCACATTGACGATGGCCGCGCCATGAAACGGCTCTATCTGAGTGAGGATGAGTGATGGTTCATGTCCGCCAGCAAATCCTAGATGAATTCCGTGAACGGCTGGCACCGGTCGCTACGGAAGTGGGCGGAAACGTATCGCCGATGCGTACCGGCTCGGTTCCTGAAGAAGATATGCCCGGATTCACTGTGCTCTATACCAATGACACGTCAGAGCCTGACGGAGTTGTCTTTGACGAGATCACCGGTGAGGAACTCACCCGCTACAATCACAATCTGGCGGTCAACATCGTCCTGCATTTTAAGGGCAGGAAAGACCCGTCGCGCGAATTTGATGCTCTGGCCGAGAGGGTGGAAGCCGCGCTGCCCCCATCAACCCTTGGCGGTCTCGCCATTGATGTGCTGTTGACCGCCACCGATCATTTCATAGATCCGCAAACAGCTCTGAGCCTCGGCGCTGGCCGCATGGTGTTTGCCGTTCGCTACCGCACCTTTGCTGGCGTGCCTGACCGACCAGCCTGACCATCACGGCAAACCCGTCCGGCAAAAACCTTTCATTAACCATAGGAGATGACCATGGCCCTCGGTCGTGAGCTTGTTATCAAACGCAAAATGCCCCCTGTTGAACCGGCGACGGAAGGCTTGTTTGTTTCGGTCTGTGTAACCGAGGCGCGCTCGCTGGAAATCAACAATGAAGAAATCGACATCACCAAGCCGAACTGTGCCGATCCCGGCAGCAAGCTTGTGCTGGCGCTGATGTATGGCGTTCAGCGCATCAACGTCCAGATCGACGGCGCGGTTGTCAATAATACTGCCCGCGCAGCAATGACGGCAGATGCGGTCAATCAGGTGCTGTCGGAATATCAGATTGTTGTGCCTGGCGTCGGTACGTTCGAGGCAAATTTCCTCGTGTCTTTGACATTTTCCGGCGACAAAACCAACGAGCTGCAATGTCAGGGACGCATGTCGGCAACCGGTGTTGTCGGCTTTGAGGCTGTTGCACCATGATGGATGCGATCGCCAACCCGCTGCGCGGCGAAGCGGACTGCAAGATCGGGTCCGTTAATATCGTTCTTGTCGTCGAGTTTGCCCGCCTTGCCACACTTTGCGAGGTGGCAGGTTGTGACACGATGGACCTGCTTTATACACGGCTGATCGGGTTTCATCCAAAAACGGTCATTTCAGCCATCCGGGTTCTGACCATCCATCCGGACGGCGACAAGGAAGCCCGTGAGCTTGCCTACAAGGCGATCGGCGAACTGACCGGCGCTGATGAACCTGAGTTTCGCGATGCCATTACCAAGGCGCTCAAGGGCCATATCGACGCCGGAAAGAAGCTGCGGGGAGAACCTGATATTCTTTCCGACCTTGAAGCTGCCGTGCAGAAAGCAGCCTCGGGAAAAAAACGCAAAAGCCCTCGCTTGTAGCCGACAGCATAGGCCAGTGCCAACGCATTGCGACGGGTATCCTGAAATGGTCGCCCTCGCAGTTCTGGCGCGCGACATGGCCGGAGCTTGAGGCTGCAATCGAAGGGCATACCGGCAAGCGTAGCGACGAAGTGATCACGCCTGAACGGGCTCGTGAAATCGTCAGACATTACCCGCCGACAACCAGCATCCGAAAACAGGTGACGACATGAGCCGCACGGACATTATGGCGTTCATCGGCGCGAACGCCCAAGGCTTCTTTGATGCCATGCGACGCGTTCGCTCCGATACCAAGAATACCGCCGACAAGGCTCAGCGGGATTTTTCCGGATTATCCTCCGGGATCAACCGCTCGCTCGGCATGGTCAAGGGCGCTCTGGCTGTCGCCGGTGTTGGTTTCGGCATTGAAGGCATAACGCAAACCATATCCGAATTTGCCGATCTTGACCGCGAGGCAAAGCGGGCAGGTGTCAGTGTTCGGGCGTTTCAGGAACTGAAATTTGTCGGCGAGCGCAACCGTATTGATGTCGACGCCATGGTGGACGGCATCAAGGAACTTAGTTTGCGCACGGATGAATATCTGCAAAATGCTGGCAAGTCCGGTGTTGCGGCGGAATCCTTCAAGCGCCTCGGCTACAGCGTTTCTGAACTTGCTACCAAATTGCAGGATCCATCGGCCCTGTTTACCGAAATCATCGGCAAGCTGCAAAAGCTTGATCGCGCTGCGCAGATCCGCATTGCCGATGAATTGTTCGGTGGCTCTGCAGGCGAACGCTTTGTCCAGCTGATTGATCAGGGTGCCGATGGCATCCGGGAAACGATAGAGGAAGGTCATCGCCTCGGCGTCATCATTGATGAAGAACTGATCCGCAAGGCAACCGAGCTTGATCAGGCTTTCAATACAATTGTCACGACTGTTGGCAGCAATCTGAAACAGGCGATTGTCACCGCAGCCGACCAGCTGCGTTACTTCCTTGACCTTTTGAATGATGTCGACAGCCGCAGCATATCGACGCTTGAACAGCAGCTCACGACGAAACGCAAGCAACTTGCCAAAACCAACAGGTCCACAATGGCTCGCTTTGTCGTCAATGGTTCGGATGGCGGCGGCATTGACCGGCTCAAAGCCGAAATCGCCGAAATGGAAAAGGTCATTGCCGATCGCAAGGCGGCTGTTGAGGAAAAGCCGATCAAACTTGCCCCCATAACGATCGGCTCGGGTGAAAGCGGTGGCTCGCGCAAACCCAAGATTACCGAGGCTGAACGGGAAAAGAAAGCAATCGAAGAGCTGATTGAAGCGTTGGAAACCGAAGCGGCGGTCGCCGGATTGTCGGATGAAAAGCGCGACATTGAAGTTGCGTTGCGCAAGGCGGGTTCTGCCGCGACCGCCGATCAGAAAGAAAAGATCGAAAGCCTTATCGAGACGCGATACCGGGAAGAAAAGGCGCTAAAGGCTGTCGAAGATCAGCAAAAACGCAATGCCGATGCTGCCGAGGACTTCGCCGACATGGCGATGGACGGCATTGACGAAATTATTGACGGGACTTTCTCGGCAGAAAAAGCTCTGTCCGGGCTGGCGAAATCCATGGCGCGTGCCTTGCTGACCGGGCAGGGGCCATTTGCCAATCTGTTCGGTACTACGTCTGCAACCAGTGGCCTTGGTGGTCTCTTCAGCATGTTCTTCGGTGGCCCGAAGGCTGCGGGCGGGCCTGTCTCTCCCGGAAGTTTCTATCAGGTCAACGAAAAGGGGCAGGAGTTTTTCAGCCCCGGCACGCATGGCAGCATTATTCCGGCTGGCGGCGGCTCCGGCGCAGGTTCTGGCGGTGCACCCATATTCAATATCGATGCGCGCGGCTCGGAAGCCGGTGTTGAACAGAAAATCAAAGATGCAGTGAACGAAGCTCTCGACCAATACGACCGTGGAAACACGGCTCGCGTTGCGCAAGGCTATTCGGAAGCTGCCAGACGGAACATGATCTGATGGCCGCAGAAGCTCTTCCAGATGTTGAATATCGAGCCATGCGGTTTGTCCTGGCTGATGAGGCTGCTGCCACCGCATCGGGCGGGCGCATGCTCAATATGATCCGTGTGAACGATCCGCTGTGGACGCTCGCCTGCGAAACAATTCCATTGCATGAGCCGGACGTCCAGAAGGTTCTGGCATGGAAAGAACGCCGTCGCGGCGGGCTGCGCTCTGTGCTGGGCGTCCAAAATGTCATCTGCCGTCCTATGGCTCATGCTGCCGAGGCAAATGCGCAGCCCGCCCGCACAACCGGCACCGTCACTGTCGTCAACGGCAATACAATCACATTTGGCGGCGTGAATGCCGGATTGATCCTTGCTGCCGACGATTTGTTTGGGCTGAAGTTTGGCGAGTATCGCGCGCTCTGCCGTATTCAGACCGTCAGTTCTCCGACAGCGAATTCGCGGTCCGTTACCGTCGAGCCAATCCCTCCGGATTATGCGGCCAAGGTCGGCGCGACGGTTATCTTTGAAAACCCGTCGCTTGTCATGCGCATGGTGCCGAATTCGTTCACCTCGCCATCCGGCAATCTTCCTGTCATCGGCTGGCAGCTTGTGGAGTCTGCATTGTGATCAATCATTCCGCCGAGGTTCTCGATCTACTCGACAAAGGTCTTTGTGACGTGCGCGGTCTTTTGCGCTTTGAGTTTGGAACCGGAACTTACGGGTTCATTCGTGGCCGCTCTGTCTTCAATTGGCAGGGTCTCGATTATGTGCCGGGCGGCGTGATCGAAGTCTCCGATCTGCCGGGAGGCATCGGCTTGCAGGCGCGCCAGTTCACCATCCGTCTTTCGGCATCTGCCGAGGATAATCTTACTCCGGAAGCCTTGCAGACTATTGAGAATGAAGATTATCGCGACAGGCCGGTTCGCATTTATGACGCCTTCTTTCATCCCGATACCGGGGCGCTTCTCGACGTTCGCGGCATCAAGCGTGGCTACGTCGATATCATCGAGCATGAGGATGATGAAAAGAACGGCTACACGCTCGTAGCAAACTGCGAAACGCGTGCTCTTGATTACAGCCGCACCAATGGCCGCGTGCGCTCCGATGAAGACCAGCAGCGCCGCATAGCCAGCATCAAGACGCAACTCGGTATTGAGCGCGATCGCATTCTTGAACATGCCGTCACGCGCGGTCGTGTCGAGGTGTTTTGGGGAAGGACTTCCAAGCGATGAGAGTAAACGGTTGGGAACGGCTGCTGACCGCAGCTGTCGAGAAACATATGGCGCTTCCCTCACAGTACGGGATCTCCGATTGCTTTGTTTTCCCCATGGATTGCGTTGAGGCGATCACAGGCGTGCGCCACTGGTCTGATTGCCGCCAGTACCGGACCGAGCAGGGTGCGGGCAAATCCCTGCGCCGCAAGGGCTTTGCCAATGTCGAGGAAGCCTTCTCCTCCAAGTTTGAAGAGATACCGGTACTGATCGCCCAGCGCGGCGATATCGGCGTCATTGAAATTGATGGCGTTGTGTCAGGCGGTGTTTTTACACCGCTCGGCTTTGCCGTGCGCGATACCGAACGGGTACAGTTTCGCCCTGTCACTGATGCCAAAACCGCCTTTCGGGTGAAATAATGCCGTTTATCGCACCTGTTGTTGCCGCGATCGCCGGTGCGGTCGGCTCGGTCGGCTCGTTTTTTGCCGGTCTTGGTCTCTTTGGCAAGATTGCCATCGGCCTCGGACTTAATCTTGTCACCGCCTATCTCGACAAAAAAGCGCAGGAAAAAGCAAAGAAAGAAGCTGCCGGCGTCCAGTTCGACAAGCAGTACGGTCAGGATGTTCCGCGACAGGTTCCGGTCGGAATGGTCGGCCAGACAGGGCATGATTGCTACGTCAACACGTGGGACAAGTCCAACAAGCGTCTGCAAAATCTCTATATTCTTGGTGACTGGCCAAGCGGCGGTCTGACTGACCGCATCGGCATCAATGGCAAGTGGGAAGTTCTCGGGCCGATCGATGATGAGAAGGGTCGCGGCGTCAAAGGCGAATGGGAAAACCTGATATGGGTGAGGGATATTCCCGGAAGCCTCGCGCAGCCTGTTGATCCATATTTGCTGGCACATGCCAATCCGCAAACGCGCTGGACCGCCGAGCATCGTGGCATCGGCATGGCGATGGCAGTTGTCACCCTGAAATATGATCAGGAAAAGAACAACCAGTTTCCGGAAATCTTCTTCGAAAACCGGGGCAGCGTGTTCTACGATTTCCGCAAGGATAGTTCGGTTGGCGGCAGTGGTCCGCACCGCTGGACTGACGTATCGACTTGGGAACCCACAAGAAACCCCATGGTTGCACTGTACTGCTATATGCGCGGCCTCAAGGTCGGCGATGATCTGTTCTGCGGTATGGGCATTCTTGCGGCTGATTTGCCACTGGCAAAATGGTCACTGGCAATGTCTCTGTGTGACGAGATTGTAGAAGGGGAGCCGCGCTATCAGGTGTCGGCAATTCTCGATTGCGGCCCCGATGCAACCCATGCGACCAATGTCGAATCGCTGTTGAAGTCATGCGGCGGCTATATGATGGACGGCGTCGAGGGTATCTGGCCTGTTGTCGGTTCCGATCAGCCTATCGTCGCGACACTGACCGATGACGACATTGTCAGGCCGCGCCGTGGCCGCTTTCAACGCTGGCGCTCGCAGGGGCAGCTCGTCAACAAAATTGCCGGAACTTACCCGAACCCGGACAATCTTTGGGCCATGGAAGGCTATCCGGCGCAGATCGCCACCAATCTGCTTGCCTCCGATCGGCGTTCGCGCGACGTGCCCATGGATTTCCCCATGGTGCCGTCAAAACGGCAGGCCGCGCAGCTCGCCTCCATCTACCTTCTGGAAAACCGGCTTGAAGCGACAGCATCATGGACACTCAAGCCGCGCTGGATGGGGCTTGAGGCTGGAGACTGGATACGGGTTAATTCCAAGCGTTATGGCGACTTCACCTATCTGATTTCTGAATCGGTGCTTGCCTCTTTGGATTCCGCAGGGCCACGAAACATCAATGTCGAATTGCAGGAACGCAACGGCAGCATCTACGATGCCACTGCCAATCCGGACATTCTGTTTCCGCCTGTACCAAGCGACCCGCCAGATTATCTGTCAGAGGTGCAAAACTTCAGTGCGGTGGGCGTGGTCGTCGATGTTGGCGATGGCAAGAAATACGTTGCAATCCGCACGCTGCGCGATCCGATCGAGGATGATACTGTCGTTGCTGTTGATTTCCGCTACTGGCCGACATTGCAGCCCGGTGTTATCTTCAATCATTCCGCCAAGGCAGATGTACAGACCGTGGCACTGGTTGAAGGCATTGTCTCTAAAACTCAGTATCAGGTTCAGACGAGGCTTGTGACTGATCCGCCGAGGGTTGTTCCTTGGGCAGCACCGTTCCCCGTTACTACGCCGGATCAACCTTACACCGACGCCTATCCTCCCGGCATGGTCGAGGAAGTTCAGAAAAGTTTTCGCGAAAAACTGGCATTTATTCAAGAGAGCCTTCGCTATCATATTAAAGCAGCGCAGCAGCTCGACGAGTTCGTGGCAGAGCAGAGTGCTCAGTCGTTCGAGGACCGCAAGGAAATCGTCGCAACGGTAGGCGCGTTCAAGGCTGAGTACACCGAGACAATCCGGGTTGTCGCCAGCGATACGGCGGCTGCGGTTCTCAAGGTCGAAACACTTGAGGCCACCGTCAACGATCCTGTCACCGGTCTTGCTGCCACGGCGAACGTCACCAATACACTGTCGGTAATGGTCAATGACCCGGGAACCGGTTTGCAGGCAACATCCAATGCGGTGCAGGCCGCAACCGTCACCATAGGCAAGTTCTCGGCCAGTGGGTTGTTGCGATCAGAACAAGTCGCAACTCAGGCGGGTGCGCTATCCACGATTGCCCTTGGAATTTCGGCAACGGCTGGCGCATTGATGTCGCAAGCCGCGTTGTTCATGAGTGCCATCGCCGGTGGCCTGAGTGAACTAGGGATGGTTGCTGATCGCATTTACATGATCAATGGGAGTGATAAAGCCCGACCCTTCGTATTCCAGTCCGGCATTCTCTATCTCGATCAGGTGAAGGTCAATTCACTCGCTGCTCTGTCGGCAACGCTCGGGGCAGTGGATATCAGCAATGCCATCATCGGCAATCTGATTGTCGGCACTTCAAACCTTGGGTTTCGTGCTGTAACCGCACAGGCCAGCTACAGTTTTCCGGCAACGACAGAAGTCACTGGCAGCAATGCGCAGGACGCCGTGTGGGTGGTGAAATCCACTCAGGTCACCCAGAATCCCGAAGCGGTGCCGGTTTTTGTCGAGTATGGGCTTTTTGCCAATGCCGATGCACCAAATACGGGCGGGAGAAGTGCCATCGCGCGGGTTCGATGGCGACACGTTGAATCCAATACCGTCCTGAAGAGCGTTACCGCAAATACGTTTCAGGGTGTGGGCTCTCACAACGACACGGGGTTCTTCCTGCATGATGGCATTCTTGCCGGAACGAACACCTACGTCCTTGAGATAGCCACCAATGTTAATGGCGGCACTGCCACCACTCGCGCTTACATCAAATCAATCTGGTGGAAGAAATAGCCAGTTAAATCCCACCATTTTTCTCAACAGCAACCCGCCAGTGCGGGAAGGAGAACCCATGTCAACAATGGTCGAAAAGACAGTCGAAATTACAATTGCCGATCATGCCGAAGAAGCGCTGGCGCTCAACCAGTTCTACCAGCAACGCACCCTTGGCGTTCAGGCGATGCGCCGGACAGAGGCCGAAAAGGTGCGCGTTCTCGCCGAACAGCTCGAGGTCGCCGAGAAAGCACTTTCCGAAGCTATGGCAGAAATCGAACGGCTTTCTCCGGCAAAACCCGCCGAACACCCTGAAAAGTCTGGAAAGGCAAACTGATGGCTATTACCAATCCAGACTACAATGTGGGTACGGTCTCTATCACAGAAAATACGAAGGTTCTGACCGGCGTTAACACCATGTGGCTGTCAGCCGATCTGGAAAAAGGCGACCAGTTCGGCTTCGATGGCTATGCTCCAGCACGCATCGATACGATCAACAGCGATGGCTCCATCACGCTGCTTGATACCTGGCGCGGTCCCACTCTTGCGGATAGCCCGTACTTTATTCGTTATCAGGCGGACGGATCGGGACTGACTAGCCAGTCCATTTCGCTTCGCCGTATGCTGAGTCAGCCATTGCTGACCGCATTTGCCGGTCTTGCAGCCGCTGCCGACAAGCTCATGTATTTCACCGGTGCCAATACAATGGCACTTGTAGACTTCAAAGGGTGGGCACGGTCGCTGCTTGGCCTGACACCCGCTGCAAATAAGAGTATCTATTTCACCGATGCTAACACTGCGGCAACTTATGATCTTACAGCCGCTGGCAGAGCGCTGCTTGATGATGCTAACGCATCTGCGCAGCTTGATACACTCGGCTTCTCGGCGTTTATCAAAACGCTGATTGACGACGCAAATTCCGCCGCAGCGCGCACCACGTTGGGAGCCCAAACTGCGCTTGGATATACTCCAGTCCAGCAAGGGACAGGTACTGGGCAAACTTCCAATATAGTAAAATTAGGTTGGAATGGTGCGAATGCCTTGAAGGCGACAATTGATTTTACAGATTTGGGACGGATTTGGGCGGATTTTGAAGCCGGTCGGTCGCTAACAAGCAACGGTTATCAAAAGTTCCCCGGCGGATTAATTCTTCAGTGGGGGAGTGTTGCAGGTGCACCGACCGACTATGCACAAGCGTTTCCTATTGCATTTCCGATCTCCTGTTTTTCGGTAGTAATAATGCCGAATTTCAATACAGCTGCAATTACTTGTTACGGAGTGAATACCAGTAATATAGGAACTACAAGTTTTGATATCCGCGCCCGAAATATGACCAACGGTGGTATTCTTACCGCTCAAGGTAATCTGCCGGTTGTGTGGATGGCGGTAGGGATATAAGACCATGAAAACATTTGCTGTGTTTGACGAACAAGGTTTACCGTTAGCATTCTACAATGAAGATATGCACGGTTCTAAGACTATACCGATTTACGGTTCGGTCCCGGAACCAACTGAAGATGAGCCGAACGCCGTTGCACCTGTTCTTGGTGAGAAGCCAAACCCTGATTGTAAAATTCCGTCTAACGCAATCGAGATTACACGTAATCAGTGGTTGGAATTAATAAACAATAGCGGTCAACGTAAATGGCAAGATGGAAACGTTGTTACGTACGAGCCACCGACCCCGGAGCCAGTCGTTCCGGACCGGTTATCCCGCCGCCAGTTTCGCATGGCCCTGATCGATGCGGGACTGCTTGAACAGGTCGAGGCTTGGGTTTCCGCTCAGGACATTCGCACGCAAGCTGCCTATGCCGACAGCGGCACGTTCCTGCGCACCGATGAAATGCTCCAGCAAGGTTTTGCGAGCTTGGGCTTCACTAATCAGCAGGTAACAGAGTTCTTCTTAGCTGCTTCGGCTTTATAGACAGGTCAAATTGAGAGAGAGGCGATCCAGCAGAATATCGCCCCTCCTACGAGACCGCCGCAAATGTACAGAACGTCCCATCGGTCAAATTCAGAAGCTGTTTTATTTTTCATTCATCTAGCTTGGCGACATCGCATTAACATTTAGTGCATCGTGGCTAGCCTGATCGTGCGCCCTTTGCTCCTACACTTCGCGCGCCGCTAATTCGATGCGCAATCTAGCCCTTAAGTCCCAAACATAAACGATGCCGCGTAAAGCAGGGCAGTGACAGCAGCGGTCATAAGAAAAATCGCGATCAATCCATTTGTCATTTGATGCCCCCTATTCTTCGGCTGGCAGCATACATAAAATTCACTCCCGGGATACGAACGTCGAACCTCCCGCTGCGCTCCCGACATCGTGAGTAATTGCGCTTACACGGTATCCCGGTTCGTGCTTAACCGAGCAAAAACGACCCAGAGTGATGGACGCGACGCATAGTAATGCGACTGCCAGCAAATATGGCCAAACGCGGGTGAGGTAATTTTTGTCTTCCGGGTCCATGCTCCCTGATCCCTGGCTGACCAGTCTGCCTCAGCACGTCTGATGCAGCAATAATCAAATAGTTCTAGATCCAACCTTTAGGAAATCATCATGAAACTGACAGCAGAAATGCTGCGTCGGATCGCTATGGCGTCTCCGAATGCGAACATCGTTGCCTTGATCGTCGATGGCATAAACACCTATGGCACACGGTTCGGCCTAGATCAGCCGCACCGGATGGCCCATTACCTTGCCAATGTCGCTTTGGAAAGCGGCGGCTTCACGCGCCAGACCGAAAACCTGAATTATACAAACGCACAGCGCATCTACGATGTGTTCAAGGGATTCCGCAATAATCCTCGGTTCAAGACCGTTGCCGAGTGCCAGCCGTATGTTCGTAATCCAGAAAAGCTGGCAAACAAGGTCTACGGCAATCGAATGGGCAACACCAAGCCCGGCGATGGTTGGCTCTATCGGGGACGCACGCCGAAGCAACTGACAGGTAAATCCAACTACGCGGCATTCACCAAATGGGTGAGGGGTGTCTTTGCCGATGCGCCAGACTTCGTTGCAGATCCCGATGCGATCACTGAAAATCCTTGGAGCTTTCTTGCAACTGTATGGTTCTGGGATGTCAATGATTGCAATCGCTTTGCCGACAGGAACGATCCTGAAAACCTTCGCAGGATGATCAATGGCGGGCTGAACGGCTATGCCGATGTGCTGATCTATTATGATCGTGCCGCGCTCGTTCTACTGGGTTACGGCGTCAATGAGCTGGTCCAGTTCCAGAAAGATGCCAGGATTGATTATATGACCGGGTCTGGCCCGATCACCCGCGGCGAACTGCACAAGTCGCTCGTTGCGCTGACCGCCAAGCCTGAACAAGCAAAGACTGTTCAGGCCGCTCCTGTGGTCGAGGTAAAGGAAGTGCCGGTCAAGCTCGGCAATCCTTATAAGCCTTTCTGGCAGTCGAAAGAGTTCGTTGCTACGGCGCTGACCGGGGGCGGGGTGACCGGCACGGTATCCGCTGTCGGAACCATACCTTGGCAGAACCTTATCATTCTCATCGTGGCTGCTTTCCTCGGACTCATCGCATTCCTTGCCTGGTCCCGCCTTCAGGACCGGAAAAAGCAGCATGCAACAGCGGAGGCGATCAAATCATGATTGGACCCTTCAGCTACATTCAGATCGGGGCGGGGATCGCACTTGGTGTACTTCTCGCTTCCGGCCCCGTCTATCTCTTCGGCAAGCATGAAGGCCGTAGAGCGATCGCCATCGAGCGATTGCAGTCCGACATCAAAGCAGAGCGCGAAAGGATCGATAGCGATGCCCAAGTACAAAACCTCAGTGATTACGACTTTTGTGTTCAGTCTCTTCGTTCTCGCAGGATGCCAATCGAACCCTGCGAACCCTTGCGCGGGATTTAGAGCTGTCAATCTCAATCCGGCTGCCACGGTTGCCGTGATCCGGTTAGACCGCCCCGGTGCAGAACGTATCGAGGGCAATGATCAGAACGGCACAAGACGAGGATGCTGGAAATGACTGACCGGCAGATGATGGGAATGAGCATAGAAATGAAAATGAGCCTGGGGAACATCCTCACGATCCTGACGGTAGTTGTGGGTATCACCCTCTCATATGCGGTTATTCGGGAAGGGGTAGATCGGACAAAGATCGATGTTACCAAGCTCGAAACCCGGATCGAACGATTAGAAACCCAGAATGGTGACGTTCGGGATCGCATGACCAGAATGGAAGTCACACTCCAGAATATGGCAATCAATATTGATCGTGTGGCGCGATATGTGGACAGCACTCAAGCGCGGGGAAGTGCACAGAAGTGACGTTGGATCGGCTGAAACGAACTGAATAGTATAGCGGAGCCGCTGTTTGCAATAAGCGTCCTTAACGGTAAGGGGTCGGATTTGGCACAGAACGATCATAAGTGAAGGTTTCTACTGTCTTTGCCCCCTTTATATCGAACGGAAATCCCTTGTCGGTTAGTGTCATTTCGCGAGTTACTTCAATCGCCCGACCGGTGTCAGCGGATGTTCGGAACACAACATTTGCGCGGCGACGCCCGCGTTGCCATTCTCCGACGTATGTAATTATTTTCTGCCCATGGACGGTTTCATCCGGTTGGCGGACGCAACTGGAAAAGGCTGGGTAGTCGGGATCAAGCACCATAAGGTCTCTATGATGCAATGACCAGTTTCCATTGGCGTCACGTTCAAATTGGTCTAGGCCGTTATATCTGACCTCAACCAGGAAATTAATTTGTGTCGAACCGGGTGGTGTATGTGTCATTGTCACCTGGTACCGGCTGACGTTTCTGGTGTTTTCATAAAACTTGTTCACCTCAGCACATGAGCGATCCGCCGAGGCAGGTGAGGCAATGAATACTGCCACGAAAAATGTGAGAATTCCTGCCTGCATCATTGTTGCCCGCCTCCACCGCTCCAGAATGCAATAATTATTTGCAGACATGGCTAAAGCAAGCCATCACACGATTCGATCAGACACAATACGGCTTCTTCGGCCAGCGTGACTTGAATATGCAGATGTTGGATAGGCTGGAGCATGTAGAGCGCGACCGGCGGCAAGCGCCGCCTTAGAGGATATTGAGTGGAATTGTATGTTCAGGGAAATTCAGATTATGAAGCCAACAGCATTCACCAGAGATGCAATCGCATCGGACAGTTCCCATAGCACCGGCTTCAACGTTGCCAATATTGTAGACATTAACTGTCTGAGTGCCAAATTGAAATGCACCATCTGTGATTCGAATGACATTCAATTACCGAATTCGAATGGCGCGGGATAAACACGCGACCAGTTTCACTTTTGGTCGTTTTGCTGCTCGTTATCGCAATAGGAAAATTGAAACGTTTTTTTGAAATAACTGCGCAATCGTCGGCCCATCATGCCATGGGTGCCTGGCCTCGTGCTCCTGTTTGTCAAATAACGAGTCCATAATTATCTGCTGACGCATTGTCGCAAATTGTCTTGTGCACTGTACAAGACCTCGTAGAAGTATTCGTCACAACGTCGGGGAGTAGAGCATGACGAATTCCGCGGAAACAAGCCCTATTATTATTTGTGGTTGCCAGAGGAGCGGCACAACTGCGCTTGTCCGCATACTCAATGAAAACGAAGTTATGATTTCCAACGAATGGGCTTTATTTGCATGGCCGGCATGGGAACAGCAGTTTTCCTTAGCTGCATGGCTTGAGAACAAGAATGCCGCCGTGGAACGGAATACGTGGTTGCAACATTGGAACCATAAAATGCAATACTCTGGCCATGAGGCAGAACTCGGATTCACCTCAGCCCTCCATTCGATTTATCGTAATCGTAATGCGTGGCGATGGGGCGACAAGTGGTCAGATTATGTGTTTCACGTAGATTCCATCAGGAGACATTTTCCCCAAGCGAAGATTATTTATATTTATCGTGATGGACGCGATGTCGTTGCGAGTATGCTTCGAAAAGGCATGGCCAAAACAGTCCAAGAGGGGTTCGAACGTTGGGTAAACTCAATCAACGCTTGGCGGTCATGGGAACATGAGGTTGAGCACCTTGCTGTGAGGCAAGAAGATTTAATGCAACATCCTGACCAGCTTGCCGGCAGGATTGCTGAGTATTGCGAATTTCCATTGTTAAGTTCAAAACACGCCGCCCATGTGTTGCTCGGCGCCGATAAAGAAGTCGGGCAGGACCATGTTTCCGAGAATCCGTTCAAACATATGGGTGCTTACCGTGACCAATTCTCTGACGATGAGATACCAGCGGAAGCAGAGCATCACCTTACTGCATTAGGATATTGGTAGTATACGTGCGAGCAGCGTGTTTAGTTCAATTGCGCCGTTTAAGCCCTGCGCCGAATCTCACCCTTGCGCCGTCTAGTTCGGCTGGGGATTCTTCGACCAATGATCGATGGATGAGTCGTCTATGTATCGCCCTAGCGAACGCAGATGTGCGACAATCTCAAGTTTGAGATGATCCCGATCCCCGTATTTTTCCTGTATTCGTTGCCCATGTATGGCAACTTCATGATAGTCCTCGTAAGGGATTTCAGCATCCCCATATACGTACATGTCGTGACCGATAGCGCATATATCGCAGCCGGATTTCATCACGTCCTCAACGAAATCCGGAATCTCGCTTTCCAGCATCAATCTCCGTCGTTTGTCTGCCATCTGATACTTCCCTTCGTGGTTTTGGCTTTCCGCGCCGCTCTGGAAAGACAAACCAGTAAGGCAGGTGCTTCGATATTTTCTACTGTGTAATCCTACAGTGCCAATCAACGTAAACATGCAAACGTCGGCGTTGGAACTGATTCGCACGCTCCGCATTGAGTCCGTTTCGTAGGAGTTAGTGCCATGAGTATCGCATCCCCTAGATTTGATTACGAAGATGAGCAACAGCGTGAAGCCGAATGCCGGGAGTCATTGAAAGATCGGTTCCTCGACAAGGTATCTTGGAAGGACATGTACGCTATCCACCAAGAAGCGATCAAAGCGGGTTGGGGCTTGCCTGAGGTACAGAGGGCTATTGATGCTCTGTGCTGGAAAAGGCGATAGACTCCGGCGAAGAGTTGCCTTGTTGAACTATTGCACCTGATCAATAGCGCTTGGAGGCGGTAGTGGATCGTCTGCCCTGTTCTTAAGCGGGTTCATTCGTAAAGGCGATAACCGCAGCGTAACCGGTGTTCTCCCTCCACATTGTCCTCCGCCGTCTGATCTGTGATCGGCTGTCCATGGATGAAGAACGGGAGTTTCTCCATGGAGACTACATTGGAGTTTCTCACAACCGGGAAGCCTGGACGTGAGGTTCACCGACATTGGCCTGATGAGGTCAAGGCGAAGATCGTTTCGGAAAGCTTGAGGCCTGGCACGACGGTCAATGAAGTTGCGCAACGCTATGGATTGCGAGCGAACAGCCTTTCCACCTGGCGGACGATGGCGCGGCAGGGCAAGCTGATCGTGCCAGCACCGGAGGATGCGGTAGAGTTCGCGGCGGTGATCGTCGATCCGCCTGTTTCGGAGTCGATCCGCTGGCTTATCTGACCGCCACACTCACTGCCATCGTCAACGGCCACAAGCAGGGCCAGATACATGAGCTTTTGCCTTGGAACAATTTGCCCTTGGAGCGGAGCAACAGGCAACGGTAGCGGGGCAGATGGCTGCGCACAAATGTACGCAGCCACGTTGTTCAGTGCAGTGAGGCGCTTGCCGCAAGCCGCTCATCCTTGTCGTGTAGTGCGAAGCGGTCAATCATGTCGGCACTCGCCTCGTTAAAGCCGAGAACCTCGACCTCGTCGCCCACCTGACGGAACTTGAATACGATCTTGTCCAACGCGCCAATTGCGGTGATGTCCCAGAGATGGGCCTTTGTCAGATTTATGATGATCCGCTTCCCCTTATCCGTGAAGTCGAACGCATGGATAAAGGCTTCCGCCGACGCAAAGAAGACCTGCCCCTCTACTGCATAGGTGACACTGTTTTGTTCGGCATCCTCCACGCGCGTGACCCTGAACAGACGGGCTACCTTGCCAGCAAAAAAGATGCCGGACAGCAGGACGCCAACGATCACGCCCTTTGCCAGATCATGCGTTGCGACGACAGTAATGATCGTCGCCAACATGACCACAGAGGACGGAAGCGGATGGCGTCTCAGGTCGAGGATCGACCGCCAGGAGAAAGTGCCAATGGAAACCATAATCATAACCGCAACAAGCGCGGCCATGGGGATGATCTGGACGAGGTCGTTAAGGACGACGATTAGGAACAACAGGAAAGCACCCGCGACGAACGTTGAAAGCCGTCCTCGACCGCCAGATGTTACGTTGATGACCGACTGTCCGATCATGGCGCATCCGCCCATGCCGCCGATCAGTGCCGAGGCGATATTCCCCGCGCCCTGTCCAACGCATTCCTGACTTTTGTTGCTGGGCGTATCCGTCATATCGTCGACGATCTGCGCGGTAAGCAGCGATTCTAGCAGTCCTACGGCAGCGAGCGTCACTGAGTATGGGAAGATGATCTGCAGCGTTTCCCAGGTCAACGGAACCTGCGGAAGCATCAGGAATGGGATCGAAGACGGAAGTTCGCCGAGGTCGCCGACGGTGCGTAGGTCC
The DNA here is from genome assembly GCF_059758635.1 of Phyllobacterium sp. GQ127. Classification (NCBI taxonomy): domain Bacteria; kingdom Pseudomonadati; phylum Pseudomonadota; class Alphaproteobacteria; order Hyphomicrobiales; family Phyllobacteriaceae; genus Phyllobacterium; species Phyllobacterium sp. GQ127. The sequence goes on from NZ_JCAXDZ010000002.1 coordinate 327,770, forward strand.
ATGCCAAACCACCATGCCATGGCCGTGAGGACCGCGATGGCCACGAGCGGCGATGGGATCGCCTTGGTCACGTATGGAAAGAGGTAGATGATGGCGAGGCCGCCCGCGATCATCACGTAGGTGAGCGTCGGGACCCCAATAAGTTCAGGCAACTGGGCCATGAAGATCAGGATCGCAAGTGCGTTGACGAAGCCCGTGATGACCGACCGGGAGACGAAGCGCATCACGCGGCCGAGCCTCAGCCATCCCGCGACGATCTGGATGACGCCCATCAAGATGGTGGCGGCGAACAGATACTGAAGACCGTGCTCTTTGACCAACGAGATCATGACGACAGCGGTCGCGGCCGTCGCAGCAGAGATCATGCCCGGCCGACCGCCCACAAAGGCCGCCACGCAGGCGATTGCGAAGGAGGCGTACAGGCCGACCTTGGGATCGACACCCGCAATCACCGAGAAGCCTATCGCTTCCGGGATAAGCGCGAGAGCGACGACGATACCCGAAAGCACATCGCCACGGATGTTGGAGAACCACTCCTGACGGTAGTTTGAAAGAGTTCGCATGGGAGATTTTTCACAGTTGAGGCAACGGGCCGAGCAAAACTCGGTCCTCGAAAATGGAACAGGTTGCGTTGCTGTGTTGTCTGGCGGATCGGCGGCCAGAAGAGCCACCCGGAGTTTCACCGGGTCCTTGTGGATGACACTAAGTAGCTCACGCAGTCCAGTTTTGCAATTATGTCTCGGTCTGAACCAGCCACAAAACATAGGACGCGGCGGTCAAGGTGCGGATGCGACACCGGTTACACCGCAGCAGCAACAATTGCAACTATTGTCCAAGACACTTGCCTTGTCATTTTATATCAGTTCCCCTTGGGCACAGCATAAACCTCCGCATGGTCAGCGGCCTCGCGCATGCCTTTGAACGACGCGTGCCGAAGTTTGTTGTCGCCGGTCCACGCACGGTATTCAATTTCCGCGACCAGGATAGGGTCGGTGAAGATAAGCTTCTTGCACTTGATCGTGTCTGCGGGCTTATCAATTTGAATCGCATCAAGCTGTTTGCGGATGTCCTTGGCTTGCTGATGTTTAAAGCCGGTGCCAACGGAACCAACATACACCAGCCCATCGCCTTGCTTGGCGGCAAGCAACAGGCTGGCGATCGCGCCGCGCACTGCTGTTGAGGGGTTCGTAACCAATGACAACAAAGCTGTCGCTCTGTATGCACTTGATCTTCAGCCACCGTAAATGAAGGGCCTTACTTCCAAGCCCAGAGCTTGTTGCCCGCAATCTGCGACATTTCATTAATGAACCGATCGGGTCTGGATGAAAGATAATCGTCCATCTGCTGAAAGCGATTAAATTCTCCATGTATATAAGGAGAGAACTGAAGGCGGACCTGTTTCAACAATTCATTCGCTTCAGGAGAGGCCGCGAACATTCTGTATAGCTCAAACGATGACTTCGGCTCACGGGTATCGTCCAGAGAACGCCACATCGTGATGAACTTGTTGATGAGTGCCAGACTGGAATCTGGCTTTGTCGTGACCTTTGAAGGCGCAATCGCCAGAGCGAATTGTTCCGCCTCTGTCATTATCTCCGCATATCTGTGTGTGGATTGAGGTATGTGCGCGCCATTTACCGTCAAAGCACCCATTGCCACCGCGATTGGAAACTGAACCAATCCATCGAACTGTATAAAGACATGAAAGGCCGTGTCGATTCTCACAATCGCACAACACTGATTCTCCGCTGGGTCCGGAACAGGGCCTTTCCACCGCGTTGCTTTGGCAGTCGATTGAACAAATTTCCTCGTGGAAAGGATATCTATCTCACTGACAATAACTTTTGACACGAACTTTACTGGCTCAAGCCCGTTGTTAACAGCGTCAAACTGCGTCATTTATTTACCATTTCTTAATGATTACAAGGGCTTGACGTTAACAAGTGGTTAAATGTGGCCATTTTCGTGATAAAATGGCAACACCAAGGCACCAAGCGATACTCAAACATGACTTGGCGATTGCTGTATCCGATAAAATTGGATTAAACAGTGTTGGTCCACAAGACATTACGTTGAAACTTTGACTGGAGGTCAAAATGAACATTAAGAGCCTACTTCTCGGCTCCGCTGCAGCCCTCGTTGCAGTATCCGGCGCACGCGCTGCAGACGCAGTTGTTGTTGCAGAACCAGAACCAGTCGAGTACGTTCGCGTTTGCGACACATACGGCGCTGGCTTCTTCTACATCCCAGGCACCGAAACCTGCTTGAAGATCAGCGGTTACGTTCGTTACGACGCAGTTGCTGGCGACGATCCATACAGCGGCGTTGAGCTTGACACATGGGCAAAGCAGGCACGTGCTGTTCTCCGTTTCGACGCTCGTAGCGAAACAGAACTTGGCACATTGCGTTCGTTCATCGAAACACGTTTCGATCACAAGGCATACGGCGGCCGTGACAATGCAGACATCGATGCTTATTACAGCAACGGTGGTTACGTTTCACACGCTTACATCGAACTCGGTGGTTTCCGCGTTGGTGTTTCCGACTCGCTGTATGATACATGGACCGGTTCAGCTGGTAACGTAATCTCCGATGACGTTATTGCTTATGCAAACGGCCGTACAAACCAGATGAGCTACACCTTTGCTGGTGGCAATGGCTTCTCTGCAATGATCGGTTTGGAACAGGGCGACTCTGATCACCTGATCGAAGACTACATGCCACACGTTGTTGCTGGTGCGAAGTTTGAGCAGGCTTGGGGCGCAATCTCCGCTGTTGCAGCTTACGACTCAGTTGTTGAAGAATTCGCTGGTAAGGTTCGTTTGGACGTTAACTTCACAGACACAGTATCCGCTTTCGTAATGGGTGGTTACCAGTCTAACGAAGACGATCTGGATGTAATTGCTGAAGGCGGCAACTACTACGGTTCGTGGAACGGCGACTACGCAATCTGGGGCGGTCTGTCTGCTAAGGTTTCCGAGAAGGCAACTGTCAATGCGCAGGTTGCTTACGAAGAAGCTGGCACATTCGCTGCTGCTTTGAACGTGAACTACGAAATCGTACCAGGCTTCGTAATCACTCCAGAAGTAAACTACGCTTCGTTTGACGAAAGCCGTGGTTCAGGCGACGACGCTTTCACAGGTATCGTACGTTTCCAGCGTAACTTCTAATCCTTCACTGGATTTAGGTTGAATGATCAGAGGGCTTCGGTCCTCTGATTTTTTTTGACTTTCTTTCAATTTCGCGTAATGCTTGATTGTGTCTTCAGCGGCGTAGAAGGACTGCGCTACTGGTCGTGATGAGATCTCCAGTCACATCACTTTGACAAAAACGGTGGGCTTAACGGCTCACCGTTTTTTATTGTAGGTTGCCACAGTTCGGAAGAGAACGCTCCCAGCGCGTCTAAACTCAGCAAGTGCTACATTTCATAAAAGGTAATTGGCTGGCGCTTTGAGCGCGCCACTTCGTCCTATCTCGAGGACATGCGACTTGCAGCACGCAACTATCACAAGCGCAGTGGGGTGTGAATTAGAATGGCATGTTGGGCCACATTGCGGGCCACTTACTGGGCCACATTCTTGCTTCATGCTGAAAAAAATCCAGCAATCGTTGGCACTATTTTTTCTTGGTGAAGCGACCCGTCGGTACCATCGTTACGCCACATAACCCATTCACGCCGTCGAAACAGTTGCACTACACGGGGACTGCCCTCAGAATGTATCCTAATACGTAATTTCCCTTTGGCAGATTTCAAATTCATCGGCAAGGTTCTCACATGAAAGACATTCTGCCTGGCTACTTTACTCCAACTGAAGCAGAATTCGGCTCATTGTGGGCCGATGCAATAATCGTACCCGATGCGAATGTACTTTTATCACTACTTCGGCTTGGAAAAGAAGCACGGGAAGAGGTGCTAGCCACGCTAAAGTCCTTCGATGCACGGCTCTGGATTCCACACCAGATTGCACTCGAGTTCGCAAGAAATTGGCGAAATATCGAAAAGTTGAATGTAGTACATTTCCAGAAAGAAAAAGACTCGATTTCCAAAGCGAAGAATCAAATCATCGAAGCATTGGGGAAAGTCACGCGGTTCTCTGTGGTTGACGTACCTCTTCATAAGGGGAAAGTCGAAGAAATGGTAAGTTCCTTGTTAAGGGAACTTGAGCAGGCTGCAGAAAGACTCCCTCGTTCCGATACTGCCGAACAGATCGTCGCGGAGATTGCTGCGTTGTTTGCAGGTAAAGTCGGGCCGGAGACAGATCACGAAACGCTCGCACAGTGGTTTACTGAAGGCAAAAAGCGATATGAGCTGAAAATTCCACCCGGCTACGAAGATGCGAAAGAGAAAGAGGGTAATGAGATATTTGGCGATCTCGTTCTATGGAAACAAATTAACGGGCATGCCGCGTTGAGTGAACGGGACGTCATTTTTATAACAGACGACCGGAAAGAGGATTGGGTGTTAAAGCAGGACGGTCGCCTAATTTGCCCCCGACCTGAACTGCTACAAGAATTTTGGAAAAACACGGGTCAACGATTTTATTTGTATCAACCAGCACCTTTTTTGGTCATTGCGAAAAAGACTAGCGGTATCAACGTTTCAGAGAAATCGTTGGAAGAGGTACAAAACTTGGAGCCCGTCGTGCGACAGCCGACAAACAATATTGAACGAGCAAAATTGATAAATTCCTTGCTGGGGGACATTGATCCCATCAAAGAACAGGTTGAGGCATTGAAAGAGGAGATTGCCATAACCGATGCCTGGTTCGATACGTTGCCTTCTAAACAACAAGCCGAGTTACTGTCTGCCCACGTCGCAAATAAACGTCGAATGCTTGATGAGATAAATAGAAATCTTGAACGGGCAAGCGTTATAACTGATAAGGCGCTTGAGATGCGATCAGGTATAGTCAATTTTGGGACCATTCCTGGAACGGCGTTCGATTGACCCTAACCGGCTGAGAACTACTTTTTTGCGACGTTTAACATTATTCAGCAATTCGGCCAATGCCGACATTGGTAAATCCAATCGTGCAATCGGATATCGCTGTGCTCCGCGTCATTCGCGGTGCACTCTATCAGCACCATCACTGGTAGCCCCATCAGGCTTTCTCGTCGCGAGCAATACTCCAGAGATCATTGCGAACAATTGTTTCCAGCTCCTTGATCAGTTCCTTGCCAGGATTAGTAATTTTGTCCCTAGCCTCACGCTTATCCCTTCCATAAGCACCTTCCCACATCTCGTGCTCAGTGAGTGCACCCCAAACGATATCGTGTACTTCCGCGAACTTGGTGGCAATTTCCTTCGGAATAAAGATCCCGCTTTCGAGTAGAAATTCTCGCGAAGCGAAATAGAGATCGCGGCAATTTTGCATCCTGAACCATAAGATCGCTTTGTTGTAGTACGTGACCTTGTCACGGGCTAAACGGAGTTCATCTTTTTGCCAGTTCGTGAGAGGCGAGGTTTCCAAGAACTCCTCCAGTTGTACTTCATTCATACGGTCAACATTAGGAAACGATTGGAACGGGCTAACGAGAGACATCGTGGCGTAGTAGGCTTTAGTAAAAAGCTTCCATGCTTCTGGTAAGGTTTCAAATTCTCGTTGATGGAGCTTGGTGAGTCGATCCAACTGTGTGCTGATTTGAAAGCGCAGATCCTCTAGCTCTCTTTGTTGTGCATGTTTGTATGCCTCAAGGCGCTGTTCAAATTTCTCGTCAAGCCACTTCGCGCCGAGTTTTTTGAATATGATCCAGACGAACAACGCTATACCACCGAGGCCGCCGGCTAGTATGCCGAGGTCGCCAATGAGTTCTTTCAATGTCAGATAAAGCGCGATCAAAATATCCCCCTCGGTGCCATGCTTCACGCCACTTCATGGAAGAAAAGGAGCTCCCACATCAGTTTTAACTGTTACTGTTTTTACTCAACCGCACGATTTGAAGCGACCCATTTGTACACAGATTGCAAGGAAAAATTGCGTTTGTTTTGTTTACGGATCGCAAAATCTCTGGAATGGGTTTGTTGAAGGCATTATGAGGTGACTACTTTGCAACCCGTCCATTTCTTCTCACTTGTTACCGCACCTGTCGATGTATTGACTTCAAATGGAAAGGTCATTTCCAAAGCAACCTGTTTTCTTTTCAAGCGCGATTCTCTCTGGATATATCTGGTAACTAATTGGCACGTGGTCACGGATCGATCCCCCCTGACGCCAAGCCACAGTGTTACGGGAGCTGTGCCAACTGAATTGCAAATTAAGTTCCACAACAAGCATGACTCTGGCGGTATTAAACTGTCTGATATGAGACAGCTTTCAATAAAGATCAACGACGACTTGGGAGAAGCACCGGAATGGTTAGAGCATCCGGACTTTCGCGAAAAGGTTGATGTCGTTGTTATCAAATTCCCCAACAGTAAAGACTGGCAACAGAAGATACGATGCAATTATCTGAATGAGTACGACAAACTTGAGCCTCGGTTTTCCCCATCAGTAATGGATGACGCATTCATTGTGGGCTATCCATGGGGCCTTTCCGGTGCAAGCCCCGCATTGCCTTTATACAAGCGAGGAAGCGTTGCATCCGATCCTGGTGCGAATCATGGAGGTTTACCGAGGTACTTGATAGACTCCAGAACATCATCGGGAATGTCGGGTTCCCCGGTCATCTGTTCCAGTGCGGGCGGCATCTGGTCGCCAACTGGAGAACTGACGGATGACACCGTGTTCGGTTCGGTGGAGAACTTAGCGGGTGTCTACTCGGGCCGCTTGCTTGCGCAGAAAGATGACAAACCCCTGTCACAGAAAGATAACGAAATATCCGACATTGGTATCGTTTGGAAGCCAGAAGCTTTGATGCGCATTTTAACTCATGGCGTTCGTGGGCGAAAGCTCTCAGAGATGGGGAGGTTATCGGACTAATCGGGCTGGACCCCGCTTCAAAATGCTCTGCAAAAACATGGAAAGAAAAAGTGTCCAGAAAGCATGTAAGCGATTGATATAACTTAATATAGACACCCCGCGTCTGGGCACCACTTCTCATTTTACCCATTGTTGTTGATGATTATTCTCGCCCAAGTGGCCTTAAAACGCATGCCAACCGGAAAAGCTAAACACTTTTTTCCTTTTTTAGTGCGTTTGCGGCGGCTCGATCACGTGCCACTCAAAGTCCGTCAGATCATTGCGACTCCAGTGACCCACAATCGAACCAATGGCGTGCGAATTGTGGTGAAGCTCTCGTGGACAGATGATTGCAAATATTTTTAAGCGCAAGTTAAAAAATAGTATAGAATGGGTATAAAAGAATGGAGGGCCATTTCAACTTTGATAAAATTGTAACTAATGCTTGAGTAGTGTGTTGTTTGTTTTCGCATCCCGTTGGATGAGTTAGAGATTTGTTTGAATTTTTAATAGTATTATGAATAGTAATTAGCTTAGTATTAGATTTACTTGTAATTTTGAAATAAATAATGAATACTATTCTCCAACCCAAGCTGCCATTGTATTTCACATTGGTTTGAAAATTGGGATAAGGGAGGACATAATGACTAGAATTATAACCAATGTTACCAAGTTACTCTCATATTCTGTCATCATAACAGCACTTACTGTTCCAGCATTTGCAGGCGGTATCTCCGTCGGTGGCTCGCGCAATGGCGGCCTCGGTGCGAGCGTTGGTGCAGATCTCGGCGGCATCAAGGCTGGAGTGGACGCTTCAATTGGCGGATCCAGAGGAACGACGGTCGGCGCTGGAGCAAATGTCGGCGGCACGAGCGGTATTTCGACCGGAGTGGGAGCTTCTGTCAATAACGGGGTCAATGCAGGTGCAGGCTTAAACGTTGGCGGGGCAAGCGGCGTAAATGCGGGCGCGGGTGCTTCGATCGGCGGATCCGGAGGAACGGCGGTCGGCGCGGGAGCGAATGTTGGCGGCACCAGTGGTGTTACGGCCGGAGTGGGCGCTAGTGTCACTGGCGGGGTCCGTGCAGGGGCGGGCTTAAGCGTTGGTGGGGCAGGTGGCATAAATGCTGGCGTTGGCGTCGGCATTGGTAACACCATCACTAATCCTGGCAGTGGCATAAGTCCCGGCACCAGGACGACTGCTGGAGTGACTCCCAGGGGAACTTCTGTCAGTCCCGGTACGCACCTGAATGCCCGTGTGGTATCCGCCCGGTTCGCCAGCTTGAGTGCAACCGAGCGCACGAAGTTGAAGGTGCGTTGCCGCGATATTTCCGCTAATGCAATGAACTATGACGGCGGGCTTGTCGCTCTTTGCAAGATGCTGCGCGGTATCTGATCCACGTCAAATTAATGTTAGGTGGCCCCAAATGGGGGCCACTTTTCTTGTAACGATCTGAAGTCTACGCAGCGCCCATGATCGCGCCAGCAATGGCAAGAGCGGCTACGACAATCCAAGGCGGCATCTTCCATATTGTCAGAAACAGGAATCCGGCTGTCACCAGCAGGAAGTCCGATGGCTTGAAAACTGCGCTCGTCCAAACAGGATTATAGAATGCAGCTGCAAGAATCCCCACCACAGCGGCATTGGCGCCTCTCATGGCTGCTTGCGCTAAGGGGAGGCGTCTGAGGTCGTCCCAGAACGGCAAGGTTCCATAGGCAAGAAGCAATCCCGGCAGAGACAATGCAATCACTGCAATAAGCGCGCCGAGCAGCCCGTTGGGCGGTGAACTCACAATTGCGCCAAGATAGGCACCAAACGTAAAAAGCGGCCCGGGAACCGCCTGTGCTGCCCCATAACCTGCAAGGAACGCCTCGTGGCTCACCCAGCCGGGAGCCACGACCGCTGTTTCGAGCAGTGGCAAAACCACATGGCCGCCACCAAAGACGAGCGCGCCAGAACGGTAGAACGCGTCAAACAGCGAGATCGCTTGGCTGTGCAAGCTATCTGGCAATATCACAGGAAGAGCAAACAAAGCCGCAAACAGAATGAGGGCCAGGATGGCGCTGCGCCTGGTAACGGAAAAGCCGAGACGATGTGTGTCTTGAGTATCGGTATTGCGGCAAAAGAACAGACCGGCCAATGCGCCACCTGCAATCGCGCCTATCTGTCCGAGTGTGCTACTAAGGAAAACTGCGGCAGCTATTGCGGCCAGCGCAATGGCAATTCTGGTTTTATCAGGTGTCAGCGTACGAGCCATGCCCCAGATTGCCTGTGCTACAACGGCGACGGCGACAAGTTTCAATCCATGGATAATGCCCTGACCGATTGGCCCCGCAAAATTTGCTGCTCCATAAGCAAATGCGATCAACAAAATCGCGGAAGGGAGCGTAAAAGCCGTCCAGGCTGCGATTCCTCCCAATACCCCGCCACCCCGGAATATTCCGATAGCGAAGCCAACCTGGCTGGAAGCAGGGCCGGGCAGAAACTGACATAGGGCCACCACGTCGGCAAAGGCTCCATCGGTCAACCATTTGCGGCGATTTACAAATTCCTCTCGAAAATAGCCAAGATGGGCAATGGGCCCGCCAAAGGAGGTAAGGCCGAGTTTCAGGAACACAATGAATACTTCGACAATCCGGTTCATGGCGGAAGCGATGGGGGTGGGTTCGACCATGGTCACTCAGCAGTTCCTTATTGCGGATGGACGGGCGCTCTTTTCCAGAGCTCTAAGAAATCATTTCTCCAAAGAGTTCCTTTACTTTGAGACGGGCGATTTCCAATGCCTCGCGTCCCAAAGGGGTGGCACGGTAAAATTTGCGGGCCGTACGTCCGTCGCGCCGATTTTCTGAAACAAGATAGCCCTTCTTTTCCATGGCCTTGAGCATTGGATAAAGCGTGCCCGCACTCAGCCTATACCCATGATGGGCAAGCTCATCGATCATCCATTGGCCGTAAAGTTCCCCTTCGACTGCGTGATGCAAGACGTGCAGCCGGATGAGGCCGCTGAGTAAATCCTGATGTTCCATGTTTGCCCGGCTATAGTTATTCGGCTCACAATAGCGATTTTCGATATCGTCAATCTATAGGGAGAAGAAGCCGGTCGTCAATCGGGAATACTGGTTAACTCAGCCAAATTAGACAGAGGTCTGCGGGCTGATTTCTTGGCAAAAACGCCATGGCCCTGCCTGCCGAGAGCGGCGAACGAGATGACGGCCGTTAATCCAAGTACCGCAAAGGCTATCAAGCCGGCTCGAACACCAAAATGTTGCATGGTAAATGCGAATGCGAAAGGCGCCGCGGCAGTCGCAACCAAGCGAATTGCGGTGGCCTTTCCGACGCGTTGTCCGTAACCGTGGCTGCCGAAGAGAGCGAGTGGCAGCGTTCCCTGTACGATGCTGGCAAGCCCAGCTCCCAAACCAAAAATGATAGCAAATGCAAGGGACCCGGGAACCCATGAGCCGCTCAACAGCAGGATGAAAACGGACACAGGCACGAGCAGTGCTGAGATCAGCGCCAGACCCAATGGTGGGATATGATTGCCGCTGAACATGCTGAATAGTCGACCGGCAACTTGAGCGGGGCCAAACAATGTTCCGATCAGGACGCTTGTGCTTCCAATTCCCAATGAGGTCAACATCGGCAACATGTGGATAAGAATTGCTGCGTCAACGAAGCTTACAAGGGCGAGTCCCATGGACATCAGGATAAAGCCTGATCGTCTCCGGTCTTGAGCAAGGCTGCCCTCGACGGAGGGCGTTGCCGGTGCCTCACCAGACATATCTGCCCTCGATCTGGCGGGTAGGCAGGACAGCCAGACATGTATTGGAAGGCAGAGAGTTATATGGAGCGCGGCAAAGACGATATAGACCTCTCGCCACGACAAAGACGCGTGGAGTGCTGAGGTCAAGGGCCAGAATATTGTCGAAGCGAAGCCTGCGATAAGCGTGAGATAAGTGATCGCCCGTGGTGCGGTGACAGGGTTGATCTGTACCAATACAGCAAAGGCGGCATTGTAGAGAACGAAGGTGGAGGCAAGCTCTATCGTTATCAATCCAGCAGTAAAGGTCATGGGGCTTGGGGCAATCGCGCAGGCGATCAATGCCGTCACCGCGCCAATGGTGCCCCAGCTCATGACTTTGCCTGCTCCGTGGCGATCTATCCAGCCGCCCGCCACTGGAGCGGCCAATCCACCTGCAAGAAGCGAAATTGAGAAAACGCCAAAAACCCATTCCGGTGGCCAGCCAAAATCTTCCGCCATAGCTTGGGCAAGTACACTGAAACTATAATACAGCGTGCCATAGCCGATAATTTGCGTTAGGCCGAGAACGGCAACGACGAGGTAGTCCCGATGGGAGGAAGCGGACATTCTGGACCTCTTGGATCAAACGGGTACGCGGCTCAGTCGGTGCAGGTATCAGCGCAATTTTTCTCGACTGGGTCGCACCGTCCTTGACAGCAATCTTTCATCAGGAATTCAATTAACCCGGAGAGCGCGGGATAGACGGCGCTGTAAATGATGGAACGCGCCTCGCGCCGTGACTGGATCAGGCCAGAGCGCTCCAGATGGCTCAAGTGAAACGAGATCTTGGACGATGATGCTCCCATAGCGTCGCCTACCCCTCCGGCAGGCATTCCCTCCGGGCCAGCCTTGACCAGCAGGCGCACAATCCTCAACCGGGTTTCTTGTGAGAGCGACGCAAAAGCGTCAAGGGCTTGCAATTCATTCATAATTACCTCAATATCTCAAAAGATGTTGAAATGAGGTTATATGATCATGAACTCCGTTACCAGCCCTATACTCATAGATTTTCATGGCGATGCTTCACTTCATGCATTGTTGTCAGCGCTCGAACCCTATCACGAACGCCCTCTTGTTATTGAATATGCAGGGAGGACCATCCAGCCCGGATATCATGTTACAGAGGTGAAGGCAGGTTCGTTTGTAACGCTGGACTGCGGTGGCAATCCCGATAGCTGGCATGAATCGGTCCTGCAGGTAGAAGACTTGCCGTCGGGACAGGGTAGAGACTTTATGACTGTGGAAAAATTCAGCAGCATCCTCAGCCTGGTGGGAAAGAAGGTTGAGCTTCGTGCCGATGCTCGCCTGACGTTCGAAGTAGGGCTGCCAGATATGCCCATGCAAATATTCGACGCGAGCACGTTGATCCTTGAGGCTGAACGGCTTGTGTTGAACCTGGTTGCTCGTCCAACGATCTGCAAGCCGAGACATCGTGCGGCGCAAGCCGCTGCCACCAGCTGTTGTGGCTCGAGCAGTGCATCGTCCACATGCTGCAACTAGAGCAAGTTTGCTCTCGTTGATCAGCAAAACAAATTGACTGCAAGCAATTATATCCGTATATCTCGATATATGGAAAAAGAAAGCACAATCGATGCCTTCGCCGCCTTGGCCCAGACCACGCGGATGGATGCGTTCAAGCTTATCGTTATGCATGAGCCTGACGGCATTCCTGCGGGTGAAATTTCACGGATACTCAATGTACCGCAAAACACCATGTCCACCCATCTTGGCATTCTTTCCCGGGCCGGCTTGATTTCCTCCGAACGGCAAAGTCGATCCATCATCTATCGTGCGGACTTCGAAAGCCTGCGCGGAGCGATCAATTATCTTCTGAAAGATTGCTGTGCCGGACATCCGAACATTTGTGCGCCACTGCTTGCGGATATCGTTCCCTGTTGCCCGCCCAAGGAGACCTTCAATGGCTGACCGTATCTCCAATGTCTCGATCCAGTGCAGCGGAAACTCCGCCCGCTTCGTCATTGCCGAATCGATTCTGTCGTCCGATGAGGAATTGGCAAAAGCGCTGCAGGAAGCCTCGCTGCCGATTGACGATCTGTTGCAGTCCGGAGGCGCATTCTTTCGCTTCACGGATGATAAGGGTGAGCCTGCCGGATTTGGTGGGATCGAATTGCATGGCAAGAATGCTCTGCTGCGTTCGATCGTAGTCCCGCAAGGCATGCAGAAGTCGGGTTGCGGCACTGCCATTACTCGCTCGCTGTTGCGCTACGCCGAGATGGCGGGTGCAGAATCTGGATATTTGCTGACAATGGGAGCCGCGCCATTTTTCAACAAGCTCGGTTTCAAGACCATCACCAGAAGCGAAGCGCCCCCCGAGATTCTGGCGACGCCGCAAGCCTCTGGTCTTTGCCCTTCAATCGCTACCTTGATGGTGCGCTCGGTCTCTCTTTAAGGAAAAGCAGAATGTCTATCTTCGAGCGCTACCTCACCGTGTGGGTTGCCCTGTGCATTGTCGTCGGCATTGCGCTTGGTCATTTCATTCCAGTCGTTTTCCAGGCCATAGGTTCGGCGGAATATGCCAAGGTCAATATTCCGATGGCAGTACTGATCTGGTTGATGATCATCCCCATGCTGCTGCGCATTGATTTTGCTTCGCTTGGCCATGTAGGACAGTTCTGGCGTGGTATCGGCGTCACGCTATTTATCAACTGGGCGGTCAAGCCGTTTTCCATGGCATTGCTCGGTTGGCTATTCATCGGCTGGCTGTTTCGGCCATATTTGCCTGAAATGCAGATCGACTCGTATATTGCCGGTCTGATCATTCTGGCAGCGGCTCCATGCACAGCAATGGTATTCGTCTGGTCTAACCTTACAAAAGGCGAGCCGCATTTCACCCTGTCGCAGGTTGCCTTGAACGACGCGATCATGATCGTGGCTTTTGCTCCCATTGTCGGCCTCCTGCTCGGCCTTTCGGCAATTACCGTGCCTTGGGATACGCTTGTCCTGTCAGTGGTGCTTTATATTGTTATTCCGGTGATTATTGCGCAGTTTGCCCGCCGCCAGTTGCTGGGACACGGCAATGCTGCGTTCGAACGCGTTCTTGGTATCTTGCAACCAATTTCGCTGGTCTCGCTTTTAGCAACCCTCATCATGCTCTTCGGTTTTCAAGGTGAGCAGATCATAGCCCAGCCGCTGATTATTGCCTTGCTGGCAGTGCCCATCCTCATTCAGGTCTATTTCAATTCGGGACTTGCCTATCTGCTCAATCGCATAAGCGGGGAACAGCATTGCGTGGCAGGGCCATCCGCGCTGATCGGCGCCAGCAATTTCTTCGAACTCGCCGTTGCAGCCGCCATTAGTTTGTTTGGCTTTAATTCCGGTGCGGCCCTTGCCACAGTTGTGGGCGTGTTGATCGAAGTGCCCGTCATGCTGTCTGTCGTGTGGATCGTAAATCGCAGCAAGGGCTGGTACGAAAGCGGTGCCGCCGTTCAAAATCTCAAGAAAATTGAAAGGACAGTCGGATGACCGTCACCATCTACCACAATCCATCCTGCGGCACGTCGCGCAATACGCTGGCACTCATTCGCAATGCGGGCATTGAACCTGTCGTGATTGAATATTTGAAGACAGCGCCGAGCCGCAAAGAACTCAAAGACATGATCAAGCGAGCCGGTTTGACGGTGCGTGAGGCTATTCGCGAGAAGGGAACGCCTTACGCCGAGCTTGGTCTTGACGATCCATCCCTGACGGATGAGCAATTATTAGATGCAATGGAAGCACATCCGATCCTGATCAACCGCCCTTTCGTTGTAACGGATCTCGGCGTGCGTTTGGCGCGGCCATCTGAACGGGTGCTGGATATTTTACCTGCGCAACAAGGCCCCTTCACCAAGGAAGACGGTGAAGTCGTTATAGATGCGGAAGGAAATCGCCTTGTCTGATCTGCCGAACACAAATCCGGAGGCTCTGCGTCTGCCAGAGTCCGCAAAGCTCAGTGCTCCGATGTCGACGCATCGTCCACGCATTCTTCTGCTGTATGGCTCATTGCGCAAAGTCGCCTATAGTCGTCTCCTGACGCAGGAAGCAGCCCGGTTGCTTGAGCATTTTGGTGCCGAAACGCGGATCTATGATCCTTCCGGTCTGCCACTGCCGGACGACGCACCGGTCGATCATCCAAAAGTTCAGGAATTGCGGGAATTATCACTCTGGTCCGAAGGCCAGGTCTGGACCAGTCCAGAACGCCACGGCGCAATGACAGGCGTCATGAAATCGCAGATTGATTGGATACCGCTCGCAATGGGAGCAATCCGTCCGACGCAGGGCCGCACGCTTGCCCTCATGCAGGTCTCGGGCGGCTCCCAGTCTTTCAACGCGGTCAATCAGATGCGGGTGCTTGGACGCTGGATGCGAATGATCACTATCCCCAATCAGTCCTCTGTGGCGAAGGCCTATCAGGAGTTTGATGAAAACGGTCGCATGAAACCCTCCGCCTACTATGATCGGGTGGTGGATGTGATGGAGGAGCTGGTCAAATTCACACTGCTGACTCGCGATGTTTCCGGTTATTTGACAGATCGCTATAGCGAGCGAAAGGAGAGCATCGCGATGCTGGAAAAGCGTGTGAAACTGAACGAAGCGGTTTAACAACACTTTGGGGGCTTCCATGAGATGGCGCGTGTAGCGGCCGTCCTGTTCAAACTTATGCAGACTGAGGATGGGCAGAACCCTGCAAATAGCCTATGTACCATTCGGTCTCTTGCATCGGGTTTGAAAATTGAAAGCTTATAAATCACTCATTCGCCGGGTCGGTTATTATGCGCTTCGCCCGCACCCGCCTCACTATCCTTCGCCCTTTCGCAATCCTGTTTTGATTGTGGGGTCTGCGCCTGTTTCAAATCTGCCGGATGGTCATCAATCCAATTACCACCTTCTTACGATCAACGGGTCGCAATCGGTGTCGACCGGTTGGGGGCTGGCCGATCCCGATGTGACTTTCCTTCAATACAGGCAGGTCTATGGCACCAATGACAATGCCGTGGCGGTACGCAAGGCATTGAAAGACCAGTCGACAGGGCATCTTTATGTGATGCGCTGGACCCAGAGCAGGAAAGAGCTTGAAGACGGGCTGGCTGCGTTCAATTACAGCTATCGCCACCTGCATATCGTGAACAGGCTGCAACGCATGGCATTGTTCAAGCGCATTATGGGCTATCTGAACACTGAAGACGATCTTGAAACAAGATTCTCAAATGGTGTGACTGCCGTGCTTTACGCGCTGGCCAGTGGGGCTCGCGCCGTTATCATCACCGGCATCAATCCTGCGTCCCAAGGGCACATTTACAACAATCTCAATCTGGGTCGTCAGCATAGCCAGACTGATCATGATGTGCTGGTTGCACTTCTTCGGGCTGGCCATCCTGTTTACACCGCTGATCCGGACGTTGCGCAATCAACGGGATTGCCGCTCTGGAAAGCGGATAACTGGACTCTGGGTTCTTAGCGCAGCAGGCACTTTGCGACGAAGTGTAACCAGGTATCATCGCGGCGGATTGTCAGCCTTGGCAGGTTCATCAGATCGTCATTGCCGGTCGAGCGGCGCCGTTCTGTGCCTGCTGCCACTATATAGCCTGCCTGCCTTACGAGCTCGCGCACCTTGTCATTGTGGTCGCCATAGGGATAGGCAAAAGTGTCGACGCTCTCGCCGATGATCTCCTGCAACTTTTCCCTACAAAAGGAAAGCTGTTCGAAAGCCTGCGTCTCGGAAATCTGACTGAGATGCACATGATCCATTGTATGCGCACCAACTTCGTGACCGGAAGAAAGCCATTGTTTTATCTGGCTGATATCCATGCAGGTTGCTGGTAAAACACCGAGCGGACGATCCCATTCATTCGAGCCGCCAATCTGGTTGCTGACGAAAAAATTGGTCGCGGTGAAACCGAATTCCTGCAGGATCGGCATGGCATTTTGATAAACATTGGTAAAGCCATCATCGAAGGTGATAGCGGCCACTTTTCCGGTTTTCTGACCGGAAATGTAAGGCAAGCTTTCGCGCAGCGAGAGCCCTTGATAACCCAATCGCTTGAGCCAGCCCATCTGCCGCCGAAAGGATTCCGGGCTTACAATCATGCTTCTAAAGGGCGTCTTGCGAAACGGTGGCGTGGCGATCTGATGATATAGGAGAATTGGTACAGGCACGGTCAGCTCTCCTTGCCGCGAGAATAGGCGTTGACCCGCATTCGGTAAATCGGCCGTAATATTTCGCGCCTTAATTTTTCCAGCAAAGGTTTCTTCTGTTGAATTGTGCTGCCGCCAAGTTGCGAAGAAACTTCCCTGACGCCGCCAGGAACGACTGCGAGCGGCGACAGTCCTGTTATCCAGTTCATCTGCAACATCGTATCAACCGGACGGTCAAAGGTTTCGGTGACAGCCAGTAATCGTTTGGCTGCTTCGTAACCGATGAGTTGGGTTACCATTCCCAGCCCGACTGGTTTGGCGCGCAGAATGCGGGCGTTGTCAGCGGCAAAAACCTCCGGCCCCTGTTCGCGATGAGGCCGGAATGGAAAGCGGATAAAATCCGTCGGGCCTGCAAATCGGGCGGCTGCGGAATATGCCGCGGCAAATTCGGGCGTCAGGGCAACATCATCCTCAAGCACCAGCCCTGCTGTGAGATTTTGGTCGACGATCGCTTGCCATGCTTTCCGGTGCGACAGGAAACAGGCGACTTCCCTGATATTGAGATCAAAGGGATAGCGCGGAGCATGCAGTCCGGCTTTGTAGACCCGGCGGACATCTTCATCGGTCAGTTTTCTGGCATCGACAGCGTCGACGACATCGGTCGAAACAGGGAGCGTTTGGCTAAGCAAATCTACCTGTTGCTGTCTGTCTGTAGACCGTGCCAGATGTATGATGAATGCTTTGATCACTGTAGAATGCTCACCCCGGGCTCCGATCATCGGATATTGTCCCACGAGCTTCTTAGTACCGGTTTGATGTGCGCCGTGCAATGCGATGCATCGGATGTCGTGCCACCAAACACTCAACAAAAAGCGCCGGAGCAAAGCCCACGGCGCCTTTTTAAAGCTTTACGGGTTTGATTAGTTGCACGCCATCCAGGCAATCTGGCGGATGTCGGCGCGGGAAATTCCAAGATCAGCAAGATTGCGATCGCTGCACAGGCGCAGCTCATGGAGATTCTGGCGATATTGACGATATTTCTGAATGCGATTGCGAAGGCTCATGGCTCTTACCCCTTTTATTGTTGCCCTCCCTGTTGCGTAGATTGCTTCAAATAATATCGATTTAAAACTATGAATGTTGCAACGCACCCTTGCACTCGGTGCATGGCAAGTTACCGGACTTTAACCCGCAAGGTCTTCGCGCTATAGAAAGCGTGACGCAACATTTCCAGCGGGATATTTTCTTGCCAAATCCAAATCCGTCGGCCTCCCAAAGGCTTGAACATATTCTTGCGCGCTTGATGGAGCGTGAGGCAGACGAGCGGGTTTTTACCCGCCTCTATGCCGGTTCAGCGCGCCAGGAGGCGCAGGCCTCGGACAGTCGCTTCCGCAAGAACGAAACGCTTGGGCCGCTCGATGGGCGAATAGTCTCCATCAAGGATCTGTTCGACGTTGCCGGGGAGGTCACCTTGGCTGGCTCGGTGATACGGAAAACGGCTGCGGCAGCGACCAATGATGCGCTCATCGTGCAGCGATTGCGCGCAGCGGGTGCGGTCATCATCGGCAAAACACTCATGACCGAGTTTGCATTCACCGCAGTAGGCTTGAATCCGCACTATCCGACAGCAGGCAATGCCATGGATTCTTCGCGCGTGGCTGGCGGCTCATCTATCGGAGCTGGAATTTCGATAGCGGAAGGCACGAGCGAAATTTCAATCGGCTCGGACACGGGCGGTTCGATACGGATTCCAGCGGCTTTGAATGGCGTGACCGGTTTTAAACCAACCGCCAGGCGCGTTCCTCGGCAAGGCGCGTTTCCCCTTTCGCCCAGTCTGGATTCCATTGGGCCTTTGGCGCGAAACGTAGCAGACTGCGCATTTACCGACTCGGTCTTGGCGGGGGAGCGTCCGCAGCCCCTCGATCAGTTCTCATTGTCCGGCCTGCATATTGGCGTGCCGCGCGGTATATTATTCAGCAATATCGAATCGGAAATTGAAAAGGCATTCGATTTAAGTCTTCAAGCCTGCGAAAAAGCCGGTGCGACGATTGTCGACTGTTCGATAGATGACCTGATTGAGGCCATGGCGCGAGCAACCTTGGTCGGATCGATTGCAGGTATCGAAGCCAGCAGGATTCACGCGGGATGGTTGCGAGATGAAAGCCTGGACGTAGACCAGCGTGTGCAGCGTCCGCTCTTGCGTAGGTTGGAGACGTCCGAATCCGATTACATCGACCTCATGTTGAAACGTCAGTCTTTGATGCATGAAATGGATCAGCGATTGAGAGTCTATAATTTTTTGGCCTTGCCGACTGTGCCAATTATGGCTCCTTCGATTGAGGCGGTCAGCGATGAAAATTTCTACCGGGAAACAGAATCGCTGCTGCTGCGCAATACGCAGGTGGCCAACCAGTTTGATCTGACCGCGATCAGCCTGCCGATGCCGGATATGGCACTGCCAGCGGGGCTAATGCTCATGGCGCAGCACGGTACCGACCGCAGGTTGCTTGCTATGGCAATGGCCGTAGAGCGCATTTTGACCTGACGTTTTGTTGAGGGGGTGAAATATTGCTCGCAATTTTCAGCAATCCCGTCAGGATGCGCATCCAATATTCAGAAGGAAGGTTTTCATGATCCGTCACTGTGTTTTTATCCGTTTTCGTGATGGGGTTCCCACGTCGGATAGACAGGCTTGTTATGATGATCTCGCCATACTCTGCGCGAAACTGCCGGGCGCCCTGACCTTCCGGTCCGGTGTCAATGTCAGCCCGGAGGTGGGCATGGATAAAGGATTTACCGAAGGCTTTCTGATTGATTTCGCTGACGCCGCAGCGCGGGATGCCTATCTCATCCATCCGGAACATCAAGCCATTGGCGGGCGCATCGTCTCTTCAGCCATTGGCGGTCCGGACGGCGTCTTTGTGTTCGATCTGGAAGTTTGACACCCATGCGAGACAAGGAGTTTTTCACCAAACTGTTCCGCGCTGCTGTGGACGCCGCCAATCCTGAGCGCGTGATTGCATCTCACCTGCCACCAAGGCCAAAAGGCCGGACGATTGTAATCGGCGCAGGCAAAGGTTCGGCGCAAATGGCGAGCGCGTTTGAAAAAGCATGGACGGCCAAATATCCTGATTCATCCATCGAAGGACTGGTCGTGACCCGTTATGGTTTTGGCGTGGCCTGCGAGCACATAGAAATTATCGAAGCGTCCCATCCAGTGCCCGATGCGGCGGGTCTCGTCGCCTCGAAACGTCTTCTGGAAACCGTGTCCGATTTGACGGCGGATGATCTTGTCATCGCCCTTGTGTCGGGTGGGGGCTCTGCATTGCTGCCATCGCCGCCGGACGGCATGACCATTGAGGACGAGATTGCAGTGAACAAGGTTCTTCTGGCTTCAGGAGCACCAATTTCGGCAATGAATGCGGTTCGCAAGCACTTATCCGCCATCAAGGGCGGACGTCTTGCTGCAGCGGCATTTCCGGCCCGGGTATATTCGCTTGTCGTGTCGGATATTCCCGGAGACAATCCTGCATTTGTCGCTTCCGGGCCTACGGTTCCGGACGAAACAACGCGGGAAGAGGCGCTGGCAATTGTGGACCGCTACAGTCTCGACTTGCCGGCCGCAGCTCTTGCGCATCTTCAATCACATGCTGCGGATGCTCCAAAACCAGGCGATGCTGTTTTCAAAGGTCACGAACACCATGTCATAGCATCGGCTGGTGTTTCCCTCGAAGCTGCTGCCAAAGTTGCGCGGGAAAATGGCATCGAGGCCGTCATTCTCTCTGACGCAATAGAAGGCGAGGCGCGGGAGGTTGCTCATGTGCATGCGGCTCTTGCAAAACACGTGCTTGCAAAAGGACAGCCTTTTACGAAACCCGTTGTGATCCTCTCCGGCGGCGAAACCACAGTCACAGTGCGCGGAAAAGGCAAAGGGGGTCGCAATACCGAATTCCTGTTGTCGCTCGCCATGGATATTGATGGCGCCAATGGCATCAGTGCTTTTGCCGCCGATACGGACGGCATTGATGGTTCCGAAGACAATGCAGGTGCATTTGCCGATAGCACAACGGTGGCGCGTTTGCTGGCAAAGGGACAGGACGCATCGGCCTATCTCAATGGCAATAATGCGTGGACGGCATTCGATGCCATTGGGGATCTTTTTGTACCCGGACCCACTGGAACAAATGTAAACGATTTGCGGGCAATTCTTGTTCGTTGACGCGCTATCGCCATTATTCGATGGTCAACCGTGGTCCGCGTTTACGGGTTTGACATTTGCATAAGAGTTTGCGACCGGATGGGACGCAAATGTCAAATTCGCAGCGCTTGAGGCCTGCGCCACTCAATGGCGTTTTATGCAAAAGGAAAGTTGAATGCGAGTTGCACCTACCTTGATTATTCTTTCGGCAATCGTCGTTGCTGGTTGCACAACCGGTTCGACTGGTGGCGTTCCCGCCAATTCGCCGGTCAAGGACGTCTCGTTTGTCCCGCCGCCGAAGTCTCTTACCGAACGTGCAAAGCCTGAAAAGAAATTGACCCTCGAAGAGAGCGTCGCAAGGCGCAAACTGGAGACGGGCAAGCAATAAGCCCTGATACGTTTTATGGCCTGATTACAATGCCGTTTCATTTCGCAAGAACTGAAACGGCATTTTTATTTGAATGAGAGCCGGGCGAGCATCCGAGAATGAAATTTCGATTGTGGCCGCTATTCCGCAATGACCTGACTGGCACAGTCCACTGTAGAAGCAAGGTTTTACAATTCCATGGGAAGCTAGCAGTTGGATGGCCGTTCTGCGCCCGCTGAGCCTGAGGCCTAGAAACAACAAAACCCACCGCGGGAGGAGGTGCGGTGGGTTTCGTTGGTTATGGAGGGTCTTCTGGGAGGAGAAGAGACCGTCCGTTTCGACAGGGTCGGGAGGAGGTGACGCTGTCGAAAATTCCTGATCTGAAAATAACTCAATCACCGTGATTTAATACAGACAATATTGCATAGCAGCATTGCAGTTGGTGCAATGCAACATTTTCGCTTGGTTTTAAGCGAGACATCACAGCCAGTTGAAGAGGCTCCGGGAACGCAAACGGCGCTGCATCGTTTATAATGGGTTAACGAGGTTGAAAACGGCAAAACTGCCGCGCTTTGGAATATGGCTGGAAAGGGCGAATCATGCACCTTTTAAGATCATCAATGATATTGCTTACGACAGGGTTTCTGGCATTTGCCCCTGTTACGACAAGTCATGCTTTTAGCATCAAAGGGTCTCTGGAAACCGAAGGTGAAGGCGGCGATATTAGTAATAAGAAGTTCCAAAGGGCGGCTGTATTGGAAGCCAAGGCCTATATTTGCGGTACTGGTACTGAAGCTAGTGAGGCTGCTATGCGGGCCGGCATGGCGGAGACCGGTTTGCCGGAAGATATCGCTGTTGAAGTCGTTTCCGACCTCGCCTCTGGTATTATTGATAATGCCACCAAGACCGGATCAAAAAAGATGTGTGAAACTCCTGAAGTGCAAATGTCTAGCTTTTAGTTGAGAAAGTACGTTGCTGAATGATCTCATAGGGTTGCATGCAACATGATAAAATTTGAAATTAATTTTACTGTAAATTACTAACGAAACCTGTGGTCCGTGCAAGATTTAGTCTTTTCAAAATGTCAAATGTGGTATTAGGGTCCCGCAACTTTGGGTTGTGGGAGCGGCAGGCATGAATAAGAGGACCGAGACATTGGAAGTTCTGAAAACAGAGCTTTCCCGGTTATGCGCTCTTGCAGATGATGAGGGTTTTGAAATGATTGCCTATTTCATTGAAACCGCCATTCGCGAATCCGATGAACAGCTTTCACAGGAAAGACGCCCCGTTGTTGGCATGGAGTTGCGCTTGGCTTCCTCCCGCAGCGGCACAGTCGGATAAGAACAGGATTTAACAAGATCCCGATTTAATCGACGTTCAATTTTTGTGAATCATGAAATCGCGTGGCCTCATTGTGTAGCGTTTGACGCGGCCTATATTCAGCTCATGATCCCATTATCAGTCCTCGACCTTTCACCGATTGCAGCAGGCAGCACTGCCGCGCAGTCTCTTCGTAACTCACTGGATCTCGCGCAGAATGCCGAGCGCCTTGGCTATCATCGTCTTTGGCTTGCCGAGCATCACAGTATGCGCGGCATTGCCAGTGCGGCGACAGCCGTTGTGATCGCGCATGTTGCAGCGGGGACCTCCAAAATTCGCCTTGGTGCGGGCGGTATCATGCTGCCCAACCACTCGCCTTTGATGGTCGCCGAAGCTTTTGGCACGCTTGCCTCTCTTCACCCTGGCCGCATTGACCTTGGCGTTGGCCGCGCTCCGGGTACGGATCAGATCACGGCTCAGGCGCTTCGCCGTAATCTCAATCAGGATATTAATGGGTTCCCGCAAGATGTCGTCGAATTGCTGAGTTATTTTGGCGAGCCTCAACCCGGCCAGCATGTCATAGCCGTTCCGGGTGCGGGACTTGATGTTCCCGTGTGGATTTTGGGCTCCAGCCTTTTCGGCGCTCAGCTCGCTGCCGCATTGGGGCTTCCTTATGCTTTTGCATCCCATTTCGCGCCAGCGGAAATGGAGCGCGCAATCGAAATTTATCGCGCGCGTTTTGAGCCATCTCGCTATCTCGACAAACCCTATGTGATGCTTGGTCTCAACGTATTTGCCGCTGAGAGCGATGAAGAAGCCCAACTTTTGCAAACATCCCAGCAACAGGCCTTTGTAAATTTGCGTACCGGAAATCCCGGACCGCTTCCAGCGCCTGTTCAGGGCTATGAAGAAACGCTTGATCTGCATGCAAAGGCGATTCTGCGCCAAGCTCTATCCTGTTCTGTCGTCGGTGCCGCGCCTGCCATCAAGACCGGTGTCGAAGAGTTTATCCATCGTACCGGCGCCGATGAGATCATGGTTACGGGCCATATTTTCGAGCATAAGGCGCGGGTGCGGTCATATGAAATTCTGGCCAAAACAATGATTGGACATGATAGGACGCCCGCGCCGGTTGGTCTGTTGGCATAAATGGCGGACACATTTTTGCCGCAATATTGCCTTGAAAAAACCCGGCCATCGACTGGTTGAGATCGAATTTCGCAGGTGAAGTGGCGGGCATCATCAATAGATGATCGTTCGCCAATCATCTGAAAGGAAAAACGATGCGAAAGATGATAGTGCTCGCGCTCTGCGCGGCATTCCCCTTGGCCACTTCGGCCGCTTATGCCCAGACAGCTACGCAGACCGCTCCAAACGCTGCTGCTCCATCACCTGAAGCGCCAGCTCAAACAGGGGCACCGCAGATCACGACCATCAATATTGTCGATATCAATGAATTGCCGGATGCCACCAAAACGCAGGTCAACGATGCCGTTGCTCAGCGCAGCGATGAAGACGTAAAGAAACTGCGTTCTTCCATCGATAAATCGCCGGAAGTAACATCCGCGTTGAAGGAAAAAGGCCTCACATCCGAAGCAGTTGTGATAGCCAGCCTCGATTCAAAAGGGCTGCTGACGCTCGTCACCAAAAAGCCGAGCTAATCCAAATTTCTTTGCCTCCAGCAAAGTCAGTGAATACGACCGGAAACTTCCGGTCGTATTTCTATGCCTGATTACCCAATTCGACAGCACGCTTATGTGCAGCGGAAACCGCTTCGATCACGAGGTTTTTAAGCCTGTCTGCACCCATCAAGACATCGAGGGCGGCGGCCGTTGTTCCCTTCGGGCTGGTTACCTGTTCCCGCAGCTTTGTCGGCGTATCCTCGCTTGAAGCGGCCAATGCGCCTGCTCCGAACACTGTCTGCATGGCCAGTATTTCTGCGGTCTTCCGTTCAAGCCCTGCATGGACACCAGCCTCTGTCAGCGCTTCTATGAAATGAAATACATAAGCCGGTCCCGATCCTGAAACGGCTGTTGCAACATCAATCAGACTTTCATCATCCACTGCGGCCACGGCGCCGCTGGTTTCAAGCAGCCGGTCAACAAATGCTGCATTATCATCTGCGACATGGGCATTGCGAAATGTCACGATCATGCCCTTGCCGATTGCTGCCGGCGTATTGGGAATGGTGCGGATGATCGCTGCGCTTGCACCGAGATGTTCTTCAAAGAATGCTACTTTTATTCCCGCTGCCACACTGACAAATGTCGATGTTCCTGCAAATCGCGCATAGGCAGGAAGCACGTCGCGCATCACCTGAGGCTTCACCGCGACAAGTATGACACGCGGTGCGAGATCGTCCTCAACCTTTGATGCGTCATCAACAGCATTCACGCCCAAACTTGCAGCGCGTTCGAGAAGGGCAGGGGTTGGCTCGACAACAGTGACTTGGTCAGGCTGCAATATCCCGGCGTCCAGCCAGCCTTTAAGCATGGCAAAACCCATATTGCCGCATCCAACCAGAACCACATTATCGGACATTTTTTCTCTCCATTTGAATGGGCGGCACTTTGATCCGGTCCGGGTGCTTCGGTCAACTGGCTTCCGTCAAAATCAGGAACGCGATTGCAATGGAACCCGGGCCGTCATGCGCAATCCGAAACAGGCCATGACGACAATCAACCAGACAGGATCCGCCCGGCGAAAGAAAAAGCTCTCAAGAAAGGCATTCATAAGCGAGAAGGTCAGGCACATCATAAGAAAATCGGAGAGAAATATATTCTCGCGTTTCCTCAAAGTTCGCACATAGTCCACAAGCGGAAGCACGACCAGAACGACCATCGCGCAAATCAACGCGGGAACGCCCATAGCAATGGCAATATCCAGATAGCCATTATGCGCATGAACTATGCCTCGGACATCCCAGTCCAGATAATATGGGTTTTCCGCTTGCCGGACAACTGCCGCTTCCCAAAAGCTTTCCAGTCCATAGCCTCGCCATGGCGTTTCGCGGAGCTTTTCAAGACCAAACTGCCATATTGATGTTCGGCCCGTAAAGGTCGCATCGGCTCCCATTTGAACCAGTAGATCGTGTAGGGGAGGAAAGAAAAGCGTGCCAATGGTGAAACAGAAAAAGCCTGCAAGCGCAGCCACGATGAGCAGCGCAGTCAGTATTCGTAATCCGAATAGACCTGGAACCATGACAAGCAGGATCACCATGGGGACCAGCGCAGTGGATGTTTTGGAGCCAGTATGCGCAACAAAGACCAGCGCAAATATCAAAATTGCTGTCCCGCTTTTTCGCCAGTCACGGCGAATGAGATAAATGCCTGCAAAGGCGAAGGAGGCCATGACGGGCCCGGCAACATTCTTATGGGCAAAAATACCGCGCCAAAGTCCGGCATGTTCAGACTCTATTTCACCCGCCGTATGCTTGGCGAGATCGGGTACGACGACCAATCCGACATAGGACAGAACAAGTACTGCCGTTGCAGCAATAATCAGAGCAAGCGAGAAGCCGTCCATGTCGGGTGGAAGCGCCAGAACAGCAACGACGCATAATACCCCGATAATGGTGAAGATGACCGCACGTTGTGCCGAACCGGGATCGACAGCAACAAGCGTTGAAAGGAAAACAAACCCGAACATGACGATCCACAGCGGGCTTGCAAGAGAAAGCAGACGGCGTGGATCAGCCAACACAATCATCGCAAGAATTGAAACGCCGCCAAGGGCGCCAAAACCCAGCTGGTTGACCAGATCACCGCCGCTCCCGGCAATGGCAGTGCTCGCCGGTTGAAAAGGCCGGAATGACACAAGCAGAACACACAAAATCAGCCCGGCAAGAAGGCTGGCGACAAGCCGCATCGGTATCGCCATAGGCGCGTCAGTTCTTTTCAGGTTGCCGATATTGCTCATTCGAATATCCGAATTCTGCCAAGACGCGGCCAAGCCCAATATAAATTTGATAGACACCGATAGATAGCGAGCCGGTTTGCGCTGTTTTCAGCGCGGCGCGAAAAGGCGAAATTGCAAGCAGCGCAAGGCTTTTCAAAATGGTCTTTACCTTGCCCAAAGGTTCGTCAGCGCGTTTGCGTTTTTCGATGAGGCTTGAGATGACGCCATTGCGCAAAGCGCGTGCCCTGATCCAGCCGGCTTCTACGCGCCGGGCAGGCACGGTTTCATAGACGGGCGCTTCTGCACACCACGCAATGGTAAAGCCTTTGACCACGCTCCTGCTGATAAAATCAGAATCTCCGCCACCCATAAAATTGAAGGTGAGGTCGAGAAACGGGAAAGGCATCGCCTCAAGCACATTTCGCCCAATCAGCAGATTGCCCGAGGAGTAAATAATCGGCACGCGTCCGGTTGTATCATAATGCGGGCTGAATACAGGATGCTTTGCCCATATTTGGTGTTCCGGCTTTGCAAATATCGGGATTTGAGGGCCGCCGACAAAATCGACATTATAGGCTTCGCGCGTTCTGCAAAGATTTTCGAGCCAATCGGGGGCCGCAATCTCATCATCGTCGATCACCACCAAGGATGTGAAGTTCGGGAAGATTTCCAGCGCTGTCTGCCAACCGGCATTATAGGCATTACAATTGCCGCGATCATGCGCGACGATTACCAAGCCACTATAGTCGCCGCTTTCGAACAGCGGTGAAGCGACAGCCGCGCCCTCGCGTTTCTCCGCCTCATTCTCCATGACAATAATTGCAAATGACCGGTCTGTCGCCTGTTGCTTGAGCGAGGCGAGGGTCCTCAGCAGGTGATCGGGCCGCTTGAAGGTTGGCAGAGTAACAACAACGTCAATCGTTTCCGGCGAAAGGCCGGGTGACTGCATGACGATACTTATATTGTCGTGGCCGTTCAGTTTCATCACGGGGCTATTTATCCGTTATTTATCTATATGAGGATATAGAAGACACTTGTTCAATATTTCATTACGTTCGAGCCGCAATGCATGTAGTTTTCGTCACATCTATCGTCCCGGACGGTAAACCGGCCACCGGCTATGAAATAGCCAATAAGGCAATTATCGATGGGCTGAAGCGCGCTGGCGTAAAGGTCACGGTAATCGGCTTTGTCTGGCCGGGCAGCACGTCGCTTGATCCGGAAAATACAATATTGCTCGGCGAGGTGGATGTTAGAAACGATACGGCGAGCTTTAGCCGCAAATTGCGTTGGCTGGGCAAGGCCGTGCTCACAGGACTAACCGTATCCTCAGTAAAACTGCGCATCATTACCAGGGCAAAGTTTCGAGCCGCACTTGCTTCTGCGGAACCATTCGACGCCTATATATTGAATGGTGTGGCGCTTGCGGGTGCTTTCGAAGATTGTTTTACCGGCAAGCCGCAAATATTCATCGCCCATAATGTCGAGCACCGCTCCGCTCGCGAAAACGCAGAGGCCGCGACGAGCCCGATACAAAAATATCTGTTCGATCGCGAATCCCGGCTGTTGGCAGGATTGGAAAAGCGCCTTTGCGATAGTGCTGCATTCGTCTTTACATTGGCTGATGAAGACATAGCCGCATTGCAACTTAATACAACTGATCGGGCCGCCGCCTTGCCTTTGGTAACTGAAGCGGACCCGGCGAAAATGTCCAGCCGCACGATTGAACATGATTTGGGCCTGATAGGCACGTGGACATGGCAGCCCAATCGTATTGGCCTTGAATGGTTCCTGCGCGAAGTAGCGCCCCATCTGGACAATGATATTGGTATTACAGTTGCTGGCAGCATCCCGGCTGATCTCAAAGCGGCATGGCCAAAGGTGAATTTTGCTGGGCGCGTGCCGGACGCAACGGATTTTGTTCGCAGCTGCGCGGTGATTCCATTGATCAGTCGGGCGGGAACAGGCGTTCAGCTGAAAACGATCGAAACGTTTGAGCTGGGCTTACCGAGTGTCGCTACAGCGCTGTCTATACGGGGCATTGCCGATATACCAGACAACTGCGTGGTGGCGGACGATCCGATAGTGTTCGCCAAGGCTGTCAGCCAAATGGTTCGCAAGGTACGGTCCGGCGAAGATATGATCCGCTCCGGTAAAGTTTTCCGGCAAGCGCAACAGGCCCGCTTTGATCGCCAGCTAAAGCTCGGCCTTGGCCGAATTGAAGCGGTGAAATGAGCATGAGCGCTTTACCCAGCCGCTCTATTCTCGGCGTGTCTGTTATTGCTTTGCCATGGCAGGAAGCGATTGATCTGCTGCGCCAGTGCATTGCCACGCATGATTTTACGCTCATCACTTGGCTCAATGCTCACAACGCCAATGTTGCACAAACAGATGCCGGATTTCGCGCAGCGCTGGATAGTTTTCTGGTTCTACCCGATGGCATCGGCGTAGATATCGCTGCAAAGATTCTGCATGGCTCACCGTTTCCCGCCAATTTGAATGGAACAGACTTTACGCCCGCTCTGTTGCAAGCCGAAATCAATCCGCTGCGCATCGGCCTGATTGGCGCAAGGCCGGATGTCGTTGAAAAAGCGGCGGGCAAGTTCCGGCAGATCGCTCCTCAGCACGAGATTCGCGTGATCAGCGACGGGTTTTTTAACGCGGCAGATGAACCGCGTATCCTGGAATCATTGAACGACTTCTCGCCGCATATTCTTCTTGTCGCGATGGGCGTTCCGCGCCAGGAAATATTCATGGCGCAAAAATTGACGGCACAGCATTGCACCGTGGCATTAGGCGTCGGCGCATTGTTCGATTTCATGGCGGGCGCCGTGCCTCGCGCTCCGCTGCTCATACAAAAAATGCGTTTTGAGTGGCTTTATCGTCTAGCCCAGGAACCGGGACGTTTGTGGCGCCGCTATGTTGTCGGCAACCCGCTTTTTCTGCTACGCGTCGTGCGAGCAAAATTAAGGGGTCGCAATTGAAGAACGCACTGGTTACCGCGAGTTACGCGCCGGATTTCCGGCGTTGCCAACTTCTGTGCGAGACCATTGACCGTTTTGTGACGGGCTATACCAAGCATTATATCCTGGTAGAGCACCGCGATATTGCTTTGTTCAAGCAGCTCGAAACGCCCAACCGCATCATCATCGATGAAAACGATCTTTTACCCGGCTGGATAAGGCCTTTTCCTGATCCCACGAATTTTGGCAGGCGCCGTATCTGGCTGTCGCCAAAAACCATGCCGTTGCGTGGCTGGCATATGCAGCAGTTGCGGCGCATCGCTATTGCCAAATATACAGATGATGATGCGCTGATCTACATTGATTCAGACGTGACTTTTCTCAAGCCATTTGACTGTGCTTCGTTCTGGCGCGGTAACACTATGCGGCTGTTCCGGCGCGATGGTGATCTGTTGCGGCCAGTCCCGGGCGATCAGCTCATCTGGTCGGAAAATGCGGGAAATCTGCTCGGCGTGACGCCGGTTAGTATTGTGGGGCATGATTACATCGGAACCCTCATTGCATGGCGGCGCGATGCGGTGATCGGCATGTGCAATCTCATAGAGAAGCGCAGCGGCAAGCACTGGGTGGCAGCTATTGGCCGCACACGCAAGTTTTCAGAATGCATGATCTATGGCCGCTATGTCGATGAAGTTTTGAACGCCAGGGGCCATTACCATGATGGCCGCGAATTCTGCCGGATTCATTGGTCGGCACCCGCGCCAACCGATGCCGAACTGGTGAAATTCGTTGAGGAAATGGCACCTTATCAGGTGGCAATCGGCATTCAGTCATTTCTTGGTGATGGCACCGATCGCATTCGCAAACTGTTCTTTTAGACGCGCCGCGCCGGTTTCTTGATCGCGCTGTAGGTGAGCGCGGTAGAAGCAATATAGATCACTACGAACATTGCGTTGAGCCAGACAAGCCAGTCATTGACCTCAAGGAATGTCACCAAAAGCCAGGACAGCAGCCCCGCTTTGATAATACCGAGCACGGCAAGATTGACTGCCCTCAAACCCGATTGGCCGCGGGCATAGAGTATTTCCGCTTGGTATTCAACGAGATTGCGCAGACCCGGTACGAGGATGACCAAGGGCAGCAGGGCAACCACTGACGCAACATTGTCGCCCAGGGCCCGTGGAAAAATATGCAGGAAAAGCGCTAGCGCGGCCAAGCCGAGAGTTGAGACCAGAAACACGCCCAGTTCCAACCCGCCACGGATTTTCATCGACTTGAGCATATCGGGCGTGCGCATCAGCTTTTGAACCAGCATCATATTGAAAGAGCGCACCGGCAGCGCGGTCAAATCAACGAGACGCATGATGATCGTGTACACACCGGCTGTCTGCGGTCCGCCAACAGCCAGAACCAGCAATTTGTCCAGTTCTGACTGAACATAGAACAATACTTCCGCGCCGGTGACCGCAAATGAGTCACTTAGCCTGCGGCGATAAAGTTTCGGCACCAGCCGCAACCGCACTCTCGGATAGAAAAACAGGATGGCAATGATCAGGGCAATGCCATTGGCGCCTGCATACCACCAGCTCCAGATGGCAAGATTGGCAATGCTGGAAAATGCAAATAATACCGCTGCACCGGCTCGTAATGCCGTGCCGATAATGACAAGCAGCGCTGCTCGGCCAAATCGGTTGAGGCCATTATTGACAATGACCACAACTTCCATGGAGCGCCAGAGCAGGGCTTCAGTGCCGACAATGACGGCAAAAGTTCCAAGCGCAAGATCGGCACCGAAAAATACCAGATGAGCCAGATAGGCAGCGAGTATGAAGATCGGTAGAGATATGATGACGGCCGCCAGAAACCCGCCCGTATATGCACCGATTAACTGCGGTTTCACCGTCGAGATACGGTAAAGCGGCGAGACAAAACCGAAAGAGACAAGGCGTGAAAGTACCACGCCGGTCGCCGATGCTGTGGCAAACAGTCCAAACTCTGCAATTGTCAGCGTGTTGGCCAGCGCGACAAAATAGGCCAGCGATATAATTAGCCGCCCCGCCGATCCGCTGATCACCGAGAAATAGTCGCGGATGAGCCCCGCATTGGCTTTCACGTGCCGAACGACCAATTTCATATCCTGTATAACAACGTTTCAATGATTTAGCGTAAAAGGCTTAACGGCTCGTATTGGAGCAATTGTAAATGGCGCTTGCGGAAGATAACTTCTTATTTTCTCTGCATCATATTTCAAAATTATATCATATAGGCTATACTGAAATGGATTGGTCTGTTGAAATTCTAGGCTCGGCGGAAGCGGAGATGGATGCACTGCCTTCTGGTTTGCAGGCGCGATTGACCCGCCTTATGGAGATGGTGGAATGTATAGGGCTCGAAGCCATGCGAGAGCCCCATGTAAAACATATTGATGGAAAGCTGTGGGAGCTTCGCGCCAAGGCACCGGAAGGAATAGCACGAGGGTTATACGTGGCTGTAACAGGCAGGCGAATTGTGATTTTGCATGTCTTTGTAAAAAAATCACAACGGACACCCCGAAATGCGTTGGCATTGGCCTATCGGCGGATGAATGAGGTGGAAACATGAAAACTCTCGGGAAACTGAAAGAAAAATACATGAATGATCCGGAATTCCGGAAGCATTACAAACAAGCAGATTTGGAATATTCGGTGATAGAGTTGCTTATTCGCAGCCGAACCCAGGCCAAAATGACTCAAGCAGAACTGGCCAAGCGCATGGCAACCACGCAGTCCGCAATTGCAAGGCTCGAAGGCGGGAGGGTCTCCCCCTCTATTGCAACTTTGCGACGATACGCTGAGGCCACGGGATTTGAGTTGCGTGTTGATATGACTCCCCTGTAAGCCGGAAGGTGCCATGACAATTAACGTTTTATTTTCCATAGAACTTTAGTGTGGATTAACCGTGGATCTCAGCATCCGCGATTGATCGCATTTGGGTTGAGATGTTGGAGTTCAGTTGCGGATGACTAGTCGTGAAAACGAGACGGTAAAGCGGCGCTCGCTGCTCTCGTTTGCCAGCGAGGAGGGCTTGGAGGCACAGCCATCGCCAGTTGGGCCTGCATCATCTGTGCGCAACGAGACCAATCTCGATCATTATCACAGAATGCGCAATTTACGCCTTGCCGCTGAGTCCGAATCTATCCAGCCGCCGCTCAATGATATCCCTGAAAATCTCAGTGATGAGGCAGCCGAGCAGGATGCCATAAACCGTATGCGCGCCGATATGGCGGCGATCAAGGCCGAGCTCAATCGCCGCGTTGATGCTGCCGAAAGCGAAGTTCGCATGCCCGAGGCGACCTATGACGACCTGCTGCCGAACAACAAGCCTGCGGACGTGCCTCGAGTCCCCATTCCCCCAATTACCGAGCCGGTAATTGAAGAGCCGGTGCCGTTTGAGAAGCCGGTATTTTCTCCTTTGCGGCGGCCGGAACCAGCCCGGTCAGAACCTCAAAATACCAGTTATCAGGATGATGAATGGCGGCCTCTGGTCGATCCGCGTATTGTCATAAACAGAGTTGGCCGGTCTAAATCATTAATTGTGGCGACGACGCTCATTGGGACTTTGCTGGGCGTCGGTTACGCCATGACCCTGCCCAAGCTGTATTCCTCCACGGTTGAATTGCTTGTTGACCCTCGTGACCTCAAAATCGTCGACAAGGAGATTTCGTCAACCCAACTTCCTCTCGACGCCTCGCTTGCCGTTGCTGAAAGTCAATTGCGTGTCATCCAATCGAGCAGCGTGTTGACGAAAGTGATAGACCGGGCCGGTCTTGCCAAAGATCCGGAGTTTAATGGTGATCTGAAAGAGCGCGGGCTGGTTGCTACGATAAGGGAATTGTTTTCCACTGACAGCACGCCTGATGCCACGACACGAGAGACTCTGCTCCTTCGGAATCTTTATGAGCATTTGAACGTCGAGCGCAGCACCAAGAACTACATTTTCAACATCACGGTCGATTCACGCGATCCGGATAAATCCGCACTCATCGCCAATACCGTGTCGGAAGTCTTCCGTGAAGAGCAGGGCAATATTCAGTCCGATACGGCAAGACAGGCCACAGAGGCACTGACAGCCCGGCTGAATGACCTGCGGGCAGGGGTCGAAGAGGCTGAAAACGCCGTTCAAAAGTTCAAGGCTGAAAATGACCTCGTTGATGTTCAGGGACGGCTGATCAGCGACGACGAAATCACGCGCACCAATGATGAATTGACAGCCGCGCGCAACCAGACAATCCGGCTGAACGCGCAGGCAGCATCTATTCGCAGTACCTCTGTTGATGGTGTGCTTGGCAATACTCTGCCGGAAGAATTTCGCTCAGGCGTCATTGTCGCCCTGCGCTCGCAATATGGTGCGTTAAAGCAGCAGGCCGATGGCCTTGCCACCAAGCTTGGACCGCGCCACCCGCAACTCATTCAGGCGCAATCGCAAGTCAGTGGTATCCGCAGTGAAATCCGCAATGAATTGCAGCGCATCGCCTCATCGGTGCAAACGGAACTCAAGCGCTCTCAACAGCAGGAACAGGAGTTGATGACACGCCTGAACCAGTTAAAGGCGCGCACTGCCTCCAACAATGAGGAGATGGTCAAACTACGTGAACTTGAGCGCGAAGTTGCGGCCAAGCGTGCAGTCTATGAAGCGTTTCTCCTGCGTGCCAAGGAAACCGGTGAGCTTGAAGGCGTCAACACCACCAATATACGCGTGATTTCTCCTGCACGGCCTGCACTCGAAAGCACGGGCGGGTCGCGCAAGCTCGTGGCTGTCGCAGGTTTGCTCGGGGGGCTTTTCGCAGGCCTTGGTATCGCGATCCTGCTTGGTATGATCGAAAGTTTTCGTGCGGGAAATTCGCCAACGGAGCCTCGCCCAACAGGAAATGGCAAGCGGACCAAACCTTCGCCCAGTGATGAGGCTACCTCGCCGGAGAAGTCGCGATTGGGTGCTGCCATTGAACGTGTGCATAGCAGCGGAACCTCATCCGAGCTTGAGGATGAAGTGGCAATCGCCGAGTTCCTTTATGCCTATGCCGACGCCCATATTGCCCCCCGTGAACACGACAATTCCAATATCGAAGAGATGCTGGACGAGATTGCAGCATTGCGCGAGATATTGCGTGAAGAAGCCGAGCGGCAGGCTTCTTAGGTAGTTCCAGCGTTTTCCGATCTGCTCTAATGCAGCCTTGGCGTGGGGCCTTGCCCCTTATCGTCTACAACATAGCCACGATAGAAACGATCCAGCGTAAAGGGCGCGGAGAGAGGGTGCGGCTCATCCCGGGCAATTGTCCAGGCAAAACATTTGCCGGAAATCGGCGTTGCCTTGAAGCCGCCATAGCACCAGCCGGTGTTCAGATACATGCCAGGAAGTGGTCCCGTGGTAATGATAGGTGAGCCGTCCATGCTCATATCCATGATACCGCCCCACGAGCGCAGCAACTTGACCCGCGCCAGAGCCGGGATAAGCGCGACGAATTCGCTCATGACATCTTCAACAACCGGAAGATTGCCACGCTGCGCATAGGAATTGTAACCGTCAATGTCGCCGCCAAAAACCAGCCCGCCCTTGTCGGACTGACTGAAATAAAGATGCCCCCCGCCAAAAGTTGCAACCGTATCGACGACGGGCTTCAACGCTTCCGAAACAAACGCTTGCAGCACATGTGATTCAAGCGGCAAACGATCAATGCCTGCACGGCGCATGAGTTCACTCGTATTGCCCGCCACCGCACAGCCAACCTTTTTGGCATTGATCGGTCCGCGGGTCGTCATGACGCCGGTAACCTGATCACCGTCTTTCAGAAAACTGGTCACTTCGCAGTTCTCGATAATATCGACGCCAAGTTGATCGGCAGCCCGCGCATAGCCCCAAACCACGGCATCGTGCCGCGCCGTACCCGCGCTGCGCTGCATCAAGCCGCCAATAATGGGAAAGCGCGCCGAACTGCTGATATCGAGGCCCGGTATCAATTTCTTGATCTGGACCGGAGTCACCAGTTCTGCGTCTATACCGTTCAGCCGCATCTGGTTGCCGCGCCTTGCATAGACGTCGAGCTGCGGCAAGGAGTGAGCGAGATTAACAACGCCGCGCTGCGAAAACATCACATTATAGTTGAGGTCATGGGACATGGTTTCCCACAACTTCATCGACGCTTCATAGAAATGCTGATTTTCAGAAAGGAGGTAATTGGAGCGGATAGCGGTGGTGTTGCGGCCGATATTGCCCGATCCGAGCCAGCCTTTTTCCACCACGGCTATGTTGCGGATGCCATGTTCCTTTGCAAGATAATAGGCCGTCGCAAGTCCGTGGCCGCCCCCGATTATAACCACATCATAGGCAGGTTTCGGATCAGGTTTACGCCATGCAGGCTTCCAGTCCTTGTTGCCGTTAAGGGCATTTTTAAGCAGGCTGAAGGCTGAATAGCGCATTTGAATTCCCGGAATCGGTAAGGTGTTCACAATCATGCTTGGATTTGCTGCGTTAGCCAAGCCCTGCAACGTATCATCGCATTGCGGTTCTGTATCGCTTTCGCTATTGCGTCAGGGAACGCCGTTCTGACGGTATTGTTTGGGCGTAAAATCAAGAGAATGACGCTCAATCCGCGAAGTAAGAGTTTCAGGAGCAGCACATGGCAGTGACAATCAATGGCAGGGAGATTGCCGAGGATGTGGTTTCGAAGGTCAAGCTATCTGCCGCCGAGCTGATTGAGGGCACGGGCATTACACCGGGGATCGCCGTTGTCATCGTTGGCGAAGATCCTGCCAGTCAGGTTTATGTTGCATCCAAGGGCAAAAAAGCGCGCGAATGCGGGTTTCATTCCGAGCAACATACCTTGCCTGCGGAAACCTCCGAGGAAGACCTTGTTACGCTGGTAGAGAAGCTCAATGCTGATCCGCTGATCCACGGCATTCTGGTACAGCTCCCTTTGCCCAAGCACATTGATTCGGGCCGCATTATCCAGACGATATCGCCGGACAAGGATGTCGATGGTTTCCATTTTATCAATGTCGGAAAATTGGGCACCGGCGAACTAGACACTGCGTTTGTTCCCTGCACGCCTGCTGGCTCGATGCTGTTGATCGATCGGGTTCTCGGGCGCGATCTTTCCGGCTTGAATGCTGTGGTGGTTGGTCGTTCCAATATTGTTGGCAAGCCCATGTTCAATTTGCTTCTTGCACATAATGCGACAGTCACTATCGCCCATAGCAAAACGAAAGATCTGGCAGCCCTCTGCCGCACTGCCGATATTCTTGTGGCCGCTGTCGGCAGGCCGCAAATGATCAAGGCCGATTGGGTAAAGCCCGGAGCGACGGTCATTGACGTTGGCATCAATCGTATTCCAGCTCCTGAGCGAGGCGAAGGAAAGACACGGCTTGTGGGCGATGTGGATTTTGCCGATGCTGCGACGGTTGCTGCGGCGGTCACCCCGGTGCCCGGTGGCGTTGGTCCCATGACAATCGCCATGCTTATGGCAAATACGCTTGTCGCCGCCTATCGCTCCGCTGGAAAAACGCCGCCGCGCTTCTGATCCATTTGCTCAAATAGGGAATCTCGTTACAACACCGTATGGCCGAAACAATCAAGGTCGGCAGAACCTTCGCCTTTCTGCTCGTCGACAAATTTCCGATGTTCAGCCTTGCGGCTGCTATCGATACAATGCGCACGGCCAATCGCATGTCCGAAGAGACCTTTTATTCGTGGATCACTGTATCGGCGACCGGAGCAGCTGTAACTGCATCCAATGGTCTTCAGATCAATGTGGAATATGCGCTTGCTGATCTGCCCTCGGCCGACATATTTTTCATCTGTGCCGGATTGACGACCGAATTTGAAGACAAGCCGAAAGTCATCGCGACATTACGCAATCTCGGACGGCGCGGCGCCTCATTGGGCGGTTTGAATATTGGCAGCTATATCCTTGCTGAGGCGGGCCAATTGGAAGGGCATCGTTGCACCATTCACTGGGAAAACCGGGCTGGTTTTCAGGAGCGTTTTCCGCAGATTGAATGCACGGGAAATGTCTTCGAGATTGACCGCAAGCGCTATACATGTGCAGGCGGCACAACATCGATCGATCTGATGCTGGAAATCATCAAGCAGGATTTCAGCCCGGCCCTTGCCAATGAGGTGGCCAACCAGTTTCATCATGAGCGTATTCGCTCTCAAACAGACCGACAGCGCATCGGCCCTGAGCGCGACCTCACCGGCAAATCGGAGAAATTGCGCAAGATCGTCGAGATTATGGCCGATAATCTGGAGCAGCCGAAATCTGCCGTGCGGTTGGCCAAGGCCGTTGGATTGTCCGTTCGTCAGGTAGAGCGGCTCTTCCTGCGTCATCTCAATATGACGCCTGGACGCTACTATATGAGCCTGCGCCTTGAGCGCGCGCGCGAGCTTTTGCGGCAAACCCACTCGCCCATTCTGGATGTAGCGCTGGCCACCGGCTTCACATCACATTCTTATTTTGCCCAAAGCTATCGCGCGCAATTCGGGCGCTCACCTTCCGACGAGCGCCGTACCAATTACTGATTTTTCGCCGGCCCGATTGTTTCGATATCGGTAAGTGCGAAACCAGCATCCTTGGTCAGGATAGGCACGTGCTGACCCTAAAGTCCAAACACCGATGCGCCTGCATCCGCGCGGCCTACGACATTGCGGAAGGAAGCAAAGAGTTCCCGTCCCATTCCATAGCTGTTATGGCTGATATCGACGACCGGCTCCGGACGCGCTGCCAGCACTGCCGGGTCTTCCAACACGTCAAGCGTGCCGATCTCAGCGTCTAGCCGCACTATATCGCCATCGCGTATTTTGCCGATGATGCCGCCGTCCAGAGCCTCTGGCGTGACATGAATAGCGGCTGGCACCTTGCCCGATGCACCGGACATACGGCCATCGGTAACAAGCGCAACCATGTGACCGCGATCTTGCAATACGCCAAGGGCAGGGGTCAATTTATGCAGTTCCGGCATGCCATTGGCACGCGGACCCTGGAAACGCACAATCGCTACGAAATCGCGATTAAGTTTTCCGGCCTTGAAGGCGTCTTGCAGCGCCGCCTGGCTGTCAAAGACCAAAGCCGGTGCTTCAATAATATGGCGGTCGGCTTTGACTGCGGAAGTTTTGATAACGGCAGTGCCAAGATTGCCCTTGAGCATCTTCAGTCCGCCAGTCACCTGAAACGGTTCTACGCAGGTCGAGAGCACTTTTTTGTCGGCGCTTTCGGCTGGCGTAGGATTGCGAACCACAGTACCGTTTTCGCCAAGCGCGGGTTCGATTGTATAAGCGCGCAAGCCATCGCTGCCGCCCCAGACCGTCTTGACATCCTCATGCAGCAATCCGCCATCAAGCAATTCCCGGATGATGTAGCCCATGCCGCCCGCCGCGTGGAAATGGTTTACATCGGCAAGACCATTCGGATAGACGCGTGCCAAGAGTGGCACGACATCGGAAAGGTCGGAAATGTCCTGCCATGTGAGTTTGATGCCAGCGGCGGCAGCCATTGCAACCAGATGCATCGTGTGATTGGTTGAGCCGCCGGTTGCATGCAGACCCACAACGCCATTGACGATAGTACGCTCGTCGATCATTTCGCCGACAGGCGTGAATTCATTGCCGAGCGCCGTGATTGCAAGCGCGCGCTTGGCGGCTTCACGCGTTAGCGCATCACGCAAGGGTGTGCCCGGATTGATGAAAGATGAGCCGGGCATATGCAGGCCCATGATCTCCATCAGCATCTGGTTGGAATTTGCAGTGCCATAGAAGGTGCAGGTGCCGGGACCATGATAAGATTTTGACTCCGATTCAAGCAATTCGTCGCGCCCGACCTTGCCTTCCGCGTAGAGCTGGCGTGTTTTGGCCTTCTCATCATTCGGCAGTCCAGTGGTCATGGGGCCCGCAGGTATGAACACGGCTGGCAAATGACCGAAAGTCAGCGCACCGATGACCAGACCCGGAACAATCTTGTCGCAAACACCAAGATAGACCGCCGCGTCGAACATATCATGCGATAGGCCGATGGCTGTCGCCATGGCGATGACATCGCGCGAGAACAGCGACAATTCCATGCCGGGCTGGCCCTGCGTCACGCCATCGCACATGGCAGGCACGCCGCCCGCAACCTGCGCCACGCCGCCTGCTTCCTTTGCTGCCTGCTTGATCAGGTTCGGATAAGTCTCGAATGGCTGATGCGCGGAAAGCATATCATTATAGGAAGTGATAATGCCTAAGTTTGGCACCACATCGCCCGCAAGCGCCGCCTTGTCGGAAGGGCTGCATGCGGCAAAACCATGGGCGAGATTGGCGCAGGCAAGAGCGGAGCGTTTTGGCTTGCGCGATGCGGCCTCGCGCAAATGATCGAGATACACATCACGCGTTGGCTTTGACTGTTCGCGGATGCGATTTGTAATGCTTTTCAC
This sequence comes from Phyllobacterium sp. GQ127, assembly GCF_059758635.1. Lineage (NCBI taxonomy): Bacteria > Pseudomonadati > Pseudomonadota > Alphaproteobacteria > Hyphomicrobiales > Phyllobacteriaceae > Phyllobacterium > Phyllobacterium sp. GQ127. The sequence continues at coordinate 367,785 of NZ_JCAXDZ010000002.1, forward strand.
CCGTTGCATGACGGTCATGTGTTCTCTCCTTGTAGCGTCTGCCGGTGAGTTTGGGAGCCTCCCGGCGATCACGCATCCGGGCGTTTACGGCGCCCAGAAAATCTCAAGATCAATCGGCTGAGAGGATAGCACGGCGCGGATAGGCATGTCCTCGACCTCACCCTCGCCAAGTGCTGCTTCCAGCGTGGTCATCTTGCCGGCACCTTCAATGTGCAACGCGATGAAACGCGCGGCTATGATGACAGGCAGTGTCAGCGTCAATCTCGGCTCGCCTGCATTTTCTGCGGACATTGGCAAAACCAAAGCTTTCTCATCTTTGGAAATTGCTGCTTTCAAATTGTCGCCGCCGGGAAAAAATGACGCCGTATGGCCATCACCGCCCATGCCAAGCACTACCACATCGAAAGGTTGTCCGAGCCTGGCAATTTCAGCGGCCGCCATTTTCGCGCCTTGATCCGCGTCAACAGCTTCGTGATACAGCCCGACAAAATTTGCGCCGGCTGCCGCATTTTGCAAAAGCGCTTCGCGCACCAGACGTTCGTTCGAGCGCTCGCTGGTGGGCGGCACAAAGCGCTCGTCCACCAACGTTATCGTGATCGTGTTCCACGGCAAATCCTTGAGCGATAAAGCCTTGAAAAAGCGGGCAGGTGTCGTCCCGCCAGAGACAGCCAGCACGGCCTTGCCATTTGCCTTGCAGCCCGCCCGCAGGTGGCCCGCAACAGTCGTTGCCAAAGCCTCGGCCAGAGCGTCGCCATTTTCAAAACTGTTCAATCGTTCGTCTGTCGCCATGGAATTGCGCCCTATTCCGGCTCGTGCCATGTGCGGCCATCACGCTCAATAAGTGCAATAGCGGATGAGGGGCCCCATGTTCCGGCGGTATAGCCAGAAGGCACCTGCTCGGTCTCGGCCCAGGCTTTGAGAATAGGGTCGATCCAGCGCCAGGCCGCAACCACTTCGTCACGGCGCATGAACAATGTCTGATTGCCGCGAACAACATCCATCAGCAGCCGCTCATACGCGTCAGGGCTGCGAACCTTGAACGATTCGGCAAAACTCATATCCAGCGGAACGTGACGCAGGCGCATGCCGCCCGGACCCGGATCCTTGATCATCATCCACTGCTTCACGCCTTCATCCGGCTGCAGGCGGATGACGAGCTGGTTGGCAACAATGCGTCCGGCTGTCTCGCCAAAAATGGAATGAGGAATTGGCTTGAACGAAACGACGATCTCCGATGCGCGCGCGCCGAGACGCTTGCCGGTGCGAAGGTAGAACGGCACACCAGCCCAGCGCCAATTGGCAATTTCCGCTTTGATGGCGACAAATGTTTCCGTGCTGCTTGGAGAGCCAAGTTCGTCGAGATAGCCTTTGACGGCGCCGCCCGATGAAGCGCCGGCACGGTATTGGCCGCGTACGGTCAGTTCTTCGGCGTTTTTGGAGGTGATGGGGCTCAGCGAGCGCAGCACTTTCAACTTTTCATCGCGAACGGCATCGGCATCCATGGATGCGGGCGGTTCCATTGCAACAAGGCACAGGAGCTGCATGATGTGGTTCTGCACCATGTCGCGCAGCGCACCGGCCTTGTCATAATAGCCCGCGCGACCCTCAAGACCCACCTGCTCGGCAACAGTGATCTGAACGTGATCGATATGGGCGGAATTCCATAGCGGCTCGTAAAACGCATTGGCAAAGCGCAGCGCCATGAGGTTCTGCACGGTTTCCTTGCCGAGATAATGATCGATACGGAAGATTTGCTGTTCGCTGAACACATGGCCGATTGTGTCATTGAGCGCGATGGCGCTATCGAGGTCGCGGCCGATAGGCTTTTCAACAATGATGCGCGTGTGGTCGGTAACGAGCTTGTAGCTCTTTAAACGGCTGGCGATATCACCGAAAAGCGAAGGGCTGACCGCGAGGTAGAAAGCGCGGATGCGCTTGGAGTCATTGCCGATTTCGTTCTTCAGCTCTTCCCATCCGGCATCCGAGGTCGCGTCAACCGCGACATAGCTGATGCGCTGGAGAAATTGCTCCACCTGCGCTTTGTCATATTCATCAGCCTTGACGAATTCCTTGATCGCAGCCTGGGCAAACTTGCGATAATCCTCAGTCGACATGGCTGAACGTGACGCACCGATAATACGGGTTGGTTCGGAAAGCTGGCCATCCCGCTGGCGCTGATAAAGCGCCGGGATCAGCTTGCGTTCGGCAAGATCGCCGGTTCCGCCAAAAACAATGCAATCAAATGGTTCAACCGGGATAATCTGACTTGTCATGAATAGAGTCTCGCTATGCCTGAATTGCGCAACACAAAGTGTAGCTCCGAAGCGCATGGTTTCTATAATCTAATCGATTTAAAATGACCAGTCCTTTAGCGCAAACTGCGTCAAATTGCATTTCCAATCCGCTGAAGTTCCGGTACGACTATCACGAACGGGAAACAGCCATGTTACAGAATCTCTCGCGAATTATCGCACAGGATAAGAATTTCCTGAACATCATCAATGGCAGACGTGTCGGCGCAGTCACGGGAAAAACCATAGCTGTGGCATGCCCTTCGGACGGGTCGGATTTCGCCACTATCCCCGCTTGCGACGCAACCGATGTGGATCGCGCTGTCAGCGCGGCCCGGCTGGCTTTTGAAGAGGGAGCCTGGTCGCATATGCCTGCCTTTGAGCGCGGGCGCTTGCTGACGCGTCTTGGGCAGCTCGTAGAAGAACATGGTGATGAACTCGCTGCCCTTGAGGCGCGCGATACCGGAAAACCGATAAGACAGGGCAAGGCTGACGTTGCTGCAACGATACGCTATTACGAGTTTTATGGCGGTGCAGCCGACAAGATTCACGGCGATACGATACCTTTTTTGGATGGCTACACGGCCCTGACATTACGCGAGCCGCACGGCGTTGTTGCCGGTATCACCCCATGGAACTATCCGATGCAAATCATGGCGCGCGTTGTTGGCGCAGCGCTTGCCATGGGCAATACGCTGGTGATCAAACCCGCCGAAGATGCCTCGCTATCCACCATCCGCATCGGCGAACTCGCCATTGAAGCGGGGTTTCCAGACGGCGTGCTCAATATCATCACCGGGTTTGGGGGTGAAGCAGGAGCGGCCTTGTCCGCCCATCCCGGCGTTGATTACGTCACTTTTACCGGCTCACCCGTGACTGGCACTGCGATCCAGCAGGCGGCGGCCACCAATAATCGCGGTGTAACGATGGAGCTTGGTGGTAAATCACCGCAAATTGTTTTCGCCGATGCCGATATTGGCAAGGCCCTTCCGGTCCTCGTCAATGCCATCATTCAGAATGGCGGCCAGACGTGCTCGGCAGGAAGCCGCATTCTCATTGAGCATTCTATATATAATGAAGTGGCGGGAGAGTTGGCGGCAAGGTTCAACAATCTTGTCGCCGGGCCACATGACGCGGATCTCGACCTTGGACCCATGATCAATGCAGCGCAAAAGCGCCGCGTGGAAAATTATATAACAGCCGCTGCCGAAGCCGGGATTGAGGTCGTGGCGCGCGGCTCAATCCATGTGGATGCGCCTCTCTCCGGTTTCTACGTCGCGCCGGTTCTGTTCGGTGCGGTCGAGCGGGCGGCAGTTCTGGCGCAAGAAGAGGTATTCGGCCCCGTACTTTCGCTTTTTTCCTTCAATGATGAGGAGGAAGCAATTCGCCTCGCCAACAGCACTGAATATGGGCTTGTCGCGGGGGTCTGGACCAGTGACGGTGCGCGTCAGCATCGTGTGGCCAAGCGCGTGCGTGCAGGGCAAGTCTATGTCAATTCCTATGGCGCTGGCGGTGGCGTGGAGCTGCCTTTCGGCGGTTTCAAGCGTTCCGGCCATGGCCGCGAAAAGGGGTTTGAGGCGCTTTACGATATGTCTGCAACCAAGACGATCGTTTTCCGCCACGATTGAATCCCATAAAACAAATCACAGTAGATGGAGGATAGAACATGGCCCGTTTGGCAGGCAAAACAGCGATCATTACCGGTGCGGCATCAGGATTTGGCGAGGCAATGGCGCGCCGTTTTGCCGAGGAGGGCGCCAATGTCGTTGTTGCTGATTTAAATCTTGTCGGAGCGGAGGCCGTCGCTCAATCCCTCGGTGAAAACGCTCTTGCCGTGCATACGGATGTGACGCGCAAGGAAGAAATTGACGCCATGGTGCAGACCACCATGGACAAATTCGGTCGCATTGACATCATGGTCAATAATGCCGGTTATTCCCACCGAAACGGGTCCATGCTTGGCGTAGATGAAGATACATATGATCTCATCGCCGCGATCAACATGAAGGCCATTTATTATACCGCTCTTGCTGTTGTGCCGATCATGGAGCGGCAGGGCAGTGGATCGATCATCACGACAGCTTCGACTGCTGGCTTGCGCCCGCGTCCGGGTCTAACCTGGTACAATGCCTCAAAAGGCTGGGCCATCAGCGTTACAAAATCCATGGCCGTCGAGCTTGGCCCGAAGAATATTCGCGTCAATTGCCTCTGCCCTGCGGCGGGCGAAACTCCCATGCTCGGGCTGTTTCTCGGTGAGGATACGCCAGAACGCCGGGCGCAATTCAAGGCCACCATTCCTCTCGGCCGTCTGTCTGTACCTCTCGATGTTGCCAATGCAGCGCTCTATCTGGCTTCCGACGAAGCCCAGTTCATCACAGGCGTTGCGCTCGAGGTCGACGGCGGGCGTTGCATATAAAAGTGGGGTTTACCCTTGAATCAATGAGATAGGGGTCTACATCTTTGCTGTATTCCCCCTTTAATAAGCGCTGCCCGGCCAAGCTGCCGCTCTGGCGTTATGCTTTTTCAAGGATATCATCATGACATCGAAACCTGTCTGGTTCATCACTGGTTGTTCAACCGGCTTTGGCCGCGAGCTCGCCCAATATACATTGTCGCTCGGTTATCCGACTGTTGTCACCGCCCGCAACCCCGTGCAGGTCGAAGACATCGTCAAGAGTCACGAAGACAATGCTCTTGTCCTGAAGCTTGATGTCACCAAGCCGGAAGAAGTCGCCGCTGCGGTCAAGGCTGCCGAAGCGCGCTTCGGACGCATAGATGTGTTGGTGAACAATGCGGGCATCGGCTATTTTGGCTCTCTCGAAGAAAGCGATCTGGCCGAAGCGCGCAAGATGTTCGACATCAATATCTGGGGTCTTATGGACATGACCCGCGCTGCTCTGCCGGGCATGCGCAAGCAACGCTCCGGCACCGTGGTCAATATCTCCTCGATTGGCGGATTAAGGGGCTTTCCGGCGGTCGGTTTTTATAATGCGACAAAGTTTGCTGTCGAGGGATTGTCGGAGGCGCTCTCCAAGGAAGTCGCGCATCTTGGCATCAAGGTGCTGATCGTAGAGCCTAGCGGATTCCGCACCGATTGGGCCGGTCGTTCTGCCAATGAAGCGTCGGAAACCATCGAAGATTATCGCCCCTCTGCCGGGGAGCGTATGCGCCAGATCAGGGAAGCGAGCGGCAATCAGCCGGGCGATCCGGTGAAAGCCGTGCAGGCAATCGTCAAGGCGGTTGAGGCGAACTATCCGCCGCTGCGTCTGTTGCTTGGCAAGATCGCCCTTGATGGCGCTCGCGAAAAAATCACGGAAATGCAACGCGATTTCGATGCTTGGGCTGAAGTGAGCATAGGCGCGGACGCGCCAAAGCAATAGTTAGAAGGGCCACGCGCGCATTTCGGACGAGATATTCGCCTGGCCGCATCCTTCACGAGTTTGCTAAAACAATTTTCGGGCCCAGCCTCCCATCGGCCTGTTTTATGCGCTATCATCCTGTCACCGAAACTAATCCTGGTGATTGATGCCTTCCGAAACTCCCGAAAAGAAATCCGCGCGAACCTCAGCGAAGCGGCCGCGTACGCCTGCCTATGTCAAAGCCACACGCGGAGTAAAAAACTGGCGTGAAGCTGCCGAATGGCTGGCCTGGCGGGATATCGAAGACATAGAATGCATCACGCCCGATCAAGCTGGCGTGGCGCGGGGCAAGATGATGCCCTCGAAGAAATTCACTTCAAACACATCGCTTGCACTGCCATCGGCTGTTTTCATGGCGACGATTTCCGGTTCTTATCCGGAAGATGGCCATGGGTTCGCCTATCCTGAAGATGATGGCGATCTCAAACTGATGCCAGACCTTTCCACCCTGTCGGAGGTGCCATGGGAAAGCGACCCTACTGCTCAGGTCATTTGTGATTTGGTAAACAAGGATGGGCATGCGGTCGAGTTTACGCCGCGCAACGTATTGAAGCGCGTGGTGGCGGCATATCACAAGAAGGGGCTGAAGCCCGTCGTTGCGCCTGAAATCGAATTTTATCTCGTCAAGAAAAACCCCGATCCTGACTATCCGCTGACACCGCCAGTTGGCAGGTCGGGCCGCGCTATCGGCGGCGGACAGGGCTATTCAATTGCGGGCGTCAATGAATTCGACGAACTGATCGATGACATCTACCATTTCTCCGAGAGCCAGGGCCTTGAGATCGATACATTGATCCATGAAGAAGGTGCAGCGCAGCTGGAAATCAACCTGCGTCATGGCGATCCGGTCGAACTTGCCGATCAGGTTTTCCTGTTTAAGCGCACGATCAGAGAAGCGGCGCTGAAGCACGATATGTATGCGACTTTCATGGCCAAGCCCATTCAGGGACAACCGGGGTCTGCCATGCATATCCACCAGTCCATCGTCGACAAGAAGACCGGACGCAATGTCTTCTCCAATCCGGATGGCACGGAAAGCGAAGCATTCAGGCATTTCATCGGTGGTATGCAGAAGCACGTTCCGGCTTCGCTGGTCATGTTTGCTCCCTATGTGAATTCCTATCGCCGCCTGACACCGGCTGCTTCGGCACCGGTCAACGTCAAATGGGGCTATGACAATCGCACCACGGCATTCCGTGTGCCGCGCTCCGACCCGGCGGCGCGTCGCGTGGAAAATCGTATTCCGTCCTCCGATGCCAATCCCTATCTGGCGCTGGCAGCATCGCTTGCTTGCGGGTTGCTCGGTATGAACAACCGGATTGAGCCCGATGCACCCGCTTCCACGACGGTTAATGACAATTTGATCGAGTTGCCTCGCGGATTGATCGAGGCCACCTTGCTGTTCGAGCAGGACAAGGATTTGATTGCCATGCTGGGTGAGTCTTTCGCGATCACCTATGCCGCCATCAAACGTGCAGAGTTCGAAACCTTCATGGAGGTTATCAGTCCTTGGGAACGTGAATTTCTGCTGCTGAACGTTTGAGTTTGGCAGCAGCATCTTCGTGCGTGGTTCGCCATTCGACAAGCTCGGGAGGGGCCACCATGAGGGAAGTGATTGATTGCGGTGCTGAAACTGTTCGGCAATTAACTTGCAGGGCAATACCTTCCTCATGGTGAGTCCCGTCGAACCACGCACGGCGTTTTTGCCTCAAGAGTGAACAAGATTGCATCAATATATGGCTTACCAGTCTCCCATCTCGCCCGGCATATCGTGGTACGAAACGACGATTTCTGATCGTACGGAATATCCACCTCTGGATGGCTCTCGCACGGCTGACGTTGTGATTATTGGCGGCGGATTCACCGGCCTGTCGGCAGCCGTGCATCTGGCGTCTTCAGGTGTTGATGTTGTTCTGCTGGAAGCGTTCCGGTTTGGTGATGGGGCGTCGGGGCGTAATGGCGGCCAGCTTGGTACGGGTCAGCGCGCATGGGCGGAAGAGCTCGAGGCTCAATATGGTTTTGAACGCGCCAAAGCCCTGTTCGAGCTTGCCGAAGAGGCAAAGAGCCATTTGCTGGAATTTGCTGAAACCCATCAGATCGATATTGAATATGTGCCCGGCCAGATGTCCGTTGTGCACAAGAAGCGTTACCTCAAAAGCTACCGCGAACATGCGGAGCTTATGACGACGCGATTCAATTATCCGCATATTCACTATATGGAAGCCGATGAGACTGCCGCACGGCTGGGCTCCAACCGCTATTTCGGCGGCCTTTACGACAAAGGAACCGGGCATATCCAGCCGATGAAACTTGTCGTCGGCACCGCCAGCGCAGCGGCAAGGGCAGGCGCTCATCTCTATGAGAACACCAAGGTTACCGGCATTAAATCCGAGAACGGCAAGGTGCGTGTCACCACTGCGACCGGTACCGTCACTGCGGCAAAGGCCTTGATCGCGGTCAATGCCTATGGCGGTAACCTTGAACCCATCAGCGCGTCGCATGTCATGCCGATACGCTCCTTCATAGGCGCAACAGTGCCATTGGGTGACGATAGCCCGGTGCTGCCGGGTGGCGAAAGCGTGGACGATTCGCGTTTCGTTGTGCGCTACTTTCGCCGCTCAAAGGATGGCCGCCTGCTGTTCGGCGGGCGTGAGGCTTATACAGCCGACAATCCGCTAGATATAAGCACCCATATTCGCCGCCAGATCGCCGAGATCTATCCGGCGCTTGCCAATGTGGAGATGACTCAAGCCTGGGGCGGATCGGTCGGTATCACCATGCCACGCCAGCCTTTTGTGCGGGAGGTCATGCCCAATGTGATTTCCGCCGGCGGTTATTCGGGCCATGGCGTGATGCTGTCCAATTTCGTCGGCAAGCTCTATGCGGAAACTGTTGCTGGCAACCGCGACCGGCTGAAGCTTCTGGAAGACCTCAAAGTTCCGGCATTTCCGGGAGGGCGCACATTCCGTTCGCCCATGCTGTTTCTTGCCCTCAGCTGGTACGCGCTAGTGGACCGGATTTAGAGCCTTTCTTGCAATAAGAGTAACTTTAAACTTTCCGTACAATCACGCTGCCCACGGAATATCCCGCTCCAAATGAGCAGATAACGCCAAGGCTTCCCGGCGCAAGGTCATCTGAATATTTCGAAAATGCGATGATCGAGCCTGCCGATGATGTATTGGCGTAATCCTGCAAGATATTGGGCTGTTCGCCGGGTTCCGGTTCACGGCCAAGCACTTTCACCCCGATCAAATCGTTCATTCCCTTATTTGCCTGATGCAACCACAGGCGTGAAAGATGCGCAGGCGCGATATTCTCATCGGCGAGATGTGTCAGGATAAGATCGGAAACAATAGGCACGACCTGTTTGAAAACCTTGCGGCCCTCCTGCTTGAAAAGCATATCGCGGCGATCGCTCATGTGACCTTCGCGTGTACGGCGCAGAAAGCCATTATTGTTGCGGATATTGTTGGAAAACTGCGTCAGACAGCGCGTTGAGACGATCTCAAAACGATCTTCTGCGGTGGCCAGATCGTCGCGTTCGAGCAATACTGCCGTACAAACATCGCCAAAGATAAAATGGCAGTCACGATCGCGCCATTCGAGATGCGCCGAGCAAATTTCCGGATTGACCATGAGAATTGCGCGAGCGGAGCCGGAGCGGATCATGTCGGCGGCCGCCTGAATACCGAATGTTGCCGATGAGCAAGCCACATTCATGTCGAAACCGAAGCCTTCAATACCAAGGGCCTGCTGCACTTCGATGGCGATCGCCGGATAGGCGCGTTCATGGTTCGACGCCGCGCAAATGACAGCGTCAATTTCCGATGCTTCACGCCCGGCCTTTTTTAAAGCCAGAGTGGCAGCATGGACGGCCATTTGCGCCATGACGGAAAGATCTTCATCGCTGCGTTCGGGCAAGACGGGATGCATGATGTCGGGATCCAGAATGCCCGATTTATTGAGCACATACCGATTTTCAATGCCCGAGGCGCGGACAATGAAATCTTCGTTTGACATAGTCATCGCATCGCGCGTGCCAGCAGCGATTTCGCCCGCATACAGCTCGTTTTGCCGCGTTGCATAAGTGTTGAACGCCTCAACAAGTTCGGCATTGCTGATGGACTGGTCCGGCGTGAAAACGCCTGTACCGCTGATGACGACTTTATGCATGGGCGTTTCCAGAGTTTTTCTTCTTCAAAAAGCGATAGAGCAAATGAGACCCATTGTCATTAAAGCTTCATGCCATTGTCCTAGTGATTTGTCATTTCGATGAGGAATTTTCATGATGACAATGACCCGATACAACCAACATGGGAATGGGCGTTGATCACCCATTGGCAAAGCCCGGAAAGCTCGGAAATTTGCCCAATTATGCCGTGGTTGCCATTTTCATTGGCGGCATGTTCTACGTGGGCTGGTCGCTGACGCGGGATCTGACGAGCTCTGTCGCTGTGCCATGGATACTTTTGGGGCTGGCGCTGGTCACAGCATTGGGCTTTGAGTTCGTCAACGACTTCCACGACACTGCCAATGCCGTCGCGACAGTCATCTATACGAACTCGCTTCCCGCCGAGATTGCCGTCATCTGGTCCGGCTTCTTCAATTTTCTCGGCGTTCTCACGGCAAGTGGTGCGGAGATCCGAGGATCCACACATTGATAGCGCCGTTCCTGTTCTTAGGGTTTGCGGGTCAAGCCAGAGAATGACGGGCGAGGTGAGGCGTTTTGGAAACCGTTAAAACAAAACCGCCCGCAATTTCTCGCGGGCGGTTCTGCGCTGCCGTGCTGGTCCCCAGACCGAAACCAGAGAAGGCCACAGCAGAGCAATTCCAGGAAAAGTGGGAACCGGTTTACCGATCAGAATTACGGCCCTGATCTTTACTGCCGGGTTACAACGACGGGAATCAAAAGGTCTCCCCAGTTTCCATCACCGCCATGATGACGGGCAGAGCGGACCAGCTCGACCGAAACCCCGGCATCAACCGCCTTCATGACAGACTGGTTGAGGCGATGGAGATCATTGGCAACCATACGAATAACAGCCTGCTGGTCTGTATTCATGGAGGAAGCCTGTTCCTCAGCCCGTTCTTTTACGCGTGAAATGGAAGCCATGATCGTTCTCCTCTTGTTATCTCTATTCGGCAGCCGGGCGGAATTGCGCGGTTTCCGTTGATTCCTTCATTGCGGTTGTTGAAGACTGGCCACCTGTGATCGCCAGTGAAACCGCATCAAAATAGCCTGTGCCAACTTCGCGTTGGTGTTTGGTGGCGGTGTAGCCATTTGCCTCAGCGGCAAACTCAGCCTCTTGCAATTCCGAATAGGCGGACATCTGCCGGTCCTTGTAGCCACGTGCCAGTTCAAACATGCCGAAGTTCAGCTGATGGAAGCCGGCCAGCGTAATAAACTGGAATTTATAGCCCATCGCACCGAGTTCGCGCTGGAATTTGGCAATTGTTGCTTCATCCAGATGCTTCTTCCAGTTGAAGGAAGGCGAACAATTATAGGCCAGTAGCTTGCCCGGATGTTCCTTGTGCACACCTTCGGCAAAGCGTCGTGCTTGTTCCAGATCAGGCTTGGATGTCTCGCACCAGATAAGATCCGCATGTGGTGCATAGGCGACAGCACGGGCAATGCAGGAGTCGAGGCCATTCTTGACCTGATAGAAGCCTTCTGTTGTCCGCCCCGCATCATAATCAACAAAAGGCTGATCGCGCTCGTCAATATCTGAAGTCAGCAGCTTTGCAGCTTCCGCATCCGTGCGGGCAATAACCAGTGTTGGCGTACCCATCACGTCCGCAGCCAGACGCGCTGCATTGAGATTGCGAATATGCGCTGCTGTCGGGATCAGAACCTTGCCGCCAAGATGGCCGCACTTCTTTTCCGAAGCGAGCTGATCTTCATAGTGAACGCCAGCCGCGCCTGCCTCGATAAAGGCTTTCATAATCTCGAAAGCGTTCAGGGGCCCACCAAAACCTGCTTCAGCATCGGCGATGATCGGTGCAAACCATGTATCGACCGAAAGACCTTTACCCTCGGCGGTTTCGATTTGATCGGCACGCTGCAACGTCTTGTTGATGCGCTTTGCCAGTTCGGGAGCCGCATTCGCCGGATAAAGTGACTGGTCCGGATACATGGATGAGGCTGTATTTGCATCTGCGGCAACCTGCCAGCCCGAGAGATAGATCGCCTTCAGCCCGGCGCGAACCATCTGCATGGCCTGATTGCCGGAGAGCGCGCCAAGCGCATTGACGAAATCCTCCTCGTGAATGAGTTTCCACAACCGGTTCGCGCCGTTTTCCGCCAGCGTGTGCTTTATCTGAACCGAACCGCGCAGCCGCTTGACGTCTTCAGCGGTATATGGACGCTCAATATTGTCAAAGCGGCCAGCTGGCGCATTCGGTACAAGGTTGTAAAAATCAGTCATTGTCGTCTCCAAAAATAGATGTAAACACTCACGGCGACCAAATCAGGAAGCAAGATAGCCGCTTCTGTTTGACTAAATTTACATTGCACTGCGATGAAAGCGAGAAATATCGCCATTTTATGCCGATATATCGAGTTATCTTGTAATGGGATTTACAGATCGCGATTGTAAATCTGTAAATGTTGTAATAGGCTGCAAAGAGCGCTTTAATGTAAATATTGTCACAGAATGCGGGAGTTGTGATGGCTGAGGGGAAAATCTTCGCAGGTCCGCGCATCAGGCGCATCCGCAATGAGCAAGGTTTAACGCAGACCTCCATGGCCGAGGCGCTCGGCATTTCGCCTTCCTATCTCAATCTGATCGAGCGCAATCAACGTCCGCTCACCGTGCAGCTCCTGCTCAAGCTATCCTCCACCTATAAGATCGAGCTGGATACGCTGCAGCTTGAAACCGGCTCGTCCATGGCGTCGCTGAAAGAGGTATTTTCTGATCCGCTGTTGAATGGAGAACTGCCGGGTGATCAGGAACTGATCGAGATTTCCAACGCTGCGCCCAATGCTGCCACCGGCATGATCAAGCTCTACCGCGCTTATCGCGAACAGCAAGAGCGCCTGTCGGATCTTTCGGCGCTTCTGGCCAAGGACGGGCAGGCGCCATCGCTTTCCGGCACGCGCCTGCCGCTCAATGAAGTGCGCGAGGTGATGGAGCGCCGCGCCAATTATTTCCCGCGCATTGAAGGAGAGGTAGATAGCTTCCTCAGTCTGATAAAGCCCGGGGATGATCTTTCAGGAGCGCTGAAGGCGTGGCTGAAAAGCGAATATGGCACCACAGTTCGCATCCTGCCGGTCGCGACCATGCCCAACTGGCGCCGCCGTTATGATCGTCACTCGCAGCGCCTGTTTCTGTCAGAGCGCCTGTCGCCTTTCGACCAATTGCGTGAACTGGCCATGGAGGCGGCGCTGATCCGCATGCAGGTGGTCATTGCCGCCGAAATTCAGGATCTCAAATTCTCATCCGACGAAGCCCGCCGTATCGCCCGCTTTGAATTTGGCCGCTACGCCGCCCATGCGCTGATGATGCCCTATCAGGCGTTCCAGACCGCCGCTGCCCGCGCCAGATATGACATTGATGTGCTGCGCTCTCGTTTCTCCGTTTCCTTCGAACAAGCGGCAAACCGGCTCACCACGCTTGCCGCACCTGGTAACAGCATTCCCTTTTTCATGCTCGAAGTCGATCATGCGGGAAACCGTTTCCGCAGGGCGGGCGCGCAGGGTTTTCCACAATCGCGCTTTGGCGGCGACTGTCCCAAACTTGCCATTCATTCGGCCTTTGCGCAGCCCGGTCAAATATTGGTTGAGGCGGTGGAAATGCCGGATGGTGCAGAGTTTTTGACCATCGCGCGCACGCTCGAAGGTCCGCAAGGCGCTTTCAATGAGCGTCCGCGTCGTACTGCACTTCTGCTGGGATGTGACATCAGCTTTGCCGATGAGACAGTCTATGGTAGCGCGCTGGGAAATCGCAGCATTAGTGCCGCGCCTCTTGGCAAGTTTGTTGGTCTCACGCCTGTCGGGCCCGCCTGCCGCCTGTGCGAGCGCTCGGCCTGCCTTTCCCGTGCCGAGCCACCGGTTACACGCCCGCTCGGCCTTGATGAAATGGTCACAGGGTTGAGCGCGTTTGATTTTCAGTAATCATCCTCTCGGCCTTTGGCCACGAAACAGCGGCTGCTGTTTTTCGATCAGTTGCGCAAGCCGCTCGACCAAGGTGCGGATTTCCGGGCGCCGCCTGTCATCATCATGCATCACCAGCCATTGCCGGTGATAAAGCGGCTTGATCTCCTCGCCGGCCCGCACCAGCGAAGGGTCAGTATCGCCAACAAAGCACGGCAGCACTCCCCGTCCGGCTCCGCTACGCAGAAGATCATGCAGCATGCGCGGATTATTTGCCCAGATCGTCACCCATAGGTCTGTCTGAGCAAGCAGCCAGCGCGCAGAAGGTGCGACCGCGTCATCAGCCCCGATCCCCACCCAGTTGCAGTCACGCACCATGTTGAAATGGCTGGCGCAGTAGGGTGCATAGGCAACATCGCCAATCGGTCGCGCCGCCAGATTGCTGCTTTCCGGAAAGCTGTTGCGAATGCCGATTTCCGCTTCGCGATGCGCCAGATCAAGACGGATTTCCGCCGTCTTGAAACAAAGACGGAATGGGTCGTCAGGCGTCCATAGCTGCGCCAGATTGACCGCCATGAAATGCGACATCCAGCTGCCAGCTGAAATACGCACCGTCGGAAGCTCATTGACGCCTTCATTCCAGGCGCCGATAGACCGGGCGGCTTCGTTCATCGCCAGAACATGTGTGAGCAGCGCTTGTCCGTCCTTGGTCAGCGAATAACCGGTTTGCCGCCGTATGAAAAAGTTGCGCCCCATCTGGCGCTCCAAAGCCAATAGCCGCCGTCCTATTGTCGCCGGGCTTGCACCGGTTTTTTCCGATGCGCCGGTTAAGCCACCCTCGCGCGCAACATGCAAGAAAAGTTTCAGGTCATCCCAATTCTCGTTTTTCATTTTTGAAAAACCTGTTTCATCGTTGCTCGTAGAAAACGGCCATTAATCTGCCCATTCTTCTCTCATGTGCAAACGGTTTTTTACTGGAGATAAATATGAGTGACGATTTTTACCTGTTGTGGGGTACGGCCCATCAGCTAATAAGCCGGAATCAAAGGTGTCGGATGTCGGAGGATGAGTTTTATGAAAAGTACGGTGGACCACCAAGCCGGCTTTCCCTGTTGCTCAATCGCTTTTTTACATTGATACGTTCCGTGTTTTTGCGGGGCAAAGGTGCGTAACACCACTGAGTTTGATGCAAAAAAATTCACGCCCAAACAACTTTCTGCATAAGACCTGCGCGATCCTAGTTGACGAAGTCATCGCAATCTAAAAAGGTAGGGGAAACTTACCTGTGCGGTGCACCTTCGCGGATGCACAAAGATACAGTAAAGCGTCGATCTGGGAACGAGCGGCATTGTAGAAGGTGCTGGCAGCATGGAGAAAATAATGGGTATCAAAACAATATTGTTAACCGCAACGCTTGCGCTGGGGCTGACCACATCGGCGTGGGCGCAGGAACGCGTCGTTAATGTCTACAACTGGTCAGACTATATTGACCCGACCACTCTTGAAGATTTTACCAAGGAAACCGGAATCAAGGTCGTCTATGACACCTTCGACTCCAACGAAATTCTGGAAACCAAGCTTCTGGCAGGCGGAACCGGCTATGATGTTGTTGTTCCGACAGCCTCCTTTCTCCAGCGCCAGATTGCTGCCGGGGTATTCCAGAAGCTCGACAAGTCAAAGCTGCCAAACCTCTCCAATATGTGGGACGTCATCTCCGAGCGCGTCCAGAAATACGATCCCGGCAATGAATATGCGGTTGACTGGATGTGGGGAACCACGGGCCTTGGTTATAACGTAGCCAAAGCCAAGGAAATCCTGGGCAATGATGAGCCGCCGACATGGGATGCATTGTTCAAGCCGGAACTGGCTGCCAAGTTCAAGGATTGCGGCATTCATGTTCTCGACTCGGCAACCGATGTCCTGCCATCCGTTCTTGCCTATCTTGGTCTTGATCCGGACAGCAAGAACCCGGACGACCTGGCAAAGGCCGGCGAGTTGCTGGAAAAGACCCGCCCCAATATCCGCAAGTTCCATTCGTCAGAATATATCAATGGACTGGCCAACGGCGATATTTGCCTTGCGCTCGGCTATTCGGGCGATATTTTCCAGGCCCGCGACCGCGCAGCGGAAGCCAAGGCCGGTGTTGAAGTCGGCTATTCCATTCCGGGTGCTGCGCAAATGTGGTTCGACGTGCTGGCCATTCCTGCCGATGCGCCGCATGTGGCCGAAGCACACGAACTCATCAATTATCTGATGCGTCCGGATGTAGCCGCCAAGGCTTCCAACGTGGTCTTCTATGCCAATGGCAACAAGGCCTCGCAGGAATTCGTCAGCAAGGAAATCATGGATGATCCGGCGATTTATCCAACGCCTGAAGTTCTGTCGAAACTGTTTACCGTCACGCCCTACGATACCAAAATTCAGCGTGTGGTGACGCGCCTGTGGACCAAAGTCGTCACAGGCCAATAATCAACAAAGACCCCGGCAGCAATTGCCGGGGTCTTTTAACAAAAGCGACAGAATATCGGGGCATATTATGAAGTCATTGGGAAGTTTTCGCCGCAAATTTGCACCCTGGAATGATCCGGAAGCAAAGCCCTTCATCGCTGTCGAGAACGTTACCAAGAGATTCGGCGATTTCACCGCGGTCGACGATCTTTCCCTGAATATCTACAATCGTGAGTTCTTTGCGCTGCTCGGCGCGTCGGGTTGCGGCAAGTCAACGCTGCTGCGCATGCTGGCTGGCTTTGAAACACCGACATCGGGCCGTATTTTGATTGATGGCCAGGATATGAGCGGCATTCCGCCGTATAAGCGTCCGGTCAATATGATGTTCCAGTCCTATGCGCTGTTTCCGCATATGACAGTCGAGGGCAATATCGCCTTTGGCCTCAAGCAGGATGGCATGCCCAAAAACGAGATCGAAGCCCGCGTTGCCGAGATGCTCAAACTGGTCAAGCTCGAACAATTTGCCAAGCGCAAGCCGCACCAGCTTTCTGGCGGGCAGCGCCAGCGCGTAGCCTTGGCGCGTTGTGTCGCCAAGCGGCCAAAGGTTTTGCTTCTGGATGAGCCTCTGGGCGCACTCGACAAGAAGCTGCGAGAGGAAACCCAGTTTGAACTCATGGACCTGCAGATGAAGCTGGGTCTGACATTCGTTGTGGTGACGCATGATCAGGAAGAGGCAATGACCATGTCAGATCGCATCGCGGTCATGGACAAGGGCAAGGTCAAGCAAGTGGCGACCCCTGCAGAAGTTTACGAAGCACCTAATTCGAAATTTGTCGCAGACTTTATCGGCAATGTGAATATGTTCGAGGGTACGGCGGCGGCGGTCGAAAAGGGCAAGATCGATATTGACGTTGCGACCGATAAAATGACGATCCGAACGGAGGCGACGCGCGACTGTTCTGTCGGGCAAACGGTCGGTTTCGCAATCCGGCCGGAGAAAATCAGGATCAGCCGTAAGGAGCCTGCAAACTCCTCAGTTAACACCGCTTATGGCGAGCTTTACGACATTGCCTATTTCGGTGACATGACAGTTTTCCATGTGCGGCTTGAAAATGGCCGTATCATCAAGGCGGCAAGCCTGAATGCAGTGCGCACGGTGGAAGACCCGCTTGGATATGAGGATATGGTCTGGGTCAATTTCGATACCGATGCCGGTATTCTTTTAACCGCGTGAGGAGGGCTATCCGATGCAAAAATTGATAGCATCCGTCACAAGCCGGTTGGTCATCAGCGTCCCTTATCTGTGGCTGCTCATCTTCTTTCTTGTTCCATTCCTCATCGTATTCAAGATTTCCCTGTCCGAAGTGGCGATGGCCATTCCGCCCTATACGCCCGTGCTTGATATTACGGCGGGTATCAGGTCTGTCTTCAACAGCATATCGCAGTTCTCCTGGGATAATTATATCTGGCTGGTCGAGGATCCGCTTTACTATAAGGCCTATATTTCCAGCCTGCTCATAGCGGCGGTTTCAACCCTTCTGACACTCATCATAGGCTATCCAATCGCCTATGGCATGGCGCGCGCGCCTGCAAGCGTTCGCCCGACTCTGCTTATGCTTGTCATTCTTCCATTCTGGACCAGTTTTCTTATTCGCGTTTATGCGTGGATAGGCATTTTGAAGCCCGAGGGATTGCTCAATCAGTTTCTGATGTGGGCCAATGTCATCGATACCCCGCTGAATATTCTCAACACCAATACGGCGATTTTCATCGGTATCGTCTATTCCTATCTGCCGTTCCTCGTCCTGCCGATTTATTCGGCTTTGGAAAAGATGGATTATTCGCTGGTTGAAGCTGCCGAAGATCTTGGATGCCCGCCGCTCATGGCGTTCTGGAGGATCACATTTCCACTCTCAATGCCCGGTGTCATTGCCGGTTGCTTCCTTGTTTTCATTCCGGCTACCGGCGAGTTTGTCATTCCTGATCTCTTGGGCGGCTCGTCTACGCTGATGATAGGCAAGACATTGTGGAGCGAATTCTTCTCAAACCGCGATTGGCCGGTGTCGTCGGCGGTTGCGGTTGTTCTGCTTTTGCTGCTGGTCGTGCCCATTGTGCTGTTCCAGCGGTCCGAAGCCAAAGCCCAGGAAAGCGGGAAATAAAATGAACACAACCTGGTCCCGCTTTAACATTGCTTCGCTGGTTTTGGGCTTTGCCTTTCTTTATCTGCCCATCGTTCTGCTGGTGATCTATTCGTTCAACGAGTCCCGTCTCGTCACCGTTTGGGCGGGTTTCTCCACCAAATGGTATGTATCGCTTTTCCACAACCAAGCCTTTATCGATGCGGCTTGGGTTACCATCCGTGTCGGCCTGATTTCGGCGACCTTTGCTACCATTCTTGGCACGCTCGGTGCGTTGGCGATGACCCGCTACACGCGCTTTCGCGGGCGCATGCTCTTTTCCGCGATGATCTATGCGCCGCTGGTCATGCCTGAAGTCATCACAGGTCTGTCACTGCTGTTGCTCTTTGTCGCCATCGGTCTCGACAGGGGCATCTTGACAGTCACGCTCGCGCATATCACTTTTTCCATGTGCTTCGTGGCCGTGGTGGTTCAGTCGCGCCTTGTCACCTTTGATCGTTCGCTGGAAGAAGCGGCGATGGACCTTGGCGCAACGCCCGTCACGACGTTCTTCAAGGTGACATTGCCGGTTATCCTTCCTGCTGTCGTCTCTGGCTGGATGCTTGCTTTCACCCTCTCGCTTGATGATCTGGTTATTTCCAGCTTCACTTCTGGACCAGGGGCAACCACCTTGCCGATGCGCATTTATTCGCAGGTGCGTCTTGGCGTGACACCGGAGATCAATGCTGCCTGCACGATCCTTATCGCCATTGTTGCTGTGGGAGTAATCATCGCTTCGATTGCCAATAAGCGCCGTGAGGTCAACCGTGCCCGCGATGAACAGGCCGCCGCACGGAATTGATGCAGGAAATGCTGTTGTTTGCAGCGTAAGTAAACAGCAAAAAAAGCGCGAACCTTTCTCTCTCCACCAGAGGGATAGGCGAATTATTGTGAAATGATTGGCGAGATGAATGGATTGTCCCACGAGCCGCCGATGAAGAACCGCGTATGATTGAACATAGGTTCCGGCTTTGGCGCATCAGCCGGCGCGCCTTCCGCAGGCGCGGGTGTAGCAATCGGTGCTGCGAAGTCACCGGTGAGTGCCAGGCTCTTGCTCACAAGCGTTACAATGCCTGCAAAGGTAAAGGTGCCAAGCTTGTTCTGGATCTGCGCCGTTTCGAGCGCCGCGACGCCGTCCATGATATTTGCCTTAAGCTCCAGTCTGTCGAGACTAAGCCATGCATCGGTCTTTTCGTTCAGGCTGAAAAATCGATCTGTCTTTGCTTTGCTAAGCAAGCGATTGAGATCGAGACTACGGATTTGACCATTGCCGAAGCGCATGGATAGCGTGCCCTTGGCGCTGCTCAAGGCTGTGGACCAGCGTGTTATCGGACCCTTCAGCACCAGTGACACGGTGCCCTTGCCAAGCTCAAAGCGATTTCCAAGTCCGAGCAGCGAGGCGATGGAAGCGCTGTTTACATCGGTTCCATTCAAGCGCAACTCCCCGGTTGTCCCGGCTTCAGGTTCGTCGGCAAGTTGGAAGCTTCCGGCAACCGAGCCGTCAAAAGCAGTGGCATCGCCAATGTCAAATATGGCGCGGCCGTTCCGCACTTGTGCAGTAGCCGCCACCTTTGTCAGACTGACATTGCCCGCCGTTGCCTTTTGCGCCGAAACCCGCAGATCAAGATTGAGCTGTTTAAGAAAGGCCGTGTTTATCTCAGCGTCGGAATTGGCTGAGCCATCCGGTAGCGGCATGATGCCGGAGAAAACCGAGCGAAGGTCCAAAGTCTCGAATGCCAGCGTTCCATTGATACCAAGCGGAGTGTTTGTTGCCGCGTTATTCAGCGTGATTTCGATCACACCCTTTGCCGGATTGTCGTTCAGCGTGGCCGTCAGATTATCCAGTTTCACACGGGAAGATGAGCCGGTAACAGAAGCATCAAGCGTAAAGCTGCCAATGGGCGCCGTCGGGATTTCCGCCATTCGGGACCATTCGAGCGTGCGTCGCAGCGATGGCGAGGTGAGGGAGAGTGTCCCTTCAAAAAAACGGTCCTTGGCAATATTGGCGGAGCCATTGAAAGAAAGGGTCAGAGGCGTCGAACTCAGATTGATCTGCATCGGGCTTGACCCGCCCGCCAGAAGCAGCAGCGCCTTGCTGGCAGAGCTGTCGATTTCAGTCTCTTCGCCATGCCAGATTGCTTTGCCCTGAAAGCTGGCAATGCCAGATGTCTGCGGCCAGTCAAAAACACCGCTTATGCTTGAAATCTGTTCTTCAGCGCCGTTGATGGGCCTTTTGAACGTGACCATTGCATCTTCCAGCCGTACGCGCCCGAATGGCTGCGACGACACTGTGCTCATATCCGGCTTGGCAGGGTTCGCCACGATAGCGGCCTTTGCCTCGCGCACGACATCGCCGATGCGCCCATCGCTCCTGGCAAGCGCTTCACCAATATCTGCAAGGCTTTTAATTGGCTCATCGAGGACAAACCGTGGCCTGATGATTTTGGTCTCGGTGAATTCGGTTTTTCCCATCAATGCCGAGAGCAGGGAAAGATCAACCTCGATCCGCTCTGCCTGCATGAAGGGTTGGCCTTCCGTAGCCCATGGGTTGCGGATGGTCACATTGCCCATTGACGCGGTGAATGTTGGAAAGAAGGAAATGTGAGGCTCTTGACTTGCTTCGACGCTGTAGCCAGTCCAGTTGCTGATTTCTTGAGCCAAACGCTCGCGAATGAGATCCGTGCTGACAAGGCTGGGCAAAGCAACGAGTACCCCACCGGCGATAAATGCCAATAGCAGGATTGTCGCCAAAAGGTTTCTCGGTCTCAGCCAGAACATGAGTATTCCGATTTACAGCCAGTGAGCCAAAGCTCATGGTGCTATTGCACTATGTATCAACGGTTTAGCCATCATGGGCAGCAATTCAAGTCGATAAAGCGGCTTTGGCGCAATTTTATTGCCTAAGGTCCTGTTTAATCCCGTGCGCGCGCATTTTCAAATTGACAGGCGCGCGTCTGGTCGGAGAACGTAAGGACGGTAAGACCGTGATATATTTAATTGGCGACGATCACGTCCTGAAGCTTATCGAGAATGCGATTGAGCAACATTAACCACCAAGTTTTTTTGAAAGGAATGAATTATGAGCAACTGCACTTTTCCGCATCACCACGATCATGATCACAAGCATGAACCTAATTGCGGCCACACCGCCATTCGTCACGGCGATCATGTGGACTACCTTCACGATGGCCATTTGCATCACCCTCATGGCGACCATATTGATGAGCACGTGCTTGAGGTAAGCGCTAGAAATCCTGATCGCTGCACACCGGAACATCATTGCTCGGGCCACGATGCTGACCATGTGCATGGTCCTGGCTGCGGCCACGAGGCCGTACCCCACGGGGATCATATTGATTATCTCGTGGATGGGCATTTGCATCATCCACATGGCGATCATTGCGATGATCATGGCCCCGTTGAAATCGTCGCCTGATCAATAAGGACCATACCCCTGCATATCAGCAGGGGTATCTTTATTCGAAGATGGAAGATTACTCGGCCAGCACCCGTGTTGAAGGGAACGTAATTTCGACCATCGTTCCGCGGCCCGGGCTGGAATCAATATTGAAACTCGCCCGGTTTGCTTCCGCCATCGCTTTGGTGAGCGGCAGACCGAGACCTGTTCCGTCGCTGCGAACATTCCCCGGTGTTGTAATCTGCTTGTAGGGGCGCAGAGCCTGCTCGACCTCCTGCCGGGTCATGCCGATGCCTGTATCGCGTACCCGCAGCAAAACATCGCCGCTGGCTTCATAGCTTGTCGAAACGATGACCTGCCCGCCGGGGCCGGTAAAACGCACGGCATTTGACAATAAATTCAGCGCGATCTGCGTGATGGAGCGGTTGTCCGCCACGATGTCCGGCAAGCGCGAGGTCAGGCTTGACCGGATAATGACGCGCTCGCGATTGGCTTGTGGCTGCATGATCGCGACAGCTTCCGTCAGGGCGTCGTTCAAGGAGACTGCCTCGAAATTCATCTCGACAGCGCCAGCCTCGATCTTGGAAATATCCAGAAGATCATTGACCAGCGAAAGCACGTGATTACCCGAGCGGCTGATATCGTGCAGATAGTCGCGGTAACGCTCGCTGCCGATGGGACCGAATTTTTCATCCGCCATCAATTCGGAAAAACCGATTATGGCGTTCAGCGGCGTGCGGATCTCATGGCTGATGCGAGCCAGAAATTCACTTTTCTGAGTGGACGTGCGTTCAGCCTCGCGCTTGGCGCTTAGCAGTTCTTCTTCCGCGCGTTTCCAGTGGGTTATGTCGCGCAGCACGACACAATATCCTTTGGAAGCGTCCAGCTTGCCGATTGTCATGAACAGCGGAATAAAACGCCCCTGACTTTCGCGGCCAATCACTTCACGCCCATCATTCAGCAGGCTGGCAACACCATTATTGGAAAGGCTGTTGAGATAATCCATCGCCGCTCTTTGGCTTTCGATAGCGAACAGGAGCGAGAATGCTTTGCCGTTGACCTCTTCTGGTTCATAGCCAAACAGCGCGGAAGCAGAGTGATTGATCGAGCGGATGGAACCTGCGGAGTCAAGCAGGATCACACCATCGGTAGCCGTATCGAGAATGGCGTTGAGCTCATCGATCCGTGTCTGCAGCAGCAGTCGTTCGCTTTCGTCGAAATGATTGGCCTTTGTTTGGGGCGACAAAGCCAGAAGCAGGGCGCGTGACCCATCGCCGTTTTCATCATTCCAGCGCACTGCCTGTAAATGTGCTTCAACACGGAGCGTCGAAGCGTCATTGCGGCGCAAATTCATGCCGCCTTCATCCTCGTCTTCGCCTTCAGGGCCGTCGGCGAAAAGGGTGCTTAATCCGCCAGCGACATTGATTTCTTCTGCACTCTCATAAGCTGTCGCATCAAGCATGGCTTTGTTGGCATAAAGAATCTGGCCTTCACGATGGATCAAAACAGCAAGCGGCAAGGCTGCCAGAATCGATGTGTCGACGCCCTGGCGCACCTGCTCGCGAATGTCGCTGGCAAAACTCTTCGACGGCGCGTCAGCGGCAAATCCGGGTCCAACAATCTCGGCTTCAGGCACCTTGGCTTTCGCAGCAACAGGCTTCGTTTTTTCTTCCCGATCAGTAACGGCTTCCTCTGCGTTAACAGAAGCGGGCTCTGCAAGAACCTCCCGGCGCAGCCTCTCGGCAATCTCACGAAATGCATTGCGTTCTGCATCATTCAAGCGGCCATCATTCTGCAAGGGCCGCTGGGTTTTCAGCGCTACAACATTGCTGGGCTCTGATGATGCGGCAAGAGCCGGCGGTTCGCCCCCAAATGAATCGAGCGCGCTGGCAGCTATCGGATCGACCGAAGTTTTCTGCCCGCTCGAGTCCAATGGCGTGTCGATGACGGTCAAGTCCTCAACGACCTCTGCCATTTTGGCTACACCAAAGCCGCGAAAACCCAAAAAGACCCGCTCACGCGAATAGATGGGCAATGCTGCAAGTTCAATTGGCACACGCAGATTGGCGCCCTCGATTGGCCAAAGCACGGCCCGCCCTGACCATGTATCGCGCCGTTCAAGCAGCCCGGCTATTTCACCATCCGCATCAAAACCATATTGGGCGGCCACGTCGCGAAAAGATTTGCCGATAATATCGGCTGAAACCGGCCCGACTGCTGCCGCGAATTCCGGCGAAATCTCGCTGAAATTGGCCTGCGCATCCACTTTCCAGACAAAACGGGCGGATGTGTCACTGGGCCTATATTGAAACGCCTCGGAAACTGGTTCGCTCTCGCTTGATCTTACTGCCGTCTGTTTATCTTCGGCAGTTATGGCAGACGCAATCGGTTCGAATGGCAGACTTGCCTGCGGCACGTCCTTCACTTCGGCCTCTGGAACAGGTGCAGCGGGGATTACATTCTCGGCAGGCGCCACCAGCCCGACATTCTCAGGTTCGATAGCCAGCAATAAATGCAGGGCAGGGCTATCAGTCAGCCGGGCTATGCCTGTCGGCACAATACCCTTTATCGTCGTGACAGCGCGCTTCACCAGCCGATTACGCTCGTGGCGGACTTCGCGCACCAGGTCGCCAAGGCTCTTGTCATTAAAGCCAAGCGCTGAAAATTGTTGCGATGCTGCGATGACAGCGCCTGATCCATCGACCATGGCGGCATGGGTTGTTTCGTCACCAAAGCCTTTTATCGCCAGAGCTGCGATCTGCTCCTCGGAACTCACGCGGTCATTATTGGCGATTGAAAGTACGATGGCCTCTTCGCCTCGCGGCAGAATAATATCGCTGGCCTGAAAGGTTAGAATGCGGCTGGTCAGCCCGAATGCAATGCGAAGCGAGACGCTGCGCCCATGCCCGATGGAAGGAAAGCCGTCCAGCGCCTTCAACTGCCGCTGTGCCTGAACGCCCAGCACCGTGCCAGCAGTCAATATATCATCGACTGTCGCATAGCCGAGCATGGAGGCGCCCTGGCCATTGGCCCAGATGACATTTGCAAGATCGGGTGAAATGACCACAAGCGCATCGCCATTGGCAAAGTGCTCGCGAATTTCATCGAGAACGGCAATGTCGATGAACGGGTATGTTCCAGACGCCATTATTGTTTAGCAGCTCCGTAGCGGACCACCGCATCCATGCGACGTCCTTAATACTTTATTAATAATAGCCACAACGGCGCGCGTCCACTGGCTGCCTCTTATCTGCCAGCTCTTTCTCTTGGTTTAGTTAACTTCGATCAGCGCCTTTTAATGGTCCCCAGAATAATTTCCTTGGAAAATCAACGGGAAATGGTGCGCTGCAAGAAAAATGTTGCAATGCACAATAAATGTATTATATTCGGCCTATCAAATCACTTGCAGAGACAAACATCTGCACCAAGGAAGGGCTTTATTATGAGCAAGACTGCTAAACAGACTGCCGACGCATTTGCAATGCCTGCCTTCGATGCTACCGCTGTAACCGATCAGGTTCGCGAGTTCACTGAAAAGGGTGTTGCCCAGTCCAAGGAAGCCTATGCCAAGATCAAGGATCAGGCTGAAGCTGCACAGAAGACTCTTGAAACAACTTTCGAAACTGCCCAGTCTAATGGCACTGCTCTTTCGTTGAAGGCGCTTGCTGCCCTGCGCACCAACACAGAAGCTGGCTTTGCACATATCGAAGCTCTGTTCGGCGTAAAGTCGTTCGGCGAAGTTATCGAACTGCAGACTGCATTTGTTCGCAAGCAGGCTGAAGCAATCTCCGGCCAGGCCAAAGAGCTTCAGGCCGTTGCTTCCAAGGCAGTTGAAGAAATCTCCGCACCGGTCAAGTCGGCTGTAGAGAAGGCAATCAAGGACGTAAAGGTAGCCTGATAAGGCACCTGCGGATCGCAATTTTGCCTGCAAAGGCGTTAGACGATCCAGATATTCTCCAGCGGCATTCCTCCTCCCAGCTGCCGGAGACGCGAGAACCGGCATCTCCTCCCAGCCATTCTCGCATTTATGGAAAAGGCCGGGTCCTCCCCCCGGCCTTTTTTCTTTTCTGGAGGTAGCTTGGCGTTTTTTTGGGAATGTCCCTGCCTTTTGTTGCATCAAGCGCTTGCAAAAAGCATCAATTCTCCGTATGTGACGCCAAGTCAAAAACTTGACGGTGTGCGGTCGTAGCTCAGTTGGTTAGAGCGCAGGATTGTGGCTCCTGAGGTCGGTGGTTCGAATCCACCCGTCCGTACCATTTTTCCCACATTATCAAAGATCATTCCTGCCGGTCAGCCCCGTGCGCTTTGCTATGAAGCGGGCGATGGCTGGGCCCGTTACAAGCACGATGAGAAAACGCGCTGTTTGCATGGCCATGACGAATGGCAAATCCACATCGCTTGAGGCGGCAATAATAGCGATGGAATCGGCACCGCCCGGGCTGGTGGCAAGATAGGCTGTTAGCGGGTCAATATCGGCGAAATAAACCAGCAAGGCTGCAATGCCGCCGCATATGGTGATGAGTGTAAGGATGGATGCAACCACGCGGGGCAGGGCGCGCGCTGCATGAACGAGGATCGGCCGCGTAAAGCGTGAGCCGATGTTCCAGCCGATCAGCGCATAGCTGGCTGCAAGCATCCAGGGCGGCAGTACGATGGTCATCAGGCCGGTATTGTGAAGAATAATGCCGAGAATCATCGGCACCAGCATTGGTCCAGCCGGGATACGCAACCTGACCGCGAGCCAACTTCCTCCTATGATCAGAATCAAGGTCTGGCCAAAGCCTAACCAGTCGAGTGGTGGGAACCAGATGAATTCAGGTGCTGCGGCGGCCGGACCTGTTATCCAGATGCGGGAAACGAGCGAGGCGACCACTGCTACAAAAACAACGCGCAGATATTGCATGAAGGCGACGAGGCGGATATCCGCGCCATAGGCTTCGGCCATCAGGGTCATCGCGGCGGCTGCACCCGGCGACGAACCCCAGACTGCCGTCGTACCTGGCAGTACCTGCCAACGTGCGAGAAACCAGCCGAGCGTGTTGCTGGCAAAAATTACAGATGCAATGACCATCAGGAAAATCGGCCAGTCATGCACCATTTCTTTCAGCGTCGAGGGTTCGATACTATGGGCAATAAGACAACCGATTACACCTTGAGATAGGATGAAAGGACGTACCGGAACACGAATGGCGCCTTCAGCCGCCGCAATCGCAATCGCCGCTGCCATGGGACCAAGAAGCAGCGCTGCGGGGAGGCGCATGGCCTGAAAAATTACAAAAAAGAGCAAGGATAGGGCAAGCAGAGCCAGCCATTGCAACCCTGGCGAGCGGCTGCTCAAATTCATGCGCATTGTCTGTGAGTCCTAGCCTGTTTTGAAATTGCAGAATAATACTCTGAGTGCCGCCGTCCAGCCCTGAAGAGTTTCGCATTAGACGAATTGACACTTTAGCAATGGTCGATGAGATGCTATATTTGTTCTTGGAGTGGGGCGAACTTTCGTCTGCCCCTTTCCTCATTTCGTAAAGTGAACCCGGATCGTGAGTGACCAGCTCGTCCGGGTTCTTTTTACGATGAGGGTAATGCTAAGCGGTTTTGGCCACATAGCTTACCTCCAAGTTTGAGAGCAAGGCTGATGCCGCAGTCAAGGAAGCCCATCTTCCTTGATGCACTGGCTGGCTCAATGCTGCTGCTTCTGCGCTCAAAATCGAATAAGCGTCTGACCCATCGCCTGAATTCACACATGCTGCAACGAATGCAGGGTTGCAATCATCTATGCTGGCTGGGTTGAGCAGTTGCGCGGGCGGCAATCGATACTGTTTGCGGGCTTTCCTGTTTCGTGCCAATGAAACACCATGCGCATATTGCTGGTAGAAGACACGCACGATGTGGGAGAAGCGATCGTCAAGCGCTTTGAAGCGACTGGCCATGCCGTCGATTGGGAAACCAACGGGCGCAATGCGGCGGAAATAATTGATTTTACCGAATACGCGCTCATCATTCTTGACGTCATGCTGCCGGGCATGGACGGTTTTGAAATTCTCAAATCAATCCGCAAGTCGGGAAATGCCGTTCCCGTGCTGATCCTCACGGCCAGATCGGAAATTGACGACCGCGTGAGCGCACTTGATCTTGGCGCGGACGACTATCTGGTCAAGCCATTCGACTTCCGCGAATTGGAGGCCCGTGCCCGCGTTTTAATGCGTCGCCATGGTGGCGGGGAAGCGACCAACCTTATCAAATGCGGCGATATTGCCGTGGATCGCGCCACGCGTTCTGTCCATGTGGGCAAGCGTGAAATACAGTTGAAGCGGCGCGAGCTGACTTTGCTGGAGGTATTGGTCGCCAGGCCGGGCCGCGTTTTCAGCAAGGATGAATTGCTCGACCAGATTTTCGGATTCGATGAGGCGGCCAAT
Source organism: Phyllobacterium sp. GQ127 (assembly GCF_059758635.1). NCBI lineage: Bacteria > Pseudomonadati > Pseudomonadota > Alphaproteobacteria > Hyphomicrobiales > Phyllobacteriaceae > Phyllobacterium > Phyllobacterium sp. GQ127. Next base: position 396,043 of record NZ_JCAXDZ010000002.1, read on the forward strand.
GCCAATGCTATCGAACTCTATATTGGCCGTTTGCGCAAAAAACTTGATGGAGCCAAAGCCCGCATCGTCACTGTTCGCGGCTTGGGTTATCAATTGGTGTCCGGCGATGCTGCCTGAAATGCGCGCAACCCAACCTTCGCTGTTCGCGCGCCTTGCAAGGCGCATTTCGCTGGTTCTTGGTGTTGGGGCAGCTCTGCTGGTCAGCGCCGCCTGGTATTATGCCGACACCGCCGCGGACAAGGCCTATGACCGTCTGCTTGTGGGCGCTGCGCTGCAAATGGCGGAAAGCCTGGCAGTTGAAGATGGAAAGCTCAGTGTTCGCCTTCCGGCCTCGGCTTTCGAGCTCCTCGGTCTTGCCGATCGTGACCGGATTTTCTACCGCGTCATCGATACCAATGGCGAAACGCTTACCGGCTATGACGACCTTGAGAGTCCGCGCGCTCCGGAAAGCAATGATGATGCAATGCGTGTCGAAGAGGGCACTTATAAGGGAGAGGATGTTCGCATTACCCGCGCCACCCGCGTTCTCGCTGATCCAGCCGTTACGGGCCGCGCCTATGTCATCGTCGCACAGACCAATGAAGCGCGATCGGCATTGACCCGCGAACTCACTTTGCGCGCGACTATATTGGTGATCGTCATGAGCCTTCTGGCATTTGTCGGGGCCATGCTTGCCATTCGTTATGCGCTCAAGCCTGTCGAACATTTGGGGACGGAAGTCCGCGGCCGCGATCCGCATGATTTGACACCAGTTTCTGTCGATGTGCCGCGCGAACTTGATCCATTTGTCGGTTCAATCAATCATTTCATGGGTCGTCTTGGTGAGCGGGTCGACCTGCTGCAGCGCTTCATCGCCGATGCCGCTCATCAGATACGCACCCCGCTTACCGCACTTAATGCCCAGATTGATCTGCTTGGTTCAGGGAAAATGAGTAAAGCAGACCGCCAGCATTTTGATCGTGTCAAGGAACGCACGGACGAGTTATCCCGCTTGACCAATCAATTGCTCAGCCATGCCATGGTTGTTCATCGCGCCGATTCTGTGCAACTGGAACCGATCAGTCTCGTTGATGTGGCTCGGCGCGCTTGGCGTGCGGCTGTGCCCATTACTGTTGATCCGGATATTGTCGTTTCCTTCGAGGCGCCGGAGAACCGCCCCTTTGTCCTGGGCGATGCGGTCAGCCTTCGCGAGGCGATTGTCAACGTCATTGATAATGCGCTGCGTCATGGCACTCGTAATCGTCTGGAAGTGCGGGTCAATGCGGACCAAACGCACGCCTTTGTCGAGGTCGAAGATGATGGGCCAGGCATCCCACCGGAAGGGTGGGAAAAGGCGATGCAGCGTTTCTCGACCTCGAAATCGCACGAAGGCGGCTCCGGACTCGGCTTCGCGATCGCACAGGAAGTTGCCAAGGCCCATGGCGGAAGCCTGAGTTTCCGTCCACGCAATGAACGCGGTTTCGTTGTGGTTTTAACACTGCCGCTCCACCAGAAAGAGCAAACCGCAGATTAGTCCTCACCATTGCTTATAAAAAAGACAGGCCCTGAAGAGCCTGCAAGTTGCCGCAGCGGGGACCAGGTTGCGGGGGAGCTGTGATGGGATCATACAGCCACCTTCAAATCTGCCATTGGCTCCAACTTTGTGCGTGGTTCGACGGGCTCACCATGAGGAAGGTTGAGGACTGCAAAAACCGTCTTCAATGCGGAATTAAAGTTCTCGCCAAACTTATGAGCGAGATTGGGATTGTACTACGCGCTAACAGTACGAGTTCCTTGCCAATCTCCACTTTCCTCATGGTGAGCCCCGTCGAACCACGCATAACGCCCTTACCATCCTGAGCTTGTCTTGCGCTTTAGAACAGCAACCTCGTATATGTCTATATTGGCAACTTGGCTGGGAGCCGGAAGATGATCAAACGCCTATGTGTTGCGCTAGCCGCAGCATTCATTGCGGCGCCCGCCTTTGCCGCAGATAACACAATCCGCTTTCCTGCCTTGCAGACAGAAACCGGTCGCTTGACCATTTATTCGGCCACAGACCTTGTTGTCATGAAGCCGTTGATTGATGACTTTCAAACCATTTGGCCGGACGTAACTGTCGACGTTATCGATTACCTGACCAATGAACTCAGCGTGCGTGCTGCCGAGGCCTGCCGCAAACAGCAACCGCTCGGCGATCTTCTGCTGTCATCATCCGTGGATCAACTTGTGAAACTGGCCAATGATGGCTGTGCAACGGCCCATACCTCACCCGAAACCGCTCGCGTTGCCGACTGGGCAAATTGGAGGGATGAGGTTTTTGGGTTCACTTACGAACCGGCCGTCTTTGTATATAATAATGTCAAGGTGCCGCCGGGCGACGTGCCGCGCACCCATGTCGAGCTTGCAGATCTGCTGCGCGAGAAACTCGATACCTATCGTGGACGTGTCGGAACCTATGATATCCGCCTGTCCGGCATTGGATATTTGTTGGCATTTAATGATGCCCGTCAGACAACAGCCGTGTTTGGCCGGTTGCTGGAAGGCATGGCGCGCGCCTCTGCCGTGGCTCGTTGCTGCACGGGCGAAATTCTTGAGGAAGTTGCCAAGGGCAATCTCTATATCGGCTATAATATGCTCGGTTCCTATGCCTATGAGGCGGCACGCCGCTATCCGCAATTAAAAGTTGTCGTTCCTCGTGATTACACTTTGGTGTTGAGTCGTGGTGCCCTGATTCCGAAAGGCGCGAAACGTGCCGATCTTGCCGCAAGATTTCTGGATTATCTCCTCTCGCAGCAGGGGCAATCGGTTGCAAAAAACAATGCGTTTTACTTTACCGAAACCGGCAGCCTGCCGCCCGGTGTTGATGGCCCGCAAAACTTGAAGGAGTCGGGTATTGCGCAGCCGATCCGCATTGGACCTGCCTTGCTGGCGGTGCAGGACAGAGCGCAACGTCAGCGTTTCATTGATGATTGGTCGCAATCACTGATTGAACTGAACAGCCCGTCATGGAATCGGGAATAGATAAAACGGTTTTGGAAAATCAATGTTTGCTTTTAGCTAACTGTAAGCCCTGTCTCAGACAGGTTTTGCGCCAAACAACTACATTTCAGACAAAGTTCGAAGCTTTTTGCCGAAGAATGGCTGATTTTTGCTGAAAAATTTCCATCATGGCGAGTAAAATAGTTGTGGCGACGCGAGTAGAGCTAGAAAAGTGATCCCTGCGAACCGCCCGGAACAGGTGTTTTCTTGATGGCTGCGGGCTTCTCGATTTTTGGCTGTGCGGGCTTTGCATCGCCGTCTTTTGCCAATGCCTGAATGTCTCCATCCTGAAACCGGAGCGTCAAATCATCGCCAGCAGCGATACCCGAGGCGCGCTTGATCGGCGTTCCGGAAGGATCGAGAACGATGGCAAAACCACGCTCCAAAATGCTCGTGTGAGACAAGCCGTTCAGCAGCCGCCATTGTTCGTCCCTGCGGCGTTTGGCGCGGTCAAGCAGAAGCTTTACAGCTTGGATCTGGCGTCGGTCGAGCTGCTGCAAATGTTGCCTGCCGCGCTCGGCCAGACGTGACGTCTGTTCTATGGAAAGCCTGACTGAGCGGCGCGCGAAATTGGCACGCCTGTCCCGCACAAGAATCTCGACGGCACGCGGCAGGCGAGCGGATAAAGCACTGATTTCACGACGCTTTTCACGAAATTTCTGTTCGAGAAGGCGCGGGGACAATTGGCGTGCAGCCCCATCAAACTCACCGCGTTTTTTCTGCGTATTGGCTTGCAAGGCACGGCCCAGCCTCGCCGCGGTTTCGTCAAAACGACGTCTTGGCAATGCCAGTAACTGGTCTGCCGAGGGCAGGGCTCTCGCCAAGGCTCTTTGAGCCTGCCGCCGCTGGTCGAGATAGCGCGACATGCCTGAGGAAAGCCTTGCGCCAAGCGTTGCAAGATGGGCAACCAGGTCGGCTTTTACAGGCACTGCCATCTCTGCGGCCCCAGTGGGTGTCGGGGCGCGAACATCGGCGGCCAGGTCAATCAATGTCCAATCGGTCTCATGACCAACAGCGGAAATGACAGGTATATGCGAGGCAGCGACGGCTCTCACCACCACCTCATCATTGAAGCCCCAAAGGTCTTCAAGGCTTCCTCCTCCGCGCGCCACGATCAGGACGTCCGGCTGCGGGAAAATAGCGCTATTGGCTAAGCTATTGAAACCATTGACAGCATTGGCAACCTCATTGCCGGAAGTCTCACCTTGTACGCGCACCGGCCAGACCAGAACGTGCAGCGGAAAGCGGTCTGTTATGCGGTGAATAATATCGCGAATGACTGCACCTGTAGGTGACGTCACGACGCCGATAATCCGTGGCATATAAGGCAAAAGTTGCTTGGCGGAACTGTCGAAAAGTCCTTCTGCACCAAGCTTGCGTTTCCGCTCTTCAAGAAGCGCCATCAGAGCCCCGGCACCGGCTGGCTCCATTTGTTCGATGACAATCTGATATTTTGAAGAACCGGGGTAAGTGGTCAATTTGCCGGTAGCGATCACTTCCATGCCTTCTTCAGGCTGAAAGCGCATACGGCTCATGGAGCCGCGCCAAACAACAGCTTCAATACGCGCCTTGTCATCCTTCAGGGAAAAATAGGCATGCCCCGAAGAATGCGGTCCCCGATAACCGGAAATCTCACCCCGAACCCGAACATGGCCGAATGTATCCTCGACGGTACGCTTCAACGCCCCCGAAATTTCAGACACGGTATATTCGGCAACATTGGATGTGGTTTCGAGTTTTTCAGTCATATTCCATTCCTATCGGGACGATGGCGGAAATCAGCCTTCCATAATCTCTGATTGCATTCTCAGCGGCAGACGAATAACGCCTATGGGAGAATGTATAGGGGAAAGAGGGAACACCATATGCCTGCAGTTGCATATATACAGAAAAAAAGCCCGAATTTGCGTTACTATTTGCTGTTAGGTGCGCTTATGATCGCTGTTGCGGCGGTGATTTTGCTGCTCATGGGCCGCAACCCCATCTGTACTTGCGGGACGGTAAAATTATGGGTGAGTGACACAAACTCTTCGGACAATTCGCAGCATATCGCCGATTGGTATACGCTTTCCCATATCATTCACGGCTTTTTGTTTTACGGGATTCTCTGGCTTGCAGCCCGCAAAAGGCCAGTCGGGCAGCGTCTTCTCGGAGCCATTTTCATAGAGGCAGCCTGGGAAATATTTGAAAATACCGAGATGGTCATAAGCCGCTATCGCGAAGCGACCATTGCGCTTGGCTATGTTGGTGACAGCGTGCTGAACTCCGTCAGCGATATTCTGTTTATGGTGCTCGGCTTTTTCTTTGCCGCGCGTGCGCCAATCTGGCTGACAATCGTTCTGGCAATCATATTTGAGTTGCTGGCTGGGTGGGTTATCCGCGACAACCTCACCCTTAATATTGTCATGTTGCTCTATCCGCTTGATGCAATCAAAGCCTGGCAGGGCGGATTATAATTACCAACCCGGGACAAGTTCGGTCGAGCGGACTTGTCTCATGCGCTGATTGACCGGCACTGGAACTGCCGCTTGTGTCATGCTGACCGGCGTTGGCATGGACAGATTATCAAGACTTTCAACAATGTGCTGCACCAACGCATCAACAATGGCGGAAGGCTTTGTGTGACCGCGCATGATGCCGATTCCAAACTCTGGAAGACGGCCAAATCCATCGGCCTCCGTTAGAACCCGCATACCCGGTCGCAACGCACATTCCGGTAGAATTGACACGGCAAGCCCGGCGAGAACAGCCGCGGCAAGAACTGTGGCAGACCAGCTGGTAAAGAGAATGCGATAGTCGTGATGCATCGAGTCGAGCACATCGACAGCTGCTGCGCGCCATATGCAGGTGGGTCGACCCACTGCCAGCGGCAGAACCACCTCCTCATGCACATTATGATTTGCGGACGTCACCCATAGGAGCTGTTCGCTACGCACGACCTCAGAGCGGCGCTGTTCGTCGCATTGAGTAACCAGCGCAATATCCAACTGGCCCTTGCGGATCATCTCATCAAGATTGACCGTTGGCTCACAGACAACGGATAGTTCAACACGCGGATTCGAGCGCGAGAAACGCGCCATGATTTCGGGCAGAAAACGATCTGCATAGTCGTCTGGAGTGCCGATGCGGATATGACCCTGCAACTGCGTATCATCAAAAGCTGCAATGGTTTCATTGTTTAGCTGCAGCATGCGCCGTGCATATGCAAGAAGCCGCTCGCCATCCTCGGTCAGACGGTTCGTGCGGCCATCGCGTTCGAAAAGCGCCTTCGAAACACGTTCTTCCAAGCGCCTCATCTGCATCGATACAGCCGATTGAGTCTTGTTGACCTTATCGGCTGCCTTGGTGAAGCTTCCCAAGTCGGCTATGGCTGTGAATGTCTGCAACTGGTCGAGATCAAGCGGTGCGCTCATGACAGGTTCCCAAGGCTGTTGACTCATCATTATTATTGAACGTTTACATTAAAAACATTCGTTTGAATAATCAATCCTTCTGTATCATTCTAAGGATGTTCAGGAAACGCTGGTGTCTAACGGACATTGAGCGTGCTGCGCGGAAAATGGTTTTCGCGTGATTTAACTTCTGATCGCTGCCGTTCAAAGGAGTACGGGCGATGACAACAACAACGAGAATGACTGAAGTAACTGGTTTCACCGGCACGATCGCATCGCTTGCGTCGCTGGCTGTCAGCTTTGTCAACCGAATGATTGTTGCCCGCCGGAACCGTAAAACGATTTTGAGTCTTGGCGAATGGAACGATTCAATGCTGCATGACATTGGTGTCACGCGTGCGGATCTCCATTCCGCCATTGGAACATCGCTGCTGGATGATCCGAGCCAAAGGCTGGGAGCGCTTGCAGACGTGCGCTCACGCGTTCGTAGTGCAACAAGATAGTATGATTTGACTGTTTAGCAGGCGCCCATTCACGCCGGAATCCCCTCCCGGCGCTCCGCCTGCCTCCTGCCCGGCCCATTTTGCATATGCAATTTGGCCGGGCTTTTTCTTATCGCGCCTGACCTATTTGTGGCGGTCCATTCCCCGCATATATTGGTCGAAAATGGATTCCATGCCCTTCTGATATTGCTCGTTGGTCTTACGGCCCGTATCGAACATCTGGCCTAGAATATCTTTCAAAGGATTATCGGAAGGAGGCGCAGACGCAGTTTCCGGCTCTGGCGCGGGTTCTGGCTGCGGAGCCGATCGCTTTTGCGTCGCGCCACCAAGCATTTCTTCAAAGATTTTGCCGAAAGGATTATCGCCAAAGGGATTTTGGCCTGCGCCCGGCTGCTGTTGGTTTTGCTGTGGGGTTTTTGGAGCTGCACTGCCAGGAATTCCCCCACGCATCATTTCCTCAAAGATCTTTCCGAGCGGGTTATTACCGGTGGTACCACCTTGCCCTTGTGGTTGCTGCGTTGCGCCACCGAGCATTCCTTCGAGAATCTGCCCCCAAGGATTGGCGCTGGGTGCATTTTGTTGCTTACTGGCAGTCTGGCCTCCGCCCCCTTGCCGCATCATCTGCTCGATCAGATCGCCGATTACATTTCCGCCGCCAAGACCGGAGGCGGCAAATTGGCCCGTAGACTTCTTATAGAGCCCGCCCATCAGCATGGAAGCGATAACGGGAAGCATCTCCTTTAGCGTGGTAGTCGCTAGGCCGGTCGTGGCAGCGGCATGGTCAGCTACAGCCCGTGACAAATCCTTGGAGCCAAACAAATGGCCCAGAATATTATTGCCGTCAGCTATACCAGACGAATTGAATGCCGCAGAAGGATCATCAAAATAATTGGCGTGCTGACCCGATGAAAGTGCCTGCACGAAAGCGCCCATGCCCATGGGATCGGCAGTGTTGCGCTGCAGCCCTTGCGAAAATGCGGGCATCAACGCTTCGATAGCGGCAAGCGTTTGCTGTTGGGAAAGATTGAATTGCCGGGAAAGCGCTTCAATATTTTTCCCCCCATCACCCTTTAGAAACATGTCCACGAGATTCATAACGCTGTCCTCCCTCACACTTGGTGTTGAGGAAGACTACCGCCGTAATAATGCGAACATCAACTGATTTGTGAGTCTAGAAAAAGCGCTTCAGATTTTCCCTGATGCGTTGCAATGGATCTGTTGCAGCATCACCGGCTTCAAATTTACGGTCAGTGATTTTCTCATAGGCCTGAATATAGACCTTGGTTGTCGCATCAATGACGTCTTCAGGAATTTCCGGAATATCATCCTTGTATGGATCGCAACGCTCAACGACCCAATTTCGCACGAAATCCTTGTCAAAACTGACAGGGCGCTTGCCTGCTTCGTAGCTATCGGCAAACCAGTAACGGCTGGAATCGGGCGTATGAATTTCATCGGCAAGAACGATATTTCCTGCTTCATCCGTACCGAATTCATATTTGGTGTCGGCAAGGATCAGGCCCCGGCTTGTCGCAATTTCCTGGCCGCGTGCAAAGAGCTTCAAAGCGTAGGATGAGATTGTCTCCCATTGTTCTTTGGTCAGCAGCTTTTGCTCGATTATATCTTCAGCAGTCAAAGGCTCGTCGTGACCGCCATCAAACGCTTTGGAAGTTGGTGTGATGATTGGCTCCGGCAGCTTTTCATTGTCCAGCATCCCGTCCGGAAGGGTGAAGCCGTACATTTCACGTCGGCCGGACTTGTATAGCGTCAGGATTGACGTGCCCGTTGTTCCGGCGAGATAGCCACGCACAATGATTTCGACCGGCAAGATAGTAAGCTTGCGGCAGAGCAAAACATTTGGGTCGGGATATTCAATAACGTGGTTGGGACAAATATCCTGCGTTTGCTCAAACTGGAAACGCGCCGTTTGCGTCAAAACCTGCCCTTTGAGCGGTATCGAGGCCAATATACGGTCAAACGCACTGATGCGATCCGTAGCGATAATGATGCGCGTGCCATCCGCAAGATCATAATTCTCGCGAACTTTGCCTTTATAGTAATTTGGAAGCTCGGGGATAAAGGCTTCGGACAGCGCTTTGTGTTTTGCCATGGTTCGTCAATCCGCGTGAATGAGATTGCTCCGCATAACACATATAGCGCGCAACGGGAGTCCTAATTGTCGATATGAACGTTTAACGTCCACCCGTCACGTCGAGCAATGCGCCCGTGACATAGGATGATGCATCGCTTAGTAGCCAGACGATCGATTCCCCAACTTCCTCTGCGGTTCCAGCCCTGCCGAGTGGGGCTGTGGCTCCAAGCCGTTGCGCACGGTCGGGTTGCCCTCCACTGGCGTGAAGGTCGGTCTCGATCAATCCCGGACGCACTGCATTGACGCGAATATTTTCAGAGCCAGCCTCTTTTGCAAGACCAAGTGTCAGGCTGTCCATTGCGCCTTTTGATCCGGCATAATCCACATATTCGAAAGGGCCACCGATGCGGGCCGCTGCCGAAGATAAAAGCACTATGGAGCCACCATTGCCGCCGCGCGACGGTGCGAGATAGCGTACAGCCTCGCGGGCACACAAATAGGCTCCAAATACATTCACGTCGAAGACACGCCGCATGCGGTCGCTGTCCATATCCATGAGTTTGGAAGCCGGAGCCACAATACCCGCATTGACCACAACGCCATCAAGTCTGCCGAGCTGCTTGGTCTGCTCGAACATTGAAATGACATCAGCCTCAACGGCTACGTCTCCCTGAATGGCTAATGCCTTGCCGCCAGCTGCGATGACGGCCTCCACCACTTCGTCAGCAGCAGCTTTGTTGCTTGTGTAGTTTACGCCAACGGACCAGCCCTTTTGACCAGCGAGAATTGCGGCTGAACGACCAATACCGCGGCTCCCGCCTGTGATCAGAATTGTCTTTGTCATCGGGCTTTTCCCTCTGCTCAGTAGGCATATTCCAGAAATGCGGGTTCGACGGAACTGCCCCAAACTGTGTTGTACTGGGATAACATCTGTTCGGCTGATGTTGTACCACGCGCAACGACTTCTTCCAGCGAAGAGAGATAGTGCGTCTCGTCGAAACCTTCACTATTGAGCATCGCTCTGTTTCGAAGGCCAAGCTTCGAAATAGCCAGCACGTCGCGCGCTATTTCGTGGACGGAACGATTGCGTAATTTGGCCTGAAGGCCCTTGGCGGGAACCTCATCGCGCAATGCCTGAACTTCTTCGTAGCTCCAGTCACGCGTCATGGCTTCCGCTGCATTGAGAGCCTCGGCATCATAGAGCAAACCTACCCAGAACGCGGGCAGGGCGCAGATACGCCGCCATGGTCCACCATCTGCGCCGCGCATTTCGAGGAAGCGTTTCAGCCGAACCTCGGGAAAAAGCGTTGAAAGATGATTGGCCCAATCACCCATATTGGGCGTGCTTTCCGGTATCGAGTCCTTAAGTGCACCATTCATGAATTGCCGGAACGTCACATGGGTACAGTCGTGATATCGTCCATGGCGCATGACAAAATACATCGGGACATCCAGCGCCCATTCAACATAGTCGGCAAAGCCGAAATTTTCATTGAAGATGAAGGGCAGGACGCCCGAGCGATTATTATCGGTATCCCGCCATATCTCCGAACGCCACGAAAGCAGGCCATTTGGCTTGCCTTCCGTGAAAGGCGACATGGCGAACAGTGCGGTAGCGATGGATTGCAGTTTGACCGAAACCTGCATCTTGCGCCGCATGTCGGTTTCCGATGAGAAGTCCAGATTTACCTGGATAGTACAGGTGCGGTACATCATGTTCAGTCCATCTTTGCCAACCTTTGGCATATAATTGGACATGATATTGTACCGGGATTTGGGCATGCGCGGTGTTTCGGCAAGCGTCCATTTCGGGCTGCCGCCAAGACCAAGAAAACGAATGCCGAGGGGTTCGGCAATCTCGCGGACTTGAGCCAGGTGAGCGTTGGATTCGCGGCAAGTCTGATGGATGGAAAGAAGCGGTGCGCCGGAAAGTTCGAACTGTCCGCCCGGTTCAAGCGAAATTGCCCCTTGTCCTGTTGGCTCAACCAGGCCGATAATATTACCTTCGTCAATGATCGGTTCCCAGCCGAGTTTAGACTGCATGCCTTCCAAAATCGCGCGAATACCGCGTGGCCCGTCATAGGGAACCGGGCTGTTATGCTCGGTGTAGAAGGGAAATTTCTCGTGTTCCGTCCCGATCCGCCAGGCAGATTCCGGCTTTGATCCTTCCGCGAGATGCGCAGCCAATTCTTCTGTATTGGCGATCCGTGTTTCGTCTGTCGTGTCCCGCGCCATGACTGGTGTTTCCATTATTGAAATATTGTTGGGCGTGATTGGCCATTTTTTGCATGAGAGCGCAAGCAAATTTCATTGATAGATCGATCAACAGAAATTGCTTCTCACCAATCTCCGATTGTCGCCTGAATCAGGGCGAGTGCAGCTACCGCCGCAGTGTCTGCCCGCAAGATGCGCTGACCAAGCGGAATTGCCGTTACAAAAGGCAAGCTGCGTAATCTCTGCCGCTCTTTATCGGAGAAGCCACCCTCTGGTCCAATGATCACGCCAAGAGGCGTTTTAGGCAATGATTCCAACAGAGGTAGGGGATTATGTGTGTCGTGTCCCTCGTCGCAGAAGATCAACCGCCGCGCGGGGTCCCATTCATCGAGCAATCTTTCCAGTTTCAAAGGTTCGCGCACTGCAGGTATCGCCAAAACTCCACATTGTTCAGCTGCTTCAATTGCATTTGCTTCAATGCGCTCAATGCCGATACGCGCCACTTGCGTGTGTTGGGTTATCACTGGTTGCAGAACGCCGGCACCCATTTCAACGGCCTTCTGCACCAGATAATCGAGCCGCCCCTGCTTCAGTGGTGCGAAACAGTAGATCAAATCAGGGATTGCGGGCTGTTCACGGGTCAATTCTACGGGCTCAAAATACAGCTTTTTCTTGCTCTCGAACCGCAAGACTGCCCGCCATTCCCCGTCGCGGCCGTTGAAGATAAGAATCTCATCGCCATCCTTCATCCGCAAAACATTGACTAGATAGTTGACCGCTTCCGGTGCAGCATCAGCCTTGCTTCCCGTTCTCAAGTCCGCAGCAACAAAAAGCCGTTGCATCTTATAGTTTGCGCGCATCATTGGCTCCGGGCGTCAGGCGAGGGGTGGCAAGCGGCGTTTTACCGGCGAGGATTTGACAATTGCAGTGTTTGTTTCAGCCTTTTCGGCCAAGCGGTCAAGGATGCTGTCCAATTGCTGCATTGTTCGGAACTGTAATTTGCCGATAAAGCAATCATCACCTGTGACCTTATCGCATTCGGTAATTTCCGGTGTTTCCTGGATCAGCTTTTCCACGATGTGGATCATGCCGGGGAGCGGCCGTACCCGCACAATTGCAGTCAGATTATAGCCTAATGTCTGTGGGTCAATATCGACAGTGAAGGCGCGGATGACCTTCTTTTCTTCCAGTCGTCGCAGTCGTTCTGAAACGCTCGGCGATGATAGACCCACTTTTTGGCTGAGCTCTTTCAAAGAGATACGCGCGTCGTCAACCAGAATTTCGATAATGGTCCTGTCGAGTTCATCAAGCATGTTTTTTCCGTAAGGCTCTTAGCTAAAATAGCCTTCATTAAAAAGGTTGAACGCCAATATTCCTGTCTCAAAATCATATCAATTCCCGAAGCCGCCGCATAGTCTGTTCCTTAACAGCTAAGGAGAACAGGCAATGGAAAGAGATATCGTCAGAGGCAGTTTGGAAATGACCGCAGCAATGGTCATTTCCGGTACGATTGGCTGGTTCGTATTGATGTCAGGTCAACCTGTTTTCTCCGTGGTGTTCTGGCGCTGCGCCATAGGCGCGTTGACATTGCTGCTTATTTGCGGCGCTTTGGGTTTGCTTCGCCCTAATGTGATCTCGTTGAAAATTCTGGGATTGGCCATGATAGGCGGTGTCGCAATTGTGCTTAATTGGGTTCTGCTGTTTGCTGCCTACCCGCGCGCATCCATCGCAATCGCCACCACAGTTTATAATGTACAGCCGTTCATGCTCGTCGGTTTGGGAGCATTAATGTTCAAGGAAAAGCTCACAGTTACAAAGCTGGCGTGGCTGGCACTCGCATTTGCGGGTATGTTGTTGATCGTGCAGGCGAAGCCAGGTGGAATCTATAGCGGATCTGACTACATGGCCGGTATTGCTTTGGCGCTCGGCGCGGCATTTCTCTATGCCATAGCAGCGATCGTCGCCAAACGGTTGAGAGGCACCCCGCCGCATTTGATAGCGCTGATCCAAGTGAGCGTCGGCATTGTGATGCTCGCGCCCCTTGCCGATTTTACTACTCTGCCACAAAGTACGGGTGAGTGGGCGAGCATCATAACCATAGGCATCGTGCATACCGGGCTAATGTATATCCTGCTGTACAGCGCTATACAGAGACTACCCACCCACATCACTGGCTCGCTATCCTTCATTTATCCGGTGGCCGCCATTCTGGTTGATTATTTTGCCTTCGGTCATGCTTTGCAGGCAAGTCAGCTACTAGGCTCAGCGATAATTCTGATTGCCGCTGCCGGAACAAGTCTGGGCTGGAGCTTTCGCAGGCCGGTGATTGTCAATGCAAAAATTTGAAGTCTTATCTCGTAAGCGGTGTGAAGCCTGCTCTGAGAGCCTGAACTGTGGAAGGCGGTGTAAGCAAGGTTGCCTTGGATAATTCGATTTCAGCCGATGAATAGCCTTCCCAAGACCAGAGCAGCGTCTCCCCCTTTCTGACCAGAAAAGCATTGGCTCCGCTGGCCAGCATGGTTCCATCGGGCAGGTCGCGAACTGCGCTTTTGAGTGGGTGGTGTCTTTTGCGGCCCTTTTGATCAAGCCTTTCGCCGTGGAGTATTGCATCCATCTGTGGTGCAGATGGCAGCTCGGTTGCGTTTCCATCAGCCCAGGCCGCTTGAAACTCTTTGGCTCTTTGCCGCTGGCAGTAGAAGCAGGGGCGATGCCCCGCGCTAAGAGCGGTAGCTTCATCGAGAAAGAACAGCTCAGTCCAGCTTCGGCGCGCCATCACATCGCGCCGTACATTCTTGAACTGGCAAACGCAGATGATCCAGGCGCGCGATGACCATCGCCTTTTTAAGAGCGTTTTAGTAGCGGGGTCATGGATAATGCCGCGGTTTCCCATCAGCGAGCCGCGTTGTGTTACAGCAATAATGTCGCCAAAGGGTGTGACACGATTTTGCAGGGGCATCTTGCGGCTTCCGGTCATTGAGTCCTCATGCTATCCGGGAACATAGTCAATACACATCAGGGTCGCCATGCACGTTCTTGTCGTTCAGAATTATCACAATACCGGACTTGGACAGGTTGGCACCGCGTTAAATGAGGCCAATGCCTCGATTGACCTTCGCAGCGCCTATCTTGGCGAAGCTTTGCCGAGCAGCCATGACGATCACGACGCGATTGTCGTCCTTGGCGGTGATCAAAATGCCCTGGCTGACGAAGAATATCCCTATCTCCCGCAACTCGCTGATCTCATCAAAAAATTTGGCGATGCGGACAAGGCGGTTCTTGGCATATGTCTTGGTAGCCAATTGGTGGCGCGGGGCTATGGCGCTACCAACATTCTTGGCCGTCCAGCGGAATTTGGCTGGCAAGACGTGATCTGCACGGCTGAGGCTGCGTCGGATCCGGTGCTCTCCGCCGTCGAAGAGCGATTTCCGATCTTTCATTGGCACAGCGATACTTTTACGCTGCCGGAGCAGGCAACACATCTCGCCCTAAGCCAGATGACAACCAATCAAGCCTTCCGGATCGGTCGGGCAGTCTACGGTATCCAATTTCACTTTGAGGCTGACACGCGCCTTGTCGACGAATGGAAACACGTGTTCCATGACCAGATAGTTGAAAGTTATCCGAATTGGCTTGCTAATTATGCCGGTAACGTTGCGAAGGATGGTGCTGCTGCAGACGCAGCAGGACTCGCTCTGGCTCGTGCGTGGGTAGCGCTGATCCGATAGCGGGCATCCGGCTTTAGTTGCAGCTATGCAACATGTGTATCCTGAATCGCTTCAACGCTGCTCAAATATGTGGAACGTGTCTTCAATTCACTAGTTGGTAACGAGTGTGTCCTTTAGTGGGCACACGCACAACTGGCATCAAGCCAGAACAAAGCTAGCAACGGAAACGCCTAAGATGACCACCAAAAGTGCCGCCCTTTTGACCGCCTTTATGCTGTCAGCTATTTTGTTCATGGGCGTTGGTTTGTTTTCCGTTGATGCTGGCGGGCATCCGGTATCAAGCGATGGATACGGGATCAGCACGTCGTTTCGCCGATAGGCTCGATTATACGGTCGCTTCAAGAAACGTCTTGTTCGGCCCATCGATCATAATCGCGCTAAGCCGTCCGCTGGCATAGGCACCAGTATCCAAATTAATTCGATTTGGCCTGATTTCGACCTCGGTCGCTGGCGTATGCCCGTGGATGATGATTTTGGAATGAGGCCGTTGATCATCCAAAAATTCGGACCTGATCCAGATCAAATCTTCCTGACTCTGTCGTTCAAGCGCAATGCCGGGGCGAATACCGGCGTGGCAGAAGAAAAAATCTCCAAAGATCATTGATCGGGGTAGTCGTCTGATAAAATCCAAGTGGCTGTTCGGCACAGCGCGCTTCAATGCTTCATGACCTGATGCGACCGACAGTTCATTGTTGAAATCAATATTCACACCATAGGACAACCCCGTCTGGCGACCGCCGCAGCGAGCAAAAACACCGTAAGCGTCGCCAGTATTGAGAAAATCAACAAAACCAACTTCGTGATTGCCGGCCAGGGCAAGTATTCGATGATTTTTGCGTTGTCCATTGATCAGGAAATCGATGACGCCGCAGGAGTGAAGTCCCCGATCAACATAATCGCCAAGATGCACAACCACCCAATCAAAGGGCGGTGACTTTTCATTCTCCATGTAGATACGTCGATGCATCTCTTGCAAAAGATCAAGCCTGCCATGCACGTCGCCTATGGCATAGATGCGCAATTTATCGGGACCCCGGGCATGTTTGAAATCGACTGTTTTCATGATCCGTCATTGAAAGCTGTTTCGAAATCAAATCTTGGCACGGTTTGATGCTTTAACAAATATGAATGTCTGAATTGACCACTGGAACAGCATGACGCAGTCTAAGCGGATCATTGGGATGTTATAGCTCTTTCCGAAGACTGTGACTGGGAGGAACAATGCCGGGACTTGTTATGCCAAAGGCTGACGAAGCAACCATGTCGCGTCGTGCAGCTATTGTTGCAGCCCTGCAGGCAATTGTTCCGGGCGAAGGCGTCGTTGATGCCACGAACGAAATGCGCGTATTCGAATCGGATGCGCTGACTGCTTATCACCAGTTGCCGCTTGTTGTGGTACTTCCCCAGACCGTGGCGCAGGTCTCGCTCATTCTCAAATATTGCTATGAAAACAATGTGAAGGTTGTTCCGCGCGGCTCTGGCACATCATTGTCTGGTGGAGCTTTACCCTTGGAAGATGCGGTGCTTCTGGTCATGACCCGCTTCAACCGCATTCTTGAGATTGATTACCCCAACAGAACCGCTGTTGTGCAGCCGGGCGTCACCAACCTGGGAATAACCAAGGCAGTAGAACATGAAGGTTTTTATTATGCGCCTGATCCTTCTTCGCAAATTGCCTGTTCGATTGGAGGCAATGTTGCAGAAAATTCCGGCGGCGTTCACTGTCTGAAATACGGGCTGACAGTAAACAATGTTCTGGGTCTGGAGATGGTGCTGATAACCGGGGAAGTCATTCGGCTTGGCGGTAAGCATCTCGATAGCGAAGGCTATGACTTCTTGGGACTCATGACCGGTTCGGAGGGTTTGCTCGGGGTTGTCACTGAAGTTACCGTTCGCATTTTGCAAAAGCCAACGACAGCACGTGCGCTTATGGTAGGCTTTGCTACAAGCGAGCAGGCCGGACAATGCGTGGCAGAAATTATTGCAGCGGGGATAATTCCAGGTGGTATGGAAATGATGGATCGGCCGGCGATCCACGCGGCCGAAGATTTCGTTCATGCGGGCTACCCTCTTGACGTTGAAGCATTGCTCATTATCGAATTGGACGGGCCGGCCGTTGAGGTTGACCACCTCATAACTATGGTTGAAGCCATCGGTCGCAAGAATGGCGCGACGACTTGCGTCATATCGCAGAGCGAAGAGGAGCGCATGGCATTTTGGGCAGGGCGCAAGGCTGCCTTCCCGGCGGTTGGTCGTATTTCGCCCGACTACCTGTGCATGGATGGCACAATCCCGCGAAAAGAGCTGCCGAAAGTCCTTGCCGGGATGCGCGAGCTTTCTGAGAAATATGGCTTGCGCGTTGCCAATGTTTTCCATGCAGGCGATGGCAATCTCCACCCGCTCATCCTTTATGACGCCAATATCCCGGACGAATTGCACAAGGCAGAAAGCTTCGGTGCGGATATATTGCGGCTTTGCGTAAAAGTTGGGGGCGTATTGACCGGCGAACATGGGGTCGGTGTTGAGAAGCGTGACCTCATGCCGGAAATGTTTAACGAGATCGATCTCAATCAACAGATCCGCGTCAAGTGCGCTTTCGATGAACGGCACTTGTTAAATCCCGGCAAAGTCTTTCCGCAGTTGCATCGTTGTGCGGAGCTTGGCCGGATGCATGTGCATCGAGGTAAGGTGCCATTTCCAGATATACCGAGATTCTGAACTTGAGCACATTCAATCCCCACTCCGAAGATGAGATTGTCGAGATCGTGCAATGGGCGCTGTCTGAACAAGCCCCGATTGAGATCATCGGTCAGGGCTCCAAGCGCGAACTCGGACGTCCTTTGCAAACGGAACACACGATCGCCTTATCAACCTATTCGGGCGTGACACTCTACGAGCCCGACGAGCTCGTGCTGGCGGCAAAGGCCGGAACACCGGTGGCTGAACTGGAAGCACTGCTTGCTGCCAGCGGTCAGGCATTTCAGTTTGAGCCAATGGATTATGGGCCATTGCTTGGTAAAGCTGCGGGGCAGGGCAGTCTTGGCGGCCTGCTTGCGACAAATCTTTGCGGCCCCCGCCGCCTTAAGGCGGGCTCAGCGCGCGATCACGTCTTGGGTGTGCGGGTTGTCTCCGGGCGAGGCGAATTGTTCAAGTCAGGTGGCCGTGTCGTAAAAAACGTGACGGGTTATGATCTTTCGAAAGGCATGGCACATTCGTGGGGAACCTTGGGTGTTGCAACAGAAATCACATTTAAAGTTCTGCCCAAGCCCGAAGCTGAGACCACTCTGGTACTGCGCGGATTAGCCGACGATGAAGCCGCCCGGGCGATGGCGATTGCAATGGGTTCAAGCGGAGAGGTGGCTTCCGCGGCGCATCTACCCGGCAATGTCGCCAGCCGTGTGATTGGCGGTACCCTTCAAGGTGAAGCCTCGACCTTGCTTCGTCTTGAAGGTTTTGCGCCTTCCGTCGCCGATCGCGCGGAAATGCTAAAAAAACTATTGGCGTCAGCGGGTACGGTTGACACGTTGAGCGAAGATATATCCCGAAATCTGTGGCGCGAAATCCGCGATGTCATACCATTCGCGGATGGAACGGAGCGTCCGGTCTGGCGGGTGTCGATGGCGCCGATGGAGGCTTACAAACTGGTTGCCTCTCTTCGCATGGGCGCGGCGGTCGACGCGTTTTATGACTGGCAGGGCGGCTTGATCTGGCTGCGGATGGAAGGCGATCCGGAGGCAGAGGCTGTCCGTGCGCTTGTTGCAAAGTATGGCGGAGGTCACGCAACATTGGTGCGTGCTTCAGTGGCTCTGCGTGCCGCATTGCCCGTATTCGAACCGCAACCCGCGCCTTTGGCAGCCCTGTCGAAAAGGTTGAAACAACAGTTTGACCCCAGCGGCATATTTAATCCCGGTCGCATGGTTTCAGGAGTGTAGGATGCAAACCAACTTTACTCCCGAGCAATTGCTTGATCCCGGTGTCGCAGAGTCGGAAAAGATACTGCGCAAATGTGTGCATTGCGGATTTTGTACCGCGACCTGTCCTACCTATGTCACGCTAGGCAATGAACTCGATAGCCCGCGTGGGCGCATTTACCTGATCAAGGACATGCTTGAAAATGGGAGGGCGGCGGATGAGCAGATCGTCAAGCACGTGGACAGGTGTCTGTCCTGTCTTGCCTGCATGACAACCTGTCCTTCCGGTGTAAATTATATGCACTTGGTGGACAATGCCCGGGCGCATATCGAGAAAACCTATAAACGGCCATTCATCAATCGTCTGACGCGCGCCCTGCTTGCGCTGGTTCTGCCTTATCCGTCGCGTTTCCGCCTTGCAGTGACGGCAGCCAGATTTGGCAGGCCGTTGATCCCTCTGTTCAAATCCGTTGCGGCTTTGAAGCCCATGGCTGCAATGCTGGAACTTGCACCCAAATCGCTTGCTGCAAAATCCCCCTATGCAGAAGCGGGTACGCACAAGGCGAAAACAGCAAAAAGGGGACGAGTCGCCATTTTAACCGGCTGCGCGCAGCCAGTCCTTGCCCCCGAAATTAACGAGGCAACGATCCGGCTGCTGACCCGGCTTGGCATTGAGGTAACTGTACCAAAAGGCGAGGGCTGTTGTGGCGCGCTCGTGCACCATATGGGACGCGAGGAAGCTGCCTTGGAAAATGCCCGCCGGAATGTCGATATATGGACGCGTGAGCTTGAGAATGGTGGCCTTGATGCGATCGTCATCACGGCTTCGGGCTGCGGGACGACGATCAAGGATTATGGTTATATGCTGCGACTTGACGCTGCCTATAAAGAGAAAGCCGCACGCATCTCTGCCTTGGCAAAAGATGTTACCGAGTATCTGACAATGCTGGATTTACCAGAGGCTGCGTATCAAACGGGGGTCACAGTTGCCTATCACTCCGCCTGTTCCATGCAGCATGGCCAAAAAATTACCCGTCAGCCAAAGGATTTGCTGAAGGCCGCCGGTTTTATTGTCAAGGAACCCGCTGAAGGTCATCTCTGTTGCGGTTCGGCTGGCACCTATAACATCATGCAGCCCGAAATCGCCCGCACGCTTCGGAACCGCAAGGTCAAGAATATAGAGGCCACCGGAGCCAGCTTGATTGCAACGGGCAATATAGGTTGCATTACCCAGATTGCGAGTGGAACCAGATTGCCGATTGTCCATACGGTAGAGTTGCTGGATTGGGCTTATGGCGGTCCGCAACCTTCATGCGTCCCGCAAGCCAAGCCTGTGCTTAACATTGCTGAATAAAGGGCAGCGACGCATTTAAAAATGCGCCGCTGCCTTTTCCGGCACCACCCCTGATGCCGGCCCCCGTAACCTTATCTGACGATAACTTTTGTACCAACATTCACCCGCTCATAGAGATCGGTGACGTCTTCGTTGCGCATGCGAATACAGCCGCTCGACACGGACTGACCGATCGTCCATGGCGCATTTGTCCCGTGAATACGGTAAAGCGTGGATCCTAGATAGAGCGCTCGGGCGCCAAGAGGATTTTCAACGCCACCCTCCATATGCGCAGGTAGAATACGGCCCTTGCGTTTCTCACGTTTGATCATCTCGGCTGGCGGGTACCAAGACGGCCATTCTGCTTTGCGACTTATCGTGTTCGTACCGGACCAGCCAAAGCCTTCTTTGCCAACGCCGACGCCGTATCGCTGCGCCGTTCCACCGGCTTCGACCAGGTAGAGAAAACGTTGCGCCGTATCGATGACAATTGTTCCGGGTTGCTCAGGACCATCATAAGCTACGCTCTGCGGCAGGAACTTCGCGTCCATTTCCCGTTTTTTTGGTTTAGCGTCAGTTGATGGAACGGTGGGGCGCTGAAACGAAACTTCGCGCACAGCAGGATTGGAGCTAAGGTTTTTACGCGCTGCTCGGCGTTCGCGTTGCTTGGCACGTGGGCTGGGCTGCTCGTCAAAAACGACATATCCGCGCGGATTGACCGGTGTGCCGACAGGTCGCTGGCGTAGTTGCATAACCCATGGAGCCGATAAGTCAGGACTCATGACCACAGGCGGGCGGGTAGCATAACGTTCGCTGGCAAATGCGCCGGAGGCGATGGTAAGGCCAATGCAGGATAGCAAAAGCAGGCGCGCAGACTTCATGGAACTCAGTCTCGTAATATAACTCTGCTGACAGGTTTTGTCAGGTTTCGGATTGAGTTTGCCAGTGGCAGGGTAGAAAAAAGTGAACGAGAATCGATAAAGCGCAATTTTGGGCGGAAACCATTTGGTATGGTTACCGAAGCGTGTTGCAAGCTGGTTAATCGCCGGTAAAAAGTAAAGAGGACTGGTTATGACTGAAGATGTTCCCGTGAAGACCGGCCTGATAAAAGGTGATGACGGCGCTACGCGCTGTTTCTGGCCTGGTGCTTTGCCTGAATATATTCGCTACCACGACAATGAATGGGGCAGGCCGGTAACGGACGACACGCGACTGTTTGAAAAAATATGCCTCGAAGGTTTTCAATCCGGGCTTTCATGGCTGACAATTCTGCGCAAGCGCGCGAATTTTCGCGAAGCTTTTGATGGTTTCGACTATCACAAGATCGCCCGGTATACCGATAAGGATGTCGAACGGCTGCTTGGTAATGCTGGCATTATCCGCCATCGCGGCAAGATAAATTCTGCTATCAACAATGCCAATCGCGCTATCGAACTGGTTAAAGAAACCGGCTCGCTTGCCGCCTATTTCTGGTCGTTTGAGCCGCCCGCAGACGAGCGCCCCAAGATTGTCGATTATGCAACCCTCGTGGCCAATCCCACATCACCGACGTCAACGCGTCTTTCCAAGGATTTGAAGAAGCGCGGCTGGAGTTTCGTGGGGCCAACAACAATGTATGCGCATATGCAGGCGATGGGTCTCGTGAATGATCATATCGAGGGCTGCAAATGTCGTCAGGAAATTGAAACCATCCGTGCAAGTTTCAAAAGGCCCAAATAACGTTCAATCCTTGCCCTTGGGAGCCTGATAAGCTAGAGCAAACCCGCTTCGGCAATCAGCTTCATCTCAGGATATCGGATCATCATCATGGCAACCAAGGCAGACAGGGTAAAAGCGCGGCTGCCGCGCGGTTTCGTGGACCGGACACCGGATGATTTGCGCGCCGCCGAAAAAATGATGGCGGAAATCCGCAAAGTCTATGAGCTTTATGGTTTTGAGCCAGTTGAAACGCCATTGATTGAATATACCGATGCGCTTGGAAAATTCCTTCCTGATCAGGATCGCCCGAATGAAGGCGTGTTCTCGTTTCAGGACGATGATGAGCAATGGCTTTCGCTGCGCTATGACTTGACCGCGCCGTTGGCGCGCTATGTCGCCGAAAATTACGAAAGCATCCCGAAGCCATATCGCAGCTACCGGGCTGGATGGGTATTCCGTAACGAAAAGCCAGGCCCCGGCCGCTTCCGTCAGTTCATGCAGTTCGATGCGGATACGGTGGGTGCGCCCAATGTCTCGGCCGATGCCGAGATGTGCATGATGATGGCTGACGTCATGGAGGCGCTCGGCATTCAGCGCGGCGACTACGTAATCCGCGTCAATAATCGCAAGGTTCTTGATGGGGTGCTTGAGGCGATTGGGCTCGGCGGCGATGAGAATGCAGGCAGACGCCTGACTGTGCTGCGCGCCATCGACAAGCTTGATAAGTTCGGTGTCGAGGGCGTTCGTGAGTTGCTTGGAAAAGGCCGCAAAGACGAAAGCGGCGATTTCACCAAAGGTGCAAACCTGGATGAGGCCGCTATCAAGCAGGTTCTTGATTTCACTGCGGCAGGCGCTGCGACGGGCAGTGCTACTATTGCCAATCTGGAAAAAGTTGTCACCGGCAATGATAAAGGCGCAGAGGGCGTCGCTGAACTGGGTACAATAGAAGCGCTTTGTTCTGCCGCTGGTTATGATGGCCGCGTCAAGATTGATCCATCCGTCGTGCGGGGTCTTGAATATTATACCGGCCCCGTTTTCGAAGCGGAGCTTCTTGCTGAAATTCCAAACGAAGATGGCCAGATTGTCCGTTTCGGCTCGGTGGGAGGCGGCGGACGCTATGATGGACTTGTTTCGCGTTTTCGCTCTGAACCCGTGCCGGCAACAGGTATTTCTATCGGTGTTTCCCGCCTGATGACCGCGCTCAAAAATCTCGGAAAGCTCGATATGTCCGACAATATCGGACCTGTTGTCGTGATGGTCATGGACCGCGATACGGAAAGCCTTGGCCGCTACCAGAAAATGGTATCCGATCTGCGGCAGGCCGGTATCCGTGCCGAAATGTATCTTGGTGGCTCAGGCATGAAGCCGCAGATGAAATATGCGGACCGTCGCGGCGCTCCCTGCGTCATCATTCAGGGTTCGCAGGAACGTGATCTTGGCGAGGTGCAGATCAAGGATTTGATCGAAGGCGCACGTTTATCGGCCGAAATCGAGGATAATATTACCTGGCGCGAAAGCCGCCCTGCACAGATCACGGCAAAGGAAAGCGATATTATCGCGGAGGTGCGTAAGATTCTCGATGCGCAGGCCCAAGATCGCGTCAACGCAGCAAAGGCCTCGTAAGCTCGGATGGTTGCTTCCCGTGCTCCTTTATTTAGCGATAGACTTGCCGCGTTGATAGCGAGCAGGGAAGCGGAACTTGTCGATATTCCTGTCATCCAGCCTGCGGACCAGTTTCTGGATATGGCTGGTGAAGATTTGCGCCGAAGGATTTTCCTCACGGAGAATGAAACAGGCCAAAGCCTGTGTCTGCGCCCTGAATTTACAATCCCGGTCTGTCGCAATCATATCGAACTCAATGCTGCGACGCCAAAACGTTATGCTTATCTAGGCGAGGTATTCCGCCAGCGGCGCGATGGTGGCAATGAGTTCTTCCAAGCGGGTATTGAAGATTTGGGCGATGCCAATCGCGCCCGAGCCGATGCACGCTCTCTAGCGGACGCTCTGGCTTCCATAAGGCTCGTTGCGCCTGATGCCCAGCTGGAAACCTTGCTTGGAGACCAAGCGATCTTTGAAGCGGTTCTGGCAGCTCTCGGCCTGCCACGCGGCTGGCAAAAAAAGCTTGTCCGGGCTTTCGGCAATCCTGATCAGCTCAAGGGCTTGTTGAAGGATTTGTCATCCGACAAACAAAATGGCGATCTGCCGGTCCATCTTGCAGCGCTGGTTGCCAAAGGTGACGAGGCCGCGCTCGCCGCCGAATTGGAAAAGGATATGGAGTCGGCTGGCATTTCTCCAGGGGCAGGTCGTACACCTGTTGAAATTGCTCGCCGTCTCATCGATAAAGTGGCCCTTGCTTCCGTGCGCTTGCAGCCCAAGGCGATTTCGGCACTTCAGGATTTTCTGGCGATCCGCATTCCTTTGCAATCAGCAGCGGGGCATCTGTTGCGATATGCGCGGGCAAATGAATTCGATTTGGGTCCAGCTTTGGAACAATTCGAGGCGCGTTCTGTATCGATCGTGGAAGCGGGTATCGGAGATGAAACCATCATCTACGACGCTTCGTTTGGGCGTCCGCTCGATTATTATACGGGTCTGGTCTACGAAACCCGTGCAGTGAGCAATGCCGAAATTGGTGCTATCGTTGGCGGCGGCCGTTATGATCGGCTGCTGACGATGCTTGGTGCTGTCGGTTCGATCCCGGGTGTGGGCTTTTCCATCTGGCTTGACCGTCTCGAGCAGATAGCTGGAGATGCAAAATGACCATCACATTAGCACTTCCATCAAAGGGGCGGCTTAAGGAGCAGGCTCTTGAAGTACTCAGGAAAGCCGGTTTGGAAGTCCTCCTTCCGAGTGATCAGCGTAACTACAGGGCGCAGGTAGCGGGCGAGGGCCAAATTGACATTCTTTTCCTTTCTGCTTCCGAGATTGCCCGTGAACTGGGATATGGCAGCGTCGATCTTGGTGTAACCGGCGAAGACCTCATTCGTGAAACCCTGTCTTCCGCCGATGATCGGGTGCAAATCGAGGCACGGCTTGGCTTTGGCCATGCGGATGTGATCGTCGCTGTGCCAGAGGTTTGGTACGACGTATCTACCATGGCGGACCTTGATGACGTTGCTGCCGATTTCCGTCAGCGCCACGGTCGTCGTTTGCGTATTGCAACAAAATATTGGCGGTTAACCCAGCAATTTTTCTCACAGATGCACGGTATCCAGGTTTATCGCATCGTTGAGAGCCTTGGCGCAACCGAAGGTGCTCCTGCTTCCGGGTCGGCAGATATCATCGTCGATATTACATCGACAGGGTCTACGCTGCGTGCCAATCAGCTCAAAATTCTGGAAGATGGCGTCATCCTGAAGTCGCAGGCATGTTTGATTTCTTCGCGTGCGGCAGCAGACGCCAAGGCTGTATCAGAACTATCGCAGCGCATAAAGGCAGCGCTCGGTTAACTGTAAATCCATCAACTCTCTGTGATCCGTCCGGTTGAACGTAACCTTTTGGGTTCTTCCTTCGTATTTCCCTGCATGAAGCCGAAATAATTCGGTATCATCATGCAGGGAGCTTATCCATGATGACACGTCGAACCCTGTTCGGAGGCGCTGTGGCCACATTTGGTGCAGTTGTTGCCGCGCGCTTTGCGACCATGCCCAAGGCTCACGCTACGGGTACATTCGAAATTGAACACACGGATGCTGAATGGAAGAAACTTCTGACGCCGGAGCAGTATGATGTGCTGCGTCAGGAAGGCACGGAAGCGCCCTTCACCAGCCCGTTAAATCATGAAAAACGTAAAGGCATATTTGCCTGCGCTGGCTGTGATCAGCAGCTTTTTGAATCCGAAAAGAAGTTTGACAGTGGTACTGGCTGGCCCAGCTTCTGGCAGCCGATAAAAGGTGCGGTGATCGAGAAATCCGACAACTCGTTCGGCATGGTGCGTACGGCGGTGGAGTGTCATCGCTGCGGTGGCCATCTAGGGCATGTCTTCGACGATGGCCCGCAACCCACCGGTCTTCGCTACTGCATGAACGGTGTTGCCATGAAATTCATGCCCGCTGCTGCCTAAGCTATTTCGAAGGAAAAACAAATGAAACTTCGTTACTTGTTACTTGCAACTACCTTGCTATTTGCCCCAGCTATGGCATTCGCGGAAAGCGTCACGATGGTGCCTCCGCCAGCGATGGATCAGTCAATAGCGGCCGGAACTGAAAAAATCGTGCTTGCCGGCGGATGTTTTTGGGGCGTTCAGGGTGTTTACCAGCACATGAAGGGCGTCACAAACGCTGTGTCAGGTTATTCGGGTGGAGAAAAGGGCACTGCGAATTATGATCTTGTGAGCGGCGGCGATACCGGCCATGCGGAAGCGGTTGAGGTCACGTTTGATCCAAAGACCGTCAGCCTGGGCAAGATTTTACAGGTCTATTTTTCTGTCGCTCACAACCCAACCGAACTGAACCGGCAAGGACCAGATACGGGCACGCAATATCGCTCTGCAGTGTTCACGACCAGCGTAGATCAAGAAAAAGTGGTGAAGGCCTATATAGACCAGCTCGACAAAGCCAAGGTCTATTCAGATCCGATAGTGACCAAGGTCGAGCCTCTCAAGGCTTTTTACACGGCAGAAGCCTATCATCAGGATTATGCGACCATTAATCCGACGCAGCCCTATATCGTCTACAATGATCTGCCCAAGATCAAAAACTTGAGCAAGCTCTTTCCGCAGGAATATCGGGAAAAGCCGGTGCTTGTGAGTGAAGTCCAGCCTACCAATTGACGCAACAATAAAAATAAAGGCCGCGTGAAGCGGCCTTTATAAGCGAATGATATTTTCGTTTAACCGCGCTTTGCGTCGATTGAAAGTGCACCAGCTCCATAAGCAGCCAGGACAAAGAAACCACCAGCTACGCCCAGGTTTTTCTGAAAGAACATGAATTGGGTCATGCCGGCATCGCCAGCCCAGTTCAGGTGAGCAGTCGCCGTGGCGGCCAAAGTGAAGAGGCCAAGCAAGAGAGCTGCAATACGGGTCTGGAAGCCAACGAGAACTGCAATGCCCCCGAAGAATTCAAGCAGACCGACAAGAACCGCAACAACTGTTGGCGCTGGCAAACCCATGCCGCCAAAATAGGCAGCAGTACCGCCGATAGCTGTTAGCTTGCCCCAGCCAGCCATGATAAACATGACCGAAAGCAGAATGCGACCGATCAGAACCAGAATGCCATTGTTAGACATAGATTTTTCTCCAAAAAAGTGACTGCGCGGTCAGTACGCGATGCATACTGTTTACTAAAGTCACTTTTTCGACAACAGATTGTTCATCAAATCCACTGCTTATTCCGGAGCGATCATCCGTTCCGGCCGCACAAGACGATCATAGTCCTCGGCTGACACATGTCCGCTGGCAAGCGCTTCCTCACGCAAAGTCGTCCCGTTCTTATGCGCTGTCTTGGCGATCTTGGCCGCATTGTCGTATCCGATGGCCGGAGCCAACGCAGTGACGAGCATGAGCGAACGTTCGAGCAGATCCTTGATGCGAACTTCGTCGGCTTCGATGCCCTCAACACAATTATCGGCAAATGACACCATCGAATCGGCAAGGAGGCGAATGGACTGGAGTACATTCAGCGCGATAACCGGCTTGAACACATTCAGTTCAAAGTGGCCTTGGCTCGCTGCCACTGTAACGGTAGTTTGATTACCGAAAACCTGTGCTGCAACCATCGTCAGTGCTTCCGCCTGGGTTGGGTTGACCTTGCCTGGCATAATCGAGGAACCAGGTTCGTTTTCTGGCAATTTCAACTCACCGAGACCCGAACGGGGCCCTGATCCCAGAAAGCGAATATCATTGGCAATCTTGAAAAGATCAGTAGCAAGCGCATTCAGGCTGCCATGGAAATTCGCCAACGCGCCATGGCTCGCCAGAGCCTCAAATTTGTTTGGAGCCGTCTTGAACGGCAATCCCGTTATGTCTGACACAGCTTCAGCAAAGCCGGTATCGAAGCCAGCCGGAGCATTGAGCCCTGTGCCGACAGCAGTACCGCCCTGCGCCAGCAGGAAAACGTCCGCCAAGCTCTGTTCGATGCGTTTGCGGGCGTATTCAAGCGCGGCGCGGTACCCCGAAAACTCCTGTCCAAGTGTGACGGGTGTGGCATCCTGTGTGTGAGTGCGACCGATCTTGATGATGTCGGCGAACGCCTTTTCCTTCTTGGCGAGCGCCTCAGTCAGATGGGCCAGGGCAGGATAGAGACGCTCGGTCGCTTCGACCGCCGTCGCAATGTGAATGGCCGTCGGGAACGTGTCATTTGACGACTGGCTCATATTGACGTGATCGTTCGGATGGACCGGTTTCTTCGAGCCCTTCATTCCGCCGAGCATTTCAATAGCACGGTTAGAGATAACCTCGTTGGCATTCATATTGGACTGTGTTCCGGAACCAGTCTGCCATACGACGAGCGGGAAATGATCATCGAGCTTGCCTTCGATAACCTCTTCGGCGGCAACTGTAATTGCACGGCCAGTGACTTCATCCAGTTTGCCCAGAGCCATATTGGTTTCTGCCGCAGCGCGTTTTACGATACCAAGTGCCCGAACCAATGGGATGGGCATACGTTCGCCGCCGATCTTGAAATTATGCAAAGAGCGCTCGGTCTGTGCGCCCCAATATTTGTCGGCAGCTACTTCGATTGGACCAAACGTGTCTGTTTCGGTGCGTGTAGAAGTCATCGTCTATTTTTCCTGTGACAGTTGGCGCAATGACTACTGCGAAGCGGTCCGGGAGGCAAGGTTCCAGCACGGAATGTTGGTCTGGATTTCGTAAGGTGCTAAGATAAAATCGATTATAGCACTGGTGGGAGGTCAAGCTATGACAGCACTGGAAGCACGAACTCTTCAGATCGCCATTCAACGCGATTGGAAGGATGTTTACCGCTATGCAAGCTTGCCTGAGCATTTGCCGGAGTGGGCATCGGGATTGACTTCCAGCCTGCAGAAGTCCGGAAATGAATGGGTGGCTGACGGTCCCGCCGGAAAGCTGCGTCTCCGGTTTGCGCCCGATAATGAGTTTGGCGTGTTAGACCATTGGGTAATAACGGAAACCGGAGAGAATGTTTATATTCCCCTGCGCGTCGTTGCCAATGGCAATGCTTCCGAAGTGATATTCACCTTGTTTCGATTGCCCGGCATTGACGATGAAAAGTTTACTGCGGACGCAGCATGGGTTATGCGCGACTTACAGAAACTGAGAGATTTGCTGGAAGCGCAATTGCTGGAGTAAGGGATGAGCAATAGTTCAGGTCAAGACAAACAGATCAACTATATCGAGTTCAACGTCGAGGATATTTCGCGCGCGAAGGATTTCTACGGCACCGCATTCGGCTGGACCTTCACCGATTATGGCCCGGCCTATTGCGAGTTTTCGGACGGCAATCTCAAGGGCGGTTTTGCTCATTCTGAGGGGGTGAGATCTGGCGGCCCATTGGTTATTCTTTTCGCCGATGATCTTGCGGATACGCTGGAACGTGTCAAAAAAGCGGGCGGAAAAATTTCAAAAGAGATATTTGAATTTCCCGGAGGAAAGCGCTTCCATTTTGTCGATCCTGAAGGCTACGAATTGGCGGTCTGGTCGGACAAGTAAGGAGGCGGCTGCACAAGCAGCCGCCGAATAGCATTAGGCGTCGCGTGCAGCTTTCAAGGCGTTGCCCCACCAGACAAGCTGATCAAGCTGGGCGCTTGCCGCCTCATTGAGGTGCGGATAATCGCTAAGCTTCTTTTCCCCTTTAACGACAGTCAAATATTCGGGGAAGGAAATATGGACGCCGGTCTTGACAGATGCCGCACCCATTTCAACGAATATAAGACGTAGATGTTCAACGGCGCGTGCACCGCCGACACCACCATATCCCACAAAAGCGACTGGCTTTTGAATGAACTCACCAAGATCTATCGCATTCTTCAGCACGGCAGTTGGCGCGTGGTTGTACTCTGCGACGGTGAAAATAAATCCGTCGAAAGAGCGCATCTTCTTCTTCCAGCGCTCGGCGGTTTCGCTTTCCGCCGTCGTGCTGCGTTCTTCACCAAAGAAATGCATAGGATAGTCCAGCAGGTCGACAATCTCGACCTCTAAATCATCGCGTTGGCTTGCAACGTCAGCGATCCATTTGGCAGGAAACTCGGCGAACCGGCCAATGCGCGTGCTGCCGACGATGACGCCGATTTTTAGTTTTGCCATTTTCAGAAATCCTTATCTTGGGATGGTAACTATTTGTGACCGGAGCTATATAGGTGACTGTTAAAAGTTCTAGCAAGGAGGCACTTTTTTGAAACCGAAGCACTTTGAGGTAACTCCTGCCTGTGGTGCGGTCCACCAGATTCTTTCCCGTGTCGGAGATAAGTGGACCGTGCTGGTCGTTAATTATTTGGGCGCTGGTTCAATGCGGTTCAACGAGTTGAAACGCTCGATTGATGGCATTTCTCAAAAGATGCTTACCAGCACTTTGCGTGGCTTGGAGCGCGACGGTTTTGTAACGAGAACGGTGTTTCCGACAATCCCGCCGCGTGTGGATTATGAGCTTACCGATCTTGGACGCGATCTGCTTGTACCGGTGCGCAACCTTGCTGACTTCGCCATCCAAAATGAAACGCGTATCGCCAATGCGCGGGCCAGCTTCGATTCCGCGAACAAGGCTACGGAAATCACTCCGCCTTTCGCTCAAGCTGCCGAATAAAAACGCTTACTCGTACAACAAAAAAGGCGGGTCGAAACCCGCCTTTTCCGTATTCTATAGGGAGAGGACTTCTTAGAAGTCCATGCCGCCCATGCCGCCCATTCCGCCGCCTGGCATCTGGGGAGCGCCGCCATTGTCCTTCTTAGGAGCTTCGGCAATCATGGCTTCTGTGGTGACTAGAAGACCTGCAACCGATGCTGCGTCCTGCAGAGCAGTACGAACAACCTTGACTGGATCAACAATGCCCATGACGATCAGATCGCCATATTCACCATTGGCCGCATTGTAGCCGTAGGTTTCTTTCTTGCTTTCAAGAATCTTGCCAACAACGATGGAAGCTTCATCGCCAGCATTTGTTGCGATCTGACGAGCCGGAGCCTGCAGAGCACGACGAACGATGTTGATGCCTGCATCCTGATCGGAATTTGCGCCCTTAAGAGTAAGGTTCGCAGAGGCACGTAGAAGAGCAACACCACCGCCAGGAACAATGCCTTCTTCAACAGCAGCGCGCGTTGCGTTGAGAGCGTCGTCAACGCGGTCCTTCTTTTCCTTCACTTCAACTTCCGTTGCACCGCCAACGCGGATAACTGCAACACCGCCAGCGAGCTTGGCAAGACGTTCCTGCAGCTTCTCACGGTCGTAGTCGGAAGTTGTTTCATCGATCTGCTGCTTGATCTGGCCGACGCGGGCGTTGATTTCACCCTTCTTGCCATGACCGTCAACGATCGTGGTGTTTTCCTTGGTGATCGACACCTTCTTGGCGCGGCCGAGCATGTCGAGCGTAACGCTTTCGAGCTTGATGCCGAGGTCTTCGGAAATAACCTGACCGCCAGTAAGGATAGCGATGTCTTCAAGCATTGCCTTGCGGCGATCGCCGAAGCCAGGAGCCTTTACAGCAGCAATCTTCAGACCGCCGCGCAGCTTGTTGACAACGAGCGTAGCAAGAGCTTCGCCTTCTACGTCTTCAGAAATGATGACGAGTGGCTTGGAAGTCTGAACAACAGCTTCGAGAACTGGCAAAAGAGCCTGAAGGTTCGAGAGCTTCTTTTCATGAAGAAGGATGTAAGCATCTTCAAGATCAGCAACCATCTTTTCAGGGTTGGTGACGAAGTATGGCGACAGGTAGCCGCGATCGAACTGCATGCCTTCAACGACTTCGAGTTCTGTTTCAGCGGTCTTGGCTTCTTCAACGGTAATGACACCCTCGTTGCCGACCTTCTGCATTGCCTTGGCAATCATTTCGCCGATTTCGGTCTCGCCATTGGCAGAGATCGTGCCAACCTGCGCAACTTCTTCCGAAGTCTTGATCTTCTTGGCGCTCTTGCCGAGCTGCTTGACGACTTCTGCAACAGCAAGATCGATGCCGCGCTTCAGATCCATCGGGTTCATGCCAGCAGCAACAGCCTTGCCGCCTTCCTGAACAATTGCCTGAGCAAGAACAGTAGCAGTCGTGGTGCCGTCGCCAGCGATGTCGTTCGTCTTCGAAGCGACTTCACGGACCATCTGTGCGCCCATGTTTTCGAACTTGTCCTCAAGTTCGATTTCCTTGGCAACAGTCACGCCGTCCTTGGTGATGCGTGGAGCGCCGAAGGACTTGTCGATGACAACGTTGCGGCCTTTCGGGCCGAGCGTTACCTTGACTGCATCTGCAAGGATATTAACGCCGCGCAGCATGCGCTCACGCGCGTCGCGGCCGAATTTTACTTCTTTAGAAGCCATTTTATCTCTCCTGGGATTTAACCCGGTTTGATCGAAATATTATTGGGTGACGGTGATTAGCCGAGGATGCCGAGAATGTCGGATTCCTTCATGATCAGCAGATCTTCGCCGCCGATCTTGACTTCCGTGCCGGACCACTTGCCGAACAGGATGTGATCGCCTGCCTTGACATCGAGCGGTATGAGCTTGCCAGCTTCGTCACGAGCGCCTGTGCCTACGGAGACGATTTCGCCTTCCTGTGGCTTTTCCTTGGCAGTATCCGGAATGATGATGCCGCCTGCAGTCTTTGCTTCCGATTCAACGCGGCGTACTACGACGCGGTCGTGAAGCGGGCGGAACTTGGTCTTGGCCATGGTTAGAACCCTTGATGTTGGTGTCAAAACGGTTTCGCAAACAGTTGTGCCATTCGCGTTATTAGCACTCGTTGATAGTGAGTGCTAACTGGAGCCGGAGATAGTGGGAGGGGTCGAAAGAGTCAAGGGAAAGGCGATGAAATTTTCATGACATTGGTGGATTCGAAGTTCCCGGTTGGGCGCCGTCATACTCAGATAGCAGGGCCCCGGTAGGCTCCATCGCTATTTCACCATCCAGCGCTCGAGCAATGTGCATGTGCTGTCTTTGATTGCGCGCCATTGCGGCAACTCGTCCTTTGAAAAAGAGCCCAGAACTTTGGTGAGCGCCTTACCTAAAGTATAAAACGATCCGATGAAGCAGTTTTAGTCGTCACTATCCTCGCATACGTGATGCGCCATATCGACAAGCATGTCGCTGACATGTTTATCAGCAAGTTCATAAAAAATCTGCTTTGCCTGCCGGTTGCCGCGCACCAGACGCGCCCCACGCAATAATCGCAAGTGGTGACTGACTAATGATTGCGACAAATCCAGGCTTGCCGCAATATCGCCGACGGAGCGTGGGTTTTCGAGACAAAAGAACAGGATTCGTAGTCGCGTCGGGTCGCCAAGCAGTTTGAATGTCTCGGCGAGGATGGTCGTATCAAGCTGGGATGGTATCGTTATTTTGCTCAATGTTTGTGACCTTCATGGCTATGGTCATGCGCTGCATGATCATGATCACCGTGGCCGCTATGGTCATCCTCCCCGTGATCGTGGTCATGTTCGCCGGAGGTGTCGATGCCAAGACAGCAGTCGCCGGTAGCATCGGCAAAATCGATGGCAATGGTCGAATGCTCGATCTCGAATTTTTTGATCAGCTCCGCCTCGACGGCTTTCACCAGCAGGCGCGGATCGCTGCCCTCTTTTGGCTTCACATGCAAGGTTGCCAGCGCCTTGCCGGATGTGATCATCCAGACGTGGACATGGCGTACGCCAGCCAGGTCGGGGACCGTTTTCATCAAGTGCTGTTCGATTTCTTCCGGCTTGGCATTTTCCGGGGCGCCTTCAAGCAGAATATGCAGGGAATTGCGCAGAAGTGCCCAAGCGCTGCGCAGGATCAACAAGCACACGAAGACCGAAAGGATCGGGTCGATTGGTGTCCAACCAGTATAATAGATAATGACCGATGCCGTAATGGCAGCTACGGAACCAAGCAGGTCGCCAAGAACGTGCAAGATCGCACCTTTGATGTTGACGTGATCCTTGTCGCCGCGGGTCAAAATCCAGAAGACGCCGATATTTACGAGCAGTCCTATCGTTGCGACGATAAACATTGGACCCGCGAGGACCTCGCCGGGATTGCGAAACCGCTCAAAGGCTTCGATGGCGATCCAGACAAGAATGGCGAAAAGTGCGAGCGCATTAATAAGGCCGGCAATGACTTCAAAGCGTAGATATCCAAATGTGCGGCGTTCATCAGCCGCGCGTTTGCCAAAACGAAATGCTGCATAGGCCAGTGCGAGAGCCCCCGCATCCGTCAACATATGTCCGGCGTCGGCAATCAATGCCAAGGAACCCGATAAAAGGCCCCCAATGACTTCCACAATCATAAACGTGAATGTGATCAGGAAGGCGATCAGGACCTTGCGCTCATTGTCAGCCGTTATTTTGGGAGCATGATCATGTGCGTGATCGTGCCCGTGCGTGCCGTGGGAATGCGCCATTTGAACCTCGTTTGATAACAAACATATCAATATTTGTTCATGTGTTTACTGTCAACCGGTCGATACAGCTTTTGATGATGATCCCGAGTGACAGTTTTCCTGCAATCAGGTAAGCGAGGTGCAACTCGATTACTGGCATGGAGAAGAGCGGCATGACCGACATGGTACATTTGGCAAGTCTGGACGACTTGATGGATCGTTATGACGTGCTTCTTTGCGATGTCTGGGGTGTTTTGCACAATGGTGTCGATTCGTTTGCCTCTGCTTCAAAAGCATTGGCTCGCGCCAGAGCCGCTGGTTTGACCGTGGTCCTGATAACCAACGCCCCGCGACGCTTCGATAGCGTGGCAGCGCAAATCCATGGCTTGGGTGTGCCCGAAGATGCCTATGACCGGATCGTTACATCAGGCGATGTTACGCGTGAATTGATCCGCAATTCGCCGCGTAAGGTCTTCCATCTTGGACCGGAGCGTGATGAAACGCTTTACGAAGGACTGGACGTTGAGCTTGTGGAAGAGCGGGAGGCTGATGTCGTCGTCTGTACTGGTTATTTTGATGACGAAACGGAGACACCGGCTGATTATGCCGAAATGCTGACGCGTTTCCGTTCGCGCGATCTGCCATTTATCTGTGCCAATCCTGATATTGTCGTTGAGCGCGGAGATCGTCTGATCTGGTGTGCCGGTGCTTTGGCCCGCGATTATGGCCAGCTTGGTGGCCGGACCTTGATCGCCGGCAAGCCGCATCGACCGATTTATGAGGCTTCCATTGCCACAGCTGAAGAGGTGCGTGGCAAACCTGTGGACCTTAACCGTGTCATTGCGATAGGCGATGGTATGCTGACGGATGTCAAAGGTGCTGATCTCTTTGGCATAGATGTCCTATATATATCCGGTGGCATTCACGCGGGTGATTATGTCCATGGTGGCGTTCACGATGTCGAAAAGCTGCTGGAATTCCTGAAGAAACACGGAAGCAATCCTGTTGCTACGATGCCTGCTCTGGCTTGAGGACAAGCAGCTATGCCAATTTTGCGCTTGACGGACCCCACGCAGCTGCCAGCTGATTTAAGAGACGCTGTTGTCGCGATTGGTAACTTTGACGGGGTGCATCGTGGGCATCAAGCAGTTCTCGAACGCGCTTTGGAAGCGGCTCAGGCTGCGGGCAGGCCCTCGCTGGTTTTAACGTTCGAGCCGCATCCACGCAGCGTCTTTGTGCCGGACCAACCCGTGGACCGGCTGACACCGGCAGCTGAAAAAGCTACTATTCTGGAGGCTTTGGGCTTCGACGCCGTGGTGGAATGCCCGTTCACGCGCGAATTCTCGCAATTGACTGCCGATGACTTCGTTGACCAGATTCTGGTCAGTGCCCTGCATGCAAGCCGCATCGTTACCGGCTTTGATTTTCATTTTGGCAAAAATCGCCAAGGCGGCCCCGCTTTTCTCATGGAGGCCGGTGACAAGCGCGGTTTCCATGTCACGCTGGTTGATGCGTTTCGCGATGAAGGCGGACAGGCCGTATCATCCAGCCGCATTCGCTCGCTGTTCGGGGAGGGCAACGTTGTAGAGGCGGCCGGCCTGTTGGGATATCGCCATCGCATTCGGGCAAAAGTGGTTCACGGCAAGCAGCTTGGTCGGACCATCGGTTATCCTACTGCCAATATGGTTCTGCCCCCGGAAACTCATTTGAAGCACGGCATCTATGCGGTTCGCTTTCGCCGGGCTGATGGCACCCTTTACGATGGCGTGGCCAGCTTCGGACGCAGACCCACAGTTGACACGGATGGCGAGCCACTTTTGGAAACGTACGTTTTCGATTTTTCCGGCGATCTATACGGTGAGATCTGCGCTGTTTCCTTCTTTGCATACCTTCGTGGCGAAGAAAAATTCGATGGGCTGGAGCCTATGATGCTTCAGATCAGAAGGGATGAAGAAGAGGCACGGGGACTTTTACAGGGTGTGAAGCCGCTCTCGCCGCTGGATAACACGATTAATTTTGTCTGAAATGGCAAATCGTTTACCATAAGAATAAATCCAATTTTATCTATCCTTTCGTAGCTTGGCCTGGAATTGCCGTCTCCCAAGGCAAATTTCGGAGTCAAGATATGTCTGTTCGTTTGATTGGCGCCCTTGCTGGCGCAGTATTTTTCGCGTTCCCCGCCATAGTGCTTGCGGATGAATATTATAGTGACGCGGAAACACCGGCCAGCAGCTCAAGAGGCGATCATTGGTGGTCGGGCGACTGGTATCTGACATTGGGAGCAAAGGGATTTGTTGCGCCGCGCTATGATGGCGCAAGCGATTATCGCCTGCTGGCCGCTCCGGTTATTTCACTTGGACGCGCTGGCAAGTCTGAAAAATTCTCGTCTCTGAATGACAATGCTTCCATCGGCTTTATCGATACCGGCGTGTTTCGCGCCGGTCTGACGGGCAAGCTGGTTTCCGGGCGCGACGATGATGACTCACGCGATTTGAAGGGACTGCATGATACCGATTGGGGCGTAGAAGTTGGCGGGTTTGCCGAATTCTATCCGACAGATAATGTCCGCGGCCGCGTTGAAGTTCGCCGTGGCATTGGCGCGCATGATGGCGTGGTTGCAGATTTCGCTGTTGATGCCTTTACGGATATTACTCCAACGGTGCGTGTGTCCGCCGGTCCACGCGCTACTGTCGCGACGAAAGATTACTTCCGTGAATATTACGGTGTTAATCCAGCAGAGTCTGCTGCGTCTGGCCTTAAGGAATACCGGCCAGGAGGGGGGCTGAAGTCGCTCGGAATCGGCGGACAAATTACCTGGAAGACCACAGACAAGATCACGACAAGCGCCTATGCGGAGTATAACCGTTTGATGGGACCTGCTGCCGATTCAAGTCTGGTCAAAGAGCGTGGGTCAGCTAATCAGGCAACGTTTGGTTTGCAGGCAACCTACCGATTTGACTTCTCGCTGTAGCGGATGTCGCAGATACAGACGAAGTTTATTGCATCTGCCCCTTTATTCTCGCGAGCGTGGTTGCTAAAAGCGCGGTCATGAAAACCGTTTGCGGGGCTTTTCCCAAGTCCGTACCGATTCAGATACGAATTACTGGCCCGGCCTTCACCTGAACCTGAAGCTATTCGCTTCGTGGTGTTGAAGGTCCGGGCGGCGCCTTTGCGCCTTATTTCGATTTCTTCAAATCCTTGCTTGCAGCGATAACGCGCGGGCCCAAGAAAAGCCAAGAAAAATGAACGATACGCCTAAGCCAATCGACTATTCGAAAACTCTATATCTGCCGCAGACGGATTTTCCGATGCGTGCTGGTTTGCCAGCCAAGGAACCGGAATTCGTCCAGCGCTGGCAGGACATGGACCTTTATCGGAAGCTGCGTGAAGACGGCAAAGATCGTCCGCTTTATGTGCTGCATGACGGTCCTCCCTATGCCAATGGCAATATCCATATCGGCCATGCACTGAACAAAATTCTCAAGGACGTCATCACGCGCTCCTTCCAGATGCGCGGTTACAATTCCAATTATGTCCCGGGTTGGGATTGCCACGGTCTGCCAATCGAATGGAAGATCGAGGAACAGTACCGCGCCAAAGGCAAAGACAAGGATCAGGTGCCGATCAACGAGTTCCGCAAGGAATGCCGCGAATTTGCCGCCAACTGGATCAAGGTCCAATCTGCCGAGTTCAAACGGCTTGGTATCGAAGGCGATTTCGAAAATCCCTACACAACGATGGCATTTCATGCAGAAAGCCGCATTGCTGGGGAACTCCTGAAGTTCGCCATGTCGGATCAGCTCTATCGCGGTTCCAAGCCTGTCATGTGGTCGGTTGTCGAGCGTACTGCTTTGGCCGAGGCCGAAGTGGAATATGCCGACGTTGAAAGCGATACGATCTGGGTCAAGTTTCCGATCGTCAATGGCGAAGGTGATCTCGCATCGGCCCATGTCGTCATCTGGACGACGACCCCTTGGACCA
Organism: Phyllobacterium sp. GQ127; assembly: GCF_059758635.1. NCBI lineage: Bacteria > Pseudomonadati > Pseudomonadota > Alphaproteobacteria > Hyphomicrobiales > Phyllobacteriaceae > Phyllobacterium > Phyllobacterium sp. GQ127. The sequence continues at coordinate 434,387 of NZ_JCAXDZ010000002.1, forward strand.
TTCCTGGAAATAGGGCGGTCAACTACTCACCTCGCGTAGCCTACGGACTTTACGAGGTTGAAACGGCAGAGAATGATTTCGGCCCGCGTCCGGGCGAGATGTTGATTTTTGCAGATGCATTGGCGGAAGATTCGGCCACGAAAGCCAAGCTGACTTTCAAGCGTATCAGAGCCATAACAGCCGATGAGTTTGCAGGCATCGCTCTCTCCCACCCGTTCAAAGGTTTTGGCGGTGGTTATGAATTTGCGGTGCCGATGCTTGGCGGGGATCACGTAACCGACGATGCAGGTACAGGCTTCGTCCATACAGCGCCCGGCCATGGTCGTGAGGATTTCGATGCGTGGATGGATGCGCGCAGCGATCTTGAAGCACGCGGTATTTCCTCGGCAATCCCCTTCACCGTTGATGATGCGGGTTACTACACCAAGGATGCACCGGGTTTTGGGCCGGACCGTGAAGGAGGTGCCGCGCGCGTCATCGACGATAATGGCAAGAAGGGCGATGCCAACAAGGCTGTTATTGAAGAGCTGATCAATCGCGGCATGCTGTTTGCACGCGGTCGTATCAAACACTCTTATCCGCATTCGTGGCGTTCGAAAAAGCCGGTCATTTTCCGCAATACGCCGCAATGGTTTGTCTATATGGACAAAGATCTTGGCGATCAGACGACATTGCGTTCGCGCGCTCTTGCCGCCATCGACGAGACACGTTTCGTCCCTGCTGGTGGGCAAAACCGCTTGCGTGCAATGATTGAGGACCGTCCCGATTGGGTGCTTTCGCGCCAACGTGCCTGGGGCGTGCCAATCTGCGTTTTTGCCGACGAAGATGGCAATGTGTTGAAGGATGAAGTGGTCAACGCCCGCATTCTTGAGGCCTTTGAGCAGGAAGGCGCTGACGCCTGGTTTGCCGAAGGTGCCCGTGAGCGGTTCCTTGGCGAAAAAGCCAATGAACCCTGGGTACAAGTACGCGACATTCTCGACGTCTGGTTTGATTCAGGCTCGACCCATGTCTTCACCCTCGAGGATCGCCCTGATCTGAAATGGCCAGCGGATGTTTACCTCGAAGGCTCCGATCAACATCGCGGCTGGTTCCATTCGTCTTTGCTTGAAAGCTGCGGCACACGCGGACGCGCTCCATATAATACTCTTGTCACCCATGGCTTCACCATGGATGAAGAGGGGCGCAAGATGTCGAAGTCGCTTGGCAATACTGTCACGCCGCAGGATGTCATCAAGGGTTCTGGGGCAGACATCCTTCGCCTTTGGGTTATGACAACCGATTATTGGGAAGATCAACGTCTGGGTAAAAACATCATCCAGACAAATATCGACTCATACCGCAAGCTGCGTAATACGATCCGTTGGATGCTAGGGACTTTGGCTCATGACGAAGGCGATGAAGTTGCCTATGCGGATATGCCAGAACTCGAGCAGCTAATGCTGCATCGACTCGCGGAACTCGATGAACTTGTGCGTTCGGGCTATGATGCCTTCGAATTCAAGCGGATCACGCGCGCATTGATCGATTTCCTCAATGTGGAATTGTCTGCATTTTATTTCGATATCCGCAAAGACGCACTCTATTGCGATGCGCCTTCCAGCATCAAGCGGAAAGCTGCACTGCAAGTTGTCAGGCATCTGTTCGACCGTATCGTGACTTGGCTGGCTCCCATGCTGCCATTTACAACAGAGGAAGCATGGCTTGATCTGCATAAGAATGCCGTTTCTGTTCATCTGGAGCAGTTCAGGGACACGCCAAAAGAGTGGAAGAACGAAGCGCTGGCCGCAAAGTGGCGCAAGGTGCGCGATGTTCGCCGTGTAGTTACGGGTGCGCTGGAGTTGGAGCGTGCCAAGAAGACGTTGGGTTCATCACTTGAGGCTGCCCCGCTGGTTTTCATCAACGATTCTGAATTGTTCGAAGCGGTGAAGGGTCTTGATATGGCCGAGATATGCATCACCAGTGCCATAACCATCACGGACGGAGCAGCGCCAGCAGATGCCTTTGTTGCTGATGACGTCAAAGGCGTTGCGGTCGTATCGGAACGGGCAACCGGCACAAAATGCGCACGGTCATGGCGATACACGCATGATGTTGGATCAGATCCGGCCTATCCTGATGTATCGGCGCGGGATGCAGCGGCGCTACATGAGCTGGCGAAGTTGGGAAAACTTGATGCCTGAATCAAATCCGCGGGTTATCCCTTGAGATAATCCGCGGATTTATTAACAAGAAAGAGCCTCGACTTGCTTAATGCTACAGGCCTCATGTAAAAGGCTTGCCATTGAGTTGCCTGAATTTAGAGGCAGGGCATAGATCAAGCGTATTTTTTGGCGGGCATCAGTGCTCAGGCTTGGGTGGAAGTGGCGAGTATGAATTTGAACGGACGCATCACGGTTCTAAGTGCATTGTTTGCATCGCTGGCAATAGCTGGCTGCAGCACATCGCCCACCTATGGCACCGACAAAACGTCCGGTGCGCAATTGCTTGACGACGTATCAAACATTGCTTCGTTCAGTAAAAAGAAAAATACGATCGCGTATAATCCAAGGCCGGAGCTTGTTCGTCCACCTGCTGGCGCTTCTGCAAACGCCCAGTTGCCGCAGCCGCAGGGCAATGTTGTATCTGAAAACAGCGCCAACTGGCCAGAATCGCCAGAACAGCGGCGCAAGCGCATTCGCGATACCGCAACTGCCAACCAGAACAACCCGAATTTTGTTCCGGAAGTTGAAAACGATATTCCTGCCGCTACCAAGTCGTCAAAATGGGATGAGTATGGCGTTTACAATGATAAGGCACCGAAGGTCGTGCCCGCCGGCTCGCCGCAAACCGATCAGAGCAGCGAGTTTCGTGCGCGCAAGCTCGCCTCAACGGCTGGCTCACCGACCACACGCAGATATTTGAGCGAACCACCGTTGGAATATAGGGCGCCCGCACCGACTGCGGCCACGGATGATCTTGGCAAAGACGAGGTCAAGAAAGAACGTGAGCGGAAAGCTGCAGCCCGGAAGGACAAGGGCTTCAGCTTCAAAAACTTGATTCCCTGGAACTGATCCAGAATTATTGCTCCTTACCTGTCGTAATGGTTGCCGCTTAAAGCGTGTTTCCGCAATCTGTTCCGAAAGTTTGGGAACAGATATGCTTGCGTTTCGTTAAGTTAACCTACGCCAGTCGAGGATTCTCCCAATTGTTCATTTTAAGATTGATCGGACGGATTATCCTCGTCCCTGTTTCGGTTCTGGTTTTTATATGGGGCGGATTTGCCCTTTGGTATCAGCTTCCCTTTGGCGTTTTCGGCACCATCGGCTGTCTTACAGTCTGGATAGCGATTGCCTTTTCCGTGCTTTGGCTGGAAATAAAGGGCCGGTCATTTAGGGCATTGATCGTTCTTGTGCCAATATTGCTTGGACTGCTCTATTGGTGGAGCACGATTACACCATCGCTCACGCGCATCTGGGCTGACGATGTTGCACAGACGGTCACCGGAACTTTGTCAGGCAATCAGGTCACCTTGTCCAATGTGCGCAACTTCGAATGGAGAACGCGCGAGGATTTCACGCCGCGCTGGGAAGTGCGCACGTATAATATGGAAGATCTGGCATCGGTCGATGTATTCCTTTCCTATTGGTCCAATCCCGCCATCGCGCATACGCTTGTCAGTTTTGGCTTTAATAATGGCGAGCATGTTGTCTTTTCTGCTGAAATCCGGAAGGAGCGGCACGAAGCGTTTTCTGAGATCGGCGGTTTTTTCAAAGAATTTGAACTGGCAATGATCGCAGCCGACGAACGCGATATCGTTCGGTTGCGCACCAATATACGCAAGGAAGATGTGTATCGTTATCGTATCAATATGAAGCCGGAGATGCGCCAGGCATTGTTCCTGTCCTATGTCGACAATGCCAATCGCCTGGCGGAAAAAGCCAGCTTCTACAATACCGTCACCGCGAATTGCACGACGGTTATTTTTGATATGATACGAGCCATCACGCCGGATATTCCCATTGATTATCGGGTCGTTTTCTCCGGTTATCTGCCAAGCTATCTTTATGATCTTGGCGCGATAGATAATCAGAAGCCTTTAAGTGAGGTGGAAAAGTCTGCCTTGATCAATCAGCGCGCGATAAATGCAGACGCGTCACCTGATTTTTCGGCAAGAATACGCAGCGATTAACGGCACTAGAGCCGCTTTGCCTTGAAAAACTCTTTTAGCAGAGCTTCTGACTCGGCTTCGCCAAAACCAGAATAGACTTCCGGGGCGTGATGGCAGGTTGGTTGCGTGAAGAAGCGAGCCCCGTTTTCGACGCCGCCACCTTTTATATCCTGTGCGCCATAATAAAGTCGGCGAATTCGAGCAAAGGAAACTGCGGCAGCGCACATGGTGCAAGGCTCAAGGGTAACGAAGAGGTCGCATCCGGTCAGGCGCTCATCTGCAAGGATCTGGCAAGCTTCCCGGATGGCCAGAACTTCGGCATGTGCAGTCGGGTCATTAAGTTCTCGGGTCCGGTTGCCAGCTGCCGAAATAACAGCCCCGTCTTTGACCAAGACGGCTCCAATTGGTACCTCTCCTCGGGCCGCAGCCGCGTGTGCTTGTGCCAAAGCCAGGCTCATAGGATCAGTTTTTTGGTTCACGGGCGGCTCATCATCCAGAATTTACTCGCAAGCACACTCCATAGCTGGTAGTGAGCCCTGCTGAAAGGCAAACATTCCATGACAAGCTCAAATGATGACGGCAAGGGCGGCAAACGCCCCTTTGAAAAGCGCAGTTTCGACAAGCGCGGTAATGATGGTCCCAAAGGACCCCGCAAGTTCGACAATGCTGCTCCGGCAAAGCGCGGTTTTGAACCGCGTAAAGAAGAAGCGCCGCTCGAAGAGGGCGAGCGCATAGCCAAGCGTTTGGCACGCGCGGGAATAGCATCCCGCCGCGAAGCCGAAACGATGATTGCGGCGGGCCGTGTTTCCGTCAATGGCAAGCGACTTTCCAGTCCCGCTATAAACGTCATGCGCAGTGATCGCATCGAGGTTGATGGAAAACCATTGCCTGAAAAAGAGCGGACGCGCTTGTGGCTTTACCACAAGCCAGCTGGTCTTGTGACGACCAATCGCGATCCCGAAGGCCGACAGACCGTTTTCGAATCCTTGCCGAAAGATATGCCGCGCGTTTTGTCCGTTGGCCGTCTCGACATCAACACCGAAGGGCTGCTTTTGCTCACGAATGACGGTGGCTTGTCGCGTGCTTTGGAATTGCCTTCTACGGGTTGGCTTCGCCGTTACCGCGTTCGGGCTCATGGCAGTGTCACTCAGGAAAAGCTTGATACATTGAAGGATGGCATTGCTGTTGACGGCGTCTTCTATGGTGCAATTGAGGCCCATCTGGAACGTGAGCAGGGCTCTAACGTCTGGATCATGATGGGACTTCGTGAGGGCAAGAACCGCGAAGTCAAGAACGTCCTGGGTGCGTTGGGTCTGTCTGTTAATCGGCTCATTCGTATTTCCTATGGTCCATTCCAGTTGAGCGATTTGCCGGAAGGTTCTGTTCGCGAAATGAATGGCCGCACGCTTCGCGACCAGCTTGGCGAACGCCTGATCGAAGAATCCGGCGCTGATTTTGATGCGCCGATCATCAATGTATTCTCGAATGATGCCGTGAAAGGCGAAGCTGTTCAGCAGCCCGCCGAACGTCCGGCTCCGGCACGCCGCTCGGAGTGGATTTCCAGCGCACCGGTAGAAAAACGACACGCGCCTCGTAAATCCAAGGATGAACAGCGCGAAGAAAACCTTTCCCGCTGGTCGACAGATCGTACTGACCGCCCAGCCACACCGCGAACCGGTCGTGACGAACGGCCTGCACGTGGACCACGCGAAGAGCGCCCAACTCGCGCGGCTAGTGACAACGATCAGAAGCCGCGCGGCATTAGCTCGAAAGCGGATCGGGAGCGCAAGGAAGACGAGGCTATGGCACCGCGCAGTTCGCGTTCCGCGAATGTGTGGATGGCTCCGGGTGCCCGTCCCATGGGCAGTGCGAGGGCAAAGGCGGTAGAATCGCGTGAAGCAAGAAATCGCGCGGAAAGCGCAAGGTCGGAAAGACCGGCACGTGCTGGCGAAGGCGCGAGCCGGCCAGCTCGGGGCTCTGATCGTCCGGCCTCGGATCGTCCTCGGGAAGACCGTGAAAGGCCAGGTGCTCGCGCGCCGGGGGGGTATTCCGGCGACAAGCCGCGCAGTTATTCTCCGCGTCCACCGCGTGAAGGCGGCGATAATGCGGAGCGTCCGAAGCGTTCATTCGGCTCAGACCGTCCAGAAGGTTCCCGCAATGCACCGCGTCCCCCACGGGTTGGCAAGCGCGAGCGTGCGGAACTCAAGGAACGTGAAGCACGCGGCGACGCGCCGGCACAAGGTGACCGTCCAAACCGCTCGGAACGCCCCTATGGTGCAAGCGGCAAGCCAACGCGCGCGCCCGGCAGGCAGGATGGCCGCAGCGGCGACCGCCCCTATGGTGGACCGAAAGCCGCACCCAGGGGTGCACCGCGTAGCGGCCCTGGTGGCGGAAGCAGGCCACCACGCGGCGGCAAGCCTAAAAGCTAAGGCCTCATATGCGGATTGTTGGCGGAAAATTTCGCGGACGCAGCTTGGCGACCCCAGAAACAAACGCGATCCGGCCGACAACGGACCGGACGCGTGAAAGCCTTTTCAATGTACTGGCGCATAACTACCCGGAAAAGTTCGAGTCCACGCGTGTGCTCGACCTATTTGCCGGCACAGGCGCTTTGGGACTGGAGGCTATGTCTCGCGGCGCACGCTATGGAATCTTCATTGAAGAATCTGCGCAAGGGCGTGGTTTGATTCGTACGAATATTGAGGCGTTTGGACTTAACGGAAACACCAAAGTGTTCAGCCGTGATGCAACCAAGCTTGGCGATGCAGGCAATGTCGAGCCCTTTGACCTGGTCTTTGCTGATCCGCCCTATGGCAAAGGTTTGGGCGAGCGTGCATTCAAGGCCGCTCTTGATGGCGGGTGGTTAAAGCCGGACGCGTTGCTGATCCTCGAAGAAGAAGCTGAAGCTGTCATTGCTTTTGACGCCCGCTTTGAAATCATCGAAGAGCGTTCTTACGGCGGAACAATCATAAGGCTTGTCACATTGAAGTCGTAATAGCTTGGGAAGTCCATCATTGCAGTGTCTGCAAAACAGAATTGGATTGATCTGAATGCTTCTTGCTCAAGGCCGCCTTGTTGCGGCATTTGTCTTGTCGGGCGTGGTTTTCGCCTCGTTTTCAACCCTTCCAGTGCGAGCGGAAACAAAGACTGCAACATTGGTTGCAGCCAACGCCTCGATCAAGAATGATGTCAGCTCGTTCCATCTCGAAAATGGGCTGGAAGTTGTTGTTATTCCCGACCACCGTGCCCCCGTTGTCACGCACATGCTGTGGTATCATGTCGGATCTGCCGACGAGGAGCCGGGAAAATCTGGTATTGCCCACTTCTTCGAGCATTTGATGTTCAAGGCGACCAAGACCTATCCGGCCGGTGAGTTCTCGCGCAAGGTTGCCGAGATTGGCGGACAGGAAAACGCGTTCACATCCTACGATTATACGGCCTTCTACCAGCAGCTCGCTCCACAGGCGCTGGAAATGGCTATGACCTATGAAGCTGACCGGATGGAAAATCTCATCCTGAACGATGAAGTGGTCAAGACGGAACGGGATGTCGTTCTGGAAGAGCGCCGATCGCGCGTTGATAGCAATCCGTCTTCATTGCTCTCGGAAGAAGTGAATGCCACGCTTTATCAGAACCATCCATATCGGATGCCGGTAATCGGCTGGCTGCATGAGATGGAGAAGCTCAATCTGACAGATGCTCTGGCCTTCTATCAAAAATATTACACACCCAATAATGCGACGCTTGTTGTATCTGGTGACGTAGACAGCGCTACCGTTAAGGCACTTGCGGAAAAGACCTATGGCAAGGTTCCACGGCGGGCAGAGCCCGGCAAGCGCGAGCGTCCGCAGGAACCTGAACAGAATACCAAACGTACGGTTTCGCTGGCCGACCCGCGTGTTTCTCAACCCAGCTTCCAGAAGATGTGGCTTGCCCCGTCCTATACCAATGCAAAACCCGGCGAAGCAGAGGCACTTGATCTGCTCAGCGAAATTCTGGGTGGCTCTGCGCGCAGCCGTATCTACCAGACACTGGTGGTCAAGGATGGCTCAGCGGCAAGCGCTGGCGCATATTATCAGGGCTCTTCGCTCGATGATGGCAGTTTTGGCGTTTATGGGTCGCCCCGTGGCGATGCCACATTAAAAGATGTCGAAAATGGCATCGATGCGCAGGTTGCCCGGATTATCAAGGATGGCGTTACTGAAGACGAACTGGAAAAAGCCAGAAACCGCTTTTTGAAAAGCGTTATTTTCGCGCGAGACAGTCAAACCGGTATGGCTCGCATTTACGGCTCGACACTATCTACGGGCCAAACCATCAAAGACATCGAAGAGTGGCCGGATCGCATAAAGGCGGTGAAAGTTCAGGATATCCAGGACGTGGCCAAGCGATATCTCGTCGATAGCCGTTCAGTCACGAGCTATCTGATGCCGGAAGCGGGCACGCCCGATAAAAAAACCGAAAACCAGACGCAGAATGCAGGCGAGGGTGAAGCACCAGCGCAGGGAGTTGTCCAATGAGTGCATCCATCATGAAGCGATTTGCCGCTGCGTTTGTGCTCGCCGCCATTACCATCGCGCCTGCCTATGCCGTCGAAATCAAGGAAGTAGTATCGCCCAAAGGCATTCGGGCATGGCTGGTGCAGGACGATTTCGTCCCGCTCATCTCCATGCGCTTTTCGTTCAAAGGCGGTTCTGCGCAAGACCCATCAGGTAAGGATGGGATAGCCAATCTGATGACCGGCCTTTTTGACGAAGGCGCGGGCGATCTGGATTCCGAAAAATTTCAGCAGCAGCTCGATGATGTCGGTGCTGAAATGAGTTTCAGCGCCGATGATGATGCGATCTCCGGCACAGTACGTATGCTTTCGGACAGACGTGATGCTGCTGTCGACTTGCTTGCTCTCGCTGTCAATAAGCCACGCTTCGATCAAGCTCCTATTGACCGTATTCGCCAGCAGGTTGTGGCTGGAATAAAGGCGTCCGAGCGCGATCCCAACACTATAGCAGGGCGCAAATTTGCTGAAGCCCTCTATGGTTCGCATCCCTATGGCCGTCAGTCGGAAGGTAAAGTGGAGACGCTGGGCACTATAACGCATGATGATCTTGCCACGTTCCACAAACGCAATTTTGCCCGCGATAATCTGATTGTTGCAGCGGTCGGCTCCATCAGCCCTGAGGATTTCGCTGCTTTGCTGGACAAGGTATTTGGCGATCTTCCTGAGAAGGCACAGCTTGAACCCGTCAGCGACGCAAAGCTGGGCTTGGATCGAACCACGCGGGTGGATTATGTCTTGCCCCAGACGTCAATCTCAATGGTTTATCCGGGCGTCCGCCGTCAGGATCCGGACTTTTTTCCGGTTTTCATCATGAACCACATTCTGGGTGGCGGCACATTCTCTTCACGTATCTACAATGAAGTTCGTGAAAAGCGTGGCCTTGCCTATTCCGCGGGTTCGACCCTTGCGACCAAAGACCATATGTCCGCGCTGATAATCTCGACCGCGACACGTGCTGATCGGTCTAATGAGACTTTGCAAATTCTGAAAGATGAGGTTGCGCGCATGGCCAAGGATGGGCCGACAGAAGAAGAACTGGTTGAGGCGAAGAAGTATCTGGTTGGCTCTTATGCCGTAAACAATCTGGATTCATCGTCAGCGGTGGCCAGCACTCTTGTCGGTTTGCAGGATCAAAAGCTTGGTCGTGATTATATCGACAGACGCGCTGATCTTATCAACTCGGTAACGCTTGAGCAGGTCAAGGCTGCGGCACAAAAACTGCTGTTGACGAGCCCTGCCGTGTTGATCGTCGGGCCGCCGCAATCCTGAGTTTATTCAGCCGGCGTTGGCACAGGTTTGGCGTCGATCTCCTCGTCCGGAACAGTGTCTATACGTTGAGCCTCGCGTGTTGGCTTGACCAAAGGCTCAGGTGTTACCGGTCGTGTGAGAAGAAGATCATTACCGGCAGACAGACCTTCTGCCGCCTGCAGGTGTAGCCTGTCCTCATCGCGTTGGCGAATGTCCTGCACTATTTCGTAGGCAAGATCTTCGCTAACGCCGAGTTCCTCAAGCGCTCGCCGCCCGAACACCAGGCCGGATTCAAAGGTTTCACGCAGCTCATAATGGACGCCGCGAGCGCGTAGCTTCAGCGTATGTACGCGATCGTAAGATCGTACAAAAAGCTTTATATCCGGATACTCGGCCTGAATCATTTCAACAATCTGGTTTGTCGTTTCTTTCTTATGCGTGGTGACTGCCACAATCTTGGCCCGTCTTATACCGGCAGCTTCCAGCACTTCCTTTCGGGTTCCATCGCCGAAATAGATGCGGAATCCGAATTTGCTCGCCGCGCGTATACGGTCGGCTGAGGCATCGATAACAGTAACGTCGCTGCCGCCCGCCAGAAGAATTTGCGCTGCAATCTGCCCATAGCGCGAGAAGCCGATCATCATGACGTCGGCACCAGCCCCGTCAAAGTCCTCGTCAATCTCATCCTTCTTGTTGTGATCGACCAGAAAACGATTCCCAAGGGCAACCGATAAAGGCATCGCCGCCATGGAAAGCGTTGTTACCGCAACGAGTTCTGAGGCAGCCGAACCGGTCATAAGGCCTGCGGCAGCTGCTGCCGAAAACAAGACGAAACCAAACTCACCGCCTTGTGGCAGGAAAAACGCGACACGGATCGCATCATTGTGATTGTTGCGGAATATCCGGGCGAGCAGGTAAACTACCAAAGCTTTGATTGCCATGAAAACCGGTACAGCCAAAAGAATTGCCTGCCAATTTTGCAAAATGACATCAAGGTCGAGAGACAGGCCGACAGCCATGAAGAAAAGGCCGAGGAACACGCCGCGAAAGGGTTCGATATCGGCTTCAAGCTCATGGCGATAGGAAGATTCAGCCAAGAGTACACCGGCAATGAATGCACCCATAGCCATTGATAGACCGGCAAATTGCATCAGCGTCGCCGCCCCCAGAACCACGAACAAGGCTGCTGCGATCATGACTTCGCGTGCGCCGGTATTGGCAATAAACCGGAAAAGTGGATTAAGCAGATAGCGACCAACGGCAATGATCGCTCCAACGCAGATAACGGCGATGAGAAATTTGCCCAGCGGATCTGCCTCATGCGTTGCTGAGCCCGGTGCAAGGACAGGCACCATGGCCAAAAGCGGGACGATTGCCAGGTCCTGAAACAGCAAAATTGCAAATGATGTCTGTCCGTGAGGCATGGTCGTTTCGCCGCGCTCTTCCAGAATCTGCATGGCAAAGGCTGTCGATGAGAGGGCAAGGCCAAATCCCGTGATCAAGGCGGCCTGCCAATTCATAAGGGCAAGCGCAACGATCAAGCCGGTCAAAAGAGCGCCGGTAACGATTACCTGCGCTGCGCCGAGACCAAAAATTGCATGTCGCAATGTCCAAAGACGAGATGGCTTGAGTTCAAGGCCGATGACGAAAAGCAGGAAAACCACGCCGAGTTCTGAAAAGTGAAGGACCTGTTCGCCATCCGTGATCAGATTGGCAAGGGGGCCTATCAGCAGCCCGGCGGCAAGGTAGCCAAGCACGGTCCCCAGACCGAGACGCTTGAAAAGCGGGGCCGCAATAATCGCCCCTGCAAGAAGTGCAAGTGCCTGATAGTAGAGGTTGCCGCTCTGTGAAAGCATGTGCTCGTGATCCGGACCTTAAAAAATGTTGCGCGCGTTTGCCTTGATAGACCCTGATTTGCACCATATAGGGTGGAGTACATCGTCTGGCTTTGTCAGATAAGTCCTCGCATCCTCTCATGCAATCAACCTTAGAGATGAATATGGTCGAGCCGGTAAATTCCCGCGAATTTGTAGACAGTGCCACAGCGTTGGTAGAGGCCGCAAGGCGTGCTGGTGCTGATGCGGCAGATGCCGTTGTGGTGCGCTCCCGCTCGACTGGCGTTAACGTGCGGTTGGGCAAAGTGGAGTCGACCGAATCTTCGGAAAGTGACGAATTTTCGTTGCGGGTCTTTGTCGGCCGCAAGATCGCGAGCATTTCCGCAAATACGGGCTCTGATCCCAAGATTCTGGCTGAACGAGCTGTCGCAATGGCCAAGGTTTCGCCGGATGATGCCTACGAAGGATTAGCGGCAACAGAACAGCTCGTGCGCAATATTCGTGATCTTGAGCTCTACGATCCAACCAATGTCGATGCCGCACAATTGACTGAAGCTGCACTTGCGGCAGAGGAAGCAGCGCTCAGCGTCGAAGGCATTACCAATTCTGGCGGTGGCTCGGCATCTGCCGGCATGGGCGGGTTGGTTCTGGTCACTTCGGGAGGGTTTGCCGGGTATTATAATGGCTCACGTTTTTCACGTTCGGTGAGTGCTATCGCAGGCACTGGAACCGCGATGGAACGCGACTATGATTTCTCGTCGCGTATTTATTATGGTGAGCTGGAAGATGCTGCCGCTATCGGACGTTCCGCTGGCGCGCGCGCTGTCAAGCGGCTGAATGCACGTCAGGCGCAGACGGGGCGCGTCAATGTCGTCTACGATCCGCGCGTGGCGCGTGGCATTGCCTCGCATTTGGCGAGCGCCATCAACGGAGCATCGGTTGCCCGCAAAACCAGCTTTCTAAAAGATCGCATGGGAGAGAAAATTCTCAGCGATGCTATTTATGTCTCTGATGATCCATTGCGGGTGCGGGGCTCTGGATCTCGCCCTTTCGACGGCGAAGGCCTTGAGGGCGTTCCATTGAACATGGTTGAAAATGGGGTGCTGAAGCACTGGTTGCTCTCCACGTCTACAGCCAAGGAATTGGGTTTGACCACGAACGGGCGCGGCACACGCTCGGGCTCGACTGTCGTGCCGTCATCTACCAATTTTGCTATCGAGCCTGGCGAAAAAACGCCGGACGAATTAATCCGCGCCGTTGGCACAGGGTTTTATGTCACGGAACTGTTTGGGCAGGGTGTTGACATGATAACCGGCCAATATAGCCGTGGCGCTAGCGGATACTGGATTGAAAACGGTGAGCTGTCTTACCCGGTAAGCGAGGTAACACTGGCATCGAATTTGAAAGAAATGTTCCTTAATTTAACGGTAGCCAATGATATTGATCGCAATTTCAGCGTTGCCAGCCCAACGCTCCTTATAGAAGGCATGACTCTTGCCGGAAAATGACCAAAACAGAGCAGATCTTGACCTGATTCGTGAGGCAGCAATAGGCGCTGGCCGCGTAGCCCTGTCCTTTTATGGGCAATCGCCCCAGATATGGCTCAAGACCGGTAATTCCCCTGTTACCGAAGCGGATCTTGCCGCGGATAAATATCTCAAGGATGTGCTGCTGACCGCACGGCCTGATTATGGCTGGATATCTGAAGAGACGCTTGATGAGCGTATAGATTCACCCAGGCAACGCTTTTTCGTTGTCGATCCAATAGATGGAACCCGTGCTTTCATAGAAGGTGTTGATGTTTGGTGCGTCAGTGTCGCCGTCATTGAGAATGGCCGTCCGGTGGCGGGCGTTCTTGAGTGTCCGGCTCGTCATGAGACGATAAGTGCCTTGCCGGGTGAGGGCGCTGATCAGAACGGCAGTCCCATCCATGCCCAGGCGGAAAGCCGGCCATTCAAAGTTGCTGCGCCGGGAGGATTTCTCAATAAGCTGCCGGAATCATTTCTTGGCTCTATTGAACGCGCCCCTCATATAGCGTCGCTTGCCTATAGGCTGGCGATGGTAGCGCGGGGCGACCTTGCTGGGACCTTCGTAAGACCGAACTCCCATGATTGGGATCTGGCGGCTGCCGATCTCATTTTGTCTGAAGCGGGCGGCAATGTCTTGACAGCAAAAGGCAAAGCACTCACCTACGGTCTGCGCAATACTCAAAGAGGCGATTACCGGCACGGCGCTTTGGTTGCGGCAAGTGGTCTACTAATGGATAACATGCTGAACATTGTAGCGGACACTGCCTTCGGTTAAACAGACTGACATCTTCCAATCTGGCAAATCATCTGGATAATAATTATGAGCGAAGAAACCTCGGATACAAAACAACTGCTGCATCTGGTTTTCGGCGGGGAGCTTAAGAAGTTAGGCGGCGTCGAGTTCCGCGATCTCGACAATCTCGATATTGTCGGAATTTATCCGAACTTCGAAACCGCACAGCGCGCCTGGAAATCCAAAGCACAGCAAACAGTCGATAATGCGCATATGCGTTATTTCATCGTCCATATGCACAAGCTGCTTGATCCGGTAACGGGCAAATCAGGTTGATCGTGTGACACGACAAAACGATGAAATGCCGACCAGCGAAATTATGTTAGCTTCCAAATCTTCGCCTAAGAAGAAAAACGGGTTGCTGAAGCGGTTCTGGCGTTCTGTCCGTGGTCCTTTGGCAAATTCGCCGGTTGTGCGGACGATGATAGTTTGGCTTATTACCCAGTTTTTCCGGCTGGTGAATGCTACAAATCCTCGGCTCGCCGGTTCGTCTGATGTCGAAGATATGAAGCGTGGCGGCGAACCTTTTATTGCGGTTGCATGGCACGGCCAGCATTTGATGGCACCGTTTCTCATGCCCCGCAATGTCCGGTTTGTTGCAATGTTTTCGCGCAGCAAGGATGCCGAATTGAACGCGCGCGTCGCTGAAAGTTTCGGTGTTGAGATCATTCGCGGTTCAGGCGGTAGGGACCGCGCAAAGGGGGCTGAAAAAGGCGGTGCACGTGCATTGCTTGCCCTAAAAAAGGCATTGAAGGATGGCAAGACTGCTGCAATGATTGCTGATATCCCCCATGGTACGCCTCGCCAATCAGGCATAGGCGTTATTCTGCTTGCAAAATTATCGGGCCGTCCAATTCTCCCAATTTGCTACCTGACCTCGCGACGGAAAGTTCTTGAAAAGAGTTGGGATAAGACAACTGTTCCATTGCCTTTCGGCAAGTCAGGACTGATTGTCGGAGATCCGATTTTCGTTCCCCAGGATGCTGATGATGCCATGCTTGAAGCTAAGCGCGTTGAACTGACGGACAGCCTGAATGCGAATACGCTTCGTGTTCATACACTGGTGGATGGCGCGATATGAGTGAGAAGTGGGCCAGATTGGCACTCAGCACCTACCGGTGGGCGGGTGCTATAATTTTCCCCGTAGTGGGAGCCTATGTTGCTTTCCGTGCGAGCAAGGGCAAGGAAGAGCGCGGTCGTCAAGGCGAGCGTTATGGTGTTGCCAGCGTGGCTCGACCCTCTGGACCATTGGTCTGGGTTCATGCCGCCAGCGTTGGCGAAACATCGGCTGTCACGCCATTGGTCGAAGCAATCGTCGAAATGGGCATCCATGTCGTCTTGACCACCGGCACGGTGACTTCGGCGAAAATGGTTCAGGATCGTCTTGGGGATCGTGTCATTCACCAGTATGTGCCACTTGATCTCAAGCCTGCGGTTGATCGTTTCCTGACCCACTGGCAGCCTGATCTTGCGGTAATATGCGAGTCTGAAATATGGCCGATGACGATCCTCGAGCTTGGAACAAGGCGTGTGCCGCAGGTTCTCGTTAATGGACGCCTGTCGGACCGTTCCTTCGCGGCGTGGAACAAGCGTGCATCGATCGCAGAGGCGTTGTTTGAAAATCTCGCTCACGTTGTCGCGCAGTCAGATGTTGATGGTGAGCGGTTCCGTACGCTTGGCGCACGACCGGTGACAGTATCAGGCAATTTGAAGGTTGATACGGCCGTTCCGCCGGTGGACAATTCGCAATTGGTCGCACTTCAAAAGATGATCGGCCCGCGCAAGACATGGGCTGCCATCTCTACGCATCAGGGCGAAGAGGAAATCGTCGCTCAGGTGCATCAAATGCTCAAGGCCCGGCATCGCGACTTACTGACGATCCTGGTGCCCCGGCATCCGGATCGCGCTGCTGAGGTAGCAGCTCTGATAGAAACGATGGGAATGAAGGTTGCATTGCGCAGCCGAAATGATCCGATCGATGCGGACACAGATATATTCATAGGCGATACAATCGGCGATATGGGTCTTTATCTGCGGATGGCAGAGATTGCCTTCGTCGGCCGCTCACTGACTGCGCAAGGTGGCCAAAATCCTCTTGAACCGGCTATGCTGAAATCGGCCATTCTCTCGGGTCGCAATGTGCAGAATTTCCGTGACTCCTATCAACGCTTGATCAAAAATGGCGCTGCCAAACTTGTACGCGACAAGGATATGCTGGCAGGGGCGGTAAACTACCTGTTCAACAATCCGGCAGAACGGCAGATTATGATTGATGCGGGGCTGAAGACAGTCGAGGACATGCGCGGATCACTGTCGCGAACCATGACAGCCCTTGAGCCCTATTTGCAGCCTTTGGTGCTGCAGGCTCGACTCTCCAATCGCGAAAGCGCTTGGAAATGACGTCAGAAGCGCCTCCATTCTGGTGGGAAAAGCCGGATTGGCGTGCGCGAGCCTTGAGTCCTCTTGCCAACATATACGGCGCAGTTGCCGGTCGCCGTCTTCGGCGCGCCAAGCCGCCATCCGTCTCTGTTCCGGTGCTATGCGTCGGTAATTTTACTGTTGGCGGTGCGGGCAAGACACCAACATCGATTGCTCTGGCCAAAGCAGCGACCTCAATGGGCCTGAAGCCAGGAATTGTATCGCGTGGCTATGGCGGTGCATTTTCCGGCTTGCACAAAGTCGACCCGGATAAAGACAGCGCGCGCCATGTTGGCGATGAGCCGATTCTGCTGGCGCGTCATGCACCCGTTGTCGTGTGCGCCGACCGCGTGGCTGGCGCGAAAGCGCTTATCGCGTCGGGTTGTGATTTCATCATCATGGATGATGGTTTTCAGAGTGCCCGCCTGCATTTTGACTATGCGCTTATGGTGGTCGATGCGGGCCGGGGAATTGGCAACGGGAAAGTCCTGCCTGCCGGGCCGCTACGAGCACCGCTCACGGACCAATTGGTCCGAACCGATGCCTTGCTCAGAATAGGCACTGCCAGCGGTGCCGACCAGCTTGTTCGCAGCGCTGCGAGGGCGGCAAAACCGATTTATGAGTCTGTGCTTCAACCACAAAACATTGCGCAGATAAGCCAGGGGCGCTTATTGGCTTTTGCTGGCATCGGCGATCCGTCCAAGTTTTTCAGGACCTTGCACGAAGCCGGACTAGATGTGGCACAGACCAAATCCTTTCCAGATCACCATCCCTATACGGATGAGGACGCTGCTGATTTGATGAAGGACGCAGCCAAAGACCAGCTTACCTTGATCACGACCGCAAAGGATCATGTCAGATTGTTTGACGGAAGTGCTGTGACCAAGGAATTGGCGAGGCAAACACTCGTTCTGGATGTGGAACTTCTTTTCAGCCATCCGCAAACCGCGCATAATATTATTCGCGATACAAGGGAACGCGCCAAGGCGCGCATCCTTAAAACTCTATAGATAGTTGCGCGTTCTGACCCTTGGCGGTGCTTCTCTTACGGGTATGTCGAGATTACGTCCGGTCGTTTGACTATATTGTCGATCATTGGTGAACGTTACCCTGCCATATTGGCGCATTTCAACGGCAAGCGAAATGCGGGGAGCGGCATGACTCGCGGGAATCTCTATCTCATAGGCAATCGGGAAATAGCCATTGCGATTCAGGGTAAAGCTTGTCGCGCCGATCTTTGGCATGGAACCTGTTACGCCACCTGTCGCATCATAAGCCGTTATGAAAACAACGGTGCTTGCACCAAGCCGGGCATAAGGCGGTCCCTGCAAATAACCGCGAATAGTCTTGGTTGGTCCGCTATAGGTCGGCGGCTCCTTGCTGGTGGCACAACCGCTAATGGTAAGGCCAATGCCGATGAGCGAAAGCAGAAGGGTTCGACGATTATACACGCTCAAGCCTTATTCCGCTGACGCAGGTCAGGATTTTTCTGCAATTCCCGATTGAAAGAAGTATGTGCGTCCACATAGGGCTCCTGTCGCGCGACGCTCCAGTACCTCAATTCATCAATAGCAATCTTTTCCCCAGTGACGGCGCACAGGACATAGGCCCCCGGAGACAGGACTTGAAAGTCACCGTCTAGATAGCGAATTTTGGCTTCGCGAGAGCCGGGGCCTTCAAATCGGTTCATTGCATTTATTCCAGTTCGTTCATTTACCGCTATTTACGGCTTTGCGACTTTCGCGGTCAAGGTCTGCCTGAATGGTTCCATAGAATGGAAAACGCTTTAGCGCCGGCCAAACAGCCGTTCAATATCCGTCAACTTCAGTTCAATATAGGTCGGGCGTCCGTGGTTGCACGTACCTGAACCCGGCGTTGCCTCCATTTGACGAAGTAACGCATTCATCTCGTCGGGCTTAAGCCGCCGTCCAGCCCTGACTGAACCGTGACACGCCATGGTAGCAGCCACGTGGTCGAGTATGGCTTTCAAGCCATCCGACGTGTCGTGTTCTGCAATCTCATCTGCAAGGTCTCGCACCAGCTTTTGCGTATCGATCTCGCCCAGCATGGAGGGGGTTTCGCGAACGGCGACAGCACCAGGGCCGAAAGCTTCCAGACCAAGCCCGAAGCGTTGCAGCGTTTCAGCATGGGCAACAAGCCGCCCCACATCTTCCTCGGGAAGATCGACAATCTCCGGGATAAGCAGCATCTGCGCCGCCAAAGGACGTGAGTGCAGAGCGCTTTTTAAAGCCTCATAGACGAGACGTTCATGCGCTGCATGCTGGTCAACAATAACGAGGCTGTCGTCAGTTTGTGAGACGATATAATTTGCGTGAACCTGTGCCCGGGCAGCGCCGAGCGGCATGGCAAGCAATTCTGGCGAAGCACTGATCGTGCTGGCGCGGGCATCAGCGCTTAGAGCGGCAGCGCCATCATAGAGGAATTCCTGCACGGTTTCAGCAAACCCGTTGCCGTGACTCGAGGCGCTGGCGACACTCTCAAAAGGACGGAACGGCGATTGCTGCACCGAATAGTTCAGATTACCGGGAGAGACAGTTTCCTTGCCCCATATTGGCGCTGTTGAGCGAGGTTCGAATCCGCCGCCAGGTCGAAAAGAGTGCAGCATGGCTTCCGCACCCGTGGTCGCCGCCCGAATACCGGATTGCCCGAGCGCTTCCCGTATTGCTCCAACTATCAAGCCGCGAACAAGACCAGGATCGCGAAATCGCACATCGGCTTTTGCTGGGTGGACATTCACATCGACGAGTTCCGGATCGAGATTGAGGAAAAGAACGACAAGGGGGTGACGGTCGCGCGACATAACATCCGCATAAGCTCCGCGAATTGCGCCCCATATCTGCTTGTCGCGAACCGGGCGGCCATTCACATAGGCGAATTGATGAAGGCTATTTGCACGATTAAAAGCAGGAATACCGGCAAAACCGCTTAGCCGAACGCCATCGCGCATTGCATCAATGCCTATGGCATTTTCTGGAAACTCTTTGCCCAACACTTGCGAGATTCGCTCCAGCATCCCCTCTGAGCCAACCCCCGTTGCGGCCATTTCAAATGGTGTCCGGTCGCTCCCGGTCATGGAAAAGCGAATATGCGGAAAGGCGATGGCAACACGTTTGACCACATCGCTGATCGCAGAGGCTTCAGCGCGGTCCGTTTTCATGAATTTGAGGCGTGCGGGTGTGGAAAAGAAAAGATCCCGCACCTCCGCGATTGTTCCGCCGTTCATGCCCGTCGGGCGCGGGCCGTCCATGCGCCCGCCATTAACGGCGATCTCAAATCCAGAATCGGCATCGGCCACACGCGACTTTAGTGACAATCGCGAAATTGAACCAATGGAAGGAAGTGCTTCGCCGCGAAAACCAAGCGCTCTGATA
The DNA here is from genome assembly GCF_059758635.1 of Phyllobacterium sp. GQ127. Lineage (NCBI taxonomy): Bacteria > Pseudomonadati > Pseudomonadota > Alphaproteobacteria > Hyphomicrobiales > Phyllobacteriaceae > Phyllobacterium > Phyllobacterium sp. GQ127. The sequence continues at coordinate 454,307 of NZ_JCAXDZ010000002.1, forward strand.
TCGTGCACATTATCGGTCAGTTTCGACGTGCAATGGCGGGAAACCGCCAATGAAAGTTCATCGGCGGGAATGCCAGAACCATTGTCAATTATGCGGATAAGGTTCTTTCCACCGCCCGCAGTGACAATATCAATGCGTGTTGCGCCGGCATCGATTGCATTCTCAACGAGTTCTTTCACCACGCTGGCTGGCCGCTCGATAACTTCGCCCGCCGCGATCTGATTGATGATTGTTTCGGTGAGATGTTTAATGGCCATTACACAGATATAGTGGATTCGGCTGCGTATCGAAATGCGCAAATCATGCGCGTCGCTCATCATCCAAGCAAATTTTAGCAATGCCGCGATCTGGTCACCGGTGCGGATTTGATGCTAGGTCTTGTCGCCTATTTGAGGAGAATACCTATGGCAAACTCCAAGCCATCCTTTGTCTGGACGGATCCTTTTTTGTTGGAAGACCAACTGACAGAAGACGAAAGGATGATTCGCGACAGCGCGCGTAGCTTTGCCCAAAGCGAACTTCAGCCGCGAATCGAGGAAGCCTATATCCAGGAAAAGACTGATCCTGAATTATTCCGCCTTATGGGACAATCAGGATTGCTCGGGGTCACTTTGCCGGAGGAATATGGCACGGCAGGTGCGTCATATGTTGCCTACGGACTTGTTGCCCGCGAGGTGGAGCGTGTGGACAGTGGTTATCGGTCGATGATGAGCGTGCAGTCCTCCTTGGTCATGTATCCTATTTATGCCTATGGTTCGGAAGAACAGCGCAAGAAATATCTGCCGAGATTGGCGTCCGGTGAATGGATTGGTTGCTTTGGATTGACAGAACCGGATGCAGGCTCCGACCCGGCGGGTATGAAGACCCGTGCGACCAAAGTTGCGGATGGCTATAGTATTTCCGGCTCGAAGATGTGGATTTCAAATTCCCCTATTGCCGACGTTTTTGTAGTTTGGGCCAAGTCCGACGCGCATGACGGCCAGATCAAGGGATTCGTGCTGGAGAAAGGCATGAAGGGGCTTTCCGCACCAAAGATTGACGGCAAGCTTTCCCTTCGCGCTTCGATCACCGGCGAGATTGTCATGGATGGCGTTATTGTTGGAGAAGAACAGTTGCTGCCGAATGTGGCTGGTCTGAAAGGTCCATTCGGATGCCTTAATCGCGCACGCTATGGTATTTCCTGGGGTGTCATGGGCGCCGCTGAAGATTGTTGGCAGCGCACGGTACAATATGGCCTCGACCGCAAGCAGTTCGGTCGTCCACTGGCTGCAACACAGCTTTTCCAGAAGAAGTTTGCCGATATGCAAACCGAAATTGCGCTTGGTTTGCAGGCTTCATTGCGCGTTGGCCGTCTCATGGACGAGGACCGCATGGCGCCGGAAATGATCAGCCTGGTTAAACGCAATAATTGCGGCAAGGCTTTGGACATCGCGCGCATGGCTCGCGATATGCATGGCGGCAATGGAATCCAGATCGGCTATCATGTCATGCGGCACTCGCAAAATCTCGAAACGGTGAATACTTATGAAGGTACGCACGATGTGCATGCTCTCATTCTGGGTCGTGCACAGACCGGCATTCAGGCGTTTTTCTAGTCAGTGAAAACCGGCAATTACAGCGAAGACGGCTGAAAGTTGAGTATAATCGTTCGAAGGTTTTCATAAGAACCGGGATTAGCTTTTACCGTTTTGAAGGGTGCGCAGCGCTTGATGGCGCGCACGGCGCTTAGAGCAAGCTGTTTGCCTATGGTGCCCTTTCCGGTCTTCAAAACTTTGGGGTCTTTGAGTAGCGTCCCGTCTTTCCCGACGCTAACAGCTACCTTTATTTCTGGCAGAGTATCGCCCCGCTTGAAGATGGGCTGAACCCAGCACGCCTGAATCTCTTGCTTCAACCGATCTTCGACAGTGCCGCTCGCCAACGGCATTGGAGCGCTGTTTTCCAGCATATTATCTATATTGTCGGCAGAAAATGGTTTCTCCTGTGCGCTGCCAGCAACAACGGGCAGCGTCATAAAGAAGACCACAGTCAGCGTGCCGAACAGGCGCACCAACTCTAACCCTTCTGCTGTTGCACAATCCCGTAAATATTGGTTGAGCGGGCGCCTGAGCGACAATAGGCGAGAACCGGGCCTTCAGCTTGTTCAAGCGCGGAAGCCATAGCATCGACATCATCTTGCGTTAGCTGTCCGGCTATAATCGGCACGTAATAAACGGGAATACCGGCCTTTTCTGCGACTTTGGCGATCTCTGCAAAATCTGGCTGGTCTGGTGACTCGCCATCCGGCCGATTGCAGATGAGCGCGCCGTAGCCAGCGGCAACGATATCGCGAACGTCGTCTGGTGAAATCTGACCCGTCACGGCGTAGCGATCGTCAATCTGACGAATATCCATTTTCATGTCCTTGGAAATCGTGGATGTTGAGCGCAACATACATCAAACAAAACTCTTTGCCAGACCAAAGCGGCCCAGCATTAGAAGGCTTGCTCATTTGCTCTAGAGTCTTTGTGGAGGAGAGTCTGGATGATCGACAAGTTGGAATTTTTTATCGCATTGGCTCGCCATAAGCATTTTGGCCGCGCTGCGGAAGAATGCGGTGTGACACAGCCGACGCTTTCAGCAGCAATTCGTCAGCTTGAAAATACGCTGGGCGCTGTTCTTGTTCAGCGCGGCTCGCGGTTCAATGGTTTGACATCCGAGGGTCAGCGCGTGCTCGAATGGGCGCGGCGAATTGTTGGCGACACGAAAACAATGCGTGAAGAAATCCGCGCAGCGCATTTTGGACTGGCCGGACACCTGAAGATTGCCGCCATTCCAACCGCATTGGCCATGGTGTCCAAGCTCACCACGCCTTTCAGAGAGAAGCACCCCCATGTCACCTTTTCCATTACGTCGCGAACATCATTGGAAGTCTTGACGCTGCTCAGTAATTTCGAGATCGATGCCGGTATTAGTTATCTTGATAATGAACCTCTCGGGCGTGTGACCTCGGTCCCGCTTTATTCCGAGCGCTATCAATTGATTACTGCAGCGGGCAATACCTATTCGGACAGGACGTCCGTCACATGGGCCGAGGTGGGTCAACTGCCGCTATGTTTGCTTACGAAAGATATGCAGAACCGCCGGCTTATCAACAAGCACTTGCAGGATGCTGGCGTGGAGGTTCACCCGACACTCGAATCCAATTCGATGATTGTCCTCTTTTCCCATATCCGCACCGGAAAATGGGTTAGCATCATGCCGCTTAACCTCTCTGAGACCTTGGGTTTTGCCGAGCCAATCCGGTCCATTCCGATTGTGGAGCCGGATGCGCGTCATTTGGTGGGTTTGGTCACGGCAGATCGGGAGCCTCACACGCCGCTTGTATCAGCCCTCCTTCATGAGGCACGCGCTTTGGCACTCACAATGGAAGTTTTTTGATAGAAGTATTCTATCGTTCAACGAGACAATGATATTGATTATATATCAGTTTTTTGATCTGTTCTAAGTCACGAGGAGAAATTAGGGAGGGCGCTGCACAAAATGCAGAGCGCAAGTACCAATATCGCAGCTAGAGCGATAGGCATTATCGATCAATTCAAGGGCAAAGAAGGGCCGCTATTGCCCATCTTGCACGAGTTGCAGGGTGAGTTTGGTTATGTGCCACAGGAAACGCTTCCTTTGATCGCACATGCCCTCAATATTTCCCGTGCCGAAGTTCACGGCGTATTTTCATTTTATCATGATTATCGCGATCATCCAGCTGGCCGACATGTCCTGAAGCTTTGCCGGGCTGAAGCCTGTCAATCAATGGGCAGCGATGCATTGGCGGATCGCGCGCGCCAATTGCTTGGCATTGACTGGCATGGCACCACGACAGATGGCGCGGTAACGCTCGAACCGGTTTACTGCCTTGGCCTGTGCGCCTGTGCGCCTGCCGCGATGCTGGATGGCGAAGTTATTGGTCGCCTGGACGCTGAGCGCCTCGATGAAATTGCTGCGGAGGTGCGACTATGAGCATCACCTTCTATGTCCCGCGTGATTCCGGTGCCTTGGCACTCGGTGCTGAAAAAGTCGCAAAGACGCTCGAAAACGAAATCACCGCACGCAAGCTGGATGCAAAAATCATACGCAATGGATCGCGTGGCATGTACTGGCTTGAGCCGATGGTCGAGGTCGAAACGCCCGCCGGCCGTGTAGCCTATGGGCCGGTCAAGGCCTCTGACGTTGCAGCCTTGCTCGATGGCGGGTTGGCCGAGGGCAGGGTGCATCCGCTTTGGCTTGGTCTTACAGAGCATCTCCCGTTCTTGTCCAAACAGACACGCCTGACATTTGCGCGTTGTGGCATCACTGATCCAGTCTCGCTTGATGATTATCGCGCCCATGATGGCTTGAAGGGGCTGCAGAACACTCTGACCTTATCGCGGGCCGAGATCGTGGCTCAGGTAACCGAATCCGGATTGCGGGGACGCGGAGGTGCTGGCTTTCCGACCGGCATCAAATGGAAAACGGTGCTCGATACTTTGGCACCGCAAAAATATATTGTCTGCAATGCGGATGAGGGCGATAGCGGCACTTTTGCTGATCGTATGATCATGGAAGGCGATCCCTTTGTTCTCATCGAGGGCATGGCGATTGCCGGCATCGCTGTTGAGGCGACCAAGGGCTACATCTACATTCGTTCTGAATATCCGCATGCCGTTGCAGTAATGAATGAAGCCATCGAAGTTGCGCGGAAGGCTGGAGTACTGGGAGCCTCTGTGCTCGGTTCGTCATATGCTTTCGATATCGAGGTTCGCGTCGGCGCCGGGGCCTATGTCTGCGGCGAAGAAACGGCTTTGCTTGAAAGTCTTGAAGGGCGTCGCGGTATCGTACGCGCCAAGCCACCGCTTCCCGCGCATAAGGGCCTGTTTGGCAAACCTACCGTCATCAATAATGTGATTTCCTTAGCCTCGGTGCCTGTCATCATGGACAGGGGTGCGGCGTTCTACAAAGATTTCGGCATGGGCCGCTCACGTGGCACCATTCCGCTGCAAATAGCTGGCAACGTCAAATATGCCGGTCTGTTTGAGGCTGCCTTTGGTCTTACTCTTGGTGAGATCGTGGATGATATTGGCGGCGGCACTGCCACGGGCCGTCCGGTAAAAGCGGTGCAGGTCGGCGGTCCACTGGGTGCTTATTTCCCACGTTCGCTTTTCGACACGCCGTTTGACTACGAAGCCTTTGCAGCCAAGGACGGTCTTATCGGTCACGCCGGATTGGTCGTCTTTGACGACAGTGTCGATATGCTGAAACAGGCACGCTTTGCCATGGAATTCTGCGCTGTGGAATCCTGCGGCAAGTGTACGCCATGCCGTATCGGTTCTACCCGCGGCGTTGAGGTTGTGGATCGCATTTCAGCCAATATCGAGCCGGAAAAGCAAATCGCGGTTCTCACTGATCTTTGCAATACGATGAAATTCGGCTCGCTCTGTGCCTTGGGCGGTTTCACGCCTTATCCCGTTATGAGCGCTCTTAATCATTTTCCTGAAGATTTTCGCCCGGCCCCCGTTGCCGTTGCGGCGGAATAGGAGTTCACCATGTCACTGGTTCACGAGATCGACTACGGCACGCCAGCTTCCCTTTCGGAGAAGATGGTCACGCTTACCATCGACGGCAATGAGGTGACGGTTCCCGAAGGAACTTCCCTGATGCGTGCTGCGATGGAAGCAGGCATTCAGGTGCCGAAACTCTGCGCCACCGATATGGTTGATGCATTTGGTTCCTGCCGTCTTTGCCTGATTGAAATCGAAGGCCGCAACGGTACTCCGGCTTCCTGCACCACGCCTGCAATGGAAGGTCTGGTGGTCCATACGCAGACCAAGCGCCTGAAGGATATCCGCAAAGGCGTGATGGAGCTTTATATCTCCGATCATCCGCTCGATTGCCTGACTTGCGCTGCCAATGGCGATTGTGAGTTGCAGGATATGGCAGGTGCGGTGGGGTTGCGCGATGTTCGCTATGGTTACGAAGGCGACAACCATGTTTTCACCAAGGCAGAGGGCGTCGCCAATGATCGCTGGATGCCTAAGGATGAAAGCAACCCCTATTTCACCTATGATCCGGCGAAATGCATCGTTTGTTCGCGCTGTGTCCGTGCCTGTGAAGAAGTGCAGGGCACATTTGCACTGACGATTGAGGGCCGTGGTTTTTCCAGTCGCGTTTCTCCGGGCATGCACGAAAAATTTCTGGATAGTGAATGTGTTTCCTGCGGTGCCTGCGTGCAGGCATGCCCTACCGCGACACTGACGGAAAAATCGGTCATCCAGATAGGACAACCCGAGCACTCCAAAGTCACGACCTGCGCCTATTGTGGCGTTGGCTGCTCGTTCAAGGCAGAAATGCGTGGTGAGGAACTTGTTCGCATGGTTCCCTACAAGGATGGCAAAGCCAATCGTGGTCACTCCTGCGTCAAAGGCCGCTTTGCCTATGGTTATTCCACACACAAGGATCGCATTCTCAACCCAATGATCCGCGAGAAAATTACAGATCCTTGGCGCGAAGTGAGCTGGGACGAGGCATATAAGTACGTCGCTAATGAATTCCGCCGTCTGCAATATCAATATGGGCGCAATTCCGTTGGCGGCATCACTTCGTCCCGCTGCACCAATGAAGAAACATACCTCGTACAAAAGTTGGTCCGCGCCGGTTTCGGCAACAATAATGTCGATACCTGCGCCCGTGTCTGCCATTCGCCAACCGGCTATGGTCTCAAGACAACCTTTGGTACATCTGCCGGTACGCAGGATTTCGACAGCGTTGAGCATACGGATGTCGTTATGGTCATTGGTGCAAATCCGACCGATGGTCATCCTGTCTTCGCCTCGCGTCTGAAGAAGCGTTTGCGCAAGGGCGCAAAACTCATCGTCGTCGATCCACGCCGGATTGATCTGGTGCGCTCTCCCCACGTCTCTGCAGCCCAACATCTGCAACTGCGCCCGGGCACGAATGTCGCTGTGGTCACATCGCTGGCTCATGTGGTTGTTACAGAGGGTCTTTTCGACGAAAAGTTCATTCGCGAGCGTTGCGATTGGGAAGAGTTCCAGGATTGGGCCGCTTTCGTCTCTAGCCCGGAACATAGCCCGGAAGCCATTGAAGAACTGACAGGTGTGAACCCGCAAACCCTGCGCGAAGCAGCACGCCTGTTCGCCACTGGTGGCAATGGAGCCATCTATTACGGCCTTGGCGTAACAGAACATAGCCAAGGTTCTACTACGGTCATGGCCATCGCCAATCTGGCAATGGCAACCGGTAATATCGGCCGCAAGGGCGTCGGCGTTAATCCGCTGCGCGGTCAGAATAATGTGCAGGGTTCCTGCGACATGGGTTCGTTCCCGCATGAACTTCCCGGCTACCGCCATGTTTCCGATGAATCGACACGAGATATTTTTGACAAGCTGTGGGGCGTCAAAATTCAGGACGAGCCGGGCTTGCGCATTCCAAACATGCTGGATGCCGCCGTCGACGGCACGTTCAAGGGCATTTACATTCAGGGTGAAGACATCCTGCAGTCAGATCCCGATACGAAACATGTTGCTGCCGGTCTGGAAGCAATGGAATGTGTAGTCGTCCATGACCTGTTTTTGAACGAAACCGCAAACTACGCCCATGTGTTTCTGCCGGGTTCTACATTCCTCGAAAAGGACGGCACTTTTACCAATGCCGAGCGCCGGATTAACCGGGTGCGTAAAGTGATGAGCCCGCTCAATGGCTATGCGGATTGGGAAGTTACACAAAATCTTGCCAAAGCGATGGGCCTCAATTGGAACTATACCCATCCGTCACAGGTCATGGATGAAATTGCCATGACCACACCCAGTTTTGCTGGTGTCAGTTATGAGCTGCTTGAAAAAGAAGGTTCGGTTCAGTGGCCGTGCAATGAAAAGGCCCCTCTTGGTACGCCAATCATGCACATTGATGGCTTTGCACGGGGCAAGGGCAAGTTTATCCGCACGGAATATGTTGCCACTGATGAGCGGACGGGACCGCGTTTCCCGCTTTTGCTCACCACGGGCCGTATTCTGTCGCAATACAATGTCGGCGCACAAACACGCCGCACAGACAATGTCATGTGGCATGAAGAGGACCGATTGGAAATTCATGCGCATGATGCGGAAAATCGCGGCATCCGTGATGGCGATTGGGTGAAGATCAGCAGCCGGTCCGGCGAAACCACCTTGCGCGCGCTTATTACGGATCGTGTCTCGCCCGGCGTGGTCTACACGACCTTCCACCATCCCACGACGCAGGCAAATGTGATCACGACCGACTTCTCCGACTGGGCAACAAACTGTCCGGAGTATAAGGTTACTGCGGTTCAGGTCGGTGCGTCCAACGGACCAAGCGATTGGCAGGTTCAATATGATGAACAGGCCCGCCAAAGTCGCCGGATCAAAATACTCGACGCGGCAGAATAAACGTGGAACAGCGCCCCGCACGCCAACTCGTACCGCGGATCACTCGCCGCTTGAATGGCGCAGTCGCCAGCTATGCCAGCGGCGACCGTGCCGTGCCGGAAGAGACACCGGTCGCCTTCAGCTATAACGGCACGACCCATGCGGTCATGATGGCAACCCCTTCTGACATGGAAGATTTTGCCGTTGGTTTCAGTCTTTCCGAAGGCATTATCTCGCGGCTTGAACAGATCGATGAAATCAACATTGAAGACCATGCTGAAGGCATTGATATCCAGATCAGGCTTGCAGGCGAGGCAGGGCAGGATTTGAGTGATCGCCGCCGCCGCATGGCGGGGCCCGTTGGTTGCGGTCTTTGCGGAATTGAATCAATCGAGCAGGCATTGAAACCGGTCTCCTCCGTCGACAAGGTGAAATTGGAACTGGCACCAGATGACATTGCGCAAGCAGTAAGACTGCTTTCAGAAATACAGCCTCTTCACAAGGAAACGGGAGCTGTTCATGCCGCTGGTTTCTATCAACCGGGAAAAGGCATTGTAGCGGCGCGTGAAGATGTCGGAAGACACAATGCGCTCGACAAATTGGCTGGCAATCTGTGCCGCTCGCGCATTGAAGGCAGCAGCGGTGCTATTGTGATAACCAGCCGGGTTTCCATTGAAATGGTCCAGAAGGTAGCGATCATTGGTGCTTCAGTATTGATTGCGGTTTCTGCCCCGACAGCGCTTGCTATTCGCACGGCCCATGCCGCCGGACTAACGCTCGTTGCCTTGGTTCGCGGCGATGAATTTGATGTGTTTACGCGCCCGGAACGTATCCCGGTCGCCGCAGCGCAAATCGGCTCCGACACAGATGAAAAGCCGCAGCGGCCGCATCTCAATCCCGATCCTGCTGCCTCGACTCTTATACAAAGTCCAACTGTTAGATTGGTGCAATATGGATAGTGAAAGCCATAAAACCACGGCGGAAAAACTGGTCTATATGGCCAATCAGATTGCAACCTTCTTTCACTCTCAACCGATGGATGAGGCAGCGGCGGGTGTTGCCGAGCATATCAACCACTTCTGGGAACCGCGCATGCGCCAGCAGCTTTTCGACATACTGGAACAGCCGGACAACGGTCTGGATCCCTTGGTCCTTGAAGCTGCAAAGCAGATACGCAAGCCGGGCACCGTTTCGGCCTGATCCAACTTAATCGCTTGTTTTCTAATGCAAACCTTGGGAGGGGCATTGTATGTCTGCAATTGACCAAACAGCAGGAGGTTCGGTAGGAACCGCTGGAATTCTCGACCGCGAGCGCATTGTCGCCAAGGCGGGTTTCAATCGATGGCTCGTCCCGCCAGCCGCTTTGGCAATTCATTTATGTATCGGCATGGCCTATGGATTCAGTGTTTTCTGGCTGCCATTGTCCCGCTCGATCGGGATTGAACAATCCGTCGCCTGTGCTGATCTCAACCTTGTAACGGCTCTCTTTACGACCAGTTGTGACTGGCGTGTCAGCGATCTCGGCTGGATATACACGCTGTTCTTTGTGCTCCTAGGCTGTTCCGCAGCAATTTGGGGCGGTTGGCTGGAGCGCGCAGGCCCTCGCAAGGCGGGTCTTGTTTCAGCCCTCTGCTGGTGCGGCGGCATGGTCATAGCAGCCATCGGCATCATGACACATCAATTGTGGCTGATGTGGCTTGGCGCAGGCGTTATCGGCGGTATCGGCCTTGGGCTTGGCTATATTTCTCCGGTGTCGACCTTGATCAAATGGTTTCCGGATCGACGCGGCATGGCAACAGGCATGGCGATCATGGGCTTTGGTGGCGGTGCGATGATCGGAGCGCCACTGGCCAATCTTCTGATGAATTACTTCAAGACACCGGAATCTGTTGGCGTTTGGCAGACTTTGCTTGTCATGGCTGCCGGCTATTTTATCTTCATGATGTGCGGCGCATTTGGCTATCGTATCCCACCTGCAAATTGGCGCCCGGAGGGCTGGACCCCGCCCGTTAACGGCAAGGCCATGATTACCACGCGTCACGTCCATTTGCGGGATGCGCACAAGACCAAGCAATTCTGGCTCATTTGGGCCGTACTATGCCTCAACGTATCGGCTGGCATCGGCGTGATCGGCATGGCTTCGCCAATGCTTCAGGAGATATTTGCAGGCAAGCTGATTGGCTTTCCCGATGTCAGTTTTACGCAACTGGACGCATCGCAAAAAACTGCGGTCGCAGCTATTGCGGCTGGTTTTACCGGTTTGCTTTCACTGTTCAACATTGGCGGGCGCTTCTTCTGGGCGTCACTTTCCGACCGTCTCGGCCGTAAGGCAACCTACTACACCTTCTTTGCGCTGGGCATAGCGCTGTATGCCTTGGCACCAACCGCAGCACATATGGGTAGCCAGGCGCTGTTTGTTGCTATTTTCTGCGTGATCTTGTCGATGTATGGCGGTGGCTTTGCTACTATACCGGCCTATCTCGCCGATATATTTGGAACGCAGTTTGTGGGAGCTATTCATGGCCGCTTGCTGACCGCTTGGGCGACTGCCGGTATCGTGGGACCCGTCGTGGTCAATTACATCCGTGAATTCCAGATCAGTGCGGGTGTCCCGCGTGATCAGGTCTATGATCGAACAATGTATATCCTGGCTGGCATGTTGGCGCTCGGTTTGGTAGCTAATCTGTTCGTGCGGCCATTGGCAGACAAATGGTTCATGTCGGATGCAGAAGTTGCTGCGCTACAGGCCAAGACAAAGGTCGTGGAAGCGGGCACAAGCGGATCATTCGGCATAGGTCATGGCGGTCTCGACGCAAAGGCGGCAATTGCCTGGGCAGCTGTTGGTATCCCGATCTTGTGGGGTGTTTGGGTTACCATCAAACAGGCCATCATTCTCTTCCAGTGAGCAATTGCTCCAGCTCGAAGTAAAAAGGCCCTTCGGGACCTTTTTACTGTAACAATGTCATAGATTTCAGCCGTAAGTTGCATGGTCTGTTGACAAGTCACGACGAAGTTTAAAGAGTGCCCAACATCAGGATCAGTAGTGGCGTTGGGAGGACGATATGTCTGTGCGCGCAAGGTTTGGGCTTCTTGCTCTTCTCCTCACATTTTTTACCTCCATCTTACCCGTGGGGGCCGCGGAGATTAACCGCGATATCGTCACTACGAAGGACAGCGATTATTTCGGGTTTGATCTGCGCACGGAAGAAGATGTTACGCTGGATCAATGCGAAACCGTCTGTCTTGCAGATCAGGCGTGTAAAGCCTTCACCTACAATCCCAAGGTAAAGTGGTGCTTCCTGAAATCAGACTTCAAGGAGCTCAAGAGCTTCCCGGGTGTCTTTGCCGGAAAGGTCGTGGAGACCTCAGTCGAACCGGATATTGGCGCCGCTCCTAAAGTGCAGTTTGTTTCGGAGCAGTTCATCACCGATGCACGTGAGATCAAAGCCAATCTGTCGGCAACCGATGCTCAAAAAGCGATGGGTTTTGACAAGCTTATCGAGCTTGCAAGAAACAGCGCAGTTCCTACCTCCCTCGAGAACTATATAGCAGCTTTGTCGCTCGCACCCGGCAATGAAGACATATGGCTGGAGCTTGCAAAAGCTGGAAATGTTGGAGGCGATCGCTACAGGGGTGGTCAGTCTGCGTTAGCTGCTTTTAATGCCTATCAATTGTCACGCACCACACAAAGCCGCGCAGAAGACCTTTCCGTCTTGGGAACGTCCCTGGAGATTGCGCAAAATTACCGGGCGGCAATCAATGCCTATAAGGCAAGCTTGGAACTGGTTGAAGCAAAGACAGTTCGGGCAGCACTCAATGATCTGCAGGCGCGTCAGGGCTTCCGCGTGGTCAATCACACGATTGATGCTGACAGTGCGACAGCACGTGCCTGCGTTCAGTTCTCAGAACCATTGGTAAAAATGGGGACGGATTACACGCCCTTCGTCACACTGAACGGCGTGCCGGCCAAAAGCGTTGAAGCCAAGGGTAGTGAAATCTGCGCCGAAGGTCTGACGCATGGTGAGCGCTACAAGCTCGCGTTGCGTGCCGGTCTTCCTTCATCGGTGGGTGAATCTTTGGAGCGGCAAGTCGACCTTGATATTTACGTCAAGGACCGCACAGCCATGGTTCGGTTTACGGGTGACAGTTTCGTTTTGCCCAGCACGGCCCGTCGCGGCATTCCTATTGTGTCTGTCAATACCAGCAGCGCCAAGCTGAAACTCTACCGCATCGGCGATCGCGGTATTGCGCCTTTGCTGACGAGTTCGCAATTCCTTACGCAATTGGAAGGTTACAGCGCTCAAAGACTGCAGGACGAGGCGGGTGAAGCCATTTGGGAAGGCACGATTGATATTCAGACCGATTTGAACAAGGACGTTGTCACCAGCTTCCCTGTCGATGAGGCCTTGCCGCAGCGCAAGCCCGGCGTTTATGTGCTAACTGCCGTATCACCTGAAGCAAAGCAGGATGATTGGGCAGCGCTGGCAACCCAATGGTTCGTCGTTTCAGATATTGGTTTGTCGACATATACAGGTACTGATGGTCTGAACGTATTTGTGCGCTCGCTTGCCAGTGCCCAGCCGCTTATCGGCGTTGAATTGCAACTGCTCGCCAAGAACAACGAAATCCTTGGTACAGCGACAACCGATACGGATGGTCGTGCAACGTTCAGTGCGGGGCTAATGCGCGGCACTGCAGCCATGGTTCCCGCCGTGATCACCGCCCGCAACGGTGATGCCGATTATGTCTTTCTGGACATGACCCGAGCCGGTTTCGACCTTTCGGATCGCGGTGTTACGGGCCGCGCGGCTCCTGGCGCTATCGATATTCTGGCTTGGACCGAGCGTGGCATCTACAGGGCAGGTGAAACGGTCCACGTTTCGGCTCTCGCGCGTGACAACGCTGCAAATGCTATCGAGAAACTGCCACTCACTTTCGTATTCAAGCGTCCAGATGGCGTAGAAGACCGCCGAATGGTTAGTGATGGAGAGAATTTGGGCGGCCACACGCTGGATCTGGCTTTGCAGGCCAATGCCATGCGCGGCACGTGGACGATGCAGATATTCACCGACCCAAAGCGGTCTTCAATTGCGGAAAAGCAATTCATGGTCGAGGATTTCGTGCCCGACCGTATCGAGTTCGATCTGACAAGCGACGCCAAATCATTGGAGATCGGCCAGCCCGCATCTGTCATTATTGACGGGCGCTATCTATACGGCGCTCCCGCTGCGGGTTTGTTTGCGGAAGGCGAGGTCATTCTTAAGCCCACGCGCGAAAGAGAGGATTTCAAAGGTTACTTCTTCGGGTTGGCCGACGAACAGGCAAGTGAACCAATAACCGTGCCGATCGAAGCTGCCGAAGCATTGGACGAAAACGGCAAGGCGACGTTTGACGTGACCATTGCCGATGCTCCTTCGACAACACAATTATTGAATGCAAATGTTGTTGTACGATTGAAGGAAGCAGGCGGACGCGCTGTTGAGCGTTCATTGACGCTGCCAGTCAAATCCGAAAGCTCGATGATTGGGATCAAGCCGGAGTTTTCCGGCGATCTCAGCGAGAATTCCGTTGGCAAGTTTAACGTCATAGCGCTTGATGCAAATGGGCAGAAGCAGGCCATGCAAGGTTTGTCATGGAAGCTGCTGAGCGTCGAGCGGAACTATCAGTGGTATCGCGACGGCAGCTCGTGGAAGTACGAGCCTATTTTGTCGACCAAGCAGGTTGCCAATGGCACAGTTGATGCCACCACGGATGGCGGGGCGATTTCAGTTCCCGTGACATGGGGACGTTTCCGGTTGGAAGTGGAAACAGCCGCTGCGGATGGTCCCACATCAAGCGTCGAATTCGACGCTGGTTACTATGTTGAAGCCGCATCGACGGAAACACCTGACGGCCTCGAAATTGCGCTGGACAAGGAGCAATATGCGCCTGGTGATACCGCCAAGCTGAAAGTTTCCTCGCGTTTCGCGGGCGAATTGCTGGTGACAGTCGGCGCTGAAAGCCTGCTGGCAACGACCAGAGCCAGCATTGGTGCGGAAGGCGGCGAAGTTGATATTCCTGTCACCGCCGATTGGGGTGCAGGAGCCTATGTCACGGCCACGTTGTTCCGTCCGGGCGATGCACAGGAAACGCATATGCCCATGCGAGCCATCGGTATTAAGTGGCTGAATGTGAATCCCGGCGATCGCAAGCTGGCAGTCAAGCTTGAAGCTCCGGAAAAAACCGAGCCACGCCAACCACTCAACATCGCATTGCAGGTTGCAGGCGCTGGCGCAAATGAGAACGCATTTGTTTCCGTGGCTGCAGTGGATGTCGGAATTCTTAATCTGACTCGTTACGAGGCTCCTGATCCTGATAACTGGTATTTTGGCCAGCGTCAGCTTGGGCTCGAAATCCGCGATCTCTATGGGCGTCTGATTGATAGTTCGCAGGGCGCAACAGGGAAACTGCGTACCGGCGGCGACGGCGCTCAAATGCCGATGCAGGGTAATCCTCCAACTGAAAAGCTCGTCGCATTCTTCTCCGGGCCCATAAAGCTTGATGCGGAAGGTAAGGCGAACGTCAGTTTTGATATCCCGCAGTTCAATGGCACGGCGCGGGTCATGGCTGTCGCCTGGTCCAAATCCGGCGTTGGGCATGCCACCTCTGACGTGATTATCCGTGACCCGGTGGTAGTGACAGCAAGCCTGCCAAAATTCCTGACGCCTGGCGACAAAGCATCCTTGCGGCTTGATATAGCCAATACCGACGCGCCTGCTGGTGAATATCAGGTGCAGGTCACCGGCAATCCTGCCGTCGAGGTAGAGCAGCCCGGCGTATCGCAGGCGATCAACCTGACCGCTGGCGGCAAATTCGACCTTACCTTGCCGCTTGTTGGCGTTCATCCCGGCGATGGCGTTGTCTCGGTGAAACTGTCAAATACCGCCGGCATGTCGCTTGAACAAACGCTGAATCTTCCGGTTCGTCCAGCAACATTGCCGATGACTGTGCGCAAGCCAATCAAGCTTGCACCCAATGCCAGTGTCAAAGTGGACAGTGAATTGCTTGCCGGGAGTATCCTGCAGGGCGCTTCGGTTAGCCTCAACGTTACACGATCAACGGCGTTCGACATTCCTGCTCTGCTGATGACGCTTGATCGCTACCCTTATGGCTGCGCCGAACAGACCACCAGCCGCGCCTTGCCTTTGCTATATATGAGCGAACTGGCAAAGAAATCGGGTATAGCTGATGATGGCGATGTTCAAAAACGCGTTCAGGAAGCCATATACCGCGTGCTTGCCTATCAGTCTTCGTCCGGCAGTTTCGGCCTGTGGAGCCCAGGTTCGGGCGATCTTTGGCTCGATGCCTATGTCACGGATTTCCTGACACGAGCACGCGAACAGAAATATGACGTGCCGGAACAGGCGTTGGTTCAGGCGCTGGATAATCTCCAGAATTCGTTGAGCTATGACGTGAATGTCAAGGATCAAGGAAATGAAATAGCCTATGCGCTCTACGTATTGGCCCGCAATCGCAAGGCCGCAATCAGCGATCTTCGCTACTATGCCGATACGATGCTTTCGGAGTTTCCGACGCCCCTTGCAAAAGCACACATAGCTGCTGCGCTTTCGCTTTATGGCGATGGTCAGCGCTCGCAAAGCATTTTCACCGATATTGTCGGTAAGACATCGTTGTTGAGCAATGTCAGCCTGGTGCGCTCCGATTATGGTTCATCCTTGCGTGATGGCGCTGCCGTTCTTGCTCTGGCAGCCGAGAGCCGCCCGGTTCCGGCTATCATTCCGCAACTGTCAAAAATCGTTGCTGAACAATGGGAAAGCGCTCGGTACACCAGCACCCAGGAACAGACATGGATGCTCCTTGCTGCGCGTGCAATTCAAGACGGAGACAGCGATCTGAAGCTCGATATTAACGGTGTAGCCCATGCAGGTAGTTATGCGTCGCAGCTTACAGGCGAAGAACTGATTGCGTCGCCCGTGACAGTTACGAACACCAGCTCCGCTCCGCTTTCCGCAGTTGTCACTACGGTTGCTGCACCGTCGCAGCCCCTGCCGGCGGGCGGTGATGGGTTTAATATTGAACGCACCTATTACACGCTTGATGGTAGCGAGGCCAACGTCACAGAGGCCAAGCAGAATGAGCGCTATGTCGTTGTTTTGAAGATAACAGAGAACAATAGATGGCCCTCGCGTGTTCTGGTTACGGATCTGTTGCCCGCTGGTTTTGAGATCGACAATCCCGGCTTGGTCAATAGTGCCAGCTTGACCAATTTTGACTGGATAGGTGAGGTCGAGGCGGCTCACACGGAGTTCCGTAGTGATCGTTTCGTTGCTGCGTTTGATCGGGTCGCCAGCGATAATAGCGAAATTACGCTTGCTTACGTTGTTCGCGCCGTCACACCGGGCAATTACAGCCATCCTGCCGCTAGCGTCGAAGACATGTATCGCCCGCAATTTTCTGCCCGCACTGCCTCTGGCCGCATGGAGGTCGTCGAAGCACAATAATGCTTACGTGGCGGACATTCTGCATCGGCGTTTCTGCCAATCTTGTATTGGCGACCCTGTTGGCCTTTGGACTCGACGCGGCGGATCATGCGTTCCCGCCGCCTCTTGAAAAAGCGCGCGAGGTCTCAACTGAAGTGGTTGACGCGGATGGCCAGTTGTTGCGTGCCTTTGCAACTACTGAAGGCCGGTGGCGACTGGGTACAAAGACCAAGGATGTTGACCCGCAATTTGTGCGCATGCTGATTGCCTATGAGGATCAGCGCTTCATGGACCATCGGGGCGTTGATCCTCTGGCCTTGGGACGGGCTGCCTTCCAGCTGGTCACCAATGGACGCATCGTCTCTGGTGCGTCTACCTTATCAATGCAGGTTGCCCGGCTTATCGAGCCTCGTGAAGGCCGGTCGCTTACGGCAAAGTTTCAGCAAGTCGTGCGGGCGTTGCAGATCGAGCGCCGCTTAAGCAAATCGCAGATTCTCGATCTCTATCTGACGCGCGCTCCTTACGGAGGTAATCTTGAAGGCGTTCGCGCGGCAAGCTTGAGCTATTTCGGCAAGGAACCACGTCGCTTGAGCGTTTCGGAAGCAGCATTGCTGGTTGCCCTGCCGCAATTACCGGAAAAGCGAAGGCCAGACCGTAATGCTGGTGCG
Organism: Phyllobacterium sp. GQ127; assembly: GCF_059758635.1. Classification (NCBI taxonomy): domain Bacteria; kingdom Pseudomonadati; phylum Pseudomonadota; class Alphaproteobacteria; order Hyphomicrobiales; family Phyllobacteriaceae; genus Phyllobacterium; species Phyllobacterium sp. GQ127. Next base: position 471,866 of record NZ_JCAXDZ010000002.1, read on the forward strand.
GCGACAAATGCGCGAGAACGCGTTCTCAAACGCATGGCGGTGGAAAAAATTGTCGGGGAGGGCGAGGCTGAACGCGCAGGCTTGATCCCCGTCTCCTCCCGCCGTCTGCAACTCCCCGCCCTTGCAGCTCACCTTGCAGAAGCTGCCGCAAAAAAAGAACCGCAAGTCAAACGTCATCAGACCACCCTGCGCCGTAAGGTTCAGGAGGGACTGGAAACTGTTGCGCGTGATGCAGCTGTGAAGCTCGGTCCGAAACTGTCTGTCGCCATGGTGATGGCTGATGCCCGCACTGGCGAAATCGTTGGAGAAGTTGGTTCCGCCGATTATTTTAATGCCAGCCGTTCGGGCTGGATAGATATGACGCGCATCAATCGTTCGCCGGGATCGACGCTGAAGCCCTTCATTTATGGGCTTGCCTTTGAAGATGGTCTGGTCAGCCAGGAAACGATGATTGAAGATCGTCCCACAGACTTTTTCGGCTATCGGCCGCGCAATTTCGATATGAGCTATCAAGGTGATGTCAGCGTCAGGCAGGCATTGCAATTGTCGCTGAATGTGCCAGCGGTGCGTCTGCTCGATGTGGTTGGGCCAACGCGTTTGATGGTTCGTTTCCGCCGCGCTGACGTGCGTCCGGTTCTGCCAGCCAATGAGGCCCCCGGATTAGCAATTGGACTTGGCGGCGTCGGTACGACGTTGAAAGATCTTGTCCAGCTCTATGCTGCGCTGGCCAATCAGGGCAGGCCAGTACAGTTAGGGGACGGTATCCGGGAAAAGCCCGCGGTCATTGAGGGTGAGCCTTTGCTTGAACCTGTCGCTGCCTGGCATATTGCCGATATCCTGTCCGGCGTCATGCCGCCTTTGGGCGCGGGCCAGCGTGGCATCGCGTACAAGACTGGTACAAGCTATGGTTATCGTGACGCTTGGTCAGTGGGCTTTGATGGGGCTTATGTACTTGGTGTTTGGGTAGGGCGGCCGGATAATGGGGCTGTCCCGGGCATAACAGGGTTCGCCTCCGCAGCGCCTATCCTGTTTGAGGGTTTTGCCAAATCCGGCATTGCAATAACGCCTTTGGCCCGTGCACCGGCTGGAGCAGCGCGAGTTGCACAGGCGGAATTGCCCATAAGTCAACGCCGGTTTTCCATGACGCCAAGCGGGCTTCTCGCCTCTTCAACACGGGAACCCGCGCCGCAGATAATTTATCCACCGGAAGGTGCGCGAGTCGATCTTGGTGCCAAGCACGGAGGCCAGATAAACCCGCTCATATTGAAGCTGCAAGGCGGCAGAGCGCCGTTCCGTTGGCTGGCCAATGGCAAGCCTTTGCCGGATATGTCGCGCAGACGGGTCAATCAATGGACGCCGGATGGTGGAGGATATTCGACTTTGACGGTTGTCGATTCGATGGGGCGGGCGGCTACTGTTCGCGTTTTCATAGACTGAAAAAGCGGCGCTGGAGGTCGCCGCTTTTCAGTCTTCTGTTTATCGGGCTTGAACCAGCGCCGAAATGATGCCGGATGTAATGCCGATCAGCACGTAATTATCGTCAGCTCTTACCCAGTGATAACCACGTGGCGGGGTCCGCAGGTGATAGCGATGATAGTCGCGCACCACGTTGCGACGATAGCTTGACGGTAATGCATGACCGCGCGACCAGCGTGTTTTCTTCACAACGACCTTCTTGGTAACGATGCGCTTTTTGACGACATGTTCGCGTTACTGGTCGTAATGGCGACCTTGGTCGTGTCGCTGCTGGGCGAAAGCTGCGGGCGTGGCTAGAAGTGATATGGCAATTGCTGCCAGAGCGATTTTTTTCATTTTCGTTTCCTCGTGAGCTGCATGGTTTGGGAAAGACCATGACTATTCAGACACGCAATGGTTGTATCTCTGGCGAGATGAACGAAAACTGAATGTGAACCTAAACAATTTGTAATGTTTTAAAGCACTTAGTGCGGATTGAACGTGGTCTTAACATCAGCCGTAGCGGCTGATGTTAAGTGGCGATGGGTCGACATCCGGGGATTTGCCAGATACCAGATCGGCAAGAACGCGGCCCGACCCGCATGCCATGGTCCATCCTAGCGTCCCATGGCCGGTATTGAGATAAAGATTGGAATATTTTGTCCCGCCGCCGATGATTGGCGGGCCATCGGGCGTCATTGGGCGCAGGCCTGTCCAGAAACTTGCTTTTGAAATATCGCCGCCCTTGGGGAACAGATCGCCGACCGAATGAGCCAATGTTCCCCGGCGTGCTTCGCGCAATGTCAGGTCATAGCCGGAAATCTCAGCAGTGCCGCCGACGCGAATACGATCACCAAGGCGAGTGATTGCAACCTTGTAGCTTTCATCCATGACGGTCGAAACCGGCGCGCCAGCAGGATCGGTGATCGGAACGGTAATGGAATAGCCTTTCACCGGATAGACGGGAATATGCACCCCGATGCGACGTAGCAGGAAGGGAGAGTAGCTGCCAAACGCGATCACATAGGCATCAGCGGTCAGTTCTTCTGTTTCCGTCGAAACACTGGCGATCTTGTTCGTGCTCGTATTAATGGACGTGATCGTCGTGTTGAACCGGAAGGTCACACCCGCTTCGGCACAACGCGCCGCCAGCTTTTCGGTAAACATCTGGCAATCACCCGTTTCGTCGCCAGGCAATTGCAAGCCGCCGACAAACTTTCCGCGCACATTGGCCAATGCGGGCTCGGCTGCAATGCAGCCTTCTGGGTCAAGCAGATTATAAGGCACGCCAAACTGCTTCAGAACATCAATATCACCGCTGGTGCCATCATATTGGCTCTGGGTGCGGAAAAGCTGCAGCGTCCCTTGCGTGCGCTCATCATAGGTGATGCCGGTTTCTTCGCGAAGCGCCTTGAGACTATCGCGGCTATATTCTGCAACAGGCACCATCCGAGCCTTATTGCGCGCATAGCGTGCAGATGTGCAGTTGCGCAGCATTTTTGCCAGCCATAACGCCATGTAGGGATCGAATTTCGGCCGCACGACGAGCGGGCCAAAATGCATCAGCATCCATTTGATGGCTTTTACCGGGACACCGGGACCTGCCCAAGGTGATGAATATCCCGGTGAAATTTCTCCGGCATTGGCAAAGCTGGTTTCCTGTGCGGGTCCCGATTGGCGATCCACCACCACAACTTCATGTCCTGCCTGCGCAAGATACCAGGCCGACGTGACACCGACGACGCCACTGCCAAGGACGAGAACTTTCATGAATGGGAACTCCTTCGAACCACACATCAGCCGCGAAAAGCAGGCTGTCAAACCGAATCGTACCTTGTGGGTTAGAACGCAGTCTTTCCAGTGTTTTCTTGGTGCTTGCGCTGAAATGTCATGGAGAATGCAGCCTTTTCCCAGGATGCCCAGAGTTTGCGGCGTCAAGCGCGTTGAAGTGGGGCAACACGGTGCAAAGCTGGCGAGACGCTTGGGTTCATAAACCTGTCCATCGCGGATGTGACCGCAAATTCTGCGTGAGGCAATGACGGTTGAACAAAGTCTGCCGACCGTAGCTATAAGGCCGCTAGAAATCCAGGCAAAATAAAAGGCCGGGAAAACCCGACCTTCTCAAATTCATCTTTGCTATCAGTGCCAGTACATCCGTGGTCAAAGACCGCGAAGACGAATTATAATCAACCAGCCTGAAGCTGATCAGCAGTCATCTTGCCGGACTTGTTGTCACGAACCAATTCGAAGCTGATCTTCTGACCGTCATTGAGGCTGCGCATACCAGCGCGCTCAACTGCGGAGATGTGAACGAACACGTCTGCCGAACCGTCATCAGGTTGAATGAAGCCGAAGCCCTTTGTGGAATTGAACCACTTTACTGTTCCAGTGCTCATGATGAACCCTTTCAATGGAAATATCTTAATACAGGGCACGACGCGCCATGCAGTTTTTAGCTCGATTTTTGAAGAAGGATCTTTCAGAGCGCCTGAGACGCAATAAAACTGTTAACTAACTACCAAATACCGATATCACACATATAAGGCGAAGCACCTGTTTCGTCAATGCGGACCGCCAGAAATAAATATAAAGACTTTGCCAAGCCTAATATATCAATTAGCACATAAGAATTTTAACTGAAAACTATTTCTCGATTTCTGCGTGCAGAAAATCACAAATAGCTCCTTCAGTCTCGGCCTTCAGGTGCTCTGGCAGGCAGTAACTACTTGGCTTTTGTCGCCCGGGAGACTTTCGCCTTGGCTTTGGATTTAGGCGCTGCTTTTGGCGGTTGCGCCGCAAGTTCGGCTTCGTCGGCAGCTTCTTTCGCAAGACGAAGCGCTTTTAGCCGAGCTGTCTTGCTCTCCCACTTATTGGTCTCATCATTGATGATGGCGGAGGCGGCAGCTGTGGTAGCCAGACTTTTCTGCTCTGAGGGGCTGAGCACCCGCTTCGGGCGCACACCGACTTCGGGCAATTGTTTTGGACTATGTTTCATCGTGTCTCACATTGTTAGCTTACAATAATGACACGCGACGGCTGCCAAGTCTATCTTACAATCTTTTGACCGGACGGCCGCCATCCCCTGGCGAAACCATATGACATTGCCAAAGCTGCATATTCGATTTCGCGCAAAAGAAAGTCGCGCTCAGCTAAAAGAGCAGCCACGGTCGCCCTTGCATCACCCTGATGATAAGCGAGAGCTTCATCAATTTCATCCTCTGGTTGTCTCAAGATGGCGTTCATAGGAATCTCCTTTTCAAAAATACTGCCACAACCGAACATATTTGAAAAGGATTTTGTTCTCCTTTTGTTCCATAAAATGAGAACGTGCCGGAACATGGTTTGCCATGTTGGCCGGCACATATTGATTCAAGCTTTCGGCTTGCCCTTAGGCGTGGTTGCCTCTGCCTTTTTCATCATCGAGCTAAAAGGAACTTCTGCTTTCGCTGCGACCTTTTCCTTTTTTGGCTTGCGCGTTTCTTTGTTGCTGCGTTGCTGACCCTTGGCCATGGTGCCTCCTACCGGTTATACCAGGATACTTCACGGAATCAGTCGTTTGGAATGAATTGGCGGCCGAAACCTCTGACGCCGCGAAAAGCCAAGCCTGGCCAAAAGACGATTTACAATACAGAAGCTTAGAGGTTTAATTCGGGCGTGTCACGGGCTCAGTTTTTGATTGCGGCAGCCCTGCCGCTCTTATTTGCTCAATTTAGGAATATTATTACGGATTGAGCATAAGCAGCAGTGCAATAAACACAGCAAATATTGCAAAATTGAACCAAAAATTGGCTGTTCGTGAGTACATTTTCGATCTCCTGCCTAGCCGCGCCGGGAGCATGCGCTTAACCCGATGCGGAGCGTTCAGCCTATGATAACGCCCACTACGCCAGACTTGTTCCAGCTTTGCGGAGCCGGCGGAGTTTCAGACCGAACAAAAGTCGAACCAATTAGCCATACAATGATTAAAAATATCACAGCGATTGCAGCCAAGAACAATAATCCAGTTAATTGTACTGGCTGCTGGTCATTATCGAGCATGGGATTCGTCTCAAAATTGTGACAATGGTCTAATACAACTTATGCGCGAATTATCAATCAGAACATCTGTCAATCTTCAGGATCAAAAGCACTGCCTTTTGATATTTGGCCTCGTACAACGTGATTGAAAATCATTTGTTCCGATGAGGTATTGGAACATGAGTTAAAATTACTGACTTCTATTGCTCGTTCTATTTTGCTCTTAATAGGAGTTCTTGAAAGGGATGAATCACATGGCTTCGGCTACTGTTCTTGTTACCGGGGCCACGGGCTTTGTCGGAACTGAGCTTGTTCCGCTTTTGCTGGCATCGGGATATCGGGTGGTTGCCGCTGTGAGAGACGGAGCAACGGGTGTCGTTGCCGGAGTAAAAACTGTTCGTTTGCCAGTTCATGATGAGCCCGACGCCGCTTTCGAGACTATTCTGGATGGCGTCGATCATGTGGTTCATCTGGCAGCCATTGCGCATACAAGGCTGGAAAATGGCGCTGAAATATACAATGCAGTAAACCATGTTCTTCCAGCCAGACTGGCGAAGGCCGCGGATAAAGCCATTACAGGCAAGTTCATTTTCATGTCATCAATAAGGGCGCAATGCGCCAATATTGCTCAGGGTGTCGTGCTTGAATCAGATGATCCACAGCCCACTGACGATTACGGGCGGGCGAAACGACACGCAGAAATCGACATAGCCAAATTCATGCCCCGGCGAAACTATACGATATTGCGGCCAGTCCTGGTTTACGGTGCCGGTGTAAAGGGCAATCTGGCGGCTTTGATAAAACTTGCGGCATTGCCGATCCCGCTTCCATTCAAATCCCTCGCCGGCAAAAGGTCTCTTGTTCATCGTTCGTCACTTTGTGACGCTGTAATTCATTGCCTCAATCAACCAAAAACCGATGGCGGAACCTTCATCGTCGCCGATAGTAGCCCGGTCACAGTTGCGCAGATACTTGTCGCCCTGCGTCGGGGTGTCAAAAGAAACCCCTCATTGTTCACATGTCCTGTCTGGATCATGGATATTGCGGCACGTATCACGGGGCAGCGCGATCGTTGGGCCACGTTGAACGGCGACCTTGTTGCCAGTTCAATGCTGTTGCAATCCACGGGGTGGAAGGCAGTAGAAAATACCGAGGGCGAGATTGAAAAACTGGCTGGCTGAACGAGCCAAAAGGTGCGATGCGAGCCTTCTCGACAGTTAGGCGGTAAAACGTCTCTTGGATATTCGCCAATCCGTGTTACATTATCTCCAACATTAATTGAAAAGCGCCTTGCTTTGCGTCCTTCGATGGTTCGCGCGGTGCTCAAAGGATAAAAGAGTGAAAGACCCCGAACTGGGTGCCTCATTGGCGCCGCATGGGGCGTCTGGTGGAATCAATGTGCCAAATGGTGCAAGTGATTCTGCCAAGAACGGGTCCGGACAACATGGTAATCCCGTGCAAGAGGTACAGGGTAGCCTTTCCGGTTCCGAAGAACGGCGCTTCGACCCGAACCCCAAGAAACGTGCGCGCCGCAGACGGCGTGGCAAGTCAAAGCAGGCTCCTGTTTTGGCGGAGAATGCCGTATCGACGGCTGCATCTGCGCCCGCCGCTGTCAGTCCAGCGGCCGCAGCCGCCAAACCAGCTAAAAAGCGACGGCCAAATCGCTTTCGCCGTCGTGGGCGCGCAGGCAATAAAGGCCCTGTGCAGAGCGCTGAAGCCAGCGTGGTCACCTTGCAAGTTCAGCCATCGGTAGCGGCACAGCCTGTAATTCAAGATGCGGTCCGTAAAGACAACCGGCACTCAGGAGCCGCGCTCTATGCCGCGCTGGATCTGGGTACGAATAATTGCCGGTTGCTCGTTGCTTCTCCCACGCGCCCCGGCCAGTTTCGGGTCGTGGATGCGTTTTCCCGCATCGTTCGTCTGGGCGAAGGGCTTGGCGCCACAGGCCGGCTGAACGAGAACGCAATGAATCGTGCCATTGAGGCATTGAAAGTTTGCCGGGACAAGCTTGATAGCCATGATGTGCGGCGTGCGCGCCTGATTGCAACCGAAGCCTGCCGACAAGCTTCAAATGGTGAAGAGTTTTTGGCGCGGGTAAAGGATGAAACGGGACTCGATCTCGAAATCATCAATCGCCAGACTGAAGCCCGGCTCGCTGTTTCCGGTTGCGGCACATTGGTCGAGCGGGAGACTGACGCGGTGGTCCTGTTCGACATTGGTGGCGGATCTTCCGAAATCGCATTGATTGACGTTTCCGAGCGTCGCTCACCCCGGTTGGCGGAGCACATCATAGCCTGGACCTCGCTGCCGGTTGGCGTGGTAACACTGGCGGAGCGCTTTGGCGGCCGCGACGTGACGACGGATAATTTCGCGGTCATGGTCGATCACGTTGCTGAACTCATCAATGAATTTACAGAGCGTCACAAGCTTGGCGATCTGGTAAAAAGCCAGAATTTCCATTTGCTTGGAACGTCCGGCACCGTAACGACGCTGGCCGGTATTCATCTCGGACTGGAGCGCTATGATCGCCGCCGTATTGATGGCATCTGGATGCAAAATGACGATGTGACTGAAATGACGAGCAGACTATTGTCGTGGAGTTTTGACGAGCGTGTCGCAAATCCTTGCATTGGTGCTGATCGTGCTGATCTTGTACTTGCCGGTTGCGCAATTCTGGATGCCATCCGCAATGTGTGGCCCAGCCAGAAATTACGCGTTGCGGATCGTGGCCTTCGCGAAGGTATTTTAACCGAACTCATGTCGCGCGATGGCGCGTGGCGCAATCGCTGGCTTCGTCCCAGCGCATAAGCAAGATTAGGCGCGATTGATATAGCGCGGAAAACAGGGGCCCAGATGGCTAAGACGACAACAGGCGGACGCGGCGGCACAGGCACGCGCGGGCTGCACACCAAGATCAAGAAGAAGGCCGGGACGATCAAGGAATCCTCGCGCCGTTGGCTTGAGCGCCACATTAATGATCCCTACGTCCAGCGATCAAAGGCTGATGGCTATCGGTCGCGCGCCGCGTATAAACTCATCGAAATCAATGATCGTTACAAGATCTTGAAAAAGGGTCAGCGCATTATCGATCTCGGCGCTGCTCCGGGCGGATGGAGCCAGATAGCTGCTTCCATCGTGGAATCGCCCGCACATCAGCCGACAGTCGTTGGCATTGACTATCTGCATATTGATCCGCTGCCGGGTGTTACCTTGCTTGAGATGGATTTTCTCGACGACGCTGCACCGGAAAAACTGATTGAAGCTTTGGGTGGGGAGCCCGATATCGTGATGTCTGATATGGCAGCTCCAACAACGGGCCATCGCCGTACCGATCATATCCGTACAACGCACCTATGCGAAGTTGCCGCCGATTTTGCGGTGTCTGTTCTGCGCCCGGGTGGCCACTTCCTGACCAAGACCTTTCAGGGCGGCACGGAAAATGAGGTACTGACACTTCTCAAGAAGCACTTCAAATCCGTGCATCATGTCAAGCCGCCAGCTTCCCGTGCAGAGTCGGTCGAACTTTATCTTTTGGCCCGAGACTTCAAGGGCAGAGACGTCTGATTGCTATTCGGCAGGCGAAACAACCTTGATTCGTGGCCGATGGCCGGAAACCTCCGCCCCGGCGTCCGCTTTCAAGCCGCGAAATGACAGGCAAGCAAGTCCGGAAACCGCGGCAACGATAAAGAATGCCGTATGAAAGTCTGATAGTTGCAGCGGCCCTCCATGCAACTTTGTAGACACTTCAAGAATGCCGCCAGCGACAGCAACACCCAGGGCTATCGAAATTTGCTGTGCGACAGAACTGATTGGAGTGGCCTGACTGGTCTGTTCATTGGGAATATCCGCATAGGCCAGCGCATTTGTTCCGGTGAAAAACAGCGAACGGAAAAAACCGCCGGCGAGCAATAATAGGATCATCAGCCAATAGGGCGTTGCCGGCGTGAAAAGCCCGTTGACCGCGATAAAGACCGCCGCGACGACGGACCCATACATGAGCGAGTTGCGAAAACCGGTCTTGGCGTAGAACCATTTTGTCACAAGCTTCATGCTCATCGCTCCCAAAGCTGACACGAATGTAATCATGCCTGACTGGAAGGGCGTCATGCCGAAGCCGATCTGAAACATGAGCGGCAGCAGGAAAGGGACAGCGCCAACGCCAATACGAAACAGGCTGCCACCAACGATGGATGCCCGGAACACCTGGTTTTTGAAAAGATCGAGCGCCAGCAAAGGCTCTGGCTTGTTGCGCGCGTGAAAAAGATAAAGAACGGTAGATACAAGTCCAACGGCAAGTGTTGTCAGCCCTACCCATGAGGGCAGCGCAGGCAGGCTGACAACCGACAACCCAAATACGACACCGGAAGCGGCGATTCCGCTCAAAAAGAAACCGATAACATCAAGCGGCCGCCGTACCAGTGTTTCCACGGAAGGCAGGTAGCGTGTGGCAAACCAGATCCCGATTATTCCAATCGGCACGTTGATCAGGAAGATCCAGTGCCAGCTGAAATAGGTCGTGAGAAAACCTCCGACGGGCGGGCCCAATAGCGGTCCGATCAGCGCAGGCATGGTCAGCCACGCCATTGCCCCCACAAGCTCATTGCGCGGCGTTGATCGCACAAGAACGAGACGCCCCACCGGTGTCATCATTGCGCCGCCGACGCCTTGAAGAAAACGCGATACGACAAAGGCCAGCAGCGAATTTGATACCGCGCAGGCGATGGAACCGAGAACAAACACCACGATCGCGGCACGAAACACGTTTTTTGCACCGAACCTGTCTGCCATCCACCCGCTTACGGGGATGAAAACCGCAAGCGAGACGAGATAGGCCGTCAATGCCAGCTTCAGTGCAATGGGGCTCGTCCCAATGTCCGCCGCGATGGCTGGCAGGGATGTCGAAATAACAGTCGAGTCCATCTGCTCCATGAAGAGGGCGACGGCGAGGACGAGTGGAATGACACGGTTCAAAATCTAATCCAGTTCTCAAAGCATTGAGAAAGCGGGTCCGGCGCTGGACAACAGCTCATGAGCGATGCGATAGCACCGGCATTGCTGGTGCTCAAGCCGCGATCAAACAGAAGTGATCTACGCATGTCTTTGTTTTTGGTCTTTCCGCGCTACAACCTGAAAAGCATTCGCACCTCAAGGAGATTGATCCATGTCGACATTTGAGATTTCGCGCCGCGATCTGTTTCTGGCTTCCACTGCGATGGCTGGAGGACTGGCATCAGCCAGTATTATGGGCACCGCTGAAGCTGCCGTGCCGCATTCGGATATACAATCCCCCGGCTTCAAGCGTTTCAAACTTGGTGACTTTGAAATAACCACCTTGCTTGACGGTTTGCGCCCGGGAGACGGGCCTCATCCGACTTTCGGAGCCAATCAAACCCAGGAAACAGTTGCAGAGCTTATGCGCAATAATTTTCTGCCGGAGACCAAGTTCGTCAATGGCTTCACCCCTGTCTTGATCAATACCGGTTCTGACGTCGTGTTGGTTGATACCGGTTTTGGCGTTGGCGGGCGTGAAAATGGTCTGGGCCAGTTGGAAAACAACATGAAAGCAGCCGGATATACGCCGGATGCGGTCACCGTCGTTCTCATCACCCATATGCACGGAGATCATATTGGTGGGCTGATGAATGGCGATAAACCGGCTTTTGCCAATGCGCGTTATGTAGGCGGCCAGATCGAATATGATTTCTGGACAGATGCCGCACGCACAGGAACGCCCGCTGAAAATAACGCGAAAGCGGTCAATGCCAAGGTCAAGCCGCTTGCCGACAAATTTACCTTTATCAAGGCTGGCGATGAGGTTGTGCCGGGTATTACCAGTGAAGCAGCCTATGGCCACACGCCGGGTCACATGATTTTTCATGTAGAGTCGGCAGGCAAGCGCCTGGTTTTGACAGCCGATACCGCCAATCACTATGTGGCGTCGCTGCAACGTCCTGAATGGGAAGTGAGCTTTGACGGCGACAAGGCAATGGCCGCAGAGACCCGTAAGAAGGTTTTCGATAAGATTGCCGCTGATAAAGTACCCTTCATCGGCTACCACATGCCTTTCCCGAGTGTTGGTTATGCGGAAAAGCTGGAAACGGGCTATCGCTTCGTGCCTGCGACCTATCAATTCGACGTTGGGTGACGGGCATTTCTGCTTTGGCAATTGCAAGATTATGTGTCTGAACAGGGCGTAAAGGGCCAGCAGTTGCGTTTACGGCTTTTCAAACTGACATAAGCATGTTACCAGCCCGTGCCAATTCACTTGAATAGACCTTGATCGACGCTCCACCTCACGTGGCGCGTCCTTTAGTCGTATTAGCCGTATGTTAGGAATTGGTAATGGCAAAAATCGTTGAATCCGCAACAGGCGCACTGGCACTGACATTTGATGATGTCCTGCTGCAACCCGGTCATTCCGAAGTTATGCCTGGCCAGACGGATATCCGCACCCGTATCGCAGCTGATATTGAGCTGAACCTGCCTCTCTTGTCTGCCGCCATGGATACTGTCACCGAGTCGCGCCTTGCAATCGCTATGGCGCAGGCTGGGGGCATGGGTGTCATCCATCGCAATCTGACACCGGAATTGCAGGCTGAAGAAGTCCGGCAGGTCAAGAAGTTCGAATCCGGTATGGTCGTAAATCCGGTCACCATCGGCCCGGATGCAACGCTCGCCGATGCGCAGGCGTTGATGCGTGCCCATGGCATTTCCGGCATTCCGGTTGTCGAGAATGCGGGTGAGGGTAGCCGCAAGCCTGGCCGCCTCGTCGGTATCCTGACTAATCGCGATGTGCGTTTCGCATCGGATCCGGCGCAGAAAATCTATGAGCTTATGACGCGCGAGAACCTGATTACTGTTCGCGAGAACAATGTTCAGCACGAAGAAGCCAAGCGATTGCTTCATCAACACCGCATTGAGAAGCTGCTGGTCGTCGACAATAAAGGCCACTGCGTCGGCCTGATTACCGTCAAGGATATGGAAAAGTCGCAGCTTAACCCGAATGCAGCAAAAGATGCGCAGGGCCGTTTGCGCGTTGCCGCTGCTTCCAGTGTTGGCGAAGATGGTTTTGAACGCGCCGAACGCCTCATCGCCGCAGGTGTGGATATTCTTGTCATCGACACAGCGCACGGTCATTCCCAGCGTGTGCTTGATGCGGTTACCCGCGCCAAGAAAATGTCAAATGCCGTGCGGATCATTGCCGGTAACGTCGCCACCGCTGCCGGAACACAGGCTCTGATCGATGCGGGCGCCGATGCGGTCAAGGTTGGAATTGGACCCGGCTCAATCTGCACCACGCGTATCGTCGCCGGTGTTGGTGTGCCGCAGCTTTCCGCCATCATGTCGGCGGTGGAGGCTGCACAGAAAGCCGATATTCCAGTTATTGCCGATGGCGGTATCAAGTATTCGGGCGATTTTGCCAAGGCGCTGGCTGCCGGCGCATCTGCTGCCATGGCCGGCTCTGCGCTTGCCGGCACCGAAGAAAGCCCCGGTGAAGTCTATTTGTATCAGGGCCGTTCATTCAAAGCCTATCGCGGCATGGGCTCCGTCGGCGCAATGGCACGCGGCTCGGCAGATCGCTATTTCCAGGCGGAAGTGCGCGATGAGCTAAAGCTTGTTCCAGAAGGCATTGAGGGTCAGGTCGCCTATAAGGGCCCGGTTTCTGGCGTTCTGCATCAGCTTGCTGGCGGCCTGCGCGCTTCCATGGGTTATGTGGGTGCAAAAAATCTGGAAGAATTCCGCGAAAAGGCTACATTCGTCCGTATTACCAATGCTGGTCTGCGCGAGAGCCACACCCATGATGTCACCATCACCCGTGAAAGCCCGAACTATCCTGGCGGCAACTGATCATCTGAAAGGTGAGGGCGATGTCTGACATCTCCCTCCAAGCCCATTTTTCGGCCATGGCGCGCAACAGCGCCTGGTCAAATCATCGATTGCTGACTGCCTGTGAGCAGTTATCACCTGCCGAATTTGCTCAAGAGCGCACCAGTTTCTTTCCCTCGATACAGCTGACCCTTAATCATAACCTGATCGTCGATCACATATATATGGCTGATATGATCGGCGTTGGTCGGGCGAATATTGGTTTGGAAGGCGACGTACCATTTCCTGCTGCCAGCGACTTGAAGAAGGCACAGGAGGAATTTGATAAGTCACTTATCGATTTTTGTGACGGGTTGAGCGCTGCTGACCTTGCCCGGGTTATATCCATCACATGGAGAACCGGAGACACATCTCGCGAACCGATTTCTCTCGTCCTGTCGCATCTGTTCGTGCACCAGATTCACCACCGCGGGCAGGCCCATGCCATGCTGGCCGGGACAAACGTTCCGCCGCCGCAGCTTGATGAATTCTTTCTCAATTACGACGAGCCACGAAGAACAGGCGAGCCCTATACTTGAAATGCCGCAACCTTCTTTGTTGACAGACAAGACCTGCCGGATTGTGTTAGATAATTCATAATACTGCTGGGGTTGGCCATAACCAATCCATGCAGGCGTGTCACTCTTTGCGTTGATGGCAGCCCATGACCGTTTTACCTTCTTCATTGCTGAAAGTACTGATCAGTGTTTTTGCGGTGCTGTTCTTATTGACGTCACCAGTTTTTGCTCAGAGTGCACCAGCTGCCGAGCCGACCACACCGACGAAAGTTGACCAGTTTATCCAGCTGCTGTCCGACCCCGAAGTGAAGACATGGCTGGAAAAGGAGCTGGCAAAACCGACACCTCCTGTGGCTACCGGTACAGTGACATCAGAATCCGCGACCATGACAAAATCCATGGTCTCGTCTTCTCTCGACACGGTGAAACAGCATATTGAACGTACCGCCAGAACAATCCCGGACCTGCCGAGACAGTTCATGCAGGCGCGTTCCACAATTATGTCCGAGCTGAGCGACCGCGGTCTCTTGGGTGTATTCCTGCTGGTAGGTATTTTTATTGCTGCCGGTATCGCATTGCAGAGACTGGTTTACCGCCTGACAGTGCGATATCGTCGATGGCTCATCAGCTTATCGAAGGATACGCCGCAGGGCAGGGCGAAGAAAATCAGCGCCCGTTTTCTATACTCCGGCCTCATGATCCTCGCCTTCAGCGTCGGCAGCACAGGCGCTTTCATGATTTTCGAGTGGCCGCCATTATTGCGTGAGATCGTGCTTGCTTACTTGACCGCTGCAACCGGCACCTGGGCTGTCAATGTGTTCTGCAAGGCAGGATTGATCACATCCAGCATGCAGGTCGCGCACTCGGAGGAAGTGCGAGCATTGCCAATATCAGACGAAACGGCCGATCACTGGAGCCATTGGCTTGTCATCATTGCCGGCTGGTTCCTGTTTGTGGATGCAACCTTCTCGCTGCTGCCGCTTTTGGGTCTGACCTCAGACGGGATTGTCGCACTGGCCATACCGGCAAGTTTTGTCCTGTTGTGTCTTGGGCTGGTTGCTATATGGCGCCGTCCGCGCGCTTCGGTTGCGGAGGGCAAAAAGCAGTTGGTCAGTCATGTTGCCGCGACATGGCTGATGACGGTCTATTTTATCGGACTTTGGTTGCTCCAGCTGACGGGAGCCTGGGTGCTTTTCTCGGTTGTCGCGCTTGCATTCGTGATCCCACTGCTCGTCATCATAGCGCACAAGGCGGTCCATTTCATATTGCGGCCTGCAACAGCCGAAGCAGGGGGCGCAACTGTTCCCGCCGTTACGCTTGCGGTCGTTGATCGCGGCATTCGCGTCGCGTTGATCTTGCTTGCCATATTCATTACGGCCCGCATGTGGGGCGTCGGCATGTCCAGCATGCAGAACCTCCAAAACCCGACAACGACGCTGATTGTTCGCGGTATTGTCAATACGCTGGTCATCGCTCTTGCTGCAGACTTCGGCTGGAGCATCATAAAGGCATTGATCGAGCGCAAGCTTGGTGTCCATCATCACGCACAGGAAGAACATGCCGAGATCGATCCGCAGCAGGCACGGTTGCGTACTCTGTTGCCGATCATTTCCAATATTCTGTTCGCTTCTCTTCTGATCATGGCAATCCTGATGATCCTCTCTTCGATTGGTATTCAGATCGGACCGTTGATTGCCGGTGCAGGCGTCGTCGGTGTTGCTATCGGCTTTGGTGCCCAGACGGTCGTGAAGGATGTTATTTCAGGTGTTTTCTACCTTCTGGATGATGCTTTTCGCATTGGAGAATACATCAGCAGCGGGAAATATATGGGCACGGTTGAAAGTTTCAGCCTCCGCTCGATCAAGCTTCGCCACCATCGTGGTCCGGTTTTCACCATACCCTTCGGCGAGTTGGGAGCAGTGCAGAACCAGAGCCGCGATTGGACGATGGACAAGTTCAATATCACCGTAGGCTTTGACACAGATATTGAAGCTGCGCGAAAGTTGATCAAACGTGTGGGAGCTGAGCTTGCAACTGATCCAGAATTTGCCCCTTGGGTCATTGAACCAATCAAAATGCAGGGTATTCAGGAATTTGGCGAGTACGGCATAGTGCTGCGTATGAAGATGACGACAAAACCTGGCGGAGCCTTCGCAATGAAGCGCAAATTCTTCATCGCCGTGCGCAAGGCTTTCAAGGAAAACAACATTGAACTGCCTGTCCCAACTGTCCACGTGCAGAAAGGCGAAGAAACCGCACCGGTCGTGGCTCAGAACCATACTGCGCGCCGCAAGCGCGCAGCCGTATTAAAGGCAGCTGAAGACGCCGCCTGATCTTATGGGATAATTTTGCGTGCCTTCAGATCATCGAAGACACGCAGAAACATTTCCTCCGTGTGGATATACTCATGAAAGCCGGCGCGCCGCAGTTTTGTCCCGTCGGCAAAGAAATCATAATCCCAGCCGAAAACGAAATCGCCAAAGCCCCACGCGGAGACGTCGGAATAGGGCGTTGGCGCAAGACCGTGCTTTTCCACCATCTGCTCCCACAGTTTCGCTTTGTCAGCCATGATGACATTAAGTGACATGGGCAAAGGTGGGGCAACATCCAAGCCGAAATATTGCGCAATTCTGGGCCATAATTCGCTCCAACGGAATAAATCGCCATTATTGATGTTGAAGGCCTGATTGCCGCATTGCGGATTAGTCGCAATGAATACAGTCGCGCGTGCCAATAGACCGGCATCCGTCATTTCCAGGAGGCTGTGATATGCGCCGGGCTTTCCTGGAAAACGCAATGGAATACCAAGCTCCTTCGACATGGACGCATAGACAGCAATGACCGACGCCAGATTCATGGGATTACCCAGAGCAAAGCCGATAACCACAGAAGGGCGCAATGCCGACCAGTTCCAGCTTTTGCCCTTTTGCAACGCTTCAAGGAAATCCTGCTGGTCGATGTTGAATTCCGGCGGCATGTGATTGGCGTCGGTTTCGCGTGCCGGCGTTTTGAACGGGCCCAGATGTGCACCATAGACCTTATAGCCTTGCATGAGACTGATATGTTCAAGGCTTGGCGCAATCGGCTCGATTGCATTCACCACATTGACCAGCATTGCCAGATTGGGCGCGACCAGCTCGGCCCAGCTTGGACGATCCTGGTAGGCCGCATAAAATATGTGAGTGATATTGGTCAGATGGGAAAGCTTGGCTTTTGCCTCTGCCGCATTAAGAAGATCGACGGCGATATGACTGACTTTCCCTACCGTCTCACCGCCTCGCCGTGACAGACCAACAATATCCCAATCGCCAAGCTCGACCAGATGCGCAATAAGATTGCTACCGATAATGCCATTGGCACCGACAACAACTGCCTGCTTCGTTTTTTCCGTCATTTGAACCGCTCCATTTTGCTGGAGGGAATATCATCCATGCAGAATTGTTTGTGTAGAGCGTCAATAATGATATGATTCATAAGAGAAACTTTGAGGTTAGTGATGGATCGGTTATCGGCGATGAAAACTTTCGTGCGCGTCGCAGAGCTTGGAACTCTGTCCGCCGCTGCACGTGAGCTTGGCCTGACACAGCCCGCCGTCAGCCAGCAGATCGCTGCTCTTGAACGTCATCTGGGTATCAGCCTTTTTCATCGTTCGACGCGTCAGCTTGTCGTGACTGAGGGAGGCGAAACCTACTATCGGCGCGCCCTTGCAATATTGCATGCGGTGGATGAAGCGGAAGAGGGCGCCACCGCCTATTCCACTGCGTTACGAGGTAGTTTGCGTATCCACGCGCCCGTCGGCTTTGGCCAAATGTACCTCGCTCGCTTTGTAATCAATTTCCAGCAGCAGCATCCGGATTTGCGGTCTGAACTGGTCCTCGACGACCGCATTGCCGATCTGATCACCGATAATGTCGACGTGGCTATCCGGTTCGGCGCAATGAAATCATCTGACTTGATTGCACGTAAACTCGGCTCATTTGACAGGGTTCTGGTCGCCTCTCCAGACTACATCACCACACATGGCAGCCCGGTCACGCCGGATGATCTCGTCAAGCACGGGTTTGTCCGTTTCATTTGGTCCCCGCCGGGAGAAATGGTGCCTTTGATAGGGCCAGATGGTTCGGTCGATGCGGCAATCAGGTCTGTTTTCCTCGCCAATAACGCATTTGTGCTCAATGACGCTCTCTGCGCAGGCCTTGGTATTGGTGCCGCACAGCTGCCGCTTGTTCAACCCTTGATCAATGGTGGAAAGTTGGTTCGCATATTGCCGGATTATGGATATGCGCCGATGGACATCCATGCCGTATATGCCAGCGGGCGTTTCCTGCCACGCAAGATCAAGCTGTTCGTCGAATATCTTTTGGCGGAAATGAGATCGATACCGGGCTTGCATATGGTCAATTCCCGCACATAAGCACCGTCAGTAAATTATGCATAGGGACGATGGAGAATTTCCGCAGTCTCCTTTATTGGGAACATTCCGGACAGCAGGAGAACGCCATGTCACAGACACAAATTTTCTGGCCCATGATCACTTTGACCTTTCTGATCTATTGCGTTTATTTACTGCTCTTTCTTCGGCGCCGGCGGGCGGTCATGAGCGGTCAGGCCAAGCTTCAAGAGTTCATCATTCCAACGAGCGAGCCGGAAATCAGCGCAACGACGATCCGCAACCTGGGCAATCTCTACGAAGTGCCACTGTTGTTCTATGTCGTTTGCCTGTCACTCTATGTGGTCAACGGCGTATCATATCTCGCTGTGGTCATCGCCTGGCTCTTTGTCGGCGCGCGGCTGGCTCATACGTTTATTCACGTCACGACGAACCGGCTTCGTTATCGGCAGCCGATTTTCGTATTGGGCTTTATTCTCAATGGCGTTCTTTGGATCATGCTGGCAATGCACCTTCTGCTGCCACCAGTGGTTTAAGTTTAAGCCACCAAATCAGCCAATTCTTTTTCTGAAACGGTCAATTTGCGGCCGCAATCCATGATGACAGCCGCAAGCGCCTCAAAATCTTCGCGTCGTTTGCTCTGCTTTCGCCAGATCAACCCTATTTCACGGGCGGGTTCAGGAGCGGCAAAAGATGAAATCCTTACATTATTGCGGCCAGCCTCGGTCCGAACGGCTATTTCCGGAATTAATGTGAGACCCATGCCGTGGCTGACCATCTGCAATAATGTCGCCAGACTGGTCGCGCCATAATTGACGAGTTGTCTTTGCTTGACGCTGGTACATACAGCCAAGGCCTGATCGCGCAGGCAGTGGCCTTCTTCCAGCAGCAGCAGGCGCTCAACAGCAACATTCTCCTGCGTCATGGGCGATGAAAGAATATCCGTGTCGTTGCTCGATGTGGCGATCAGAAAACGATCACGGAAAAGCGGCATCGAGACTGTGCCCTCGCCATCGATAGGCAGCGCGGCGATCAGGACATCGAGATCACCAAGCCGCAAATCCTCCACCAGCTTCGAGGTTAAAGCTTCGCGCAGTTCAATGGAAAGATCCGGATAGTTGTCGTGCAGGTGCGGGATGAGTATCGGCAGCAGATAGGGCGCTATGGTTGGAATGATTCCGAGACGCAGGCGACCCAGCAAAGTGCCGCGCTTTTCCAATGCCAGATCTTCCAATGAGCGGATTTCATCAAGAATGCTCTGGATTTTAGGCAGCAATTTGCGACCCATATCTGTCAAAACAACCGAGCGACGGGTCCGCTCAAACAATGTCGTACCAAGTCGCGTCTCCATTTCCGCTATTTGGGCTGAGAGAGCAGGCTGCGATATACGCGCCGCCTCTGCTGCCTTGCGAAAGTGCAGCGTGGTGGCGAGGATATCAAAATAGCGCATTTGCCGTACAGAAAACATGATAGGTAAATCCTATCAATAATAATTCTAAATACAATTGGAAACTATGATTGGAATAGTTCTATTCTGGAATCAGAGGTCAGCTGAAGCTGCGCCGATCATTTCAAAGCTCGAGACAATCAAGGGAGAAGCCCCATGGCTGACCGTCCAACATTGACGACAACCGCCGGTGCACCGGTATCGGACAATCAGAATTCCAGAACTGCAGGTGAGCGTGGTCCGGTACTGCTTGATGATTATCAGCTGCTTGAAAAGCTCGCGCATCAGAATCGCGAGCGCATTCCTGAGCGCGTGGTTCATGCCAAAGGTTGGGGCGCATTTGGTACATTGAAGATCACCGGCGATATTTCGCGTTACACCAAAGCCAAGGCTCTGCAGCCCGGTGCAGAAACTCCATTGCTTCTGCGTTTCTCGACTGTTGCCGGTGAGCTTGGCGCTGCCGATGCTGAGCGTGATGTGCGCGGTTTTGCGTTGAAGTTCTATACAAGCGAAGGCAATTGGGATCTCGTCGGCAATAATACGCCGGTATTCTTCGTTCGCGATCCACTGAAGTTCCCGGATTTCATTCACACGCAGAAGCGTCATCCACGCACCAATCTGCGTTCTGCCACTGCCATGTGGGACTTCTGGTCGCTTTCACCCGAAAGTCTGCATCAGGTAACAATTCTCATGTCGGATCGCGGCCTGCCAGTCGCGCCGATGTATATGAATGGCTACGGCTCCCATACCTATTCTTTCTGGAACGATGCCGGTGAACGTTTCTGGGTCAAGTTCCACTTCAAGACGCAGCAGGGTCACAAGTTCTACACAAACGCGGAAGCCGAAACCCTTATCGGCAAATCTCGTGAAACCTATCAGGAAGAACTCTTCGGCGGCATCGAGCGCGGTGAATTCCCGAAATGGACTGTTCAGGTTCAGGTCATGACCGAAGCTGAAGCCGAACGTACGAGCTATAATCCATTTGATCTGACCAAGGTCTGGCCGCATGGTGAATTCCCGCCGATTGAAATTGGTGTGATGGAACTCAACCGCAATGCGGACAATTATTTCGCCGAAATCGAACAGGCTGCTTTCTCGCCATCAAACGTTGTTCCGGGCATCGGCCACTCACCTGACAAGATGTTGCAGGCACGTGTTTTCTCCTATGCTGACGCCCATCGCTATCGTCTTGGCACGCATTATGAGGCGCTTCCGGTTAACCAGCCGAAATGCCCTGTTCATCACTATCACAAGGATGGCCAGATGAATTTCTTCGGCCAGAAAACCGGCAATGTGGATGCTTATTATGAGCCCAACAGCTTTTCCGGCGCAGTAGAACAGCCTTCGGCCAAAGAGCCGCCGCTCAAGCTTTCGGGCGATGCGGACCGCTTCAACCACCGCATCGGCAATGATGATTACGGTCAGGTAACCGCATTGTTCAACCTCTTCGATGCTGGTCAGCGCTCGCGACTCTTCTCTAACGTTGCTGCGGCAATGGGCGGCGTTCCAAGCGAGATCATCGAGCGCCAGTTGGTGCATTTCGCCCGTGTTCACCCGGATTATGAAGCCGGTGTGCGTGCCGCTTTGAAAGAGGCACATGGCTATGAGGCCAATGCTATCTCCAACGAGGAAAAAGACGTCGCTGCCGAATAGGCCGACGCGAACAACGAACAATAGAAAGCCGGGGCGCAAGCCCCGGCTTTCTTTTATTGTCGCAGCCATGTATGCGACAGTGAAAGAGTTGGAAAAGCTCTAAGGCTAACAAGGAATTCATATGCGACTTGGCGGACGCCTGCAGGCGGCAATCGAAGTTCTCGAAGATATTGAAAATCGCAAGCGTCCCGCCTCGGATGCTTTGAAGGATTGGGGGTTGTCGCATCGTTTCGCCGGAGCTGGTGACCGTGCTGTCATTGGTAATATTGTCTATGATGCGCTGCGCCGGAAATTGTCGCTCGGTTGGCGCATGGATAGCGATGCGGCACGCCATATCGCTTTTGGTGTTCTGCTGTCCGATGCCGAACTGAATATTGAAGATATCAATGCCGCGCTTGAAGGCGACAAGTTTGCTCCAGAACCTCTCGATGCAGATCGTTTGGCTATTTGGGAATCGCGTGATTTGGTGTCTGCCCCCGATCATATTCGTGCCGATGTGCCGGAATGGTGCGTGCCACATTTCCAGGCGATCTTCGGCGATAAATGGGTGGAAGAAGCGGCAGCATTGAGCGACCGGCCTCCTGTTGATCTTCGCGTCAATACGTTGAAGGCTGACCGCGAAAAGGTGCTGAAAGAACTGGCACGCGCTGGAGCTAATCCCGCGCCGCTGCTGGAAACGGCTATTCGTGTGCCGCCTTTACGCGCCATGGGTCGTCATCCAAACGTACAGGCTGAGCCAGCCTTCCAGCGCGGATTGTTCGAGGTGCAGGACTTGGGCTCGCAGATTGCAGCCAAGCTCAGCAATGCTAAGCCAGGCGAACAGGTGCTGGACTACTGCGCCGGTGCAGGCGGCAAGACGCTTGCCCTGGCTGCCGAGATGAATAATAAGGGACAGATCCACGCCTATGATGCGGAACGCGCGCGTTTGGCACCTATATTTGACCGCCTCAAGCGGGCAGGGGTACGCAACGCACAGGCCCATGCCAATATAAGCGATCTCGTTCCGCTGGAAGGCCAGATGGATCTGGTTCTTGTTGACGCGCCATGCACCGGTTCAGGAACATGGCGGCGCAGGCCGGATGCAAAATGGCGATTGAGCGAGCAACAGCTGGAGCGGCGCGAAGTTGAGCAGCGCCAGGTGTTGGATGCCGCCAAGGCTTATGTGAAGCCGGGTGGACGTTTGGTCTACATTACCTGTTCGCTTTTCGCTCCCGAAAACGGCAATCAGGTTTCAGCATTTCTAGCGGCAAACCCCGAATACGGCGTCATCGACAGCCAGCCGATCTGGAGCCAGGCTGTGTCTGAAGACAAGGACCTCAGACCATTGTTTAAAGATGGAACCACGATCCTCTCTCCGTTTTCAACATCAACCGATGGCTTCTTCATTTCGGTTCTCAGGCGGGAAAAATAAGGCTACAACCGGCGCAAGTCATTCACAGGAATATTCCTATGTCTCGTTCCATGGTGCTTTTGCTGTTTTTGGTTTTAGTCGTTGGTGGTGGGCTTGCAATTGGTTACATAACCCTTCCGGGTGAATGGTATGCCAGTCTGGTCAAGCCATCATTCAATCCGCCGAACTGGCTTTTTGCTCCCGTCTGGACAGTTCTTTACGTCATTATCGCTCTTGCTGGCTGGCGCGTATGGGATCGTGGTCTGGCATCCCCCCAGCAATTCTGGTGGGCACAACTTCTATTCAATTTTCTTTGGTCGCCGAGTTTTTTCGGGCTCCAGCAAATGGGTCTTGCACTGGTCGTCATCGTGCTTCTGCTGATTTCGATTATAGGCTTCATCAAAGTGAGCTGGAGCAAAGAGCGCACATCGGCAATTTTGTTTCTCCCTTATCTGGCATGGGTGGCCTTCGCGACCCTGCTTAACGCTTCCCTTTATTGGCTGAACCCGGCAGGCTGAAATGTTTGATTATGTGACCCCGATTGCTGGCAAACGCGTTCTGTTTGCCATGGCCGCAACTGCCGAATATGGCCATCACTTGCAAAAACTTTTTACGCCGCTGATCACTGGCGTCGGCCCCGTGGAATCGGCCGTCAGCGTTTCGTCCGTTCTCGCACATTTGGGGGCCACATCGTCCTTGCCGGATTTGGTCGTATCGTTGGGTTCTGCCGGATCCCGCATTCTTGAACAGACCGAAATCTATCAGGCGACCAGTGTGTCCTATCGGGACATGGATGCCTCGCCGCTAGGGTTTATCAAGGGTGCCACGCCATTTCTTGACCTGCCGGTGAAGCTCCCACTCGATTATCGCATTCCGGGTATAAAGGAAGCGACACTGTCCAGTGGTGCCAACATCGTCTCGGGCAAAGCCTATGATCTAGTTGACGCGGATATGGTGGAAATGGAGACGTTCTCCATCCTTCGTGCCTGCCATCGTTTCAATCTCCCTTTGATCGGTCTGCGTGGAATTTCCGATGGCGCAGAGGAGCTTCAGCATCTCGGGGATTGGACTGAGTATCTGCACGTAATCGATGAGAAACTGGCAGTGGCTGTTGAGACCATGGCTGATGCAATCGAAGATGGAACAATCAATTTATAATGCAACATTTAAAACAGGCTTCCCTTCTGAAACCCATTGCTTCATTGCATTGAGAAGTTCTTTGGTTGGGAAATCTAAAATATCTTCGTCGGAGAAACTGGCTTCTAGTTGCCTCTCGTAATGGATGCAAAAGAAACACCAGTGCTATTAATCCACCCTGTTAACAATCGGAATCAGTTTGTCAGTAAGCTTTGACAACCCATTGCGCCTAACCGACATTTGCTTTAAAGGCCCGCCATGAACACTCCCACTCATCCCGATACAGTCCTCATCGTCGATTTCGGCAGCCAGGTAACACAGCTGATTGCGCGTCGCGTTCGCGAAGCCGGTGTCTATTCCGAGATCGTTCCCTTCCAATCAGCTCAGGAAGCGTTCCACCGCATCAAGCCAAAAGCGGTCATTCTTTCCGGCAGCCCGCATTCAACTGTCGATATTGGCAGCCCGCGCGCGCCGCAGGATGTATTCGATTCCAATGTCCCGGTTCTTGGCATCTGCTATGGCGAACAGACCATGTGCGCACAGCTTGGCGGCAAGGTTGAAAGCGGGCATCATCGCGAATTCGGCCGCGCTTTTCTTGATATCCAAGAAGAATGCGCGCTATTCGACGGTATATGGGCCAAGGGCACGCGTCATCAGGTTTGGATGAGCCATGGCGATCGTGTCGTCTCGATTCCTGAAGGCTTCAAGGTTGTCGGCACCTCGACTGGCGCGCCTTTCGCCGCCATCGCAGACGAAGCCAGAAAATATTACGCCGTGCAGTTTCATCCTGAAGTCGTGCATACGCCTGATGGCGCAAAGCTCCTCCAGAACTTTGTCCATCGTATTGCAGGGATTGAGGGTGATTGGTCCATGTCGGCCTACCGCGAAAAGGCGGTCGATCTCATTCGCAAACAGGTTGGTGACAAGAAAGTCATCTGCGCCCTATCAGGCGGGGTTGATTCGTCCGTAGCGGCTTTGCTCATCCACGAAGCGGTTGGCGATCAGCTTACATGCATCCTTGTGGACCATGGTCTGATGCGTAAGGGCGAGGCGGCAGATGTCGTCAGCATGTTCCGCGAGCACTATAATCTGCCGCTTATTCTTGTGAATGCACAAGATCGTTTCATTGACGCGCTCGAGGGCGAAAGTGATCCGGAAAAGAAACGCAAGACGATCGGCCGGCTCTTCATTGAAGTCTTCGAGGAAGAAGCCAAGAAACTTGGCGGCGCGGATTTCCTTGCTCAAGGCACGCTCTATCCAGATGTGATTGAAAGCGTTTCCTTCACCGGCGGTCCTTCAGTGACGATCAAGTCGCATCACAATGTTGGCGGCTTGCCTGAACGCATGAATATGAAGCTCGTCGAGCCTCTGCGCGAACTTTTCAAGGATGAAGTGCGTGTGCTCGGTAAGGAGCTTGGCCTGCCGGATCATTTCATTGGCCGTCATCCTTTCCCGGGTCCAGGTCTGGCAATCCGTTGCCCGGGCGGCATTACCCGCGAGAAGCTTGAAATCCTGCGTGAAGCAGATGCCGTCTATCTCGACGAAATCCGCAAGGCCGGACTCTATGATGTGATCTGGCAGGCTTTCGCTGTTCTCTTGCCCGTGCAGACTGTTGGCGTCATGGGTGATGGACGCACCTACGAATTTGTCTGCGCCCTGCGCGCGGTGACATCGGTCGATGGCATGACGGCGGATTTCTATCACTACGATATGAACTTCCTCGGTCAGGCAGCAACTCGGATTATCAATGAGGTTAAAGGCATTAACCGCGTCGTTTATGACGTGACATCGAAGCCCCCAGGCACAATCGAATGGGAGTGAAGGCGCGTACTGAAGAGTAGAGCGGGATCGAGCAGCGTGTTAACAGCGATGTTGTCCCAGCATAGGTGAAGCGAGCCGCAACATTGTCGCCTTCGGCGATCGTTTCCTCTAGAGTCCACTGGATGTCAGGAAAGCCGCCGCGCATCATTTCGATGATCTCGAGATATCCAGCAGGTCCGACCACCGGCTCGGGACGTGTTAAACAATTGAGCGGCCTTTGTCTTGCCGATCTTCACAAGATCGGCTGGGGGATCAGACCTTCTCGGCGCCCTATTAGGTAAGTCTCATGTGCCTGCGAACATGCGGACGGTTCTTGAGTATGTCCGACCGACCCGAATTTCGCTACCGTCGACCAAAACCGCAATCAATGCCGAGAAGGGCGCTTGCTTCAGTTTGGCAATGCAGTTCCGACGCACGATTGCGCCACGATGAATGCGCATGAACTCGGAAGCGTCAAGCCGCCGTTCCATTGATGCAAGGCTTTCATGGTGTAGAAAATATCGATCCGTGGTGTGTATCCGTACATAGTCCCGGTCGGCTTCGATCCAATTTATCTTTTCCAGCGGCAGCCGAATGGCATCGCCTTGATGCTTGAGCCAAAGATCGGTCTGCCGCGCCTCGTCTTTGCGCAAGGCCAGGCGCAGGGCAAGAATTGTTTCCTGAAGTTCTTCGACACGTTCGACACTATTGCGTGCCTCGACGGCAAGGCGAGCGCGAACCATGGCAGAATGCAACCGGGATGGTTCTATGGGCTTGGTCACATAGTCGACCGCGCTTGCGTCGAAAGCGCGAAGAGCGTGATGATCAAATGCCGTCACGAAGATAATAACGGGCACATCTGTTCCCAGTTGTTCAAGCACATCGAACCCGCTGCCACCCGGCATCTGAATATCGAGTAGCATGATGTCGGGCATTAACTCACGGGCATGGTCATAGGCCTGACGGACGTCGCCTGCTTCTCCTATTGTCCGAAATCCCGGCAGGGCATCGAGCATGCGAACCAACCTCCGGCGCGCCAATGGTTCGTCGTCAACGATGAGTACCGAAAGGTCCTTCATGCGAGCCTCAAAGGCATGGTCAGGGAGGCCTTGAAGCGGCTCGGGGTGATATATCCCGCCACGCACGAGCCTGAACCCGGAAAGCGGGTTTCCATGCGATGGGCAACGTTTTTCAACCCTATTCCCATGCCGTGCGTACGGCGCGGATTTGGTGCATCAGAAACATCATTCTCGACGGAAAGGTTCAGAACCTCGCCAACGCGACCGGCGCTGATCAAAATCTCGACCATTCCAGGCTTGTCGCTGACGCCATGCTTGACGGCATTTTCGATGAGCGGTTGCAGGATGAGGCTCGGGACGAGCGCATTCTCCAATTCCCGTGCCACATCGACACGCACCTTCATGCGATCCGAAAAGCGCTCCCCTTCAATATTTAAATAGCCGGTTTGCAATGTCAGCTCGTCCGCCAGTCTTACATCGTTGAGAGGATCAAGCTCCAGGGTGGTGCGCAAGAACGATGAGAGGGATAAAACCATGCGGCCTGCTCCCACGGTATTTCCTTCTTCAACCAGACCCGCAATCGAATTGAGCGTGTTGAAAAGGAAATGCGGGTTTACCTGGTATCGCAAGGCCCGCATCTGAGCTGACAGGGCTTCCTCACGCGATGCAGCCAGACGCCGCTCGTTTTCCCTTATCTCGAAGCTGTAGAGCAAGGCGACGAAGAGGCAGGACCAGCCCAGGAAAACAGACATGCCATAAACCAGGGTGTAACCGAAATTCGTCCAGTTGAATGTAACCGTTTGAGGCAACATGTAGACATAATATATCGCAAAATCGATGTAGGCGTTGATCACGGCGGCAACGAGGGACAACGTGAAACAGGTCATGATTTTGACCGCCAGATGCACATTGTGCAGCCGGTAAATGATGAAGGAAATCGCGAATGTCATTGCGATGCTGAACAGCATCAAAATGAGTTTTCCTATAGCAGATTCGAGGGGGTCGACGCCGAGAATTCCCCACAATATGCTGCTGATGATAAACTCGGTTGACCAGTAAAAAATGCCGAGCCAAACCGTGGCACTGCGCACCTTGGCACCATAGAACCCACCATCCGCCAATTTTGCTTCGCTCACTTGCCCCATATGCTCTTTATCTTCCAATGCGTCCCTCGTGTCGAGAACCGCTCGTCGATCAAAAGCAGCCGTTCATAGAAAAGCCAAGCGCTTCGTCCGATAGCGGCGTCGTTGGTAGAAAGGCGATTCTTCCCCGTTGGGTTTTGCGGTAGCCGTTTGTGTATGGTGCTTCCCCGTGCCGTTATTATCGGGGGCATTTCAATTCTTGATCGAAGCCCATAACGCCTGTGGAATAAATGTGACGGAACGACCAGAAAAAAGTCGAACGATTATAGCGGATGATCATCCACTGTTTCGCGAAGGGTTGCGCCGCATTGTCCAACGCCTTTATCCATTTGCTGAAGTGCAGGAAGCGGGCAGCCTGGGTGAAATGTTGGCCTTGGCCCGCACCGGACCAGCGCCAAGCACATTTATTCTTGAGTGGGTTTTTCCTGGTCTCGATCCTGCCAGATCAATCGCGGATTTACGGCAGGAATTCAGGGATTCTTCTATAATCCTTCTGTCAATGCTGGATGATGCAGCAATAATCGACCGAATTGCCGACATGGGCGCGAATGGCTTTATCAGCAAAGCCGTGATGCCTGACGAAGTAAGCGCCGCGATACGCAGCATCGAAGACGGAGAGTTTGTTATCAAACGATCATCGTCGGTAACATCATCTCCCAGCAGCCATCGATCTGACTTTTCTTTTCTCACAGCACGGCAACGCGAGGTCTTGCGGTTGATTGCAGAGGGAAAAACCAACAAAGAAATTGGCCGGAAACTGGACATTTCTCCATACACCGTAAGCATTCATGTATCGGCGCTTTTGCGGGTTTTGAATGTAAGCTCGAGATCGGCAGCAGCCGCCAAGGCGGTCATTGGAGGTTTCGACAGTCGAGCATAGCCGCAAGTCCGGATAAACCTTGGACAAACCTGCTATTGCCGCTGAAGCTCGACTGTTCGTTTGAGGGCGGTTTCGAAGCCTTTGAGCGATACCGCGAAGGTGAGGTCCTTTTCTGTATCGCTGGCAAAAACGCCGAGGTTCAAAACCTTTCCTTTACGCAACACATTGGCGGTGGCGCCGGTGAATGTCAGCGGGACAATGCAGCCTCCCGGCATACAGGTGCGGAACCGCGATGGCTTTCCCGCTGGGCTATCATCAATACGGAACGAGACACCTTTCTCAAGATAAAGGCCGAAGGGCAGGGCGAGATTGCCCTTCAGCCCGGTTTCGCCTTCGGGCGTGAATTCGAGTGTCAGAACCCGTTGGCCGTTCTTGTGCATTTGTTGTTGAAACAGGATGCAATGGCGTTTGGCCTCCCGAACCTCGCAATTCACGCTCCAGTCTTCATAGGTTTCCGCAAGAGAGGAAGGGGCGGCTGCTGGCTTGGTTGCGTCTGTCTGGGCATGAAGCGGAGTGGCAGCGAGTATACTCGCCGCCACTCCGAAAGTCAGATGCTGCAGACGCATCAGAATTTTACGCCGAGCTTCGCATCGACGGCATTCTGGGTGAGGCCGGAGCCGAACTGGCCGGTATAGCTCACGCCCAGCGTGGCCCGGTGGCTGAGCTTGAAGTCAACGCCTGCCTCGACAAGAGCCGTATCCTCGGCAATCGGTACGCCTGCTGTCGAGAAGGCATTGCCGGTAGCAAAGGCAAGTGTCGAGGATGGTGTGATATCGCCGAAGGCGTGCTGCCAGCCGAGCGTGCCGCGTATCTCGACATCCGTTGCTCCCAGCGAAAAGGGAGCCGACGCCCGTAGACCCAATGTAGTGAAGGTCGTGTCGGTTGTCTCGCTGTGTGCCCTCAGTCCGGCAATGCCGCCTGTTTCGCTGAAGCCATCGGTCTTCACGCGGACATGTGCCAGATTGGCAAAGGGCTCAAACGCGACCCTTTTTGTGTCGATCCGGTAGCCCAGTTCACCAAAGGCCTGGAATGTAGCCGCATCATAATCAGCGCTCAGATGTTCTTCGAAGCCGGAGAAAGCTGCCGTGCGAGACGTTTCGATCGAGTGCCAGCTATAGCCAAGGCCGGACCGCAAGGACACGGCACCCCAATGACCACCGCCATAGACACCGACATGATAATTATCGCTGTCGCCGGACGAGCCTCGGCCGTCCATATCGAAGCTGGAACGGCTGTATCCTGCCATCACACCCAGACGCCAGCTTTCAGCAAGAGCAGCATCAAAGCCGGTAACAAAACCGCCGGTCGACTGGTCGAGCTTTGACGCATTGCCATTTGACTTTGTCTCGCTCCATGCACCAAATGCCTGCCCCCACGCAGCCATTACCGGCACATCTGCCGGTGCAAGCGCCTTGGCGTCCGGGCCATAGCCCATGACGGGCACATCCACTGCAGCCACATCGCCAAAGGCTGCGCGGATACGGTCATTGATGGCATTGCGCAGTTGGTGGCTGTCATTGATCAACGCCGTCTTGGTTGAGGCATGCACCTCGCCAGACAATTGATTGTAAGCAACACGGGCGTTGTCGGCACTCAAAGACGCTATCCGATTGAATAGCGCTAGTGATGGACCGCTTTGGGCAAGGCTGCCCAAGGCTCCTGCCGTGTTGTACTGATTGTCTGTCTGCGCGACTGTCTGGAATATATGGTTGATCGGACCTGGCTGTGTTGGTTTTCCCGGTCCAGGTTCACCCGGCTTGGGTTCGGTGGGGCCTCCCGGGTCGCCTGGGCCACCTGGATTGCCCGGTTCACCCGGATTGCCTGGTCCCGGGCCGGTGCTCTTGACTGCGATCTTCAGATCAACCTGGTTTGCCTTTTGATCCAGTGACACGTCCAGAAATGCTGATTTCGACACGGCTTGAGCAAATTGCCCATCAATGCCTTTCTCTGCCGTCAGTATCGTATAGGTCTGGCCGTTCTGGTAACTCGTTGCAGAATCGAGGGCATTGACCTCGACATTCACATTATTTCCGATTTGAGCTACGCCGCTGGGCCGGAAAAGCCCGATAACCGCATTTGGACCAATATCCTTGACGACGATCTTATCGCTTGAGCCGTTGCCTGCGACATCGGCCTCATAGACCGAGCCGTCCTGAAACTCCAGCGCACCCATGACAGTCAGTGTTCCAGCCGAGTTGTTGCCTGGAGCAATTCGTGCGTTCGTTTCCAGCGTGACGGAACCAACCGTACCCGAACCCCCAAGTCGTCCGAAAAGGGTAGGATCACGATCGGCATTTTCATTGTTGGACTGGGCACCCCAAACCTGAATGTCATTGCTGTAACGCGTGAATTCGTCCGCGCCAGAGGTCGTTTTATAGGTGCGCCCCGCAATGCCATCGACAATCAACGTGCCACTTTTAACAGCGAATTTTGATTGGCTTTGCTCTCCCACATCCTGGTCAAGATTGGTCGTGTCCATATTGCTCTTGATGACAAGTTTCGCGTTCTTGCCATCCACATTGATGGTGCCATCACCGCCATTTCCGGTATAAAACTGCGAAAGATCACCTGTCACAATTGTTTCGCCCGAATAGACGTCAATCTGACCGCCACCGGTCAGCGTGTTGGAGAACATGTATCCGCTGTTTGTATGGTTGAAGACCAGCTTGTTATTGGAAAGCGGGTCATTCACGAATTTGATGGCCGTTTCTGAATCTATCCGGCCAGCGGCTTTTGCATCGGCCAGCACGGTATTTCCGTTTTGATCTTTTTTGACGCCGCCGCCGATAAAGAGAATGCTATTGAGGCTCATCCCGCTTGTGGTTTTTACGAGCCCTCCATCCGAAACAGTGACAAATCCCTCGGCTGTCAGTTTGCCGTCAATATCGAGCAACGAGCCGTCACCGGCGACAGACAGAGAGCCCAGATCGTTCACCCTCATCGACTTGGTGGTTACAAGACCACCGCTTTCGAGGCCGATGGATCCCACATCAACCAAGATGTTTGCAGCTTCAAGACGCCCGCCATCGGAAATGATTGTTCCACCTTCACCGAAATCTGCGTCTTGAACAAATGTCTCATCGACGTGGAGGAGAGACCCTTGTCCTGTCACCTTGCTCACTGACTCAAGGAGCAACGACTTGGTCTTGACCTCGCCGCCGTTTTCAACCCTTAGTCCGCTGCGGTTTGCCATGTGACCGCTGTTCAGCCATTGGGAGCCAGCACCACTGACGAGTGCGGCGCCACCTTGCCTGTTTAAAGAAACAGTGTTGGTGATGATCTTCCCCTTGTCCAGAACTGAGATCGGATCAGTAATCGCGTCAGATCCATCAAGGCCGGTAAATTCGTTGGCGTTGAGAATTGAACCTTCGCCCGTAACGACCAGAACGCCTTGCGAACCATCGAAAATAGCGCTGCTCAATTGTAAAGAATTGACATCAACCTTGCCGCCATTCTCAATAATCAACTTGCCCTTGCCGTAGGTATTTCCCAAGCCGCCAATATAGAGGAGGTCACCTGTAAGGTTCCATTCTGCACCGGGTCCCGAAACGGTCACAACGCCGGAGTATGGATTGTCCCGGCTGCCGCCTTGGCCGATATAGCCATTTCTGCTGTAAGCTTTGACGCCCGAAATCAGCAAGTCCGCTTGAACGCCGTTGACAGTGCCCACGCGCAAATCGCCGTTGATAGCGCCATTCGTTCCGTTTGCAGATGTCCAATTATCAGCACCCGAGGCCAAAGTGCAGTTGGTAATCGCGTTGCTGCCCGTGCCTGTCGTCACACATTGTGTCTGCGCCTGCGCTGGAGTGAAACTTGCCCCCAATATAAGTGTCGAGAGGGTCAGTCCCGAAACGATGCCTGTGCGCATGTGCGCCAAAGTTGTTGTGCTCAGGAGATTGCGTTTCAATGTTTTCGGTCTGGTAGTGCTCAAGATGCTGCCCCTCGAAGTCTGTCGAATCTACATGTGTCAGCCGGGCAACGGCATTCAGAGCAAACAACTCTTATACCGCATCCCGGCTCACTGATTCAAAGTATAGGGAAGGGGCTTGGCGTTAAGCCATTAGTGCAAGTTCACTACTGTGGATGTTTGTATGCTTTTGAAGTACGCGCTTGCGGAGGCATCCATGTAAAAAAATGGCAGGCCGCAATTCAGCGGCGGCTTGTCGCGGAAATTGTTTTCTTGAAAATTGTAGCCTTAAAACTGGTCTGGTCGCCTGCGCATGATTGCTTATCAATCGCACGCAGGCTGAGTATCTCATTTCGTCAGCCGTGCAACTTGTCATTCAAACCAATTGGCTTGCGCAAGATGCACCGGCTTTCGATGTATTCTTAGTAATAGCAACCCCAGGGACCACAACGCCGATAATAGCCTGGGTAATGATTCCGCTCGGCTGCAACTCCGAGCGCTACGCCCCCGAGAACGCCCACTGCGGCCCCAAGAGCCGCGGCATTTCCGGCCTCGTTGGATTGCCGGCGGTTTTGCTCATAACTTGCGGATACGCAACGCCGATGCGCTTTCGAACCCGATTTCAATCCGGCGGAATCACATGTTTGCTTTGCTTCCACAGCGGATTCCTGCGCAGTCTGACACCCAGCCAACATCAGTGCGATGCAGCTGATAAATATAATATTTCGCATAAGTTCCCCCAATAGCGATGTATAATAATACTTTTAACTCCCTAGTTTATGGGGCAACTCAAGGTCAACGAAGTTCGTATAGTGAAGATTTGCTATTGATTTACTTGAAAATATTCTTGTCGAATAAATGAGACTTAAATTTAAGCATTTGAGATTAATAAAGAGGCTATGCTTTTGGAGAGTGGTGATTTGTAAAGGTCATCGCATCAATATGCCAGGCTGTTTTCCGCGCCACCGCGCATCCACCAACGCTCTTTCCAAAAATTTATGTTCCGGGTGAAAGGCGCCCCGATTGTTGCGTGCATTGCGGGAAGCCCCTGAAACGCTTCGCTATTCCTTTCTAAAACGCTCTTGCATGAAGGTTGCCCAGTCCGATCCCGACTATCGGAAGGTCCAAACTCAATTTCTCTCGCTTGACAAATTTTGCAGCAAGTGAAATTATTTTCACTAAGAGATAAAAATATCAAAATTGCTCAGGGTGGAGACATGGCAATGGTGAGTGGCAGTTCTCTTCGCGAAGAAGAGTCCAGCATGGCAGCGCGCGCTGCCTGGCTCCATTACGCCGGTGGTTTGACCCAGTCCGAGGTTGCAAAGCGTCTCGGCCTAACATCGCTCAAAGCCCATCGTCTAATCATGAAGGCCAATCAGGAAGGGTTGGTAAAAGTCTATATTGATGGCGAAGTTTCAGAATGCGTCGAGCTGGAGCAAAAGCTGTCCACCCGTTACGGGCTCGATTACTGCGAAGTAGTTCCAGATTTTGATCCTGAGGAACTGCCGCTAAAGGCTCTTGGCATTGCCGGAGCTCAATTTCTTAAGCGTGAAATCGAGCGTGATGGCGAACTTCTTATTGGCATGGGGCATGGGCGGACGCTTGCGGCCTGCGTTGATTATCTGCCGCGCATAGCCAGCAACAATGTGCGTTTCGTCTCGCTGCTTGGCGGCTTGACCCGAAAGTTTTCCGCCAATCCGCACGATGTTATCCATAGGCTGGCAGAGCGTATTGGTGCAGAGGCCTATGTCATGCCTGTTCCGTTCTTTGCCAATACGGTCGAAGACATGGATGTCTTGTTCAGTCAACGCGGCGTGCGCGAAATATTCGACATGGCAAAAAGCGCCAATCTCTCAATGGTCGGTATCGGCACTGCTGAGCGCGAAGCCTCGCTGGTTTCAACGGGCATGATCGAGAAAAGCGAGATTGAGGACATTAAGAATGCGGGAGGAGCGGGAGAGCTTCTCGGCCATTTCTTCGATGATGCCGGTCAGGCGATACAGACAACCTTGTCTGATCGCACATTCACATTGAGCCGGGAGGACCTGAAAAAGCAGCGATTGATTGCCGTTGCAGGTGGCAGGATGAAGGTGCGGGCCATTCGGGCAGTGCTCGAAAGCCGGTGCCTTAACGGACTGATAACAGACGAGAAAACGGCACAACAGCTTGTCGCCAACGTTATCTGACGCATGTCGGAAAGGGTGCGGGAAATCGCATCCAGGAGGAAATACCGGTGGGGTATCCGGTCCATAATACCCGATAAAAAGGAGGAGAAGACCAATGCATGACAAGGAAAAAGACCTTATCAGCGCTTTCCTGCGCGGATCGGTTGACCGCCGCGGCCTGTTAAAAGGGCTGGGCACAATGGGCATTACTGCGGCCAGCGCCGGCACATTGATGAATATGATGTCGACCAATGCGCAGGCAGCCGATTTTGACTGGAAGAAACATTCCGGCAAATCCCTGAAGCTGCTTTTGAACAAGCATCCCTATGCGGATGCGATGATCGCAAATCTTCAGAATTTCAAGGATCTGACGGGCATCGACGTCAAATATGATGTATTTCCGGAAGACGTCTATTTCGACAAGGTAACGGCAGCTCTGTCATCGGGTTCGACCGAATATGATGCGTTCATGACCGGTGCCTATATGACGTGGACCTATGGTCCTGCGGGCTGGATCACCGATCTGAAGGAATGGATCAATGATCCGGAGAAAACCAATCCGAACTATGCATGGAACGACTTCCTGCCCGGCGTGAAAAACTCCTGCGCATGGAACGGGATTCCAGGTGGCGCACTTGGTTCGGAAGACGCCAAACAATGGTGTATTCCATGGGCGTTCGAACAGAACAACATCACCTATAACCGCGATATGTTTAAGAAAGCCGGAGTCGAGGTTCCGGGCAATATTGATGAGATGATCGCAACTTCTGCCAAGCTTCAAAAGGATATTGGCGGCATTTACGGCATCGGCGTGCGCGGTTCACGCTCATGGGCAACGATTCATCCGGGCTTTCTGTCCGGCTATGCCAACTTCAACCAGAAGGACCTGAACGTTTCTGCTGATGGCAAGCTTTCAGCAGCCATGAACACGGCGGAGTCAAAAGCGTATCACACCAAGTGGGTGCAGATGATTCAGGAAAGCGGCCCGAAGGATTGGTCCACCTATACCTGGTATCAGGTAGGTACGGATCTTGGCGCCGGTGCTTCTGCCATGATTTTCGATGCTGATTGCCTCGGATACTTCATGAATGGCGGCGACAACAAGATGGCCGGGAAGCTTTCTTATGCGGCGTTCACAGCCAATCCGGAAGCCAAAGCATCGACACCGAATATCTGGATCTGGTCGCTCGCCATGTCCAATTTCTCCAAGGACAAGGACGCAACCTGGTACTTCCTGCAATGGGCTTCTGGTCCAGAGCATGCATTGTTCGGCGCAACCAAGATGGACTTTGTTGATCCGGTTCGCCAATCGATCTGGAAGGATGAAATGTTCCGCGAGAAGCTGAACAGCAAATATCCGGGCTATGTCGAAATGTTCGACGCATCGGCCGCTGGCGCAAGCATCAAGTTCACGCCGCAACCGCTCTTCTTCGACGTTACCACCGAATGGGCCTCGACGCTCCAGAAGATGGTCGCCAAGGAAGTGCCGATTGATGAGGGTCTGGACCAGCTTGCTCAGAGCATTGATCGTCAGCTCAAGGAAGCAGGCCTCGGCTGATCTTCATCCCGCCAATACCCGGCACCCAAAGTGCCGGGTATTCCGGTGCGCGACAAGCGTAATTGCCCTAAATAATAAGGAGCTTTAAATTGGCTTCACCATCCATTCCCAGAAAGCCTGCTTCAAGGTTCAGAATCAGCAGGAAGATGCTTCCCTATGTGCTGAGTCTGCCAGCATTGCTTGTCTGCATCGGTATTCTGATTCCGTTCGTCACCGCCGTCATTTATTCATTTCAGCGCTACCGGTTGAGCCAGCCATGGAGCCGCCAGTTCAACTGGGGCGAGAACTATTATAACTTTCTGTTCAATGATCCGGGCTTCTGGAACACGCTGAAAATATCGCTGCTCTATGCCGGTATCACTGTAACGTTGGAGCTTTTGCTCGGACTTGGCATTGCCTTGCTTTTGCAAAAGCGCTCCCGCGTCAATAATTTCATTTCGATCATGCTTCTCCTGCCACTGATGATTGCGCCAGCGCTCGCGGCGCTGATGTGGAAGCTGATGACCAATCCGGGTTTCGGCATTCTCAGCTATCTGGCAAGTTGGGTCGGGCTGCATAATTTCCGTTGGGCCTCATCGCCCGATACGGCGCTCCTGACGGTCGTGCTGGTCGATATCTGGGTCTATACGCCCTTTATCATGATCCTGCTTTTGGCCGGTCTGCGCTCGCTGCCGACCCAACCCTTCGAAGCTGCCGCGCTTGATGGTGTGCCGCGCACCTTCGTGTTCTTCCGCATTACCTTGCCGATGCTGACGCCCTATATTTTGACCGCGACGCTGTTCCGCCTGCTCGACTCCATTCAGCAGTTCGACATCATCTATGCCATGACGCAGGGCGGCCCCGGCAACGCGCTGACGGTGTTTCAGGTCGAAGCCTACCTGAACTTCTTCCAGTCGACGAATGTTGGACGGTCAGCGGCTCTGATGGTCATCCTTTGGGCGATCACCTACCTGCTCTCCAATATCTTCATCAAGAACTGGCTGCGGCTGCGCGAACGCGCTCGCGGCGAGGCGTGAGGAGTACATTATGGAAACCACATCCACACTCGAAAAATCCCTGCGCTTCCTTGCGCTGTCGCTGGTCGTTATCTTCTTCATGTTCCCGATCCTCTGGATATTCCTTATGTCGTTCCAGACGAACGAGACCATTTTGCAGATACCGCCATCCATTGTGTTCACGCCAACACTGTCCAATTATGCAGCGCTCATTACAGGCAAGCTGACGACCTCCGCTGGTACACTTGATATTGCCTTCATGCGCAATCTCGGCAATTCGGTCTTTCTCTCGGTCACCTCGGTTGCACTGTCTCTGGTGCTTGGCGTCCCTGCGGCCTATGCCTTTGCCCGCCACAAGTTCCGTGGCTCGGAAGATATTGCTTTCACGCTGCTGTCTTTCCGCTTCGCGCCGCCGCTTCTGGTATTGCTGCCGCTAACGCAGTATTTCCAATGGCTTGGTCTGTCGGATACTTATTTCGGTCTCATCTGGGTTTATCAGTTGATCTGCCTGCCATTGATCCTGTGGATTGTGCGCGGTTATTTCGAAGATATCTCGGCTGATGTTGAATATGCCTATCGCATAGCGGGCCACTCGTGGTTTGCCACGTTCCGCAAGATTGCCTTGCCTCTGGCTGGTCCCGGTATTGCGGCAGCAGGCCTGCTCGCCTTTATTTTCGCCTGGAATAATTTCGTCTTCGCGCTGGTCCTGGCATCTGCCGATAAACAGCCGGTCACAGTTGGCGCTCTCGCCTTTGTTACCTCATCCGGCATCCAGTACGGCCAGATCGCCGCGGCAATTGTGCTTTCAGTCACTCCGACGCTCGCGCTCGCTCTTTATGCACAGCGCTACCTCGTCGAGGGGCTCTCGCTTGGCGCGGTGAAGGGATAATCCTATGACCACTTTACAACTCAAGAACATCGTCAAGCGTTACAAGACCAATACGGTCCTCGATGACCTGTCGCTTGACGTAGCAGATGGCGAGACGCTGGTCCTGTTCGGCCCGTCCGGGGCCGGAAAGACCGTCCTCCTGCGTCTCGTCGCCGGTGTGATCGATCCAGATGAGGGAAAAATCCTGATTGGCGGCGAAGACATGACCGATGTCGATGCGGAGCATCGCGGCATTGGCATGGCGTTTCAAAATTTCGCGCTATTCCCCCATATGAGCGCTCACGACAATATCGCCAGTCCTCTGACGGCAACCCGCTCTTCCGCCGAAGCGATCAAGGCTGGCGTCGGCAAAGTGGCGAAACTGCTCAAGATCGACCATGTGCTGTCGCATCATCCCAAGGCGCTTTCCAACGGGCAGAAGCAACGTACTGCACTGGCCCGAGCCTTAGCTGGTTCGCCGCCGCTGCTATTGCTGGATGACCCTTTGCGCAATGTCGATGCGAAGCTCCGCTTTGAGATGCGGCTGGAACTGCCGCGTCTTCTCGCTTCGCAAGGCGCGACAGTTGTCTATGTGACGCAGGACTATAAAGAAGCCATGGCACTTGGTGACCGCATTGCAGTCATGGCCAATGGCAAAATTCGCCAGATCGGAACGCCGGAGGAGATCTATAATGCGCCTGCCGATATCGGGATTGCCAGCCTGTTCGGCGACCCGACGATCAACCTCCTTGATGTCGTGCCGCAAAAGGATGCTGGTGGCATTTATGTTGAGATTTCCAAGGTGCGCGTCCCTCTGCCGGGTATGCCGGATAATGTTGTGGGACAAGCTTGCGTCATTGGCATCCGGCCGGAATCAATTACCTTTGCCAAGGACACGGTGAAGGGTGCCGTTCCCATTGAGGTCGAGGCTGAAACCCCGCTGAATGAAAAGACTGTCACGCTGGTCGTAACAGTCGGCAAGCGCGAGCTTTTGGTTTCCCGTCCTGCGGGAACACCAGGCCCCGTATCGGGGCCCGCTTTTATCCTTATCGACGGCAAAACCACATTTCTTTTCGACAAGGCCAGCGGCGCATTGATCCGCAAGGCAGGCACGACAGAGCAGGGAGTGGCAGCATGAGTGATACTGCTCTGTTGATCAAAAATGTCGACAAATTCTATGGCCCCATTGACCACGGTGTTCATGCGGTCCGCAACATCAGCATGGATGTGAAAAAGGGTGAGATTATCGCTCTCCTTGGCTCATCCGGTTGCGGCAAGACATCGACATTGCGCATGGTTGCCGGTTTTGAAGCTGTATCGCGCGGTACCATTTCGCTGAAAGGCCGCGAGGTTCAAACCTTCGCCCCGGTCCGGCGCAATGTTGCCATGGCCTTTGAAGGCTATTCGCTCTATCCGCCTTTGACAGTGAAGGAAAATATCGCCTTCGCGTTGAAGTCTTCCAAGCTCTCGCAGTCTGTTGTCGAAGAGAAGGTCGCCTATATCGCCAAGCTTCTGGAGATCGAGGATATTCTTGGGCGTTATCCAAGTTCAATCTCCGGTGGTCAGCAGCAGCGCGCCTCCCTTGGTCGTGCCTTGATCCGTGATGCCGATCTGCATTTGCTTGATGAACCAATGGGACAGCTGGAGCCGCAATTGCGGGCGGTGCTGCGTGGCCGTATCAAGCACTATATCAAGGAGCGGGGACTAACCGCCATCCTCGTGACCCACGACCAGACCGAGGCGAATGCGCTTGCAGATCGTATTGCCGTCATGGAAGGCGGTGAGTTGCAGCAGTTCGATACGCCGCAAATGATCAAGGAGCGACCGGCCAATCTGTTCACCGGCACCTTTGTCGGTGAGCCGCCCATGAATGTCTTCGAGGCGACGGTCTCGAACAGTGACACCAGGATTACTTTCGGTCTTAATCAAGGTGTGAAGCTGGAATATGCCGCTTCTGACTTTTCGCCAGCCGTGCGCGAAGAGTTGAAAAAACACCAAAAAGTCGTTGTTGGCATTCGGCCCTATGCGGTTCGCCGTAGCGAAGGCGGCGTTCATGCACGTGTTTCGGTCAATCAATGGCTGGGCGACCAGACCCATATTGCGGCAGACTTTGCCGGTGGATCGTTGGTACTGGTCGAGCATGATCGGACGGATGTGGCAATCGGCGATACGATTGCGGTTCGTCTCGATCCGGCCAGCCTGCATGTATTCAACGGCGAAACCGGCGTCGCTATTAGTCACGGTCAGGAGCTTGCGTGATGACACGCGATATCCTCATAGGGATTGATGCGGGAACCTCCGTCATCAAATCCGTGGCCTTCGATCTTGCCGGTCGTCAGATCGCATTTGCCTCTACCCCCAATAGCTATGAGACTATCGGCAGGGCAGGGGTTGTGCAGGATCTGGCACGCACTTGGGCCGATGCAGCCAAGACGCTGCTTGAACTTGCCGGGAAGGTTGAAAATCTGGCCAG
This sequence comes from Phyllobacterium sp. GQ127, assembly GCF_059758635.1. Lineage (NCBI taxonomy): Bacteria > Pseudomonadati > Pseudomonadota > Alphaproteobacteria > Hyphomicrobiales > Phyllobacteriaceae > Phyllobacterium > Phyllobacterium sp. GQ127. The sequence continues at coordinate 512,546 of NZ_JCAXDZ010000002.1, forward strand.
TCGCACTGTGGCTGTCTCGGTAACGGGACAGGGCGATGGGACATGGATGATCGACAAGAATGGCGAGGCTGTTGGCAAGGGCTGGTTGTGGCTTGATGCGCGTGCCGGTAATGTAGTTGACAATCTGCGCAAGGAACGCGGCGATCTTGGCCGCTTCACCCATACTGGCAGCGGGCTTGCCGCCTGCCAGCAGGGTTCGCAATTGCGCTGGATGATGAATGAGGCTCCGGAGCTTTATGCCGGTGCGACGACGGCGTTCCATTGCAAGGACTGGCTCTATTTCAAATTAACCGGCAAGCGCGCCACCGATCCGTCGGAGGCCGTGTTCACCTTTGGCGATTTTCGCACGCGCGCCTATTCAGACAGCGTGATTGACTTTCTGGGGCTGGAGAAACTCAAATATCTTCTGCCGGAAATCGTCGATGGCTCTACAACCCATCACAAGCTTGAGGGCGAGGCTGCACGAAGCACGGGCTTGCTGGAAGGCACGCCTGTCGTTCTGGGCTATGTGGACGTGGCGTGCACCGCGCTTGGTGCTGGGCTTTATGAACCGGGAACAGATACGGGATGCTCGATCATCGGGTCGACCGGCATGCATATGCGCCTTGCGACCAGCCCCGACGATGTGCAGCTGAACCGCGATCTGACGGGGTATACAATGTGTATGCCGATCCCTGGAATATATGCGCAGATGCAGTCCAATATGGCGGCAACCCTCAATATTGATTGGGTATTGTCTGTCGCCGGCGACCTTTTCAAAAGTGTCGGGATTGAGAAGTCGAAAACGGAATTGCTCGCTTATGTGGAGACCTGGCTCGCCGATGCGACAGCCGCTTCGGTCATTTATCACCCCTATATTTCCGATGCGGGTGAGCGGGGTCCCTTTGTTGACGCGACAGCCCGTGCTTCCTTCATAGGTCTTTCTTCGAGCCATCGGTTCGGCGATCTTGTGCGCTCTGTGTTTGATGGCTTGGCGCTGGCTGCCCGCGATTGCTACTCGGCGATGGGACCTTTGCCAAAGCGGGTTCGAATAACGGGCGGCGCGGCGCGCAGTGCTTCGCTGCGCAAAATTTTGGGCGGGGCTCTCGGTGCCTCGGTACAGACCAGCGAGCGTGAGGAGGCAGGAGCCGCAGGTGCGGCCATGATCGCAGCCGTATCCCTTGGTATTTATGGCTCAATGGCAGATTGCGTCAAAGATTGGGTAACGCCTTTCCAGCGCCAGCCGGAAGCTGCCGATGAAGAACTGTCCCTGATTTATGAAAAGGCTTTCCCGGCCTATCGCCAGTCAAGGCTGGCGCTGCAACCGACATGGCACATGCTAGCCAGCAGCAATTGACGAATAGGAAGACCGCAATGACCAAGAAAATAGCCATTATCGGCGACAGGTTCATGCTCCCGGAAGTGTTCCGGGAAAAGATCGTGGAGCTATGTGGTGACGAGCACGATATTCGCACGCTGCAACAGCCCTGGCCGGATGTTCCAATGGAACATGGCTACGCGGTCAAGGGCATGGACGGGCTGAAGGAATATCTGGGTGATCCTGATGAGGTTGTCGAGTTCATCGGCGATGCCGAGCTTTTCATCACCCAGCTCGCTCCCATGTCGGCCGGTATGCTGGAACGGCTGCCGGATCTGAAATTCGTGGCCGTTTCCCGCGGTGGTCCGGTTAATATCGATATGAGGGCTGCACGCGATGCGGGTGTCCTTGTCGTCAATACGCCAGGCCGCAATGCCAGCGCCGTTGCCGAGTTCACCCTGGGTGCCATTCTGGCGGAAACGCGCCTTATCCGCAGCGGCCATGAATCCCTGCGCAAGGGTGAGTGGCGCGGCGAGTTGTACCGCGCTGACAAGACTGGTCGTGAGCTTTCCGAAATGACTGTCGGCGTTATCGGTTATGGCAATATAGGCACAAAGGTCGTGCGGTTGTTGCGGGCTTTCGGCACGAAAGTTCTGGTGCACGATCCCTATGTCCAGCTATCGGCTGATGACCGCAATGCGGGCGTTGAGCATGTAGCACTGGATGATCTGCTCTCCCATTCTGATGTTGTAACCCTCCACCCGCGTGTGACGGAAGAAACCAAAGGCATCATGAATGCCGAGGCCTTTGCCAAGATGAAGCAGGGGGCGATTTTTGTGAATACTGCGCGCGGCCCGCTGGTTGATTATGATGCGCTGTATGAAGCGCTCACCAGTGGCCATCTTGGCAGTGCAATGCTCGAAACATTTGCCGTGGAGCCGGTTCCAGCCGATTGGCCACTGCTGCAACTGCCCAATGTAACGCTCACGCCGCATATTGCAGGCGCATCCGTGCGCACGGTCACCTATGCGGCTGAAATGGCCGCAGAGGAGGTACGGCGCTATATAGCTGGCCTGCCGCCGGTCAATCCCTGCTGAGGCTATCATCATGCAAGAACAAAAGCTCAGACAATCGATCATCGACCATTGCCGCCAGATGAATGCAGCCGGCATAAATCAAGGCACGTCCGGCAATATCAGTGTGCGCTTTGAAAATCGCATGCTCATTACGCCATCTGCCGTTCCTTATGATGAGATGACGCCGAACATGATCGCCTCCATGCCGCTTGATGGCGAGTATGGCTCTTGGCAAGGCCCAAAGAAACCTTCCACCGAATGGCGCTTTCACCTCGACATTCTGCGCACACGGCCTGAAATCAACGCGGTCGTTCATACCCACGCGACGTTTTCGACGATCCTTGCCATCGCCCATAAATCCATTCCGGCATGCCACTATATGGTTGCGGCATTTGGCGGCGACGATATCAGGCTGTGTGACTATGCCCGCTATGGCACAAAAGAACTGTCCGATAATGTGTTGAAGGCGTTGAAAGATCGCACTGCCTGCCTGATGGCCAATCACGGTATGATTGCAACGGGTAGCAGCCTTGAAAAGGCTATGTGGGCGGCTGTCGAGCTGGAAACAATCGCCAAGCAATATTACCACGCGCTGCTTTTGGGCGGAGCCGTCATTCTGCCTCCAGAAGAGATCGAAGGTGTCCGTCGCGGCTTTGCGAGCTATGGACTTCAGGACAAGCCTTCACCGCAGGGGGCAGAACATTGAACAAAGGCACGGATATCTACGACCTGTTCATTATCGGCGGCGGTGTCAACGGTGCGGGCATTGCGCGCGACGCAGCAGGCCGTGGTCTGTCAGTCATCCTTTGTGAAAAAGATGATCTCGCCCAGGGCACAAGTTCGCGCTCCGGCAAGCTTGTCCATGGTGGGCTGCGTTACCTCGAATATTACGAATTCCGGCTGGTGCGCGAGGCGCTGATCGAGCGCGAGGTCCTGCTCGAATCCGCTCCGCATATTATCTGGCCAATGCGCTTTGTCTTGCCACATAATCCGGCGGATCGTCCGGCCTGGCTCGTGCGTCTCGGCCTGTTCCTTTACGATCATCTTGGCGGGCGCAAACGCTTGCCGGGAACGCGCACGCTTAATTTGAAGACTGCCCCGGAAGGTGCGCCGTTGAAAGACGAGTATGGCAAGGCATTCGAATATTCCGATTGCTGGGTTGATGATGCGCGGCTGGTGCTTTTGAATGCGCTCGATGCCGCTGGCCGCGGCGCTGAAATCCATACGCGAACCGCATGCAACTCGATCCGCCGCGAAGAGGGTATCTGGATCGTTGAAATGACCGACACGGCTTCGGGCACCAAAAGAACCGTGAAGGCGCGCTGCGTGGTGAATACCGCCGGTCCATGGGTCAATGACATTATCCGGCGCGTGGCAGGCTTGAACTCCAGCCGCAGTGTCCGGCTGGTCAAGGGCAGCCACATTATTGTACCGAAATTCTGGGAAGGACGGCAGGCCTATCTGGTCCAGAACCCGGACAAACGGGTTATCTTCATCAATCCCTATGAAAATGATCTGGCGTTGATCGGCACCACGGATATTCCTTATGAAGGGCATCCGGAAGATGTGGCGGCCGACAGCAATGAAATCGACTATCTGCTGAAATCCGTAAACCGCTATTTCAAGCAGCAATTGGTGCCTGCCGATATTGTCCATAGCTTTTCCGGTGTGCGTCCGCTCTATGATGACAGTGCGGAAAACCCCAGCGCCGTTACCCGAGACTATATTTTTGAAGTCGATGCAGGCAACAACAAGGCACCGCTTCTTTCGGTGTTCGGCGGCAAGATCACAACATTCCGCAAGCTTTCCGAACATGCGCTTGACCGCCTGAAGCCATTTTTCCCCAATATGCGCCCGGGCTGGACTGCCAAGGCGCAGCTTCCGGGAGGCGACATGGCGAATGCGGATTTCGAACAGTTTCTGGGTGATATGCGAGCCAAATATCCCTGGCTGCCCTTTGATCTCGCCAAGCACTACGCCCGGCTTTACGGCACGCGCATGCATGACCTGCTTGGCTCGGCGCGATCTGTTTCAGATCTGGGCACACGGTTCAGCAAGCTTTTGTATGAGCGGGAAGCGCAGTTCTTGCGCACGACGGAATGGGCGCTTTGGCCAGAGGATGTTCTGGAGCGGCGCACCAAACACGGCTTGCACATGACTGAGGAAGAGCGCGTGGTTTTCACGAATTGGTGGACAAGCCAGCAGGTGGCGGCATGAGAAGCGCGGAGTTTGAAGCCCTGCTCGACCTATCGGCCCGTATTGGCGCCGATCCGGCGCTGGTACAAGCGGCAGGCGGCAACACATCCATCAAAGAAGGTGGCACGCTCTGGATCAAGGCGTCCGGCCTCTGGCTGATGAATGCGCGAAATACCGATATTATGGTGCCTGTCGCGCTGGACCCTTTGCTGGATGCGCTGGGCCGCTATGATCCCTCTGCCGAGAAAGCGCAGGATTATGTGATTGCCGAACGCAATCCCTCCGGCCTGCGCCCATCGATTGAAACCACCGTCCATGCGCTTATGCCGCAAAAGGTGGTGGTGCATGTTCATTGCGTCGAGACTATTGCCTTGGCTGTTCAGGCCGATGGCCCTGCCTTGGTTGTATCGCGTCTGGGCGATATTCCTTATGCATTCGTGCCCTATGCCCGCCCGGGATTGCCGCTGGCCCGAGCCATAGCCGAACGTCTGGAAGAAGACACATGTGTTCTCATTTTGGGCAATCATGGTCTCGCGGTTGCGGCCGAAACAGTCGATGAAGCGGAGGTCCTGCTTCATCGGGTCTCCCGCCTTTTGTCTGTCACGCCGCGTCAGGCACCGGACGCGGATATTGCCGCACTGCAACGCCTTGCAGTCAATAGTCAGTACAGGCTTCCCGAGGATGCATCGATTCACCGCGTTGCGACTGATCTGACCAGTTGCCTGATCGCGGCAGGTGGCAGTCTCTATCCGGACCATGTCATCTTTTTGGGGAAAGGTTCGGTGATCGCCTCGCCAACGGATACCGCTTTGACCATCGAAGAGAAACAGCAAGAGGGCATGGCGCTGCCGCCCGCGATCCTGTTCCCCGGCAGGGGCGTTCTGGTGTTGAAAGAAGCAACATCAGGGGCTCTTGCCATGGCGCGCTGCCTTGCGGACGTTACCTCCCGGATTCCGCAAGGCGCGCGTCTGAATTACCTGACAGATGAGGAAAATGCCGAGCTCCTTGGCTGGGATGCGGAGAAATACCGGCAAACACTCAATCGTGCAGGTCAGGCATTGCAATGACAGGTGAAGCACTGTTCATCGGCATTGATATAGGCACGTCCGGCGCGCGCGCTGTGGTGATGACTGCCTCGTTTGACGTTGTTGCCAGCGCTTCAGCCCGTCTGGACGCCTTCTCGCCAAATCACCGCGATCCTGCGGCTTGGTGGTCTGCTGTCCAGTCGGCGCTGTCACAGGTGCTCGTGTCGGTTGAACGCAAACAGATCCGCGCGATTAGTATAGACGGTACTTCCGGCACAGTATTGCCGGTCGATGCCAGCGGCGCGCCTCTGGCTGAGCCATTAATGTATAATGATCCGGTGTCAGACCGAGCTATTGTCGACGCGATTGCGGCCAATGCTCCTGAATCCAGCGCAGCGCATGGAGCCACTTCCGGCCTTGCCAAGCTTATGCATTTTCAAACCATCCGCAGTGTTTCGCATATTATCCATCAGGCTGACTGGCTTTCAGGGCATTTCACCGGCCTTTACAATGTCTCCGACGAAAACAACGCGTTGAAAACGGGCTATGATCCTATCGAACGGCGGTGGCCGCTCTGGATAGGCAGTACCGGTACCCATATGGAAATGCTGCCGCATGTTCTGCCGGCGGGTTCGCCGATTTCGATCATCTCTGCGCAAGCAGCTGCCGCATTTGACTTGCCTCCATCGGTGGTCATCGTTGCGGGAACGACGGATGGTTGTGCGTCTTTTCTGGCGACAGGCGCTGATCAGCCCGGCGATGGTGTCAGCGCGCTTGGCACAACATTGACGGTCAAGGTGCTCTCGGATCGTCCTCTGTTCGCGCCCGAGTTCGGGCTCTATAGCCACCGCATCGGCAATATGTGGTTGGCTGGCGGCGCGTCCAATACGGGCGGCAATGTGCTGGCGCATTATTTCGATAATGCGCAGATAGAAAGGCTCTCCGCCAGCATCGACCCGGCAACGGACGCTGGCCTTGATTATTATCCGCTGCTGCGTGATGGCGAGCGTTTCCCCATCAATGATCCTGCGATGAAACCGCGTATGGAACCGCGTCCTGACAGTGATGCGCAGTTCCTTAAAGCAATCTTTGAAGGCATCGCAAATATTGAGCACATGGCTTATGGACGCCTGGCGGGACTTGGCGCACCCGAGCTTCGCTCGGTTCGTAGTGTCGGTGGTGGTGCGAAGAATGTTGTCTGGTCCGCCATTCGCGCCCGCAAGCTTGGCGTTCCCATGCCGCCCGTCCTGTCGGAAGAAGCGGCAGCGGGTGCAGCACGGCTTGCGATTCAGGGCGCAAAATCGGCGGGTGTTCTATGACACAGCCAACACAATTATCTGGTCTACGTGATCTGCAAGAACGTTTTGACGCTTTCCTCATCGACCAGTTTGGTGTGCTTCGCGATGGCCGCGGACCCTATCCCAATGCAGATTCAACGCTTGCCGCCCTGAAGCAGACCGGCGTTCGGATCATTATCCTTTCCAATTCGGGAAAGCGCTCCGCTGAAAATAACCGGCGTCTGGCAAAAATAGGCTTTAACCCTGCAAGTTGGGACTGGTTCCTCACATCTGGTGAGGTGGCGTGGCAGATGCTGGCCGCTGAAGCAACAAAAGCACAGGGTGGGCCCGCCCGCCGCTGCCTGCTTATCAGCCGTGATGGCGATACGTCGCCGCTGGATGGCCTTGATCTGGAACGCACGGCAACTGGCGAGAACGCGGATATTGTTCTGATCGCTGCCAGTGAAGGGGATATCCATGATCTGGATTATTACCGGAACTTGCTGGAACCGGCAGCAAGACGTGGCGTTTCATGTCTCTGCACCAACCCGGATAAGATCATGCTGACAGCTGAAGGTACTGCCTTTGGTGCTGGCCGCATTGCGGAGCTTTATCAGGAACTGGGTGGCACAGTGCGCTGGATAGGCAAACCTTTCGCCGATATTTATGCCGCTGCCATAGACTTTCTCGGTCATCCGAACCCGGAGCGGGTCTGTTGCATCGGTGACAGTATAGAGCATGACATTGCCGGGGCCGCCGGGGCTGGACTGAAATCCGTGCTGGTCAAGACCGGCATATTGGCTGGTTCAAACACGCAACAGCTGCAGAGCCTTTTTGCTGAACATGGCGCATCGCCTGATTACACGATTGACCGCTTTATCTGGTAGGAGACTAATGGCTTTCACCCTCTCGCTCAACACCAATCCTTTGGTGAACCGCTTCGCTGAAGCCGATGATCTGATTGATACAATCGCAGAAAAAATTCGCATCGGTTATGTGCAGCTGACGCACGAATTCATCAATCCATCGTGGCCGCAACCGACAATCTCCAAACATGTAAAGCAGTTCCAGAAAGCGCTCTCGCGCACGGGTGTGAATGTCACGTCGGGTATGACAGGGCCCTATGGGCGTCTCAATCATTTTGGTCATCCAGATGCGGATGTCCGGCAATATTATGTCGACTGGTTCAAGACATTTGCGAATATCTCTGCTGATCTTGGCGCGGCGTCGCTCGGCACGCAGTTCGCGATCTTTACCCATAAGGATTATGACGACCCGGTACGCCGCGAAGAATTGATGAAAATCGCCATTGATTGCTGGCGGGATGTGGCAGCGCATGCAAAGGCTGCCGGCCTTACCTATCTCTTTTGGGAGCCCATGTCGGTCGGGCGCGAATTTGGCCACACGATCGCGGCTTGCCGTGAGCTTCATGATCGCTTGCAAGCATCAGACTTGCCAATTCCCCTTCTGATGATGGTTGATATCGATCATGGCGATGTCACATCGAGCAATCCTGCCGATATTGATCCCTATGCCTGGGCGGAAGCTTTCCCCAAGGAATCCCCGATCATCCACATCAAGCAATCTTCAATGAACAAGGGTGGTCATTGGCCGTTTATCGCAGCGCATAACAAGGATGGCCGGATCACACCGGAAAAATTCCTTGAAACGGTGCGTCGAGGCGGCGGCACGGATAATGAAATCTGCCTTGAACTATCGTTTCGCGAGCGCGAACCAACCGACCATATGGTGGTGGATATGATCCGCGAGTCCGTGGAGTTCTGGGAGCCCTATATTGACACGGGGTTCAATGGAGCAAACTCGGGAAAAGTGAAATGAGCGATTTCTGGATTGGCACGAGTTTCAAGATGAACAAGACGCTGGCGGAGGCTTTGGCCTTTGCCGAAGCTCTTGCTGCCGGTGATGAAAGCCGCGATCAGCGGGTTCAGCGCTTTGTCATTCCGCCGTTCACAGCGGTGCGCGAGGTCAAAGCCGCGTTGAAAGACACAAGCGTCAAGGTCGGTGCCCAGAACATGCACTGGGATGACGCCGGCGCATGGACTGGTGAAATATCGCCGCTGATGCTGAAGGACTGTAATCTCGATCTGGTCGAGCTTGGACATTCCGAGCGCCGCGAGTTTTTTGGTGAAACCGACCGCACGGTTGGCCTCAAGGTCGCGGCAGCCGTGCGTCACGGATTGACCCCGTTGATCTGCATTGGTGAAAGTCTGGCTCAACGCGAGGCCGGAGAGGCCGACGCCGTGCTTGCTGCGCAAGTGCAAGCTGCCCTCGCTTTGCTTGAAGGTGAGGCAAGAAAGCAGCCGGTCCTTCTGGCCTACGAACCCATATGGGCAATCGGCGTCAATGGCATTCCGGCAACGTCTGAATATGCAGATGAACGCCATGGGAAGATCGCGGCTGTGGCCAGGTCGGTGCTCGGCACTGCTGTACCTGTCCTTTATGGCGGCAGCGTCAATCCTGAAAACTGCGCCGAACTGATTGCCTGCCCGAATATTGATGGCCTGTTCATTGGTCGCTCTGCTTGGGCAGCAGAAGGCTATCTTGATATTTTACAGCGGGTCGCAAAAGCAATTCCAGGAAAAGTGGGAACCGGTTTTCCGTCCGGAATTGCGTAAAGAACAGATCTAGAAAGGAAAAACTCATGAAAATAGCAATTGGAGCTGATAGTGCGGGTAAGCCTTTGCTCGATATCATTGCTGCGCATCTTGCGACAAAGCCGGAACATGTCGTTGCAGACCTCAGCCAGTCCGGCTTTTATGCGGATCTTTCGCAAAAATTGGCACAGACAATTGTCGATGGAACCAATGAGCGCGGCATTCTCATCTGCGGTACAGGCATTGGCGTCAGTATTTCAGCAAACAAGGTGCCGGGCATTCGCGCCGCGCTGACCCATGATACCTATTCCGCCGAGCGCGCTGCCAAATCCAACAATGCGCAGATCATCACCATGGGCGCCCGTGTTATCGGCCCGGAACTTGCCAAGGCTATCGTGGATAAATGGCTGGAATCCGAATTCGATCCCCAAGGCGCATCAGCAGGTAATGTTGAAGCAATCGATAGGTTGGATGCGGGGAAGTAAATAGCGAGCAGCCTTAGCTTTCTTTGTGCGTGGTTCGCCCTTCGACAAGCTCAGGATGGCTCACCATGAGGGAAGTTGTTGGTTGCAATAACCTCGCAAAACTTGCTCCCTGCAATCAGCTTTCTTCCTCATGGTGAGCCATCCTGAGCTTGTCGAAGGGCGAACCACGCATTCTACTAATGCAATTTGCTAACCCAATCCCTTGCCCATGGCTCTGATGAGTATGGCTGCTGAAGCGGCGCCCGGATCAATATGACCAATGGCGCGCTCGCCAAGACGGGCGGAGCGCCCCTTTGAAGCGATCATCGCCTTGGTTGCTTCTGCTCCGGCCTCGGCGGCTTTACCCGCTTTGTCCAATATTTCCGCCAATGAAGCCCCTTGTGTCTTTGCGCTCTCCACTGCCTCGGCAGCGGGCACCCATGCGTCGATCATCGTCTTGTCGCCAATTTCCGCCTTGCCGCGATCCTGAATGCCCTTCGCCATGGCGATGAAGGCATCGGCAAAGTCCGATGCAGTTAGTACGGTTTTGCCCTTAACACTTGCTCCAGCGCGCATGAAGGCTGTCGCATAAAGCGGGCCGGAGGAAGCGCCGACAGCGTTGAGAAACGACTTGGCCGCTGTGTTGAATACGGTTGTGGGATCGGCTGCGGTAATATCCGGCGCCGCGAGATTGGTTGCAACTGTCGAAAAGCCCAGATCCATGGCTATGCCGTGATCGGCATCGCCAATAACGCCATCCAGCTCGCACAAATGTGCCTTGGATTCAGCCATGGCCTTGGCGATTTCCGCAAACATGGAAATCAGATTTGCAGCGGTAATTTCGCTCATTGATCAGCCCGCCCGAAACATGGCGCAATCGCACGGATGATCGATCATCTCCTGCAATTCCGCGTCCAGATGCATGACGGTAATCGAAGCGCCGGCCATCTCCAACGAGGTGCAATAATTGCCGACAAGGCTCAAGTGCAGCGCAAGCCCGGCCTGATCCAGCCGTTTTTTCACCTGCCGCATCATGATATATAATTCCATGAGAGGCGTTGAGCCGAGCGAATTGACAATCACAGCCACGCGGTCCCCTTTCGGTGCGGCCATTTCATCCAATATCTTGTCCATCAATTCATCGGTGATGGCATCAGCCGGTTTCAGCTTTTCTTTGGAGATACCAGGCTCGCCATGGATTCCCATGCCGACTTCCATTTCATCTTCACCAAGCGTGAAATTTGGTTTGAGTGTCTGGGGGAGTGAACAGGGCGAAAGCGCCACGCCAAAGGTGAAAGTGCGGTCATTGGCCTTGCGGGCAATCCGCTCGCATTCATCAATCGGCAGCATCTTGTCGCAAGCGGCTCCGGCAGCCTTGAACACGAAGACGTTGCCGGCAACACCGCGTCGCTTGTCCCGCTGATCGGCAGGGGCTGAAGCGACATCATCGGTCGTCAGCACGGTACGAACTTCAATATCCTCCATGGCGACCATTTCTGCCGCCATGTCGAAATTCATCACGTCGCCAGCATAATTGCCATACATGTAAAGCACCCCGGCGCCATTATTGACTGCCTTGGTGCATTCGATGATCGGGTCAGGCGGCGGCGAGGCAAAGACATTGCCGATAGCGGCGGCATCAGCAAGACCCTTGCCGACAAATCCGAGAAATGATGGCTCGTGTCCCGAGCCGCCGCCGATCACCATGCCGACCTTGCCGGGGCGGGGGCCGTCCCGGGCAATAATTGAGCGGGGAGAATGATCGAGCGCAAAGACCTTTGCGGAGTGGGCGGCAAGCACCCCTTCCAGCATTTCGTCGACAGCATTGGCGCCGTCATTGATAATCTTCTTGGTCTTCACGTCGATCCTCCCAGATGCATATTCTGCCTTGTCAGGCGTCAATCATCGCAAGCTTAGCGCGGGCCTGCAATATCTGCGAGCATGCATTGGCAGCTTCCACACCCTTGATGACAAAATGATCCTTGAAGAAGGCGATATGGGCTGCCGACTCCTGGAAATTATGGGGAGTGAGAACTGCGGATAGTACGGGAATGCCGCTGTCGAGTTGAACGCGCATCATTGCATCCAGCACGGTTCCGGCAACGAAATCATGGCGATAAATACCGCCATCAACCACGAAAGCCGTGCCGAGAACGGCCGAGAATTTGCCGGTTGAGATCAATGTCTGTGCATGGAGTGGTATTTCGAGCGCGCCCGGAACGTCGAAGATTTCGACATCGGAGCGATCACCGCCAAGTGCCGCCCATTGCTCAACGAATGAGTTGACGCACTGGTCAACAATATCCGCATGCCAGCGTGCGCGGATGATGGCGATTTTAGTAGAAGGATGGGAAACAATAGTCATTTATCAGGCCTTTCAGGGTTTTGCCATTTTTCAATGATCCCTTTGGGCGAACACGCACAGATCAGACCCCACCTGTGGCGGGATCTTGCCAATGCTTGCTCTCTTTCATCCGGACTATACCGTCGGCTCCGGAATTGGACCGGATCTGCTGACCTTCCAGCGGGTGCTGGAAGCGCTCGCGGGCTTCAGGCATTTCTGCCTGCTACCGCCGGTGGGGAATTACACCCCGCCCTGAGAACGTGCAGGTTGAATATAGGCACGCCGTGGCGAAGGTCAATCCGTCCAGCGACAAGACTGACGCTAAAGGCGACGATCCGTTGAATCACCCCTTGGCATTTCTAAATCAGAGGGTCTTCGAATATTCGATCATCTGGTCCAGCACCGTGCCCCAGCCGTCATAAAAGCCCATTTCCTCGTGCCGGTCGCGCGTGGTTTGATCGCGGTGAATCGCCACGGCGGTATAGCGCGTGCCGCGTCCTTCGTCCTTGAGCAGAAGAACGGCGGTCAGGAATGGATTTTCGGCAGGGCGGTATCCAGGCAACAGGGCGTCGGTCCAGATCAAACGTTCATTTGGCACTATATCCAGATAGCAACCATAATTGATCGACTGTTCTCCATCGGGACCATTCATTACCGTGCGGAAAATCCCGCCCGGACGCAGATCAATCTCACAATCGGAAATTGTCCAGGGTTTCGGCGTAAACCACTTGCTGACATGTTCCGGCATCGTCCAGCACTTCCATACGAGCGCGCGCGGCACATCGATAGTCCGCTCCAGAACGAGATCGAGCTTTGGATCAACTTTCAAATCATAAGTCACGTGTTTTCCTCCTTGAGTGTAATCATGTAATCGTCAAGTTGATCGAGACGGCGTTCCCACAGGGTCCGTTGCTTGGACAGCCAATTCTCGGCAAGTTTCATTGGTTCGGTTTGAATGCGATAGGTTCGAACGCGTCCCTTTTTTTGCGAGTTGACCAAACCACTGCTTTCAAGCACCCGCAAATGCTCGACAAAGGACGGCAACGCCATGTTGAAAGGTTCGGCGAGTTCGCTGACCGAAGCCGGGCTGTTGACAAGCCGTTCAAGCACTTGCCGCCGCGTCGGGTCTGCCAGCGCGCGAAAAACGGCATCAACGGGAACGGGTGGAGCAGCCAGTGCGGTAGCGGTGGGCATGGATCTGCGAGTCCTCATATGTCGATTGAGCAATACTTAGGTAAAGTCCTAAGTATTGCAAGCGAAAAATATCGAAGCGCTCGTGCTGGCAACTCGTTGCTATCAGCAACCATCAATCGGGGTCGATGCAGCTATCAAATTAATTGTCTTGTCTCTGCGGCAAGCAGGGATAATGTCCGCGCATGAATTCAGGCACCGCATCTCCACTTCGCTTCGCCCTCGGCGGGCTGGTTGCTATGGCTATTGGCATGGGTATCGGTCGTTTTGTCTATACGCCTATTCTACCCGGCATGATGAGTGATCTTGGTCTTTCCGCCGGTGATGCAGGCATCATCGCCTCGGCGAATTTCCTTGGCTATCTCGTTGGTGCGATTGTTGCCGGTTACGCGTGGGCGGCAGGCATTGAGCGCAAAGTCATGCTTGGCTCGCTTGCCGCAAGCGCCGCCTTGTGCCTGGCAATGAGCCTTACGGAAAATGTGCTGCTGTTTTCTGTCATCCGCTTTCTCGCAGGCATGGCCAGCGCTTTCATGCTGGTCTTCGCCGCGACGATTGTATTCAGTCACCTCGGCGCTGCAGGCAGGTTGGATCTGCAAGCTCTGCATTTTGGCGGTGTCGGTACCGGTATCGCCTTGTCAGCTATGCTGGTGGCGCTGGTCGCATTCACCGGCTATGGCTGGCGTGCCGATTGGGTAGGCGCGGCAGTCCTTTCCACGCTTGGCTTGATCGCAGTTGCCTTGTTAATCCGCGAAGGACCGCTGCGCACCGGCGCGGACATCAAGGAACCGGCCATCGCCTGGACGGCAGAATTCATCAAGCTCAATATAGCCTATGCGCTGTTCGGCATTGGCTATGTCATCACCGCAACCTTCATCATGGCCATTGTCCGGGCCAATGAGGGCAGCGCCTCGACAGAAGCTTTCGTGTGGCTTTGCACCGGCTTTGCGGGCATATTCTCAGTCTGGATCTGGAACCCCGTGCTGCGCCGCGCCGGTCCCTTTACATCCCTTGCTTTCAGCCTGCTTGCACTGGCCGGTGGTGTTGCAGGCAGCGTCATCCTGCCATCTCCCATTGGCCCACTTATCGGGGGCTTGCTGTTAGGTCTCACGATCATGGTCATTACCGCCTTCGTGTTTCAGGCAGGGCGTCAGCTCGTACCGCAATCCCCACGCCGGATGATGGCGATCACAACGGCAGCCTTTGGTATCGGACAGATCGTTGGACCTTTGATTGCCGGTTATCTTGCCGATATCAGCGGTAATTTCACCTCATCCACGCTGCTAGCAGCAGCGGGGCTGGTGATTGGCTCATTCTTTGCATTTTCTGCGGGTCGGAAAGTGGCGGGCTGATCCAAACGGCATTTCTATATTGCGTGGTTCGACAAGCTCACCATGAGGAGGGCGGGTGATTGCAGGGAGGGTTGCATTTGCGATGTAGCTGAAACATTGATGATAAGCTTGCAACCCACCCACTTTCCTCATGGTGAGCTTGTCGAACCACGCATAACGCGAATGCCGCTGGACAGCTTTCGGAATTCGAAGTGCATTCTTCAAACATGCAATAGCTGTCAAGAACACCCATCATTACGGTAATTTAATTACGCCAACTCACGGTTTGCCCTATTCGTGCTGGAAAACTTGTGCAACTCGTAGCACTGCGATTTGCATAGTTTTTACGAGGGTCACGACGGTGTTCGTTTCATTTTTTCCCAAGCCCAAGCTGTTTTTTACATTGGCCATACTGTGGGCGCTTGCGGCCATATTTTTCTGGTATTTTGGTGGAGAGCAGCTTGGCGCTTATTTCGGCCTGCCGCCAGCTGCACCTGACGCGCCGCCTATCGTGGGTATAGGTCTATTTGTGTCCCCACCGTTCCTATGGTTTTACATCTATTATACGGTATTCACATTAGTATTTTATGCTTTCTGGGCGGCCTACAGCCCCCATCCATGGCAAAACTGGTCTATTTTGGGATCAGCTCTAATCATATTCGCTACTTATTTCTCTGTTCAGGTAAGTGTCGCGTTCAATGTTTGGTATGGGCCATATTATGATTTGATACAGGCAGCCCTCGCCAAGACCAGACCAGTAACCGCACAAGAGCTTTACATGGGACTGGTCGATATATCCGGCATCGCATTCGTGGCCGTTACTATTGGCGCTATAAACGGATTTTTCATCAGCCATTATATCTTTCGCTGGCGAACGGCTATGAACCGCTTCTACATGGAGCATTGGGACAAGCTCCGGCATATTGAAGGGGCATCACAACGCGTTCAGGACGATACAATGCGTTTCTCGACGACAGTGGAGAGTCTCGGAGTCAGTCTGGTCCGGTCATTCATGACTCTAATTGCCTTTTTGCCCATACTTTTTGTTCTCTCGAAAGAGGTAACGAAATTGCCGGTCTTTGGTGAAGTGCCCTACGCACTCGTCGTGGCAGCCGTCGGATGGGCCGTGTTCGGTACAGTCTTTTTGGCGATTGCGGGCTATAAACTACCGGGGCTTGAATTCAAAAACCAACGTGTCGAAGCTGCCTATCGTAAAGAGTTGGTCTATGGTGAGGATCATGCAGACAGGGCGCAGCCGCCTACGGTTGCGCAACTCTTTGCGAATGTGAGAAAAAACTACTTCACACTTTATTTTCATACCCTTTATTTCAATGTGGCTCGTATCTTCTACCTTCAGGCCGATAACATCGTTTCGACCCTAATTCTTATTCCATCTATCGCCGCAGGTAAGCTTAGTTTGGGGCTGATGACACAAATTCAGAATGTGTTCGGACAAGTGAGTACTTCTTTCCAGTATCTCGTAAATTCCTGGACAGTCATTGTGGAGCTGATTTCGATTTACAAACGACTTCGGGCATTTGAAGCAGTCATTTATAATGAACCGTTACCGGCTATAGATGAGCATTATTTGCAGACGCAAACAGAGGTATAAGTCCATTTAAAGGGCGGTGGCTAAGTTCCGCCGCCCTTTTGCGGCTGTGCCAGATCCGGTGCCGAAGCTGCCTCCACACTGCCGGTTTCTTTCAGATAATCGCTATAGGTCGTGCAGCGTACGTCGGCTTTCGTACACACCTCGGCAGTAAAGCGCTCCAGCGCGCGCCAATAGGCATCGCCATTCATCAATGTGAAATGTAGTCCGATCTGGAAAGGAATGCGTTTGCCCTGATATTGCCGCTCAAACGCGCCTTTAAATGCCTCATAGGCCCGATTCTCAAACTCGCCCATGTGGTCTGTACGCTCGAAGCCGCCGGAGTGACGTACGAACATATTATAATCCATGGCAATGACGGGCCGGTTCTGAGGTCCTTCGGCGATTGTCGGTAGGCCAAACTGGTAAAGTCCACCCGCATACAGCGGCAAAGCGGGACCTTTGGAAACGCCGCTGCCATCAAAGGTGAAGCCTTGATCTTTCAAAGCAGCAATCAGGGCCGGGCTTTCTGAAAGATAAGGCGCGCGAAAGCCGCGAATCTCCTTTGCAACGAAATTCTTCCAGCCTTCCGGTTCGGGAGAGTTGCCATATTTTGTCCAGGCATCGCTCAACACTTGTCGATAGGTGACAAGCTCACTTTCCCATTCGGCCTTGGTCCAGTTCTTGCCATCGAAATGGCCGCAGGCATGGCTGCCAATCTCATGGCCTTCATTGCGCGCCCGCCAGATATTATCGAGACGCTTTGCAATATCTTCTTTTGAAGAGGCAAAGCCAATATTGGAACGGCCAGAAGCTTTGCCCGGTGCCTGATAGCTCTTGCGGTCGGAATGATCGATCAGAAAGACGCAGGAGAGAAAATAGGTAAATTTGGCGTTGGAACGCTGCGCAAGATTAAATGCACGGTCCCAAAGTGCATTGCTACCGGCATTGTCAAATGAGATCAGCACATATTGTGGTTTTACACCAATAGAGCCGCGTAGTCCGGTCGCACCATCAGCATAAGCAGGCGAAGCCATTGCAAAAGCTGCCGATGCGGCAACGATCCGGGTAAAAATTTGCATGATGTCAGGTCAGCTCCACAGGGAGCACTGTCGCTACAGGTCAATTGTGGCGATGATCGGACGCGGCGATCCACCGCAATGCTTTACGTTGGAACCATTCTAATCACCCTGTAGAGTGCCGTTACAAAAGGGGACAAGCCATGCTGGTCATGATTATCGGAATCATCATTTTTCTGGGAATACATTCAGTGCGCATTGTCGCGCCGCGCTGGCGGCTTGCCAAGATGGAGCAGTGGGGAGAAGGCAAATGGAAAGGCCTTTATTCTCTGGTGTCTGTCGTCGGCCTTGCCCTGTTGGTTTGGGGCTTTGGCATGGCCCGGCTGGAGGCACCGATACTCTACGAACCTCCGGTCTGGATGAAACACATCACCTTGCTGCTGATGCTGTTTGCCTTCGTCTTTCTTGGCGTTTTCATTGCAAAGCCCGGCCGTATCAAGCCCGCGCTGAAGCACCCCATGTTGATATCCATCAAGACCTGGGCGCTCGCGCATCTTCTGGCCAATGGCGATCTTGCTTCGCTTATCCTGTTTTTGTCCTTTCTTGCCTGGGCGGTGTTTGATCGTATCGCGCTCAAGCGTCAGGCGCGCGCTGGGCTTGCCCCTGCAGTCATTACGCCCGGACCCGTGACCAATGATGTCATCGCCATTGTCATTGGCCTTGTGCTTTACGTCCTGTTTATCTGGAAATTGCACGTTCTTTTGATCGGTGTTTCACCAATGTGACGGCTAATTTAAGCAAGCCCCTTACATCGCGCGCAGTTTCCGACTAAAAGCCCCCTGAACTCCTTGCGTGACTGCCCATGGCCGTCGCGCGATAACTATTCATGAGGCACCATGACTGACGACGGCTTTTTCCGTGAAGTAAATGAGGAACTGCGCTCCGATAAGATGCGGGCGTTCTGGGCGCGCTATAGCACTTTGCTAATAGGCGGCGTTGTCGCGATCGTCATCGGTACCGCTGGTTTTGCCTTTTACGAATACTGGACTGAAAGAGAAGCTTCAAAGTCCGGCGATCAATTCCTGGCAGCGCTTAACCTTGTCCGTGATGGCAAGAATGACGAAGCCCTGAAGACCCTCGATCAGCTTGAAAAAGATGGTTATGGCGCTTATCCGGTGTTGGCTCGCATGCGCGCCGCCGGTGTGATTGCGCAAAAGGGTGATCTTGCCGGTGCAGTTGCTGCCTTCGACAAGGTTTCTGCTGACACATCCGTGCCGCAGGCCATTCGTGATCTGGCAAAGCTGCGTGCCGCCCTCATTCTGGTGGATACGGGTTCTTATGATGATGTGGCAAGCCGTGTTGAAGCGCTGTCGTCGGATAGCAACCCGATGCGCCACTCCGCGCGTGAGGCTCTTGGTCTTGCTGCCTGGAAAGCCGGTCGCGGTGCTGATGCAACCAAACTCTTCAAGCAGATTTCCGATGATCAGGCGGCTCCCGCCAATATACGTCAGTTTGCTGATACAATGCTGGACATGCTTAAAAGCACTGGCGCCACGCCCGCTGCGGCCGCTGGCTAATTAAGAATTAGGAATATTAAGCCGATGAGCTTTACCCTTGCAATTATCGGCCGTCCGAATGTCGGAAAGTCCACTCTGTTCAACCGTCTGGTCGGTAGGAAAATCGCGCTCGTCGACGATCTCCCCGGTGTTACCCGCGATCGCCGCGTCAATGCGGCCAAGCTCTACGATTTGAGATTCGATGTCATCGATACGGCGGGTCTTGAAGAGGTCGCATCCGATTCGCTCGAAGGCCGCATGCGCGCCCAGACGGAGCTTGCCATTGGTGAAGCCGATCTCATTCTTTTCCTTGTCGATGCCAAAGCGGGTGTGACGCCAACAGACGTTACCTTTGCCGATCTTGTCCGCCGTTCAGGCAAGCCGGTTATTCTCGTTGCCAACAAAGCCGAAGCACGCGGCGCCGAATCCGGCATGTATGACAGTTATCAGCTCGGACTTGGCGAACCATGCCCGATTTCTGCCGAGCATGGTCAGGGCTTTCCGGATCTGCGCGACGCCATTGTCGAGACCATGGGTGAAGAGCGGGTCTTCCCGGACGAGTATCTGCCTGTCGATGCCAATGCAGATGATTCCGTCGCTGTAACCATCCCGGCTACGCCGCGCGGTATGGATGATCTGATCGGCGATGATATTGACGATCCGGACGCCGAAGACATTCCGAGCTATGATTCGTCAAAGCCGCTGCGCATCGCCATTGTCGGGCGTCCAAATGCCGGCAAGTCGACGCTGGTCAATACGATGCTTGGCGAGGACCGTCTGCTGACAGGTCCGGAAGCTGGCATTACGCGCGATTCCATCTCGGTCGATTGGGAGTGGAATGGCCGCAAGATCAAGCTTTTTGACACGGCAGGTCTGCGCCGCAAGTCGCGCGTTCAGGGCAAGCTGGAAAAGCTTTCCGTGGGCGATGCGCTGCGCGCCATTCGCTTCGCCGAGGTCGTCATTATCGTCCTCGACGCGACAATTCCTTTTGAGAAGCAGGATTTGCAGATTGCCGATCTGATCATTCGTGAGGGCCGCGCGCCGATCATCGCTTTCAACAAGTGGGATCTCGTCGAAAATCGCCAGATGGTTCTGGCCGATTTGCGTGAGAAGACCGAAAGGCTTTTGCCGCAGGTTCGCGGTATTCGCGCCGTGCCGATCTCGGGTGAGCGCAATCAGGGTATCGACAAGCTCATGGCCGCTGTCGCCTCGACTGACGAAATCTGGAATCGCCGTATTTCCACCGGTCGACTCAATCGCTGGCTGGAAGGGGTACTTGCCCATCATCCGCCCCCCGCCGTGGCGGGTCGCCGCCTGAAGATCAAATATATAACGCAGGTCAAGACACGCCCGCCGGGTTTTGTCATTTCATGCTCGCGTCCCGACGCGTTCCCCACCTCCTATGTCCGCTACCTTGCCAATGGCATCCGTGAAACCTTTGATATTCATGGCGTGCCTATCCGGCTTGTATTGCGCACATCGGACAATCCCTTTGCGGGCCGGGCGAAGAAAAAGCGCTAAGGCTGGTAGTTTTCCGTGGCACGAGGAGTTGCTCAAGCCACGGAAACTTTAACAACACATCGTTTCAGCGGCCTTCGTTAACTCTCCATCAAGGTTAATGCTTCATTTTTATGACCATAGTGTTCGGTCGTGAGTGTGGGGTATCGGCGTGCGTTTCTATAAGGTTTTGCGGGATTCCAGTGCCCGCCGCAAAGGCCAGCCATTTTCAAAACAGGCAAATCGCAAATATCTAGGTCCAGTCCTTATTGGTGCAGCGATATATTTGTTGTCTCCGACAGTGGTTGCCTATCAGGATATGGCAAGCCTGCTTTCCGGGTCCGAATCAGGGCAGGGGCGCTGGTCGTCTTACTTGGAAAAATCTCCGGCAGGCTCCGTACAAAAGGCAAATATGTCCTTTGTGGACAGGATAGCCACCGGATCAATTCCCGCCAGCGGCGCCAATGCACCGGGAATAGGCTCAGTGGCCATCAATGGCTCGAGCAAGGCATTGGGCGCCACTCCTGACGAGGCACGTATCAACCGGGCGGAAAAGCAGGGGCGTATTGTTTCGATCAGCAAGAAAGCGCCACCAAAAGCTTTCAGCGCCGGATCGATATTGCAACGTCAAAGCATGATCATCCGACCGACGCATGGCATTGAAGTCGATATGGCTTTTGCCAAGCCAAAAATCGCGGGCAAGGAAATCGAGATCGCTCTTGCGTTTCACAATCGCTCGCCTGAGAAAATCGAGCCGGACGCTCCGATGCTGGCAAGCCTGATCAATAATGACAAGCCCGATGTGCTTGCCCTTGGTTATGCTCCGGCTGCTCCCGATTATTCGAAAACATCACCGTTTGATTCCATTCTTGCCGAACCAAACCAGGCAGGCCGCTTCATTCCGCAACTTGGAAAAGGCGATCATGATTGGCTGGCTACTCCCTTGCCTCCGATTGTCTTCACTGCTGCGGAGCAAAAATGCCTGGCAACGGGCATTTATTTTGAGGCAAGAAGCGAGAGTGTAAAAGGCCAGGCTGCGGTGGCGCAGGTTATTCTCAACCGCGTGCGAAATCCTGCCTATCCGAAAACAATCTGTAACGTCGTTTATCAGAATGATGACTGGATCAATCGCTGCCAGTTCTCGTTTGCCTGTGAAGGCCGCAAGCTGCATGTAACCGAACCCAAGCAGTGGAAAGTCGCGCAGGAAATCGCCATGGCTGTTACTTCGGGCCGTATATTCCTACCCGAAATTGGTTCGGCCACGCATTATCATGCGACCTACGTGCGGGCAAATTGGGCCCATACAATGAAGCGCATCGATAAAATCGGGCAGCATATTTTCTACCGCACTTATGGCGGCGGCTGGATTTAGACCGCTTGGAAATCGCCAAAACAATGATATAAATGTTTCTGGAGTGGAGAATGAGCTTTCGCTCATCCTCCGTTTCTCATTTATGAAAATGAACCCGGAACGTTAGCGTCCAGCCTGTCCGGGTTCTTTTCATGATGAGCGTGAAGCTAAATGGCTTGTACCACATAGATTCACCTCCAGTTTTGAGAGCAAGGCCCTTTCCAAGGTCGGAGAGGCCAATCTTCTCCGATGCACTGGCTGGTTCGGTGCTTCCGCTTTTGCTCCCAAATTCCTGTGTTTGACCCGTCTCGATCTATTCTTTGAAATCGTGCAACCCGCAAGAAATGCAGGGTTGAAACTGCGTGGATCAATATCCCCGTGCCGCATTTTGCACTTTCAATACCATTTACAAACTCGCAGGTTAGGCATATAGTTGTATGATGCAACTATATTTACGAGCCACACAATGAGTATCCTCCCGGACACTGCTCAAATACGGAATTCTTCTAGGCGCATTGTTCGAGAGTTAGGTTTTATGCGCCCGACCCTTGCGGGAACGAATCTCGCTCCATCCTCCGTTCATGCACTCATCGAGATTGGCAGAAATGATAAGCTGACCGCTGCCGAATTATGCGCTGTACTCGACCTTGAAAAATCCAGTGTTAGCCGAATGGTGCGCAAGCTTGTTTTGTCGGGCGAACTGATTGAACAGCCTAATGGGCAGGACGCCAGGTCCAAGGTGCTTTCCTTGACCAGCAAGGGGCATAATACGCTCGCCGCGATCAATGCCTTTGCCGATGATGTGGTGTCCTCTGCGCTGGGTAGTCACTCCGCTGCTGTGCAGGAAAAGGTGCGGGATGGACTTGCAGCCTATGCTGATGCGCTGGAACAGCGGCGCGCAGGCAAGGTGCCGCAATCGTCGCCGGCACTCTCCATCCAAAGTGGATATCAGCCGGGTATTATTGGACGGTGTGCCGAGATGCATGGCTGCTACTATGCTCGAACAAATAGTTTCGGTCATTTTTTCGAAGGCAAGGTTGCCACTGGCATCGCAGAATTTTCCGGGCGATTGGAGCGGCCTGTCAATCAGATTTGGGCAGCGGTAGATGTGGAAAAAATCGTCGGTACGGTGGCGATTGACGGCGAAGATCTCGGAAATAATGTGGCTCATCTGCGCTGGTTCATTATGGAGGATGGTTATCGCGGCGCCGGCATTGGCAGGCAATTGCTGAATAAAGCGATCTCGTTTTGCATCGAGCAACGGTTTTCCGAAATACAGCTTTGGACGTTCAAGGGATTGGATGCCGCACGGCGCCTATACGAGGCGCACGGTTTTGTTCTTGTAGAAGAGGAGCCCGGTGGGCAGTGGGGTAAAGAAGTGCTCGAGCAGCGGTTTGTACGCAAAATCGTAGGGGCGTAGGCAATTGGCGGCCCCGAACCATTGGAGCAGCGATAGTTTGCACCGATGGGCCCGAAGGCGACGCGCAAAACTGGTCAGGTATTTGATACGACGCTTCTGGTTCCGGTTAATGGGGAGTTCCCCCTGTTATTGCCTTCGAAGCCCTTCAAAAACTATAACCATGGAACCTCCTAACTAGCTGAATTGCGCAATCTGTATCCACAGCCAAACGCCAGATTCGCATGCAAAATTGTCACTCAGTGATGAGCAGGAAAGTCATATTTACCTAAGGCATTGAATTCTAGTAAAAAAATTACCTTGGAGAGTCGTGACTCTTCGCCTTGACTAGCGAGGATCAGGACAATATGTTGCGCGCGACTTCGAAGCGGGGATGAAGCCTCGCATTCAGTGTGTAAAGGACATGCCATTGGCAACGGGTAACGATCCCGATAAGTCAGGTTCTGTCGGTGACACGCCGGGTGCTGGCGGGGGACTAACTTCGGAAGAGCTGGAGCTTCGGCGCCGCAATCTGGAAGCAAAACTTGTTTCCAAGGGTGCAGCCCGTAAAGCCGGTTCACAAGACAAGGGGACGGAAACCGCCTCCGGTGTCGCGCAGGCCATGAAATTGTCGAGCGAATTTATCGCCGGCGTTCTGGTTGGTGCGGGGTTGGGCTGGTTAGCTGACCGATTTTTGGGTACATCGCCATGGGGGCTCATCATACTGCTCCTGCTGGGCTTTTGTGCTGGAACGCTGAATATCCTGCGCTCTGCAGGACGTGTGGCGGAAAACAGTGGGCTGGATTTCACTAAGAAATCCGACCATGAAAAACCGGAATAGGGCTCATCGAGCACCGTTCGTGAGAACAGAATTAGAGACGAGGTAATAGTGTCCAACGATCCGATTCATCAATTCCACATTTCGCAATGGGTTCCCTTGCATGTGGGCGGCGTTGATCTGTCCTTCACCAATTCCTCTGCCTTTATGGTTGCCACAGTTGGCGTTGCCTCGGCATTTCTTTACCTTACATCGTCAAACCGTGGCCTTATCCCGACCCGTCTTCAGTCGGTTTCAGAGATGGCCTATGAATTCGTCGCATCAACATTGCGAGAATCGGCAGGCAGCGCGGGAATGAAGTTCTTTCCCTTCGTGTTCTCGCTCTTCATGTTCGTGCTCGTTGCCAATATGCTTGGCATGTTCCCATACTTCTTCACCATCACCAGCCAGATCATCGTGACCTTTGCGCTTGCGGTTCTGGTCATCGGAACAGTGCTTGTTTATGGCTTTGCCAAACACGGTTTCAAGTTCCTCGGGGTCTTTGTGCCCTCGGGTGTGCCCGGGCCGCTCTTGCTGCTCGTTGTTCCAATCGAAATTATCTCTTTCCTTTCCCGTCCGATCAGCCTTTCGGTTCGTTTGTTCGCCAACATGCTTGCTGGCCACATCACGCTGAAGGTGTTTGCCGGCTTCGTGGCTTCGCTCAGCGCATTCGGCGCAGTGGGAATTGGCGGCGCAATTCTGCCGCTGGCCATGACTGTGGCATTAACGGGTCTGGAATTCCTGGTGGCTTTCCTTCAGGCCTACGTCTTCACCGTGCTTACCTGCATGTATTTGAACGACGCAGTTCATCCCGGCGGTCACTAAAAAGTTCACCGGCGGATGTCCGCCTAACGCAAATCTATTCTAACGATCTACCCTCAAGGAGTTTAATATGGATCCCGTAGCAGCAAAGTACATCGGTGCAGGTCTGGCTTGTTTTGGTATGGCCGGTACGGCTCTTGGCCTTGGCAACATTTTCGGCAGCTATCTTTCCGGTGCATTGCGCAACCCATCAGCAGCTGATGGCCAGTTCGGCCGTCTGGTATTCGGCTTCGCCGTTACTGAAGCTCTGGGCATCTTCTCGTTGCTCATCGCTCTTCTGCTTCTCTTCGCTGTATAATAACGGCTTACGATATTGGCTGCGTCCGGTCGTTATTCGGACCAACGCAGCCAGTATGATTTGAAGTTCAATCAAGGGGACAACGCATGTTCGTGTCTTCGGCTAATGCCGCATCCACAACAGATACAATAGTCGCTCAGAGCGAAGCACCGGCCCATACCGAAACGGTTGCGCCCGGAACAACGCCTGATGCACATGCTCCGGCAGATCCGACAGCGGGAACGCATTCGGAAACCGGTCATGCCAAAGCCGTGTTCCCTCCCTTTGATTCCAACCATTTCGCTTCACAGCTTCTTTGGTTGGCAATCACATTTGCAGTTTTCTATGTTTTCCTGTCCCGCGTGGTTCTCCCGCGTATCGGTGGTATCATCGAAACGAGGCGTGACCGTATCGCTACTGATCTAGATCAGGCGGCGCGGATGAAACAGGAGTCTGATGAGGCTCTGGCCGCCTATACCCAGGAACTCGCCGACGCAAAGAACAAAGCCGGCGCAATTGCGCAGGAAGCGCGTGATCAGGCAAAGGCGAAAGCCGACGCCGAACAGGCCGAAATTTCCGCAGCTCTCGAAAAGAAGCTGAGTGACGCTGAAGCCAGCATTGCCACGATCAAGAACAAGGCTATGCAGGAAGTCGGCTCCATCGCTGAAGATACAGCCGCTGAAATCGTCAAGAAGCTGTTTGGCGGTGCCGTCGACAAGCCCGCAATCTCCGCTGCTGTCAAAGCAGTGCGAGGCTAAGGAGAAACGTCATGGAATTGGATGCAACCTTTTATGCCCTCGTTGGCCTTATCATCTTCCTGGCGCTTATCGTCTACTTGAAGGTTCCAGGTGTCGTTGGTAAATCCCTTGACGCCCGTGCAGACAAGATTCGCGACGAGCTTGAAGAAGCCCGCCGCCTGCGTGAAGAAGCGCAATCGCTGCTGGCTGAATATCAGCGCAAGCGTAAGGAAGCCGAAAAGGAAGCTGGTGAGATCGTTGCCATAGCGCAGCGTGAAGCACATGGCCTCCTTGAGGAAGCCAAGAAGAAGACTGAGGATTATGTTGCCCGTCGCAACAAGCTTGCCGAGCAGAAAATCGCTCAGGCAGAGGTTGAAGCTGTCAACGAGGTTCGCGCTTCGGCTGTAGATATCGCAATTGCTGCTGCCAGCAAGATTTTGTCGGAAAAGGTGGATGCCAAAACATCTGCCGATCTCTTCAAAACATCGCTTTCGGAAGTCAAATCCCGGTTGAACTAAAAAGCAGATTATATAAACGAATTTTAGTAAAGCCGCTTTTTAGCGGCTTTTTTTTGTGCGAAGCATAATGCTCGATATGCAAACCAAATTTCGTTACGATGAGCGAAATATCGAGAAAAAATCAGAATAATTCCCAAAAAACACGGATTTTTGCCGAAAAATTGCAAGTACAAATTGCAGTTTAGTTGCATGCGGTTGAACTAAGCGATCCCCGGCATGTAAAAACCCGATCTATATCGGGAATTGTGAGGGGATGGAGTTAGAGCATTTCTGCGGCTCTGGTGTGAGCGAAACGTGCTTTATCCATCGGGCTTCACCCTCGTCCTATGGAACATCGGCCTTGCTGAACCCCTCGACCTTGTTCGCGAATCCCTCCGGCAGGGAAACAGAGCTTGCTCTAGGCTTGCCGTTCTTTCAAAGGCGAGAAACTGAAGCGGTGCAAGCCGACGACAGGACCGTGTGCCTCCATCGCGTTGCGATGGATTTCAGTTCCGTAACCCGCATGGGATTCCAGTCCATAGAGAGGATAATATTTGCCAGTCTGGCTCATCATTCTGTCTCGCGTTACCTTGGCAAGTATGGATGCCGCGGCAATGGAAACGGAGCGTTGATCTCCTTTGATCATCGCCGTTGCAGGGCAGAGCAGCCCGGGAGCGATGTCCCGGCCATCAATCAGCGCATGATGAGGAATAATCGCAAGACCGCGTGTCGCACGGCGCATGGCTTCAAGCGAAGCCTTCAGGATATTAGTCGCATCAATTGCTGGCGCCGAAATGCTGGAAATAGAGCAGGCTAAGGCGGTTTTGGTAATGATATCAAACAGTTCTTCACGGCGTTTTGCCGTCAGACGCTTTGAATCATCAAGACCATCAGGAATTTTCTTTGGATCAAGAATGACCGCAGCCGCAACGACTGGCCCTGCCAGAGGCCCTCTGCCTGCCTCGTCAATACCGGCCACAAACTGGACACCGGAGCGCATGAGCTTCTTTTCACTGGCAAAGTCGGGCTTGTCAGCGGGCAAGGAAAGCAGCAGAGAATCAGAACGTAATCGAGACATCTTGCGGCGACTCTCGCATCCGTCCTGATTCTCTGCAAGTCCCCGGGTAGCAGATGGGGCAAAGCTACCCAGGGTAACCATCAGGCGGGGATGGGGATCGCACCTGATGGAAGAGCGTGTCTAAAACAAGGATAACTGCTCGTTTCCGGGCGTTGGCTCGAACAGGTCGGTGCGCAGGCGTCTCTTGTTAATGTTGATTCCGAGCCGCTTTGCAGCAATTTCAAAACGCCGCCCGATCTGCCAGGCATAGGGGCCATCACCCCGCATGCGCTTGCCCCATTCGGCATCATAATCCTTGCCATCGCGCATGGAACGAACAAGCGAAAGCACATGCCGGTAGCGATCGGGATAATTTCGAAGCAGCCACTCCTTGAAAAGCGGGCTGACCTCAAGCGGCAAACGAAGCAGAACATATCCAGCTTCCAGCGCACCCATGGCACGGGCACTATCGAGAATCCGTTCGATCTCATGATCGTTCAACCCGGGAATGACGGGAGCCACCATGACACCAACAGGCACGCCTGCATCGGAAAGACTGCGCAGGGCTTGCAGTCTGCGCGTAGGCGTTGAAGCCCGGGGCTCCATCGTGCGCGCCAGCTTTCCATCAAGGGTCGTCACTGAAAGACAAACCTTGGCGAGGCCCTTCTCAGCCATGCGCGCCAGAATGTCCTGATCCCGCATAACCAACGCGGATTTTGTAACGATTCCAACGGGATGTTGATGAGCCTCCAGAACCTGAAGAATATCGCGCATAATGCGCCATTTCTTCTCGATGGGCTGATAGGGATCGGTATTTGTGCCGATGGCGATTGTCTTTGCAGTATAACCTGGCTTGGACAATTCCCTGTCCAGCATCTTTGCTGCATCAGGCTTGGCAAAGAGTTTTGATTCAAAATCAAGTCCGGCGGACAATCCCATATAGCTGTGTGTCGGGCGGGCAAAGCAATAGATGCAACCATGCTCGCAACCGCGATAAGGGTTGATTGACCTGTCGAAACTTATATCAGGCGAGTCATTGCGTGTGATGATTGTCCGGGGCTTTTCGAGTTGTACGTCAGTCTTGAATGGTGGTAGATCTTCAATTGTTTCCCAACCATCATCATAGACATGGCGGCTTTCCGCCTCGAAACGGCCAGTGGGATTCATACCCGCGCCCCTGCCGCGTCTGCGTTCGCTGTCTATGCGCAAACCAGCATCTTCAATCAATGCGTTGGCATGTTGTGCTCGGCCGCTTCCGAAAGCAGCCTTATCAGCCTGCACTACAATGTTCATCTGCATTCTCCCTGCCAGGGTGGTACCGATTCGGTGGCACCTTCGAGCGTGAATCTATTCCTATCAAATAATGAGAACAAATCAAGAACAATTTAGGTAAAAGGATGGATGGAAATTCTAGTCACATTGATATATTGGCTAGGTATGATTTCCGTCCTGATTGAAACCCATAATTCAGACGAATTGTTAGCCAGAACCCTTGCCGGGCTGGTCGGTGGAGCCGTCGAAGGGCTTCTCAGCGACGTGATTATTGTCGATTACGGATCGTCGGATCAGACCCACCGCGTGGCTGATGCCGCTGGCTGTATCTTTCTGCAGGACCAGACATTGATTGATGGGTTCCGGCGGGCACGCAGCGAATGGTTTTTGCTGGTGGAACCCGGAGCAAGATTGCTCGATGGATGGATTGAGCCGGTCGCTGTTCACGTCGAGCGCTCCCAAGGCCCGGCCTGCTTCTCTTGCTCCCATGTTCACCGTAAGCCGCTGTTTAACAGGCTATTTTCAAAACGCAGCCCCATTGCCGATGGCCTGTTGATCTCCAAGCGGCAGGCAATGGCCTTATTGAAGCCGGAAAAGAAGGCGGCTGATCTGGCCCGTGGTTTGGCGATGAAACGTTTACGCGCGGAAATCATTCCAGCAGCTTAGCTCTTACCACCGCGTTTCAAATGTTCATCGAGCCGAGGCATGATCTCGACAAAATTACAGGGCATGTGACGATAATCGAGCTGGTATTGCAGAATATTATCCCAGGCATCCTTGCATGCGCCGGGAGATCCCGGCAGCACAAAGACGAAAGTGGCGTTTAACACTCCACCCGTTGCTCGTGACTGAATCGTGGACGTGCCGATTTTGTCATAGGAAACCCTGTGAAAAATGGTAGAAAATCCGTCCATCCGCTTTTCGAATATGGGCTCGAGTGCTTCCGGTGTCACGTCGCGGCCAGTGAAACCCGTGCCTCCGGTGGTGATGATGACGTCAATCTCGTCATCCTTTGACCAGGAAATGACACGCTCACGAATTTTTGTAACATCGTCTGTCACAATGTCTCTGGCCGCCAATATATGGCCTGCCGCTGTGATGCGCTCGGCAAGCGTTTTGCCCGATTTATCATCATCAAGCGAGCGTGTGTCTGACACCGTAAGGACAGCGATTTTGACCGGAACGAAAGTGCGTGATGAATTGTCGGCCAAGGTCAGTTTTCTCCTTCGCCGCTATCTGTCTTGACCACAAACCACAATGGATAGGCATTGCTTATCAGAGATGCGGCAGCAGATGCGGCCTCATCGGTGTCATAAATCGCAAAGCAGGTAGCGCCCGAACCTGACATTCGGGCCAGACGCGGCGATGTAGAATATAGCGCGTCCATGGTGTCGCCAATAATGGGGAGCAGTTCGACCGTGGCAGCATACAAATGATTGTCCGTCTGTTCAAGATAGGCGCAGACATCGTTCACGCTGCCGAACCTTGGCAAGTTGGGCAATCCCGGATTGTTTCGCTTTTTCAAGGCGCCAAAGACCTGTGGCGTCGACACGGCGGCGCCATTGTTGACCAAAACCATTGGCAGGCGCGGGATAGCTGTGACCGCCTCCAGTTCTTCGCCGATACCGCGAGCAATCAAGGGCCTTCCATGCAGGCACATGGGCAGGTCTGCGCCCATTGCCAACCCAATATTATTGAGATCGACAGGATCAATATTGATGTTCCAGAGCGAGACCAGCGCTTTCAAGGTTGAAGCAGCATCGCTTGAGCCACCGCCAACACCAGAGGCGATGGGCAAGTGTTTTTCCAGTTCGATTGAAACAGGAAAAGCCCGGTCCGGAAATTCTGCACGCAGCCTGTCCCGGGCTTTTAAAACAAGATTGGAAGCGTCGGCAGGTAAGGAATGTCCATAAGGTCCTGTTATGCGAAATGAATCCGCGCTGCTGCGTGCGATGCTTATTCGGTCACCATAACCTGCAAAAACCACCAATGTATCCAGGAGATGATATCCATCGTCCCGTTGGCCGGTAATATGCAGTGCCAGATTGATCTTGGCAGGCGCAATCAGGCTGATCGCTTGATCAAGACTGTCAAGCATCTCGGTCAGTCTTTACGCAAGCGGTATTCACCAGTTTCCGGATCCTGGACCAAAGTGCCTTGAGAGCGGTTCTGGACTTCTTTTTCCGCTTCGCGAACACGCTTTGATACACGCTGGGCTTCGCGTTTGAACGAACGATAGCCGTAATAGGCGGCAATACCGATAAGCAGAAAAAAGATGAGTTGTGGCATCGTCCTAGACCCCGAAAATGACAGGCACCGATATTTTCGTAATCATAACACGGTGCGTCGCTCTTGCCAAAATACACACAAGGTTAAAGGCCAAAACGTGACCAAAGCGCCCGTTCTTCTGCAGCATTGACAATGCCTTCGGCAAAACCCGCCCCTATTCCACCAAATCCGATTTCAGCAGAAGGGAGTTTGCGACCAAACAATCCCCGTGGCGGGGCTATAAGTTTGAGTTTGGTCTTAGGGCCATATTGAGATTGCAAATGTGATCGCATATCGCCCAACCCGTCAATCAGGCCAAGTTCCAATCCGCGTATCCCTGTCCAGAACAGCCCTGTAAACAGGTCTGGATTGTCACTGAGCTTTTCACCGCGCCGTTCCTTTACCAGATTGATAAAGGTCTCGTGAATCTCCAATTGCAGCGCTTTGAGATGCTCAATATCCTGCTTGTTTTCCGGCTTGAACGGGTCAAGGGTTGACTTGTTCGAACCGGCGGTATGAACACGCCGCTCAACGCCAATTTTCTTGATCAGTTCGGTAAAGCCAAAACTTGCCGAAACAACGCCGATCGAGCCGACAATGGATGAGGGGTCAGCGACGATCTCGTCGCCCGCAACTGCAATCATGTAACCGCCGGAGGCTGCGACATCCTCAACGAAAACATGAACCTTCTTGTTCTTTTCCGCCGCCAGATCACGAATACGCCGATAGATCAGTCGCGACTGAACAGGCGAGCCGCCGGGAGAATTGATCGAAATCGCAACGGCTGGAGCATCTTTATCGCTAAAGGCTTCTTCAAGCATGCCGGCTGTAGAACTGAGCGACAGGTCATTACGAAAGCGGCTGCTTCCCGCCATGATCGTACCATGCAAGCGTACCACTGGGATTTCGATATGGTCTGGGCGCCAACGGCGGGGCAATAACTTGCGGATAAATCGAGCCAAGCGGGTCTCCTTTACGTGCTCATCTCAAGACCATGTAAGCGGTGCAGAGAAAATCACAATGGTCCCAAAGTCTAAAACAGCGAAGCGACTCCGTTATTGATCGCTATTGCGCGCTCGGTGAAATCATTGCCGGTTTCATGGTGCATCACCAAGGGAGGATGAAAGGTAAGCCCCGCGCGGCTGCCTTTTACACCTTTAATGATGATCCTGATCGCCGCCTCTTGAGGTCTGGGCTGGACAGGAACGATAATGAGCCCGCCAAAGCGCCTTTGCAAAGCTGTCAGCAGGTCAAGCATGGACGCTGGCCGCGCGATAATGGCGATTGATCCGCCGGGTTTGACGATGGAAGCGGCGGTTTTAATCCATTTTTCCAACATACCATCGGTCATGACATGAGCTTCCGCTTTCAAAGCATCCGGCGTTGCGCGGTCCTTTGCCTCGTTGAAAGGCGGATTCATGATGGCAAAATCGAAAAAGTTGTCATGGATTCCGGCAGCCATGCGCGTTTTGCCCATAGCTGTTACATCAGCCTGAACAATATCGCACCGGCCTGAGAACAGGTGGTTCTCTGGTAAAGCCAGAGACAAGCGGGCGCACTGCGCCATGAGTTCGGATCGCTCGATAAGAGTTGCACTGGCTTTGCCGCAGCGGGAAAGAACCGCAAGACCAGCAGCCCCAGCCCCGGCACCCAGATCTGCGATACGACCGCTGAATTCATTGGGCACTACGCTCGCCAACACCATGGCATCTACGCCGGAGCGATGACCTTTGGCAGAGGGTTGAATGAGGCGGAAACGACCGCGATGGAAAGCGTCGATCGTATGAGGGATATCCAGAACAGACATGAACTAGCCGCGAAGCTCCTGCTCGATTCCCGCGTCTGTCAGCAACTGGCGCGCCTCTTTTTCAAATTCTGAATCGACCATCACGCGCCGGGCGAGAACACCAAGCGACCCTTCAAGTACGCTCATATTGGCATCAGCGATAAAATATTTGATCTGTGCATCTTTCAATAATGATTCGACGAATGAAATCAGAACAGGGTCGTTGAGGCGCATTATTTCGATCATCTGAACTACCGTTTCGAAAGGGATGGGGCGAAGGGCCACTGGCTTTATCACGAATTTGTGGCCTGTACCAATTCTGCGCGCCAATTCGCCGCTTGCGGGTTATAGGCAGTCAAAATAAGGTGTCGCCGCATTGCAGCGCCGCGCATCTTGCAAGATTTTACCGGGCGTAGTGATATTTTGATTTGGCTCGCAATCCTTTCTGAAGATCAAATCTGGTCCTCGGAATCAGGCGCAAGGCCAAGACAGTAGGAGTTTCATTTTGGGCGTTGTTGTCAGTCTTGAAGAGAAGAAAAGCAGTTCTGGGTCGGTTCAGCCCCTGGTCGATTTGACCAAGGCGGATATGGGGCGGGTCAATGAACTGATTTTGTCTAAAGCAGGATCTGATGTTGAAATGATCCCCGAAGTTGCCAATCACCTCATTTCCTCAGGTGGCAAGCGTTTGCGCCCAATGATCACACTGGCTGCCGCACGTATGTTCGGCTATGAGGGCGATGGCCATGTGAAGCTGGCGACCAGCGTTGAATTCATGCATACCGCTACGCTGCTTCACGACGACGTGGTGGATGAGAGCGATCTGCGCCGTGGAAAAAGTACTGCGCGAATGATCTGGGGCAATCAGGCAAGCGTTCTCGTTGGCGACTTCCTGCTTGGTCAAGCCTTTAAAATGATGGTGGAAGTTGGTTCGCTGGAAGCACTGGATGTGCTCGCTACCTCTGCATCGGTCATTGCTGAAGGCGAAGTGATGCAGCTTTCGGCGGCAAAAAACCTTGAAACGACTGAAGACGAATATCTTGCCGTCATCAAAGCGAAGACTGCGGCGCTCTTCTCTGCTGCTGCGGAAGTGGGGCCGATAATTGCCGCTGCGTCGAAGACCGATCGGCAGGCGCTACGTTCATATGGCCTCAATCTCGGACTTGCCTTTCAGCTTGTCGACGACGCGTTGGATTATGGTGGCAATGCCAAAGATCTAGGCAAGAATACCGGCGATGATTTCCGTGAGGGCAAGATCACGCTTCCAGTCGTCCTTACCTATCGTCGGGGTAGCTCGGAAGAGCGGCAATTCTGGAAGGAAGCGCTTGAAAACGGCGTTAATGACGACAAGGGCTTGGAAAAAGCCAAGGGCTTGATGACTCGCTATGGTGCATTGAGCGACACGATCCAGCGAGCAAGGCACTTTGGCGGAATAGCACGTGACGCGTTGGCTCCGCTGGACCACTCGCCGCAGAAGGATGCCTTGCTGGAGGTAATCGATTTCTGCATCAGCCGGGTAAATTGAAGCCCGCTAGATAAGGGGTGCAAGCTAACCCCGTGCTAGTCTTTGGGAAAACTTGAGCGAAAACCGTAAAAAGGCCATGGTTCACTTGAGGATTCGCAGTATCGTTTCAAATTAGGCAGTAAAGAGGAATTTGTCATGCAGCGCAGTAAAATGCTCGGCTCGATTGTAGGAGCTACACTGGCTGCCATGATAGGCGGTGCGATCCCCGCAGCAGCGACCACGACACAGACGCCAGTCATAAATACCGGAAACCTGTCGGGCGCTTTTCTTTCAGCTCGGACTGCAGAGCGCGACAATGATTTTGATAGCGCCATAGCGTTTTATCGGCAGGCACTGACCTATGATCCCAAAAATACGGAGCTGCGTCAAAGCCTCCTGCTTGTTCTTTTGACGAACGGCCAGTTCAAGGAAGCATTGCCGCTGGCTGCCGAGTTGAAGGCTGTGCCTGAAATAGAGCGTTTCTCGCGTCTGGCGCTTGGAATTGATGCTCTCAACAAGAAACAATACCGCCAGGTCGAAACATTGATGATGCTGTCGCTCCAGTCTGATCTGGATCGTATGGTGACTGGACTGATTGCAGCTTTTGCCAAAGCTGGTGCCGGCAAGCCCAACGAGGCTTTGGCAATGATTGACAAGTTGAAGGGGCCGGAAGGCTTCACGCTTTTCAAGGCCTATAGTTCGGCGCTGATTGCGGACATGGCGGGTCAGAAGAAAAAGGCGGCAGAGTTTTATCAAAGCGCCCTGGACAACAAGGCCAATATAGCTGCTGCTCCTGACACGTATGAGCGCTTGGTCGAGGCATATGCTTCGTTCAAAATTCGCAATGGTGACAAGCCAGGCGCTGAAGCACTGGTCAAGGAAGCAATTGATGTTCTGTCGGGACGCATGGTTCTTGTCGAATTTGCCAAGCAGATAGCGAGCGCAAAAACGATCAAACCTCTGATTGAGACCCCGCAACAGGGGGCATCCGAGGTATTATATGTCGTTGCGACAGCAATCGATAATGGTGGCGCGGAAGCCTTTTCGAAATTATATCTGCAAATGTCCCTGCCACTTCGCCCGGACCATGATGCTACCCTTTATCAACTGGGTGATCTGAGTGCGAAGCTTGAACAGCCGGAGAAAGCAATCGAGTATTTTGGCAAAATTGCCAAGGATTCCGCCTATCGGCGCGATGCCGAAATGCAGCTTGCGATTAATCTCGCCGTTCTGAAACGAAATGACGAAGCTATCAAGCATCTTGGTGTTTTGCTTGAAAGCAATCCGGAAGACATGCGTACATATCTGGCTATTGGCAGCATTTACGCCCAGGATAAAAATTTCAAGCAGGCAGCTGAAACCTACGACAAGGCCGTTGCCGTTTTAAAGCAGCCTACCCGAAATGACTGGACGATCTTCTATCAGCGTGGAATTTCCTATGAGCGCCTGAAGGAATGGGACAAGGCGGAGCCGAATTTCCTGAAAGCGCTGGAACTCTACCCCGATCAGCCACAGGTCCTGAACTATCTTGGATATTCGTGGATTGATATGAATATCAAGCTCGAACAGGGGCTGGATTTGATCAAGAAAGCCGTAGCAGCAAGGCCACAGGACGGCTATATCGTCGATTCATTGGGCTGGGCCTATTATCGTTTGGGCCGGTACGATGAAGCCGTCACTCAGCTTGAGCAGGCAGTAAAACTGCGCGCCGAAGATGCTACAATCAATGATCACCTTGGTGATGCTTACTGGCGTGCGGGCCGCAAGCTTGAGGCGACTTTCCAATGGGCGCATGCGCGCGATTCCAAGCCTGAGCCTGAAGATCTGGTCAAGATCGAGGAAAAGCTGAAAAACGGACTTCCAGAAGAAAAGAATCCCGGTGTGGCAAAGAACGGCGTTCAGGTACCTGAGCCACCAACGCCGCCAGCTCCGGCTCCAGCACCCGACAAGAAGGGCTGATTTCTTCGTTCCACTTGACCGGTCTGTATGCACGTCTTAGAGCATGATCCCGAAAAGTTGCATGACTTTACGGACAAGATCATGCTCCAAACGAAACACGCATTCTCTGTTATTTCCAGTAATGAAAAGGCCGCACGGTGACTTCTCCCTTGCCAGATCATATGCACCCGACCCGCTCGTTTCAGGGGCTTATCCTGACGCTCCACAACTATTGGGCGCAGCATGGCTGTGTAATCCTGCAGCCCTATGACATGGAAGTTGGTGCTGGCACATTCCACCCCGCAACGACTTTGCGTTCGCTTGGACCAAAGCCGTGGAAGGCTGCCTATGTGCAGCCGTCACGCCGCCCGAAAGATGGTCGTTACGGCGAAAATCCAAACCGGTTGCAGCATTATTATCAGTATCAGGTGATCATGAAGCCATCGCCGCCCAATCTGCAGGAGCTTTATCTCGGCTCGCTGCGGGCTATCGGCCTTGATCCTTTGATGCACGATATCCGTTTCGTCGAGGATGACTGGGAAAGTCCGACATTGGGTGCCTGGGGGCTGGGCTGGGAATGTTGGTGCGATGGCATGGAAGTGTCGCAGTTTACCTATTTTCAGCAGGTTTGCGGCATTGAATGCTCGCCGGTGTCGGGTGAATTGACCTATGGTCTGGAACGTCTTGCCATGTATGTGCAGGGCGTGGACAATGTTTACGACCTCAATTTCAATGGTCTTGAGGGTGACGAGAAAGTCACCTATGGCGACGTATTCCTACAGGCCGAACAGGAATATTCACGGCATAATTTTGAACATGCAAATACAAGCACCTTGCTCCGTCATTTCGAAGATGCGGAAGCGGAATGTGAAGCGCTATTGCGCGCTGGCGCTCCAAAAAACGGCGATAACAGCCCTCAGCATAAAATGGTCCTGCCTGCCTATGATCAGTGCATCAAGGCATCCCACGCATTCAATCTTCTTGATGCGCGTGGCGTGATTTCGGTAACGGAACGTCAGAGCTATATATTGCGGGTACGCAATCTTGCCCGGCAATGCGGCGAGGCCTTCCTTCTCACGGAAGCAGGTGGCGTGAATTTCAAGAGTGAGTCCGTATAATGCCTGATCTTTTGCTCGAACTCCGTTCGGAAGAAATTCCGGCACGTATGCAGCGCAAGGCTGCTGGCGATTTGAAGAAGCTGGTTACCGACGCTTTGGTCGAAGCCGGGCTGACCTATGAGGCAGCGGGAGACTATTGGACGCCGCGCCGTCTTACGCTCGATATACGTGGCCTTACAGCGCGTTCCAAGGATGTGCACGAAGACCGCAAGGGCCCAAGTGTCAATGCGCCTGAGCAGGCAATTGCAGGCTTTCTGCGTTCAGCAGGCTTGAATGATATTTCTGAAGCGCATGTCCACACCGACCCTAAGAAGGGTGATTTTTATGTCGCCCATCTGACGAAACCCGGGCGCGGCGCTGAAGAGATCATTGCGGAGCTGATGCCAAAGATTATCCGCGAATTCCCATGGCCAAAATCCATGCGATGGGGCGCGGCGTCTTCCAAATCCGGAAGCTTGCGCTGGGTTCGTCCGCTACAGTCTATTGTTTGCACGTTCGGTCCTGAAACCGAGGAGCCGGTTGTCGTCGATTTTGAGATCGATGGTCTGAAAGCTGGCAATGTAACCTATGGTCATCGCTTCCTGAGCGATGGCAAGCCGATCACCGTCCGCCGCTTTGACGACTATGTTGCCAAGCTTGAAAAGGCGAAGGTCGTGCTCGATGCGGATCGCCGTAAGGAAATTATCCTCTCCGACGCCCAGAACATCGCTTTTGCATCGGGACTTGAGCTTGTTGAAGATGAGGCGCTTCTTGAAGAAGTGTCTGGCCTCGTCGAATGGCCGGTGGTGTTGATGGGCGAATTTGAGGAGGAGTTTCTTGCAATTCCGCCTGAGGTTATCCGCCTTACCATCAAGACCAATCAGAAATGCTTTGTTACACGTAAACAGGGCGAAGCGGACAAGCTTTCCAATAAGTTCATCCTCGTTTCCAATATCGAAGCGACTGATGGCGGTCGCGAGATTGCCCATGGCAATGGCAAGGTCGTGCGGGCACGCCTCTCGGATGCGCTATACTTCTGGAATACCGACCAGCATGATTTGCCAGATATGCACACGCTGGCGCCAGCTGCCATCAAGTTTGACCTTGATCTGAGCAAGCCATTGGACCAACGCATGGCACGTTTGGATGCGCTGAATGTTACTTTCCACGCAAAGCTTGGTACACAAGGCGAGCGCGTCACGCGGATTAAAAATCTTGCACGCGCACTTGCGATTCGGATAGGCGCCGATCCAGTTTTGGCAAGCCGCGCATCGGTTTTGGCTAAAGCCGATCTTACAACCGAAATCGTTGGCGAGTTTCCTGAGTTGCAAGGTGGCATGGGCCGGAAATATGCACTTCTGCAGAATGAGCACCCATCAGTGGCTGCCGCCATTGAGGAGCATTACAAACCGCAAGGACCATCCGATTTTGTACCAAGCGATCTGGTTTCGGTTGCTGTTGCACTGGCGGACAAATTGGATACGCTGGTCGGCTTCTGGGCTATTGATGAAAAGCCAACCGGTTCGAAAGATCCGTTCGCATTACGGCGCGCGGCGCTCGGCGTGATCAGGCTTCTGCTTTCAAGCGATTGGAAGATTGAACTTTTGCCCATTTTCCAAGACGCTTTCATTCAATTGCGCGAAGAGAAAATCGAGCAGCGGATCGAGCATTTCGAGGAAGCGCAGGCAGCCCAGAATTCGGGTGATGTGGATGGTGAGGAAGATGTCACCAACGCGATATCCGGTTTTGAAAAGCGGATACGCGGCCGCCTTTCGGAGCGGTCACAACCCATCCTTCTTGATCTCTTGGCGTTCTTTCACGACCGACTCAAGGTACATCTGCGCGACCTCGGTGCGCGTCATGATCTGATTGATTCTGTGCTTAAACCAGACGCGGATAATCTCTTGCTGATCGCACGGCGTGTCGAGGCGCTTGTTGTTTTCCTCAACACGGAAGACGGTAAAAATCTTGTTGCCGGAACCAAGCGTGCCGCCAATATTTTGAGCGCCGAGGAGAAGAAGGGGACAGCCATTTCAGACATGGTAAACCCCGATCTTTTCAATGATGATGCGGAAAAGAACCTATACGTCGCGGTGAATCAAGCTGAGAGCCAAGCGGCGCAAGCGATTCAAAAAGAAGACTTTTCCGGCGCGATGATCGCACTTAGTGCTTTGCGTGAACCAGTTGATTCATTCTTTGAAAAAGTGCTGGTTAATGACGACAATGCCGATATTCGCGCAAATCGTCTGGCATTGCTTTCGCGTATCCGCGCGGCGACGGATGCCGTCGCTGATTTCTCGAAAATTGTTGGATGACAGGAAGATAGGTAGCAGTTCTCAACTGTCTTAGGCGTTTCCTAATTCACGCCTGCGCGCATCGGTGCTTCTGCTAAGTCGGGGGCAGGCATTGATTTGCCAGCGGCTATAGGTTCCGATGCTTGCGCGGCAAGCAAGGGATTTGCCGGCGCCGCATTGCCTTGCATGCGCGCCATATACTCCCGGGAACGAGCACGTCTTTCCGCATAAGCTTTCAAGCGTGCTGCTTCCTCCGCAGTCTGTTCAAGGCATGATGTGCAGACTGGATTGCCGTTGGCATCGAAGCTGTCATAACCAATATAGGATACCGAATTCGGCTTGGCCGTTTCTCCGCTGACAATAATTGAATCTGCTAAAGCGGAGGCGCTTATCAGGGCGATGGCTGACGCTGCAATGAACTGGCGTAGAAGCATGGCTGATCAATCCTGGATTCTCTATATAAACAAACGCTCCAGCCTTCTCTATTTGGGATTCATTGCCAAAGCTTTCTCACGATGGATTCAATTTTAGGCATGACATCATTCGAGCTGTTCATCAGCCAATACTTGCAGCGCGCCACCTCATTCGTGTAGGCAGGGCGACCACTGGAGGCTATCTTGGCTACAATCTTGGGTATGGACGAACAGGCGATCCTCGCTGCAGCCGATACGTTGGCTCAGGGGAAGCTTGTGGCTATCCCAACGGAGACCGTATACGGCCTTGCAGCCGATGCGACGAACGGAAGCGCAGTTGCCGGTATCTTTGAGGCCAAAGGCCGCCCGCACTTCAATCCGCTGATCTGCCATGTCTCGGATGTTGCCATGGCCGAACGTTATGCAGAGATCGATCCGGTTTCCCGTCAATTGATCAATGCTTTCTGGCCGGGGCCACTTACCCTCGTCCTTCCATTGAAACCGGACTGCGGAATCCATCCCCTGGTAGCGGCCGGACTCGACACTATTGCTCTGCGTATGCCCCGTGGCGTGGCAGGAAAAATCATCGCGGCATTGGATCGACCGCTTGCAGCACCGAGCGCCAATACTTCCGGAAAGATAAGCGGCACCAATGCTTTGTCTGTAGAAGGCGATTTGGGGTCAAAGATTGCGATGATCCTTGATGCAGGCCCGTCAGAAGTCGGACTCGAGTCGACGATTGTCAAAGTTGATGGTGATACAATCCTGATGCTACGCCCGGGCGGCCTCGCGGCTGAAGAGATTGAGGCTGTGATTGGCCGGAAGCTTGGCCGCATAGATCAGCGCGCAGCAATTCAGGCACCGGGGATGATGGCTTCCCATTATGCTCCCTCTGCCGCAATGAGGTTGAACGTCCATGACGTAATGGCAGGCGAGGCTTTGCTTGCTTTTGGACCGCACCGTGCAAATGGATACTCAAAAGCCGCTGCCATTCTCAATCTCAGCGAAACGGGCAGCCTGCACGAGGCTGCAACCAACCTCTTCGACTTCATGAAGCGCCTCGACGCGGTTGATTGCACAATGATTGCCGTCGAACCCATACCTTTCAACGGCCTCGGTGAGGCTATCAATGACCGCCTTGTTCGCGCCGCAGCGCCCCGCTCGTTGTCGGTAGCCGAAATGGAACAGATAAAATGACGCTGACGCAGAATTTGATTGAACGTTTTGTAGCAATAGTAGGTGAAGCTTATGCTTTACGCAGTGCCAATGACATTGAGCCATACCTTATCGAGCCGCGGGATAAATTTGGCGGCAAGACCTCGCTGGTATTGCGCCCCTCAAATGTCGATGAAGTTTCGGCCATTCTCAAATTGGCGACCGAAACGGAAACCGCCATCGTCCCACAAGGCGGGAATACTGGCCTTGTGGGGGGGCAAATACCAGATGGTAGTGGAACTCAAATTGTCCTGTCGCTTTCGCGGTTGAACAAAATCCGCAGCATCGATCCTGCTGGAAATCTGGCCATTGTGGAAGCCGGGGTTGTATTGCAGAAACTTCAGGAGGCCGCTGCCCAGGCGGGCAAGCTGTTTCCGCTATCCCTGGGGTCTGAAGGCTCTTGTCAGGTTGGAGGAAATCTTTCTTCCAATGCTGGTGGTACGGCAGTTCTGGCCTATGGCAACACGCGGGAACTCTGCCTCGGTGTTGAAGTTGTTTTGCCTACCGGCGAAATTCTGAACGATTTGCGTACCGTCAAGAAGGATAATACCGGTTATGATCTGAAAGACCTCTTCATAGGGGCTGAAGGAACGCTTGGCGTTATCACTGCTGCGGTCATGAAACTGTTTCCGTTGCCGAAAGGCAAAGGCGTTGCCTATGTTGGGCTATCCAGTCCCGATAATGCCTTGCAATTGTTGAACATGGCCCAGAGCCACGCAGGCGCATCCTTGACGGGCTTTGAGTTGATGCCGCGGATAGGTGTGGAGTTCTCGGTTGCCCACACGGAAGGTGTACGTGATCCGCTGCAGGAGCCGCATAACTGGTACGTTCTGCTTGATATTTCTTCATCGCGTTCCGCCGAAGACGCGCGGGAAACCATTGAAGCAATCCTGACCGAAGCATTCGAGGCCGGTCTGGTGGATGATGCAACCATCGCCGAGAGTACTGCGCAGGAAAAATCGTTCTGGCATATGCGCGAGGCCATGTCTCATGCGCAGAAACCCGAAGGCGGTTCGATCAAACATGATATTTCCGTACCCGTCGCCAGAATTCCGGACTTCATCAAAGAAGCTGATCAGGCGGTTCTCGACCTCATTCCTGGCGCCCGTATTGTTTCATTCGGCCATATGGGCGATGGCAATCTGCACTATAATATTTCGCAGCCTGTCGGCGCCGATAAACAAGCCTTTCTTGATCGCTGGGCTGAGGTAACGAAGCGCGTTCACGATATCGTCCGCGCCTATAACGGGTCGATCTCGGCGGAACATGGCATCGGCCAGTTAAAGCGACAGGAATTGTCTGAAACCAAGTCACCCATTGCGCTCGATCTCATGCGCCGCATCAAGAAATCGTTTGACCCTGCAGGCGTTATGAATCCCGGCAAGGTCATCTGAAATCGCAACCCTTTATTCACGCTCCTTACCAAAGTCTTGGGGCAGGTCGGGTTTCGATAACCATTCCATCTAATCAGAAAGAGTTAACCCAGTT
This sequence comes from Phyllobacterium sp. GQ127, assembly GCF_059758635.1. Taxonomy (NCBI): domain Bacteria; kingdom Pseudomonadati; phylum Pseudomonadota; class Alphaproteobacteria; order Hyphomicrobiales; family Phyllobacteriaceae; genus Phyllobacterium; species Phyllobacterium sp. GQ127. Next base: position 555,245 of record NZ_JCAXDZ010000002.1, read on the forward strand.
CGTTAAGCGGTATTGGGAAAGTTGACGCTACTGTGTCCCTAACGAGACCAGAAAATGGTCCGTCCTTACAGGGAAATAAACATCAGAGAAGACCGGAAAACCGGCTCTCAGGATCGACAGAAGGCGTCAAATGAACAAAGCCGGAGCAAAGCCGGTTTGGGCAGGTCGGGAATTCCGGCTTGACCCATTCCACCTGCCACAGACAGTAACTTATGCGACACGCGATGATCGCGGCGACATCACCTTCACACTGCATGAACGGGGCGCTGTGGTGAAACGGATTCTTCCAGCCAGCAATCTACCCGTTTCGCTTGCTCTTCCACCATGTGCCTTCCGCGGCGTTACGGCCCGCGCAACGGAGGATGAGCTTGGCGATATCACTGTCACGCTTGAACTCATGCATACGGACCCGCATCTTTCAGTCCCATTGCTTGTCGCCCATGACCTCAACGATGTTGCTGCCGATTGGCGCGCATGGTCGTCAATGTTCAAGCTGCCGATGATGATGGTGGAAGAAGATGGAGTTGCTCGCCAGCTCGACCACAATATTGGCCCCGTCGCTGTTTCTGCTCCGACACCCCGTCGGCAGGGCCGTGAGCCGCGCCGCCGCCGTCCGCGCTTTCTTGCCCGCCGCAAAATGGGCGATCTTGGCCTGCGTCTGGTTATAAGCGGCGAAGAGATTATTGCGCAGGGTTCAAAATAACCCTGCAGCTCTTAAAACATTGGTTTGACCACGGTCCACAGCCCACCGGCGACCAAACCAAGAAAAATCACCCAGCCGACAATAGTATTGGATTTAAACAGCCGCAGGCATTCATCTGGATTGTCAATGTCGAGTGTCATGATCTGGCGGTACATATGCGCGCCTGCCGCCAGGAGACCGGCGACGGCGGGCATAGGAACTTCAGCCACTGCAAAAGCGCCGAGAAAAAGCGCTAGCGCCCCACCATAAAGAACCATGAGGGCTTCCCGCGTGCGGCTGCCAAACAGCCGCGCAGTAGAGCGCACGCCAACCAGAGCATCATCTTCCTTGTCCTGGTGGGCATAGATCGTATCATAGCCGATGACCCAGAGGATCGATCCGGCATAAAGCAGGATTGCCGGCCAATCCAATGAGCCGAAATGTGCTGACCAACCGACCAGCGCGCCCCATGAAAACGCCAATCCAAGCACAAATTGCGGCCAGTTGGTTATGCGTTTCATAAATGGATAGATGGCGACAATCGCCAATGATCCGATTGCAAGAATGATGGTAAAAAAGTTTAGCTGAACCACCACCGCAAAACCAACCAGTGCCTGTAGCACCAGAAATATTTTGGCTTGTTTTCTGGTTACCTGGCCGGAAGGCAGCGGACGCGAACGTGTCCGCGCCACCTTGTTGTCGATATCCTCATCGGCAAGATCATTATAGGTGCAGCCAGCCCCGCGCATGGCAATTGCCCCGATGAGAAAAAGTATAAGGTGGTAGGGCGAGGGGAGAACGGACCATAATGGCTCGCCGACCTTGGCGCCAGCTGTTGCGGCAAGTGCCGTCGCCCACCAGCACGGCCACAGGAGAAGCCACCATCCGATTGGTCGGTCCCAGCGCGCAAGTTGTGCATAAGGCCAAAGCCAGTTTGGTAAAATGCGATAGACCCAATGACCCGATGGCGCATCGAACACGCGACCACGGCTGTGCCGGGATTGAATATTATCTTTTTCTGTAATCATGATTTGACCTTGCAGCGGTTAACCGCACAGTCAAGCACCCTGTGTGCATTTTCAGGGCAAATTCTTATTGCGTGCTTGACCCATGCGCGTCTAAGCCATACCGACACCGCAATAATTCTTTATAGGAGCGGAATTTCGATGAACGTCTTGCTGATAGGTTCCGGCGGTCGCGAGCATGCGCTGGCATGGAAAATGGCTGCATCGCCCGCCCTTACAAAGCTTTATTGTGCACCCGGTAATCCCGGCATTGCGAATGTTGCAACATGTGTGGAGCTTGATCCCTCGGATCACGCGCAGATCATTGCCTTTTGCAAAGACAAATCAATCGATTTCGTGGTTGTCGGCCCGGAAGCACCTTTGGTAGCGGGTATTGCAGACGATTTGCGCGCTGAAGGATTTTCCGTGTTCGGACCGTCGAAAGCTGCGGCACGGCTTGAGGGATCGAAGGGATTTACCAAGGATCTCTGTGCGCGTTTCAATATTCCAACAGGTGCCTATCAGCGATTTTCTGAAGCCGATGCCGCAAAAGCATATGTCAGACAGGAGGGCGCTCCCATCGTCGTCAAGGCGGATGGGCTCGCAGCGGGCAAGGGCGTCGTCGTAGCCTTCGAGATTCAGGAGGCGTTGGATGCAGTGGACGCGTGTTTTGAGGGAGCCTTTGGTGGTGCCGGTGCGGAGGTCGTCGTCGAAGAATATCTCGATGGAGAAGAAGCCAGCTTCTTTTGCCTGTGCGACGGAAAAGTCGCGCTGCCATTTGGGACAGCACAGGATCACAAACGTGTTGGTGATGGTGATACGGGGGTCAATACCGGTGGCATGGGAGCCTATTCGCCTGCACCTGTTATGAGCCAGGAAATCATTGACCGCACCATGCGCGAACTAATCGAGCCGACCATGCGCGGCATGGCTGAAATTGGCGCGCCGTTCAGCGGCGTTCTCTTTGCCGGGCTTATGATCACCAAGGATGGTCCGAAGCTGATTGAATATAATACGCGTTTCGGCGATCCGGAAACGCAGGTTCTGATGCTGCGCTTGAAAGATGATCTTCTGTTGCTGCTTAAAGCGGCGGCCGATGGTGCTCTGGACCAGATGTCCGTACGCTGGAGCGATGACTCTGCGTTGACGGTCGTTATGGCAGCAAAGGGCTACCCGACCTCCCCGGAGAAGGGCAGCATCATCAAAGGTGTGGAGGCAGCGGCTGAGGCTGATGCGGTTGAGGTTTTCCACGCAGGCACCACTTTGAAAGATGGTGATCTGGTAGCTAATGGCGGGCGCGTCTTGAATGTGACGGCAAGCGGTAAAACTGTGCAACTCGCCCAAGAAGCAGCTTACAAAGCCATTTCAAAGATCGATTGGCCTGAAGGTTTTTATCGTCGCGATATTGGATGGCGGGCAATTGAACGGGAACGTAGCTAGTCTTCCTATCGTGCAGCGATACAATGTCTGCCGGGTGCTGTCAGAGGCGTCCAGTTCGCGCTGTGGGTTGGCTGTTTCAATCCACGAGCGATAGCTGCAAGGTTTATCGCCTCATTGATATTCATGCTTTTCTGCGGCTTGGTAACAGAAGCAGTCAAGGTTTCATCAATTCCCGTATCCGGAGCAGGGGCGAGCAATTGATGAACACCGGCAATGAGTCCTTCTGTCGTAATAGCGGATTGCGCCAATTCCCATAAAGCCCGGTAGTCAATCAGCGGGACTTCTGCCGCTGCCATAAGAATGTCGTCCTCAGGGTAGGGGCGATTCCCCGGTGTCGGCAGATTGTCCGGCGGAAGAGCACGAACCAACTCGCCCAAAGGCCAGGCGTTTTTTAGCTGGGCAACAGTCATGTCAGCTACGTTTACATCAATGTCGCGATTGGTTCCGGCTGGCCTATAGGGGCAACGCTGCTCGGTGCAATTACTCTGGGAGGTAAATTGCCAAAGAGCGTAATCTTGCCAGTTTCCTTTCGGAAAATGCGGAGCGATGTTAGATTCATATCGCGCATACCATAGTTGCAGGCGCGACAAGATCGGAAATTCCAGTCGCCGGTCTGCAATATATTTTGCCGTTGTACCATTGGTATAGAGGACTGGATAACGACCAGTCCGCAGCTTGATCTGCTCGGCGAAAATCTGCGCGTCTCGCAAGGACATGAAGCGTTCGGGATCATTGTCCTCAATGTCAATTGCGATCAACTCGTCATCGCTTGGTTCGGCATAATCAATAAAGTGATTGGCTTGTTCGATCGGATTGCCCGGACGGCCAAGGTGATATGCTCCCCATTTCAGTCCAAGAGTTTTGGCGAGCATGCGACGTGTCTGATAAAGTTCTCGGGAAACCGCATAGTTGCGCCATATGCGCCTGCATAGCTCCTGTTGCATCTCATCGTCGATTCGTTTGCAATGGTAGTTTGCAGGCAGGCCATCGGAACCTTTATGGATGAAGGCTGCTATACGTGGGTTTTTGACGATTTCTGCAAGATTAAATGAATTTTGCTCGTAGCCATCAAGTACGATTGCACGCGCTTTATTTGACCAAGGTGTCGTAAACTCGGAAGTAGCGCTCGCACTGCCGTTGAAACACATTCCCAGAAGGGCAGCCGCAAGAGCAGATATGGATCGCCGGGTCGCCAATATATTGCCTCGTAACGGAGTTTCCCAAGATACCAGACGGATGGTGGCCGTAATGGGTTAACATGGTGTTAACCATAGGAGAGCGGTCCATCAGAGATAAATACTTACGTTTACGTAAAAATCCTCTTGCCTTTCGGTACCTGGGAGTTGCAATGTCATCCCGCATCACGATGAGGAGACTGTGATATGTACCGCGCGCCTGTCGAGGATATCGCTCACACTTTAAAAGACATCGCTGGCTTGGCCGCGGCAATGGAGCAGGGCCGTTTCGGCGATCTCTCCGGTGATCTGGTGGATGCTATTCTTGAAGAGGCAGGAAAATTTGCAAGCACACGCGTTGCACCTTTGCTTCAGGTCGGCGACAAGCACGGTACCCCGCTCAAAGATGCTGAAATCAGCATGCCACCCGGTTGGAAGGACGTTTATCAGGAATGGGTTTCCGGCGGATGGAACGCCCTGACCGGCAAGGAAGAGTTCGGCGGCCAAGCTTTGCCCATGATGCTGGCTATTGCGACATTTGAAATGTGGAACTCGGGGTCGATGGCATTTGGCATCGGGCCGACACTGACCCTGGGGGCGATCGAGGCGCTGGAAGCGCACGCCACCGAAGAATTGCAGCAGACCTATCTTCCCAAGCTTGTTTCCGGCGAATGGATGGGCACGATGAATTTGACCGAGCCACAGGCGGGCTCCGATGTGGGTGCATTGCGCACGCGTGCTGAACGCGCCGATGACGGCACCTATAGGATCTTTGGAAGCAAGATTTTCATCACCTATGGCGAGCATGATCTTACCGACAATATTATCCATCTGGTCTTGGCGCGCTTGCCCGACGCTCCCGCCGGAACCAAAGGCATTTCGCTGTTTCTGGTGCCCAAATATCTTGTCAACGAGGATGGCTCGCTTGGAGCGCGCAATGATGTGTTTTGCAGCAGCATTGAGCACAAGATGGGTATCCATGGCTCGCCCACTTGCACGATGATTTATGGCGATGGCTTTGCAAAGGGCAGTGAGCCCGGCGCAATTGGCTGGCTCATCGGTGAGGAAAATCGTGGCCTTGCCTGTATGTTCACGATGATGAACAATGCCCGCCTTGCGGTGGGCATTCAGGGCGTTGCCGTTGCCGAAGCTGCCTATCAGAAAGCGCTGACCTATGCTGAGGATCGCCGCCAGATGCGCGCGCCCGGCTGGAGCGGTGAAGGCATGAGCCCGATCATCGAGCATCCGGACGTGCAGCGCAATCTGCTGACAATGAAGGCTCTCACAGGCGCCGCCCGCTCTATCTCCTACGCCTGCGCTTTTGCCTTGGACATGGCAAAAACGGGCGCCATTGAGGAAGCCCGCTATTGGTCTGACCGAGCAAATTTGCTCACGCCAGTAGCCAAGGCCTTCTCAACTGATATCGGAGTCGATGTCGCGTCGATCGGCATTCAGATTCATGGCGGTATGGGCTTTATCGAAGAAACTGGCGCGGCCCAGTTTTTGCGTGATGCGCGGATTGCGCCGATCTATGAAGGCACAAACGGAATTCAAGCCATTGATCTTGTGCAGCGAAAGCTCGCGCTTGGCGGTGGCAAACATATCAAGGGCTATATAGACGAGCTTCGCACCATTGCCGATGCAGTTGCGGCTTCAAACAATCCCACTTTGGGAGAAACTGCAGACCGGCTGCGGGCCGCATTGAACGATTTGGAAGCTACAAGCATATGGTTGCAGGAGGCATTGGCAAATAAGCAGATCAGCGAGGCGCTTGCAGGTGCAACGCCCTATTTGCGTCTGTTCGGTTTGGCCGCAGGAGCGACCTATCTGGCGAAAGGTGCGCTGGCAGGTGGCGATGATCGTCACAAGGTACTGGCGCGATTTTTTGCGGAAAACCTTCTCAATGAAACCGTCGCTTTGAAAGACCGTGTCCTCAATGGCGCAGCCAGTATGCTCGGCGCGCGCTCCGCTCTCAGCCTTTAAGGAAAGCCTCATGTCAGAACATATTCAGGTCGAACGGCAAGGTGCTGTCCAGATCATCCGGTTCAACCGGCCGGAAAAGAAAAACGCGCTCACCCGCGCCATGTACGCTGCCATGACAACAGCCTTGGTAGAAGGCGATGGCGATGCAGATATTCGGGCAAATGTGTTTCTTGGTACTCCCGGTGCATTTTCTGCGGGTAATGACTTGCAGGATTTTATGGCTTTTGCCATGTCGGGGCAGATGGGCACTGAAGTGTTTGATTTTCTCATTGCCTTGGCCAATGCAACAAAGCCGCTATTGGCGGGTGTCGATGGACTGGCGATAGGCATAGGATCAACGATCCATTTCCATTGCGATTTGACGTTTGCGACGCCGCAATCTTTGTTCAAGACGCCATTCGTTGATCTGGGTCTTGTTCCCGAGGCAGCATCAAGCCTTCTTGGTCCGGGACTAATGGGGTCTCAGCGGGCATTTGCTTTTCTTGCCAATGGTGATGGATGGAGTGCGGCTGAAGCAAAGGATGCGGGACTGATCTACAAGGTCGTTGAGGCTGCCGATCTGGAAGCGACTGTTTTGAAAGCCGCAACCGATATCGCTGCCAAGCCACCGGAAGCAATGCGAATAACCCGCGATCTTCTGCGCATGCCCAGGGAATCGGTAGTGGAACGCATGCAGCTTGAAGCAAAGCACTTCAGCGAGCGATTGCAGGCCGACGAGGCCCGCAATGCCATGGTCAATTTCTTCTCGCGCAAGAAGACCTGAGGCTTATGGGTAAAGCCGCTCTTTACCCCAATCATCTTCCGGTGTTTCACGGCTGAACACCACGCGGTCGTGCAACCGGAAGGGCCTGTCGTGCCAGAACTCAATTGAAGTTGGACGAATACGAAAGCCTGACCAGTATTTTGGACGGGGAATTTCGCCAATCGCATGGCGAGCCGTATATTCGGCGACAGCTTTTTCCAAAGCAAACCGGCTTTCAAGCGGGCGGGACTGTTTTGAAGCCCATGCACCGATGCGGCTGCCGCGCGGGCGTGTTGCATAATATGCGTCGGCTTCTTCGTCGTTCACGATCTCAACCGGTCCCCGAATGCGAACCTGCCGCCGCAAGGTTTTCCAATGAAAACACATGGCTGCCTTCATGGAGCCAAGGATTTCAACGCCCTTCTGGCTTTCGAAATTGGTATAAAAAACAAAGCCTTGGGTGTCGAAGCCCTTGAGAAGAACCATGCGGACATTAGGCAACCCATCCTTATCGACTGTTGCAAGCGCCACGGCATTGGGATCGTTTGGCTCGGTTTTTACCGCATCCCCAAGCCATTCATTGAAGAGTGCGAATGGTTCGGATTTTTCGGTGAAGTCATCGGTTGTTAACTTCATTTAATCCATAGTCCCATAGTCATTTCGGATTGACCTTGTTAAAGAGAGGTATGTGTTTGGCGTTTCTATCATCTGATAGCAAGAAGTTGGTTGCAAAAAAACAGCAAGGTTTCGGTGCCCTGAGTGGGTTCGCTGCCGGTGTTTTTGTTTGCATGCTCTCCGGTTGCGCCATGAAGGATTTCAGTATCGAGAAAGCTGTTCCCGACAAGGCGACCATAACCGGTTCTGTCGCCTCTGCACAGCAGGTGGACCCGAAGAGCTCTTCCGATCAGACGACGATACGCAATATTGTTTCGGCGCTCAATTTTACCCAATGGGGCAGCAAACCCTTGCCATGGTCTAACCCGGAAACGGGTAGCCAAGGCACCATTACGGCAATTGCCGAGAAAAAGGATGATACCGGCCTTTGCCGTGAATTCCAGACATCGCGCGAATCATTTGATGGTGTAATGCTCTACAAGGGTGAGACCTGCATGCAAAATGGCGGCCAGTGGGCGTTGAAGTCCTTTGCCCCTATGTAATGCGGGCAATTTGAACTTTGATGTTCTTTTTTGAGTTTAAAAATCTGGAATTTCTTCCTATTTAAGCCCATATAGGCAAAAAGCAATCTGACAACCTGTTCGCATGTCGCGAGGAAGGGCACTCACATGCGCGATCCATATACCGTGCTGGGCGTCGCCAAAACGGCAAAACCAGACGAAATAAAATCGGCGTTCCGCAAGCTCGCCAAGAAATACCATCCTGACCAAAATCAGGATGATCCCAAAGCGCAAGCAAAATTTTCGGAGATCAATCAGGCCTATGAAATTGTCGGCGACAAGGAGCGCCGCGGCCAGTTTGATCGGGGTGAAATTGATAGCGAAGGCAAACAACGTGCTCCGCAAGGCTTCGAGGGCTTTTCAAGCGGTGGCGGAGATCCGTTTGCAGGCTTTGGTGGCAGGCAACGCCCCGGCAATTTCGAGTTTCGCAGTGGAACATCCGGCTTCGGAGCCGAGGATATTTTAAGCAGCCTGTTCGGCGAGACAGCTGGCATGGGCGGCCCACGCCGTGCCGGTCCCCGTAAAGGGGCTGATTTGCAGGCGACAATCGACATTACCTTGGAGCAGGCTGCCGGTGCTGAGAAAGTCGAGGCTGTGTTTCCGAATGGTAAGCGACTGGCGATCAAACTGCCTGCACAGGTGGAAAACGGACAAACGATTCGCCTCAAAGGGCAGGGCGAAGCCGTTCCGGGTGGTACATCTGGTGACGCTTTGGTCACAGTCCGCTTTAAACCGCACGCAAAATTTCGAGTTGAGGGTCGCGACTTGCATGTGGAATTACCTGTAAGCTTGCGCGATGCTGCCCTTGGGTCGCGTCAGGAAGTTGAGACTTTAAGTGGCCGTGTAGCAATGAAAATCGCTCCCTGGACCAGTTCTGACCGTGTTTTAAGGCTGAAAGGCAAGGGGTTGCCTAAAAAACCTGACGGTCATGGCGATCTTTTCGCGCATGTTCGGATCATGCTCCCCGAGGGTGGAGATCCGGCGTTAGAGGCATTTTTACGTCAATCGGAGGTTTGAAAAACCAAATCCACGGTGACAGTGTGCTTGAAGCCCGGCGCGGGCTGTGCGATACCGCACACAATCATAAGTCTCATGAAGGGTTGGTATATGACCGCCAAAACTGGTTTGATGCAGGGTAAACGCGGCCTGATAATGGGTGTCGCCAATAATCGGTCAATCGCCTGGGGCATCGCCAAGGCAGCGCATGATGCCGGCGCCGAACTTGCGTTCACCTATCAGGGCGATGCGCTGAAAAAGCGTGTTGAGCCGCTCGCGCAGGAGCTGGATGCGTTTTTGTGCGGCCACTGCGATGTCTCGGATGCTTCAACAATTGATGCATGTTTCGAAGCTCTCGAAAAGCACTGGGGCAAGATAGATTTTCTTGTTCACGCAATTGGTTTTTCTGACAAGGACGAGTTGACCGGCCGTTACGTTGACACGTCTGAAGCAAACTTCACCAAGACCATGCTGATCTCTGTCTATTCGCTGACAGCAGTCGCCAAGCGGGCAGAAAAGTTGATGACGGATGGCGGTTCCATTCTCACGCTGACCTATTACGGCGCTGAAAAAGTTATGCCGAATTACAACGTCATGGGCGTTGCGAAAGCTGCTCTTGAGGCAAGCGTAAAATATCTGGCTGTTGATCTTGGCCCGGATAATATTCGCGTTAATGCGATTTCTGCAGGCCCGATCAAGACGCTTGCCGCTTCCGGTATCGGCGACTTCCGCTACATTCTCAAATGGAACGAGTATAATGCGCCATTGCGCCGTACCGTTACGATTGAGGAAGTCGGTGACGCTGGACTTTACTTCCTTTCGGATTTGTCACGCTCTGTCACAGGCGAGATACATCATGCTGATAGCGGATATCATGTCGTAGGCATGAAGGCCGTCGATGCCCCGGACATATCAGTCGTCAAGGATTAATCTCAAAGTGAACTTGCCTGACACGATTATCTATTTCTCGCGTCACGGCGAGACGGACTGGAATGTGTCTGAACGCATTCAGGGACAGGAAAACATCGATATCAATGCGCGCGGCCGGGCTCAGGCAGACCGCAATGGTGATTTGATGAAGTCCCTCATCGGCGATGGTGAGGGATTTGATTTTGTTGCCAGCCCATTGCGGCGCACGCGCGAGACGATGGAGCGGATACGAACGCGGATGGGCATTGATCCGCATGATTACCGCACTGATCCACGGCTTATGGAAGTGAGTTTCGGCGATTGGCAAGGCTTTATGATCGAAGACATTGCTGCCAAGACGCCGGAACTCGTAACGGCAAGGGCCCGCGACAAATGGAACTTCGTTCCACCTGGAAAAACCGCGGAAAGTTATGCGATTCTTGGCAAGCGGGTTGCCAGCTGGCTATCTGAAGTAAAGGGACCGACGGTATGCGTCACCCATGGCGGCTGCCTGCGGACAATATTTCAGATGATTGAGGGTCTCGACGGCCATGACGCTGCAAATCTTGCTATCACGCAAGATCACATTCTCCGGCTCGAAAACGGCAAGCTTACCTGGATGTAGAACTGCCGTCCTTATTCGGTGGTTTCTTCGATATCGGTGATGAAACGTTCCTTGTTAACAACGTCGAACATCACAGTCACCTTCATGCCTTGTTCAATGACGCTCAGATCGAATTCACCAGGCAGTTTGTAAACCTTGCCATCATCAAGCGTTATCGTGGAATTGTCCTCATCGATTTTTGTTATTGTGCCTTGCGCATCGTCAGCCAATGCACCAACGGGAAAGAGGGACGCGACAAACATGAATGCTGCAACGAAGAACCGCATCTGGGATTTCCTTTAAAACAATATCGACCGAATAATCAGTCAAGTTAGAACGTCCATTTGTGGCAAAACAATTGCTTTTTTCGTGATGAATGAAGGAATTTGAGGGACGGGTTTGACCACAGGTGTAAACGTCCATAAAACCCCCTGATAAAATGACGGGTAGGCTCATGTCGCATAATACGTTTGGTCATCTTTTCCGTGTTACCACCTGGGGCGAAAGCCATGGCATTGCGCTTGGTTGCGTTGTGGATGGATGCCCTCCCGGCATCTCTTTTACCGAAGCCGAGATCCAGTCCTATCTGGATAAACGCAAGCCTGGGCAATCAAAATACACTACGCAGCGCCGAGAGCCCGATCAAGTGCGCGTGCTTTCCGGTGTTATGCTGCAAGAGGACGGCGTGACTCTGGTTTCGACTGGAACCCCGATCTCGATGATGATCGAAAATACCGATCAGCGTTCGAAGGATTATGGCGATATCGCCCGCCAATACCGCCCCGGCCATGCCGATTATACATATGACGTGAAATATGGCATCCGCGATTATCGCGGTGGCGGGCGCTCATCTGCGCGCGAAACGGCTGCTCGTGTTGCTGCCGGCGCAATTGCCCGCAAGGTTGTGCCCGGACTTGTCGTTCGCGGTGCCCTGGTCAAGATGGGCGTGCATTCGATAGACCACAGCCGCTGGGATTGGGCGGAAATCGACAACAATCCGTTTTTCACACCCGATGCGGGATCTGTGGATACATTCGCCAATTATCTCGACGGCATTCGCAAAGCCGGATCATCGATCGGGGCTGTTATCGAAGTGATTGCCGAGAATGTACCGGCAGGGCTTGGCGCTCCGATCTATGCCAAGCTGGATCAGGACATTGCCAGCTATCTCATGTCCATCAATGCGGTTAAGGGCGTTGAAATTGGCGACGGCTTTCACGCGGCGACACTGACCGGCGAAGAAAATGCCGATGAAATGCGCATGGGCAATGATGGGAACCCGATTTTTCTGTCAAATCATGCGGGCGGCATTCTAGGCGGAATTTCCAGTGGTGCGCCTATTGTGGCGCGTTTTGCGGTCAAACCCACTTCATCGATTTTGACACCTCGTCAAAGCATTGATGCTGATGGAAAACAGGTGGATATCATGACCAAGGGCAGACATGATCCTTGTGTTGGCATCCGGGCAGTTCCCATTGGCGAGGCAATGGTTGCCTGTGCTATCGCTGATCACTATCTCAGACATCGCGGCCAGACCGGACGCATCTAATCAAAGGACTACTCCATGGCCTATAATCAGAAACGGGTCGTCGATGCACTTCGTGCCTTCGAACGTGGCGAAATCGTTGTCGTCATGGATGATGATGGGCGTGAAAACGAAGGCGATCTGATCGTAGCGGCGGTACACTGCACGCCAGAGAAAATGGCATTCATCGTGCGCCACACCTCAGGCATTGTATGCACGCCGATGACACGCGAGCATGCAAAACGGCTTAACCTCGCGCCGATGGTTGCCGATAACGACGCGCCGCATTCAACTGCGTTTACAGTTACGGTTGACTATAAGCACGGTACGACCACCGGTATTTCGGCCGAAGATCGCACGCTTACAGCGCGCAACCTGGCAAATCCCAATGCCGGTGCAGTGGATTTTGTGCGCCCCGGACATATCTTCCCGCTGGTTGCGCGTGAAGGTGGTGTTCTCATGCGGTCCGGTCATACGGAAGCAGCAGTGGATTTGTGTAAGCTGGCGGGCTTGCCGCCTGTTGGAGTCATTTGCGAACTGGTGAATGATGATGGAACGGTCATGCGCGGCCCGCAGGTTTCAGGTTTTGCCGAAGCGCATAATCTGCAGCAGGTAACCGTGGCGGATCTCATTGCATACCGCCAGCGCAAGGAAACGCTGATCGAGCGTATCGGCGAATATGAGATCGATACCTGCGCGGGAACCGCAAAAGCTATTACTTATGCGTTGCCGTGGGAGCCGATGCACCACGCTGCTATTGTTTATGGCGACATTCGTGACGGCGAAGATGTTCCAGTGCGCCTGCAGCGTGAAGATGTGCTGAGTGACGTTTTCGGCGCTCGCAACACACTTGATAGCATTATGAATCGTATCGCCGAAGAAAAGCGTGGCGTCATCGTTTATCTGCGCGAGGGCTCTGTGGGTGTCGGCCGAGATGATGACCGCAACCGTGCTTTGCTACAAGAACGTGAAGCGCATGCCGAAGCCCGTGTGCGCGACGAAGAGTGGCGGCAAATCGGACTTGGTGCGCAGATATTGAAAGATCTGGGCATTACATCGATCCGGCTTTTGGCGTCACGTGAGCGTCATTACGTGGGTCTTGAGGGTTTTGGCATCCAGATTACCAAAACCGATATTATTTGATTGCTTTTCTACAATTGCGAAGCCGGCGGCATATTTGCAAGGAATAGTCGCCGGCTTTGCTGTAACCTCGCTGCGAAACGCCACGCTTAGCGAGGAAAGCATTATGACTGCACCCCATCCTTCAAAGACGCATATTGGTAACCACGAACTGCATCCGGAAACCTTGATGCTGAATTACGGTTACGATCCTGAACTGTCGGAAGGGGCGGTTAAGCCGCCCGTATTTCTCACCTCCACATTTGTCTTTAAATCGGCAGAAGAGGGGCGCGATTTTTTCGATTTCGTCTCCGGTCGCCGCGAGCCGCCAGCGGGCACCGGCGCTGGTTTGGTCTATTCCCGCTTCAATCACCCAAACAGCGAAATCGTCGAGGATCGGCTTGCCGTCTATGAGCGGACCGAAAGCTGCGCCTTGTTTTCGTCGGGTATGTCAGCAATTGCCACGACATTGCTTGCTTTCGTTCGACCGGGCGATGCAATCTTGCATTCGCAGCCACTCTATGGCGGAACCGAAACGCTGCTGGCCAAGACATTTCTCAATATGGGCGTCGCTGCCATAGGGTTCGCCGATGGTGTTAATGAGGCATCTGTTCAAAGTGCTGCCGATGAGGCTATGAAAAAGGGCCGCGTTTCGGTCATTCTTATTGAGACGCCTGCAAATCCAACCAACAGCCTGGTTGATGTCGCGATGATCCGCCGTATTGCGGAGGTGATCGGCGAAAAGCAGGGCCACCGTCCTGTCATCGCCTGTGACAACACTTTGCTTGGTCCCGTATTTCAACGGCCAATCGAACACGGAGCAGACATCTCGCTCTACTCATTGACCAAATATGTCGGCGGTCACTCCGATCTGATTGCGGGCGCTGCCCTCGGCTCCAAAGCGGTGATGAAGCAGGTAAAGGCGCTGCGTGGCGCCATTGGAACGCAACTTGATCCCCATTCCTGCTGGATGCTGGGTCGTTCGCTCGAAACTCTCAGCATCCGCATGGAAAAAGCGAACACCAACGCGTTGGCGATAGCTGACTTTTTGCGCGACCACCCAAAGGTCGAGAAGATCCACTATTTGCCTTATCATGCTCCGTCATCGCCGCTGGGCAAAACATTCGCCGCGCAATGTACAGGTGCAGGCTCGACTTTCTCGTTTGATATTCTTGGCGGGCAACCTGCAGCCTTCAAATTCCTCAATGCATTGCAGATACTGAAGCTTGCCGTCAGCCTTGGCGGTACGGAATCGCTCGCCAGTCACCCTGCGACGATGACCCATTCCGGCGTGCCAATTGATGTGCGCCAGCGCATCGGTGTTCTGGATTCGACAATCCGATTGTCCATAGGTATCGAACATCCTGATGATTTGATTGCCGATCTGGCTCATGCCTTGAGTGAGGCATAAAACATAAACTCCCAGGTAGGGGCTTGTGTAACTGCAAGGGGCTGTGCAGATTTGCATGGTCCCCTTTTCTTTACCCGGAAGCCCTATGGTCACACGTCTTTACACTCATCCGATTTATCTTGAGCACTTGACGCCTGCAGGTCATCCGGAACGACCGGATCGTTTGCGCGCGCTTGGCAAAGTATTGGACGATAACGCATTTGATGGGTTGGACCGCGTTCAGGCGCCCATGGGCGACGAAGCGACCATTCTTTATGCCCATCCAGAAACTTATCTGGAACGCGTTCGCATGACGATACCGCAAGAGGGGCTCACTCGTGTCGATTCTGATACGACTGTTAGTCCAAAGAGCTGGGAAGCAGCGCTGACAGCGATTGGTGCGGCCAATGCTGCGGTTGATGATGTGTTTTCCGGCAGGGCGGATAATGTATTCGTGGCGTCACGGCCCCCGGGCCATCATGCCGAACGTGACAGGGCGATGGGGTTCTGCCTCTTCAACAATGCCGCTATCGCTGCCCGGCATGCGCAAAACGCCCATGGTATTGCGCGCGTTGCGATCGTTGACTGGGACGTGCATCATGGCAATGGTACACAGGATATATTCTGGGAAGACTCATCCGTACTTTATTGCTCAACGCATCAGATGCCGCTTTATCCGGGCTCCGGAGCCAAAAGCGAAACAGGCGTCGGCAATATTGTCAATGCGCCGCTTGATCCGGACACTGGCAGCGAACATTTCCGCGAGGCGTTCAACACACGTATTTTGCCGTCGCTCGACGCGTTCCAGCCGGAGCTGATTATTGTCTCCGCCGGGTTTGATGCGCATCATCGCGATCCTCTTGCGGAAATAAACCTGAATGAGGATGATTTTGACTGGGCAACCGGCAAGCTTATGGAAAGAGCTGGGAGCTACGCATCAAACCGTCTTGTCAGTCTTCTGGAAGGCGGGTACGACCTCAAGGGTATGTCGCTCTCCGCAGGCGCACATATCAAACGCTTGATGGAAGGATGATAAATGGCCGATACACCGAACAACTCCGATATCGCTGCCATGAGTTTCGAGCAGGCGCTCGATCAGCTGGAAAAGATTGTTGATGATCTGGAACGCGGCGATGTGCCGTTGGAGCAGTCAATTCGAATCTACGAACGCGGTGAAGCGCTCAAGAAGCATTGCGACGCCCTGTTGAAATCCGCTGAAGACAAGGTGGAAAAGATCAAGCTTGGCCGTGACGGTCAGCCGGTGGGTACAGAGCCGCTCGATCCGGAGTGACACCAGCGCAGGCTGTTCACCTTGTAAATGAGCAGCTATGATTAGGACTGTAACAGTCTGGAGCTGCCTCCCATGAGCTTTTTCCCCGGTAACGATCCTGAACCTGGTGATGCCATCGCCGTGGATTCAATCGAAACCTTGATCATACCGCGCACAAGCGACATTGGCGGCCTGGAAGTTCGGCGTGCATTGCCGACCGCCAAGCGACGGCTGGTTGGCCCATTCATCTTCTTTGATCGCATGGGCCCGGCAATCCTTCGTCCGACGGATCCGCTGGATGTACGCCCACACCCCCATATCGGCCTGTCGACAGTTACCTATCTGTTTGATGGAAATATCCGCCACCGCGATAGTCTTGGCACGGAAATGGTCATCAAGCCCGGCGACGTCAATTTGATGACCGCGGGCCGGGGCATTGTCCATTCCGAGCGTTCTCCTGAAGAGTTACGCACGCAGCCGCTACCCATTTCAGGCTTGCAGACATGGCTCGCCCTCCCGGATCATCTGGAAGAAATTGACCCCACCTTTGCCAATACCGAGGCGAGCCGACTACCCGTGCTTCAAGAATCGGGGCTCGACGCACGCGTCGTCATGGGCCAGTTTCATGGCGCAAGTTCCGGCGTTAAGCAGCATGCCGAAACGCTTTATGTCGATATTCGCCTAGAGCCGGGCGCGCATATCCAGATTCCCGCCAATGCGGCCGAGGAGCGTGCCATATACACGCTGGATGGACCCGTCGAAATTGCGGGGCAAATCTTTCCGGCAGACCGGCTTTTGGCTTTCCGTCCGGGCGACGAGATTATCATTTCTGCTCCGCAAGGCGCACATTTCATGCTGTTTGGCGGCGCTACCCTATCGTCCAAGCGCTATATCTGGTGGAATTTTGTCTCTTCGTCGAAGGAGCGTATTGAGCAGGCGAAAGAAGAATGGCGAACTGGCCGCTTCGATATCGTGCCGGGCGACGAAGAAGAGTTCATTCCTTTGCCTGAAAATTGACGTGAGCCTTCGTTAAATCCGGCTGCTTGCCGGTTCTGGGGATTTGCTCTAGGACAACAGCTCGCATCCGGTCGATTTCTGACGCTAAAACTGGAATTTATAGAGTGAACAACAAGCCTGAAACGCCATTATTGGATCGCGTGACCATTCCTTCACAGCTGCGTGCTTTGCCGGAATCCGACCTTCCGCAATTGGCACAGGAGCTTCGCACAGAACTGATCGACGCTGTGTCGACGACAGGCGGGCATCTTGGTGCAGGTCTTGGCGTTGTTGAACTGACTGTCGCCTTGCATCATGTTTTCGATACCCCGCATGACCGCATCATCTGGGATGTCGGTCATCAGGCCTATCCGCACAAGATTTTGACCGGGCGGCGCGATCGCATCCGCACATTGCGGCAGGAGGGCGGGCTTTCCGGCTTCACCAAGCGCAGCGAAAGCGAATATGACCCGTTTGGCGCGGCGCATTCCTCCACGTCGATTTCGGCCGGCCTTGGCATGGCTGTGGCCAGTGACCTTGCGGGCATAAAGCGCAATGTTATTTCTGTCATTGGTGATGGCGCCATGTCCGCCGGTATGGCTTATGAAGCGATGAACAATGCCGGTGCGCTGGATGCACGGCTTATCGTTATCCTTAATGATAATGATATGTCGATTGCGCCACCTACAGGTGCGATGAGTGCCTATCTTGCCCGTCTTGTCTCCGGTCGTGCCTATCGTTCTTTCCGCGAAACGGCCAAGCAGCTTGCAAAGAAACTGCCAAAATTCCTGCAGGAGAAAGCCCGGCGCTCGGAAGAATATGCCCGTGCCTTCTGGACGGGCGGAACAATGTTTGAAGAGCTGGGCTTTTATTATGTCGGCCCCATTGATGGTCACAATCTGGATCATCTGCTGCCGGTACTGAAAAATGTGCGCGACACGATGGACGGACCTGTCCTTATTCACGTGGTGACGCAGAAGGGTAAGGGCTATGCCCCGGCGGAAGCTTCTGCTGACAAATATCACGGCGTGAACAAGTTCGACGTTATTACTGGCGCACAGGCAAAGCCCCCGGCAAATGCGCCAAGCTACACCAAGATTTTTGCCACCAGCCTGATTGAGGAAGCCCGCCACGATGACAGGATCGTCGCTGTCACGGCAGCCATGCCCGGTGGGACAGGTCTTGATCTGTTTGGCGAAGTGTTTCCCGATCGTACATTTGATGTGGGCATTGCCGAACAGCATGCGGTTACTTTTGCGGCAGGTTTGGCGAGTGAGGGTTTGAAGCCTTTCGCGGCGATTTACTCAACCTTCCTGCAGCGCGGCTATGATCAGGTTGTGCATGATGTGTCATTGCAAAATCTGCCGGTACGCTTTCCCATCGACAGGGCAGGTCTGGTTGGGGCCGACGGCGCTACTCATGCCGGTTCTTTCGATACTGGCTTTCTCGCTGCGCTTCCCGGCTTTGTCGTTATGGCCGCCTCGGATGAGGCGGAACTGCGTCATATGGTGCGTACCGCTGCTGAGTATAATGAAGGCCCGATTTCGTTCCGCTATCCACGCGGCGATGGTATCGGTATCGACCTGCCAGAGCGAGGGAGCATTCTCGAGATCGGCAAGGGACGCATTGTCCGTGAAGGAAGCAAAGTTGCGCTTCTATCCTTTGGTACGCGGTTGGCCGAGTGCCTGATGGCTGCTGATGAACTCAACGCGGCAGGACTTTCAACGACTGTCGCCGATGCACGCTTTGCCAAGCCGCTGGATGAGGATATGATCCGCCGTCTTGCCCGCGAGCATGAAGTGCTTGTGACTGTGGAGGAGGGCGCAATCGGTGGCTTTGCCTCGCATGTCCTCCACTTCCTCAGCCGTGATGGTCTTCTCGATCAGGGATTGCGCGTTCGCACATTGACGCTTCCGGATAT
The DNA here is from genome assembly GCF_059758635.1 of Phyllobacterium sp. GQ127. NCBI lineage: Bacteria > Pseudomonadati > Pseudomonadota > Alphaproteobacteria > Hyphomicrobiales > Phyllobacteriaceae > Phyllobacterium > Phyllobacterium sp. GQ127. Next base: position 574,176 of record NZ_JCAXDZ010000002.1, read on the forward strand.
TTACCTCGATCATGCCAAGCCCGAAGTGCTTTACGCCCGTGCCGGTCTTGATAGTGCTGGAATTGTGGAAGCGGTGTTTGGTGCACTTGGACGTAACCATATGGTTGCGCCTGCCCGTGCCTGAATTCAATTGATGCGTCTCGATCAACTTCTGGTGGAACGCGGGCTCTTTGCCACGCGGTCGCGGGCACGAGACGCTATTATGCGCGGTACTGTCACGGTTGATGGCTCTGTCGTTTCCAAACCGGGCACTGCGGTGGCTGAAACCGTAGTGATTGCAGTCGATGATCCCGCAAGTGCTTATGTTTCCCGTGCAGCATTGAAACTTATTGCAGCACTGGATCATTTCACCATTGCTGTAACAGGAACTGCTCTGGACATAGGTGCCTCAACCGGTGGTTTCACACAGGTCCTGTTGGAGCGCGGCGCGCAGCATGTGATTGCGATTGATGTTGGAACAGCCCAGCTTCATTCTCGCATCGCCTCTGATCCGCGTGTTACTAACCTTGAAAATCTCAATGCGCGTGCTCTTGCGCGTGATCATCTTGAGGGCCGGAATATTGATCTGGTTGTCTCGGATGTAAGCTTTATTTCCCTAAAGCTGGCTTTGCCCCCTGCGCTCGATCTGGCCGAAAATGGCGCTCATTGTGTGCTGCTGGTGAAGCCGCAATTTGAGGCTGGCCGCGATGCAATTGGCAAGGGCGGCATTTTGCGCAATCCAGAGGATGGGATTCGCGTCGCAAATGATCTAAGAGACTGGTTGGATCAATTGCCGGGCTGGAAAGCATTGGGGCTTTGCCCTTCACCCATAGAGGGTGGCGATGGCAACCGTGAATTTCTTCTGGCCGGTATTAAAAGCAAAAACTGAAAAGACAAGATCAATGAGCACGCGCGTAACAATCGAACGGATGGGCGCCGGGGGCGACGGCATTGCTGCCACGGCCGCTGGCAGCGCCTATGTGCCATTTTCCCTGCCGGGAGAGGTTGCCAACGTAGCCTTGGAAAACGGTCGCGCCACGATGATGGCCTTGATCGAACCATCACCGGAGCGGGTTGCACCCGCATGCCGGCATTTTGAAGAGTGCGGTGGCTGCACATTGCAGCACTGGCAGGATAGCGCTTACCAGGAATGGAAAAGATCGCTGGTCCAAGATGCACTTGGCGGCAGGGGACTGCTGTTCAAACTTGAACCGCTCGTCACTTGCGCACCACAGACGCGCCGCAGAACGGTATTTGCCGTGCGTACCAGTGAGCGGGGAGCCGTGCTGGGCTTCAATAAACATCAAAGCCACGAATTGATCGACATTGCTGAATGCCCGATCACGGTGCCAGAGATTGTATCCCGCCTTGATGATCTGCGCGATCTCGTTGCGGTTTTGGGCGGGGGCATGAAGCCGTTCAAGCTCACTGTGACGTCAACAGCATCCGGCCTTGATATCACCGCTTCCGGATGCGGCGCGCCCGATGCTGCAAAGCGGCAGGCACTAACGGCACTGGTCATCAAAAAGGATTTTGCGCGCCTCTCTTTTGAAGGTGAGATCATTGTCGAGCCGCGAAAGCCGCTTGTCCATTTTGGTAAAGTACCAGTGTTCTTGCCGCCGGGCGGGTTTTTGCAAGCTACCGCTGAGGCAGAAGAAGCCATGTGCAATCTGGTAGCCGGGCATCTTGCCAAGTCGAAAAAGACATTGGATCTATTTTGTGGTTCCGGCACTTTCGCTTTTAGAATGGCGGAAAAATCTTCCGTCCATGCGGTAGAGAGCGATCAGGGCGCTGTTGCAGCAATTGATCGCAGTGTCCGTTTCGTACAGGGATTGAAGCCGGTTAGTGTCGAGCGACGTGATTTGTTCCGTCGCCCGTTTCTGGCGCGAGAACTTGCACCATTTAATGGTCTCGTTTTTGATCCGCCCCGCGCCGGTGCCGAAGCACAGGCAATCGAAATCGCCAAATCATCGGTTTCAAAGGTGGCTGCGGTTTCCTGTAACCCGGTTACTTTGGCGCGGGATCTGAGCATTCTCGTCAAGGGGGGATATAAGATTGATCGCGTTGTGCCGGTTGATCAATTCCTCTGGTCGTCACATGTGGAAGCCGTGGCTTTGCTTAGCAAGAAATAGGTTGCGAGTTACTCGCTCTAACCTCGATTAACGGCCCGGCCATAAGAGTCTTTATTGACTGCATTTGAGTTGATTGTGGTTCGCCCCTCAGGCAAGCTCAAGAGCGCGCAAGGGGGGCATTGATGTAATGCGTGGTTCGACAAGCTCACCATGAGGGAAGTTTTGTGGGTTGCAGCGACAACTTGCTGGCGTTGCAAGAGTTACAATAGTTGCAAGAGTTGGCACCCTGCAATCAACCCACCTCCCTCATCCTGAGCTTGTCGAAGGACGCATTTGGTTTGTGCAAATCAGGCTTTCTTAAAATAATCTCGACAAACTTATCCAACAGCACCCGCTCTGAATTATTCTGCTCCTGTCCTTCCTGCGGGGAACAGCTTCCGGAGCCGTTCGAAGTTTGGGGAAGGATGGGCGCCTCCGATGGCGGGTTACGGACCCGTTATCCGGGGACGTTCTGTCCAAGGGTTCCCCTGCCGTTACTAGGAACGGCGTGTGCTGGACGAGCACTTTAAGGGGCGCAAGGCTAACGCATGGCGCGCCGCAAATGGCATGCCTTGGGTAGCCGAGGCCTCCCAAGCGGAACGGACAGAATGCAAAATCGCCGGACGGGCGGTCTTCGGATCGCTTAACCTACTACAAAGACGCGCTTCGATGACCGCCCGTCTTTCCCACCATCTCAATAGCCAGACGCAAAAGCGGGCGTGGCAAGGGATCGCCACACCCGCGTTCTTTGAAAATCGATTGGGAAGATTAAACCGAGGTTCCGCCAACGGTCATCTGGTCCATGCGTAAATGGGGCTGGCCTACGCCAACAGGCACCCATTGACCGCCTTTGCCACAATTGCCGATACCGGTATCGAGTTGCAAATCATTGCCGACCATCGATATTCTCTGCATCGCGTCAGGGCCATTACCGATAAGCATTGCACCTTTGACAGGCGCGCCGATTTTTCCGTTTTCGATCATATAGGCTTCGGTACAGCCGAAAACGAACTTGCCTGAGGTAATATCCACCTGGCCACCGCCAAATGACACGGCGTAGATGCCCTTTTTCACGGATGCGATAATTTCGTCCGGGGTCTTATCCCCGCCAAGCATATAAGTATTGGTCATGCGGGGCATTGGCGCATGGGCATATGATTCGCGCCGTCCATTGCCGGTGGGTTGCATGCCCATCAGCCGCGCATTCTGGCGATCCTGCATATAGCCGACAAGAATACCGTCATCGATCAGCACGGTCTTGTTTGTCGGCATTCCTTCATCGTCAACGGTAAGCGAGCCGCGGCGTTCCGAAATCGTACCGTCATCGACCACTGTTACGCCTTTGGAAGCCACTTGCTGGCCAAGCAGACCGGCAAACGCCGATGTCTTTTTCCGGTTGAAATCACCTTCGAGGCCGTGACCCACGGCCTCGTGCAGCATGACACCGGGCCATCCGCTTGAAAGAACGATATCGAACGTACCGGCTGGAGCTGGAATGGCTTCAAGGTTGACCAGCGCCTGACGCAGTGCTTCATCTGCAGCATATTGCCATTTATCGGTGGCAATGAATTCGCCAAACCCCTTGCGTCCGCCAGCGCCATAAGTGCCGCTTTCCTGCCGGTCACCACTTCCCACGACAACCGAAACATTCAGGCGCACCATCGGGCGAACATCGCGAACGAAATGGCCATCGGCCCGCAAAATCTCGACTTGCTGCCATGATCCGGCCAGCGACACGGAGACTTGTCGAACTTTGGGGTCTTTGGCACGCAGATAGGCGTCGATTTCCTGCAGCAATTTCACCTTGGCTTCAAAGCCGGGTGACCCAAGCGGGTTTTCGTCGCTGTACAGGCTGCTATTGGTTCCGGGGGGCGCCGCCGTATATGCGCCGGCATAGCCGGTCGTGACCGCAGAGGCAGCATCGGCAGCGCGTTTTAACGCGCCCAGCGATAGTTCACCGGCATGAGCATAGCCCACGGCATCACCTGCCACAGCGCGAAGCCCAAAACCTTGATCTTGATTAAACGAGCCGTTCTTCAACCGGCCATTGTCAAAGACGAGACCTTCCGATTCGCGATACTCGATGAACAATTCGCCATCATCAGCGCCGTTCAGCGACTGCTTGACAGTATCCAGAATTTTTTCGCGAGGTGCATCGAAACTATCGATCAGGCTTTTCATTATATCCGGTCCGGTTTCATTTGGGTGTACCGGATGTAAGCCTTCGGGCTGCGCGCGACAACCGCTATCTTAAGGAAAGATCAGGGGAGGGCGTCGAAGCCTTCGCCGAAACCGTTGAGCTCCACCGGAATGCCGATACCCTCTTCAGGCGTCTGGAACACGATGAAGGTTGCAGCCTTGCCGGTTTTGAGGGTCTGAACCAGCTGTTCTTCCAAAATGACTTCCGCGTAACAGCCATCTTCAAAGCAGCGCACGAAATAAGCGCGGCCAATATCCTTGCCGTCAACATTAAGACCAAGACCATTCGGAAGGAGAACGCCCAGCGGAGCAAGGACGCGCAATATCTTTGCTTTGTTGTCGGCGGTTTTCAGCACCACCACGGAAAGACCCATTTCGGGACGATCTGCAGCGACAACGTTCTGGATGAGCGCGCATTGTTCTGATTTTGCGCCTGCCGGCGTATCGCAAAGAATAGACCAGGCACCGTGGGTTGATTTGACAGTCCCGCTTTGCGGCGCTGCCAGTGCGCTGCCGGAAAGGGCAGTCAGGGACAGGGCAAAAATACCAGCAGCTATATTGCGAAGGGCTAAAATGGACATGGTGGCTCCAAAACGAATCATCCAGACGTTAGACCGCCGGGAACCGGATGAAAAGAATGCTGCACGAACACTCCCCAAGGTATGACAGCCAATCTTGTGTTGTAATGCAAAAATGGCTGCATTGTGGGCCTCCTTCATACTTATCCCGGAAAATGGTGAGCTAGCGTTAAAAAATCGCAACTTTCATAGGTTGGCGCATTTCGATGACAAGCTGCGCGCAAAAATGCCGCATGAGATCACGTTCGCCTTCCTTGCGATGTAGGCTAATGTGTGGTTTGAACGCGACATGCGACCGGGCCTCGAACGTCCGGCATTAACGTATGGAACTGATGCTTCATTCGGGAGATCTCTAGGTGAAGAAGAATATTGTCAAGCTGGCCGGTGTCCTGGGTAGCTTCCTGAGCGCCGGTACGGCCATCGCGGCGCAACCAGAGCCATGGCAAATGACATTCCAGCCAGCTGCATCCGGCATTATGGAGCAGATCGTCTGGTTTGAGCACTATACGCTGTGGTTTATCATTCCAATCACGATTTTTGTGATGATATTGCTGGCCTGGGTGATGTTCCGCTATCGCGCCAGTGCCAATCCCGTTCCGTCAAAGACGAGCCACAATACTGCTGTTGAGATCGTCTGGACTGTCGGTCCTGTCGTTATTCTTCTTTTCCTTGCCATTCCATCATTCCAGTTGCTGACGGCGCAATATTCGCCTGAAGATCCCAAGCTGACGATCAAGGCAACGGGATACCAGTGGTACTGGGGCTACGAATACCAAGCCAATGAAGCGCCGCTTTCATTTGATTCGCTGATTCTCAAGGATGCCGACCGCGCAACTGCAGGTAAGGCAGACATCAAGGCCTATCCGCGGCTCTTGGCTGTGGATAATGAAATGGTCGTTCCGGTGAATACGACTGTTCGCATCCTTGCGACCGGCGCTGACGTCATTCATGCTTTCGCAATGCCTGCATTCGGCGTCAAGATTGACGCTGTGCCGGGTCGCATGAATGAGACATGGTTCAAGGCTGACAAAGAAGGCCTCTATTACGGCCAGTGCTCGGAAATCTGCGGCAAAGATCATGCTTTCATGCCTATCGCGATCCGTGTCGTATCGGAGCAGCAGTACAACGCATGGTACGCGGCCGCTGGCAGTGATTTGCCGGGAGCCTATAAGACACTCGCTGCATCAATCGATGATGGCAAGAATATCAATGTGGCTGGCAACTAAGTCAGCTGCGCTTTGCATTTGAGGAACGGGAGCTATCTCATGGCAGGTTCAGCTGCTCACGAAGCCCACGACGATCATCACGACCACAAACCCAGTGGTTGGACTCGTTGGGTCAATTCGACCAACCATAAGGATATCGGAACGCTTTATCTGATTTTCGCGATCATCGCGGGTATAATCGGTGGCGCGCTTTCGATTGCCATGCGTGCCGAGCTCCAGGAGCCCGGTATTCAGATTTTTCATGGTCTTGCTGCCATGGTCTATGGCTACGAGGGTGATGCGGCAATCGATGCCGGTAAGCACATGTACCTTGTGTTCACCACAGCTCACGGCCTTATCATGATTTTCTTCATGGTGATGCCCGCGTTGATCGGTGGTTTTGCCAACTGGATGGTGCCGATCATGATCGGTGCGCCAGACATGGCATTTCCACGTATGAACAACATTTCGTTCTGGCTGCTCCCGCCAGCTCTGATTCTTCTGCTTCTGTCATTGTTCGTTCCCGGTCCAGCCGGTGGTTACGGTACAGGCGGTGGCTGGACGATCTATCCGCCGCTTTCGACAACGGGTCAGCCCGGTCCGGCGATGGATTTGGCAATCCTGTCACTCCACATTGCTGGCGCCTCGTCCATTCTCGGTGCGATCAACTTTATCACCACGATCTTCAATATGCGCGCTCCGGGCATGACCCTGCACAAGATGCCGCTGTTCGCATGGTCGGTGTTGATTACTGCCTTCCTGCTGCTGCTCGCTTTGCCGGTTCTTGCTGGTGGTATCACCATGCTGCTGACGGACCGCAATTTTGGCACGACATTCTTCGCGCCTGAAGGCGGCGGTGACCCGATCCTGTTCCAGCATCTTTTCTGGTTCTTCGGTCATCCGGAAGTGTACATCATGATTTTGCCAGCCTTCGGCATCGTCAGCCACATCATATCGACCTTCTCGAGAAAGCCTATTTTTGGCTATCTCGGCATGGCCTATGCCATGGTCGCCATCGGCGTTGTAGGTTTCATCGTATGGGCGCACCATATGTACACGGTTGGTCTTTCGCTCGACACACAACGCTATTTCGTTTTCGCAACGATGGTTATCGCTGTTCCAACTGGCGTTAAGATTTTCTCATGGATTGCGACCATGTGGGGTGGATCGATTGAATTTAAACCTCCAATGGTTTGGGCAATCGGCTTTATCTTCCTGTTCACCGTCGGCGGTGTGACAGGCGTGCAGCTGGCCAATGCGGGCTTGGACCGTGCGATGCACGACACCTACTACGTTGTTGCCCACTTCCATTATGTTCTGTCGCTCGGTGCTGTGTTTGGTATCTTCGCTGGCTGGTACTACTGGTTCCCGAAGATGACGGGCTACATGTATAACCACACGATTGCCCACACGCATTTCTGGGTCACCTTCATTGGTGTGAATCTGGTGTTCTTCCCGCAGCATTTCCTTGGGCTTGCCGGTATGCCACGTCGCTATATCGACTATCCAGATGCTTTCCAGGGTTGGAATGAAGTATCGTCCATCGGCTCATACATTTCCGGTGTCGCCGTTCTCATCTTCCTCTTTGGCGTGTTTGAAGCATTTGCCAAGAAGCGCGAAGCCGGTGCGAACCCATGGGGCGTAGGTGCAACCACTCTGGAATGGCAGCTTTCATCGCCTCCGCCTTTCCATCAGTGGGAACAGCTTCCACGTATTAAGTAAATGATCATGATAACCGGGCTGATTCATACAGTCCGGTTATCTCCTGAACGAAACTGAACTTTTGTAAGATCGAGCGCATGTCATTGATTGAGAAACACGCAACACTGGATGCAAACATTGGCCTCTCTGAAGCCAGTGCATCAGACTATATTGCGCTTCTCAAACCACGCGTCATGTCGCTGGTCGTGTTTACGGGTTTTGTTGGTTTGATGGCAGCGCCGGGCCACATTAATCCGGTAATTGCCGCCATTGCGATCCTTTGCATCGCTGTTGGCGCTGGCGCCTCCGGCGCTCTCAATATGTGGTATGATGCCGATATTGACGCGGTGATGAAGCGCACAGCCAAACGTCCAATACCAGCTGGCCGGCTCTCCCGCGATGAAGCGCTGACTTTTGGCCTGCTGCTTTCAATTTTCTCCGTTTTGACTCTCGGTCTGTTTGTCAATTTGCTGTCGGCGTTCTTGCTGGCCTTCACGATCTTCTTCTACGCCGTCGTTTATACAATGTGGCTGAAGCGCTCTACACCGCAAAACATCGTTATTGGCGGCGCGGCAGGGGCTTTCCCGCCAATGATTGGCTGGGCTGCTGTGACTGGTTCGGTCAGCATGGAAAGCATTGTTCTTTTTCTGATTATCTTTCTATGGACGCCACCCCATTTCTGGGCGCTGTCGCTGTTCATGTCCGATGATTACGAGAAGGCTAAAATCCCGATGATGCCCAATGTCATGGGCGAAGCTTCAACGAAGTTTCAGATCTGGCTATATACAATTCTGGTTGCGCCGGTGGCGGTTCTGCCTTGGATTATGGGTTTCGCTGGACCCGTTTATGGTGTGTTTTCGATTGCGATGGGCTTTGCGTTTTTGTTTTACGCATGGACCGTGTGGCGCGCGGAAATCGGCGAGCCAATGATCAAGCCTGCAAAGAAAATGTTCGCATTTTCCATCTTCTATCTCTTCAGTCTCTACGCCGTCCTGCTCGGCGAGATACTTGTGCGTAAAGCACTTCTGGTTCTGGGTGTTTAAATGAGTGATGACCGCATAACATTAAGTGACAAGCAGAAGCGCGCTCGACGCAGCCGCTCGCTCGCACTTGCGCTTGCGCTCGCAGCTTTCGTCCTTATCGTTTATGTTGGTACGTGGGCCAAGCTTGGTGCTAATATCCTGAACAGGCCTATGTGATGAACATGGAAACGGGCTCTGATAAAGAAGTTCTAGTGGCAAAACGTAAGGTTTCAGACCGGACGATCGCGATTTCTTGTCTGGCGTTTTTCTTCGGGATGGTCGGCATGGCTTTTGCTGCCGTGCCATTATATGCAATGTTCTGCCAGGTTACTGGTTATGGCGGTACGACACAACGTGTTGAGCAAATGTCGGACACCATCCTCGACAAGACAATCACGGTGCGTTTTGATGCCAATACATCAGGCGGGTTGCCATGGGATTTCAAGCCTATGCAGCGGGACGTGTCGCTGAAAATCGGTGAAACCAAGCTGATTAAATATGAAGCCAGGAATGTCGCATCGCAGCCGACCTCGGGACGTGCGCTGTTCAATGTGACGCCCATGGCTGCCGGCGCATATTTCAACAAGGTTGAATGTTTCTGCTTTACGGACACCGTCTTGAAGCAGGGCGAAGATCTTGAAATGCCGGTCGTATTTTTTATCGATCCTGAAATTGTAAATGCGCCGGAGCTCAAAGGCGTCAACACAATTACGCTATCCTACACTTTCTTTCCGATACCAATGCCTGCGCCCGTTGCGGCCAGTGCAGAGGTGAACAAGACAACGACATCGGGACAGCTCTGAGGAGATGTTGATGTCTAGTGCAATAAACAGACCTTGCGGGGGTTAACATGGCCGAAGCGCACCAAAAGAACCACGATTATCATATTATCGATCCAAGTCCTTGGCCGTTCCTTGCCTCGGTAGGCGCATTCATCCTTGCCCTCGGCGGTATTGGCTTCATGCAATACAATAAGGGCGGCGAGTTTGTCCTGTTCAAAGCCAATCTGACCACACCTTGGCTTTTCGCCATTGGCTTGGTCATTGTGCTCTACACAATGTATGGCTGGTGGTCGGATACGATCAAGGAAGGCAAGCAGGGACACCATACCCGCGTTGTGTCGTTGCATTTGCGCTATGGCATGATCATGTTCATCGCTTCAGAAGTGATGTTTTTTGCCGCTTGGTTCTGGGCATTTTTTGATGTCAGCCTTTACCCGGGTGAAGTTGAGCAGGTGGCTCGCACGACATTTACGGGCGGTGTGTGGCCGCCAAAGGGACTTGAAGTTCTCGATCCACTGCATCTGCCACTTTACAACACGGTCATTCTGTTGCTGTCCGGCACGACTGTGACCTGGGCACACCATGCTTTGATCCACAATGATCGCAAAGGTCTTATAACGGGTCTCGCTCTTACCGTTGTCCTTGGCGTTCTGTTCTCGTTTGTTCAGGCATATGAATACATTCATGCGCCATTTGCATTCAAAGATTCGATCTATGGTGCCACCTTCTTCATGGCGACTGGTTTCCATGGTTTCCACGTCATCATCGGGACGATCTTCCTGGCGATTTGTCTACTTCGGTCTATCCGAGGCGATTTCACACCTGACAAGCATTTCGGGTTTGAAGCTGCCGCTTGGTACTGGCATTTCGTTGACGTGGTTTGGTTGTTCCTGTTTTTCACGATCTATGTCTGGGCATCGTGGGGTGCGCCGATCGCTGCTGGACATTAAAAACTGGCAGTATTGATGCTAAAAGAGCGGTCGCAGAAATGCGGCCGCTCTCATTATTTGAGCACATTGCTGCGGCATGGATTTTCGATGATCGCTAAACACGTGTCGCTGCTGATTGTGCTGGTGGGCCTCATTTTGGTGAGCGGAACATTGGCCGATGCGGCTGAGAAAGTTGATCTCGTGCGGGTCGAAAAATCCCAGCGAAAGATGCAACTCTTGTCAGGAAGCTCGGTCATTAAAGAGTACAAGATTGCACTTGGCGCTCGGCCGGTAGGCCATAAGCAATGGGAGGGCGATGAACGTACGCCTGAAGGCCGATACGTTCTCGATTGGCGAAATCCGAAAAGTATGGCGCACAAGTCAATCCATATTTCTTACCCGAATGCGCGAGATAAAGCGGCAGCCAAGTCGATGGGTGTGTCGCCGGGTGGTGCGATCATGATCCACGGTGCAGTCAATGGTTATGGATGGTGGGGATGGGTGCTTCAACTTATCGACTGGACAGACGGGTGCATAGCCGTCACTAATCCGGAGATGGATGAAATCTGGGCACTTGTCCAAGATGGAACGCCAATCGAAATTTACCCTTGAGTGATACTTGATGAATGAAGATTCTGCGCTTTATCCGCCTGTCGATCCATTCGCCGCAGGAGTGAAGGCCAAATGCCCTCGTTGCGGGCAGGGGAAGCTATTCGACGGCTTCATTACTCCAGCCAAGCGCTGCACAAGTTGCGGCTTGGATTACTCGTTTATTGATTCCGGAGACGGTCCTGCAGTTCTTGTTATGCTGATCATCGGCTTTATCGTTGTCGGGCTGGCGCTGTGGATGGAAGTCAATGTCGATCCGCCGCTATGGGTACACTTTCTGCTGTGGATACCGCTGGCACTTTTATTGTGCTTGACGGCGCTCCGCTGGATGAAGGGTGTATTGATCGCCCTTCAGTACAAGCACAAGGCTGCAGAAGGCCAGCTGGATATTCCATCGTCAAATGAACACTAGTCCAAATATTATGGAGCGGCGGCGCTTTCCCTGGGTTATGCTGATTCTCGGTTCCATTGTCTTTTTCATTCTCATTGCGCTGGGGACATGGCAGGTTGAGCGTCTGCAGTGGAAAGAAAATCTACTGGCGGAAATAGAACAGCGTACCCATACACCGCCGGCTTCGCTCACTGAGATTGAAAGCTTGTGGGCGGAAAAACACGATATTGACTATCGACCGGTGACTGTGACCGGTCAATTTTTGCATGGGCAAGAACGGCATTATTTCGCAACATTTGCAGGAATGTCAGGCTTTTATGTTTATGCACCGCTTCAGATGATCGACGGCAGAATTATCTTCGTCAATCGCGGGTTTGTTCCCTTTGACAAAAAAGAACCCAGCAGTCGTGGCTCAAGCATAGAAGGACCGGTTGCGGTTAAAGGTCTGGCGCGCAATCCGCTTGACGCCAAACCTTCGTCAATTGTGCCTGATAATGATTTGAAGGCCAATATTTACTACTGGAAAGATTTGCCGGTAATGGCGGCTCAGTCTGGAGTGCCGACGGACAAACTAGTTCCGTTCTTCATTGACGCAGATAAAACGCCCAATCCGGGCGGTCTGCCGATCGGTGGCGTAACGATTATCGATTTGCCGAACAGTCATTTGCAATATGCAGTTACCTGGTATGGACTTGCCGCAACTCTGCTCGCTATCGCAGGCATATCGGTCTGGCGGCGCACTCATCCAAAAGAGGAACCGGTTCAATCCAATAGTTCGGGGTTGACTTCGCGTTGAATGCCGCCCAATTCCAAGAAGAACAAATTTGGCTGAGATATGATGATGACTGAGAAAGCTCCACTTACAATCCGTCTTTGCGGACCGCGCGGATTTTGCGCCGGAGTGGATCGGGCTATTCAGATCGTTATTCTGGCGCTGAAGAAGTATGGTGCCCCAGTTTATGTCCGCCATGAAATCGTTCACAACCGTTATGTTGTCGAAGGATTGCAGGCGCGAGGCGCAGTTTTTGTCGAAGAACTGGATGAGATTCCTGCCGAGCATCGCGGTCAGCCAGTCGTATTTTCAGCCCATGGTGTGCCGAAATCGGTGCCGGCGGACGCTGAAAACAAGAACCTGTTTTATCTTGACGCCACATGTCCCCTCGTTTCCAAAGTACATAAACAGGCGATGCGCCATCAGCGTCTTGGGCGTCATGTGGTCCTCGTGGGCCACTCCGGTCATCCAGAGGTGATCGGCACCATGGGACAGCTACCGGACGGAGCTGTAACACTTATCGAAACTATTGAAGATGCGGCAAACTATACGCCCGCGGACCCAGAAAATCTTGGCTTCGTAACGCAGACCACCTTATCTGTGGATGACACAGCCGGGATAATTGCCACTTTGCAGGAACGTTTTCCGGCACTCACCGCACCGGCGGCCGAGTCCATTTGTTATGCCACCACCAATCGTCAGGATGCGGTAAAAGCTGCTGCCCCAGGCTGTGACTTGTTCCTGATCGTCGGGGCGCCGAATTCTTCCAACTCCAAGCGGTTGGTCGAGGTGGCTGAGCGCTCCGGTGCCAAACAGTCGCTTCTGGTTCAGCGGGCAGCCGATATTGACTGGAACAGCGTGGGCAAAATTGCCACCGTCGGGCTTTCTGCTGGCGCATCAGCGCCCGAGATCATCGTCGACGAAATTATCCAGTCATTTTCAGAACGGTATTCGGTGTCGATTGAACTGGCGGAAACCACAGTTGAAACAGAGAATTTCCACGTTATGCGCGATCTGCGGGATGTAGAATTAACAAGTCACGACATGGCTTTTGTCAATGGGACCCACTGACTATGGCCGTCTATACCGATATTAACGAAATCGAACTCGCACAATTTTTAAAGAACTACGATATCGGGGAGCTGCTCTCCTACAAAGGTATTGCGGAAGGCGTGGAAAACTCAAACTATCTTTTACACACGAGCAAGGCTGCGTTCATTCTGACCCTATACGAAAAACGCGTCGACAGTAGTGATCTGCCTTTTTTTCTGGGCCTCATGGAGCATCTTGCCGGTAAAGGTATCAGCTGTCCCTTGCCTGTGGTTCAGAAGTCAGGCTCAAACATCGGCGAACTTGCAGGTCGTCCGGCCGCTATCGTAACTTTTCTGGAAGGCATGTGGATGCGCAGGCCAACAGTGCAGCATTGTGCGGCACTTGGAGAGGCACTGGCGCGAATGCATCTTGCTGGTGAAGATTTCCCCATGCGCCGCAAGAATGCGCTCTCGGTGGAAAGCTGGCGCCCGTTATGGAATAATTCCAGAACCGATGCAGACCAAGTCGAGGCAGGTCTCGCGAAGGAAGCCGAAGAAGATTTGTTGTTTCTAGAAGAAAATTGGCCCTCCCATCTTCCTTCTGGTGTCATTCACGCAGACTTGTTTCCCGATAACGTCTTTTTTCTCGGCAGCAAGTTATCGGGAATTATCGACTTTTATTTCGCCTGCACAGACCTTCTCGCCTACGACGTTGCTGTTTGTCTGAATGCCTGGTGTTTCGAAAAAGACAATTCGTTCAACTTGACAAAGGGCACGGCATTGCTGCGCGGCTACAACGCTGTCCGTCCATTGTCGAAAGAAGAGGCGGCAAGTCTGCCGGTTTTGGCCCGTGGTTCCGCACTGCGTTTTATGCTCACAAGGCTCTATGATTGGCTGAATACCCCTGAGGGAAGCTTCGTAGTCAAAAAAGACCCACGGGAATATTTGCGTCGCATGCGCTTTCATCGCCAGATAAGCTCCCCTGAAGAATACGGATTGGCCTTTGAGGGGCAAAAAGCGTGAAGGAGATACAAGCTTTCACTGATGGCGCTTGTTCAGGCAATCCCGGTCCCGGGGGCTGGGGCGCTGTACTGCGCTGGAACGGCAATGAAAAAGAACTTTCTGGCGGTGAGGCGGATACCACCAATAATCGCATGGAATTGATGGCCGCAATTTCGGCTCTTAATGCACTGAAAGAACCGTGCCAAGTCGATGTCTATACGGACTCAGTCTATGTGCGCGATGGTATTTCCGGATGGATCGAGGGCTGGAAACGGAATGGCTGGAAAACGGCTGCAAAAAAACCGGTGAAGAACGCCGAACTTTGGCAAGCCCTTGATGAAGCGCGCAAGCGCCATAAAGTTGTCTGGCATTGGGTAAAAGGCCATGCGGGGCATCCGGAAAACGAACGGGCCGACGAATTGGCCCGCGCCGGCATGGCGCCTTACAAACGGAAGTAAATGGCAAGGATCGGATAACCGATCCTTGCCATTCTGAACTTTATCAGAGCTGTTCGAGAATTGTAGCGGCGCTCGAAGTGACCGCCTGACCGGGCGATTCCTCAATATTGAGTTGTTTCACAACGCCATCTTCGACCAGCATGGAATAACGTTTCGATCGCACGCCCATATTGCCCGCGCCGAGGTCTATTTCCAGTCCAACGTCCTTGGTGAAGGTTGCGTTTCCGTCAGAAAGATACTGAATTTTGCCTTCACCATTGGTGGCTTTTGCCCAAGCGCCCATGACGTGAGGATCATTGACTGCGACGACCACGATTGAGTCCACGCCTTTTGCCAAAATGGCGTCGCGGTTCTCAAGATAGCCCGGCAGATGATTCATGCTGCAGGTCGGAGTGAATGCGCCGGGTACGGCAAAAAGCACCACTTTTTTACCTTTGAACAGCGCGTCGGAGCTGATTTCGCTTACACCTTCGTCAGATTTTGTTTTGAACTTTGCATCGGGTAAACGTTCGCCCACCTTGATCGTCATGAACTGGCTCCTTGGATAAATAGTATGACGTAACTGACATAGTGCTGCCGACATGTTTTTACGAGTTATTATTGAACGTCAATCGTTCCAGCTACGGCCTGCTTTCCTTGGACCAATGTATAGTTCAGGATTATCGATTTCTCTTGCTTGCCGGAGGTGAGTGGCACGGAAAATACGGCGCGATTTCCGTCACGTTTTTCAAGCTTGGCCATGCCAAAGGCTACCGGTCCGTTTCCCGCAGCAAAAATGTCGATATCCGGGTCATCGGCAGGTAAGTTGACGACGAGTTCAATAGCATCACCCTTCCTGGATGCGGAGGTCGCTCCGAAGTTGGTTGTGGCTTTGGCGGGTAATTGTTCAAAAGCCGTGCTTATCAACGTCCTCGAAAGAGCGTCAGATGGCGAATTGTCGATGTCTATATCGAATTCTGCCATAACGGGGATGCAGATTGTCTCACAAATACCAAGGAACGCATGGCCTTTCAGTTGTGCAAGCTGGTTGGGTTCCGTCAAAGTCAGTGTGACGGGAAGCGAGACCGGTTGTTTATAACCCGCCCAATGCGTGCCTCCATCGTCAAAGCGGTGTGGCGCTGGGAAGGCAAGCGTAGCACTTTTAACATTTGTGCTGCCAGTGATACTTAGCTCCGGTGGCACGCCCGCATCGCCCGGTTCACGCCAATAGGTTTTCCAGCCTGGATCAAGGTCGATCTGGACGACGCCTCGTACCACATTTGCATTGGGCGGAGGGTTGTCTATCACCAGGCGGACGCTACCTCCGGGTGTTTTTGTCCATTCCGAACTTCCAGCATGAGCTTGAAAAGCAGTGGCTAACGCCGCTAGAAAAATAAATATTCTGATCTTCATGCCTAACCATTACAGGCCTTTAAGACGCGAGCAAGAAGGGTTTGAGCTTCAATTCATCATTTCTGCGTGAGCTTTCCGTTAGCCAGGAATTATGCCTATGGTTACGATTCGTTATCCATGCCCGTTGTCATTTGCAAATTCCTTGATACCTTTACTGCTATGGAGATTTTCAGAGACGCCAGTAAAAATACAGGATTTCTGAATGGGCAGTTCCTTCTCGCAATGCCGGGGATGGATGACAGCCGCTTTGCACGGTCGGTGATTTATGTCTGTGCGCACTCCGAAAAGGGTGCGATGGGCCTGATTATCAACCGCGCCCAGGAAATGGAGTTTGCAGATATTCTGGTTCAACTGGGTGTGCTTGATGAAGAGCAGGCTATTGTTATGCCAGAAAGAACACGTGATTTCCTGGTCCGCAGCGGTGGTCCTGTTGAGATGAGGCGTGGGTTTGTCCTGCATTCAGATGACTATCTTACAGATTCAACAATGCCGGTTGCCGAAGAGATTTGCCTGACAGGGACAATCGATATTCTGCGCGCTATTTCCGGCGGTCGTGGTCCCCGCAAAGCCCTGATGACACTCGGATATTCTGGCTGGGCATCCGGTCAGCTGGAAACTGAGATAGCAAATAATGGCTGGCTAACGTGCCAAGCGCCACAGGAATTGCTGTTCGATACCGATATGGACCGCAAGTACGATCGTATTCTCAGTCATATGGGCGTTGATCCATCCAGGCTGGCAACTGTTGCGGGCCACGCATAGTTGCCTTGGAAACTAGGATGCCTTGGATTGCTGGAACTGATCGCGTAGAAGTTTAGTTGCTACATCCAAAGTCAGCGGAGGGCTGAACATGAAACTCTGGGCAAACTCACACCCCATTTGACGCAGTTGTAGCGCATCGCTTTCGTTCTCGATTCCTTCCGTGACTACCGATAGTCCCAAATCATGCGCCATGCTGATCATCGATCGCAGCAGCGTAACCTTTTGAGGTTGTTCCGCCTTCAGGAAAGACCGGTCAATCTTGATCATGTCGAACGGGAAAGATGTCAGATAGGACAGGGAGGAGTATCCCGTACCGAAATCATCGAGCGAAACGCCGACACCCATCGCTTTGATGCTCGAAAGCACATAAGCGGACCGCTCCGGGTTCTCCATCATAAGAGACTCGGTCAATTCCAGCTTGAGGCTGGCTGGACTGATTTGTGTTTGCAGCAATACGGATCGCACATCATCAATCAAATCCTGGCGGATCAGTTGGCTGCTGGATATATTCACCGATACGAATAACGGGTTAGCACCAAGATTGCGTTGCCAGTTCACAAGATCTTCAGCAGCACGGTGCATTGCAAACAGGCCAAGCTGGACAATCAGGCCGGAACTCTCGGCAATGGGTATGAACTCCGATGGCGGTATAGAGCCGCGGCGGGGATGATCCCAGCGCATAAGGGCTTCAAAACCGGCAATGCTATTGTCTTCCAGGCGTATGATCGGCTGATAAGCCATATGAATTTCGCGGCGCTCAAGCGCGCGGCGCAAATCAGATTCAAGTTGAAGACGGTCACTTCCGACTGCACGGAAAGCAGGGCGGAATGGCTCGATGCGGTCCCCTCCAAACCTTTTCGCCTGATACATGGCAAGCTCGGCGTCTTTGACCAGGTCTTCTGGCGAGGCCGACGTGCCGCTAGTCCATGTGATCAACCCAAGCGATGCGGTGAGTACGATTTCGCGTTTCGAGAAGGCGATGGGCGCACGAATTGCCTGTTTGATCGCCTCAGCAAAGGCGGCGATTTTCGCAGGCTCGCTTTCCGATACCAGAATAAGGCCGAACTGATCTGCCGACAGGCGACTCAGCGTATCCTGCGGTCGCAACAGCCGGTGCAGACGACGCGATATTGTGAGCAGGAAAGTATCACCTGCGGACATGCCAAGGCCGTCATTGACCTGCTTGAAACGATCAATGTCGATGATAAAAATCGTTGGACGCAGTTTGCTTTCCGTCTGCGCCATGGTGATAACTGAACCCAGGCGATCAAGAAACAGTTCGCGATTGGGCAGTCCCGTCAGATTATCGTGAACAGCATCATGAAGCAGGCGTTCTTCCGCCTTCTTCTGCTCAGTCACATCAATTAGCGTACCGACACAACGTACAATCTCTCCGTCAGAGCCAATCACGGGCCGTGCTTTCAATGAATACCAATAATAATGGCCATCATTGGCGCGCAGGCGGAAGGTCTGCGATATCCGACCCCGCCGGTTTTCAAGAATGACATCAAGCGTAGTGCGAAAACGATCGCGGTCATCCGCATGCAAAGTTGGTAGCCAGTTGCGGACGGCACCGTGAAGTGAACTGGCCGACGCCCCAAGAAAGTTTGTAAGGTCAGGGGTGGTCACTACGCGGTCACGCGGCACATCCCAATCCCAGACGATATCGCCAGAGCCGATAATGGCCAAGGCCTGCCGCTCTACGTCCGAGAAGAGGCCTTGTTGCAATGCACCCCCAGAAAATGCGTGCTGCATGACGGTAAAACCGATCAACAGGACGATAAGCACCAATCCTCCAGCCAAGGCCGGCTGGATGATGTCATTGGACAGAATGCCGGATACGGTCAGCCAGCTTCCAAGCAACCAGACCAATAACAGCATCCATGTCGGTATCAGCATGATCGCCCGATCATAGCTCCTGAACGAGAAAAACCCGATCAACAAGGTGCCCGACAGAATCGTTAATGCGAACGAGAAGCGGGCG
The DNA here is from genome assembly GCF_059758635.1 of Phyllobacterium sp. GQ127. Taxonomy (NCBI): domain Bacteria; kingdom Pseudomonadati; phylum Pseudomonadota; class Alphaproteobacteria; order Hyphomicrobiales; family Phyllobacteriaceae; genus Phyllobacterium; species Phyllobacterium sp. GQ127. The sequence continues at coordinate 593,083 of NZ_JCAXDZ010000002.1, forward strand.
ATGCCAGCAGCAATCGGAGGATCGAAGATGGCAACACCGGAGACAATGCCCAACCCCAGAATCCACGTTAAAGCGCCATAGCTGAAATTGTCGTGCCACCGATTGAGATTCAGGTAGGTGAATAGAAAAATCACCAATGTTGCAGCAAGCGCAACTTCCGTTCCAGCGCGCCAGACTTGTTCGTTGCCAGGAGTTATCTCGATCAGCTTGTTCCAGAAACCAAAATCGACGCAGATATAGGCCAGCACGGCCCATGCCAAAGCAGCCGTTGCAGGAAAAAGAGAAGTTCCCTTCACCACAAACAGAATGGTGAGAAACAGGGCAAGTAGCCCAGCAATACCCAACAGGATCCCGCGATACAACGTATAAGAATTGACCGTATCCTTGTAAGCGTTGGGCTCCCACACATAAACCTGCGGCAGATTGGGAGACGCCAATTCGGCAACCAAGGTGATGACAGAGCCCGGGTTAAGCGTAATCAGAAAGATATCGGCGTCTTCACTTGCCTGCCGGTCGAGCGCAAAACCTTCGCTGGGCGTGATGGAAGTAATGCGGGTGGAGCCTAAATCTGGCCAGATAAAACCAGAGCCGACAAGCCGGAAATGCGGTACAACGATCAGGCGATCGATCTGTTCGTCGGTCGGATTTGCCAGGGCGAATGCAGCCCAGTCACCGGTCGCTCGTTTGTCATTTGCAGGCACTTCGATGCGGCGAACAATACCATCGGTGCCGGGCGCGGTGGAAACCTGAAAGGTCTCGCCCTGATTTCTGTAAACTTCAACCGCCTTTGACAGGTCAAGCGCAGTGCTTTCCTTGGTGATCTTGATGGTTTCAAATGCTTGAGCGGTCGCATGAAGAGCCAACAACGAAACGATAAGGACACACATGCGCAATAAGCTTCTCAGCATATGTCCAGTCAATAAAGCCACCGATAATACCTTTGCTTGGTTACCGCCACCGATCGTCTTCAATAAGCGAGAAGAGCAGGTGGTTTTGCCACATACCATTGATTTTGAGGTAGGAGCGTAACAGTCCTTCCTTCTGAAATCCGGCTTTTTCGAGAAGCCGGATAGATCTTTCATTGCTTGGAATACAGGCCGCTTCCAGCCGGTGCAACCTTAGCTTGGTAAAAGCATAGGGTATAATTAGCCGAAGAGCTTCATACATATAGCCTTGACCGGCAAACGGCTCGCCAACCCAATAGCCAATCATGCCATTCTGCCCGACACCGCGGCGAATATTGCCAAGGGTAATGCCACCAATAAGGCGCGAGTCGGTGTTGCGAAACAGGAAAAAGGGATAGGCCGTTCCGGCAGCCGCTTCCTCGTCATAATGCCTGATCCTGTGGCGAAATGCATTTCGCTCCAAATCGTCTACAGCCCAGAGCGGCTCCCAAGGCACCAGAAAATCACGGCTTTGCGCGCGGAGCGTTGCCCAGGCCTTATAGTCCGAAAGTTGAGGTGGACGTAAATACAGCCGCTCGCCCTGAAGGGGCGGGGGTGCACTTTTCAGGAACGGCAGCGCGATCATCGCACTTTAGACAGCGATTTTTCGCGGGCTTGCCGATATTGACGTCAAACCGTTGCGAACGTCATCAAATTTCATTAATGAACCAATTGGACCAACAGCGGCAATCGTTGGTGTCGTATCCAGAAACAATCGGCCTGCAAGATCTGTCAGCCGCTCAACCGTAATCTTGGACAGCCGGTCGACCAGCGCTTCCGTTGATACAGGTTCACCGTAAAGCATGATCTGCCTTGCGATTTGTCCTGCCCTGCTGGCAGCACTTTCATGCGACATCAGCAGGCTCGCACGATACTGTGCGCGGGCGCGATTCAATTCCTCCTGGGAGATATTGCGTGCAGCTTCGTGTAGCTCGTTGATAATGATGGGAACAAGCTTTTTAAGATTGCTTCGTCCAGTTGCGGCATGAATGCCAAAAATGCCGGTATCGGAAAAGCCCCAGTGAAAAGCATAAACGGAATAACATAATCCGCGTTTTTCCCGCACCTCCTGGAAAAGCCGCGAAGACATTCCCCCGCCAAGCACCATGGAGAGCAATTGCGAAGCGTAGAAGTCACGCACGTGATAAGCGCGACCTTCAAAGCCAATGACCAATTGAGCATCCATTAATTCCCGCTCTTCTCGGAAATCACCGCCGACATAATGTGCTGGATCAGCCTCAGGCGCAGTGGATTTTGCCCGGAATGAGCCGAGACGTTTTTCAACTTCGCGCACAAATTCGTCGTGCTTTACGCCGCCTGCGGCAACGACGACCATGCGTTCGGCGCTGTATTGCTCATCCATATACTGGCGCAGATCGGCTGAGGAAAAAGATTGAACGGTCTCAGGTGTCCCGAGAATGGTCCTGCCTATAGTCTGATTTTTGAAGGATGCCTCGGTAAAACGATCAAAAACAACGTCATCGGGCGTGTCATGTGCAGCGCCGATTTCCTGCATAATGACGTTCTTTTCACGTTCAAGTTCGTCTGCATCAAACTTGGAACTTGTCATGATGTCGGTGAGGATATCGATAGCCAGCGGCATGTCATCGCGCAGAACGCGAGCATAATATGATGTCGTCTCGACACTGGTTGCTGCGTTGATCTCGCCGCCAACATCTTCAATATCGGCCGCAATTTTCCACGCGGAGCGATTTTCGGTCCCTTTAAATGCCATGTGTTCGAGGAGGTGAGCCATGCCATGCTGGTTCTTCGCCTCACTTCTCGACCCTGCTTTTACCCAGATGCCAAGTGCTACACTCTCCACATGCGGCATTGTCTCTGTCGCAATCGTCAAACCGTTGGAGAGGCGACTGATTTCAACGCCCATGCAATGCTCCTCACTTGCCGCCCTGCTGCGCCGTACATCCGGACTGGAAGCACACTATACGCAGCAGCACCTTGTATTTGTTCATCACCGCTCAATCCGTTTAAAGCTTGTGAGGTGACGCACGCGAATGTTGGCTAATATACTCTTTCACATTTTTCAGGTCGTTGGGAAGTACCGTATATTGTTCTTTTCGTTCCATCAGATCGCCGAGCCACGCCGGAAGATCGGCATTTACTCCGCTGGCATCTTTTACAGCATCTGGAAATTTTGCGGGATGGGCTGTCGCAAGAACGACGCTCTGCTGATCTGCTGGAATTTTCTCACGGGAAACCTTCAGTCCGATGGCAGAATGCGGATCCATGAGATAACCGGTGGACCTTAGCATTTGACCGATTGTTTCGGCTGTTTCTGCTGCCGTTGACCGGCCAGCGCCAAATTCTTCGCGTATCTTGCTCAGCGCGGGCTCCCCAATCACGAAGCTGCCGGATTGTTTCAGATTATTCATCAGGCGCAGGACAGCCTCGGCGTCCCGACCGTGTGCTTCAAATAGCAGCCGTTCGAAATTCGATGACACTTGAATGTCCATGGACGGCGATGTCGTATGAAGAACGCCGCGCGTTTCATAATTCCCCGTTTCGATCGTGCGGGTCAGAATGTCATTGTCATTCGTTGCGATGACCAGCTGATCGATTGGCAGGCCCATGCGTTTTGCCACATAACCAGCGAAAATATCACCAAAATTCCCGGTGGGGACAGTAAAGGATATTTTGCGATCAGGACTGCCGAGGGAAAGTGCCGAGGTAAAATAATAGACGATCTGGGGCATAATACGTGCCCAGTTGATCGAATTGACCCCTGATAATGACAGGGTGTCGCGAAAGTTCAAATCATTGAACATGCCTTTGACGAGCGACTGACAATCATCGAAATTTCCTTCGATTGCCAATGCATGCACGTTGGGGGCGCCGGATGTCGTCATCTGTCGCTGCTGCACCTGGGAAACCCGGTTGTGCGGAAACATGATGAAAATATCTGTCCTGTCGCGATTGGCAAAAGCCTCAATGGCTGCGCCGCCTGTATCTCCGGACGTTGCTCCTACTATGGTGGCCCGCTCATTGCGCTGTGTCAGTATGTAATCCATCAGACGGGCCAGCAACTGCATCGCCACGTCTTTGAAGGCGAGGGTGGGCCCGTGAAAGAGCTCTAGAACAAATTCATTATGCGCGGTTTGAACGATGGGACAAACCGCATCATGACGAAATGTTTCATAGGCTTCGTGTACCATACGCTCGAAATCAGACTGATCAATATCGCCGTCGATAAAGGGCGTCAGGACATGAATCGCGATCTCAGCATAGGTTTTCCCACGAAGCGAACGAAGCTCTGCAGCGGAAAACTGTGGAAAATGCTCCGGAAGATAGAGACCGCCATCGCGTGCCAGACCCGCCAGAAGCGCGTCGGAAAAGGCAAGTTTAGGGGCTTCGCCGCGGGTACTGATGTATTTCATATTTTTGCCTTGTGTACCTTGTCTAAGAGTGCCGATATCGTGCTGGTAAAAAAGCTGATGAAGCCCGTCGCATTATTTGCTTACCGTTGGTATAGAACATGTCGGTTCGTCAAGCTTCGTTCTTTGGGGAAAGTTCTGTTCATGAAGTCAAAAACACATAATTCCAAGCCTTTCTATCAACTTTACGCCCCAGTTTGTGCTTTGGTCTTTGCTGTGGGACTGAGCGCCTGTTCTACGAGTGGCTCAAAAACGGAAGATCCCAATAGTCCGAAAGCCCAGGCATTGGGCCAGGCCCAGGAGCGTATCAAAGCTTCAGAACTATTGGCTTTCTGCCCGCAAGTTACTATTCGTGAGGGCACATCCGTTTTGACGAACTACGGAAAAGCCGAAAAAACTCCAGATAATCTGATTTACCAAGCTTCAATCTCCAATGAGACACGATCCTGCAGCACGGTTGACGGCAATATGACGATGAATGTTGCCATTGCTGGTAAAATCGTGCCCGGGCCGAAATTTTCGCCCAGTACTGTGAACGTGCCGATCCGTGTCGCCGTCGTGCAGGGTACTGAAGTTCTCTATTCGAAACTGCACCATCAGGCAGTTCCAGCGAATGACGGTAGTGCCGCAACACAATTTGTTTTCAACGATGCGAACGTTTCTTTCCCAAAACCTTCGGCTCAAAATATTCAAGTCTTTATCGGTTTTGATGAATCAGGCGATGCGCCCAAAAAATCGAGAAAAAAGTAAGAAAAAGCCGGCAGTAGCCGGCTTTTTCTTCATTTAAACAGTTTCTGACCAGATTGACATGGCCTCGATGGTGGCCGGCAAATCCCTGTGACGGCTGATAACCGTTTCGGCACCGGCGTCAGTAAGCTTGTCGGCGTGGCCGGGATAGGTGTGCGAGCCACCGGTAAAGCCGATAACGCGCATGCCAGCCGTATGTGCAGCGTGCACGCCATGCGTGGAATCTTCTATCACGATGGCATTTGCCGGATTCACATTGAATTGCTTGGCGGCAAACAGATAGACATCCGGCGCTGGCTTTGGCTTTTGTGTCCCCACTTCGCGTGCGGAAAAAATGTGAGGGGAAAACAACTCGTAAAGCGTACTTTGCTCAAGCATCATTTTCAGTGAAGAACTGATCGAGTTGGAAGCAATGCACTTTGGGTATTTCAGCGAGGCTATAATCTGTTCTGCGCCCTCAATGACGTTCAACTCATTGCGCAATTTATGGTCCATCTGGCGGGCCGATTCTTCGATCAGTGATGCTGAAATCGGAATGCCGGATTCTTTCTCGACCTGTAGCAGTATATCGGTCCATGTCAGACCCGCAAAACGTTCAGCGATTGTCTCTGGGTCAATCGGATAACCCGATTGCGTCAGTAATTGAGATTCAACTTCGGCAGCGAGGAATTCTGAATCAACGAGCACGCCATCGCAGTCGAAGATTATGAGTTGGGGTTCCATTGAATAATACCTGTCCGGAATAGTGTGCGGCAAATAATGCACGCCTCGGGTCAATTGGGGGGATTACGGGCATCGACTACACCCTTATCGGCCATGCGTCAAAGAAAAGCTCTTCGGTCAACTCATGATCTACCTGCTCTTAACGCGATATTTACCCTACGCGGTAACCATAAGGATCAGTAAAGCGTCTCCAGTAATCGAGTATCCCATGTCTGTTGTCCGTCGCGTGAATGAACTTCCCCAGTCCGCACCGCAAGCGTCCTGGCTTGATACGATTCTCAAGGGGGATTGCGTTGCAGCCCTCAACCGGTTGCCCGATCATTCGATTGATGTGATCTTCGCCGATCCGCCTTACAATCTGCAGCTTGAAGGTGATCTCCATCGACCGGATCAATCCAAAGTGGATGCTGTCAACGATCATTGGGATCAATTTGAGAGTTTTCAGGCCTATGATGCGTTCACCAGAGCCTGGTTACTGGCCTGCCGCCGCGTCTTGAAGCCTAATGGCACGATTTGGGTGATCGGCTCTTACCACAATATTTTCCGCGTTGGCGCAAGCATGCAGGATCTCGGATTCTGGATGCTCAACGATATAGTCTGGCGCAAGAACAACCCGATGCCCAATTTTCGTGGACGCCGATTCCAGAACGCCCATGAAACCATGATTTGGGCATCGCGTGATCAGAAGGCGAAAGGCTACACATTCAATTATGAGGCCATGAAGGCAGCCAATGACGATCTGCAAATGCGATCGGACTGGCTTTTCCCGATTTGCACAGGGGGAGAGCGTCTTAAAGATGAGAATGGCGACAAAATTCACCCGACGCAGAAACCTGAAGCCCTCCTTGCCAGGATACTTATGGCGTCATCGAAGCCCGGTGATATCATTCTCGATCCGTTCTTCGGTTCTGGAACAACCGGCGCGGTTGCAAAACGTCTCGGACGGCACTTCGTCGGGATCGAGCGTGAGCAAAAGTATATCGATGCTGCGACAGCTCGGATCGATTCTGTGGAGCCGCTGGCAGGCGCCGAGCTGACAGTGATGACAAGCAAGCGTGCCGAGCCCCGGGTCGCGTTCGGGAGCATTGTCGAGTCCGGCATGTTAAGGCCTGGCGCGATCTTGAGCGATGCACGCGGACGTCATGCTGCCATTGTTCGGGCTGATGGCACTATCACAACAGGCGGCGATGCAGGGTCTATCCACCGCATGGGTGCGAAAGTGCAGGGATTCGACGCCTGCAATGGTTGGACCTTCTGGCACTACGAGGATGAAGGCTCGCTGAAGCCTATCGATGAACTGCGCAAGCAGGTTCGTAGCGGGATGCTTTCCGCCGGAGCTTGAGGAATCTGATCGGCGGTGATCTCCAGCGCCGTTCCGATACACCAACGCCCGAGGCTTGGCCTCGGGCGTTTTGTTTTGTTCCAAGGTGAGATAAAATCAGACCTGAATGCCGAGTTTGTTAAGATCAGTTCTCAACGTATCAGGGTCGATAAACTGTATCGACTGCCAGCCCGCCGCTTGCGCGCCAACAACGTTCTTCGGGCTGTCGTCAATGAATAATGTTGCAGCTGGATCGACACCAAATGTTTTGACGTGGTGATCGTAAATGGCCCTATCAGGCTTGATGAGGCCAATATCACCTGAAATCGTAACGCCGCGGCTTTCGGTGAGAAACGGAAAGCGTTCCCACGCCTCACGCAATGTGTCCGAAGCAAAATTCGTAAGCATTGTAACGTCATGGCCATCGGCAATAAGTTTGCGCATTATTTCAACGCTGCCATCAATGGAATGAGTGATCATCATGTGCCAGTTTTGCCTGAACGCTCGAATATTATGTTCATGGTCAGGATATTCTGCGATCAACAGGGCCTCGGCTTCGGGCCATTTTCTGCCGCGGTCTTGTTCAATATTCCACGCACTTGTACAGACGTTTTCGAGAAACCATTTCCGCTCAGCTGCATCCGGAATTAGCTCGCGAAATGCGACATCCGGCTCGTAGCCGATGAGAACCATACCAATGTCGAATACGATATGCTTGACGGGCGTCATTCCGGTTTCCTTCTTTTCGTAAAAGCGTCTGGGATGGCAGCAGCAATTGCCTTTTTCATGACCGTCGGCAACGCCTCTTGATGAAGATTTTCGACTTTCACCCACCAGCCGCCAACACCTGGACGGGCCGCGATACCATCAGCCTTGTAGATGCTTAAACGCAGTTCGAAATGCGTGAAAACATGCGTAATTTTACCTGTTGGTGTCCAGTCCGCGGGAAAAGGCGCTGCGTCGATTCGGGTATCTCCATCAATCCGTGCCGTCCACGCCGTTGTTGGCACTTGGGCCATGCCACCCAGCAGTCCTGTTTCCGCTCGGCTTTGAAGATAGATTTCATTGTCGGAAGAAATGGCGACGAACGCGGCTCCAAGGCGAACAGGCTTATCCTTCTTAGGAGCTTTCACCGGAAAGAGCTCAGGCTCTCCTGTTTTCAGTGCCTGGCAATTATCATTGACAGGACAAATAATGCATGCCGGTCGTTTTGGGGTGCATATGCCTGCTCCGAGATCCATCATGGCCTGCGCAAAATCGCCCGGTCGTTCGCTCGGGGTAAGCGCCTGCATCTTTGCTCGTATTGCTGGTTTGGCCGAAGGGAGAGGGGTGGTTATGGCGTAAAGCCGTGTGATGACACGTTCCACGTTTCCGTCGACAACGGCCACAGGCCTATCGAATGCAATGGATGCGATAGCCGCAGCAGTATAATCACCTATTCCCGGCAGAGCTTTCAGATCGGGAGTTTCACTTGGAAATCGGCCATCATAAAGATTGGAAACGATGTCGGCACATTTTTTCAGATTGCGTGCTCTGGAATAATAGCCGAGGCCAGCCCAAGCCCTTAGCACATCGTCCTGACTGGCGGCGGCGAGACGGGCAACCGTCGGCCATTTTTTTGTAAAGGCGTTGAAATATGGCTTTACCGCTTCAACAGTTGTCTGTTGCAGCATGATTTCTGACAGCCAGATGCGATAAGGATCTGCTATTTTCCCTTGTGATCGTTCACTTGGGGAAATCCGCCACGGCAAAATCCTGTGGTGGGCATCATACCATTTTACCAGTTTTGTCGTTATGGGTTGCATCAATCACAAACTGCGTTACAGGGTAGAAATACGTTATTCATAAATTGGCTGATTGTGCCAGTTTCAGTCATATTCGGAACCGTCATGTTTCCAGAGCAGTTGACCAAGGCGCTACTGATCCCTTCAAAGGGGCATTATGTGGGGATTGATCGCAATAATCGTATTTTCACTTTTATTTTTGCGCTTTTTCCAGGACTTCTCGCAAGTGGAACTTCAGTAATATTGGTCTGCGCGTTCGCTTGGGCATTAATCTCACTTGCCGTGAAGCGCTTTCCATTTGAACTCACACGCACCGACAAAATAGTCGCGTCATGCGTGACATTGTTTGTTTTGACGACCGTATTGTCAGTCGTCATGCACCCCAATGCATCAGATGACAAGACGTTCCTGTTGAAGATGATACCTTTCCTGGCAATCTGGTTCGTCATTCCGAGGCTTCGCGTTAGCATCTCGGGGCGCTTGATCCCGTTTTTGATCACCGGTGCCGGGCTCGGAATGATCGGGTCTTTGGTTTTCAGCATCATACAGGCCGTTTTTCTCGACATTCGAGCGGAAGGTGGTGCAGGTAATGCCGCTGTCTTCGGACTGTTTACCGTATTGTTTGGCAGTATTTCGCTTTTAAACGCGCATTCAGAGAGCAAAACGGAGCGTATAATAGCGGTTGCGGGGTTTGCATGTGGACTTCTGTGCGCATTCCTTTCGGGTACCCGATCCGCGTGGCTCGTCATGCCGTTCAATTTTGTGATCCTGTTCTGGTATTTGCGTGGTCAGGAACTCCCAGTAGTCAGTAGATCGATCAAGGTGGTCTTGGCCATTCTTATTGTCGCTGTGCTTGCCATTGCCGGACTGAAGGTAAAAGAGCGTTATCACGCGCTGGAATCGGATATTTCCTTGCTCGATGAAAAGCCAAACGAGATAAGCTCTTTAAAGGCCCGTATGCTTTTATGGGAAGGTGGAATGAAAGCCTTTCTCCAAGCGCCCTTGATGGGTTATGGCCCCCAAAATCGCATGGAGAAGGTGAATAGCGCTCTGGATGTGCCCGGAGGGAAAAAACTGTTGTTTACGCATGTTCACAATGGCTTTTTAAACGCTGCTGTCGATGGAGGAATTGTAGGCCTGTTAGGGGTATTGGCGCTGTTAGCTGCGCCACTTATCGCCGCTTTTCGAAAAAAACGTGGACCTGGTCGTGATATTGCAATTGCCATTTCACTTCTGCTTGTAACCAGTTATGTGGTTACCGGTACATTCGGGATCATGTTTGGTCATGATGCAACTGATGCGGTGTTCGTTTATCTCACGATAGTGCTTTGCTGGATCGCGGGAGAAGCGGTCTATCTCTCGGTTTCGCAAACAGCTGAACTGGCGGAAACCGATAAAATTGCCCTGGGCGAACGAACAAGTTGAGTGAGAAAATCTATTAAATGAAGGCAATTGTAACGGGTGCGGCGGGGTTTATCGGATTTCACGTGGCGAGCCGTCTCGTAAGCGAGGGATTTGACGTTCTCGCGATCGACAATCTCAATGATTATTACCCTGTTGCGCTCAAAGAGACCCGTCTTTCTGTTCTACAGGGCAAGCGGGGTAATCGGTTTGTACAGGCTAATATTGCCGACCCGCAAGAGCTGGCTTCAGCGATAGCCCATGATCTTGACGCGGATATCATAGTACATCTGGCAGCGCAGGCCGGGGTGCGCTATTCGGTTGAAAATCCGGCAGTTTACGTCGATGCGAATGTTCAGGGCCAGGTGACTATCTTTGAACAAGCCCGCAAAATGACCAAATGCCCGCCCATTGTCTATGCCAGTTCGTCGTCGGTGTACGGCGCGAACAAAAAGGTACCGTTTGCTGAAAATGATCCCGTTGACCAACCGGTTTCTGTCTACGCGGCCACCAAGCGCTCGGCGGAGCTTCTCGCTCACTCCTATAAACGTGTCCACAATGTAAATTCGACCGGACTGCGCTTCTTTACGGTCTATGGGCCCTATGGCCGACCTGACATGGCCCCATGGCTCTTTACCGACGCAATTTTGCGGGGAGAGCCGATCAAAGTTTATAATCACGGCAATATGGAGCGCGACTTCACGTTCATTGATGATATCGTCAATGGTGTATGTGGCGCTGTCCGCCGGATATTATCTCACCCGAATGAAACCGCGCCCATCTATAATTTGGGTAATAACAAGCCTGTTGCGCTTATGCGCTTCATAGAAATCATCGAGCAGGCTTGTGGCCGGGAAGCTATCAAGAAATTCGAATCAATGCCAGCTGCCGACGTGGTCCGCACCTATGCCGACATTGAATTGGCCTCGCGTGATCTTGGATTTGCGCCCACCATGGCGCTTGAGGATGGCCTTCCATTGTTCGTTGAGTGGTTTCGCGGCTATAATGGTCGATGAATTATTCGTATATGACTTGTTTTCATGACTAATGATCGCAGCAAAAAGGGTTTTCGGCCCCTTGCCGATCCTGCAGCGGGCATTCTTGATCCTGTCCTTCGCAAGCGCGCCGGGATCACCATAGAACTCGTGCAGTCATGGGAAGAAGTCGTTGGACCAGATCTCGGCCAACAATCACGCCCGCTAAAGCTGCTCTGGCCCCGTAGGGCGCATGAGGATGATCCGTTCCAGCCTGCAACGTTGATTATTGCTTGCCAGGGTTTTACGGCGATGCGGATGAGCCATGAAACCGGTGAGATTATCAGCCGCGTCAACGCCTTTCTAGGCTTTGCAGCAGTCGGACGTATCAAAATTGAGCAAAAGCCTGTGGCACTGCCCGTTGTAAAGCGCCGTGAGCTTCCTCCTGTTGATGCTACTACGCGCGCCAAGATCAGTCATTCGGTGGAGAATATTGAGGATGAAAATCTCCGCGAAGCGCTGCAAAAACTTGGTCAAAGCATTCATGCTGAAAAGAACAGACGTTGAGACGGGATTGCATTCTCATCACGAAAAATTCAAAGACAGAATGGTAAAGCTGCCTTAAAGAGACTGCCATCGAGCTTTAACGCTGCAATACTTTGTAATGCATGATCAACGCCGGAGACTGGTGACCCTGATGACTGAATTGTTGAATCGCAGAAAAATCCTGGGCCTTGCGGCTATTTCTACAGCAGCCATTGCTTTAACGGCGGGTACGGGCGCATGGGCGCAGGAAGCTGCGGCACCCAAGGACGTAAAAGTACCAGCCTCGACGGGTAAGGTAGACGAGGCCAAGCTTGTTGCAGCAAGCGGTTTGAAGGACATGGTTCTTGGCAAGGCCGATGCGCCCGTAACAATCATCGAATATGCTTCGATGACTTGCCCGCATTGCGCGCATTTCTCCACCACCACTCTGCCGACTATCAAGGAAAAGTACATTGATACCGGCAAGGCCAAGTTGATCCTGCGCGAATTTCCGTTTGATCCGCGCGCTGCTGCAGCCTTTATGCTGGCACGTTGCGCACCGGAAGATCGCTACTATCCAATGGTAGAAGTATTGTTCAAACAGCAGGAACAGTGGGCTGCGGCAGCAAATGCCGAGGAACCACTGCTTCAAATCTCCAAATTGGCCGGTTTTACACAGGAGTCATTCAAAGCTTGCTTGACGAACCAAAAGCTTCTGGATGATGTGAATGCTGTGCGTGAGCGCGGTGCCAAAGAATTCGGTGTGGATTCAACTCCAACCTTTTTTATCAATGGTGCCAAGTATTCGGGAGCCCTATCGGTTGACGAAATGTCAGCGATCATTGACGGCCTGCTCTAATACCCGCGATCAAATTTCCGGCGGGCGCGAAATTGCGTCCGCCGTTTCGATTCTGGGCATCGTTTTTGGAAAGGGCCTCTGATGCGCTTTACCAAACTCCGCCTCCTGGGTTTCAAGTCTTTCGTTGAGCCTGCCGAATTCGTCATTGAAAGCGGGCTGACCGGTGTTGTCGGCCCCAATGGCTGCGGCAAATCCAATCTCGTCGAGGCGCTGCGCTGGGTTATGGGCGAAAGCTCATATAAGAATATGCGCGCCTCCGGCATGGATGATGTTATTTTTTCGGGATCGGGGACGAGGCCTTCGCGCAATACAGCTGAAGTAACGCTTTTCCTCGATAATCAGGACCGTACTGCACCCTCGGCTTTCAATAATGCAGACGAACTACAGGTTTCACGCCGTATCGAGCGCGAGGCCGGATCTGTCTATCGCATTAACGGCAAGGATGCCCGTGCCAAGGATGTGCAACTGCTGTTCGCAGATCAGTCGACTGGTGCGCGTTCGCCCTCCATGGTGGGGCAGGGTCGTATCGGTGAACTGATCCAAGCCAAGCCTCAGGCGCGGCGCGCGCTATTGGAAGAAGCCGCAGGCATTTCCGGCCTGCATACGCGTCGTCACGAAGCAGAATTGCGCTTGCGGGCTGCGGAGCAGAACCTTGAGCGTCTGGAAGATGTTGTTGGCGAGCTTGAGACGCAGATTGAAAGCTTGAGGCGGCAATCGCGCCAAGCAAACCGCTTCAAGAGCCTTTCAGCCGATATAAGACGTTCTGAAGCAATTTTGCTGCACCTGAAATGGTCTGTCGCTAAAACTCAGGAAGGCGAAGCGCAATCAGCTTTGGCTGTCGCAACATCCGGCGTTGGTGAACAGGCGCAGCGCCAGATGAATGCTGCCAAAGAGCAGGCTATCGGCGCTCATCATCTACCTGATCTGCGTGAGGCAGAAGCAAAGGCGGCCGCTATACTGCAGCGCCTGACAATCGCCAGATCACAATTGCAAGAGGAAGGTGAGCGCATTCGTGCCCGCCAGACAGAAATTGAGAAGCGACTACAGCAATTCACTGCTGACATTGCTCGTGAAGAGCAGATGATAAGCGACAATGATGACGTGCTGGAGCGCCTCATCACGGAAGAGCAGTCGCTCACCGACGAAAATGCCAATGCTGGAACGCGTGAACTGCAAACGCGGGCCGATTTTGAACGTGCTGAAGCAAAGCTTAAGGAAAGTGAAGCAGCGCTCGCAAAAATTACTGCCGAGCGCGCTGAGGCTGCAGCGGAGAGGGCGCAGATTGAACGCAACCTGCGCGAAATAACCGAGCGCCGTGACCGTCTTTTGCGGCAAATAGGTGATGTCGAGCAGGAGCTAAATTCTGTTGCGACGCAAATTTCAACCTTGGCTGACCCGGTTGAAAAGCAAAGACTTGTCGAAGAAGCGGAAGCGATTTTTGCTCAGGCTGAGGAGGCGACATTTGCTTCAGAAGCAGCGGTAGAGACAGCGCGCCAAAAGGAAGCGACGTTGCGGCAACCTTTGCAAGAAGCACGCAGCAATCTAGGACGCGCCGAAACTGAAGCCAATACTTTGGCCAAGATGATCAATGCAGCGGCTTCCGACCTGTTTCCAGCGATTGTGGAGGCCATCAAAGTCGAAAAGGGCTACGAAACAGCACTTGGGGCAGCGCTTGGTGAAGATCTGGACGCCCCGATTGATATTTCCGCACCTGTTTTCTGGGGCGAAATTGCAACAACAGTAGACGATCCAGCGCTACCGGCAGGGGTCAGGTCGTTGGCTGAAGTTGTTCGTGCACCAAGGCAATTGGCCCGTAGACTTGCCCAGATCGGGCTTGTCGATGAAACAGGCGGGGGGCGGCTGCAGGCGCAATTAAAACCGGGACAGCGGCTTGTAAGCACTTCCGGCGATCTATGGCGCTGGGACGGATATACGGCAAGCGCCGACGCTCCTACACCGGCAGCTCAACGACTGGCGCAGAAAAATCGGCTGGCAGAGCTTGATCTTGAGGTTGTTGAATCGACAAAGCAGTTGCGCGTTGCTGAATCGGCTATCGCCGAAGCGGAAAAAGCTGTCCGTGATGCCGTTGAGAATGAACGCACTACCCGCGACCACTGGCGTTCCACGCAACGGTCTTTGAATGATGCGCGTGAGGCCTTGGCGGCGGCGGAGCGAGCTTCGGGCCAGCTGTTCAGCCGGCGTGCCGCACTTGATGAAGGAAAGTCCCGCCTGAGCGAAACGCTTGAAGAGACACAGGAACAGTTGGTCGAAACGCAGATGCGTCTTGAGAATGCCGCTGATGTCGAAGAGTTGAATCGCCGTCTTGCTGCGTTAACCGCCGAGGTTACGCTGGACCGTGCAACTCTTGCGGAAACGCGCGCCATTTATGATGGGCTAAGACGTGAAGCGGAAGCCCGGATACGCCGCCTCGAGTCGATCGGGCTTGAGCGTAAAAGCTGGATTACCCGCGCGGAGAATGCAGATCGTCAGATAAAGTCGCTTGGGGAGCGGCGTCTGGAAGCGGAGAGGGAAGCCGCCAATCTTGCCGATGCCCCCGAAGAAATCGCCGAGCGTAACCGCGCTCTGCTTTCGCAACTCTCCGAAGCCGAAGAGCTGCGTAAAAGCGCTGGCGATAAACTGGCCATAGCGGAGGCCAGGCAGCAGGAACTTGACCGGGCCGCAACAGAAGCCATCCAGTCGCTCGCCACTGCTCGGGAAGGCAGGGCGCGGGCTGAAGAACGTCTGTCAGCGGCATTGGAGCGCCGTAAGGACACGGAAGCGCGCATTTTCGAAGCGCTCAATTGCGCACCGCACGAGGCGATGAAATTGACTGGGCTTGGTCCAGGCGACCCGCTGCCCGACGTCGACGTGACCGAACGCAATCTTGAGCGGTTGAAAATCGAACGCGAACGATTGGGCGCCGTGAACTTGCGAGCCGAAGAAGAACAGGAAGAACTGTCTGTTCGGCTTGAAGCAATCATCAATGAGCGCGAAGATATTATCGAGGCCGTAAAGAAGCTGCGTCAGGCCATCCAGAGCCTAAATCGCGAAGGACGGGAGCGTCTTTTGGCAGCATTTGAAGTGGTCAATGTGCAGTTCAAGCGGCTTTTCACCCATCTTTTCGGTGGTGGAACAGCGGAATTGCAACTCATCGAGTCTGATGATCCGCTGGAAGCTGGGCTCGAAATTCTTGCTCGGCCCCCAGGAAAGAAGCCGCAAACGATGACGCTTCTATCTGGTGGCGAACAGGCGCTGACAGCCATGGCTTTGATCTTCGCGGTATTTTTGACGAACCCAGCTCCAATCTGTGTGCTGGATGAGGTTGATGCACCGCTCGACGACCATAATGTCGAGCGTTTCTGTAATCTGATGGATGAAATGGCGGCGTCGACAGATACTCGTTTTGTGGTCATCACCCATAATCCGATCACCATGGCCCGCATGAACCGGCTGTTCGGGGTAACGATGGCAGAGCAAGGCGTTAGCCAACTGGTTTCAGTCGATCTTCAGACTGCAGAGCAGTTGCGGGAAGCAAGCTAAGCTGCGTAAATGACCAAACATTTCAAGACTTAACGCGGATTTACCCTGCTAATCGATTTGAATGCTGCAATGCAGCATTTGGCGCTGGCGATTTCCGCATTCATCGCGTAGACCTCAATGAAGCGTTAGCGGCATGGGAGGCTGCAATGGTAAAATGGGTTTATACTTTTGGGGATGGCAAGGCAGAAGGTTCGGCGGGAGATCGCAATCTTCTCGGAGGAAAAGGCGCAAACCTTGCCGAAATGTGTTCGCTGGGCTTGCCGGTTCCCCCCGGATTTACAATCACTTCGGAAGTTTGCAGCTGGTTCTATGAGCATGAGCGCAGCTATCCGGACACGCTTGCCAAGGAAGTCGGACAGGCGCTGGAGCATATTGCCAGTGTAACCGGTCGTACCATTGGGGACAGCAAGAAGCCGCTTCTGGTTTCAGTGCGTTCCGGCTCACGCGCTTCCATGCCTGGAATGATGGATACGGTCCTTAATCTCGGGCTCAATGACGAAACCGTGGAAGCAATTGCCCAGGAAACAGGCGACCCAAGGTTTGCCTATGACAGCTATCGCCGCTTTATTCAGATGTATTCTGATGTTGTCATGGGGCTGGATCATTCAGTTTTTGAAGAGATACTCGAGGATGCCAAGGCCAATTTGGGCCACGATGTCGACACTGCGCTGACTGCCGACGATTGGAAAAATGTCGTTGCGCAGTACAAGGCCACGATCGAGGAAGAGCTGGAAGAGCCTTTTCCTCAAGACCCTGAACAGCAGCTTTGGGGCGCTATTGGCGCGGTCTTTTCAAGCTGGATGAATGCGCGGGCCGTCACCTACCGGCGTTTGCATAACATACCTGAAAGCTGGGGTACGGCTGTCAGCGTCCAAGCCATGGTATTTGGCAATATGGGCGATAAATCCGCTACTGGCGTAGCCTTCACGCGCAATCCGTCTACGGGCGAAAAGAAGCTCTACGGCGAATTCCTGGTTAATGCACAGGGCGAAGATGTCGTGGCAGGTATCCGCACCCCGCAAAATATTACCGAGGAAGCACGCATCGCTGCGGGTTCTGACAAACCTTCGCTGGAAAAGATCATGCCGGCAGCATTTGCCGAATTCTGCGCTGTTTCGGACAAGCTTGAGAAACACTACACGGACATGCAAGACCTTGAATTTACTATTGAAAATGGTAAATTGTGGATGTTGCAGACCCGATCCGGCAAGCGCACCGCCAAGGCTGCGCTGAAGATTGCAGTTGAGATGGCGGATGAGGGTTTGATATCCCGCGATGAGGCTGTTTTGCGCATTGAGCCTGCATCTTTGGATCAATTGCTGCACCCGACAATCGACCCAAAGGCTAAGCGCGAAGTTATCGGGACTGGCCTGCCGGCATCGCCTGGCGCGGCTACTGGTGAGATTGTCTTCTCGTCGGAAGATGCGGAACAATTGAAGTCAGAGGGCCGCAAGGCCATTCTGGTCCGTATTGAAACCAGCCCTGAAGACATTCACGGCATGCATGCTGCAGAAGCAATTCTGACCACACGCGGCGGCATGACAAGTCATGCTGCCGTGGTGGCGCGCGGCATGGGGAAACCCTGCGTTTCAGGCGCTGGGGCGCTTCGTGTCGACTATCGAAACGAGACACTGCTCGCTATGGGCGTTACCCTCAAAAAGGGCGATATCATTACGATTGACGGGGGAATCGGTCAGGTTTTGAAGGGCGCTGTGCCAATGCTTCAACCTGAATTGTCGGGCGATTTTGGCAAGATCATGGAATGGGCAGATGGTGCCCGCCGCATGAAAGTGCGCGCCAATGCCGAAACTCCCAATGATGCCCGTACGGCACGTTCCTTTGGCGCCGAGGGGATCGGCCTATGCCGAACGGAGCATATGTTCTTTGAAGGCGAGCGCATTATTGCCATGCGCGAAATGATTTTGGCAGAAAGCGAGAAAGGCCGACGCGCTGCTCTGGATAAGCTGCTGCCAATGCAACGCGCTGATTTCATTGAGTTATTTGAAATTATGCACGGCCTGCCCGTAACGATTCGCCTGCTTGATCCACCACTTCACGAGTTCCTGCCGAAGACAGACGAGGAAATCGCCGAAGTCGCGGCAGCCATGAAGATCAGCTCCGACAAATTACGGGAGCGAACAGAATCCTTACATGAATTCAATCCCATGCTGGGACATCGCGGTTGCCGTTTGGCAATTTCCTACCCGGAAATTGCCGAGATGCAATCTCGCGCCATATTCGAAGCGGCGGTGGAAGCTGCCAAATTGACTGGCGCACCGGTCGAGCTGGAAATCATGGTGCCGCTCGTCGGTCTTCGAGCTGAATTGGATTTTGTGAAAGCGCGGATCGATGCGGTTGCGGCGGATGTGATGAAGGAGACTGAAATCAAGATCAGTTACCTTGTGGGTACGATGATCGAACTGCCACGAGCCGCGATCCGTGCCAATTCAATTGCGGAGGCTGCCGAGTTTTTCTCGTTTGGAACCAATGACTTGACCCAGACGACGTTCGGAATATCCCGCGATGATGCATCTTCGTTCCTGATGACTTACCAGCTCAAGGGTATCATTGAGCAGGACCCATTTGTGTCGATTGACGTGGATGGCGTAGGCGAACTGGTGAAGCTGGCCGCGGAAAAAGGCAGGGCAACCCGGCCAAACATAAAACTTGGAATTTGCGGGGAGCACGGCGGCGATCCGGCATCGATCCATTTTTGCGATCAGGTAGGACTGGACTATGTTTCCTGTTCACCGTTCCGGGTGCCGATTGCCCGGCTTGCCGCGGCGCAGGCATCAGCAAAAACCAAAGGAAAATAAAGGCTTATTGCCATAATTCCGCTTAGTTCCAAGTGCTGTTCGCCGCAGGTTCTCTCGTCTTGCGGCAATGTATAATGCGTTTTATCACCACAGTTCTAGTCACATGTTCCATCGCGCTCGCAGCAACTGCTGCCAATGCGGGCAACCATCCGCATTTTGTCGAGCCACAACTTTACATTGCAAAGGGCGGAGCTGCGGCGCCGCAGGTCGCGCTCACTCTTGACGCCTGTTCAGGCCAGACTGATCAGAGAATTCTCAGCTTTTTGGTGGAGAACAAGATCGCTGCAACGATTTTCGTTACTGGCCGATGGTTGAAGCGCAATGCTGCTTCGGTGGCAATCATGAAGGCGCACCCAGAACTTTTTGAATTGGAAAATCATGGGCTTAACCATGTTCCGGCCATCGATAACCAGCCTTTGATGTTTGGATTGAAGACCGCCGGATCATTGCCCGCGATACGATCTGAGATTGAAGGTGGTGTAAATGCGATGCAGATCGCCACCGCCGGAAAGCCTGTCTGGTACCGCGACGCGACTGCTCGCTATAGCGACGATGCAGTGAAACTCATTCATGAAATGGGGTACCGGGTTGCAGGATATTCGCTCAATGCCGACATGGGGGCATCCTTGCTTGCGGGCCAAGTGGAGCAGCGGATTTCCGCCGCAAAAGACGGCGATGTCATCATCGCCCATATCAATCAGCCGAGTCGGGCGGCAGGGGCCGGGGTGGTAAAAGGCATATTGGCACTGAAGCAAAAAGGCTTCCGTTTCGTTCGGCTGAACGATGTGATTGAAAGTGAGAAGCCAGGCACTCCAAATGCTTGATTGCAACTTAACGCAATCAAATTGCAATTCGAAGTAGAGAATTTTGGGGAAGAATCGGCGATTCTTCGGCAAGTTTCATCAATTTTGCGGTGATCCGGTTCCTGAATCCGTTCTCCATCAGAATTTTTGCCCGTTTCATCACAATATCGGGGTTACTCCTCCAAACTTCACGATGCGTGCTCTCCTTCATCAGGATGTCATGAAACCATAAAATCACGGACACAAAGAGCACCTAAGCGTTGCTGGACACTTTTACTTCAAACTTGATGGTGATGCTCCATGCGCTCAATTTCCGCTGCTCTGTTTCTTACCACCGCCATGATGGCATTGCCGGCCTTGGCGGCTGAACAGGAGTTTCCCGCCAAACTCGTTTCCCATGCGATCCTTCCTGCCAACACAATGGTGAAGGCACCGGAAAACGCGCCGGAACATCTGACTCGTGCAGGCAAGTTTACAACCGCTGATCGCAAGCGTGCTGTGGAACTCGGAACAGTGCCGGGCAAGGATGGGGTAAGGCTGACCGGCTTGTCATTACCCTTTGATGGACAACCTTTGCAGGGCTTCTCCGGCATTAAGGCGATTGGCGATGGAACATATTGGTCATTGTCGGATAATGGCTTTGGAACGAAGCTGAATTCGGTCGATGCAATGTTGATGCTGCACCATCTGGCGTTTGATTGGGACAGGGGAACAGTCGAGCGCAAGCAGACGATTTCCCTGACTGACCCAGACAAGAAAGTGCCTTTCCCCATTGTCATGGAGGCCAGCGACACACGCTACCTGACGGGCAGCGATCTCGATATTGAATCCATCCAGCCGGTTGCCGATGGTTTCTGGCTGGGCGAAGAGTTCGGCCCATATTTGATCAAGGTAACAATGGATGGCAAGGTTACGGATGTCGTCGCGACCAAGGTTGGCGACAAGGATGTTCGCTCGCCGGATAATCCTGCAATCACGCTACCAGCCAATCCGACGCTCAAAAATCCGGCTTTTAATCTGAAACGCTCCGGCGGTTATGAAGGCTTGGCGCAATCAAAAGACGGCACCAAATTATATGCACTGCTTGAAGGTCCGCTTTTCGGGGACGACGGCGCTGTTGAGAAGGTTGATGACCAGCCCGCATTACGGGTAATTGAATTCGATATTGCGTCCAAAAACTGGACGGGTCGCAGCTGGCTTTATCCCCTTTCCGCAGGTGGCGAGGCCATTGGCGATTTCAACATGATCGATGCGACAACGGCGCTGGTAATCGAGCGTGACAATGGCGCGGGAACTGCTGCGAAGGCTTGCGCTGACCCGAAGGCGCCAACGCCCGATTGCTTTGACAAACCATCCAAGCACAAGCGCATCTACAAGATCGAAATGAGCGACGCGAATGTGGATAAGGCGGTGCGCAAGATCGGATATATCGATTTGCTAAAAATCGCTGATCCCGACAACAAGAAACGTCAAGGCGGCGGCGAAGGCTTCTACGATATGCCTTTTGTCACCATTGAAAATGTCGATATTGTAGACGATAGCCACATCATCGTCGGCAATGACAATAATCTGCCATTCTCCGCAGGCCGCGCGGTCGACAAGGCGGATGACAATGAATTCGTCATTCTGGAAGTCGGCGACCTGCTGAAAGCGAAGTAATAGATATTGCTGCTGGGGATTGGTCGCGAGATTTAAGCGATCAATCCTCCAGCGCAACGCTTTGCAAAGTCTACTCCGCTTTTCTGCTGATCAAAGCGCCCGCAGGCAAGATTTCCAGACTGCGCCGGTCCATTTGTGCCAGCACTTCGCCAAAACCAAAGCGCGCTTGCCATCCAAGAGCGCGTTCAGCCTGGCTGGAATCATATATGCGATCAATGGAGTTCGGAAGGCTCCAACCTCGCTGCTCGAATGCGTCGGCAAGATCTGGTGCGCGCAATCTGATCTGGGAAGCTGCGTCAATCGCCAGTGCTTGACAGTCCTGCTTTGTAAAAGGCGTTGCCGCCGAGATAATGTAGCGTTGAAAATTTGCTCCACCATTTGTCAGCGCGGCCAAATGGGCATCAGCCACGTCGCGAATATCAATGCCGCGATGCAGCCTGTATGTAGCCATTACATCGCCCGGTTCCGGAAAGGAGCGGGACATGCGCAGAACCCTCACGGCCAACTCGCTAGAAGCCATGTCTTCCAGAAGGCACTCGGCCTCAAGTTTTGTCCGGTGATAAATGCTTTTTGGCACTGGCGGCGTATTTTCGTCGATCCATATACAGGAGCCGGGAAAAACGGCATATCCATACAAAGCTGTCGTGCTGGTGAATACCAGGCGTTTGACATCAGCAGCAATCGCTGCTTTTGCGACAAGACGGGTTCCTTCAACATTGATACGCTGAAATTCCTCGTCCGGTGTCGTTCCGACATGGGGCGCATGCAAAGCTGCTGTATGAATAACGGCATCGGCGCCTTTGAAGGCTGAGCGAAGCAGCGCTTCATCGACGAAATCCCCGATAATATGCGTTGTGGAAAAGGCCGATCGATCTATTCCAACGACCTCATGTTTTTCAGACAAGGCGCTAAAAATAGCGCGGCCTACACGCCCGGAACTCCCTGTAAGCACTATGCGCATGCACAACCTTTAACAAAGCCTGTTATAGCCTATTGAATTGCAGACTTTTACGCCGTTTGAAAGCCACGAATTTAGGTTGGCTCGTTCTGCTCTCGCGTGGGCAAAGCGGTGGTGCGTGGTTCGCCTTTCGGCAAGCCCAAGATAGCTCACCATGAGGAATGGAGTTAATTGCAGGGAGCGCGAAGTCTGCGAAAGCAAACCATCATGCAGCCTACCATTCTTCCTCATGGTGAGCTTGTCGAACCACGCATTGACCCTGATGCACTGCCTGTCTTCAATCCGACGATAAAGTCAAAAACGCTCTGTCGCTAATCCAGAATAACGATGGCCTCGACCTCGAAAAGCATGGGGTCGATTGCAAGTTTCGGAACGGGGATCAAAGTCTGCGCGGGCAGTGTTTTGCCGAACATTTCCTTGACGTTTTTCGTCAACACCTCAAGCTTCGACATGTCATGGTCCACCACGAAGATGGTGAGCTTGGCGACCTGATCCGGCTTGGCGCCGAGACCATCAAGAACGCTATGAAGATTCGCATAGGCCTGCTTAACCTGAGCGGCGAAGTCGGGTGACAAAGCTCCCGTGCTATCCTGCCCGCCCTGTCCGGAGATATAGGCTACTCGGCCGCCAGCCGGTGCTATTACCGCGGTGCTATAGCCATTTGGCGTTGGATCGTAAAGGTTTTGTGGGTTGACGATAGTCAGCTTGAGGTCATTCTCATGCGCCGTGGTTGCAGTGGGTAGTGTCATGGTCATTATGAATAGCCCTCCGATGAGCAGATGCTTGTTTGCGCGTAACATGTTTTTTCTCTTGGCGTTGCCCGCTGCTGGCAACGAGCCGCAGTGGTTCCGGTCTGAACTTTCAGCTATCGACATATGAGTATCCCGTACAACGTACGATTTAATTACATCGTACGCTGTACGAGTCAATTGTCGGCATCGACATTTACGGCGTTGTTGGTTTAAATCGGCCTGTGGTTGGCAAGGAAAACGGATGGCTGGTAAAGGTAGCGGCGAGAAGAGCAAAGAGGCAACTGCGTCACCAAAAACTGTGCAGGGTGGGCGTGGCGAAAAATCTCTCTCTCTGGAGCGGATCGTGGTAACTGCGGTGGAGCTTTTGGACGCTCAAGGCCTCGAAGGATTTTCCATGCGGCGGCTGGCCGATCGCCTCGGCTCAGGCGTGATGAGCTTGTATTGGCACGTCGATAACAAAGAAACCGTTTTTGATCTGGCGCTGGATTCGGTGCTTGAATATAGCGAGCAACGGCAAATTGGCGGGATGGAAGACTGGCGCCTAGAAGCCTTACACCTGCTGGAAGACTGGCGCGCCAGCATGTTGCGCCATCCCTGGTCGGCATCGCTCCTACCACGCCGGGCATTGGGGCCAAATATGCTTGGCCGTCTGGAACTGTTGAGCAAAACCTTGTCTGTTGCCGGTGTGGCAGACGCCAATTTGAATGTCGCTATATGGTCGCTGTGGAATTATGTGATGGGTGCGACCGTAACCCGGACGAGTTTCGATCTTTCCGATGGCGAGAGAGCTGCCGCTCAACAGCGCCTTGAGCAACGCGCCGAACGCTATCCGACAATCGAACGCGCCCGCCTGCTGTTGGATGATGATTGGGACGGGACATTTCGCAAGGGCCTCGACTTTGTACTGGATGGCCTGTCTCCGGGTTGAGCTGAAGAGCTGTCAGCCGGGCGACAAATCGCTGTCGAACGATGGTGTGAAGGCGGTTGTTTCCAGTTGTGGTCGTCGCTGGTAGGTGGCAAAGCCGTGGTGCGTGGTTCGCCCTTCGACAAGCTCAGGATAGCTCACCATGAGGAATGTAGATGATTGCAGGGAGCCTCATTCTGATAGCTCACCATGAGGCAGATAATCGGCATTGCAATCCGCCAACCTTCCTCATCCTGAGCTTGTCGAGGGATGCACCACGTGGTTTACCTCCGCAGATTTGGCGCCGCTTGCAATCAACTCCATTCCTCATGGTGAGCTTGTCGAACCACGCATTAAAACCGCTGCAAACCGCTATGCATCAAGCGGCGCGCAAACTGCCCGTTGAAACATAGGCTTCCGTGTCTGCCAAGGCGAGTTCGAAGCGGTTGAACAGCTCGTTCAGCTCGTCCTCCGTGATGATCATTGGCGGGCAGAATGCGATACTGTCGCCGACGGCGCGAAGCACTGCACCATGACCTTCCAGGAAGCGCGCCAGAGCGGGGCCGACCGCATGGGCGGGATTGAACGGGCGCTTTGTTGCTTTATCGGCCACAAGTTCTACCGCACCCATCAGACCGCAATTACGCACTTCCCCAACCAAGGGGTGATCTTTCACCTTGGCAAGGCGTGCTTCAAAAAGCGGGGTGAGGCCGCGCACATAATCCACAATATTGCGGCGCTGATAAATCTCGATTGCCTTGACGCCAAGGGCGCAGCCAACCGGATGCCCGCCATAGGTGAAGCCATGGCCAAATGTACCGATTTGAGCGCTATGATCCACATAGGCCTGATAGATGTCTTCGGGCACCAGCACTGCACCAAGCGGTGAATAGGCAGCGGTCAACTGCTTGGCTGCTGAAATGGTTGTCGGCGTCATGCCAACGCTCTGGCTGCCCCACCAGTTACCGGTGCGGCCGAAGCCGTTTATAACCTCATCTGCGATGATCATGATATCGTGTTCGCGCAGAATCGGCTCAATGGCGCTGAAATAGCTGGCAGGCGGCACAAGCACACCGCCAGCGCCCATGACAGGCTCGGCAATGAAGGCTGCGATGGTTTCGGGCCCTTCACGCTCAATCATATCGCGCAGCGATGTGGCCAGACGCGCAACGAACTCCGCCTCGCTTTCGCCTTCCTGGCCAAAGCGATAATAATGCGGGCAATCCGTATGCAAAATGCCTTCGACCGGCAAATCCCAACCCATGTGATTATAAGGCAGGCCGGTCAGCGATGCAGCCATGATGGTCACGCCATGATAGGCTTTGACGCGGGAAATGATCTTCTTCTTTTTCGGGCGGCCAAGGGCATTGTTGTAATACCAGGCAAGCTTGACCTGCGTGTCATTTGCTTCTGAACCCGACGAGGTATAAAAAACCTTTGAAATCGGTACAGGCGCTATTTCCTTGAGCTTTTCAGCAAGCTCGATCGCCGGTTCCATGCCCTTGCCGCCAAAGAGGTGGTAATAGGGCAGGGTGCGCATCTGTTCCGTCGCAGCCTCGATCATCTCTTCGTCGCCAAAGCCCAGCCCCGCACACCACAGGCCGGACATGCCCTCAATATATTCCTTGCCTTGCGTGTCGTAGAGATAAACGCCCTTGCCATGCCCCATCACCAAGGGGCCGTTTTCCTGCAATTTGTGCAAGGGGGTATAGGGATGGAGGATCGCATTGACATCGCGCTGCTGAACATTGGTAAGGGGGCGGCTGTTCGCCATTTTGTTACTCCGGTTATTGCAAGTTTTTCCCAACACTAACCAGACTGGCTGGAAAGGCAAAGGGTCGCTCCGGAAGATTCAGAAATGAAAGAGATTATAACAGCGGCAAATCACCACCGACATTTATATCGGATTTGTCCGCTGTAACGGCGAAAGTGGTGCCATCATTGCCAAGCGTGACAAAGACAGTCTGCTCAGCTGATCCATCTGAAACGGAGATTGCCGCCACGCGCTGATAATCGCTGTTTTCGGGCGCCCTGATATTGAAGATCAGCTTTCCATCAACCAAATCCACGGCCTTTTGCAAGGCGCCTTCAAAACCATCGGCAACGATATCCTGCGCGCCAAGCGCCAATTCAACTTCTACAACTTCAAGCGAAACCGCTTTGCCAGCTTCAGGCATCATATCCGGCCTCGTCATGTTATCTTCTGTCAGCGGTGTGTCTCCGCGCTCTGTTTCTGCCAAATCACTTGATTCGATGATGGCAGGAGTGTGCCATCTGATACACTCATAAAATGTAAACGGCTTAAATCAGTCGAGTTTCTTGCCCCTAAATCTGTAGCGGAACTGTCATCAGAATTTTATACAGGCCGTTTAGACGACGATTCATATTACGACGCATAATTTGATTTATTTGTTTCAGGAGTGAGCTTTGAAATATCGTTTTTGTCTATTATTGCTTCTCATGCTGGTTGCAGCGTGCAACGACTCCGGGTCAAAGTCCGACACATCGGCATCAACTTTCAGTAGAGAAATCAATGAGCTGAAAGCAAAGAACGAAAATCTCGAGAATGATAAAGCTGTATTGGCAAAGCAAGCTGACGACCTTGAACAAGCGCGTGCGAGCACCGCAGTCGAGATAAATGTGCTCAAGAGCAAGCTGAAAAAGCTGACAGATGAGTTGGCGAACTATGGAAATCTTGAGAGTGACAAGGCTGCCTTGGCCAAGCAAGTCAGCGATCTTGAAAAAACGCGTGCTGATCTTGAAAAGGCGCGTGACGGCAATGCCACCGACATGAGGGCTCTCAAGAGCAAGCTGAAAGAGCTGTCGGACGAGCTGGTGAAGCCGGGTGAAGACAGCCCGGACCTTCTAAAGCAGGTGAAAGAGATCAAAGCATCGCTGGTTAGTCTGGAAAGCAAGAAAACAGAACTTGATGGCTTGTTGGGTGAGGTAGCGTTGGAGCTTGCAAAGGTCAAGGACACGGCTGAAGCGGATAAGGCTGCCTTGGCGAAACAAGTCAGCGATCTTGAAAAAGCGCGTGCTGATCTTGAAAAGGCGCATGACGGCAATGTTACCGAGATGAAGGCTCACAAGAGCAAGCTGAAAGAGCTGTCGGACGAGCTGGCGAAGCCCGGTGAAGACAGTCCGGACCTTCTAAAGCAGGTGAAAGAGATCAAAGCATCGCTGGTTAGTCTGGAAAGCAAAAGAGCAGAACTTGATGGTTTATTGGGTGAAACAGCATTGGAGCTTGCAAAGGTCAAGGACAAGGCTGCTGCAGACAAAGCTGCGCTTTTAACGGCAGTGTCAGTGCTTAAACTTGAAAACGACTACATGAGAGAAGACCTTTGCGAATAATCCACGAGGTGGGACTGCTTTGCGCGATGATTTGAAGGCGCAACGGGTAGAATTTTATTTTTGATTTCAGGATAGAATAATGGATAGACGCGATTTTATTAAAATGCTTGGTTTGGCTGGTTCAAGTGCAGCAGCCTATTCGGCATGCTCGGCCTATATGAGCGAGGCCTTGGCCGGTTCGACCGTGGTCGCAGATTTGCTTAATGCAGTTCCGGACTGTGCAAAGGGTTCGCTGGCCGATATTGAGCATGTGGTTATCCTGATGCAGGAAAACCGCTCTTTTGATCATTATTTCGGGACATTGCGCGGAGTTCGCGGGTTTGGCGATCCGCGGCCAATGAAACAAAAAAATGGTGAGCCAATCTGGCATCAATCTCAAAAAACCGAGTCTGCGCCCAAGGTGAAGCCCTATCGCTTGCCACAAGGTACAAGTGCTGACACAGACGCGGGAGATGTTTTCTTGCAGGATCCACCGCATGGTTTCAATGATGGTATTGCTGCCTGGAACTTTGGCCTTAGCGATAAATGGATTCCCAATAAAAGAATCGTCAGCATGGCGCATTATGTCGAGCCGGATATTCCACTTTATTTCCGGCTCGCAAAAGCATTCACAGTTTGCGATGCCTATTTTTGCTCCGTTAACAGCTCAACGGATCCCAACCGCTCATATTTCTGGACGGGAACAAGTCATAGCAAAGCCACTAATAGTTCTTTCAGCGGGCTTAGAGTTTCCGATGATTCTCCCCTGCGACCAAGTTGGAAAACCTATCCTGAGCGGCTTGAAGAGCTTCAGATAGATTGGAAATTTTATCAGGACGGGCTGACCTGGACCCGTGATCCGTTTGCAGGCAATTATGGTGACAACACGCTTGAATACTTCAGGCAGTACCGGGGCACAAACAAGTCGTTGGAAGAGCGGTCTGTCATCAACATCAAGAGTCAAACAGTCAATTCAGTGCTGCGGAGCGAGGCGGATAAGCCATCCCGTTTCGAGCAGGACGTCATCGATGACAAGCTGCCTGCAATTTCGTGGATCGTGCCGCCGGAAGCCTTCAGTGAACATCCAAAATACCCCCCGCACTTTGGTGAATACTATTTGAGTGAAGTTTTGCGCGCGCTGCTGGCGAATAAGGCAGTCTGGCACAAGACAGCGCTGATTATAAATTACGATGAAAATGGCGGGTTTTTCGACCATGTACTGCCTCCAGCGCCACCGATGAATAGTAGTGCCGGTGTGGTTTCTCCCGGTATAAAATTAACAACTACCGGCGAGCAGGGCGATCTGAATTCGGAAGGCTCCAATGGCAAGCCTATGGGCCTGGGACCACGCGTTCCAATGATTATCGTATCGCCATGGACTTCGGGTGGTCGCGTCTGTTCCGAGACGTTTGATCACACATCGGTCCTTCAGTTTTTGGAAGCATGGCTTAAGGCGAAAGGTGTCCAGGCTCCGACAGACTTCGACATGATCTCTTCGTGGCGAAAGGCCATTACCGGCGATCTGACCAGCGTGTTTGATTTTGATCGCACCAAAGTCAAGCCCATGGAAAAACTGATAAATGCGATCCAGCCGACCAAAATCTATACGAAAGAGGAACGAGAAATCGCACAAGGCACAAGTGCATACATACCGTCGATAAAGGACGTGATGGCTGATCCCGATGCAACCAGACCCGTTTCGGTAAAGCAGGATAAGACACAATGTGATCTCTTGCCTGTCGGCTACGATTTTCAGACTTTATGCAGCTTTACCAACAACTCGCCGCCGAAACTGAAAATCACATTCAGGAACCGTGGCCGGCTGGGCGCATCATTCACCATTCTTTCCTATGACCGGAGTGATGGCGGCTGGTTTGACACTGTCGAAGGAATCAAACTAGGCGGTGCACCGATCGACATTTCCGACGTCTGGAATATGAATATTAGTAAAGAAAGTGGGTGGTCGAACAACCAGTATTCCTATGCAGTCCATGGTCCTAACGGTTATCTGGCCGAGTTCCGTGGTGAATTGGGCAGTGTCAGCGACAATCAGATTGCTCACCTTGTCGATGTCAAAACTTCTTTGGACGGCCGGACAATCGAGTTTATTTTCGGTGAATGGCCAACGGCAAGCGGAAGGCTGAAAGTGGTCAACGCCTATACCGGCGAAGAAAAAACAGTCGAAACTGGTACGAAAACTGTTTCATTCTCCACCAAGGATGGTTGGTATGACATATCCTTTGTCGATGCCTTGAGTTCCTCAATCTATCTGCGGCGCTATGCGGGTCATGCTGAGAACGGCAAGATCAGCAAGACCGATCCCGCAATCGGCTTAGCATATGATGAGACGAAGCGAATTTATGTTCCCGTAATCGTTTGATTTGATTATGGTCGGACTTTCACCACCAAAGGAGATGGAAGTCCGGCTTCATATGCTTGTGTCCACGCACAAATGCGATTAGCTGTTTTCCTGTCATTGATGGAATTTCAGGGAATCATGCGACCGCAACACTCAGGCCAATGGCGTCGCCGCCATTCGATTTCAGCAAAATGGTCCGTTCGCATTGCGTTTTTGAGCCTCATACTTTTTGTCGTTTCGGGCCTCGGCCACCGCTTTGAGCAAATCGAGACACCCGAATTTCTCTGGCTTCTAGCTATTGTAGCAGGGCTGGCATGCCTGGCATTGCTGCTGGCACTCAAGGGTTTCACCAGCCTGTGGCGGCGCGGCGATATTGGCTTCACCCGGTCATTCTGGGGCACATTGATCGCGCTGCTGGTGCTGATACCCTTCATGACAACGATTTATCAAGTCATGGTTCTACCGGCAATTTATGATGTTTCGACCGATTTAACCGATCCACCCGCTTTGTTGGAAACGGGCCGCCGTTCAGTCAATATGAATCCCGTCATCAATGATCCGGATAGTCGCGGGCTGCAGGCGAAGGCCTATCCTGAAGTCACGGGACGCCGCTATGAGGGTTCGCCCGACAGGATTCTCACGGCGGTCAAAACGGTTATCGCCAATAATGGCTGGGTAATTATCAGCCAAAAAGGCGAGCCAGGTGAGACTGAGGAGATTCTGGTTGATGTCGTGGCACGGACCTGGCTTTTGGGCTTTACCAGCGATGTAGTGATCCGCCTTAGCGATGAAGGTGAAACGACCTATGTCGATATGCGCTCCGTTTCGCGTTATGGAACCCATGATCTTGGTGAAAATGCTGACCGGATTGCGGCTTTCATGACGGCTCTCGATATGGAAGTGCAGGGTGTGCAGCCCGAGGAAGAAACGACAGAAGTCCCGCCCGCCGACGCTTCCTAAAAGCAATTCCAGCAAAAGTGTGCAGCGGTTTTGCGTCCGGAATTGCGTAAAGGCAAAGGCTTGGTGCGCCGTTTTGATTCGACCAAAACGCAAAGGCTCTAGGCCCAGTAAACACCGTCGATCGCGGGATTGCCTTCGGTTTGCACAAGACCACGCGTAACCATGTCTTCCAGATGGGCCAGTACCGATAGGGCTGCAGCGCCATGCAGGCGCGGATCCGTGTCGCGGTAGATTGCCTTTACCATGGCGGCAATCGTACGGTCTCCGGCGCGAATCCTTTCCAGAATGGCACGTTCCCGCATTTTTCGATGGCCGCGCAGACCACGCACGAAAGCCTTGGGTTTTGTGACCGCCCCACCATGGCCGGGCAGATAGACACGCGAATCCAGTTCCAGCATCACATCAAGCGACGCCATATAATCGGACATGGAACCGTCCGGCGGTGCGACAATGGAGGTGGACCACGCCATGATGTGGTCGGCCGAGAACAGTATTCCGGTTTCTTCCAGTGCGAAAACCGCGTGATTGGCCGTATGGCCCGGCGTGTGAATGGTGCGCAAAGCCCAGCCGTCGCCATTGATGACCGTATCATTTGCCGCAATAATATCCGGGACGAATTCCGTATCCGCGCTGGCATCGAGCAGATTGACTTCACCAATATGCAGTGGGCGGGCTGCACGATGCGGACCTTCCGCCACAAGCACAGCGCCAAGCTCGTCTTTCAGAACCGAGGCGAGCGGGGAATGATCGCGGTGCGTATGGCTGACAAAAATATGGCTGACAGGGCGTCCGGCAATAGCACGCAGCAAAGTTGCCTTGTGGGCATCATCAAGCGGACCTGGGTCAATCAGCGCCAGCGTATCCTTGCCGATCAGATAGGAATTGGTGCCGTAAAAGGTGAAGGGGCTCGGATTGTTCACCGTGATTCGCTGAATCTGCGGGGCAACATCCACGGCCTCGCCATAATGCGGCGCGAATTTAATATCGAAACTCAGGGACATTGATGTGGGCTGACCTTTATGCGCCTATTGCAGTGCGGGATGAAGCTTAATATACCTCTTCAAGAAGTGGCGAAAGCCAATATGGAGGATAGACCATGATCACTGCAAAAACCCGCTCTCTCGCCGAAACGTTCCAGCCGGAAGGCCAATTGGCCAAAGCCGTGTGGTTTGTCACGCTTGCTCTCGTTGGCTCGGCCCTGATGGCGCTTTCAGCCAAGACGAAAGTGGACATGGTCTTCGTCAACGTGACGATGCAGACATTTGCCGTGTTTGCGATCTCCGCCGCCTATGGCTCGCGTCTCGCCGTGGCAACCATGGCGCTTTATTTGCTTGAAGGCGCTCTCGGCATGCCCGTATTCACCGGAACACCGGAAAAGGGCATTGGTCTTGCCTATATGGTTGGACCAACTGGCGGTTATCTCTTGTCTTACCTCGCAGCTGCATGGATTGTCGGACGCGCAGCCGATAAGGGCTTTGCCCGCAACGCGATTTCCATCGGCCTGTCGATGCTCGTTGCCGAAGTCATTATTCTCACCATGGGCTTCCTATGGATGGCATATTTGTTCGGTTTCGAGAAGGCTTTCGCTTATGGCGTTGGCGTATTCATCATCGGCGATGTTCTGAAGCTGGCGCTGGCAGCACTCGGAGTTCCTGCCCTCGGATCATTGCTCAAGCGTCGTTGATCTCACTTGGTTGATTATCCGCGCAATCTGATCGGCTATGGCCGTAACACGCCCGACCCGAAATGGCCGGGCGGGGCCAAGCTGGTCGTGCAATTTGTGGTGAATTACGAGGAGGGCGGCGAAAGCTGCATCCTCGATCAGGACCCCGCATCCGAAAACCTTCTGTCTGAGATCGTTGGCGCGCAATCATGGCCGGGCCAGCGCAATCTCAATATGGAATCCATCTACGAATATGGATCGCGCGCTGGTTTCTGGCGGCTATGGCGATTGTTCACGCGCCGCAACATGCCGGTCACGGTCTATGGCGTGACGCTCGCCATGGCGCGCAATCCAGACGCTGTTGCCGCAATGAAAGAGGCTGACTGGGAAATAGCCAGCCACGGCCTGCGCTGGCTGGAATACAAGGATTTTCCGGAGGAACGCGAACGCGAGCACATTTTGGAAGCTGTGCGCCTGCATACCGAAATTACGGGCTCGCGGCCGCTGGGGATTTATCAAGGCAAGCCGTCGGACAATACGCTGAAGATCGTCATGGAAGAGGGCGGCTTTGTCTATTCCGCCGATAGCTATGCGGACGAGCTGCCCTATTGGGTGGAAGGTCCGAAAGGCCCCCATCTCATTGTTCCCTATACGCTTGACGCCAATGATATGCGTTTTGCCACGCCGCAAGGTTTCAACTCCGGTGACCAGTTCTATTCTTATCTGAAGGACACGTTTGATGTTCTTTATAAAGAGGGACAGGAAGGAGCGGCCAAGATGATGTCCGTCGGCCTGCATTGCCGTCTGGTTGGACGTCCGGGACGCGCTGCCGCATTGGAGCGCTTTCTCGATTATGTTCAGCAACACAGCGATGTCTGGGTGGCGCGCCGCATCGATATTGCAAGGCACTGGCATGAACATCATCACCCTTGATGTTCAGCCGCTGACCAAGGCAGCATTTGGGCCATTTGGCGATGTGATTGAAGTGGCGGGCGCGGAGCTGCGCCTGATCAATGGTGGTACGACAGAACGTTATCATGACCTTGCCAAGGTTGACGTGGCCGGTGATCAGCCGCGCGTCCTGATCAATATTTTTCGCGGACAGGCTTTTACCCCTCCCATCGATATCCATATGCTGGAGCGGCATCCACTCGGCAGCCAGGCATTCTATCCATTGCAGAACAGGCCGTTTTTAGTCGTCGTGGGCGAAGATGCGGGCGGCAAACCCGCAAATCCGGTAGCATTTTTGGTGCAGGGCAACCAGGGCGTTAACTACCACCGCAATGTCTGGCACCATCCGCTGATATCGCTGGAGCAGAGCTCGGATTTCATGGTGGTGGATCGCGGCGGCGAAGGCGATAATCTTGAAGAATATTTTTGGCCGGATCGTATTTTTCGGATTGAAGCGGTTTAGCACCTGCGCACCTCATAATGCGTGGCTCGTTCTTCGAAAGGCTCAGCATAGCTCACCATGAGGGAGGTGACTGATTGCTCCTGCGCTGTGCGTGGTTCGACAAGCTCACCATGAGGGAGGTGGTTGGATTGCAAATAGTTATCTGCGACGTCCCCAAACTAGACTCCCTGCCACTCTCAACCTCCCTCATGGTGAGCTTGTCGAACCACGCACAGCGCAGATGCAACTTTGGTATAATTGCTCGACCGGTGACCGTCTGTTTATACTTTCAGTTTCAAGCATGGGAGACTGAATGGAGGCAATGGTTTATATTCTAAGATGTTCTGATGGTTCTTATTATACCGGATTAACGAAGCAAGAAATTGAAGCCCGGGTTTGGGAACATAATGCCGGAATCTGTGATGGATATACCAAACACCGCCGACCTGTAGAACTTGTTTTTACTGAAACCTATGATCGCATTCTTGATGCAATAGCACGTGAACGGCAAATCAAAGGCTGGTCACGGGTGAAGAAGCAGGCTCTCATTGCACTGAATTACGAAGGTTTGCCTGAATTGTCCAAAAATCGCCAGAAAATTCATAGCGCCTGAGTTGTGCGTGGTTCGCCCGCAAGCTCTGGTTTGCATTTGCGGTGGTGCGTTGTTCGACAAGCTCACCATGAGGGAGCTGGTTGATTGCAAGGAGCTAAATCCTGCTGCTCCGAGTTTATCTTGCAGCCCCAACCTTCCTCATGGTGAGCTTGTCGAACCACGCACTTTGTTATTACAGCTAAATCACCACCCGGTTCTGCTTACGCCCTCTTGACGCGATCACATTGGCGGATGAAGCTGATATCATGTCAAATTCCGTTCGTTTTTTTCTAAATGGTCAAATTCACGAAGCCAATGTGCGGCCCGATACCACGGTGCTGGATTGGCTGCGTAATGTGCCGCGACTGACCGGCACAAAGGAGGGCTGTGCGGAGGGTGATTGCGGTGCCTGTTCGCTGCTGATCGGTCATGTTGATGGCGATCAGGTGAAATATCACGCGGCCAATAGCTGCATCCTTGCCATGGGCCAGATCGATGGGCGCGCGCTGGTTACGGTGGAAGGGCTGAAAACCGGCGAGCTACATCCGATACAGGCGGCAATGGCGGAAAACGGTTCGTCGCAATGCGGTTTTTGTACTCCCGGAATTGTCATCTCCTTAGCCGGGCTCGCGGCGTCTAATCCGCAGGCCGATGACGAGGCCATTCATGATGCGCTGGCAGGCAATCTTTGCCGGTGTACCGGCTATCGGCCAATTGTCGAGGCGGCGCGCAAGGTGGTTGCTGCCGGAGGAGCGGCGATTGCCGGGCCGCATGTGGCTGCCTTTGCCGAGATCGAACCGCAATCAATGCTATCGGATGGCGGGGCGGTTTTTCATCAACCGGCATCCCTGAACGAACTTTTAGCACTGCGAAGCGAGAAGCCCGAAGCAATTCTGCTTGGGGGCGGCACTGATCTTGGTGTTGCGCTAGCGGATTATCATACGGACTGGAATGAGGTGATAGCGCTCGCATCGGTGCGCGAACTTCGCCAGATTCGCGAAACGGACAATCATTTGAGCTTTGGCGCTGCCGTGACCTGGGAAGAGGTGCTGGCGCGGGTAAGCGCGCATTACCCCTCATTCGCCACGCTTATTCGCCGGTTCGGGTCAACGCAAATAAGGTCCATGGGTACCATTGGCGGCAATATTGGCACGGCCAGCCCCATTGGCGATGGACCTCCGGCCTTGATTGCGCTTGGGGCAGAGATTGAACTGGCATCGCTGAGCGGACATAGATTCCTTTCGCTTGAGGATTTCTTTCTCGATTACCGCAAAACAGAATTGCGACCCAATGAAGTGATTGCTTCAATCTCCATACCCAAACCAAGAGAGGGCCAAGCATTTCGAGTCTACAAAATATCCAAACGCTACGATCAGGATATTTCGACAGTCTGCGGAGCTTTTTCAGTTTTCCGCGAAGAAGGGCAGGTCCGCAGTGCCCGCATCGCTTTTGGCGGCATGGCGGCAACGCCAATCCGGGCAATAGAGGCCGAACAGGCGCTGGTCGGAACTGTGCTTGACAGACGTGCGGCAGAGAGCTGCGCCGCTGCCATTACCGCGCGGTTCAAGCCATTGAGCGATTGGCGCGGCAGCGCTGAATATCGATTGCAGGTGGCAGCCAATCTTGTGGAGCGATTTCGGCGCGACGTAGCGGGCGAGACCGTGGAGGTCATGGCGCTATGAACATTGACCCTAAAATTGTCCAACGCAGTATTGTCGGCAAGGGTATCGCCCATGACAGCGCGGCGCGCCATGTGGCAGGTGAGGCCAATTACATTGACGATATGCCCGAACTGCCGGGAACGCTGCATGCAGCCTTTGTCCTGTCTCCAGTGGCGCATGGCAAGCTTAATGGTTTTGACGCAAGCGAAGCGTTGGCAATGCCGGGTGTTGCGGGTGTCTGGTCGGCGAAAGATGTGCCGGGCCATAATGAGGTCGGGCCGATCCATACCGGCGAGACATTGTTTGCCGAAGATATTGTCGACCATGAAGGCCGCGTGATCGCTGTTGTAGCGGCAAGCGATTTTGAAACCGCTTATCGCGCTGCCAAAAAGGTCAAGCTGGATATTGAGCCTTTGGAAGCCGTGCTTCATATTGAGGAAGCACATCGCCGCAAGAACTATGTGGTGCCGGTGCAGGAGGTCGTTGACGGCGATGTCGATGCGGCGCTGGCAAGTGCGCCGCATGTCTTTTCCGGCAAGCTCAAAATGGGCGGTCAGGACCATTTCTATCTGGAAACCCATATCGCCTATGCCATTCCGGGTGAAAATGGCGAAATGCTGGTGCATTCCTCAACGCAGCATCCGACCGAAGTGCAGCATCACGTGGCAGGCATTCTTGGCATTCACGCTAATGCCGTGGAATGCCAGGTGCGACGTATGGGGGGCGGCTTTGGCGGCAAGGAAAGCCAACCGACAATTATCGCTGGCGCTGCGGCGCTGATCTCTGCCAAGACCGGCAAGCCATGCAAGATGCGGCTCAAACGCCGTGACGATATGGCCGGAACCGGCAAGCGTCATGATTTCGTTGTCAACTGGAAGGTGGGCGTGGATGGGCGCGGGCGCATCCTTGGACTTGATGCGGAATATCTTGCGCGGGCGGGCAATCTGCCGGACCTGACGGGGCCGGTCATTACGCGGGCGCTGACCCATACGGACAATTCCTACCACATTCCCAATGCGCGCTTTGTGGGACATGCCTGCAAAACCAATACGGTTTCCAATACGGCGTTTCGTGGTTTTGGCGGACCGCAAGGGATCATCACCATTGAGGCGGTGATCGACACGATTGCGCGCGAATTAAAGCTTGATCCGAATGCGGTGCGGGCGATCAATTATTATGGCGATGGGACAGGCGATACCACGCCTTACGGCCAGAAGGTTGAGGATAATCGCCTTGTCGAGGTGACGGAGGCAGTGCTTGCCTCGGCGGACTGGCAGCAGCGACGGGCCGAAATCGATGCGCATAATGCCGCCAATCCAATTATCCGGCGCGGGCTGGCAATGATGCCGGTGAAGTTCGGTATTTCATTCAATTTGACCTCGCTCAATCAGGCGGGCGCGCTGGTGCATGTCTATCTGGACGGTTCGATTTTCCTGAACCATGGTGGCACGGAAATGGGGCAGGGCCTGTTCGTCAAAGTGGCGCAAGTCGTGGCGGAAGTGTTTCAGGTTGATCTCGACATGGTGCGAATTTCCTCCACTGCGACGGGCAAGGTGCCAAACACCAGCGCGACAGCGGCATCTACGGGGTCTGATCTCAATGGCATGGCAGCCTTCAAGGCGGCGACCGCGATCAAGGCCCGTTTGACTACTGTTGCCGCCGAACATTTCGACGTTGAGGAAGAGGTGATCATCTACCGCGAGGGCCGGGTTCACGCGGATAATAGATCCGTTTCCTTCGGCGAGCTGGCAAAAATGGCCTGGGCGAAACGGGTGCAGCTTTCGGAGGCGGGGCACTATGCGACGCCTAAAATCCACTGGGATGGCAAGACCATGAAGGGCAGGCCATTCTTTTATTTCAGCTATGGCGCGGCGGTGGCGGAGGTGGCGATTGACACGCTGACCGGCGAGACACGCTGCCTGCGCGCCGATATTTTGCAGGATGTGGGTTCGCCGCTCAATCCGGCAATTGATCTTGGCCAGATCGAAGGCGCCTTCGTGCAGGGCATGGGCTGGGTAACTTGCGAGGAGCTTTGGTGGGACAAGACGGGGCGATTGAGGACTGTTGGCCCATCAACCTACAAAATACCCGGCTCACGCGATGTGCCGCCCATTTTCAATGTCCGCATTCTCGATAATATGCCGAACCGCGAGGAAACGGTGTTCCGCTCAAAAGCCATTGGCGAGCCGCCTTTAATGCTTGGAATTTCCATCTGGCTGGCAATCCGCGATGCCATCGCTTCCATAGCCGGATCTGTGCCGCAACTGGATAGTCCGGCAACGCCCGAAGCCGTATTGAGGGCGGTCAACCAAAGCTCCCCCTCCGGCTCTCGATAAGCAAAACCCGGCTTGATAGGCGTTTCCTATAACGACTGTATATCTGAACGAGGTGTGGACAATTCAGTCAAGGCAGATTTGAGCATTCGTTTTTAACCTTGATCGCAATAGCATCATGCCTCAGCTTGTTGAACCATGCCTGGTTGGATCGGCAACAGCAGATGAATTGGATCACAATGACGCTTGATGAACTGAACGAAGCAAGCACTCAGAAATTCATTGAGGCGCTGGGCAGCATCTTCGAACATTCGCCTTGGGTGCCGGAAGGGGTCGCAGATATGCGCCCCTTTGCAAATGTCGACCAATTGCATGGCGCCATGCTGGCTGTTGTCGCGAAGGCAGGACAAATGGCGCAGCTCGGATTGATCCGCGCTCATCCGGACCTTGCCGGAAAAGCCGCGCGCCAGGGCAGGCTAACGACAAGTTCAACATCCGAACAAAAGGGTGCAGGTCTTGACCGGTTGACCGATGAAGAATTCGATGAGTTTCACGCCCTGAACAATGCCTATCAGAGCAGATTCGGGTTTCCCTTCATTCTTGCAGTGCGCGGCCACGACAAGCATTCCATCATGGCAGCCTTCCGCCAGCGGCTTGAGAACAATTCGGGCGAGGAGGTTCTGGAAGCGTTGCGGCAGATCGGGCAGATCGCGCGTTTTCGTCTTGATGATCTGATTTCATGAGAAGGGGCTCTTGATGGGCAAGCTATCGACACATGTTCTGAACACGGCTGACGGACGACCCGCTGAGGGCGTGCGCCTGACGCTGCATCGTATAAACGCTGCCGGCGGGCGACACCTGCTTGCCACCGCAATGACCAATGCCGATGGCAGGACTGACGCGCCTTTACTATCGACGGCGGACATGGTGGCCGGGCAGTATGAGCTGACATTTCATGTGGGCGACTATTTCAAGGGAAAAGACGTAGCTTTGCCCGAACCTGCATTTCTTGACGACATTCCAATACGTTTCGCAATTTCCGATGTGCAGGGCAATTATCATGTGCCGCTGCTGGTGACGCCGTGGTCGTATTCGACTTATCGGGGGAGTTAGGGGTTGAAAGCTATGGTGCCGTGGTTCGACAAGCTCACCATGAGGAATGTGGGTGAGCTGCAAGATGTCTGTTCTGAGATGTTTTAGGCGTTGTGCGTGGTTCTCCCTCCTGAGCTTGTCGAAGGGCGAACCACGCACAGCGCTGTTGCTGCTCACCACCAGTGCCTATCCATAAACCCCCGTCACGGTGAAACTGCGTTTCTCGTCTCCTTTGAAATAAACCAGATTGCTTGATGAAACGGGGGAGGACTCATGGCAGGCGATGGTGATATCCCCCGTCGAACCTGCATTGAGCAGGACGCCATCCTGCGGGAACACTGCGCTCAATGCCTTCTGCATGAGCGGAGAGATATCAATGGCAATATCGTTCCGGAGCGGATCGGTAATCTGAATCACGTCATTCTTGAGCCATTGCTTGATGTGTTCCGGATTGGAAACCTGCAACTGATCGGCAGTCGTATCCCATTTCACCCAAGCTGATTGCGCGGGGGAGCGGGTGATATTCCAGACGCGAATCATGGATATACCGCGCATACTTGTTGCAAAAATCGCCGCTGCGCCACCTTTGTTCAGGTTTAAAAGATTGGCTGACACCGAAGCGATTGTTGCGCTGGACGGGACCATTGGCGCTTCAAAAATTGTGGGCGTACCAGCCCAGGCGGGAACAAGCGTCATTCCGGACTGCTTTTTGCCGGTTGTTGGATGGGCAATGCCCGCAGGAAAACAGGCAAGACCCGTGGTGCTATCGGCCACCATCACATCGAACCATTTCGAGCCATCGGCGCTGGCCTTGATGCGGAAGTCACGGCCCCACATGGTTCCCATTTCAGCACGGCCCTGATAGTTCGACTGGAACAGCAGAGAGGCTGTCTGATTGTCACCAGCCTTGTTGATCTTCAATTGATGTCCGGCCCCGGCATGATCGAACAGCGCGGCAGGGCTTTTAACTGATAGCCTGTTTGTATCATCCGCTGTTGCCTCAATCCCGAGACGGGATACCGGGTTGGTGCTGATTTCGTTCTTGATCCATTTTTTCTGGTGAAAAACGACGAAGCTTTTCTCATCTTCAATCCAGACATTCCAACCTTCCAAGGCGGAGAAAAAGGCCCAGGCGCCATCCTGCCAAGCTGCAATTTGTCCCTCGCGACCGTTCCAGAGGCCTTTTGCTGGCGTGTTGATAATGTAACGGTCGCCCTCCTGGCTCTCCTCGGGCGGTAAAGAAGTGCTCCTGTTGATCGCCGATAGCTGTACGAGCGCGTCGAGTGCTCTTATCGCTTCATTATGAGTCACATGCTTCTGCGCTTGCGAGGGAGCGATATAAGGAAGCTTGAGGTTGGTCGTCTGTTCCATTCGGTAATCCTTTTTCCATGCACCAAAGTGCAGGACTCTAAAGCCGAATGAGAGCTGT
Source organism: Phyllobacterium sp. GQ127 (assembly GCF_059758635.1). Taxonomy (NCBI): domain Bacteria; kingdom Pseudomonadati; phylum Pseudomonadota; class Alphaproteobacteria; order Hyphomicrobiales; family Phyllobacteriaceae; genus Phyllobacterium; species Phyllobacterium sp. GQ127. The sequence continues at coordinate 633,937 of NZ_JCAXDZ010000002.1, forward strand.
TGGATAAGTTGCAGGCACTTAACACAAAGATTGCAATTATAATGGCCTATGCTACTGCTCTGGCAATTGCGAATACCGAGGAATAAAGATTTGGAAACATTCCGGCAAAGCATCTCCATGATGCCGCGTCGTTACAAGCAGTCCCTGCTTGTCATTTTCGACATGGTTGCACTGACATTTGCGGTTTGGCTTAGCTATTTGCTGAGGTTCAGTGTAGTTTTTATGCCAAACGGCGAACAGATCATGCTCATGATCTCTGCTCCTCTCATCGCATTGCCCATATTCATCCGCTTCGGCCTGTACCGCGCTGTCATCCGCTATCTGCCCGACAAGGCGATCTGGACGATGATTCAAGCGGTGACCATCTCGGTCATTATCTGGGTCTGTCTGGCATTCCTCACGCAGATGACGGGTGCCGCAGGTGTCCCGCGTGCCATACCCTTCCTTTATTGGGTTCTGGGGGTTGCAATCATTTGTGGCAGCCGTTTTGCCGCCAAATGGCTTCTATGGAGCCCCTTAGGCGAAAAATTTCTGGAACGCCAATGCGTTATCTTTGGTGCTGGTGATGCAGGGCGGCAATTGGCCAATGCCTTGCGCTCGCAAAAGGACGTATTTGTCGCCGGTTTCATCGACGATGATAAAAGCTTGCAGGGCATGGATATCCTCGGAATACGTGTTTATCCACCGGCGAAAATTGAATATCTCGTTGAGAATTTCGGCATCAAGGAGATGATCGTCACGACCTCCGCGCTTACCGGAATCGAGCGGCGCAGACTTGTCGGCCGTCTCAAGGCGCTCGATGTGAAAGTGCGCATTCTTCCGGCAATTTCCGATCTTACCGCAGGAAAGTATATTGTCAGCAATCTGCGCGATATTGATATTGACGATCTGCTTGGCCGCTCGCCGGTTCCCGCTGATCCTGAACTGCTCGACAAGACCGTGGAAGGCCGTGTCGTGCTCGTCACGGGTGCCGGCGGTTCCATCGGTTCTGAGCTTTGCCGCACGATTGTGAAGCTTGCACCCGCGAAACTTGTCATATTCGATGTCAATGAACACAGTATCTACCAATTGCAGCGCGAGCTGAATGCAATCAGCGATTGCGTCGTTGTACCGGTGCTCGGATCAATCAGCGATGCGATCCTGATCCGCAGGGTTCTGGCTGAGCATAGGGTAGAAAATGTATATCACTGCGCTGCCTACAAGCATGTGCCGCTTGTAGAAGAAAACACTGTCGAAGGTGCACGCAACAACGTCATCGGCACGGAGGTTCTGGCCAGAAATTCGTGCGAAGCAGGTGTTCGTAATTTCGTGCTTATTTCTTCTGACAAAGCGGTGCGGCCCTCCAACGTGATGGGGGCCACAAAGCGCTGGGCGGAATTGATTGTTCGCTATTACGGTAATCAGGCGCAGGCGGAAAATACCGGCCAGGTGTTCGCTTCCGTCCGCTTTGGCAATGTCATCGGATCGAGCGGATCGGTTGTACCATTGTTCCGCGAGCAGATTTCAGGCGGCGGGCCTATCACGCTGACTCATGATGATATGACCCGTTATTTCATGTCGGTGCGCGAAGCTGCGGAACTCATCATCCAGGCCGGTGCTCTCTCGAGTGGCGGCGATATCTTGATGCTTGAAATGGGCGAAGCCGTACGCATCCGCGATCTGGCCGAAAACATGGTTCTTCTTGCAGGCTTGTCCGTCAAAGACGCTGATAATCCCGATGGAGATATCGAGATTGTCACCGTCGGTATTCGCGATGGCGAGAAGCTGCACGAGGAACTGTTCTACGATCCGCAAGGTGTTTCGGCGACGCGTCACCCAAAAATTTTGCGGGCACAGCGCCGCGTTAACGGGCTGGATCATCTGCCCGGCTCAATTGATGAGTTGCGCAGCCTGATAGAAAAGCAGGATGCGGAGGGCATCAGGAAATTGCTGTATACGATCGCAGCTTCCTGAAGATCGCCTCGATTACGGTTTGCCTGACCTTAGCCGTCTGAGCAGCAGGGTCACGGCAGCAAGCGCTATGATGATGGCAAGCACTTGGCGCCAGCCTGACTGCATGGTGAATAGTGCACAGGCTGCCAAGATGAAGTTGAGCGCCACCACGCTCAAAATGATCAGCCAGACAGACCACCCCGAACGTTTGGCAATTTGATAGGCGTGCTTTGAGTGGGCATTGAGAATATTTTCGCCCGCGGCCAATCGCATAAACAGGGTTGATGTTGCATCGGCGATGAAGAAAAGCGGCAATATCAGCCCGGCCCAAATCGTCATTTCGCGAGCGACCATGAAGAAAGTGATGCCGCTGAGCAGGCCGATTGGAAGACTGCCCGAATCGCCCAGAAATATCGTTGCTTTCGGGCGATTGAAAAAGAAAAATCCGGCCAATCCACCCGCAATGGACATAGCGAGACTGCCAGTTCCGAAGTTCACCAGACCAAATAAAGAGAAACCGGCAATCAGGGCTAGCGGGACGCCAAGTCCTGCAACAACCATCAGGTCTATACCATCCATAAAATTGGTAATGTTGATGAAATAGACCAGAGCCGCGACCAGCAAGGCCCGCTCCACCAGAAACGGCAATAAATCCGGCAGCAGGCGGAAATTATCGCCCAATCCATAAACAGCAATCACGGACGCAATCAATTGTGCCGCCAGACGTATGGATTCAGGCAGATGATGACGGTCGTCCAGGAAGCCGACGATCCATAAAACTGTGGCTCCAAGGCTGGCCGATATAAGGAAATGCAACGGAAGGCCTGCCTCAGCCCCAAAAACCCAAAGCGAAACCAGTATGGCAGGAACAAGGGCAAGACCGCCGAGCTGGCGCGCCGGTTGGGTGTGATTCGATCGATCAGTAATTGTTGCGCCCAGAAAATTTGACGGCAGCATCCGCATGGCAGCCCAGAGCAGAATTGCGCTCGCTATGGCGACGGATAAAAATGGAATTATGATAATGGTCAATGCTGATCCCCGGTCATATGTGCAATACAGCACCCTTGTCATGAAAATAATGCCGAAACAATTGTGGGATGAGACAAACTGGCCGATCATTCACGTTGCACAAGCTGAAACCAACGGTTATAAGCCGCGCTGTCGCATGAGGATTTCGCATCCGATGCAGACATGTTGGGGCGTCGCCAAGTGGTAAGGCAACGGTTTTTGATACCGTCATTCGGAGGTTCGAACCCTCCCGCCCCAGCCAAACCATAATTGTGAATTTCAGCAGCACCTTTTGATTGATCTCCAGTTCGAGATCAGATTTTAGCGCACGCATATTTTATGTATTTGAGGTCGCCAGCTATCTGAATACCAGCGAATCAACCATCCAAAAGTGGGAAAGCGGTGCGAAGCGGCCCAGCGGCATGGCCCTGAAACTGCTGGCGGTGGTGCAAAAGCATTGCCTGCAAGTTTTAAGCTGAGGGGGAGCAAATTGGCTCCTGAGCTCCAGAACAATATTCACAAAAGATGCTGCACGCGCTCAACCGCCCAATGATAGAAACTGCCTTCGAGCGGTGGTTCGTTTGATGGGCCCTTCTTGTGGATATGGAAGCCAATGAAATCAGGATGCTTCAACGGTTCCAGGCCAAAGGCCGGATCGTAAATGCGTAGCGCATCCCGTCCCGTCCAATAATAGAAGTTTTCTTTTGGGGCGCCATCTTTGAAAAACCCATAGCGCTTAGCCAGCCGGGAAATGCCGTCATTGGCGAAAACAGTAATGCCCACCATTGCTGGCGAAACCTTTTGGCCGGTTAGCCGAAACCATGCCGGGCGCAGGACACGGCGGCGAAAACCCAGCCAAGGCGGCACGATCCGCGTGCTTTCCAGATAGGCGTCGAATTCCCTGATAACCGGATTGTCCGGCGGCAGATACATGGCCGAAACACCTAGGCGGGTGAAGTTTTCGCGGGCCAGATAAGGACGATCGGGCGAGGGGTGGAATTGTTTGGTCAGATAGATATCGGTGTCGAGCCACAGGCCTTGCTGTTTTTTCATCAAGGTGACGCGAAACAGATCGCTGAACTGGCCTATGACACGCGTATATTTGGGGATATCGGGAAAGTCGGGATCAAGCCGGAAAAAATAGTCCTTGCTCAATATCTCGGAAGCATCGTGCAACTCGATGGATTTTGGCAGGTTCTCGATCTCTTCGAAAGCATAGAGTTTGACCCGTTGACCGGTCATGGCCATCGAAGCGAGGCAGACACGATCGACTTCGCGCAATCGCGGCCCATACCAGAATGTGCAAATATCCATGCGAACGGCCCCTTTATCATCTGCTCATCTAGGGCGGGGCGCTGCATTCGTCAATTACGCGCTCTGCAATTGCAGATCGATTCCCAAAGGATTTATTTTCTAGGGATGGGTTGTTTTAAAACATGCTGACGGCGCGCAATTGGAAGAGTGGAAATATGTTCTGATAATCAACGGATCGAGGCAACAAATTGGCGCGGATTTGGGTTGGCCTGAGAAACTATCCTTTCCCTAAGGCAGGGCGCTACACTATGTTTGCGGTCGCTGACCAAACGTGTTGAACTGCGTTTGGGATCAGGCGATATTTGTTACAGGTATGATGCCTGGCGACATGAGTGGGTAATGACTTTCATGACCAAGAATTTGACGCATTTGCAGCGTCTTGAAGCCGAAGCGATCCATATTTTTCGTGAGGTTGCCGCTACATTTGCCAATCCGGTGATGATGTACTCCATCGGCAAAGATTCATCCGTTATGCTGCATCTGGCGATGAAGGCCTTTTATCCCGCCAAGCCGCCCTTTCCGTTTCTCCATGTGGATAGTACGTGGAAATTCAAGGAGATGATCGCGTTTCGTGATTCAGAGGCTGATCGTCTCGGATTTGATCTGCGCGTTCACAGCAATCAGGAAGGCATTGAGCAGGGCATCAGTCCTTTCGTGCATGGATCAAACACGCATACCCATATCATGAAGACCGTCGCCCTGCGTCAGGCTCTCGATAAATACGGATTTGACGCAGCCTTTGGCGGTGCACGGCGCGACGAGGAAAAGGCCCGCGCCAAGGAGCGTATTTTCTCATTTCGCAATGCACAGCATTCCTGGGACCCGAAAAACCAGCGTCCTGAAATGTGGAAAATTTACAATACGCGCGTTGCCAAAGGCGAGTCGATCCGTGTGTTTCCTATCTCCAACTGGACCGAACTGGATGTCTGGCAATATATCATGCAGGAGAATATCCCGATTGTTCCGCTGTATTTTGCCGCCAAGCGCCCCGTTGTCGAGCGTGACGGAATGCTGATCATGCGCGATGATGAGCGCATGCAGCTCTTGCCGGGCGAGGTATTGCAGGAGAAAAGGGTGCGCTTTCGCACGCTTGGCTGTTACCCGCTGACGGGCGCAGTTGAATCCGAAGCGGCAACGCTTCCCGAAATTGTCAGCGAAATGCTGATCTCGCGGACGTCAGAGCGCCAAGGGCGCATGATTGACCGGGACGAGGCCGGTTCGATGGAAAAGAAAAAGCGTGAGGGCTATTTCTGATGAGTAAGCTGGCCCATATCGAAACTTCGGTTGCACAATCCGCAGCTGAGGAAATCAGCGCTTACATGGCAGAGCAGGAAAAGAAGTCGCTGTTGCGGTTCCTGACCTGCGGCTCTGTCGATGACGGCAAGTCAACGCTCATCGGCCGGCTTTTATACGACACCAAGCTGATCTTCGAGGACCAGCTTGCAGCGCTGCAAAATGACAGCCGCAAACATGGCACCAATGGCGAAGATATCGACTTTGCTCTCCTTGTCGATGGGCTTGAGGCCGAGCGCGAGCAGGGCATCACAATCGACGTTGCCTATCGCTTCTTCTCGACGCCAAAGCGTAAGTTCATCGTTGCAGATACGCCCGGCCATGAACAATATACGCGCAATATGGCAACAGGCGCCTCCACGGCAGACCTGGCTATTGTGCTTGTCGATGCGCGGCAAGGGATTTTGCGTCAAACAAGGCGGCATAGTTTCATCGCGTCCCTGCTTGGTATCCGCAACATCGTGCTTGCGGTCAACAAGATCGATCTGGTTGATTATTCGCAGGACGTATTCGAGACGATTGTCAAACAATATCAGGAGTTTGCAAGCGAACTCGGATTCAAAACCATACAGGCAATTCCGCTATCCGCTCGCTTTGGCGATAATGTAATCGGCCCATCGGAAAATTTGGGCTGGTATGAAGGCCCGTCGCTTCTGCAACATCTGGAAAATGTGGCTCTGGATGATGCCGATGCAACACGTCCGTTCCGTTTTCCTGTTCAGTTCGTCAATCGCCCCAACCTCGATTTTCGCGGATTTTCAGGCACCATAGCTTCCGGCACAGTCTCGCCGGGTGATGAGATTGTGGTGGCCAAATCCGGCAAAGTTTCGCGCGTGAAACGAATTGCGACGTGGGACGGCGACCTTGACCAAGCGGGAGAAGGGCAGGCCGTCACCATTGTGCTGGAGGACGAGGTCGAGGTTTCCCGTGGCAATATGCTGGTCTCGCCGGATAATCGCCCCGAAGTGGCCGATCAGTTTGCCGCGCATCTCGTCTGGTTTTCCGAAGCGCCATTGATCCCCGGACGCTCTTACATTTTGCGTACCGAGACCGATCAGGTAACGGCAACCATCACTGATCTGAAATATCGAGTCGATATCAATAGTTTCGCGCAGGAAGCGGCCAAATCGCTTGATCTGAACGAGGTTGGTGTCGTCAATATTTCGACGCAGGAGGCGATTGCTTTCGATGGATATAAATCCAACCGCTCGACCGGTTCCTTTATTCTGATAGACCGGCTGACCAATGCGACGGTCGGTGCGGGTATGATCGATTTTGCCCTGCGCCGCGCCTCCAATGTCCATTGGCAGGCACTTGATGTCGACAAGGCATCGCGCGCAAACCAGAAGGATCAAAAACCTGCGGTCGTCTGGTTTACCGGCCTGTCGGGCTCTGGAAAATCGACAGTCGCCAACCTTGTCGAAAAGCGTCTGGCTGCACTTGGCAAGCACACCTATATTCTTGACGGTGACAATGTCCGCCACGGTCTTAACCGTGACCTCGGATTTACCGAAGAAGATCGCGTGGAGAATATCCGCCGCGTTGGTGAAGTTGCCAAGCTGATGGTTGATGCGGGTTTGATTGTGCTGGTCTCGTTCATCTCGCCATTTGTCGCCGAGCGGCGCATGGTCCGCGAATTGCTTGGCGATGGCGAGTTCATGGAAGTTTACGTTGATACGCCGTTTGAGGAATGCGCGCGGCGAGATCCAAAGGGTCTTTATGCGAAGGCCCTGCGCGGTGAAATCAAGAATTTCACCGGTGTGGATTCGCCTTATGAAGTGCCGGAGAATCCGGAGCTTCATCTGAAAACCGTGGGACGGACAACCGAAGAGCTTGCCTCGGAAGTGGAAAAGCTGCTCACTGATCGCGGAATCATCTTCAATTTCGATCATAGTTCGTGGTCGATCTAGGCAGGGCTGAACGTGACAGTAAATCCAGTACCTACAACGATCGACTACGCATCGTTGCTATCCATATTCGAGAAAACCGCGATTGCAGCCGGCCTCGAAATCCTGCGCATCTACGAAGAAGGTTGCGACGTCGCGCTTAAGGACGATAAGTCGCCAGTCACTGCTGCGGATCATGCGGCTGAAGCAATTATCCTGGAAGCATTGCGCCGGGCAACGCCGCATATACCCATTGTTGCGGAAGAGGAAATTTCCGGCGGACATGTGCCGGGGGATCTCGGCGACCGGTTTTATCTCGTCGATCCGCTGGACGGAACGCGCGAGTTTGTTAATCGCAATGGCGACTTCACAGTCAATATTGCTCTTATCGAATATGGTATTCCGGTCTTGGGCGTTGTCTATGCTCCGGTTCGTGGCTGGCTGTTTACAGGTGGCCCGGATGGCGCGAGGGAAATAACGCTGGATCATGAGGGCAGCATTGTTTCGGCACGGCAAATTTCCTGCCGCAAGGCACCGCAGCAGATGATCGCCGTTGCCAGCCGCTCTCATCGTACGCCGGAAACCGATGCGCATCTGGAAGATTTTGATATTGAAGAATGTGTTTCTGTTGGATCGTCGATCAAATTCGGCCTGTTGGCACGGGGCGAGGCGGATATTTATCCACGCCTGAGCCGGACGATGGAATGGGATACGGCTGCCGGGGATGCAGTGCTTCGCGCCGCTGGTGGAACGACGCTGACGCTGGATGGCAAGTTGCTGAGCTATGGTCGCCGCAATCAGGCGGATGATGCTGATTTTGCCAATCCCGGATTCGTCGCTCGGGGCAGACTATAGCCAGTTTTCAGCTTTAAGACCTGGAACCCGGCTGAAATCCTTTAGATTGTTTGTCACGAGAATAGTGCCTCTCGCACAGGCATATGCCTTAACAAATGCCATTTGGCTTTGGTCTGCAGTAAATTATCATCTCATCCTTTGCGCAGCAGCAAGGTGACGACGAAGAACGCACCGATGGAGCTGGTGACGACGCCAATCGGCAATTCCTGCGGCGCGAGCAGCAGTCTTGCGACGAGGTCGCTTGAAAGGAGCAGTATGCTTCCGAAAAGCGCGCAAGTTACAATCAGTCCGGCATGGAGCTGGCCGGAAAAACGCCGCGCAATATGGGGAATCATCAACCCGACAAAGCCGATAACGCCCGATACTGAAACAAAGATCGCGGTTGAAAAGGCACAAACAATAAACACGATATTCCGAGTTCGATTGACCCTGACGCCGAGGCTTTCCGCGGTGTTTTCGCCCGCCAAAAACGCATCAAGATTGCGGTGGTTATAAAGCGCGAAGACGAGGATCGAGGCGAGGCCAATCAATGCCAGCGGCAGATTATCCCAACGCGCAATTCCCAGTCCTCCAAGCGTCCAGAACAATACCGAATGGGCGGCGCGTTGATCGCCGGAAAACACCATATAATTGGCAAGCGCCGTGAAGATGAAGGATACGGCAAGGCCAGCAAGGATCATGCGCTCGGGACCTTGACCTTGTACGCGGCGCACCAGCAGCAGAACGATAATAGCTGCGAGCATGCCACCGCTGAACGCAGCAATGGGCAGGGTCCATACGCCGAAGCGATCGCCGAAAAGACTTATAACCGATACCGCGCCAGCAGCAGCCCCCGAGGAAAGACCAAACAGGAAGGGGTCGGCGAGATCGTTGCGGGTAACGGTCTGCAACATTGCGCCAATGATGCCAAGGCCAGCACCGACGCACAGGCCGAGGATGGCGCGGGGCAAACGCAGGTCGACAATAATTCTTTCTATGGGCACAGTCGTGGCCAGATCGCTGAGCCCTGCAAAATGCGCCAAGGCATTCAACACGTCGCCAAGCGCGATAAATGTTGAGCCATAGGCAATGGAAAGGAGCCCAAGCACGATGACCAGCACCGTGCTTGCCGCTAAAGTCAGTTTTGTTCCCGCCGGAAAATGCACTCAGAATGCTTCCGGATGCATTGCCTTGGCAATCTTTTCGATGGCTTCGATATTCGCAGGACCCGGCGTAAGTTCCGCATAACGAAGGGCGACAAAGCGCTCATTCTTTACTGCATCGGTTTCCTTCATGGCCGGATGGCTCTTCAGGAAATCGAGAAGCTTCTTATATCCAACATCATCCTGATAATCGAGGAGTACGAGAAACTGCGGATTGCGTGATGCAACAGTTTCCCAAGAGGTGGTGGCCCAGCTGGATTCCAGGTCATCCATGATGTTGACGCCGCCAGCTTCGCTGATCATCGCTGAAGGGATGGCGAACTTTCCAGCGGTGAATGGTTTGTCTTCACCGGAATCATAAAGGAACACGCGGTTACCGCTGTTGGTGCCGACCTTCTTTTTGATCTGTGCCAATTGGGTCTTCCAGCCGGAAATCAGTTTCTCAGCTTCTGCTTCCTTGTCGAAAATTTTGCCCAGCTTTTCGATGTCGCCATAGAGAAGTTCCATGGAAGCGGCAGGGCGGTTTTTATCGAGATGGACGCAGCTCTCGGTCAGTTCGAGGGTTTTGATTCCATAGGGCGCAAGTGTATCGGGGGTAACTTCGCCGCCGATGCGCATGCCGTAATTCCATCCGGCAAAGAAGAAATCAGGCTGCACGGCGATAATATTCTCGAGTGTCGGATTTTTTGGTGCAAGTTCCGGAATGGAACCCTGCTGCTTGATGAAGGCATCATCGAGCTTGTACCAGCCGGTGATTCCGGTCACGCCAACCATTGAAGATTGCAGGCCAAGCGCGAAAGCCATTTCGCTCATGTTGATATCGTTGACGACGACACGTTTGGGAGCGGCGTCGAAGGTCAAAGGTTTGCCGCAACTATCGACGGTTACAGGGAAAGCAAAGGCAGGCGCAGACAGAAGAGTAAATGCGAGGGCAAAAAGGGATTTTTTCATCAAATGCTCCGTGAATGAGAATGGGCGTCATGGATCGGTTCGGGTGCTTCAAACACCATAAGGTCGCGCTGGCGGGATGGGTGCCTGAGGCGCAGCACATCAAGGTCAAATACATCGCTGACAATGCGCGGGGTCAGCGTTTCGTCGGGCGTGCCTGACGCTACAAGCTGAGCGCTGTGCATGACTGCTACATGGGTTGCAAAGGGCGCAACAAGCGGCAAATCATGCAGAACGGCAATGGTCGTGACATTAAGTCCGGCAACGAGCAGGAGCAGTTCGCTGCGCGCCTTTGGATCGAGGTGATTGGTCGGTTCATCAAGAAACAGGATGGCCGGTTGCTGGGCGAGGGCGCGCGCCAATTGCATGCGCTGCCGTTCGCCGCCTGACAATGAACCCAATGCACGACGGCGGAAATGGCTGATCCGCGCGCGCTCCATGGAATCTTCGACGATTTCCCGGTCGACCGTGCGTGTGAAGACGCCCAGATGGGGAATGCGGCCAAGAGATACATAATCCTCGACAAGAAGCTGTTGATCGGGGGCATCGGCCTGGCCGACAAAGGCAAATTGCCGGGCCCGCTCAAGCGGCGACATTGTACCGATAATTTTGCCGTTGAAGCTTATTCCGCCGGACGTCGGTGGCAGCAGCCCGGCCAGCATGCGCAGCAAGGTGGATTTTCCAGCGCCATTCGGCCCGATAATAGCGAGCCTTGCGCCACATCTTATGCCGACCGACGCAGCATCAACCAAAATATGGGTTCCGGTTTTATAGCTCACGGCTGTTGCATCAAGCTGTATATGGCTCACGGGCGCGCTCCCATGCCGTGGAAATATTCTGAGGACTTCGACATGGGTAGGAGATAGCGTAATGTTATAACAATCGTCAATGCCGATTGTTTGAGAGGGTAGATAATATGATGCTGGGTCGAAGTGACGATGCGCGAAACGTTCATACCTGCCAACTTTCAAGGGGAGGACAGAGAACGCAGACGATGAACCGGAAGCTATTCAAAGCATTCGGGTGCCGCTAATGCGGACAGAGGTCATCGCATCGCTCCCGGCACACCCCGTCCGGTTCGAATTTCAATTATGATGGCAGGTCTCCTGGCTCACGGGTCTTGGCAAAGCCTTACCTTCCCGATCTTGCGATCAGTGGCATCATCAGGCGTCGCTCACCGCTTACAGTTGCGGGGGCAGCCACGGTTTCGGTCCCTTTTGGGTACGCCTCACCGTGTTCCCTTTTCATCTCCAGCATTGTCTAGCCGGAGAAACCATCACGATGATTAGTAGTTGAACCGAAGTGAAAATGAAATGGGGTAAAAGAGATAGCACTTGGAAAAAATAGAAGAATGCTATGTTTCCCTCAGGAGTGAGAGGGAGGCTTTCGCCCACCTCCCGTTTTCTGGTTTAATGAATGGAGATCCGGATAGTGAGTGTCCAGCTCGTCCGGGTCTTTTTCAATTCCAGGGTGATAATCAGCAGCTACCCTTTGTTGGCATTGAGTTTCTGCGTGGTTCGACGGGGCTCACCATGAGGAATGTGGTTTGATTGCACATTGGTCGATAACCTTGCAGGAAGTAACTTCCTGCAAATAATAACCTCCCTCATGGTGAGCCCCGTCGAACCACGCAGCAAGCCTAATGCAAATTATGTTACCCCTCTCTTGGATTTGGTTGTGTCGTCCATTTTGCCAGCCCGTTTAAGGTGCAGATTCAGTACGTGCTAAAATAAATGGCAGAATAAGTTTTTTAAGCGTGAACAAGCCGATGGAGTAGGCTAGGCTTCGCATGTAGCCTTTGGCGACATCGATGTTTTATTGAATTTTGGGGCGACATGGCAATTCACGCAGCAGTCTATCACCTGACTCACTATAAATATGATCGCCCCATCATGCTCGGGCCGCAGATCATCCGCCTTCAACCAGCTCCGCACTCGAGAACCAAAGTGCTGAGCCACTCGTTGAAGGTCAGTCCGTCCAACCATTTCGTCAATTTGCAGCAGGACCCTTACGGTAATTTTCTGGCCCGTTTTGTCTTTCCTGAGCCCGTCACGGAGCTCAAGATCGAAGTCGATCTCATTGCCGATATGACCGTCTATAATCCGTTTGATTTCTTCGTCGAACCTGCCGGGGAAATCTGGCCCTTCGCTTACCCTGAAGATATACGCGACGATCTTTCCTTATATATGAAGCCGGAGCCGATTGGGCCGCTTCTGTCGGATTTTCTGGCAACGATTGATCGCTCAAGCACCAATACAGTCAATTTCGTCGTGGACCTTAATGCACGCATCCAGCGCGAGATTGGTTATGTTATCCGCATGGAAACCGGTGTCCAAGAACCGGAAACCACGTTGAATGTCCGTACAGGTTCGTGCCGTGATACCAGCTGGCTTCTCGTCCAGACCTTGCGTCATCTTGGCTTGGCGGCGCGTTTTGTTTCCGGCTACCTTATCCAGTTAAAGCCCGATCTGGTGGCGCTGGATGGGCCTGCCGGGACAACGACGGATTTTACTGATCTACATGCCTGGTGCGAGGTCTACTTGCCGGGTGCCGGTTGGATTGGCCTTGATCCGACATCGGGGTTGCTGACTGGCGAAAGTCATGTCCCGCTGGCCGCAACACCTCATTATCGCAATGCTGCACCGATTTCAGGCATGGCTGAACCGGCCAATGTCGAATTCGGTTTTGACATGCGGGTAACGCGCGTCTCGGAGCATCCACGCATTACCAAGCCATTTTCCGATGAATCGTGGGACGCGCTCGATGCGCTTGGCAACAAAGTCGATGCGCTGCTCAAGGAACGGGATGTTCGCCTGACCATGGGCGGCGAGCCGACATTCGTTTCAATTGACGATTTTGAATCCGGCGAATGGAACACCGATGCCGTTGGCCCAACCAAGCGGGAAAAAGCTGACAAGCTGATCCGGCGCTTGCGTGATCGTTTCGCGCCGGGCGGATTTCTGCATTACGGGCAGGGAAAATGGTATCCGGGGGAGAGCCTGCCGCGCTGGACGTTCTCACTCTATTGGCGAAAAGACGGCCAGCCCATCTGGGTCAATCCTGATCTTATCGCCGCGGAAAACAGCAAGGCGGATGTCAAACCGGACGATGCCGGCAAACTGCTGGTGGAGATGGCTGGCGAATTGGGCGTTGAAGACGATATGGTTGCCGCCGCCTATGAGGACCCCGCAGAATGGATCGTCAAAGAAGGCAATTTGCCGGAGAATGTTGACCCCTCAAACTCCATGCTGAAAGACCCGGAAGAGCGCAGCCGCATGGCGCGTGTTTTCGAACGGGGACTAACAGAGCCAACAGGATTTGTATTGCCGGTGCAGCGCTGGAACAGCCAGGCCGCGCAAGGTCCGCGCTGGCGCAGTGAAAAATGGACTACGCGGCGCGGCAAGCTCTTTCTGGTTCCGGGCGACTCTCCTGTCGGTTACCGCCTGCCGCTGGGCGCTCTGCCACATGTGCCGCCTTCCGAGTTTCCCTTCATCGTGCCGGTTGACCCTTCCGTAGAGCGGGGTCCTTTGCCGGATTCGCCGGCATTAACCGGCATTGATGTGAGAGACGAGCCGCAAGCGGTTGCTTCGTTCACCGCCGCTGAAGGCAATGCCCAAGAGCGTGTGGAGCAGGAACTGGGAGAGATTGGCGGCGCGGTGCGTACAGCCATTTCGGTTGAACCGCGCGATGGCCGGTTGAGCGTGTTCATGCCGCCGGTTGAGGCGCTTGAGGACTATCTTGAACTTGTCGGGGCGGCGGAAGCTGCTGCCGCCAAACTCGGCTTGCCGGTTCATATCGAAGGTTACGGACCGCCGCAGGACCCGCGCATCAGCGTGATACGCGTTGCTCCCGACCCTGGCGTGATTGAAGTAAATATCCATCCGGCTTCGAACTGGCGCGAATGCGTGGCAACAACCGAGACGATTTATGAGGAAGCTCGCCAGACAAGGCTTGGCGCTGATAAATTCATGATTGACGGGCGGCATACGGGCACTGGCGGCGGCAATCATGTGGTGGTTGGCGGCGAAACACCCAATGACAGCCCGTTTTTGCGCCGTCCGGATCTTCTGAAAAGTCTGGTTTTGCATTGGCAGAGACATCCATCCTTGTCCTATCTGTTTTCAGGCATGTTCGTTGGCCCGACCAGTCAGGCGCCGCGTTTTGATGAGGCGCGGCACGACAGTCTTTACGAACTGGAAATCGCCATGGCGCAGGTGCCTCTGCCAGGGCGTGGAACACCGCCTTTGCCTTGGCTGGTGGACAGGCTGTTCCGCAACCTTTTAGTGGATGTGACAGGCAATACGCATCGTTCGGAAATTTGCATCGACAAGCTTTTCTCGCCAGATGGTCCAACCGGGCGGCTTGGCCTCGTCGAATTTCGCGGTTTCGAAATGCCGCCCAATGCCCGCATGAGTCTCGCACAACAATTGCTGGTTCGGGCATTGATTGCCCGCTTCTGGAACAACCCGATCGAAGGCAGCTTCGTGCGTTGGGGTACGACATTGCATGACCGCTTCATGCTGCCGGCTTTCGTCTGGGCGGACTTTCTCGATGTGCTGGCCGACCTGCGTCAGAACGGATTTGATTTCCGGCCGGAATGGTTTGAGGCGCAATTGGAGTTCCGCTTTCCCTTCTGCGGTGAAATCGTCAATGAAGGCGTCAGACTGGAATTGCGGCAAGCGCTTGAGCCTTGGCATGTGATGGGCGAACAGGGCGCTATTGGTGGCACGGTGCGTTTTGTTGACAGCTCTGTCGAGCGTTTGCAGGTGAGGGTCGAAGGCTATAATGCCGCGCGTTACAGCGTTGCCTGCAATGGCCGCGAAGTGCCGCTGAAAATGACTGAGACCAATGGTGTTGCTGTTGCAGGCGTTCGCTACAAGGCTTGGCAGCCGCGCTCTGGCCTGCATCCGATGATCCCGGTCAACGCCCCGCTGGTATTTGACATTTATGATCAATGGTCGGGACGGGCTATCGCAGGCTGCACCTATCATGTCGCCCATCCGGGCGGACGCAGCTACGACACATTCCCGGTTAACTCCAATGAAGCGGAGGCGCGCAGGCTCGCGCGGTTCGAGCCCCGCGGCCACACGGCTGGAGCCTATGAGCTGCGAAAAGAACAGGCATCGCCGGAATTCCCGATGACGCTGGATTTAAGAAGGCCGCGTGGTTGAGTTGTGCGTGGTTCGACAAGCTCACCATGAGTAAGGTGGTTTGGCTTCATAGGTAGCTGTGAGATCGTAGAACTACTCAATGCAATCCTCAACCTTCCTCATGGTGAGCTTGTCGAACCACGCACAATAAGTATGCAGCGGATATGAAACACCCTATAGATTGATGATGTCGCAAGTGAATAAAACCAAGGCACCCATAATTCCCAGCCTGCTGGCGGGCTACAAGCCCTTGCCGGGAATTGCCGACGAAATGATTGATCCTGCGGGTGCCGTTCGGCCCGGCTGGGAAACGCTGCTGCATGCGCTGGATGAAATCGGCCCGGAAAAATTGGCGACACGTTTTGCGCGCGCCAATCAATATCTGCTGGATGCTGGCGTATTCTACCGCATCTATGACGAGACGGGCACGCAGGAACGCCAATGGCCGCTTGCCCATATTCCCCTGCTTATCAATCAGGAAGATTGGGATACGATTACCGCTGGTTTGACCCAGCGCGCCGATCTGCTTGAAGATATCGTTTCCGACATTTATGGCGAAGGAAAGCTTGTACGCGATGGCGTGCTGCCGCCTGACCTGATTGCATCGAACCCGGAATTTCTGCACCCGGTGGCCGGTATAAAACCGGCAAGCGGACGCTTCCTGCATTTTTGTGCTTTTGAATTGGGTCGCGCTCCAAATGGCCAATGGTGGGTGCTGGGCGACCGGACACAGGCACCGTCGGGCGCAGGATTTGCGCTGGAAAATCGTGTGGCAACCACCCGCGCTCTGTCCGATATTTCCGCCTCAATGAATGTGCATCGGCTGGCGGGCTTCTTCAAGGATTTCCGTGACTCCATGCAGTCGCTGGTCACCGATCCGCAGGCCCGTGCTGCGATCCTGACGCCGGGCCCCAACAATGAAACATATTTCGAGCACGCCTATATCGCCCGCTATCTTGGCTTCATGCTGCTTGAAGGCGACGACCTGACGGTTGCCAAGGGCAAGGTGATGGTGCGTACCGTTTCAGGACTGAAGCCGGTTGATGTGCTTTGGCGCCGAATGGATGGTGCCTATATGGACCCGCTCGAGCTTAAATCAGATTCGTGGATCGGTACGCCGGGCATGGTGGGTGCCCTGCGCAGACGCTCTGTCTCGCTGGTCAATGCGATTGGTTCGGGCATTCTTGAAACCCGCGCCTTGCTGGCTTTCCTACCAGCCATTTCAAAAGCCCTGCATGAGCGGGATCTGGCGCTGCCAAGCATAGCGACGTGGTGGTGCGGGCAGGAAAAAGAGCGCAAGCATGTCATGGACCGGTTTGACCAGATGATGGTGGGCCCGGCTCTTTCAACACGTTTGCCATTTGAAGACGAGCAGGCAACTGTGCTGGGATCAAATCTTGATCCTGAAGCACGCAGCGAACTGTTTGCCCGATTGCAGAATGACGGGCGCGGGCTGGTCGGTCAGGAAGCTGTCAAGCTTTCGACGACCCCCGTCTATGTCGATGGCAAGCTGGAACCCAGACCCTTTGTGCTGCGTGTCTTTGCGGCGCGTCACAAGGATGGCTGGAGCTTTATGCCAGGTGGTTTTGCGCGCGTCGGCTTTACGCTCGATACGGCGGCAATTGCCATGCAGCGCGGCGGGCAGGCGGCGGATGTCTGGATCACCAGCAAGGGGCCGGTTGCAAAGGACACGCTGCTTCCCCGCGAAGATGATGTTTTCCAGCGCAATGTGCCGGGAACCCTTCCTGCGCGTGCTGCTGAAAACCTGCTATGGATGGGCCGTTATATTGAGCGCGCCGAAGGAACCGCACGCATACTGCGCGCCTGTCATGCGCGCTTTGCCGAGGCACCCAATCAGGAATTGCCGCTTCTGACCGAAATGCGCGCCTACCTCAAACCACTTGGCGTTGATTTGGATCAGGCGGTTCCCAAGGGCTTGCAACGATCAATCGACGGCGCGATGCTTTCGGCTGGACGCATTCGCGACCGGTTTTCGCCCGATGGCTGGCTGGCACTGCACGATCTGTCAAAGACCGTGCACCGCTTTTCCGATGTGGTGTCACCCGGCGATGACACCACCCGCGCCATGACGATTATCCTGCGCAAGCTTGCCGGATTTTCCGGTCTCGTCCACGAAAACATGTACCGGTTTACCGGCTGGCGCTTTCTCGAAATTGGCCGCAGGATTGAGCGCGGCATCCAGATGGCAAGCATGCTTGCCCGCCTTGCCCGGCATGATGCCGCGGAAGGCTCGCTGGAAATGCTGTTGGAGATCGGCGATAGCGTGATGACGCATCGCCGGCAGTATAGTGTTTATTCCGGGCGGATCAGCATTCTGGATCTTCTGGCGCTGGACCCGCTCAATCCGCGTTCGATCATCTTTCAGCTTGACGCGCTGAAAACGGAATTCAGCTTGCTGCCAACGCGTGAGATGGGCCGGAATAAACCGGCGGGCATGCAAATGTTCTCCAAGGATGTGTTGCGATTGCACACGCAACTGGCCATTTCAGAACCGCATGAATTGATGCCGGAAACACTTCACAAGGTCGCCTATGATATTGGTGCTTTGGCCGATGCAATTTCCGAGACGTATTTTGCGTGAGCGAGTCCAGAACTGATGCTGTATAATATCCGCCTTCATCTCCACTATGATTATGCGCGGTCAGCGGCTGCAGGGCGGCATCATGTGCGGGTCATGCCGCAGACATTGCCGGGTGTTCAGCGTGTTATTGCATCCAGTCTGTCATTCGATCCCGTATCGGCAGAGCGCTCGGAGTTCATCGATTTCTTCTCCAATTCGGTTACGTCCATCGTTTATCGCAATCCGCACGAGACGCTTGACGTAAACATGACCGCGCGCGTCAATGTCATGCGCCCTCCGGTCATGCTTGATGTTTCACCCGATATTGCAGGGCTGAGGAAAGAAATTCGCAGTGTGTGGTCGATAGCGGCTGACGCGCCGCATCATTTTCTCGCTTCAAGCAAATATGCGGCCATTGATCCGGATATTACTGCCTATGCTGCGTTGAGCCTCACCAGTACCCGAACCGTTACGGAAGCGGTGAGCGATTTGAACCGTCGAATCCACGCGGATTTCAAATATGATGGTGCAGCCACGGATGTGCGCACGAATGCTCGTCAGGCCTTCGATCTCAAGGCTGGTGTATGCCAGGATTTCAGCCATGTGATGATCGCGGGCTTGCGAGGGTTGGGCATTCCGGCTGGCTATGTCAGCGGCTTCCTGCGAACCATACCGGCGCCGGGCAAGGAACGGCTTGAAGGCGCTGACGCCATGCATGCATGGGTACGTGCCTGGTGTGGACGGGAAGCGGGCTGGCTGGAATTTGATCCGACCAACAATATGGCTGCCAGCAATGATCATATTACGATCGGCTGCGGCCGTGACTATGCCGATGTTTCGCCCATTGTCGGTGTTTTGAAGACAAGCGGCTCGCAGGAGGGCAAACAATCGGTGGATGTCATCCCGCTGGAATAGCCAAGCGAGTTATAATGTTTTTGCGAAAACATTATAACTCTGGTTTTCACAACAGATTTGCATCCGTGACAAGATTATTGGAATGGTTTTTCTTGGGTTTCGGTAGGCTGCGGAATATGGTTCATATTCTGAGCCGTCAGCGTTCAAAATGCGGGATGAAATTCCAAAGTGCTATTGCCTCTTTCTGTTCCACCATTGATGCTGACAACGGGACCCGTGCCGGTTTACCCGGAAGTGCTCAAGGCGCTGGGTGCGCCCGTTCTTTATGATTACCATCCAACCTTTCAAGAGTTCTATGCGGCTGTTGTCGAGAAGCTGCGGCTTGCGTTTCGAACCGATATAGCGCCGGTAATCATGCAAGGAGAAGCAATCCTTGGCATTGAGGCCGGCGCTGCTGCTCTGATTGCCAAGGATGACGTGGTTCTTAATCTTGTATCCGGCGTTTATGGCAAGGGATTTGAAGGTTGGGCGGCAAGATATGGCAAGGAAGTGATTGAACTGGCGGTTCCCTTCGATGAGGTTATCGACCCGCAAGCCGTGAGGGATGCTTTTCGCCAAAGGCCCGATATTTCCGTGGTTTCACTGTGCCATCACGATACGCCATCCGGCACGCTCAATCCGCTTTATGAAATCGGCGCGATAGCTGCCGAGCATGGCGCTTATCTTATTGTGGATGCGGTATCGTCCTTTGGCGGCATGGACGCGCACCCGCAGAGTGCTCATGCAGATATTTTCATCACTTCACCATCCAAATGTCTGGGTAGTACGCCCGGTCTTAGCTTGATCAGTGTGAGCAAGCGGGGGTGGGAAAAAATTGAGCGCAATAGCGATGCTCCGCGTGGATCATTTCTCAGTCTTGCCGCGTGGAAAGATGCTTCAATACCCGGCAGGACTTTCCCCGTGACGCCCTCAATTGCCGAAATTTATGCATTGGATGCCGCGCTCGACCGATATGCCAAAGAGGGGCCGGAAAACGTCTGGGCGCGTCACGCCGAAACGGCTGCCATCGCCCGCAAGCGGTTGCTTGAACTGGGCATTGCGCTATGGCCGAAACGAGAGGCATGGTGCGCGCCCACGGCGACGGTTTTCAGTCTGCCGGAGGGCTTTACCGATGTGGAACTGCGCGACCGGCTTTTGAATGAGTACGGTATATTGCTCTCGCTCGGGCGCGGCGACACATCAGGAAAAGTTTTGCGCATTGCACATATGGGTGCATCTGCGCAACCCGACTTTGCTCGCAAGACAATCGAAGCATTAAGCTCCATTCTGTCCCGATCCATTGATTGAAGGATTCCAACAATGTCCCGCATCCTGTTGAATCGTCGTAACTTTCTCCAGATGAGCGCCAGCGCTGGCGCTCTAATGCTGACGCCGCAACTGGCCTTCGCGCAGGATGCGCCTGTCAAGGGTGGTCGGCTTGTGGTTGCAGGCGATAGCGAGCCTGCCAATCTCAATCCGGCCATCGTCGCATCAAATGGTGTTTTCTTCGTCGCCAGCAAGGTAATCGAACCTTTGGCTGAACAATCCTACGAGGGAAAGGACGGGCTTGATCCGCGGCTCGCTACGTCCTGGGAAGGATCTGCAGATGGGCTGTCGGTGACGTTCAAATTGCGGGAAGGGGTGACCTGGCATGATGGCAAGCCTTTCACCTCGGCGGACGTTGCTTTTTCTGCCCTCGAGGTCTGGAAGAAACTGCAAAATCTCGGGCGCGTCGTGTTCAAGAATTTGGCGGCCGTTGATACGCCGGACGAACATACTGCGATCTTCAGGTTCTCGGAGCCCACGCCTTTCCAGCTTATCCGCAATGCGCTACCCGTCGTAACATCAGTTATACCGAAGCATGTTTATGAAGGCACGGATATTGCCAAGAACCCGGCCAATCAGAAGCTGGTCGGAACCGGCCCGTTCAAGTTTGGCGAATACAAGCCGGGTGAGTATTTCCTGCTGAAGCGCAATGACGCCTATTGGGAAAAGAATGAGCCGCTGCTTGACGAGATCGTCTATCAGTTTCTTCCTGACAGGGCGGCAGCCGGAAATGCGCTGGAGGCAGAGGAAATTCAACTGGCGGCATTTTCGGCAGTTCCCCTTGCTGATCTTGGCCGTATCTCAAAATCTTCAGGCCTGAAGGTCTATGCGAACGGCTATGAGGGCCTGACTTATCAGTTGATTGTCGAGATCAATCATCGGCGCAAGGAATTGGCGGATGTGAAAGTGCGCCAAGCCATTGCGCATGCCATTGATCACGATTTTGTCGTGAAGACCATTTTCCTCGGGTTTGCCAAATCATCGACAGGACCCGTTCCTGCCTATGACCAGACCTTTTACGAGCCGGGAACGGCGACCTATGCTTTTGATCCGGCAAAGGCTGAAGCTTTGCTGGACGAGGCTGGCTATAAGCGCGGCAGCGATGGCAACCGCTTTAAATTGAAACTGCTTCCAGCGCCATTCTTCAACGAAACCAAGCAGTTCGGCGATTACCTTCGTCAGGCTCTGGGTAAGATCGGCATTGATGCGGTGGTTGTCAGCAATGATACGCCTGCGCACCTGAAGGCGGTCTATACTGATCATGATTTCGATATCACGGTCGCAACGCCGGTCTATCGTTCTGATCCGGCAATTTCAACGACGATCCTTTTTGAAAGCGGTTTGCCTTCCGGCGTGCCATTCTCCAATCAGTATGGCTATGCCAATACGGAAATCGACAAGCTTATCAAAAGCGCAGCTTCCGAGCTTGATGGCGCGAAGCGGGCTGGCCTGTACAAAGAGCTTCAAAAGAAAGTGGCGGACGACCTGCCGCTGATCAATGTGGCGGAGTTTTCATTCATTACAGTGGCGAGGGACACGGTGCGGAATGTATCGGATAATCCGCGCTGGGCGGTATCGAACTGGTCGAATGTCTGGTTGGCAAAATAACTTCGAGTTTTGATTATATAGTTGCATTACTGTTATGCGTGGTTCGACAAGTTCACCATGAGGAAAGTGGTTTGGCTGCATCATCGCAGTCGGAGTGCGCTCCGATTTGCAATGCTACCACTTCCCTCATGGTGAGCTTGTCAAACCACGCATAAGTTTGGAGCAACCAGATAATTCTTGAAGGATACCCTTTGCCGCCTCTTGCCTCATTTTTCCTGAAACGCTTGCTCACTGCGCTGCCGGTTTTGTTCATCGTGCTGGTGGGCAGTTTTCTGCTGCTTGAGGCAGCTTCAGGCGATGCGGTGGATGCCTATATAGCCCGTTCCGGCGCCATGGATGCCGAGCAAATAACGCAGCTACGCACGGAGTGGGGCCTGGATAAAGGGCCGCTCTATCGTTTTGGGGCCTATATATCAACGCTCGCCCATGGGGACCTTGGGTGGTCAACAGCATTTGAGCGCCCGGTAACATTAGTCATCGTGGAAAGGCTGCCCGTCACATTGCTCTTGATGAGCATCGCGACAGGCCTGGCATTTTTCTTAGGGTCATTGCTGGGGGTGGTGGCGGGTGCCCGGCCTGGATCGTTGCGCGACAGGATATTGTCGACGGGTTCCCTGGCACTTTATGCCGTACCGGGATTCTGGCTGGGGTTGGTTTTGATCGTGGTCTTTGCGGTTGATCTGCGCTGGCTGCCAATTGGCGGAATTGAGAGCATTGCTTCCGGCAAAACCGGCCTTGCACGACTAGGCGACATTGCGGTGCATCTCATTTTGCCCGTTTGCGCGCTGGCGATGGTCTATCTCGCGCTTTACCTCCGCTTGATGCGCGATCGCATGGCGGAGATCTGGCGCGATCCCTTTGTGAAAGGCCTTGAGGCGAGGGGGTTGAGCCGCCGCCGTATCGTCTGGCGTCACGTTGCCCGCAATGCGGTCTTGCCGGCGATAACGATGCTTGGTTGGCAATCGGCTGCTATGCTCGGTGGCAGCGTCGTGGTTGAAAGCGTTTTCAACATTCCCGGTTTTGGCCGGTTGGCAGCGGAAGCTGTGGCGCGCCGCGATACGCCTTTATTGCTCGGAGTCCTGCTGTGTAGCGCCATTACCGTGATTATCGCCAATCTGCTCGTTGATCTCGCCTATGGCAAACTTGATCCGCGCGTGAGGATCGGGCGATGAGTTCGTTCCGGATCGGCGCTGCCCTGCTTTTGCTGCTCGTGCTGATGGCATTGTTCGCGCCGGTGATTGCGCCGGGTGACCCGCTGGCAATCAGCGGGCAAGCTATGCTGCGCCCTTTTGAATCGGAGGCGCATCTGCTTGGCACCGACAGGCTTGGACGGGATGTCTTTGCAGGGCTGGTGCATGGAACGCGCACGACGTTGCTTGTGGCATTCTTTTCTGCCGCAGCCGCCCTCATCATTGGCAGCATTGTTGGAACCATTTCCGGTTTTCTCGGCGGAATTACCGATATTGTGCTGATGCGGATCACCGAAGCGTTTCAAACCGTGCCGGGATTTCTATTGGCGCTTGCCACGATCAGCGTTACCGGGCCAAGCGTGCCCACCCTTGTTCTGGCCATCAGCCTTGGCAACTGGACGCAAGCCGCCCGGGTCACGCGCGCCGAAGTCCTATCATTGCGTGAACGCGATTTCGTAGCGGCTGCGCGGACACTCGGCATGCGCCCGTTCGAGATTGCCTTCAGGGAAATACTCCCCAATGCATTCGGGCCGACAGCATCGCTAGCAGCTATTTCCGTTGCTACTGCGATCCTCATTGAAGCAGCCTTGTCCTTTCTCGGATTCGGCGATCCGAACCGGGTGACCTGGGGCAGCATGATTGCAGAAGGCCGCACAGTTTTACGAGCGGCTCCCTACCTCTCAATCGTGCCCGGTATCGCGCTGGTTGTCACTGTTCTGAGTGTTCATCTGATCGGGCGCGGGCTTTCTCGCACGGAAAGGTTGCAGCCATGACAGATAGTTACCTGAATGTGCGGAATCTGAATGTGAGCTATGGCAGCACAACAGCGCTCAAAGATGTCTCGCTGCAATTGGAAAAGGGTGGGAGGCTGGCATTGATCGGCATGAGCGGGTCGGGCAAGTCGACTTTGGCCATGGCTGTCGCTGGTCTTTTGCCAAAACAAGCACGTATCGATGGTACAATTGACTTTGCAGGTCACCGCCCGAAACTTGGCAGTGAAATTGGTGTCTTGTTTCAGGATGCCAGCGGCAGCCTCGATCCGGTTATGAAGGTTGGAGATCAGATCGCCGAAGTTGTGGCGACGCATCTTGGCATGAGCTGGATAGCCGCGCGGGTGCGTGCCGCCGAATTGCTGGACCGGGTAAAAATTCCAAAGGCATTATCGCGTCTCAACAGCTATCCGCATGAATTCTCGGGCGGTCAGAAACAACGTATCGCTTTGGCAGCGGCGCTTGCGGGAAATCCTTCAATTTTGATCGCGGATGAGCCGACCAGCGCATTGGACACGGTTATCCAGCGGCACATTGTCGATCTGCTGGATGAGTTGGTCAAAGATGGCGGCTTGACGCTATTGTTCGTGACCCATGACATTGCCCTTGCATCGGAGCGGGCTGACGAAATTGCTGTGCTCTATCAGGGAGAACTAGTGGAGACTGGGGCGGCGAGCCAATTGCTGAGGGAGCCGAAGCACCCCTATACCAAGGCATTGATTGACACCTATATTTCGCTGGACCGGCCACGCAGCACCCGCCTTCCGGAATTGAACATGGCGGATTTGCCATGATGGATGGCTCATCATCTCCCCTTATGGAGCTAAGGAATGTCGCCAAGCGTTTTGGCGACCGCAGCCATGACGGATTGAAGAATATCAATATCTCGCTCATGCACGGCGAAACCTTGGCTATTGCTGGCAGCTCGGGTTCGGGCAAAACGACATTGGCCCGGCTGGTGATGCGGTTAACGCGGCCTGACGAGGGAAGCATTCACCTCTTGGGGCAGGACATAACGCATATGGGCGGCGGCGCCTTGCGCCGCATGAGGCCACGATTCCAGATGGTGTTTCAGGATCCTTTGGCGGCATTCAATCCGCGAGCAAATGTGAAGCGCATTTTGGAAGACCCACTGCGCATTCATGGCTTTGCGAGCAAGAGTGAATATGGCGATATTCTCGCCCAGACGCTGGAAAGAGTTGGGCTCGGCACGCAATATCTGCAACGTCTGCCCTTGGAACTTTCCGGCGGCCAGCGCCAACGGGTTGCCATTGCGCGCGCAATCCTCACCAAGCCTCAACTGATCGTGCTGGATGAGCCGGTATCAGCGCTTGATGTGTCGGTGCGTGCTCAAATCCTCAATCTATTATTGGACCTTCAAGCGGAAACCCGCGTTTCTTACCTGTTTATTTCCCATGATCTGGCTGTGGTCCGCGCTTTCGCGAACCGCATGATTGTCATGGAAGAGGGCCGTATTGCCGAAGAGGGCTATACGGAAGAGGTGCTGGCAAATCCACAAGCCAATGCGACACAAGTATTGATAGATGCAGTGCCGCGCTTGGTGATTTAACCCCGATCAGGACAGAACCTGCCGGGCCTTCACGCCTTCAAATGTTACCTTGCGGGGGTCGAATGCGCCGTGTCCTGCAATCTGAGCCACCTCGGCCTTGGGTTCTTCATAAGCCCACATAGCATCATTGGCAGCTTCACCCTGACCGGTTATCCGCCAATAGGAGGCGTCCCCCTTAAAAGGGCAGTGCGTTCGCGTCTGCGTTTTTTCGAAATGGACGAAGTAGATGTCGTCGAAGGGGATATAGAGCACCGGTTCATGCCCGGCTTCACGCAGCTCCAGAGCCCTGTCTGTGGATGCTATAACGACATCAAGAAATCGCACTGTCACTGGGTCGGGAAACGCATGTATGGTGATGGGCAGGCCCATTGGGAAACTCCTTTGCAGAGGATTTCAAAGAACAATAGCTGGTAAGAGATTTTGTTCCGCACCCGGCCATGAACATGCCTTATGCGGCGCGCTTGTTTTGCCTGATGAATGTTTCCAGTCCTGCATTCAACAGCGGCAGACACGCACCATGAATAACATAGTCTTGACTGAACTTGTCGGCGATCAAGGTTGGCAATTCCAGCGAACCGATAAGCCCCTCCGTCTTGAATGCGCTTGTGAATGCCTGCCACACATCCTCATTGGCTACAAACGGGCCCGTTACGATAACACGTGAGGGAAACAGGAGGCGGCATACATTTGTCAGCGAGCGTGCCATGAGTTTTATGGCTTCCGTCACTTCAGGAACATCGACCAGGGGCAGGCCTGCCAATTGCCCGGCCAGCAACTCCTCTTCCTCCGAAAGGTCAGGCCATAATTCTCGCAGGCGCGGTAGAAGAGCCCATAAAGCGGCTCCCGTTTCCAGGCATCCATGATTACCGCAATCGCATTCGCGCTCGCTCAAGGCGTTAAAACGCCAATGGCCAATCTCTCCGAATGGACCGCCATTTTGCAGGAATGGCTGACCAGCGATACTGCAGGAAAGACCAATGCCCCATCCCCAGTGCATCAGCAGCGTATTGCCGCTGCGATAGGCCGATTCCTGCGTCGTTCGAGCGTCAAGTTCTGCATCAAGGTGTCTGCAAACAGTTGCAACGGGTGTCGCCGAAGCAAGCGCGCTGCCAATGTCGAGATTGCGCACTTTTGGCCAGCGGGAGGTTATGAGCCATGTTCGGGCTTTGACATCGACAACGCCGGGCACGGCAACGGAAGTGCCCATATGAATCATCCCAGCCGGACATTGTGCAATCAGCCACTTGACCAGCTGGCGCATTGCATCAGCCATGACGGCATTATCCGCATCGGCGGGGATTTCTACAGCCCTGTGTTCAAGGGTTGTGCCACCGAGATCCAGAAGAAACCCGAGCAAAGTGCGGCTGGAAATGTGGATGACAGAGGCACCCAGACGCTGAAAATTCAGACCTATTTCTACTGGTGGACGACCCCGGCCCATCTTCGTTCCCGGCCGCTCTTTAACCAGACCACGCTCCGTCAGATCGCTCACCACATGAGAGGTGGCTGTCGATGTCATTTTCAACTGGTCGGCGACGCTGGCTCGCGAATGTGGGCCTGGGCCGGAAAGCAGGGCCGAGACGCGCGCGCAATCGCGTTGGTGCGCGTCGTCATATGCGGTTTCGTCAATCGTCAAAAACATGGAGTTTCTGCCCGTTTCTATTTTTGAACTTCAATATTCGAAAATACCTTGCTGTGTCATATAAAGCTGTGCTTACTATGAGAGCAAGCCGATGACACGTCCACAAGGGATAAAATATGATCGATATAAGACAATTAGCCGACAAGGCTGTTTTGGGTGAAGCGGCAGCCAAACTGGGTGCAGAAGCAATCCGCGCAGCAATTGCAGCCAAAGGCAAAGCGTCCATTATCGTGGCCACAGGTGCCAGCCAGTTCGAGGTCTTGCAGAATCTGGTGGCTGCTGAAGGTATCGATTGGTCCAAGGTGACGGCATTTCATCTCGATGAATATGTTGGAATGGACATTGCCCACCCGGCAAGTTTCCGAAAGTTTCTGCAGGAGCGATTCGTCGATCCTCTGGGCGGTGTCGTTGCATTTCATCCAATTAATGCCGAGGTCGATGCACCAGCAGAAGCCGAGCGCATGAGCGCCTTGATTGCCGACCATGACATTGATGTTTGCTTTGCTGGAATCGGCGAGAATTGCCATCTTGCCTTCAATGATCCGCCTGCCGATTTTGAGACGGACCAGCCCTATATTGTTGTGACGCTTGATGAAGCCTGCCGCAAACAGCAAATGGGGGAGGGATGGTTTCCGACCCTTGAGGCTGTGCCTGAAAAAGCCATTTCCATGAGCATCAAACAGATTTTGAAGAGCAAACTCATCATCCTGTCCGTGCCGGACGAACGTAAGGCGCAGGCGGTGAAGGATGCAGTGGAAGGCAAGATTGATCCGGTGCACCCGGCGTCCATTGTGCAGAAGCACCCTCATACCGTGCTCTTCCTTGATCCCGCATCGGCATCGAAACTTTCATGATTACAAAAGGCCTTGTCGATATTCAGGTAAATGGCTTTGCCGGGGTTGATTTCAACGATCCCGGCATTACGCCTGAGACATTGGACCTTGCTCTTGAAGCCATGTTGGCTTCGGGAGTTACGACCTGCCTGCCTACGATAATCACTGCACACCGGGATGAGCTTGAAGTCCGTTTCATGGCATTGGACAGGGCTGTGCGAGAAAGCCGCCTTGGGCCGCTCATGTGTCCCGGCTATCACCTTGAAGGTCCATTTCTCAATCCTGCCGATGGTTTTTCCGGATGCCATCCAGCCAATGCCATGACGGCAGCCGATCCTGCGCTTGTCACTGCATTACAGGAAATAATCGAGCGGCCAATTCTGCTGGTGACTGTCGCGCCTGAAATTCATGGCGGGCTCGAGTTTATAAAAGCGATGCGTGCCAGCAACAGGCTCGTTTCCATTGGTCATTCGTCAGCCGACAATCATATTATCGCGGCGGCGGCAGATGCAGGTGCGGGGCTTTCCACTCATCTGGGTAATGGCTTGCCGCAAATATTGCCCAAGCTCGACAATCCGCTATTCGCACAGCTGGCAGAGGACCGTTTGCTCGCAACCTTCATTGCCGACGGCATTCATATGCCGCCTTATGTGTTGAAAAGCCTGATCCGAGCCAAAGGATTTGAGCGCTCGGCGTTGGTTACTGACGCCGTTGCCGCCGCTGCTGCCCCTGCTGGAACCTATCCATTTGCCGGTATGCAGGTTGATCGGTCGGAAGACGGTGTGGTCAGCCAGAGCGATTCTTCGGGCTTGGCCGGGTCTTCGCTTTGCCTGGACGATGCGGTGCGCAATCTTGTGCGCTGGAACATCGCCACCTTTGAACAGGCCGTGGAAATGGCTTCGACCAGGCTGCTGCAAGCGCTTGCTCCGGTATTGGAGGCGCATGGGGTGAGCTTGGCGTTAAGCGAACTTGAATGGTCTCAATCCATGAATGTGACGCGGGTTCGTATCGGCAACGAAGAACGGTTTTTCTGATAATCGATCCAAAAACAAAAAGGGGAATGGAATGACACACGACTTCTTTCGATTGAATCGCCGCACAGTGCTGGGTGGCATGGCGGCCACTGTTGTCACAGGCATTACCGGAGCACGGGCGGCCGCACCAGCGCTGCCTGCATCGCCGGTTGTCATCACCGTTATGGATGTTGGCGGTGCGCTGGCTTTGAGTCAGCCGGCCTTTGAGGAATATGCAAAGACTTATCCTGAGCGCGCATCGCGTATCATTTTCGCCAAAGCCCCGGTCACTGAACTTGCCGGAAAACTAAAGGCACAACAAAGCGCCAATCGCGTTGATATTGACCTTGTGTTGACCGGAAGTGACGGGCTTGCCGCGGGTCTTGTCAATCAAACCTGGATGAAAATTCTACCCGATTTCTCTTCGACATTTCCAAACCTTGAAGAGAATTACGAACCTGCTGCATTAAATCTTTTGAAGGCGCAGGGCGATGGCTATGGTGTTGTCATCAATTATTATCCGTCCGGACCTTTGCTCGAATATGATCCGGAGCGCGTGAAGAAAGTTCCCACGACCGCCGAGGAACTCCTTGCCTATGCCAAGGAAAATCCAGGCCGCTTCATGTATGCCCGTCCGACAAATTCAGGCCCGGGCCGCACATTCATGATGGGATTGCCCTATCTCCTAGGCGATAAGGATCCTTCCGATCCGGTGGATGGCTGGGAGAAAACCTGGGCTTATCTGGCCGAGATCGGTCAATATATCGATTATTATCCGGCAGGAACCGGCGTGACGATGAAGGAATTCGGCGAGGGTTCGCGCGATATCATCATCAGCACAACCGGCTGGGACATAAATCCGCGTGCTCTTGGCATTGTCCCGGAAACCGCAAAGATCGGCACACTCAAGGGCTTCCATTGGGTTTCTGATGCTTTCTTCATGTGTGTTCCCAAGGGAATAGCTGAGGATAAGGTTGCAGTCGTGCTCGACCTGATGGCGTTTCTGCTAACACCAAAAGCACAGGCTTATTCCTATGATGAGGGATATCTCTATCCCGGACCTGCGGTGAAAAACGTGCCTTTATCCATGGCTCCGCAACGCAGCCAGGATGTTATCAAGGAATTCGGGCGGCCGGAATATGCTGACCTTATTGCCAATAATCCAATCGAACTGCCCTTGAAGCCTGACAAGATGGTCATTGCATTCAGGAAGTGGGATGAACTTGTGGGCGCGAAAAAGTCCAAGTAACGTTGAGGACAACGGGAATGTCATCGCATTCCCGTTGTCATTTTCCTTATGTTTTCCTTATGTGCAGCATCTCTATTCACAATCGATAACTGACGCCGATAAGCGCATGTTGGGTCCAGCTAAACCAAATGGATAACTGACATGCTGGACTTTATCTTCGTTGCGCTCGGTTGCGGTATCTTGCTCCTTCTGGGCCTCTACGCACAGGCATTAAGCCGTGTTTGAGCTTATTCTCGGCCTTGGCGTTGCTGCCGGCCTTTGCGCTTATTTGGTCGTGACCCTTGTTGCGCCCGAGCGCTTCTAGCGGCTTGAAAATCGTTCAGGGTGGCCTGCAAATGGCAGGGTTCTGCGATCCGGTGCTCACCTACAAAGAAGTACGCTCCGCTCCGGTTCTCAAACCCTACCATTTTCGGCTCACCCTGAACGATTGTCAGGCTTTCGCTGAATTCCCCATTTTCCATTTCGGAGACTACCAATGACACTTGTCGGATGGCTGCAAATCAGCCTGACGCTGCTCGCCGTTCTTTTGGCGATCAAGCCGCTTGGTCTTTATATGAGCCATGTTTTTGCCGGGGAAAGAACGTTTCTTTCGCCGGTGCTCAATCCTGTTGAACGGGCATTTTATGCTGTTGCCGGAATAGACAAAAGTCGCGAGCAGAACTGGATTTCCTATGCATTCGGTGTTCTGCTTTTCAGCACTGCGGGCTTCCTGGTTCTCTATGGCATATTGAGACTACAGGACATCTTGCCGCTCAATCCGCAGGGATTTGCTGGTGTTGCACCTGACCTCGCCTTCAACACGGCGGTCAGCTTCATCACCAACACCAACTGGCAGTCCTATGGCGGTGAAACCACGATGAGTCATTTTAGCCAGATGGCAGGACTCACCGTGCAGAACTTCCTTTCTGCTGCAACTGGGATGGCGATCGCTGTTGCCTTGTCTCGGGCATTCGTGCGTTCAAACATGACCACGCTTGGCAATTTCTGGGTCGATATGACCAGAGCGACGCTTTATGTGCTGCTGCCACTGGCCGTCATTGTTGCACTGCTCTTTATCGCGCTCGGCATGCCCCAAACGCTTGATGGTTCATTTACAGCCACAACGCTGGAAGGCGCAAAGCAGATCATTTCAACAGGGCCGGTCGCCAGCCAGGAAGCTATCAAACAGCTTGGCACCAATGGCGGTGGTTTCTTCAACGTCAATGCCGCACATCCGTTTGAAAACCCGAACGCCTTTTCGAACTATCTCGGCGTGTTCTCGATGCTCGTCGTGTCATCGGCAATGGTCTACGCATTCGGGCAGATTGCCGGCAATCGCCGTCAGGCATGGGCGCTGCTGTCAGCAATGGCGATCCTGCTCATCATCGGCATTGGTGCGGTCTACTGGGCGGAAACAAGCGGCAATCCTATCCTGACCCAACTGGGAGTGGCCCCCTTGCAAGGGAACATGGAAGGCAAGGAAATTCGCTTTGGTCAGGCAGGCACCGCCCTTTACGCCGCCGTGACAACCGGCCTTTCCAATGGCGGCGTGAATTCGATGCACGCATCGCTGACGCCCCTTGGCGGTCTTATTCCGATGTTCCTTATCCAGCTTGGCGAAGTATTGCCGGGTGGTGTCGGTTCCGGGCTTTACGGCATGGTGATCTTTGCAATTCTCACAGTGTTCGTTGCAGGGCTGATGGTTGGCCGCACCCCCGAATTTCTCGGCAAGAAGATTGAGTCGAGAGAGATGAAATTTGCGATGCTGGCCGTTCTTGTACTGCCGCTGGCAATCCTCGGCTTTACTGCAATCTCTGCAATATTGCCCGTAGGTCTTGCCGGACTGCTTAATAAGGGTCCGCACGGTCTGTCGGAAATCCTTTATGCTTACTCTTCCGCTGCGGGCAACAACGGCTCTGCCTTCGCCGGCCTGACGGCTAACTCGATCTGGTACAATACGACACTTGGCATTGCCATGCTGCTAGGCCGCTTTGCCTATATCGTGCCGGTTCTTGCAATTGCGGGATCACTTGTCGGTAAGCAGAAGGTTCCAGCTTCCGCAGGAACATTCCCAACCGATGGCCCGCTCTTCGTTGGTCTGCTCATCGGTATCATCATCATTCTCGGCGGTTTGCAGTATTTTCCTG
Source organism: Phyllobacterium sp. GQ127 (assembly GCF_059758635.1). Classification (NCBI taxonomy): domain Bacteria; kingdom Pseudomonadati; phylum Pseudomonadota; class Alphaproteobacteria; order Hyphomicrobiales; family Phyllobacteriaceae; genus Phyllobacterium; species Phyllobacterium sp. GQ127. The sequence goes on from NZ_JCAXDZ010000002.1 coordinate 666,267, forward strand.
CTCTCGCCCTTGGTCCCATCGTCGAGCATTTCCTGATGCTCTCCGGTCAGACGTTCTAAGGATCAGCAAAATGTCTTCAAAGGCAAAATCAATATCCATGTTCGACAGTGCCATTCTGGTTCAGGCACTGAAAGGATCATTCATCAAGCTCAATCCGATGAAGCTGGTGCATAATCCGGTCATCTTCACCACCGAAGTCGTCGCTGCAATGGTGACGCTTCTCTGGCTGCGCGACATGATAAGCGGAAGCGGAACACCATTATTTTCCGGGCAGATTGCCGCCTGGCTTTGGTTCACCGTTATTTTCGCAACCTTCTCGGAAGCAATCGCCGAAGGACGCGGCAAGGCGCAGGCGGACAGTCTGAAGCGCACGAAATCGGACCTTGTGGCCAAACGGCTGAAGTCTGCCAATGGCAAGGATTATGATGTCGTGCCCGCCACAAGCCTTAAAGTCGGCGACCTTGTCTATATCGAGGTCAATGATCTTGTGCCCGGCGATGGTGAAATCATTGAAGGTGTGGCTTCGGTGAACGAAAGTGCCATCACTGGCGAGTCGGCACCTGTTATCCGCGAGTCCGGCGGTGACCGATCAGCGGTAACAGGCGGCACGCAGGTTTTATCCGACTGGCTCATTGTGCGTATTACAACCAAGCCAGGCGAAACCTTCGTTGATCGAATGATCGCACTGATCGAAGGCGCGGAGAGGCAGAAGACACCAAATGAAATAGCCTTGTCGATCCTGCTGTCCGGTCTGACACTTGTGTTTCTTATCGCAGTTGTGACTGTTTCAGGCCTTGCTGCTTATTCCGGCACGATCATGACTGTTACCGTGCTTGCAGCGCTTTTCGTAACGCTCATTCCGACGACAATCGGCGGCCTGCTTTCTGCGATCGGCATTGCCGGCATGGATCGGCTTATCGGCTTCAATGTCATAGCAACATCGGGTCGGGCTGTTGAAGCAGCGGGCGATGTGGATACTCTTTTGCTCGACAAGACCGGCACGATTACCTTCGGCAATCGTATGGCTACGGAGTTCATCCCGGTTGACGGAACTCCAGAAGAAGAGCTTGCAAGTGCAGCACTTCAAGCCTCGCTTTCCGATGAAACAGCAGAGGGCCGCTCCATCGTGGCTTTGGCTCAAGCCGATTACGGCCTCTCCAACACAGTATTGGATGGCAAGCAGGCAACGTTCATACCTTTTGCCGCCCAGACACGTATTTCCGGGGTGGATATTGGCAAGGACCAAATCCGCAAAGGCGCGATAGACTCCATCCTGAACGTGGCCGGGCTTACAAAAGACACCGCCCCACAAAGTTTCCAGAAGGCGGTTGATTCCATCGCTCGCGTAGGCGGAACACCTCTTGGTGTGACATATAATGGAAAACTGCTTGGCGTGATCCATCTGAAGGATGTTGTCAAACCGGATATCAAGGAGCGCTTTGCCGCCTTGCGTGCCATGGGCATCAGGACGGTCATGGTCACGGGCGATAATCCTGTCACTGCCGCCGCGATCGCGTCTGAAGCGGGCGTTGACGACTTCATGGCGGAAGCCACCCCTGAACAGAAGCTTGCCTATATCCGCAAGGAACAACAGGGCGGGCGGCTTATCGCCATGTGCGGCGACGGCACCAATGATGCGCCTGCACTTGCGCAGGCTGATGTCGGGGTTGCGATGCAGTCTGGTACGCAGGCTGCGCGTGAAGCCGGTAATATGGTCGATCTCGATTCAAGTCCGACCAAGCTGATTGAGATTGTCGAAATCGGCAAGCAGATCCTGATGACGCGGGGTTCGTTGACAACGTTTTCAATTGCCAATGACGTAGCCAAATACTTTGCGATCATTCCGGCGCTGTTCGTTGTAACCTATCCGCAGCTTGGCGCACTCAACATCATGGGGTTGAGCTCGCCGCAATCGGCAATCCTTTCGGCTGTCATCTTCAATGCCTTGATCATTATCGCGCTTATACCGCTGGCTCTGAAAGGTGTCTCATACAAGCCAGTCGGCGCATCTGCTCTCTTGCGGCGTAATCTTCTGGTTTACGGGCTCGGCGGGCTGCTGGTGCCGTTTGTCGGCATCAAGGCGATTGACGTGATCGTCGCTGCACTTAATCTCGTTTAAAGGAAATTGCGATGCTAAACCAACTTCGACCGGCAATCGTACTCACGCTCAGTCTAACAATTGTAACGGGTCTGCTTTACCCACTTGCAATGACCGGGATCGGCCAGACTCTGTTTGCGACACAGGCAAATTCAAGCCAGATAAAGCGCGGCGATACTATTGTCGGCTCCAGTCTGATCGGCCAGAATTTTACCAGCGATATCTATTTCTGGCCGCGCCCATCCGCCACCAGCCCCGATCCTTATAATGCTGCTGCCTCAAGCGGTTCAAACCTTGGCCCAACATCGGCAGCACTGGTTGAGCGGGTAAAAACATCGGTCGAATCCTTCAAGTCAGCCGGTGTAACGACGGCCATTCCAGCCGATGCAGTGACCAGTTCCGCATCGGGGATCGATCCGGATATCTCGGTAGACTACGCAATGCTGCAAGTGGCGCGTGTTGCTCAGGCCCGTGGTTTGGACCCGGAAGCAGTTTCTCAACAGGTCAAAGCCAATACGCGGCAAGCTGTGCTTGGTATATTCGGTGAAGTTGGGGTAAACGTTCTGGCGCTGAACCTGGCACTCGATGATCTGAAGAAATAAACCCGAGGCATTTATGGCCGAATATGGTCACCGACCTGATCCTGATAAATTGTTGGAGCTTGCCGCGCGTGAAAAGCGCGGCAAGCTTACTGTATTTCTTGGTGCGGCTCCTGGCGTCGGCAAAACCTATACGATGCTCCAGCGTGCGCGTAGGCTCAAGGAAGATGGCGTCGATATTGTCATCGGCCTTGCCGAGACGCACGGACGGAGCGAAACCGCAGAATTGCTCGAAGGACTTGAAGTTCTTCCGCGCAAACAGATCGACTATCGCGGTCGCCCGCTGGAAGAATTCGATCTGGATGCAGCTCTGGCGCGTAAGCCAACCGTGCTTGTTCTCGACGAGATCGCACATACAAACGCACCCGGCAGCCGTCATCCGAAACGGCATCAGGATATTGAAGAGCTGATCTGGCATGGCATTGATGTCTGGACGGCGATGAACGTCCAGCATCTGGAAAGCCTGTCTGATCTGGTGACAAATATCACCGGCGTGAAAGTGCGGGAGACCGTGCCCGATATCGTCATCAAGCGGGCCGATGATGTGCTGCTGGTCGATCTTTCACCTATTGAACTCATCGCGCGTTTAAAAGAAGGAAAGATATATCTCCCCGGCAATGCGGAACGTGCTGCCGAAGGATTTTTCAAGCCTGAAAACTTGACTGCGCTGCGCGAACTGGCGCTACGCCGTACCGCTGATCGCGTTGACGACCAGATGATTGATCTGTTGCGGCAAAATGCGATCGAGGGGCCATGGGCGTCGGGAGAGCGATTGCTGGTCTGTGTCGGGCCTGACAGTCTGTCGGAAAAGGTTGTACGCACGGCGAGCCGTCTTGCTTCAGGGCTCAATGCGCGCTGGCTGGTTGTTTCATTGACCAATGCAAGTACGGCAGGCATGGATGTTGCCGCCAACCAGCGCATCGACAAGATTTTGGATATGGCCGAAAGGCTTGGCGCTGAAACCCGCCGTGTCATCGCCCGGGATTTTGTCGAAGAAATCTATCGATTGTCCCGGCGCGAAAATATCACGCAGGTTGTGCTGGGACGCCCAAGAGGCAAGGCCTTCTCCAATCCCTTCCGGCGCTCCTTGCCCGATGAGGTCATGAAGCGCCTTACCGATGTCGGCGTGCACATCGTCACGGGCAGTGAGGAAGATACGGCCTATGTCGCGCCGCCTCCGCAACGACGCTCAAGAATTGAATTGGCAAAATCCATTGCCATTCCGGTTCTGGCCACAGGTGCGACCACCCTGCTCGGACTTGGCGCGAGCAATATTGTCCATCTGCAGAACCTGTCGATGCTCTATCTGGTTGCCGTCATTCTCTCGGCAATGTCGAGCGGACGCTTTGCAGCCATCATTGCGGCTTGCCTGTCTTTCGTCCTGTACAATTATTTCTTCATTGAACCGATCCACAATTTGAGCATTGCCAAGCCGCACCAGCTATTCTCGCTCATCATTTTCCTCGCAGTGGCACTGATGATTGGCGATCTTGCCGGGCGTCTGCGTGATCAAGTTGCCCGCTCACGCAATCAGGCGAAAAGCACGCAGGCGCTTTACGAGTTCTCGCGGAAACTTTCCGGCACAGCGCGGCTTGACGATGTTCTGGTGGCCGGTGCGACGCATCTTCACGCGACGCTGGAAACCGGCGTGGTGATCCTTTTGCCTGAAGATGATGAACTACTCCTTCAGGCCGCCTGGCCGCCCGATATGGCTCTCGACAGTACGGATATGACAGCCGCACGTTGGGCTTTCGATAAGAATGAGCGTGCCGGGCACGATACGGCAACGCTGCCGCAGATTTCATGGCAATTTCTGCCCATCGTCACGTCACACGGCGTTGCCGGCGTAACCGGCATTTCCATGGCGGATCATTCAGGCTCACTGAGTGAAAACGAAGATCGTAAGCTGATGGCCATTCTGGACCAGACTGCCATCGCTATCGACCGCGCTTTGCTGATGCGCGAAAACGCCAAGACAGCGGCGCTGCAGGAAAGCGAAAAGCTCCATACAGCTCTGTTCTCGTCACTGTCACATGATTTGAAAACGCCGCTTGCTTCCATTACCGGCGCAGTGACAACACTGCGGCAACTCGGCGGAAAAATGAAGCAAAGCAGCCGCGATGACCTATTGCTTTCCATTGAGGAGGAAGCGGGCCGTCTTACCCGGTTTGTGTCCAACCTTTTCGACATGACGCGTATTGAAGCTGGAACGCTGAAAGTCAAAAGTAGTCCGGTTGACGCTGCGGACGTCATTGTTTCGGCGATTGAGCGAATGAAACGGCTCAAGCCCGGGATCGCAATCGATACAAGCATTGCCACGGACCTTGCAGTTGTCAGCGGCGATTCCGGATTGCTCGGCCAAGTTCTGTTTAACTTGCTAGACAATGCAGCAAAATATGGCGGGGACAGCCCGATTGCGGTCTATGCCAAGAACGATGCGGGGCGGGTCGTCATCAGTGTGACTGATCAAGGAAAAGGTATTCCTGAAAAAGATCTCGATCGTATTTTCGAAAAGTTCTACCGGCGCGTAAAAAGTGATGGCCGGGCAGCAGGGACGGGGCTTGGACTTTCCATCGCCCGTGGATTTGTCGAGACAATGGGCGGAACAATCAAGGCGGAAAGCCCGGCCATTCGCAAGCGTGGTACGCGGTTTGTCATCAGTCTTCCAACATTTGAAAAAGCGGGAGGCGAGACAGCAAGCCGATGAACGAGAACCGCATTCTGATTGTCGATGACGAGCCGCAAATACAGCGGTTCCTGCATCCAGCGCTGACGGCGTCCGGCTACGATGTCATGACGGCAGCAACGGCGGCTGATGCAGAGCGGATGATCGCGACCAGCGCGCCGGATCTCGTCATTCTGGATCTTGGTCTCCCGGACAAGGACGGCAAGGAAGTCATTCGGACTGTCAGAGCCTTTTCCGAAGTGCCGATTATTGTTTTATCGGCGCGCGATCGGGAGGCGGAAAAAATTGCGGCGCTTGATCTTGGGGCAAATGATTACGTCGAAAAGCCCTTTGGAATTGGCGAACTTTTAGCCCGCGTCCGCACAGCCTTGCGGCAGAAGGCGGCGGGTGCCAGCGTGCCGTCGATATTTGAAAGCAATGGCCTCGTTGTCGATATGGTCAAGCGCGCGGTTACGCTCCATGGGGAAGAGGTTCATCTGACGCGCAAAGAATATCAGTTGCTGGTGCATCTGGTTTTGCACCCGGGTCTGGTTGTTACGCACCGCCAGCTGCTGGCGTCAGTTTGGGGCGCGGCGCATCTTGAGGATTTGCATTATCTGCGCGTGTTCGTAGGGCAATTGCGCGCCAAGATTGAGCAGGATCCCAATCAACCGCATTTCATTCGTACCGAGCCCGGTGTGGGCTACAGGTTCATTGCAAACTGAAGACGCTTATTCCATGCCGCGACAGCGTGTTGCTGCAACTTTCAGCTTAAGGTAATCAGGCAACATGTCGATATCGTATTGGGTAATAGCTGTATTCTACCTTGGACACTTCTGGCCTGTTACTCTGACAGTGATCCTGATTTTTCTGCTTATAGCTAAGTTCGGTACGCGGAACACTGGCTGGCGGGTTTTCTGGAGCGTGTTGGCAATTTCATTGATCGCCCCGCTTTTACTCTGGCTCTACGTCTCGTTCCAAGCGTGATCTGGGCTAAGACGTCAAAGATTTCATTCGATTTTCTGGTCGGAGTGAGAGGATTCGAACCTCCGACCCCGTCGTCCCGAACGACGTGCGCTACCAGGCTGCGCTACACTCCGCGACCAGTAAGGGCGGTATATAACGCCGTCACTAAAGCGCTGCAAGATGGTTCAGAAGCACTTTTTTAATTATAGAAGCGCGAAATTCGTGAGGCGTGATTAGTTAAGACTTTAGTTCTGTGATCATTAGGATAAGTCTTGTATTCGTTGACCAAGAAGTTCTGAAATGCTGAAATAACGGGGCATAAATGACAATCGAAAAAGCAACAATCATCAGCTTTGTTATGAGCGGCGGTGTAGGTTCAAGGCTTTGGCCATTGTCGCGCGAAGATTTTCCCAAGCAGTTTCACAATTTGTCGGGTCAGGGCTCCATGCTGCTGCGCACAATCAAGCGCATGGCGGCACGCAGCGACACGACAGTTCCCGTTTATTTGTTGGCATCGGAGCGTCATTCGGACCGCATCAATCAGGATCTGGCGGGAACGGATCTGGCGGGCGGGCGTCCCATTCTTGAACCAATGGGGCGTAACACAGCCTCCGCAGTGGTGCTGGCGACAGAAATAACCTTGCGCGAACATGGCGATGAGCTTGTGCTTGTGGTGCCGTCCGATCATGAAATAACAACCGATCGCGATTTCTGGAACACTGTTGAAGCCGGTGTCGAGGCGGCCAAGGCGGGACGCATTGTTGTGTTCGGTATCAAGCCGGATCGCCCGGAAACCGGATTCGGTTATATTGAAGTGGCTCCTGAGACGACACAGACACGCGATGTCGTACGCTTTGTTGAAAAACCGAACGAGGAGACTGCAACGAAATATCTTGCGTCGGGAAACTTCCTTTGGAACGCTGGTATCTTTCTTTTCCGCGCCAGCGTGATGCGCGACGCTTTCCGGCAACATGCAGCGGAGATTTGGGACAAGGCTGTTGCAGCCTTGAATGAGGCGAGCACCAATATATCGGGCACTTATTTGCCGCATGATCTTTATGCCGCCGTACCGTCGATATCCGTCGATTACGCAATCATGGAACACGCGAAAGATATCGCATTGGTACCAGCAAAGTTTCGCTGGAATGATCTTGGCTCCTGGCAATCTCTGCTGGAAGTGGGATCGGTTGACGGCAATGGCAATGTGCTGGTCGGCGATGTCGTGGCCATTGATTGCGAGCACAGCTATTTGCGCAGCGAAGGCCGCTTGCTCTCGGCCGTCGGCTTGCGCGATACGGCTGTCGTAGCAACCGCCGATGCGACCTTCGTTGCTCCGGTCAATGAGAGTCAAAATGTCAGGAAAATCGTCGAACAGCTTGAAAAAACTGGCCGATTGGAAACCAAATTCACGCCTTCACAAGACCGGTTGCCGCAAGTTGGCGCTTATGGAAACCGGGTGAGACATTGGCTTTTTGACGAAACATTGCCGCTTTGGTCAACGGTGGGCGTCGATACGCGCCATGGCGGCTTTCATGAAGCAATGTCGTTTGACGCAATTCCTATCAACAAGACCAAGCGCATGCGGACGATGGCGCGGCAGATATATGCCTTTGCCGTGGCCAAGGAAATGGGCTGGGATGGACCGGCGCATGACCTTATCGAGCACGGGCTGAGTTTCATTACCAAAGGGCGCACGGATCGGGGCGGCTGGGTCAAGACATTCAATCCGGATGGCAGCATTCTTGATGCCTCGGAGGACACTTATGACCAATCCTTCGTTCTCCTGGCGCTGGCCCATGCGCATAAGGCAGGGCATCCGCAAGCATTGAGGCTGGCGACGGAAACCTTCGCGTTCATCGACGAATATCTCGCAGATTCGCGCATGACCGGATTTTTGGAAATGCCTGACGATAAGGGGCTGCGGCGTTCCAACCCGCATATGCACCTGCTTGAAGCTTTCCTTGCCTGGTATAGTGCAACCGGCAATCGCGATTATCTGCAACGGGCCGCGCGTATCGTCGATCTTTTCCGTCATCACATGTTCGATTCGGAAACATGGACGCTTGGCGAGTATTTCAGCAATGACTGGGACCGAGCACCGGGCGAGCAGGGCGAGTGGACCGAGCCGGGCCATCACTTTGAATGGGCACATTTGCTCTCGGCCTTCGCTGCATCTTCGGGCCAAAAGGATGCAATCCGTTATGCCCGCAAGCTCTACGCCTCAGCCATTGCCAATGGCCTGAACCGTTCGACGGAACTTGCCTATGGTGCGGTCTCACGGCATGGCCTGCCACTTGACACCAACTCTCGCAGCTGGCCGCAAACGGAAGCCGTTAAGGCCGCTATCGCGCTTGACGGAAATGGCGGGCCCGATCTGAAACCTGAAGTGGAGGCCCGTGTTGGACGGCTCTTCCGCTGGCATATTGAGCCTGCGCCGAAGGGGTTGTGGATTGATCTTATTGATCAGAAAGGGCGAGCCAAAGCCGAAGAGGTTCCAGCTTCGATCTTCTATCATCTGGTCAGCGCCCTGACGCAATATGTCGACTATGTTGGGAAGCGCCCTCAGTAAGTTAAACGCTCACTTCGCCGTCATCCTCGATCAAGCCCGAGGATGACGGCGAGGTTAGTAGTTCTCGCAACGATCCTCAGTAAGGGCTTTCCACATTTCCGGTCTCGACATAGACCGACTTGATCTGGCTATAGTGATACAGTGCTGCCAGGCCATTTTCGCGTCCGACGCCTGATTGCTTGAAGCCGCCAAAGGGCATTTCCACCGGCGCCAGATTATAGGTATTGATCCAGCAGGTACCGGCTTTGATTTGGCTTATCACTCGATGGGCACGGGAAAGGTCCTTGGTGAAAACGCCAGCGGAAAGGCCAAATTCCGAGTCATTTGCACGGGCAATGACCTCTTCTTCCTCAGTGAAGTCCAGCACCGTCATAACCGGGCCGAATATTTCTTCACGCGCGATGATCATATTATCAGTCACATTGGTGAAAATGGTCGGCTCGACGAAGCAGCCGCCCTCAAAACCCTGCATCTGAGGCACGCCGCCACCAAAATGCAATGTCGCCCCTTCAGCTTTGCCCTTTTCAATATAGGATACGACCTTGTCGCGCTGTGCAGCATTAACAAGCGGGCCGAGATGAATTTCCGGATCAAGCGGATCACCAAGGCGGATAGCTTTTGTTCGTGTGGTGAGACGGTCGAGAAATTGATCCTTGATGCCGCTTTGCACGAAAACGCGGGTGCCGTTGGAACAAACCTGTCCTGTTGAATAGAAATTGCCCAAGAGCGCGCCGCCGACAGCGTTTTCGACATCTGCATCGTTAAAGATGATCAAGGGAGACTTGCCACCGAGTTCCATTGTGGCGTGTTTCATATGCGAGCCAGCCTGTGCGAGCACACGTTTGCCTGTCGGTACCGAGCCGGTAAGGGAGACTTTCGCCACCAGCGGATGATCAACCAGTTGTGAACCAACATCGCCGAAGCCCTGGACGACGTTGAACAGACCATCTGGCAAGCCTGCTTCCTTGTAAATCTCGGCAAGCGCCAAGGCCGAAAGCGGCGTATTTTCCGATGGCTTGAAAATCATGGCATTGCCCGCAGCCAAGGCTGGGGCGGATTTCCAACCTGCACCCTGAATCGGGTAATTCCATGCCCCAATGCCAACGCATACGCCCAGTGCCTCGCGGCGTGTATAGGCGTAGGACCCGCCGAGCTCGATCATCTCGCCATTGAAACCAGCAATGATGCCCCCGTAAAACTCCAGCGCATCAGCAGCAGATGCAGGGTCAGCAACCAGCGTTTCCTGAATGGCCTTGCCGGTGTCCAAGGTTTCAAGATGCGCAATTTCTGCATTGCGTTCCCGGAGGATGTCGGCGGCGCGGCGAAGGATACGGCCACGCTCAACAGGTTTTAAAGCAGCCCATGCGGGCTGGGCAGCGGCAGCGGCTTGTACCGCCTGTTCGATGAGCGCTGGCGTTGCTCCATACAGTTTGGCAATGATTTCGCCGGTGGCCGGATAGATCACGTCGAGCGGCTTGCCTTCCTTGTCTTCTACAAAGCGGCCATTGATGAAATGCGATGCCTTTGGCTGCGCGCGCATGATGTTCTCCTTGAATTAAAAAGTAGCATAGGCGTTATGCGTGGTTCGACAAGCTCACCATGAGGAAGGTGGATGATGGCACCAGCAAAACTCGGCGGCGCCTTGCAAAGTATCAACCTTCCTCATGGTGAGCTTGTCGAACCACGCATAATGGTACTGCAAGATCATCGATCACTCACTTTCCACCGTGGATTGATCCAAGGCTCCTGGTTGGAACGGGGTAGTGGATCGCGGCCAAGAATATGATCTGAGGCCTTCTCCCCGGTCATAATCGATGGGCCATTGAGATTGCCATTGGTAACGCGCGGGAAAATGGATGAATCCGCAACGCGCAGACCTTCAACGCCGATCACACGGCATTGCGGATCGACCACTGCCATTGGATCGCTTGTCGCGCCCATCTTGCATGTGCCGCATGGATGGAAAGCGCTTTCTGCATGTTCGCGCAGGAAATCGTCAATTTCATCATCCGACTGGATATGAGCGCCGGGAGAAATTTCCCGGCCCCGATAGGGCGTCAAAGCATCCTGGCCGAAAATCTCACGCGTAAGCCGTACCGCATGGCGGAAGTCCGTCCAATCATCGGGATGCGACATGTAGTTGAACAAAATCTTGGGCTTCTCGAATGGATCGGAGGAGCGGAGCGTAACGCTGCCTCGCGATTTGGAGCGCATGGGACCAACATGGGCTTGAAACCCATGGCCTTTGGCCGCGGCCTTCCCATCGTAGCGGATTGCTGCAGGAAGGAAGTGATATTGGATATCCGGATAATCGATACCGGGTTTGGACCGCACGAAAGCTGCGGATTCAAAATGATTGGTCGCGCCGTCGCCTGTCTTGAAGAAGAGCCATTGCGCGCCGATCAATCCCTTTGAAAACAGCCCAAGCTTGGAGTTCAAAGTTATCGGTTTCAGACTTTCCTGCTGGATATAGACTTCCATATGATCTTGCAGGTTCTGGCCGACGCCCGGTCGGTCTGCAATGACATTTATACCATGTTCTTTCAGATGGGCGGCTGGACCGATCCCCGACAACATGAGTAGCTTTGGCGAATTGATGGATGAGGCCGCAATAATAACTTCGCGTCGTGCCCGAATAGTTTCAACCTTGCCGCGCCGCGTGATTTCGACACCAACGGCCCGTTGATTCTCAATGATCACGCGCCGGGCAAAGCCATTGATCAGATTCACATTTTTGCGCTTCAGGGCTGGGCGCAGATAGGCATTGGCGGCTGACCAGCGGCGGCCATTGTGAATGGTCTGCTCCATCGGGCCGAAGCCCTCCTGTTTGGAACCATTATAGTCCTCAGTAACCTCGAAGCCTGCTTCTTGCCCTGCTTTGACGAAGGCATGAAATAAGGGATTGTCACGGCGCCCGCGCTGGACATGCAGCGGGCCATCTGTTCCGCGCCATCCGGCTTCACCGCCATGGGAGTGCTCCATGCGTTTGAAGTAAGGCAGTACATCGGCATAGGACCAACCCGTTGCGCCGCCTTCGGCCCAGTGGTCAAAATCATGAGCATGGCCCCGCACATATACCATGCCGTTGATGGAGGATGATCCACCGATGACCTTGCCGCGAGGGGTGACGAGCGTGCGCCCACCCAGATGCGGCTCCGGCTCCGAGGTGAAACCCCAATCATAGGTGCTCATATTCATCGGGAATGAGAGCGCTGCAGGCATCTGGATGAACGGGCCGATATCAGTGCCGCCAAATTCGATGACCAGCACTGAATATTTTCCATCTTCCGACAGGCGATATGCCATGGCGGAACCTGCCGAACCCGAACCGACTATAATGAAATCTGCTTCCACGACTGTCTCACTCGCCGCGCGGATAGCGGGCGTTCTCTTCCAAAACGTTCAAATCCATATGATTGCGCATGTAGCGCTCGGAGGCTTTTTGCAGCGGCTGATAATCCCACGGATAATAAGAACCATTGCGCAGCGCCTCATAGACAACCCAGCGCCGCGCCTGACTTTCGCGCACAGCAGCGTCAAAGGCCTTGAGATTCCAGCGCTCCCGCACGTCAGCCATGAATTTTGCCACTGTGGCAGCGAAGGCCGGGTCATCGGCAAGGTTTGTCAATTCATGCGGATCGGATTCAAGATCAAAGAGTTGCGGCGGATCGATCTCGCAATGCACGAACTTATATTTGCCGGTGCGAATACATATGAGCGGCGCGTTTGAACCTTCCGCAGCATATTCCATGAGCACAGGTCCACTGCGGTTTTTGCCATTGAGCAGGGGTGTCAGATCCTCGCCATCGGTCCATGGCAGAATTTCAGCAATATCAATACCGGCAAGAGCGCCAAGCGTCGGGTTGAGATCGAGCGTGGAGACGGGCTGGCTGATCAATTGCGGCGGGATGTCCTTGCCGGCAATCATCAGCGGTACACGCGCCGAGCCCTCGAAAAAGTTCATCTTGAACCACAGGCCGCGGTCGCCCAGCATATCTCCATGGTCGGAGGTGAAGACGATGATTGTATCGTCAAGCATCCGGGTGGTTTCAAGGGTTTCGATAAGCTCGCCAACCTTGTCATCAATATAGCTGATGTTGGCGAGATAACCCCGCCGCGCACGGCGCACCTGCTCAGGGGTAATATCAAACGCCGTGTGATCGCAGGCATGCAACAGGCGCTGCGAGTGCGGGTCCTGTTGGTCAAAAGGGATCGCTGCGACTTGCGGATCAAGCGCAGGCGAATTCTCGTACAGGTCCCAATATTTGCGCCGCGCCACATAGGGATCGTGCGGATGGGTAAACGAGACGGTCAGGCACCACGGACGGCGGGCCGTATCATCGGACTGGCGCGATAGCTGATAGAGTTTCTGGCGTGCGTGAAACGCAACTTCGTCATCATATTCCATCTGGTTGGTTATCTCGGCAATGCCAGCACCCGTGACAGAGCCAAGATTATGATACCACCAGTCAATGCGCTCCCCCGGCTTACGATAGTCGGGCGTCCAGCCGAAATCGGCAGGGTAGATATCCGTCGTCAGCCGTTCTTCAAGTCCATGCAACTGATCCGGCCCGACAAAATGCATCTTGCCGGACAGACCCGTATAGTAGCCGGCGCGGCGCAGATGGTGGGCATAGGTCGGAATGTCAGAGGCAAATTCAGCCGCATTGTCATAGACCCGGGTTCGCGATGGCAATTGGCCAGACATCAGCGAGGCGCGAGCAGGCGCACAAAGCGGGGAAGCCGTGTAGGTATTGGCAAAGCGTGCCGAACGCTGTGCCAAGGCTTTCAGGTGCGGCGCATGGATGAAATCGGCCGGGCCGTCAGGAAACAGCGTTCCGTTCAGTTGATCTACCATGATGACAAGAATATTGGGCTTCATAGGGCGGCTCTTGAGCGTTCGGAGGCGGCAAGCTTGGTGGTAACGTAATCTTCCACGAGGGCTATGGCTTTGGCTGCTTCAGGCGCGCCATTGCGTAGCGCGTGGCGGATATAAAGTCCGTCAATCATCGCGCCTGTTCCCTCGGCTATCTGGAGCGCGGTTTCCCTGTCTGTCAGTTGCTGCAAGGCATAAGCAAGATTGGAATGCATGCGCCGCGCGTAGACCCGTAGGAGACGGCGCGTCTCATCGGACTGCTGTGCATGAACGTAGAATGTCAGCCAGGCAGCGATAGTCTGCGGCGCAAATTGCGCCGCAGAAAAATTGACAGCGATAACAGCTACGATGCGTGCCGATGGCGTTCGTGCATTGTGTAGCGCGCCAAGAAGGTCCTGGCCAAGCTCGTTCAGCAAATGCCGCATGGTGGCGAGGATCAACTGTTCCTTGCCGCCGAAATAATGATGCGCCAATGCAGCCGAAACGCCAGCTTCCTGGGCAATCTGGGCCACCGTTACATCCAAAGAACCGCGCTCGCCGATCGTGCGGATAGCAGCATCGATCAATGCGCGTTTTCGCAGTGGTTCCATTCCGACTTTTGGCATGAAAGTGTCCTCGTTCGAAAGAAAGACTATTCTTGATTGACTGATCAATCAATAAAAAATTTATGCAGATATTACGTGTTTATACGACATTTACCTTGAAGGACCGGAGGTCCATGTTTAGCTGAAGTACATGACATTTTGTGGAGGAATGAAATGACAGCCTGCATCGTTGGATGGTCGCACTTGCCGTTTGGCAAGCTCGAAGGCGAAACTGTGGAAACGCTGATCGTCAAAGCTGCGCTGGGTGCGCTGGATCATGCGGGCATCGGCCCCGAAGATGTCGATGAAATCGTGCTGGGCCATTTCAATGCGGGTTTCTCACCGCAGGATTTCACCGCCAGTCTCGTTCTGCAAGCCAGTGATGCGTTTCGTTTCAAACCAGCTACACGGGTAGAAAATGCCTGCGCGACAGGTTCGGCGGCCGTCCATCAAGGTATCAAGACCATTCGCGCCGGTGCTGCAAAAGTTGTTCTGGTTGTTGGTGTTGAGAAGATGACCTCCACGCCGGGGCCGGAGATTGGCAAGAACCTGTTGAAGGCCTCTTACCTGCCGGAAGAAGGTGATATTCCAGCGGGATTTGCCGGTGTGTTCGGTCAGATTGCAGCGGCATATTTCCAGAAATATGGCGACCAGTCCGATGCCCTTGCCACTATCGCTGCCAAAAACCACAAGAATGGCGTCAATAACCCTTATGCGCAGATGCGTAAGGATTTGGGCTATGATTTCTGCCGTCAGGAGAGTGACAAGAACCCGTTTGTCGCCGGTCCGTTGAAACGCACGGACTGCTCACTGGTATCTGATGGTGCCGCGGCGCTGGTGCTGACCGACACACAGACGGCCTTGAAGATGCGCCGTGCCGTTGCTTTCCGTGCCGCCGCCCATGTGCAGGATTTCCTGCCGATCTCCAAGCGCGACATATTGCAGTTTGAAGGTTGCGCGGAAGGATGGAAACGTGCGCTCAATCAGGCCGGTGTCACGATTGACGATCTGTCTTTTGTGGAAACCCATGACTGCTTCACCATCGCTGAACTGATAGAATATGAGGCGATGGGGCTGGCAAAGCCGGGAGAGGGTGCAAAGGTTGCCCTCGAAGGCCAGACCGCAATGGGCGGCCGCTTGCCAGTCAACCCATCTGGCGGGCTAAAAGCCAAAGGGCATCCAATTGGCGCAAGTGGCGTTTCAATGCATGTGCTTTCGTCGATGCAACTGACCGGGGAAGCAGGCGGCATTCAGGTGCCGGGCGCAAAGCTTGCCGGCATATTCAATATGGGCGGCGCTGCGGTGGCAAACTACGTTTCGGTGCTTGAGCGGATCAAATAGGGGTGCGGGCTATTTATAGGCAACCCAACCCTTGAACGTCAGTCCAGCATAAAACAGCTCGATATTGGAGAACCCTGCTTCGCGAAGCAGGGCTTCATCCTCTTCAGGCGAGAGGACCGGCAACCGCTCCTTCATGGTCCTGATATTGTTTTCAGATTGAAAGGCAAGCACCCCAGACAAGGATGCAAAAGCCGCAAAGCGCGTCAGCCATTTGTCCGGTTCCGCTCCTTGCGTGGGGAAACTGTGATGCGCAGCGACGAAAGGTGCCCCTGGCTTCAGTCGACGTTGGATGCCGCGCAATGTTTGCAGCCTCTCCCCACGCGGCAGGAAGTGAAGCGTCAAAAGGCAGGTCGCAGCGTCGAAAGGGCCTTCCGGCGCATTATCGATATAGCCCTCCTGGAATGTCACGCGGGAAGCCAGAGAACCGAGATTCGTTTCGGCCAGTTGAAGCATCTCCGCTGACGGGTCAATGCCATCAAAGCGCCATTCCGGTTGCAGCTCCGCAAGCGCTTTCAGCTCCATTCCTCCGCCAGCTCCAAGCACCAGCACTCGCGCATCGGCAGGAGCCCTTTCCGCCAAAAGTAGGCCGGTCATCTTATGCAGATGGCGAAGGCCCGGCACGAGCTGTTCGGTTCTTGCCGCATATCCAGAAACAATATCGGGGTCGCAAAAGGATGCCATTCAAAATCTCCTTAGGGAGCAGAGCCAAGAGGAATGTACTCTAAATCATGTAACTATATATGTTGCATATAAGCTGATATTCAAGACGCATGAATTTTGAGGACAATAATTGCCTTGCAAAAAACCCGTTGCTTTAAAAGCCCACTCTGCCAAATCCGGGAACTTTAAGTCCCGGATTCAAAATATCCAGACCTGCAACTAAGCCCATGAATTGAATCTCGAAACCGCTGCGAGCGCCAGCTGAAATCCCTGCATAACCGAAAAGGTTTGCGTGGAAATTTTGCCAGTCATCATCGATAGCAAAAAGCCTGCCTTCCGTAGGAAAATCCCTACCAATTGCATTAGGAGGCAGGACGATCCCGATTTGCGGCACGGCTCGCAGGACATGCGCCACAAAGCTGTTTGAGTTGGGGCCGGGCCAGATAACGTAATTGCCGTGCGCGGCGTAAGGATAGTTGGTAATAGCAGCCTCAATCCGGGGGATGAGGGATGCCGCTTCCTCACCGTGAATCTCATGAATAATGGTGGGCTTGTTGGAATACCAGTTTCCATCCGCATCATAGGCGTTCTTGCGTACGGGATTACCCCAGCCAACGACATCGTAACGATCATAATTGGTAGCCCCGGGCCGCTTCAGTACCAACCAGCTATGCAGGGAGAGGGCGCCTTTGAGACCGCCAGTCCGCGCCGCCATAATATAGATTGCAGCATCGTTGGCGGCAGGCTGAGCCAGCAGAACACCGCTTGAACTCCAGTCGGCATCACGCCAGTTCGCCGCGTGGGTCTGCGTCATCCACCACCCTGTTGCCATCATGGCCGGCGCTAGAAACATCACAAAGATAAACAGCGCAAGACGGCGGAAGAGCTTCAGCAAGCAGTTTCTCCATTGGAAAGATATACGGAGCAATCTATAACGGCATAAATTCGGGCTGATTTCAGCCCTATTGATGGGAAAATTTAGGTATCATGAGCAATCCGGTTCTGGTGGAAGTTTTTCGGGGCGAAACGTCAGAAAGCCGCCATCGCGGCGCAGTTGTTGTCACCGATGGGGATGGCAAGGTTGTGTTCTCGCTCGGCGATATTGAGCGCCCCACATTTCCACGTTCGGCAATCAAGGCGATACAGGCCTTGCCACTCGTGGAGAGTGGTGCTGCGGACGCCTATGGCTTTGGGAATGAGGAACTCGCCATGGCTTGTGCCTCTCATTCTGGTGAGCAATTGCACGTCGCAAAGGCTGGCGAAATGCTGTCCCGCGCCGGGCTTGATTCGACAGCGCTTGAGTGTGGTTCCCACTGGCCATTTGAACAATCCGTGCTGATTGACCTTGCCAGAAGCGGGCAACAGCCAACGCCTTTGCATAATAATTGTTCCGGCAAACATGCGGGCTTTTTGTGCACCTGCAAGCATCTTGGTATCGAAACACAGGGTTATTCCGCTTTGGGTTCGCCCGAGCAGGACATGGTACGCGACGCCATGGAAAGCGTGACTGGCGCAGCCCACACGCTGGATCATTGTGGAACGGATGGCTGTTCCATCCCGACTTACGCAATTCCATTGCGTAATCTGGCGCATGGGTTTGCGCGCATGGCGACCGGAACCGGATTTGAGCCCCGCCGCGCACAGGCTGCAAAGCGGCTGCTCGACGCCGCGATGGCCGCGCCGTTTTACGTTGCCGGAACCGGGCGTGCCTGCACAAAACTGATGGAAATGGCTCCGGGCCGCATATTCGTCAAGACTGGTGCGGAAGGCGTGTTTGTGGGCGCGCTGCCCGAACTGGGACTTGGTATCGCCGTTAAGTGCGATGATGGTACGACGCGGGCCTCCGAGGCAATCATTGCCACAGTGCTCGCCCGCATCTATCGCAATGAAAGCGAACTGGAATCGAAGCTCGATCGCTTCGCTGACCGTGAAATGCGCAACTGGAATGGCGTGACTTTTGGTGTGGTCAGCCCAACGCCAGCACTGACCGATGCAATGATCAACTGATCTGTTTTCCTAACCGATGAGATTTGCCAACGGATTGGTGGCTTATCTCATCGTACTTGTCGGTAGCCCTCGCAGTACCTACTTTAACCTCATGAGTAGAGCTTTTACCAAAGAAGATGACAGCAATTCATCGATTGATCTAGGCGAGCGCCCATTAAGTACGCATCGTAATCTGGTGACAATCGAAGGATTGGCAATGATTGATGCAGAACTGGCGGCGGCTCATGGCGAATTGGCAAAGGGAAACGCCGAGGCAGACCGTAATATGATTGCCCGCGCATCCCGCGATCTGCGCTATTGGTCGGCCAGGCGCGAAACGGCTGAACTCTCAATTCCTGATCCGGATAGCGATGTTGTGCGCTTCGGCATGACGGTTACGATTGCCGACGAGGACGACAAGAAGCAGGTTTGGAAGATAGTCGGCGAGGACGAAGCCGATGCAAGTCACGGAAAAATCTCGCATATATCCCCTATTGCCAATCTGATGTTTGGCAAATCAATCGGCGACAGCTTTGTGCTGAATGGTCATGAGTGGGAAATTGTGAAAATTCAAATAAACGAATGACTATGGGCGCGCCGCGAACTACCCTCTCAAAGAGGGAACGGGCGTAGGTTGAAACCCTTCTTTCGTCTCAATCAATCTCAACTCGTCGTCCACTTTTAAATTATAGCGGGTAATAATTTCTGCAGGAAAGATGAAACCTACCTCATCCTCCATCTGCAATAACGTAAATTTGGCCCCGTCATATAAGCTTGATTACAGCGATCATGCATCAAACCGTCAAGCTAACCGCTATTATCTAAAGCCAGCCCTTCTTCTTGAAAATGAGCAGTGGAATAACGGCGGAGGCGATCATAACGCCAAGCGCCATGGGATAGCCCCAAACCTTGTCGAGTTCGGGCATGAAGTGAAAGTTCATGCCGTAGATTGAGGCCACCAGCGTAGGCGGCATGAAAGCCACTGCTGCGACGGAAAAAATCTTGATGATGGCATTTTGCTCGATGGAGATGAGGCCAACCACTGTGTCGAGCAGGAAGGTAATCTTGTTGGAAAGAAAATCTACATAGGTGCTCAGCGATTGCGTATCGCGTTCAAGTGATTTGATCCAGGCTCGCGTTTCTTTCTTGTAGGTGTTCTGGTCGGTGATTGCCGTCATGTAGACCAGCAAACGGCTTACACCCGCTATGCTTTCACGAATTTTGGAAAGAAACGCTCCTTGCCCGCCAATTCGGGTGAGGCTGTCACGAAAATTCTTGGTTGTCATTGGCCGGTCTTTTTCCGACCGGCGGAAAATTGCAAATGAATTGTGGTCGATATCACCCGCAACACCTTCGAGAATATCGGCAATACGATCCGTTACAGCTTCGATGATGCCGAGCAAAATGGTGACGCCGCTGCACTTGACATTGATCAGCCCATTGCCAGCTTTGCTGACGCGGCTGATGTAAAGCGCGAAGGCTTTTGGCTCACTGTAACGCACTGTGACGAGCATAGGGCCGGTCAGTATGAAGGTGATCGGCGCAATGCTGTGGTGTTTATTCTCAGTTGAGTGAAGAATCGATGCTGTAAGATATTGCGAGCCATTATCGGCATAAAACCGGCTGGATTCCTCAATCTCGATCATGTCTTCCTTGGTCGGGATGGAGGCCTTGGTCCAGCTCTCGGTCTGAACATCTTCTTCATGGGTTGGATTCAAAAGGTCGATCCAGACCGCATTGTCCGGTGCCGGATCGCCAGCCTGCGCAATGTGAGAGACGAGACGGTCGCCATCAAGCGTATAAATTGTAATCATTTCAAAGTGAATCCAACAGCGTATCAATCAGTTTCTCTGCGGCTTCGCCTATGACAGTCCCGGGAGGGAAAATCGCAGCAGCGCCAGCTTGCAGAACAGCTTCATAGTCCTGCGGCGGAATAACCCCGCCGACGATGACCAATATGTCCTCGCGGCCGTGACGTTTCAATGACTCCTTGAGTTCAGGCACCAAGGTCAGATGTCCGGCAGCAAGCGATGAAACGCCAACAATATGCACATTGCTTTCCGCTGACAGTTCCGCAACTTCCTCGGGCGTCTGGAACATCGCTCCAACGATCACATCGAAACCAAGATCACCAAACGCAGTGGCGATAACCTTCTGGCCTCGGTCGTGCCCATCCTGTCCCATTTTAGCAACGAGAATGCGTGGTTTTTCGCCGGTCCGCTTTTCATAGGCTGCACACTTGGCCTGAACGCGGTCAACAACTTCGCTCTTTCCAACTTCCTTGCGATAAACGCCGGAAATCGTGTGAATGGTTGCAACATGACGGCCATAGGCTTTTTCCAGCGCCAGTGAGATCTCACCCACTGTTGCCCTTGCACGAGCGGCTTTAACCGCCAAATCAAGCAGATTGCCCCTTCCTGATTTGGCGGCCGAAGTCAGCACGGAAAGCGCATCATCGACGGCTGCAACATCACGCGTGCCTTTGAGTTGCTGAAGCTTGGAAAGCTGGCGCGCGCGCACCTCGGCATTGTCGACCTTGAGCACATCGACCAGCGTGTCTTCGGTAGGGCGGTAGGAATTGACGCCGATCACCGGTTGCTGGCCACTATCGATACGCGCTTGTGTGCGGGCTGCCGCTGCTTCGATACGCATTTTAGGAATGCCCTGTTCAATGGCCTTGGCCATGCCGCCCAGCGTTTCGATCTCTTCAATATGCGAAAGGGCACGCCGCGCCAGATCATAGGTCAGCCGTTCAACATAGGCCGATCCACCCCACGGGTCGATAATCCGGGTTGTCCCGGACTCCTTTTGCAGGATCAGCTGCGTATTACGCGCTATGCGTGCGGAATGGTCGGTTGGCAAAGCCAAGGCTTCGTCAAAGGAATTTGTATGCAAAGACTGCGTATGCCCCTGCGTTGAAGCCATCGCCTCAATCATGGTGCGCATGATGTTGTTGTGCGGGTCCTGCGCCGTGAGCGACCAGCCTGATGTCTGTGAATGGGTCCGCAGCGATAGCGAACGCTCATCCTTGGGATTGAAGTTCTTCTTCATCAAAACAGCCCAAAGCAGTCGTGCCGCCCGCAACTTGGCCACTTCCATGAAGAAGTTCATGCCGATTGCCCAGAAAAATGAAAGCCTTGGCGCAAATGTATCAATGTCCTGACCGGCAGCGACGCCAGCGCGGGCATATTCAATGCCATCGGCAATGGTGTAGGCAAGCTCGAGATCTGCCGTCGCTCCGGCTTCCTGCATATGATAACCGGAAATCGAGATCGAATTGAATTTCGGCATCTTCTCCGATGTGTAGGAGAAAATATCGGAAATGATCCGCATGGATGGCTGGGGCGGATAGATGTAGGTATTGCGTACCATGAACTCTTTCAGAATATCGTTCTGAATGGTCCCGGCGAGCTTTTCCTGTGGCACGCCCTGTTCTTCCGCAGCAACGATGTAAAGCGCCAGAATGGGAAGCACCGCGCCATTCATGGTCATCGAAACAGTCATCTCGCCAAGCGGAATGCCGTCGAATAATTGTTGCATATCGAGAATGGAATCGATGGCCACACCCGCCATGCCAACATCGCCCGCGACACGAGGGTGGTCGCTATCATACCCGCGATGTGTTGCGAGATCGAAGGCAACAGAAAGCCCTTTCTGTCCGCCTTTCAGATTACGGCGATAAAAGGCATTGGACTCTTCTGCCGTCGAAAACCCAGCATATTGCCGAATGGTCCAGGGTTGCTGAACGTACATGGTCGGGTAGGGGCCGCGTATGAAGGGCGCAGCGCCGGGAAATGAATCAAGGTGTGGCTGGCCACGCAAGGCCGTATCGCCATAAGAGCGCCTGACCTTGATATCTTCAGGCGTTTTCCAGACAGCAGCATCCGGCTTTGCGGCTGCGCTTTTCGGTGCTTGCCAATCGATCTTGGTAAAATCGGGAATTCTCATCGGTTCAAGCCTGCAGTGTTTCGTCGATGCGCGGAAATGTCAGCGGTTCGCAGTGCACCACGCCGTCCGTTGGCAATGGCATGTGCGGAGCGTCCAGCACTTTCACAGGGCGTTCGGTGGCGGCCGGGAAGACGGTTGTGCCGATGATCGAACGCTCGCCGGATTTGTACCGCTCGGCCCGGGCATGGCGAGCATTGACGATGCGCTCCTGGAGCTTGCCGTCAACAAGGCTTTGCAGAATGCCGCCCTCACGTTCGAGGGTTTGAAATTCTTTCCATGCTGCCTCGCATAGCGCTTCGGTCAGACTTTCGACTGCACCGGAACCACAGGCAGGATCGGCAACAAAAGCAAGGTTGCTTTCGTCCGCAAGAACGAGCTGGGTGTTACGGGCAAGGCGGCGCGCAGAGCCATCCGGCAGCCCGTGCGTAATGGTGTGGGGGAGAATAGCGATCGTATCTGCACCGCCGATAGCGGCGGCGAAGGACGCTATGGTGGTACGCAGAATATTGGTTTCCGGATCAAGCTTCGTCATCATGCGCATCGAGGTTTCCGCATGGATCATCGCCGCAGATGGGGTGATATCGCAGGCCTCCTGCAAGCGCGCCCAGAGACGGCGCAGCGCGCGTATTTTAGCGATAGAAATAAACTGATCCTGATCGACTGACAGCGCAAAACCGATATGCGGCGCGGCATAGTGAATGGGCTGGCGGGCTTCCTCAAACAACCGGAAATGCCCCGCAGCAATGGAGAGCATGGCACCAAGCTCCTGCGCTTCGGTGGCTCCGGCATTGTGATAAACGCGGCCATCGGCTTCCAGCACAATACCGGGGAGATCATCGGAGAAAAATCCGGCAAGTGCTTGCGGCAGCGAAGCTTTCAGCGCGGCGATACTCATGCGCAAACGCCCCGTTCCCGCCAAAGTTGCCGCCGGATCGATACCCAAGGAAAAGCTCAGTGTCTTCGGATTGACATCGCGTGGCCGCATATAGTCGACGAACCAGTCAGCACAGGCGCGGCTTTTTGGATGAACGTCCATCCGCAGGTGAATCATGTCGAGATGGACGCCTCGCAAAACCTGATCAACAGCTTCACGGGTGGCTGGCAGTCCATATCCGAAAGCATTGGGTGCGCCTTCGAAAACCAGTGCGATTCCCGTCGCGCCATTTTCCAGATCTTCCAATAGTTGCTTATTTGCCCGAGCGGGATCTGAATCATCAATGCGCTGTACGATGTGCCAGACTTGGGAGGGGTTTTTGCGCGGAGTGAGCTGCGCCTTACTGGCGCGCTGATACAATGGGCCGACAGCAATGTCATCATCGGTGCGGGAAACCAGGGTTTCGTTGAAATCAGCGCCTTTCAAGGCCTTCTGCGCAAGTTTGACCCATTTTTCGTGGGTCGTCTGCGCAAATTCAGTTTCCTTGAGCAGTGACGCGTCCATGCTTTCTCCCGGCAGTCTGTTCTTTGTTTGTGACTTTAGGTGGAACCATGCTGCTTCGCAACAAAGCAAAGTGCCGCTAGCGCAACGCACTGAAAATAAAATGAATTTTCCTCGCCGCCGGTTTCGGGTGGCTGGCATTGGTGATCCATGAAAGCTTGGCCGTCACGAACAGGCGAAAGGTTTAAATTATGAAAATCCTCAACGGAAAAACGGCCATTATCACAGGTGCAAGTTCCGGCATCGGCTATGAAACAGCAAAGCTCCTGGCGAGCGAAGGTGCGAATATTGTTGTGGCAGCAAGACGTCAAAACGAGCTTGATAAGCTTGTTGCGGAAATCGAAGCTGCGGGCGGCAAAGCGGTTGCTCTTGCGGGAGACGTTGCAGACGAACCCTATGCCAAGGCATTGGTGGAGCTGGCGGAGGCCACATTTGGCGGGGTGGATATCGGATTTAATAATGCGGGTATCAATGGCGAGATGGGAGCGACCCCCGACATCACATTGAAAGGCTGGCAAGACACGCTGAACGTCAATCTCACAGGCGCCTTTCTGGGTGCGAAATACCAAATTCCGGCGATGCAGAAACGTGGGGCTGGTTCGCTGATTTTTACGTCGACCTTTGTCGGCTACACCGTGGGATTTCCCGGAACGGCTGCTTATGGCGCAAGCAAGGCGGGCGTCATTGGCTTGATGAAATCGCTGGCTGCTGAACTTGGACCGCAAGGTATTCGCGTCAATGCGATTTTGCCCGGCGGCACAGAAACAACAATGGCGGAAGCTTGGGTGGATACGCCGGAAAAACTCTCCTTTGTGGAAGGGCTGCATGCGCTTAAGCGAAGGGCAATGCCAGCGGAGATCGCTCGCTCTGTGCTTTATCTCGCTTCTGATGCGTCCAGTTTTACAACAGGCTCGGCCATGCTTGTTGATGGCGGCGTATCGATCAACCGCACGTAAAAAAGAAAACGCGCGCTTTAAAGCGCGCGTTTTCACGGCGTCCGAAAATGACCGTTTTAAACGAACTGGCTAAGACCCGGAATTGAATTGACGACCTCGTCGACCGGGCCGCTTCCAGCCTTTTCACGTGCAAACGCAATGGTTTCCTTGGAAATGCCACTGATTTCGCCCATGCCGAGACCGATGCCCATCAGCTTCGACCCAAGGCCCATGACGCCGGGCATAAGGCCGGAAAGCAACCCGCCGCTGCCCTTGGCTTCAGCAATTGCCTCTTCGCTGCCGGGTACGCCAGCAATCAGCAGATCAACCTTATCGGCAGGGGCTTCCTTCTGCAAAAACGCCAGAATGAGGCCGACCGCCTTGCGCGCGGTTTCAGGGTCGGTGCCGACATTGGCGGTAATACGAGCGATAAGTTCATCCATAAGTGCAATCTCCCAACTGGCTTGAATTACGTTTACGTAATATGCGTGAAATTCATATCACACAAGTGTTCGTTTTCATCTGGGGCATGTTTTCAACCCTACACAACTAAAATGCAATTGCAGGTAAAGATTCTCTTGCATCGCCTGTTTTCCCGTAATCGCATCGGCATTGAAGGGGACGCTCACCATTTTGTGCTTTTCTGTAACATCGACGTTCTGCCATTGTCGCACGGGATTTGGCTGTTTATACCATGGGTCAAGTGACGACAGTGACGAGGACAGAACGACATGGCCGCAGACAGTATTTTCCTTGGTGCAAGCCGCAAGCCGGATGACAGCTATAATCAGGCCGAGTCGTTATTGCTCAAATTCGGTAATCGCCATGGTCTGATCACGGGCGCAACCGGCACTGGTAAGACCGTCACGCTGCAAGTTTTGGCTGAAGGCTTCTCCGCAGCCGGAGTGCCGGTTTTCTGCTCGGACATCAAAGGCGATCTGTCGGGGATCGCAGCCAAAGGCGAGGAGAAGGATTTTCTCGTCAAACGCGCAGCTGACGTAAA
Source organism: Phyllobacterium sp. GQ127 (assembly GCF_059758635.1). Lineage (NCBI taxonomy): Bacteria > Pseudomonadati > Pseudomonadota > Alphaproteobacteria > Hyphomicrobiales > Phyllobacteriaceae > Phyllobacterium > Phyllobacterium sp. GQ127. The sequence continues at coordinate 691,932 of NZ_JCAXDZ010000002.1, forward strand.
ACTCGATCCTTACACAATGGCTTCGTCGCCGGTTATCTTCTGGGATATTTTCGGCGAGCAGGGTCATCCGATCCGCGCGACTATTTCTGAAATGGGTCCGCTTCTTCTCTCGCGCCTGATGAATCTGACGGAAGCGCAGGAAGGCGTTTTGAATATCGCATTCAAGATCGCCGATGAAGAAGGGCTTCTGCTTCTCGACATGAAGGACCTGCAATCGCTGCTGGTTAATATTGCGGAGCGGGCTGAAGAAATCTCGGCACGCTACGGCAATGTGACCAAGCCTTCGGTTGGAGCGATCCAGCGTTCGCTACTGGTGCTCGAACAGCAGGGCGGCACGAAGTTCTTCGGAGAACCCGCACTGAAAATCACCGATATTATGCGTACCGGAACCGATGGGCGGGGGCAGGTCAGCATTCTTGCAGCTGACAAGCTCATGATGAATCCGCGCCTTTACTCGACGTTCCTGCTTTGGCTGCTCTCGGAGCTTTTTGAAGAATTGCCGGAAATCGGCGATCCGGAAAAGCCGCGCCTGGTCTTCTTCTTCGATGAGGCGCATCTTCTGTTCAACGAAGCACCAAAAGCGCTGCTCACCCGCGTTGAGCAGGTTGTGCGGCTGATCCGCTCAAAGGGTGTCGGCGTTTTCTTCATCTCGCAGAACCCGCTGGACGTGCCTGAAACGGTGCTGGCACAGCTTGGTAACCGCGTGCAGCATGCTTTGCGCGCCTATACGCCGCGCGAGCAGAATGCCGTAAAGACGGCTGCCGATACATTCCGCGCCAATCCGGACTTCAACACATTCGAAGCAATCACCAATCTCGGCACGGGCGAAGCCCTGGTTTCCACGCTGGCTGAAAAGGGCGTGCCTTCCATGGTCCAGCGGACATTGATCCGCCCGCCATCGGGGCGCATCGGTCCGTTGAATATTGATGAGCGTCAGAAACTCATCAATGCCAGCCCAGTTGCCGGTATCTATGATGAAATGGTCGACCGCGAATCCGCCTATGAGCTTTTGCAGAAGAAGGCAGTGCAGACGAAAACCGAAGAAGAGGCGCAAACGCAGCAGGCAGAGGCTGATAGTACAGGCGGCTGGAAGCTTCCCGATTTTCTCGGCGGTGAAACCAAGACCGGTCCGCGCGGTGGCCAGATCCGTGGTCGCCAAACTGTAGCGGAAGCCGCGATGAAATCCGTTGTCCGCTCCGTCGGCTCCTCGCTCGGACGCGCGCTAGTCCGAGGGATTTTGGGAAGCCTCAGCAAACGCTAGTTTCAACGCCTTCGGAATTCCGAACACGCGCAAAGATGGTGAGTGGGCGATTGCGCCCCTCCTGCGAACCCCTCCTGGGCCTGTGATGATGCTCGATTGCAGTAGTGCAGTTTTTTAACTGCTGAACACCGAGGCAGGACCTTAGTGTAACAGTACTGTCATCAGCACCCAAAAGGACGATGGATTGCTCCATCGGCCTTTGTTTGAGCGGCATAAACTTAAATAACGAGAATCGGCGTCTTGTTTGGAACGCGATCATAAAGATCGATGATATCCTGGTTGATGAAGCGCACGCAGCCTGACGAAACCGCCTTGCCGATTGTCCACCATTCCGGTGATCCATGCAGGCGGTAGAGCGTGTCCACGCCGTTCTGGAAAATATAAAGCGCGCGCGCGCCCAGTGGATTGTTCAGACCCGGCGCCATGCCACCATTTGCAGAGCTATATTGAGCCAATTCCGGTTGGCGGGCAATCATCTCATCCGGTGGAGTCCATTTGGGCCAATGGCGCTTCCACTGAACAATGGCGCGGCCTGACCATGCAAAACCCTCACGACCAAGACCAACGCCGTAACGGATGGCCTCGCCATTTTCGCGCACCAGATAAAGAAATTTTGTGTTTGTATCGACGACGATGGTTCCCGGCTGTTCGCCCGTGGGATCGCGCACGATCTGGCGCAGATAACGCGGGTCCATCTTTTTTACCGGTATGGCCGGTAGCTGGAAGCCGCCATCTTCGCGTGCTGAATACATGGCCTCATAGGAGCCCAAAGCCGGATCAACGTCAGTTCCGGGTCTTAGCGGATTGCCATAATCATCGACCTTGATGACCGGCATATCACCGCGGATCTGTGCACATCCTGCGAGGCCGGCTGCTGCAGTTGCAGTCATTGCCGTGAGGAAGCCGCGACGTGTAAGTGTGTTTTGCATCATTAAACCAGGTTGGTGGCGGGAAAGTTCAGCACGCAGTCACTATTGGTAACATGCTCTAAACGCACAAAGAATATGGCGATGAACCGTTAGCAATAGGGCATAAACAAGGCAAGCTCACAACTGTTGCGCGCGGGCAACAGAAACGCGGTGCATCCGCTGCTTTCTAAGCTTGTCTGATGATAAACACTTCGTGAGGAAAGGTGATTGCATTAATATTGTGCGTGGTTCGCGAACCATGCATCACATCAATGCAGTCCGTTTATTGGTGGCGCAGTCGATTACGGCTATTGACCTCAGCGCTAAATGGCTTTTCGTTGCTTCAACACAATCAGCATGAACGGAATCAGCATCATGGCAGTTAATTCAGCAGCGCAAACCGCAACCTGGACCTATGTCGACGGGGATTGGTATGAGGGAAACGTGCCGTTGATTGGTCCGCGCACCCATGCCATGTGGCTGGCTTCTACCGTGTTTGATGGCGCGCGCTGGTTTGAGGGCGTGGCGCCCGATCTCGATCTGCACTGCGCCCGCGTCAACACTTCGGCCATTGCCATGGGGCTGAAGCCGACGATGAGTGCCGACGAAATCGTCGGATTGACCCATGATGGCCTGAAAAAATTCGATGGCAAGACAGCGGTCTACATCCGGCCCATGTATTGGGGCGAACATGGCGGCTATATGGGCGTACCGGCCGATCCTGAGTCCACCCGCTTTTGCCTGAGCATTTACGAAGCGCCCATGCTTGAACCGACCGGCTTCTCGCTGAGTGTTTCGCCGTTCCGCCGCCCCACATTTGAAACCATGCCGACCAATGCCAAGGCCGGTTGCCTTTATCCGAACAATGGCCGGGCCATTTTGGAAGCGCGTTCGCGCGGTTTTGACAATGCGCTGGTTCTCGACATGCTGGGCAATGTGGCTGAAACGGCCAGCTCCAATATATTCATGGTCAAGGACGGGCATATTTTCACCCCGGCACCAAACGGCACGTTCCTTTCAGGCATTACCCGTTCGCGTATTATCGATGTTCTGGCTGACTATGGTTTCCGTACCACGCAGACGACGTTGACGGTTCAGGATTTCCTTCAGGCGGACGAGATTTTCTCCACGGGGAACCATTCGAAGGTTGTGCCCGTTATCAAAATTGAGGACCGTGAGCTGCAAGTCGGTCCGATAGCCCGCAAGGCGAGAGAGCTTTATTGGGAGTTCGCCCACGCCGGGCCGAAAATTTGACCCGATAATGCGTTCAAGCCGAAATATTGATCCGTTTCGCATTGCTCCCGAACAAATACGGACCTATGTAACCAAGGCAGGTTTTGTCAGGATAGGTCATCACCCGAACGGGCAGCCTATCCCGTCACAGATATAGATCGAAGAGGAGACTTCCATGGCTTTCGAATTGCCCGCACTGCCGTATGATTATGACGCGCTCGCACCCTTTATGTCCCGCGAAACGCTCGAATATCACCATGACAAGCACCACAAGGCTTATGTCGATAACGGCAACAAACTGGCTGCCGAAGCCGGTCTTGAGGGCCTTTCCCTTGAGGAAATCGTCAAGCAATCCTATGGAAAGAACGCTGGCCTGTTCAACAATGCCGGTCAGCATTACAACCATCTGCATTTCTGGAACTGGCTGAAGAAAGACGGCGGCGGCAAGAAGCTTCCCGGCGCTCTGGAAAAGGCTTTTGAATCCGACCTTGGCGGCTATGACAAGTTCCGCACGGATTTCATCGCAGCTGGCACAACACAGTTCGGCTCGGGTTGGGCATGGGTTTCCGTCAAAGACGGCAAGCTCGAAATTTCCAAGACACCAAACGGTGAAAACCCGCTGGTTCACGGCGCAACGCCAATTCTAGGCGTCGATGTGTGGGAACATTCCTATTACATCGATTATCGCAATGCCCGTCCAAAATATCTGGAAGCCTTTGTCGATAGCCTGATCAATTGGGACTATGTTGCCGAGCTTTACGAAAAAGCCAAATAAACCGGTTTCATAAACGGTCTGAAACGGCTCCGTTATCGGGGCCGTTTTATTTTGAGCTGTCTGTTTTGGTTTGGCAAACCGCAACTGCAATTCAGCGCCAAGCCTGAAATTACCAAATATCATCCTCCGGCTTCAGCGTAACCGAAGACCTTGCTTCGCCCGGTGTTCGGGAGAATCTGGGGACCGGTGCAGATTGCTGCTGGCCATCCACTTGAATATAGGTCTTGCGCGCCTGCATATGCGGGTGATGCGGTGCCTCGCTTAACGTCAACACCGGTGCGAAACAGGCATCCGTGGATTCGAGCAATGTGCACCATTCTGCCTGCGTTCGCATGGCAAAGATTCGGGTAAATTCCGCTTCAAGTTCGGGCCAGTTTTCATGGGCGTTCTGCAATGCCAGCCACCGTGTATCCATGCCCAGCTTTTCCAATAATTCGGCAAAGAATTTCGGCTCAAGCGCCCCGACAGCAATGTGGCGTCCATCATAACAGGCATAGCTGCGGTAATAGGGCGCCGCTCCGTTGAGAAGATTTCTGTCACGCTCCATGGAAAGGCTTGCCGTCGCTGCAAGCCCGGTAAAAAGGCTCATCAGGGATGAGACGCCATCTATAATCGCGGCATCGATAACCTGTCCTCTGCCTGAACTTTGCCGCTCGATCAGTGCAGCAAGAACACCGAAGGCCAGAAGCATCGACCCGCCGCCATAATCGCCAACCAGATTGAGTGGTGGCAGAGGAGGGCCGCTCGTGCCCATCGAAGCAAGCGCCCCCGCAAGAGCGATATAATTGATGTCGTGTCCGGCGGTCTGAGCGAGCGGGCCAGTCTGTCCCCAGCCTGTGATGCGGCCATAAACCAGACGGGGATTGAGAGCTCGCAAAATATCTGGTCCAAGGCCAAGCCGTTCCATCACGCCGGGCCTATAACCCTCAATAAGCACATCCGCTTTTGCCGCTAGTTCGAGACACCGAGTGCGCCCCGAATCAGCACGTATATCCAATTGCAGAATGCGGCGTCCACGATCTTGAACGGGGTTGGGCCAGCCATTGCCTCCCAACCGTTCAATTCTCACAACATCTGCACCAAGATCTGCCAGAAGCATGGCGCAATGCGGAGCAGGGCCAAGTCCTATAAATTCCAGTACCTTAATGCCTGCAAGCGGACCTTGCCGTGGGGGCATATCTTCCATGAGTAGCCAGCCTCGGACGCGATTATTCGAGGCAGGTTGGCATTTTTAATGCCCAGTGGCCAGCGAGTCATCCGGCAAAAATTTTACGCCTTCGCCTTGCCATATTGGTTGTTCATCTGTCGTTCAGAGGATTAGACTTAAGTCTAATACCTTAGGGACTTTTAACACGCTGGATGCCCTCATTCTGAGAGGTGTTCACTGGAGGAACAATGAGAAAGCTGATTTCAGCAATTTGTGCTGTTTTGATATCGGTTGGTACTCTGGGAACTGCGGGATCGGCCAGCGCCGCACCTGCAACGGTGCAAAGATCGATTGAAGCGACTGGAACCGGTGCTGACACGCTGGTTCAGAAGGTTGATCACCGCAGGTGGCATCGTCGTGATCGTTACGAACGCCGTTGGGATCGCCGCGATCGCTGGGAGCGCCGCCATCATCGCCGTTGGGACCGCCCGCATTATCGTCGATATGATCGGCCGTACTACCGCAGTTGGGACCGGCCACATTATCGCCGTTGGGACCGTCGATATGATCGCCCGCGCCACTATCGTCCGCATTATTACCGGACAGGCAACGCGCAGATCATCTTCGATCTGTAACCAGGCTCGCTGCGGCAACATGAAAAAAGCCCCTTCATCACAAGATGGAGGGGCTTTTTTGTGTGACCTGCTTTTCGAAGGCAATTTCAGGCAGCCGGTTGAATGGTTGTGAGCGTGGCCGCTCCTTGAAAAAGCCATCAAATCCATAAGAGGTGGGCCCATTGTAAAGATCTGGGGAATTCAACTGCATGGGCAATATAATCCTCTTCGGCGGCGAAAATCGTGAGCGCCTCGTTTCGGTTGCAAGTACGCAAGCCATCGCCGCTACGCTTCCGGAAGCGGACCTCTGGTTCTGGGGCAGCGACGGGATTATCCGAAGCTGCGAGCGGGACCATCTTATGGGGCATTCGCGCCCCTTTGAGGTCGATTTGCCAGCCATTGGCGAAGTTATTGGATCCATTGAAGACGCGATTGATCGCGCCGCTCAGGAGCATCGCGTGCTTATCCTTGGTTTGCACGGTGGCATGGCAGAAAATGGGGAATTCGCCGCTCTTTGTGAGACACGCGGTGCCAGATTTACCGGTTGCGGGTCCAAGGCCAGTCGACTGGCATTTGACAAGGTTGCCAGTAAGGAAGCTGTTGCCGTGCTTGGCATTGCAACTCCGCCAACCCTCTCGCTCGCATCTGCTGCCAACGATCTTGGCACCTATGGAAAGCTCGTAGCAAAGCCGGTAGCAGACGGATCGAGCTATGGCCTTTTGTTTGTGAACAACCCAGAAGACATTCATGAGCTCGAACAGGTGATGCAGAAAGAAGCCTACTTGATAGAGCCATTCATTGAGGGGGTAAACGCCACCTGCGGTATCCTGGAGCATGAGGGAGAACTGATCGCGCTGCCTCCGGTTGAAATCCGGCCCGCCGATGGCGTATTTGATTACGCAGCAAAATATCTATCGTCTCAGACAAATGAGCTTTGCCCTTCCACCTTTGACGAGAAGACCAATACATCGCTGCAAACATTGGCCTTAAAAGCGCACTCAGCCATTGGAGCGCGCGGCTATTCGAGAAGCGACTTCATCATCGCTGCCGACGGTCCGATCTTCCTTGAGATCAATACTCTGCCCGGCCTAACGAACGCCTCGCTCTTTCCTAAAGCTCTGGCGGCGCAAGGTATCAGCTTCAAAGAGTTTCTTCACGGACAAATCGAGATTGCCACTTCGGCCAGCGCATAAATGGGTCTCTACTGAAACTGCCAGCAAACGAAAATGTGATTGCGCTGTGCCCGTGCATTTCGAAAACTTTTGACTAGAGTGATCCCAAGCCCTTGAAGCCAAGTTCTTATTAGCCACAAGAGTAGGACTCTATTCGATGAAAAGACTGATTGCTTTGTCTGCCGCGCCATTGCTGGCACTTGCAGTTTTTGCCACCACGGCAAGCGCCGATCCCATAGCCGACAGGCAAGCACTCATGAAGGATCAGGGAAAGGCAGTCGGAAGCATCGCTCCCATCGCCAAGGGAGAAAAACCCTTTGATGCCGCCACCGTCATGACAGCTTTGAAAAAGATCAATGATGATGCGCAGAAGCTTGATCCTGCCACCCTTTTCCCTGCAGGCAGTGATACGGGCGATACAACGGCTTCGCCGAAAATCTGGGAAGATAATGCGGCCTTTGTTGCTGCTATCGACAAATATAAAGCCGATGTGGCTGCCGCCGTTGCCGCTGATCCGAAAGACCTTGAAAGCTTCAAGACTGCATTCAATCAGGTGACGCAGAATTGCGGCACTTGTCATCAGGCTTTCCGCATAAAAAAGAACTGATTTTCCGGTGATGCGCCGGATTTTCAAATTCCTACTCAGCCTCCTGATCCTTGGCGGCGCAGGTTTTTGGTTGCTGTCTGCGCCAACTCGACTTGATGAGACAAAGCTGGCAGCCACCACGCCGGGCGATGCAACCCGCGGACAGAGCGTATTTTGGCAAGGCGGCTGCGCTTCCTGCCACGCCGCTCCGGGCGCGACTGGTGATGCCAGACTGGTTTTAAGTGGCGGCGAGGAATTGGTCACGCCCTTTGGCACCTTTGTGACGCCGAATATTTCGCCTGCCAATCAGGGAATTGCAGGCTGGTCGTTGTCTGATTTTGCCAATGCGATGACCCATGGTGTCTCACCGGACGGAAGACACTATTATCCTGCCTTTCCCTATACATCCTATGCTCGCATGCAATTGCAGGACATTGCCGACCTCTATGCCTTCATGAAGACTTTGCCGCCCTCGGAAAATGTTGCAGGCCCGCATAAGCTGAGCTTCCCTTTTACCGTGCGGCGCGGCATTGGCCTGTGGAAACGGCTTTACCTGTCCGATCAGCCGGTGCTGACGATTGCCAATGCAACTGATGCGATCAAGCGCGGCCAATATCTGGTCGAAGGCCCTGGCCATTGCGGCGAATGCCATACACCGCGCAACGCCATTGGCGGACCTGATAAGACATTGTGGCTTGCGGGTGCCAAGGCGGCGGAAGGCAAGGGTGTAGTGCCTAATATTACCGGCGGCGAGGGCGGTATTGATTCCTGGTCGGCGCAGGATATCGCCTATTCGCTCGAAAGCGGATTCACGCCTGATTTTGATTCGCTGGGTGGATCCATGGCCGATGTGGTGCAGAACATGTCCCATCTGCAACCGTCTGACCGGGATGCGATTGCCGCCTATCTGAAAGCTATTCCGGCCCATGCGAATGGCTATCCCGCCGCGCAGTGATTTGCCGGCGACATAAGATTTACTTATGCCAGGCCTTGGAATTCGTTGCTTGCAGCGTGCCTAATTGTGTCATCCATTGGCGGCTTCTACAGTGATAGGAGCGGCAGCCAGAGCAATGTTTTACAAATCAGCGCGTAATTACTGCCTTGTTTTACTTATGCTCAGCGGTCTTAGCTCTGCAGCGTTGGCGCAGGGTACCGTATTTTCCGAACGTCCAGGCTTGGCCGGACCGGAGGAGATGCCCAAACAAAATGCATCGTGCGAAGGCCTGGCGGCAATAATTGCCGGGCTTGAAACACCTGAAGGCAATCGCATCGATCTATGGGCTTCGGGGCCTCTCACCTATATTCATAGCGATGAAGCGCTTTGGTATCTGGCGATATGTCCGCAATCGGGCGTGCAGGTGATGTGCATCACCTATTCAGGTAACGGGATGAAACTTGGAGATAATATTCTCATTCGCGGCGGCATGAGAATATTGGATAAAACCCATATCGTCCTCGATCCGTGCCTTGCCTCACGCGAAGAATAATAAGTCGCGGCGACATTTGGCTGGGATGATTATCGCCGCTTGCAACCAATGAGCACGGAATTTCCATCGGTATATTTGCTGCGCATCGTGTAGAGCCAGCCCTGGCATTCCTCCATGGATCCAAAGCAGCGTTGGAAAGATACCGTTGTCTGGTCATCACCAAAGGAAATCATCGGATTGTCCGTGGTCCCGCTATAACGACCAAAGACTATACCCGAGCCAATCGGCGGCGCGTTGCAGCGTTCACCGGCATATTCGCTGACATTCTTGCGAATGGCAGCTTGTGCTGGCGTGATGCCTGCGGACAAAAGTGCTGGCTGAATGGCGACGGCCATTCCAAACATCAAAATCTGAGTCATGCGCTTCATTCTAATTCTCCTATGCGAAACCAGTCGATCGCGCTGCGGGCAGGGTTCAACTATATGCCATTCATGGCGAGACTACAGCCAATTCCTTTATGCCTGCCTCTTATTTAATTAGTATTGACTAATGAATTAGTGTACGCTAATGCTTTGGCATGATAGAAGCAGATCCTATAAACGCCGTCATGCGCGCATTGACCGATCCCACAAGGCGGGCCGTATTTGAACAGGTTATCGAGAACCAGGAAATTACTGTTGTCGAGCTCACGCGCGGTAGCGGCGTGACGCAAGGCGCTATTTCGCAACATCTCAAGACACTCAAGCAGGCCGGTCTGGTTGCTGAGCGTCCCGAAGGTCGAAAAGTTTACTACCGCGCTCAGCCGGAAGGGCTTGAGCCACTTGTCAACTGGATGGACCATTATGGTGTCTTCTGGCGCGAGCGTTTTGCCAATCTTAGAACATTGCTGAAGGAAATCGATCCATGAACGAAGCAGCATTAAAGCCTGATACGCAAGAAATAGTGGTCGACGAGATTTTTCCGCATTCGCCGGAAACAATCTGGAAAACATTGACCACTGCGAGTTTGATGGGACGCTGGTTGATGATTCCGTCCGGATTCGAGCCCGTGGAAGGCAAACACTTCACCTACAAAACCACGCCAGCGGGCGCTTGGGATGGCACCATCCACTGCGAAGTGCTTGAGGTAAAGCCGTATGAGCGCTTTTCCTATGCCTGGAAAGGCGGGCATAGCAGTAATTCCGGATATGGCTCACAGCTCGACACTGTGGTCACATTCATCCTGTCTAAAGGTGAAAGCGGCACGCGCCTGCGCCTCATCCATTCCGGCTTCGTCCTGCCGAAAAACGACAGCGCGTTCAAGAGCATGAGCGAAGGTTGGAAGAAAGTGGTCGAGAATATCGGCAGCATTGTCGACGGGAAGGACTGACGCAACCCCGTCGTCATCGATCTAGTGCTTATTGGGAGAGAGTTATGAGCAAACCTTACACAGGCGGATGCGCCTGCGGCGAAATTCGCTATGAAATAAGCAGCGCACCCATCTTCGAAAACCACTGCCAATGCCATGATTGCCAGAAACGAAGTGGAACCGGGCATGGCTCTTACCTGACTTTCGTCAATAGAGCCGCTATGAAAATCACCGGCAAAGCGAGCACATGGAATGTCGCAGGCGATAGCGGGATCGAAAAGATTCACGCCTTCTGTCCGACCTGCGGAACGCTTGTCTACTTGAACTCGGTAGCAACGCCGGACATGGTCGCTGTCCCCGCGACCAGCCTTGATGATCCAAGTCGGTTCAATCCGCAGGTGGTCACTTACGCCATCCGCGGCCATGCGTGGGACACCATTGATCCTTCGCTAACGAAATTCGAACGGATGCCGCCCATGTGAAGGCAGCCGGTATCGGCAAGGCTTCACATGTGGCGTATCCAGGTTTGCCTCTGGTCTTAAGCTTCGACCTTACCAACCAATTTCAAGGCAAAGGCCTGCGTATAGGCAACTTCCTCCAACCTTGAAAAACGCCCGGAAGCGCCTGCATGCCCGGCATCCATATTGATACGGAAAAGCACCGGATTATTGTCGGTCTTTAGCTCGCGTAGCTTGGCAACCCATTTTGCTGGCTCCCAGTAGGTGACGCGCGGATCCGTCAGTCCTGCCACGGCAAGGATCGGCGGGTAAGCCTGTGCCGTGACATTATCGTAAGGCGAATAGGATGCCATATAGGAGTAGTCGGTTGCCGAGGTAATCGGATTGCCCCATTCCGTCCATTCTGGCGGGGTGAGGGGCAGGGTGTCATCAAGCATTGTATTGATCACATCAACAAAGGGTACTTCCGCGATGATGCCGCCAAAGTTCTGTGGTGCCATGTTGACAATGGCACCCATCAGCATGCCGCCTGCAGAACCACCTTGCGCTATGATCCGGTCATGACTGGTGAAGCCTTCCGCAACAAGATGTTCGGAGGCAGCGATAAAGTCCTTGAACGTATTCAGCTTATTGAGGCGCTTGCCGTTTTCATACCAATCATAGCCCTTATCCTTGCCGCCGCGAATATGGGCAATGGCGTAGATGAAACCGCGATCTGCCAGTGAAAGGCAGTTGGTATTGAAGCTGGCCGGAATGCTGTGGCCATAAGAACCATAGCCGTAAAGCAGCGCAGGGGCGGAGCCATCCAACTTGGTGTTCTTGTGATAAACGATGGAAACCGGAACAGTTTCGCCATCATGAGCGGGCGCGAGAAGGCGGCGGGTTACATAGTCGTCCGGATTGTGGCCGGATGGCACTTCCTGCGTTTTAAGCAATGAACGCTCGCGTGTCCGCATATTATAGTCGTAAAGCTGCGTCGGCGTCGTCATCGACGAATAGGAAAAGCGGATCACCTCGGTATCATATTCGGGGCTGCCGGAAAGGCCGAGCGAAAAGGCTTCTTCATCGAATGCAATGGCATGTTCTTCACCGGTCTGGCGGTCACGAATAACAATTCGAGGCAAACTATTTTCGCGCTCAAGCCAAACCAGGTGATTCTTGTAGGCTGAGTGTCCAAGCAGTAGACGTCCCGCCTTGTGGGCAACGACTTCTTTCCAATTGGCTTTTTCCGGCGTTGCCACCGGAACGCTCATGATTTTGAAATCCTTGGCGCCATCAGCATTTGTGAGGATGTAGAAAACGTCGCCGCCTTCGGTCAGGCTATACTCAACGCCGGGTTGACGTTCCGCGACAAGCTTTGGCTCAGCGGAAGCATCATTTGCCGGAATCAGCCAAACTTCAGAGGTCTCGTGATCGTGAATATCAATGAAGATAAAATCATCAAGGGAACTGCCGCCAACACCCAGAAAGAAACCCGGGTCCTTTTCCTCATGAATCAGGCGGTCTTGGCTCTCCGACGTTCCAAGCTTGTGAAAGAACAGGCGGGAAGGGCGATGATTAGCATCAACGCGCGTATAGTAGAAGCCGTCCGATTGCGCGTTCCAGACGCCGCTGCCTGACGTATCGCTGACGGTTTCGGCATTATCCTGCTTTGTCTCGAGATCGCGCACTTTCAGCGTATAATATTCAGAGCCCTTGTCGTCGACGCCCCAGATCAGCTTGGTGTGGTCGGGCGAATGATCGGCAGAGCCAAGGCTGAAATAGGCTTTGTCCTGCGCTTCGATATCACCGTCGAGCAGCATTGTCTGCTCGCCGCCATCGCGTGGTGTGCGGAAAAAGCGTGGATGCTGGCCGCCGGTCTTGAACGAGGTTCCATAGGCATAGGGACCGTCCTTGGAGGGCACAGACGAATCATCCTCCTTGATGCGGCCTTTCATTTCTTCAAACAGCTTGGCCTGCAATGGCTTGGTATCGGCCATAAGCGCCGATTGATAGGCATTTTCCGCCTCTAAATGGCTGCGGATTTCTGGTTCCAGCGTCGATGGATCACGGAAGACGTCCTGCCAGTTTTCCGCACGCATCCAAGCGTAATCATCCACACGGGTAATGCCATGACGGGTATCAGAAACAGGCTTCTTTTCGGATTTTGGAACGGGATGAGCGGAAAAGCGTGGCGAATTCGTCATGGAGAACTTTCAAAGGTTGGCGATAAGGTCCATCTCGCAGCCCGGCACGATTTTCCGGGCTGCAACGCAGATTTCATATAAGCCGGTATCGCGTCAATGCGGCTTTAGTTGATAGTTGGACAGATTAAATGGAAGCGTTCGGCCCAGTGGTTCGCACTAGGCCTGGTCAAAGACCAAGGCATTGCCATTCATGCAGTAACGCAGCCCCGTGGGAGCGGGTCCGTCCGGAAAAACATGACCAAGATGGGCATCGCAATCAGAGCATTTAATCTCCGTGCGGAGCATGCCATAGGACCGGTCCTCCACAGCAATCACTGCGTCAGGTTCGATTGGATTTGTAAAACTTGGCCAACCTGTACCGGACTCATACTTTGCTTCTGACTTGTAAAGCGGGCGATCACAGCAAACGCACTTATAAACACCTTTGAGTTTACTATCGAAGTTCGGACTGGAGAATGCGCGCTCCGTTCCATGGTTTCGCGTAATTTGATACTGTTCCGGTGTTAACTGCTCACGCCATTCTGCATCAGTTTTTACCACTTTGAACGTTTTTGTATTCATTTTTTGTTCCTTTCAATGCAAATGTAAGCATGAACACTGCACTCCACAACATCCGTTATTATAGAATGCTTTGCGTGAAACGTTATATTCCTCATTTTTGCCATTTTTTGTATTAGTTATATAGGTAAATTCTCGAATGCGCGTCGTCGGCAGGTGCGTGCATTCGTTGAGTGGGGTTAGTATGGCTTCTTGGCGCGATTGGTGGTTAATCTCTGAATTTGATGTCGTTTGAAATATTTCTTTTGTAAATGAAGTATTGATTTGACAAATTCACCAAAATCCGAAAAAGAGGATCGCCAAAGGCGTCGGAAAACAGAGCGCTCTAGAGCTTTATATTGGTGTTTTTTAACTCCCCTCCCGATATTTCAAATTAGACGAAGGAATTGGACTTTAATGACCACATTCGACAATTCAAACTCCACGGCCAGCGATGTTTTGCTTGAGCTGACGGCTGAATTGGTTGCTGCCTATGTCAGCAATAATTCTGTACCGGCCGGCGATTTGCCGACGCTCATCGCCGAGGTACATTCAGCGCTTGGTCGCGTTAACGGTGGCTCAGAGGCGGTTGTTGCTGTTCAGGAAAAACCAAAACCTGCAATCAACCCAAAGAAGTCCGTTGCAGATGACTATATTGTCTGCCTCGAAGACGGCAAGAAGTTTAAATCACTGAAGCGTCACCTGATGACTCATTATAGCCTGACGCCAGAACAGTATCGTGAGAAGTGGGATCTTGATCCTTCCTATCCGATGGTTGCGCCAAACTACGCAGCAGCTCGTTCGCGCCTTGCCAAGAATATGGGTCTTGGTCGTAAGCGCAAGAAGGCCGCTTAAGACCGATATTCGGTCGGGTGGTAAGAGTTCAACTCCTGCGGAAAGCCAATAGATCACATTTTTTGAATGGGTCTGATGGCAAGCGGATGCGGGAGGCTAGATTGCACTCCCACTATTGGAACTGACTATTTGGATTTGAAAAACGGCGCTTTGGGCGCCGTTTTTGTTAAATGGCTATTTTTGGCTGTGCCTGACCCTGCAACCTGTCCAATGCCTGTTTCAGACCAATGTGGCGATTGAGATCATAACTCCAATGCCCACTTGTTCCCTTGAGCCGTTCGCGCTCTATGAGCCGTATCAGACGCCGGCACATATGAACTCGGCTCGCCTCATCTTTTCCAGGCAATTGGTCGAGATCAATATTACAAAATATTTGCAGGGCTAAACGTTGCCGGGCCTCGCCCGCGGTGATTTCCTTGGCCGCCAGAAACGCGCCACGCTCTTTCTTCAACTCGCATATCGACATTGGACCACTCCTTTCAGTGTGGCCGGTATTATGATGGATTGGCAGTGATGTAGGATAAAAGACCTATTTATAATGAGTAGAAAAACAAATAGTATAATTAAAACAAATGGATAATGGTTGTATTGGCAAAAACTTATCCACGTTCTTGATGGTGGGAGTATAAGAAGATATTCCTACTAAAGAGGTGGAGTAGAGTAATGGTTCCGAATTTCAACCATACGATAAGGTCAGCGGCGGATGCGCAAAAAATAGTCAAAGCCCTGCGCGCGCGTCGCGACGGGACTACGCCGATTCTGGCTGTCATTACTCGGAATGACGTCCTAGGCGAGCAACATTTCCAGATATGTGACCATGTTCTAGACGTGTTGTCCGCTCTCTTTAACATTTCAGGTTGCGATTTGCGATCAAACTCGCGGTGCGAACAAGCCGTTGCGCGCGTTCGCCAAATTGGCATGTATGTGGTGCATGTCACACTCGGCATGTCCATGACGCAGGTCGGTCGTGTCTTCGGGCGAGATCGCAGTACGGTGGCCCATGCCTGTCATTTGATTGAGGATATGCGCGAGGATACAGATTTCGACCGCATCGTTCATATGGTTGAAACAGTTATTCGGGCGGCCTTTGCTCAAAGTGGGAGGGTGCGTCGATGAACGGGCACTCCACAATCGATCAAGCCATGATTGCGCGCCTTTTACGATTTCTCGCCAAGGGCTCAGTGCAACTCGCTGAAGCGGCAGCGCCTGAAAAATTGATGCTTGAAAGCGCCGCATATGGTGTTTTGAGCGTTAAAAGAGATGTTATCGCCCATGCAGCAATGGTGGGACTCGTGGTGCGCTGTAAGTCGGAGTTGAAAATTTCCGATGCAGGTAAGGCATGGCTGCTGCGGAGCGCCACCGATGGTGATGCCTTTGCCAGTCAGCATAGAAACGAGGCGTTCATAACGCTCCCGGACGAACATGGCCCAAGCAAAGTTCGCACCAATGAGGCCGAGTCGCCGCTGGCAAATCTGCGTAAACGCAAGGATGGCACGGGCCGGCTACTGATCAACGAAGCGGCGTTCAAGGCGGGAGAGCAATTGCGTCGGGATTTCACCCTTGGCAATCTGATGCCCTCGATCAGTGTTAACTGGGATGTGACTGGCAGTGGTTCGCGCTCCAATGGTGTGCTCGAAATTACAGAGGCAGCCTTGGCTGCTCGCCAACGTGTGGAGCGGGCGCTCAATGCGGTCGGACCTGAACTTGCGGGCGTCTTGGTCGATGTGTGCTGCTTTCTCAAGGGATTGGAAATAGTCGAGCGTGAGCGGCAATGGCCAGTCCGTTCAGCAAAACTGATCCTGAAAACAGCACTGGCTGTGCTCGACAGACATTACAATCCGCCAGCGCCAACGCGCCGCACTTCAAGCATTATTCACTGGGGCACCGAAGGTTACCGGCCCTCAATAAGCTAAGGGCAATGATTTTGCTCTGACGAATTTGGCTTAATGCTGCGTTGCATCCGCGGAGCCGAGCGCTGTTTCGGCTTCCCGGCGGATGCGGGCGACCATTGAACGCAGACCGTTCGAGCGTTGCGGCGTCAGATTTTCATTAAGGCCAAGCTTCCGCAAAACGGCTTCCGGATCGATAGCGAGAATTTCCGAAGCTTTTTTGCCTGAGTAAAGCGCCATCATGATAGCAACCAGACCGCGAACGATGTGTGCGTCGCTGTCGCCGACAAATTCGATAACGGGATCTGGTCCTGCTGAAAGCGTGCTTTTGAGCCAGACCTGACTGACACAGCCATTGACCTTATGCACGGCGTCGCGGGCTGATTCCGGATAGGGTTTGAGATCACGACCAAGGTCGATGACATAGCGATAGCGCTCCTCCCAATCGTCGATGAAGTCGAAATCGCCAATAATGTCGTCAATAGTCTGTGCCATGGTATTGTCCTGTTCAGGGCACATATAGTGTTCCTAACTGCGAACGTCACCGTTTTTATGCAATTCAATTCTTACTGACTGAGCCCGTATGAGCCTTGGCGTCTATTTTGCTTGTTTCTTCACGCTCGCGGGTGGCGGCGTTGATAATCTCACGTAAAGCCATTTCACGCAGCTTTGCTTTGATTGCTTCAGCATCGCTGGTATCTGGCGCATCGCCATGCGCTCTCGCAACCACCGAGTCCGGATCATCGGATTTTTTGCCGAGCTGGGCATCGAGATATTCATATCCGACTTTGGCGGCTTCACCGGCACGTACGCCAGCATTTGCGATCGCCGCCTTGCCAGTTTCACAGGCCTGGGGTTTGCGGGTACAGAAATCCGACAGATCGCTGATTGTGTCTTGCGCTGCCAGCAGGGCTTCAAGCGGGCTGGGTCCGCCCTTCTCATTGGAGAGCGAAGGCATGAATAATGACACGACTGTCATCCAGAAGCAGAACTTGATCGCAAATCTGATCAAAAAGAACATAGCCCAACCCTTTGGCGCAAAACCCACCGTCCCAAGACGACCTACGCGAAGACTGTGACACAGGCTTAGCAACATAGCGTTGAAGCCTGCGTCTCAATTTGAGCCACTATAGAAACCAAGCATTAACAACTGTTGAGGCGCAAATCGTTGATTGCACGATTCGACACGCCAATTTGTGTTTGACCGAAACTCTTCATTTACCATGCCAGTCACAATCGCTCGAAACCGGGTTTACGGCTCATTCGATCCCCCAGTTTTATCCTTTCCTTAAAGCCTCGTCTGCAAAAGTTAACGCTGACAAGAGTGCTTGAAAGAGCATTCATGAAATGACCGCTTTATCCGGGCGACAACCAGGGTTTTGCGGAAAGCAGGAAAAAATTGGTGCCGATTCATTCCGTCACACATTCTGACTTTGCCGGGGCTGACGCCCACCGGCGGCATGACTTTGCCGATGCCAACTCGCGCCGGCGGCTTGATATTGCCGGTCGCTTCCACGATTTGTGCAGGCGTTGGGTCAATACATCCGTTGCCTGCCCGGTAACCCGTGAGCGCGATACGCGGATGGCGGGCGCGTTTCTTGCCATGCCTTTGGTGCTTGCAATGGCGGTGTTCACCAATCACCTGTTGGCTGGCGAAATGGCCGGTATTGTAAGCATAGTTATTGGCGTTCTGGCTTTGTCGATGATCTTCTGCGGTGCTCTGGCAATATCCAAGGATGGCCTGAAGATCGGCCTTGGTGCACTTATCGCTTATGGCGCATCTATTTGCGCTATCGGGATTGCTTCATCAGCACCAAATCTGCTGCTTTGGCTGCTGGCTGCCGCTGTGCCTGTTGAAGCCTGGTTCATTTATAGAAGCGAGCGTTCGCTGCGTTTGGCTGGCGCGATATCGGCGGTGATACTGGCTGTTCTGCTTATTGTGTCATTGCTCAAGAATGCAGAAGTTGGCCTTTCACCGCTCTCGTTGCTGGCTTCTCTGGCCTATTCTGCAACATTGATTGTGCGGATAACGAAAGGACTTGTTCAGCGCGTTGCTGCCGCTCGCCGCGATGATCGCGTTGCCGATCTCGAAAGCGCCATTGATGGCGTGGTTATGAGTATTGGCAGCGACGGGCTGGTGAAATCACTTTCATCCAAGGCCCAAGAACAGTTTGGTATTGCACGCAATCTGCTGATCGGCACGCCGCTGTTCGAGCGGGTGCACGTGGCCGATCGTGTTCAATTCCTTGGTTTCCTCAGCGACATGAAGCGCGGCGCGGCCAAAGCCCATGTCGATGTCAAGCTGCGTTGTGTTGCGCCGGCAGAGACTTGCGGCCAGCCACACCTTGTCAGGTTCGCAACTTATCATTTGAGCGCTGTGCCTCACAGCCAGGGCGAGGGCTTTCTTATCGTCGCAACGGATATCTCGCAGGCCGTTGCGGATCGCAACGCACTTGTTGCAGCGCGCCGCGAAGTTGAGACAGTCGAAATTACAAAAGGCCGTTTTCTGTCCACAGTGAGCCACGAACTGCGCACGCCCCTTAATTCCATCATTGGTTTTTCCGACATCCTGTTGCAGGAAATTTGCGGCAAGCTGCCCGATAGCCGCCAGCGCGAATATGTCGAGTTGGTGCATCGTTCCGGCAATCATCTGCTTTCAGTGGTCAATGCCATTCTCGATGTTTCGAAGATTGAAGCGGGAGCCTATCCTATCCATGCGGAAAGCTTCGCCTTCAAAGACACCGTGACAATGGTGCACGATATGATGGCGCATCAGGCTTTGCAGAAGAACGTCACCTTGTGCGATCGCGTCAGCCCCCGTATCGGCAATGTCGTTGCCGATAATCGCGCCATCCATCAGGTTCTGATCAATCTTGTGTCCAATGCGGTGAAATTCACCGAAGCTGGCGGCGTTGTGACGATCGACGCGCAGGTTGAAGATGACACGCTGATGTTCTCGGTCAGTGATACGGGCATCGGTATTGCCGAAGCAGATCTGAAGACTTTGGGCCAGCCTTTCCGCCAGGTGCAGAACGACTATACGCGCGCTCAGGAAGGCACTGGCTTGGGTCTTGCCACTGTAAAAGGGCTGATAGGTCTTCATGGCGGCGAACTGACGATCAAGAGCGTTCCAGGGCAGGGCACAATTGTTGACGTCCGTATCCCCCGCTCTGGCCGTATTATCGCCAGCGACGAGCGCAGCGAAGAGCCTGCCGCCAATATTGTCGACTTCAAAGAGATCAGCGATGTAAAGGGAGGTTCCCATGGGGAAGCCCGCAAGTCGGCCTAGCAGCCGGACCGCCAAGCGCCGCGCACCTAAACGAAGCCCTGCATTGCGGGCTTTGATTGCAGCCGGTGGTTTGATCGCCAGCAATCCTGGCATCGCAGGCGGCACAACCGCGTTTCTGGTTACGCTTGGTTTCATCTCGGCCAATGCGCTGTGGTATCAGCCTCATGTGCACGAGGGCGTCTTTTTCTCGACGCGGCCCGAATTGGTGTTCAAGCCGATAAAGCAGGAAAAGCCTGCTCTGTCGGGAGAAAAACGAACCTCTGTGGATGCACCAATCCGCAAGGTCAATTCTGTTCCGGTTCCAAAAAGCCAGGATGCAATCGCCGCTGCCATCAATGGTGACCCGGTATTGGGACCGGGCGGCGATCCGGAAGTGGCACAGCTTCAGCAGAAACTGCTGGCCCTCGGCTTCTACAATGGAACGGTGGACGGTATTTCCGGCAAAGGCACACGCGCGGCTATCGAGGCCTACCGCAAGGCCAGCGCTGAGCTCGGTGTTGAGGCCGAGGCTCCAGTTGGCAATGCGGACGACACGACGGCAAGCATTGCTGTTCCGGCCAAGAAGCCGGATTCTGTTCCTGAAAAAGCAACGGTACAGAAAATTTCTGCTTCGTCGGCCAATGCCGAGGTGAACGATGCCGCAACAGGCGGCCTATCCGCACCGGAAATCGTACGCGTGCAGGCCGGTTTGCGCGCATTCGGCAATGACAAAGTGGAAATCGACGGCAAGGTCGGTGAATCCACGAAGATAGCCGTCAGTGAATTTCAGAAACTCTTCCGCCTGCCAGTAACGGGCGAGCCAGACGCGAAGCTGTTGGCCAAGATGCAGGAAATCGGCCTTATCAACTAATTCACGCCCTGATAGCCTGCAAATGTCGTTTTTCTGTGCCCCGGTGCTCCTGAACCCAAAAGTTCACTGCTCCGGTGCTCGAAATCCATCATTTTCGGCTCATCAGGACGCAAATTTCCGTCCCAGCAAGGATTTGTGCCCATGCGCCTGACATCTGACTTTTGGGTTTCAGCACTGGTGCGGAGGGTCAATGACACCGGCGCATTTGCTGCATTAAGCAACAGGGGAGCAATGGAAGCCGGAGCGATTTTCATCAAACTTCGCAATTCCGATGGCACATATGACCTGTTCGGTCCGGCTCCGCAAATGGTCTATGATGAGACAAAGCCCGACGAGCGCTTGTTTACACGACTGAAATCAGGCTCGGCTGAGATGGACATCAATGATGATCTGGAAAAGCAGAAGCGCTGG
The DNA here is from genome assembly GCF_059758635.1 of Phyllobacterium sp. GQ127. Taxonomy (NCBI): domain Bacteria; kingdom Pseudomonadati; phylum Pseudomonadota; class Alphaproteobacteria; order Hyphomicrobiales; family Phyllobacteriaceae; genus Phyllobacterium; species Phyllobacterium sp. GQ127. The sequence continues at coordinate 712,877 of NZ_JCAXDZ010000002.1, forward strand.
GACCGCGATCTTTGGATTGTTGAAATTGAGGATTATCGCGGGGATAGGTCTGAGTTGTTTTCGGTGGTTGATGTTTAGATTAAAAAGCTGAATGCAATGATCGTCCTTGCCAATGTGGGGAAATTGCAGCGGTCAGGAAACCTTTCGGGCTGTATTCTCGACATCCTTGGCCATCTCACGCAATTTCTGGCGCAGTGCCGCAGAGTTTTCCTGAATCTTCCAGCGTGCGACTGTAGCCCGGGCTTTTTCCTGGTCAATCTGGCGATAAGACTGGATGAACAGCCGCAGTGAATGCAGATCCTTATGCACCAGCCCGAAAAGACCGGTAAGGATGAGGTGTGACGCTTCCGCTGAAAGGCCAAGCGAGGCAAAGGCGATTGTCAATTCAGCATTGAGCCCGTGACCAATGATGCGCACTGTACTTTCCATGCCAAGATCAAGCGCGCGGGCAAATTCTTCCTGGAATTGAGTGGTCTGGTCCAGCAGGGCTGCATCGATCAATCGGTCGGCAAGCGCCTGATCGTCGGATTGCCCGATATCAGTGCTAAGCATCAGTTCCCGCAGTGCCTGCCGCGTTTCGCGAAGGCGCTCGGACTCTGGAGCCGCAACCGTTTCAACATCGGTCGACAGTTGAAATGCCAATGTGCGTTCGAGCGCGGGATCATCGAAACTGTGCAGCGCATCCAGCAATAATGGATCAGATGTTGTGCGGCGTGCTATCGCTCGGGCATGCCCAAGGCCTTTGCGCCGGATGATGTCAATAAGATCGCCGGTCTTCAGCACGGGAGAGCGCAGCAGGATGGGCGCAGAAATATCCACATCATCCTCGGCAAGAGCCATGATGAGACGGTGGGGCGCATGGGGTAATTCGGAAAGTACGGCTGCCGCATGCCGGCGCACGCGCGGAGAGGTGAGGGGCAGGAGAGGAACAGCGAGGTCTTCAAGCTGCTGCGCATCGCTTTTTGCCGGTCTTGCGACGCTGCAGAACGCAGTAATGGACGCGGTCAGGAGATCGTCAGCCTTGCTGCCGCCGCTGCGGTCTTCAAGCGCCCGAAACTCAGGATACTTCACGAACAAACTCCAACACTGCACGCAACGCAATAACAGCTTCTAAAATTAGCCGCTAAGCGTTAGCAAGTCGTTAACCATCGACGTGTCTTATTAAATAATGGCGCAAATCACGCGCATACGGCATAAGTACCAATAGGCATCTGCGTAGCATTCGAGTTCAGGAGAGCAACGAACCTTACGGATGGACCAAATGGGATTTGTAATCGCATTTCCGGGAAGCGCCAGAACGCGAAGCAACCGGGATCAGAAGAAACGTCAGGCGACAGCCGAGATCACAATCTTTCCCGGCGTGCGCTATGAACATTATTCAGCTCAGCCGCAAAAACGTGACAAGGCAAAGCTTCGTCGTCAGTTTTTCGACAATTTGCCCCAGCCGGGTTGATTTGAACCTGTTCTTGTAAATGCAGCTATGGAACTATCAGGACTCGCATATCAGGAGTCCCCTATGTTCATCGTTTCCCTTACCTACATCGCGCCGCTAGCCGACCTCGATGCCGCATTGGCAGATCATGTCGCCTTCCTCGAAAAGCACTACGCTACCGGAATGTTTGTAGCCTCGGGCCGGAAAATACCGCGTACCGGCGGCATCATTCTCGCCAAGGCTGAGAGTGAAGCAGCCCTGCGCAAAGTGCTTGAAGAAGACCCGTTTTACACATGCAAGCTCGCCAATATTGACGTGCAGGAGTTCGCGCCGTCAAAAGTGCAGCCGGGGCTTGAGGGATTGCTTTGAATCCCTCTTCCTGGGGGCTTGCAGTAGCACAGTGCGTGGTTCGTCTCGTCGAACCACGCATGTCATTCGTGACAAGCGGTGGATGCAAATATTACTGCTGAACGCCCGGATAGGCCCAAAGGCCGGATACCCGCATCAGATCCCTGTAAATCACCAGGCGCTCATCGGCTGAAACCTTCGCTGCGTCTTCCACGGAAGGGGCATCCAGAGCCACAACCGGTACGACATTGGCGTCAAGATCATATTGCTTGAGCGCATCTTCCAGCAATGTCCGGGCACGGCGCATGTGGCTTGAACTTGTGACCAGGACGACGCTGTCAGCGCTGTGGCGGTTAAGAAGATTGGCGACATTCAGGACATTGCCGACAGTGTCCTTTGACTTGTCTTCAATGAGAATCCGATCGCGGCTGACACCGCGCTCCACCAGCCACTTCATCATGACGTCGCCTTCGGTAACACCGGATTGCGGTTGGCCGCCTGTCACCATGATACGCGCTTCGGGATTAGCCTGCGCAGCTTTCAGCGCTACATCAAGCCGGTCCAGCAAGGGTTTTTCAGCTGTTCCATCCTTGGCCAAAGCATAACCCAAGGTGACGATCATGACTTTACCTGGAAGGGCAGGCACATCGGTGTTCGGCTTTTCAGCAATGATCTGTTCGGCACGAACAAAACGCTGGCGATATGCCTCGGCGCGCTCGCGGTCGAGACCGGCCAACGCCTGATGCGCTAGGCTTGCTTCGGTTTCGTCATTGCGTATACGGCCCAGAGCCTCCAGCCATGCCTGCGCATCAAAAGAGGTTGGGTCCTTGGCAAGGATTTCCTCATAGGTCGCTCGGGCTCCGTCGAGATTTTTCTGCAGGATTTGCGATGACGCGACTGCAAATCGGAAATCTAGCCGTTCGGGCGCCAGCTTGGAAGCTTCTGCAAAGGATTGCTCAACCACATCGTAACGGCCATGCAGGGTGATGCCCTTGAAAATCTCGGCTTCGGCCTTTTTCACGTCACCGCCCGACCAGTAATATTGCATGCCGGTATCCACCAAAGTCTTGATACGCTCGGCGTTTTGCGTGTCATAGGCAAAGGCAAATGAAGTGCTTAGCGTCAGGGCAAGGGTTACAGCAGCAATCTTCTTCATAGTGTCCACTCTCTTTATCGGGTCCGGTTGGTCGTACACATATTCTGTAACAGCGAAGCTACAATCCAAAAAAATTGCCTATCCTAGGCGCAAAACCGGGTTCTAGAGCAGCGGCGAACAGTTGGCATTTTTCAGGAAGGACGCAACCTGTTCGCCCCATGACTCATCGGGAACGAAACTACGGATAACAACAAAACCCTCATCCATATCGGCTTCGATCAGCACGGAGTTTTCAGCGGCTACGGGCTTGGATTTGTTGAGTTCAATCATTTGCAGAGGTGTTGCAATGACGAGATCCAACTGGTCGGCGATCGCTGTGCGATCGTTGATCGAGTAGATATTTTCGCCTTGGCGATTGTAAACCGAGATCGACCAGTAGGGCAGTGTGCCGATACCAGTTATATGCGCGGGCAGATCTGTAATATCAAAACGGCAGGCGGCGGCTTGAAACAAGGGGTCAAATGCGAGCCGTGCCATACCGGGCTTGGGTTCGCCGGTTGCCGTATGAAACTGCCAATCCTCGCCATAGGCCGAAATACGCGACCAGGCATTTCGATCCGAGTAATAGGGGACGAGCAACACAACGGCGATGTGAATAATACCTGCGCCGACCAGACCGAACAGAAGGGCGCGCAATAGCTTACCCATCGCAACTAATCCTTGTGATTGCCGGGAAGGTCATGTCGACAAGACCGGAATTGCTGCCCACCGGCGTGTCGTACAATGTCATCACCAAGGTCATCCGCCCGCTGCCCGAGGTGGCGAGCCAGTTTTCAGGCTGTGCCTTCGGCGAAACGGAAACGACGAATGCGCCATTCTCACCGCGCAGGATTTGCCGTGAATGCAATGCAGGCAGGCGGCCGGTGCCGGGATCGAGTGGTAATAAGGTGCGATCTGCCGCATAAAGTGTCCAAAAGCGTGAATTCGGGCTATTTCCGCTCAAACTGTAGGTGCATTGGCGGTCAAGCGCTGCGCCCGTATCATCATTGTAAGCGTAAAACGCCAGACCTTCGGCTGAACCCAGCGGAAAAGCGCCTTCGCGGGCGGCGCGCGCCTTGGCGTAAGGGTCGGAAAGCGGCGTGCCTGCATCCGGATGGGCAGTCCATTGCCCAATGGCGAGCGCGTTGAAGCCATCGAAACGATTCACCGCATACCATGCGCTCAGTGTTCCGCCGCCGACGGCAATGACAAGCGCAATAAGGGCGAGGAAGACATTACGAAGCATGAATGATGACTACACGGCGGCGCTGCTGCGTGCAATTAGCGCGCGGAAACTTTTGTAGGAAGCAAAGGCAATTTCAGCTTCGGTGATGTTTTCAGGGCCTGATCAATCTCGCGAAGCACCTGCACAGTCGCATTCGAAAGAACGCGCGGACGCTCGCCAGCCTTAATAATTTCGCTATCGGCATCGGTGGTGCTGTTTTCAGCCACTACGTTTTCCTGCTTGGGCATGGTTGGATCGATGCCGGGAATAGCTTTCAAATCGATATTCTGGTGCGCATAATTCATGAAACGCTGCCACGTCATTGCGGGAAGAATGCCGCCTGTCAGTTCCTTGGTTGGCGTGAAATTATCATTGCCAAACCAAACCGCCGCCGTGAAATTACCGGTGAACCCGACGAACCAGGCATCGCGATAGCTCTGGGTCGTTCCCGTCTTGCCCGCGACACGCGTCATGGGAAGCACGGCGCGCCGTGCTGTACCCCATTCCGGCACCTGCGAGAGCATAATGTTCATGTTATTTGCGGCAGTCTCGGTCAGAACCCGATGGGGCTTTGGGCCATCCTTGCGCCAGTCCCAAAGCATGTCGCCATTCTGGCTCAATATCTGCGTGAACGCATGGCGCATGCCGACAATGCCGCCGGTCGCAAAGACGTTATAGCCCGTGGCTTGATCCATGACTGTCATGCCGGAGGTGCCGAGCACCATGGTCTTGTGCGAGCTGATCGGTGATTCAACGCCCATGGCTTTTGCCAATGCGACGATAGGAGCCGTGGTCAAATAATCCTTGGCAAGACGTACGGGCACAGTGTTGATCGATTTGACCAGAGCAGTCGTGAGATCAATCTTGCCCAGATATTTGCGGGAATAATTTTGCGGTGACCAATTGCCCCAAGACACTGCGCCTCCCGAAACGAGTGTTTTCGGAGTCATGCCCTTTTCCATGGCGGCAGCATAGACATAGGGCTTGAAGGACGAGCCCGCCTGCCGCAAGGCGGCGGTGGCGCGATTGAACTGACTGAGGCCATAGTCGCGCCCGCCGACGATCGCCCTTACGGCGCCATTGTTTTCCAGAACAACAATCGCAGCCTGCGCGACGTGATATTCCTTGCCATATTGGCGCAGATGATACTCGGCGGATTCTTCGGCGGCCTTCTGGATGCCGGTATCAAGTGTGGTGCGCACAACCAATGTATGGGTGCTGAAATTCTGCGCGACCTTGCGAACCTCGTCAAAGGCCCAGTCGAGGAAGTAATCCGGGCTTTCCAAACGTCCGCGATCAACCACTGTCGCAGGATTGCGCCGGGCCCCGACGACCTGTCCTTCCGTCATCAGACCACCCTGAACGAGATTGCTGAGCACCACGTTCGCACGAGCACGGGCCGCAGGCAGATTGACGTGCGGGGCATATTTTGCCGGTGCCTTGAACAGTCCGGCCAGCATCGCCGCTTCAGCAAGATTCACGTCCTTGACGCTTTTGTTGAAGTAAAATTGCGATGCGGCAGCTATGCCGAATGTGCCACCGCCCATATAAGCGCGGTCGAGGTAGGTCTGAAGAATTTCTTTCTTGCTCAAATTGGCCTCAAGCCAAAGAGCCAGAAAGGCTTCCTTGATCTTTCGATCAAGACTGCGCTCATTGGTCAGAAACAGGTTTTTCGCCAGCTGCTGGGTAATTGTCGACCCGCCTTGCACAACCGAATTGGCGCGCAGATTTTCCGTCATTGCGCGGGAAAGACCAAGAAAATCAATGCCAAAATGGTCAAAGAAGCGCCGGTCTTCCGTGGCAAGGACAGCCTTTATGACGTGATCCGGCAATTCGTCAATCGGAACGGCACTGCGGTGGAGAATCCCGCGCTGGCCGATTTCATTGCCATAACGATCAAGAAAGGTGACGGCGAAATCGTCACGCGTGCGCCAGTTCTTATCAGTTTCGTGAAAGGCAGGTATCGCCAGCGTCAGCATGACCACGGAGCCAGCCGTGCCCCAGGTGAACCCTTCGCTCAAGACTTCAATAATGGCGCGCCGCCAGCCGGAAACATGGAACCGGCGGAAAAATATCGTCAGATCTTCCCAGGTTTCGGCGGCACGGAAGCGCAACTCATAAAGCGTTGAATCGATCCATGCATCAAGCCCTAGCAATGGCGAGACTCTGAAACGTTTACGCTTGTCTGGCTTGGTCTCTTTCATCGAAACTCTGTGCCTGCCCTATATCCACATTCTTATAAAGAATATGGTGTATCCGATTACGCTTAACAGCTTCTGAAGTTCGCTATTTTGAAGCGTTGCCCTGTCATTTCACCCCAGAGGACAGATTAGCTCTTTTTTATGTCCTGCGACAAGAGAAGCCTGAAAAACTTGCCTTTCGAGCATCGAAATGCCGCTTGAATTTTTCATTTGCAAATGGCTGCTTCTTATGGACTTCTGAGCGCCAGATATACAGGAGCGGGAACATGGCTATTGAACATTGGTTGGCATTTGTCGCAGCATCGGCAATACTTCTTGCTATCCCCGGGCCGACCATTCTTCTGGTAATTTCTTATGCGCTTGGCCATGGGAGGCGCTTTGCAATGGCGACTGTCGCGGGCGTTGCGCTCGGCGATTTCACCGCCATGACTGCTTCCATGCTCGGCCTGGGCGCGCTGCTTGCCGCGTCAGCGACGATTTTCACCGCCTTGAAATGGATCGGCGCGGCCTATCTGATCTATCTCGGCATCAAACTATGGCGTGCGCCCGTGGCGGATGCTGTGACAGGTGAGACGCCAGCAAAAAATGAAAAGGCACTGCGTATATTCCTGCATACCTATGTCGTAACTGCGCTCAACCCGAAAAGCATTATCTTCTTCGTGGCGTTCCTGCCGCAGTTTCTCGATACGACACGGCCGATCCTCACCCAGATGATCATTTTCGAAACAACATTCCTCGTGCTGGCAACATTGAATGCCGGGGCCTATGCATTGATGGCGTCAATGGCACGGCAGACAATTCGCAAGCCTAGCGTCCAGCGCGTAGTCAATCGTACTGGCGGCTCGCTGATGATAGGTGCGGGGTTGCTGGCTGCCACATGGAAAAAGGCAGCATAAGAAAATTTACCTTTATAGGAAAATAGTCCTTGACTGCGTAACGGTCCTGCTGTAGATATTAGTCATCGTCGGAATTGTGACCAAGGCTTCCTCGCCGGTTAGCCGCGATATTTCAGGGATTTTTTATGACTGCTATTTATGCGATGGCCATGCGCCGGCGCAGCGCCTTTGCGTTGTGCCGCGAATACTGCATTGCCCCCCACGAGATTGCACCATTGCTGGGCGTTAACGAACAGCAGTTTCTAAACGGCATTTATCGCGATGGCTATTCGCTTGATGAGATACAGCAGGGTAACAGCCAGTTACATGCTGCGAGAAAAATCATGGAGCTTTTGCGCAAGGAGCTGGAAACACTGTCCAGTTTTGAAAACGAAATTCCAAGCAAGGCACGGCTCGACGCATTGGCCTTGCTGGCCCGCACTATCGACAAGGTGAGCGACCTTCAAGAGAGGTTTGATGCGGCGAGAGCACAAAGCGCCAGCGGTCTTTCGCCCGACGAGGTCGCGGCGGTTCTAAAACGAATTGATGAGAGGATCGATGAACTTGCCAACATCCGTGCAAGCGAGCTGGTCGAAACAAAATTTAAGCATGCGGGAGATACTGGCGGCCCATCCGGAATGGCTTTTTCAGGGGCGGACAACACAACAGCCGCCGCGAACTGATTGGCATACATGGCTGATCCTTGGCGGGCGAGGCTCCGGCAAGACACGAATAGGGGCGGAATGGGTCAATGGCATGGCCCTTGGGTTTGCGCCCTTTGATACATCGAAATCCATGCATATCGCTCTGGTCGGCGAAACATTGGCCGATGTCCGCGAGGTTATGATCGACGGCCCATCCGGCATCATGTCGGTTTCACGGGCCGAGCGCCCTCGCTTTGAAATGACAAGGCGTCGTCTGCTCTGGAACAGTGGAGCGACGGCGTCGATGTTTTCATCAGAAGACCCTGAAAGCTTGCGCGGACCGCAATTTGATGCTGGCTGGGGCGATGAGTTGGCAAAGTGGAAAAATGTGCAGGCGACATGGGACATGTTGCAGTTCGGGCTGCGTCTTGGCCGAAACCCGAAGCAAGTGATCACAACCACACCGAAGCCGCTGCCTTTGTTAAAGAAGATACTGGCTGATCCGAGCATTCCGGTGCGCCGCATGAAGATGTGCGAGAATGCGGAGTTTCTCGCCCCCGGTTTTGTCAAGCATATTAGCGGGCTTTATGGCGATACCCGCCTTGGCAGACAGGAACTTGATGGCGAACTCATCGAGGAGAGCGAAGGCGCGCTCTGGTCGCGGCTGATGATGGAGGAGGTATTCTGCCCGGACGTGCCGGAATTGAAGCGCATTGTCATTGCCATTGATCCACCCGCAAGCGCCACGAAGAAGTCCGATGCTTGCGGGATCGTAGCCGCGGGGCTTGATGAGAAGGGTATTGGCTGGGTGCTTGCCGATGAAAGCTTCGCACCGGCCAAGCCGCATGAATGGGCGCGGCGTGCTATCGCTTTGTATTACAGGCTGGAAGCTGATCTGTTGATCGCGGAGATCAATCAGGGCGGCGACATGGTGTCGGCGGTGATTGCAGCCGAGGATATGAATGTTCCTGTAAAACCTGTGCGCGCCAATCGCGGCAAGGCGGTGCGTGCCGAGCCGGTTGCCGCGCTCTATGAGCAGAGCAGGGTGCGTCATGCGGCGCGATTTCCACTGCTTGAGGACGAGATGTGTGACTTCTCCCACACGGGCCTTTCCAATGGCCGCTCCCCTGACCGCGTGGATGCGCTGGTCTGGGCATTAAGCGATCTGTTCGGCAGACGCGAAAGCCGGCCACGGGTGCGTGTGGTCGGCTAACGACATGCAATTGTAAACTCCACAACAGAAAGAATTCCATACATGGCAATCAATTGGCCGTGGCGCAAAAGCGCTGCGAACGAGAACCCGCATCTGCAGCAAAAGTCGGCGCAGGGTTTCGTTGCTCTGCAATTTGACCGGGAAGCCCGCTGGTCGCAAAGCGGCTATGTCGGCCTCTCGCGGCAAGGTTTCATGCGCAATCCGGTCGCCTATCGCTGCATAAGACATTTGGCGGAAGCAGCCGCAGCCACACCATGGCTGCTTTATGAGGGCAAGGCAGAACATGGCGAGCACCCGCTGCTTGAGCTTTTGGCCAATCCACATCGCGGTACGGATGGAGCAAGCTTCTTTGAGGCGCTTTACGGGCATATTCTTCTGTCGGGGAATGCCTATATCGAGCGCGTGCAAGGCGGCAGGGGAGCAAGCGAACTACATTTGTTGCGCCCGGATCGTGTGCGTGTGCTCGCCGATGACAATGGCTGGCCGGTCGCTCTGGCCTATGGCGCGGGAGCGCAAAAGCGCACAATCCCGCTTGATGAAGGTCGCGGCCTGCATCTGAAACTGTTTCATCCGCTCGATGACCATTACGGCTTTGCTCCACTGGAAGCGGCTTTGATGGCGCTGGATATTCACAATGCTTCCGGTAACTGGAACAAGGCGCTTTTGGACAATTCGGCACGACCTTCCGGTGCGCTGGTCTATGCGCCGGGCGAGACAAGTCACCTCACTGAAGATCAATTTGAGCGGCTCAAAAGCGAACTGGAAGAAGGATATACGGGCGCGGCAAAGGCTGGGCGACCTTTGCTGCTGGAGGGCGGACTTGACTGGAAAAGCATGGGGCTTTCGCCGCTCGACATGGACTTCATTGCGGCGAAGAACACGGCAAGCCGGGATATAGCTTTGGCTTTCGGCATTCCACCCATGCTGCTAGGCATTCCGGGCGACAATACCTATTCCAATTATGCCGAGGCTAATCGCGCCTTCTATCGCCTGACCGTGCTGCCCTTGGTGATACGCACGGCAAAGGCAATGAGTAACTGGCTTGGCCCTGTGTTCGGCAAGGATCTGCGTCTTGAGCCTGATCTCGACCGCATTGATGGTCTGGCTCAGGAGCGCGACGCGCTATGGGCGCGTATCTCCGCTGCTCCATTCCTCAGCGACGAGGAGAAGCGTGAAGCAGTTGGCTATGCGTCGCGATAAAGCGGGCAATTATGCGTAAAATCAAAGACTTAGAGTATCGTTTTGAATCTGTCAAAACGCCAAACGCTCTAGGAAAATTGACGGAGAAAATCATGACAAACTGGTCCGATGCCGCCTGGATATTGGCGGCAAAGGCGGCGGGAGCTATTGCTGGCTCTGCCGTCTCTCTCGCCTATATGCTGCCGCGCGATAAAAGCGATGCGGCCATCCGCTTCATCGTTGGCATTGTCTGCGGCCTTGCCTTCGGTGGTGTTGCCGGAATCAAGATCGCTGCGGAACTCGATATTCGCGGCCAGCTTGGTGATGGCGAACTGATGCTGATGGGGTCTGCCGCGGCAAGCCTCGCAGCCTGGACAGCGCTGGGCGTATTCGCCCGGATCGCTGCACGTATGGGCGAGACAAAAGCACCGCCTGTTGGGTCGGATTCCTCCGACAAGGGGGATGCCGCCAATGCAGGTTAGCCTCGACCTTGCGCAAAAAGCCATTGCGGGCATTGAGAGGAAGTTTACCGGCCTCACGATTGAAAACGTCTCTAAGGATGGCAGTTTTACCGGCTATGCCAGCCTGTTCGGCGAGGTAGACCTCGGCAAGGACGCCATAGAAGCGGGCGCATTTTTAAAATCGGTGCGAGAGCGCGGCGCAGGCGGTATACGCATGCTCTGGCAGCACGATCCCAACCAGCCAATTGGCGTGTGGACAGTTGTGCGCGAGGACAAGCGCGGACTTTATGTCGAGGGCAAGCTGGCAAAGGGCGTTGCCAAGGCGCAGGAGGTGTTGGAGCTCATGCGCTCCGGCGCGGTGGATGGCCTCTCCATCGGTTTCAAAACCGTGCGCGCCAAGGCGGATGGTGCTGGCGTGCGGCATATCCACGAGGCGGACCTTTGGGAAATCTCTGTCGTCACCTTTCCCATGCTGCCTTCAGCACGAGTGGGGCAGGTGAAAAGCCGACTGCCCGCCAGGCAGATGCCGGCCTATACACATCGATTAAGGCTGTTGTGGAACATCAAGGCCAATGAGCTGCTGCTGGGCGCACTGAAGCGCGCAACACCAAGTCATTATAACCGCCGCTGGATCGAAAATCTGGAAGCGGAAAATCTGGAGCTGAAGCGTCGCTCGACGCTTTATGAGGCGTCCAGCACTGGCTTTCGCTGAAATTTGATCCGAACCAGCCACGCGTTTCGGCAGAGAGGCGGCAAATTGGAATGATTGCAGAACATCTGTCGGAATTCCTAAGACCTTTATCTGGTAACAAATTTTCTTTTCGAAGAAGACGGGGTCTCTAAGCGGAATTTTCCCGACAATGCCTATCTTCTCTATTTGAACAATCCGCAGCAAAATCCTCAATATTTGGCCGCTGTCAAAACAAAGGCCGAACCATCGTAAAATGACGAACGGTACAGAGCTGATCACCGGCGGCTGATCGCTGATCGCTTAAACCCTGCCAGACATGCGCGTCTTTGGCTTTGCCCCAAATCTCGGGGCGAAGCGATTGCCTATGCGCATTCTTATGTCTTCTCTTTAACAACTGAAGGAAAAATAATGAACGAATACAATGAAGTACTGGAAACAAAAACTCTGGAAGGCATGGAGAGCTTCGACGAATTTGCCCGAACATTTGACGAGTACAAAGCAACCAATGACTATCGCCTGGGCGCGCTCGAAAAAAGTTCCCGTGTAGATGTTCTCACGAATGAAAAGCTACAGCGACTTGACGAAGCTCTGGACATGCAAAAGCGGGCAATGGAGCAGCTTGAACTGAAGCAGGTGCGTCCCGCTCTGGATGGCGGTGTCAGCCCGTTGCGCTCGCTGGAGCATAAGAACGCTTTTGAAAGCTATGTCCGGCGCGGCGATGAAAGCGGCGTACGTTCACTTGAGGCCAAGGCTCATTCGATCGGTTCGGCTTCCGATGGCGGCTATTTGGTGCCCCAGGAACTTGAAACCGAAATCGGAACGCGACTGGCGCAAATATCGCCCATCCGCAGTATCGCCACGGTACGACAGGTATCCGGTTCAGTTTTGAAGAAGCCGTTTTCGATCAAGGGACCATCCGTAGGCTGGGTTAGCGAGACCGACATACGTCCGCAGACTGAAGGCTCCAAATTGGCTGAGCTGCAGTTTCCGACCATGGAGCTCTATGCCATGCCGGCGGCAACATCCTCGCTGCTCGATGACGGCGTGGTTGATGTGGAACAATGGATTTCTGCCGAGGTGGAAACGGCTTTTGCCGAGCAGGAAGGCAAGGCCTTTATCAATGGCGACGGGGTCAACAAACCACGCGGCTTCCTGACCTATGACACAGTGGCAGAGTCCGCCTGGGGCTGGGGTAAACTCGGCTCGCTATCGACTGGCGTCGCCGGGGCGTTTCCCGCCAATGATGCTTCGGATGTTCTGCTCGACACAATCTATGCGCTGAAAGCCGGTTATCGCCAAAATGCCAATTGGGTGATGAATCGCAAAACGCAGGCGGCTATCCGCAAGCTTAAGGACAAGGATGGCAACTATCTCTGGACGCCGCCCGCAACGCCCGGCGCGCAGGCATCACTGCTGGGCTTTGGCCTCGTTGAGGCTGAAGATATGCCTGACATGGCCGACAAATCTGCTGCCATTGCCTTCGGTGATTTTGCAAGGGGATATCTGGTGGTGGATCGCACAGGCGTGCGCGTCCTGCGCGATCCTTACTCCGCCAAGCCCTACGTTTTGTTCTACACGACCAAGCGTGTGGGCGGTGGCGTTCAGGACTTCAATGCGATCAAGCTGCTTAAGTTCGGCGTCTGATCATCCAGTCCGGGCGGTCTTGCGGCCGTCCGGACTTCTTCTACCAATGTCGAATTGACCGCACTAAAGATTCACATAGTTTTGAAGGATGCGTTTTCAACGGATTATCCTGCTGATTTTTAGCCTGACACTCGGCTGCACAGGTCCATCGATTTGTTTCGCAGGGGAAATTGCGGTTTCGGACAAGTTGGCCGAATTCCTTGAGCGGTATCGGTGTCCGGTCATTGCGCGATTGGCAAAAATTCATTCGAGTGCAGGTCGCGAGACTGAACTTGACCGTTATCTAATTCTTTCCACCGAACGTTCGCAGAACTATGTGCAATGCAGGTTCGTCGATGATGATAAGCGCATGTTGTGTGAGGCATCTTCAGGTTTTTTGGCCCGAAGGAAGGTGAGGCGGGTTATTACCAAATGGACCCGAACGGGATCGATAGTCTGGCAAGACTGGGATTCTCGATGGATGGTACGCAAGGTAATTATCAGGCGATTATTGATAGTCCCGAACCCGCTGCTTACGGCAAAGTGGCTGAGTTTTTGCTGAGTGCACTCTATGGCGGATACAGCCTATCCTTGGATACTCAGATTATAATCAACATGGCAAAAGATCATGAACGCAAAATAGAAGACTGCTCCAACTTGCCGACCGGCTAGCCGTCTAATCTCATTTCAATCAACGCTGCGATGCATTGATCGAGACCGAATAATTTCAACTCGGAACGAGACCCTGAACATGACAATGACACTGATCAAGCCGCCGGCTCTTGAGCCGGTGACGTTGGCAGAGGTGCGTCAATTTTTGCGCCTCGCAGATAATAGCGAAGACGGACTGCTTGATGGACTTATCAAAGCAGCGCGCGAAACGTTGGAAACGCAGACGGGCCTTGCTCTGATCTGCCAAACCTTCCGGCTTTACATCGATCAATGGCCGACCGCCGGAGTGATAAAACTGCGGAAATGTCCGGTCCAGTCCATTGTTTTGGTGAGTGCATATCATGTTGACGGAACGCCGGTGCAGATAGAGGCTGAGGATTTGCATCTGGAATCTGCTTCACGCCCAGCACGATTATACCTTGCCTCACGCACGGCCAATTCCGTTGCCTTGGAAGTGGATTTCGTTGCCGGTTTCGGTGAAACAGGCAAGGATGTACCCGATGCGTTGCGCCATGCGATCTTGACGCTTGTGGCCCATTGGTACGAGTTTCGCGGCGTTTATGGCGCTGCGCAACAGCCTGTCTCCTATCCTCCTGCGTTCGAACGGGCGGTAGGACTTTGGCGCAAGGTTTCATTTTGATGGCGACGCTGTTCATTGATCCGGGCAGTCTCAACCAAGAGTTGCTGCTGGAAAAATCTTCCGTGTTGGCTGGAGAAGCGGGCGAACTGGAGGAAAGCTGGAGCGAAATCGCCAACCTTTGGGCTCAAATTGAACCAGTTGGACCGGGAGTGCGATTGCTGGGCGAGCAGCAACTTGCCGAGCTGAGCCACAGGATTACATTGCGGCACCGGGCCGATATTTCCACGAGCATGCGCTTTCGCAAGGGTGTGCGCATATTCCAGATACTGACATTGTATGACCCTGACGAGACGGGACGCTATCTGGTCGCACGTGTGAGCGAGGAGGGCAGATGAAGGTGACCATGCAACTCACCTTGGCCGATCTGGTCCGTACATTGCGTTGGCAAGCGATGGAGCTGATGGAAGAAGCCGCTGAAAAGGCGAGCAGGGCTCAAAAACAATCCCCACCCCCAAGAGATGGCAAGTCATGAAAAGCGCCGGGTTGGAACTGCAAAAGGCATTGCTGGCGTGTTTGAAAACGGACAGTGCGCTGGAAAGGCTGATTGTGGGACGGGTTTATGACCGCGTGCCGTTAAAAGCCGAGTTTCCCTATGTAACGTTGGGTTCTTCCAATATTTACGACTGGAGCACGGCGACCGAACGCGGCAGCGAGCACCTGTTTACGCTCAATATCTGGAACAGGGCGAGCGGTCGTAAAACCGTGTTCGAGATCATGAATGTGATCGAACACCTGTTGGAGCGCTCACAACTGGTGCTGAGCGGCCACCGGCTCACGAATTTGAACCTGCAATATTCGCAGGCACGCGCCGAGGACGCTCAGGATGGGTATCTGGGCGTATTGCGCTACCGGGCGGTGACAGAAGACCTGTCCGGTTGAGATTTGAAAAATCCATTTGAAAGGAACACCAATGGTCGCCCAAAGAGGCAAGGATATTCTATTGAAGATTGCGGGTGCGGAAGGTGGCTATGTCACTTGCGCGGGCATGCGCTCCAAACGCCTGGCTTTCAACACGGAAACTGTTGATGTGACAGATGCTGACGCAGCTGGACGCTGGCGAGAGTTGCTTGGCGGCAGTGCTGTTCAACGGGCATCAATCAGTGGTTCGGGCATCTTCAAGGATGCACATTCGGATAATCTGTTCCGGCAGGCATTTTTTTACGGCTCTATCCCTGACTGGCAGATCGTACTTCCGGGCTTTGGCCTGTTGCAGGGCTTATTTCAGATCGTCGCGCTGGAATATGGCGGCGCGCATAATGGCGAGGTCACGTTTGAAATTGCTCTGGAGTCGGCCGGGCCAGTCAAGTTCACGGAGATCGCATGATGGTGAACCGGCATCGCGGCGAAATTAGCGCCATGCTTGATGGGCGTGAATGGACATTGTGTTTGACCCTGGGTGCATTGGCGGAGCTTGAAGCGTCATTTGGCGCCGAAGATCTGGCTGTGCTGCTGAAGCGGTTTTCTACCAGCCCGCTTTCAGCCGGTGACATTCTCAAGATCATTACAGCGGGACTACGCGGCGGCGGAAACGCTGTGGCTCTCGATGAAGTATCGCAAATGCGCGCTGAAGGCGGTGCGACTGGATTTGCTCGCATTGTCAGTGAAATTTTAAGCGCAACCTTCGGTGAATCAAAATCGGAACCGGCAGAGGTAACCCTCTGATAATGGATGGGAATTCTACTGAGCCATTTCCCTGGGCAGCGATGATGGCAGCCGGGTTTGGTGTGTTGAGACTCTCATCGGCTGAATTCTGGGCGATGACGCCGCGTGAACTGAACGCAGCATTTTATCGAACGCCCTCACGGGCTGCACTGACGCAGTGTGAGCTTCAGCAAATGATGCAAGCCTTTCCGGATAAACAGCAGGAAATCAATGCCTGAAGATATAACAGTAAAAATGGACGTTGACACCGACGGAATGGATCGCGCACTGGATGACTTGCAGAAGAAATCCGATTTGTTCGGACGCACCCTGACCAGTTCGCTGAAAAGCGCCGCAATAAGTGGCAAAGGGCTGGACGATGTTCTGAAGCAAGTGGCGATGAACATCGCCGGTATGGCGCTGAATTCCGGATTGAAACCATTGCAGGACATGGCTTCGGACCTGTTTTCCCATTTCATTGGAAGCTTCATGGCAAAGCCTGGCACATTCAAGGGACCGGTACCGATCCCTGCTGACCGGCCAACAGCCTTTGCGAAAGGCGGCATTGTCGACACTCCGACCTATTTCAATGCTGGCGGCTCCCTTGGGCTTATGGGCGAAGCGGGCAGCGAGGCGATCATGCCACTCGCACGAGGACCGGATGGGCGCCTTGGCGTGGCCACACAGGGCGGCAGCTCGCCGGTCCATGTCACATTTAACGTCACTGCGACGGATGCTGCTTCGTTCCGCAAATCCGAGGCGCAAGTAACGGGCATGCTGGCACGCGCCGCACGCCGGGGCGCAAGAACGCTTTAAGGATAAAGTATGGCAGATTTTCACGACGTCCGCTTTCCGGCGGCTGTCTCCTTTGGTGCGACCGGTGGACCGGAATGGCGCAATGAAATCGTGCCGCTCACGTCCGGATTCGAGCAGCGCAATGCACGCTGGTCCCAGTCGCGACGCCACTATGACGCTGGTACCGGATTGCGTTCGCTGGCGGACCTTGAAGAGGTGATGGCATTTTTTGAGGCGCGGCGGGGCTCGCTGCATGCCTTCCGGTTTCGCGATCCCTTTGATCATCTATCGGGCAAATCCGGCATGCCAATCGCTGCCACGGATCAGATGCTTGGGCTGGGAGACGGGCACAATGGAGTGTTCCAACTCATCAAGCGTTATGGCGAGCACGTAAGGCCTATCACCAAGGTGGAAAAAGACAGCGTGCGGGTGGCCGTAGCGGGCATAGAGCACAAAGAGGCGATCGACTTTGCTGTTGAGTTGATCAGCGGGAAGATCATTTTCCAGCCCGGGAAAATACCCAAACAGGGCGCAGCAGTGAGTGCGGGATTCGGTTTCGATGTACCCGCGCGGTTCGACACAGACCGCCTGATGATCAGCCTTAGATCATTCAGCGCCGGTGATATTCCGTCCATTCCCATTATTGAGGTCAAGGCATGAGCTCTTTGCCGGCAACGCTTGAATCACATCTTTCAGGCGAGATAACAACGCATTGTTTTTGCTGGATCATCCGGCGAACAGACAAGATTGTATATGGCTTCACCGATCACGACAAAACATTGCGTATTGAAGGCGTATCCTGCGAACCGCAAACTGGATTGAGTGCCAGCGAAGCCACAAGCGCATTGGGTCTGAGTGTCGATACCGCAGAAATCGAAGGAGCGCTTTCTTCGCTTGCTATTTCCGATAATGACATTGAGCGGGGTGCATTCGATGGGGCGGCGGTCGAGACGTTTCTCGTCAATTGGGGATCGCCTGAACAACATGCCTTGTTGCGTTCGTCGCGTATCGGCGCAATCACCCGCTCGGGCGGGCGGTTTGTTGCAGAACTCAAAAGCAGTTCCGTTGATCTCGACAAGATAAGCGGTCGTCGGGTAACCCGGCAATGCGATGCGCAGCTGGGTGACAGCCGGTGCGGTTACAAAAGCCGCGCACAGGAGGGGAGTGTAACTAGGCTGATCTCGGACCGCGAGGTTGTGGTTGCCGGTTTGCAGCCATCGGACAACAACTGGTTTCGCAATGGAACGTTGACCTGGGCCAATGGCAGCAGGAATGTCGTACTGGCATACCAGACTCACAGTGAGGGTATCCGCCTGAGCTTGCGGGATTCTCCAATTCCAGACATCAAAATAGGCGATACATTTCTGCTTGATGCCGGTTGTGACAAGAGCTTTGCGCAGTGCAAGGCAAAATTTGCAAATGCCTTGAACTTTCGTGGTTTTCCTCATCTGCCAGGCAATGATGCAGTCTACAATTTTGCAGACGGCAAAGGCAATTTTGATGGCGGGCCGCTGGTCCCATGACGATCGCACAGGACGTTCTGGCTGAAACCCGGCTTTGGCTTGGCACACCCTATCGTCACCAAGGTTCCAAATGTCAGGTCGGGTGCGATTGCCTTGGTCTTGTCCGCGGAATATGGCGAGCACTTTATGACCGCGAGCCGCAGGACATCGCAGCTTATTCTCCGGACTGGGCTGAATCAGGCGGCGGTGATGCATTGCTGGAGGCGGCGCACAGGCACATGATTCCGAAAGATCCGGCAGAGGCAATCCCCGGCGACATGCTTGTATTCCGCTGGCGTGACGGAGTTTCCGCAAAGCATCTGGGCATACTGACTAGCCCGGATAGTTTTACACATGCCTATGAAGGACACTGCGTCATGGATTCAGCGCTGATCCCGCAATGGCGCAGGCGGATTGCTGGCGTGTTTGGATTTCCTCAATAATTTGAAGTATTTGCCACGGGACTTGATGATATGGCGACACTCGTTCTCACCACGACTGCTACGGCTATTTTCGGTTCAGGTACCGTCACAGCAGCAATAGCCACAGCCGCTGCTTCGGTGGGGGGCTATTTGATCGATCGTGCGCTGTTCGGACAAAATGCCGAAGGGCCACGCATGACATCCATGCGTCCGACGATGGGCGAGGAGGGAGCTGCTCTTCCTCGCATTTATGGCGCGGCGCGGGTGCCGGGCGTTTTGATATGGGGAACGCGTTTCGAGGAGCAGAAAACCAAAAAGCGACAGGGCGGTAAAGGCGGACGGAAGGTCGCTGAATATTCCTACTTCGGCAATTTCGCCATTGCGGTTGCCGCCGGAGAGATAAGCCTTATCCGTCGCATATGGGCTGACGGCAAGGAATACGACCAGACGCGAGGCACAATCCGCGTCCATTGCGGCGGCGAAAATCAAATGCCGGATCCATTGATTGAAGCCAAACAGGGAAGCGGCAATGCACCAGCATATCGGGGCACGGCCTATGTGGTTTTCGAGCATTTTCCACTCGATGATTTTGGCAATCGCATACCGCAGTTTCAGTTTGAAGTGATCAGAGCAATCGGAGCCGTCGCCAGCAGTCTCAAGGCGGTAGCACTTATACCCGGCTCAACGGAGTTCGGACTCTCGCCGAAACTGGTAACCAATGAGCCGGATAAAGGTCAGACGATTGCTTTGAACCATAATTGCCTGCGAGGTGATACGGACTGGGAGGCGTCGATAGACGAACTGCAGGGGCTCTGTCCTGCCCTTAAGCATGTTGCAATCGTAGTGCCTTGGTTTGCCGCGGATTTGCGTGCTGGGAATTGCAAAATTCGCCCGGGCGTCATGGACAGGAATCAGAACAACGAAAGCGAGAAATGGTGCGCTGGAGGCGTTGACCGCGCCGGTGCACATCTCATTTCCCGCGATGACAGGGGGGTGATCTATGGTGGAACGCCATCCGACGAGAGCATTGTCGCCGCCATCGAGGACGCAAAAACGCGAGGTCTGAGCGTCACGCTTTACCCGTTCATCATGCTTGATATACCGCCGGACAACCAGCTTCCCGATCCCTACGGTTCAACACATCAGGCGACACATCCTTGGCGTGGACGCATTACCTGTCACCCTGCGCCTTACCATGCTGGCAGTGTCAACGAGACAGAAGCGGCGGTGAACCAGATCGCCGAATTTCTAGGGAGCGCCACGGCAGAAAATTATCAGATCAAGCATCAACGCGTCCATTATCAAGGCAATGGTGAAGATTGGGGTTATCGTCGTTTTGTGCTGCATCTCGCGCATCTGGCTCTCTGTGCAGGCGGCGTGGATGCGTTTATCCTTGGTTCGGAACTGCGGGGGCTTACCATGGTTCGGGGGCCGTACGATCATTTCCCATTCGTAAATGGGCTTTGCGGTCTTGCCGCCGATATCCGCCGGGTTGTGGGGACTGGATGTAAGCTCACCTATGGCGCGGACTGGACTGAATATTTCGGGCATTATCCGCAAGACGGTTCAGGCGATGTTTATTTCAACCTTGATCCACTTTGGGCGCATCCGGCAATCGACGCCATTGGCATCGACAATTATATGCCGCTCAGTGACTGGCGTGACGAAGATTATGGGGTGCCTAATCCGGATGGCTTTGTGGCACCCTATGATCTGCCGGGGTTGCAAGAGCAGATTACTGCAGGGGAAGGTTATGACTGGTATTATGCATCGCCGAATGACCGGACCATGCGTGTGCGAACACCGATTTCAGATGGCTCCGGCAAGCCATGGGTCTATCGTTTCAAAGACCTTTCTTCATGGTGGAGGAACAGTCATTACAATCGGATTGGTGGCGTGGAACAGACCGCACCTACTGTATGGCAGCCCGCTGCCAAGCAAATCTGGCTGACGGAACTAGGCTGCCCAGCTGTCGATAAGGGCCCGAACCAGCCCAATGTTTTTCCCGATATGAAATCATCCGAGGGGGCATTTCCCTATTTTTCAGATCGAGGACGAAATGACCTGGCCCAGAATCGCTATTTGCGGGCACATATTGCGCACTGGTCAGACCTTGCCGGTAGCATGCTTGATAAGGATCGGCTCTATGTTTGGGCTTGGGATACACGGCCTCATCCGGAATTTCCGCTAAACCGAAAATTGTGGTCTGATGGCGACAATTGGACATCGGGTCATTGGCTGAACGGCCGGCTTTCAGGCGTGGCGCTCGATGAATTGGTAGCTGCCATTCTCAAAGATTATGGGATCGTTGATTTCGATACGTGTCGCGTCGATGGATTTGTCAGTGGCTACGTGCTGGACGAACCAACGAGTGTTCGATCCGCAATCGAGCCATTGCTCGCAGTCTACGGGATAGATGCATTTGAAAGCGGAAAAACGCTTGTCTTTCAAAGCAATACCCGCACAGATTCCCAAACACCATTGATTGAAGAGTTCGTCGAGCGCGAGGATGCTGCCGCGCTGACATGGCGGCTGACAGAAATAATGGAGCAGCCGGAACGCGTTGAGCTGGCCTATCGCGACCCGATGCTGGATTATCAGGCGGCGATGGCCTTTGCCGAGCGCCAGAACGGCAAAGGAACGGAAAGCATCGGCATTGCAGCCATGCTGGAAAGCGGTCAGGCCAAGTCACTTGCCGAAGAATGGATGCAGTCGCGCCGTGCGTCCCGGCGATCAGTAACGTTAGAGCTACCCTGGAAACAGGCGCATTTGAAAGTTGGAGACCGGATCAGAATTGCCGACCCGCATGGTACAGTGCCCGCAGGTGCTTTTGTAATCACCTCGATTGAAGATGGGGCGACGAGGCGTCTGGAGGCGCGGGCAGTACCAAAACACGTTCGGTATCCCGCCGAGGCAGCATTGCCTGTTGCATCAGGTGCGGACCTTGCTATTCGCGGCAGACCTTATTTTGAGTTGATAGACCTTCCGATGTGGCCGGGGATAGAGCGTCCTGCCGATCAATTCCGGATTGCCGCATTTGCGCGGCCCTGGAACGGAGTAAGCGCATTTATCTCTCCGGAACAGACTGGTTTTGAACAGCGCGCAATGTTGGCGCATAGCGCTGTCATGGGCGAGTTGGTTGCACCATTGAATGAAGGCGCCAGCGGGCGCTGGCTTAATAATCAGGCTCTTTCAGTCAGGCTGTACGATGGAGAGCTGAGTTCGGTGACACGCTCCCAACTTTTTAACGGTGCCAATAGTGCACTTGTTGGAACGTCTGGTGGAGAGTGGGAATTGCTGCAATTTCTCAATGCGGAGGAAATAAGCAGCGACGTATGGCGACTCACCGGGCTGTTGCGTGGCCAATGCGGGACCGAACGTGAGGCCATGCAGCTCAAAAAGGAGGGAGCACCCTTCATTTTGCTCAATGATGCTGTTTCTCCGGCAGGCTTGAAACCCCAAGAGGCGGGATTGGAGTTAAACTGGCGCATTGGATGCTCAGGCGAAGAGTTTTCCGACCAGTTTTACAGCACCAAAACAAAAATGGGAGGATTGCGGGTACTGCAACCGCTTTCGCCCGTCCATATCAGCACCAGAATGCGCCCAAATGGCGATATGGATATAGTCTGGATCAGGCGCGGGAGAATTGATGCCGATAGCTGGCTTTCTCCAGAAATACCGCTGGGGGAAGAGCGCGAGGCCTATCATATAGAAATACTGTTTGAAGAGCGGGCTGTCAGGTCATTTGAAGTGACTGCCAGCAACTGGACTTACAGTGCTTCTGAGCGGCTGAAGGATCTGGGCAATCCGTCCGTCGCTTTTGACTTTAAAGTAGCGATGATTTCCGCCTCAGTCGGGCTTGGTCAGGAGGCCCACTGTAAATTTTCTCCAGTATTTTTTGAACCGACAATTATTTAAAGGAATTTGCTAATGACCAACGAAAAATCATGGTTTGCTTCCAAGACCATCTGGGCATCGATAGTAACAATTGGCTTGTCGTGCTCCGGCTTCTTCAATGGCTCGCTTGAAGGGGCCGATCATGCATCTCTTGCAGAGACGATAGTCCAATTCCTAACCGCCATTAGCGGCGTTGTAGCGCTATTTGGACGCATCAGCGCGACAACTCTCATTTCACGTAAAGAAATATGATGTTAAAAGACGTGAACCTGTGGCATTTGTAGCAGCGAGACACCAACTGTTCATTCATCGTTCAGACAGCAATCGATATTAATGACAACATGATGAAACACTTACTCTTCTCCTTGCCCCTAGCGGGTCTGATCTCGGGCGCCGGCGTCGTCTTCGCCGGTCCTGCTTTAGCTGCGGATTGCTCGTCGGTGGGGCAGCAGGTAGCGGACTCGCAAGGGGGGACCCTTGCGCGTGCAACATCTGTTGTCCAAAACGGCAAAGAGGTCTGCGTAGTGGTGGTTCTGGTTCCCGGTAAGGACGGCGAACGACCGCGGCGTGTGGAAGTTGCTGTTCCAGCAAACTGATCTCATAAGTCCGCGAGGAAATACTGCATGAGAATACTTGTCGTCGAGGATGATCGCGACCTCAACCGTCAGCTCGTGGATGCGCTGACGGAGGCTGGATATGTTGTCGACAAGGCTTTTGACGGCGAAGAAGGGCATTTTCTCGGCGATACCGAACCCTATGACGCTGTTATCCTGGATATCGGCCTACCGCAGATGGATGGGCTGACCGTGCTTGAAAAATGGCGCCAGGATTCCCGTATCATGCCCGTACTTTTGCTGACAGCCCGCGATCGCTGGAGCGATAAGGTGGCAGGGATTGATGCGGGTGCTGACGACTACGTCGCCAAGCCGTTTCACATTGAGGAAGTTCTTGCGCGCTTACGCGCCTTGATCCGCCGCGCGGCGGGACATGCTTCGTCCGAAATTTCCTGCGGTCCGTTGCGTCTGGATACGAAAACGTCAAAAGCCACTGTCAATGGAAACACGCTGAAACTCACTTCCCATGAATTCCGCCTGCTTTCCTATCTCATGCATCATATGGACGAAGTCGTATCGCGAACCGAGCTGGTCGAGCATCTTTACGATCAGGATTTCGACCGGGACTCAAACACTATTGAGGTCTTTGTCGGCCGGTTGCGCAAGAAGATGGGCATGGACCTGATCGAGACCATTCGCGGTATGGGCTATCGTATCAAGTCGCAAGACAGCAAGGCTTAGGGTCTTAAGCCTTTTAAAGAGGGTATTGCGTGGCAATCCGGCTGAGAAATTATCTCCCAAGCTTGCGATCTCTGTCGTTCCGCGTCATTTCGCTCTCGACCCTCTGGACCATCATCTCATTCATTGCCATCGCGACTATCATCTCGACGCTCTATGGCGAAGCACGCCTGAAAAGCTTTCAGCAATTGCTTTCAGCCCATCTTTTCAGTGTTATCGCATCAGTCAGTGTCAATGATGGCACGTTGGCAGGACGTCCTGACCCCGGTGAAGTGCGATATTCCAGCCCGCTTTCAGGCTGGTATTGGTCAGTCGAGCCTGCGGCGGATAATTTAAAGGGCTCGCTGCGCTCCGTTTCTCTGGGAGAGCGAAACATCGATTCACCCTCAACTCTCAATGTTCCCTTCGATACATCATTCCAGCGCCAATATACGGAAGCCGGACCGAACGGCCAGCAATTGTCGGTCGTTGAAACCGAAGTGGTGCTTGACGCGGATAATCGGGTCGCACGTTTCAGGGTGATGGGAAATCTGAGCGAAGTCGAGGGAGAAATCGCAGATTTCCGCTATACGTTGTACTTCTATCTCGGCATTTTTGGTCTAGGCGGAACTTTGATCAATGCTGCCGTTATTCTATTCGGGCTTCGCCCACTTGATCGTGTGCGCCGTTCACTGGGCGATATCCGCGAGGGCAAGGTTACGCGTCTTGACGAAGACTTGCCCAACGAGATCGCGCCCCTGGCGCGCGAGATGAATGCGCTGATCGACAATAATCGCCGTATCATGGATCGTTCACGCACGCAGGTCGGCAATCTTGCCCATTCGCTGAAAACGCCTTTATCGGTTCTGGTGAATGAAAGCCGGACAATCGGTGGCACGGAAGGCCGCCTTATCGCCGAACAATCTGCCGCTATGCAAATTCAGGTGCAGCATTATCTCCAACGTGCCCGCGTTGCCGCACAGCGTGATAGTGTTGTCTTCCGCGCTCCCGTAACGCCGATACTGGAGCGGCTGGTGCGCGTTACCGCCAAGCTCAATCCCCACATGGACATCAAGTTCAACAATTACATGGACGATGCAATCTTTGCTGGGGAGCAGGAAGATCTTGAGGAGATCGTCGGCAACTTGATGGAGAATGCTGGAAAGTGGGGCCGCCGGATTATCACCTTGACACTTGCCCGCGTCGAGCAAGGATTTGAGATCAGCGTCGAGGATGACGGGCCGGGTCTTGCTGCCGAGCAGATACAGGACGCGCTGGCACGCGGGAAGCGGCTTGATGAAACAAAGCCGGGCACAGGTTTGGGCCTGTCGATTGTGAACGACACTGTGCGCGAATATGGCGGAACCCTAACGCTTGAACGCAGTTCTCTACTCGGCGGGTTACATGCGAGACTGATTTTACCAACGGCTGCGAACTGAATGAAGCTTGCAAGCCGCCATTCAATCAGGTCATAAAGGCCTGAAGATTTATCTGAAAATGAGCTTGTGATGAAATTTCATGTCGCTATTCCCTTTCTCGCAATTGCTGCGCTTGCCGGTTGTTCAACGACATCCGGCGGCAAGGGCGATAGCGCGGTTCTAGGTTCCTGGACCGGCGGCTCGAAACAAGCTGCAAAAACGAGCGTTCTTGCCGCCCTCGGTAATGGACTGGTCGGCAATGCATCGCTTGAACCGGCAGACCGCAAGCAGGCATTGCAGGCTGAGTATCAGACCTTGGAATATTCTCCGGCCGGCAAGGTTGTAGAGTGGAAAAGCAGCAACAATCGTTCTGGCGAGGTTGTGGCGGCTCAGCCCTACCAAGTTGGATCGCAGAACTGCCGCCAATATACCCATACCATCCGTATTGATGGCACGCCGCAATCTGCGCGTGGAACGGCGTGTCGCAATGAGGACGGCAGCTGGACGCGGCTGTGATCGGGATCACTCCACGAAGTGCATTTGCGGCGAATTGCCCTATCAATAAATTGCGTTTGGATTTTGGATAAGCGAGAGTCTATGTCTCACGCATGATTTTCTGGATTTCTGCCGCATTTCTGACCGTTGTCGCAACGTTGCTGGTGCTTTTGCCGTTAACACGGCGCACCACGGCTTCAGTGTCGGACAATCAATATGATGTTGAGGTCTATCGAGACCAATTGCGTGAACTAGACGCTGACGAAAAGCGTGGCTTGATCGATCCAGTTGCAGGCGAACAGGCACGTGCGGAAATCGGGCGCCGGCTTCTGAAATCCGCCAAGGCCGCCGCAATAGACGGACAGGTGGTTCGCCCAGCCAAGAGCGCCACCCGTGAGTGGATGACACTTATAACGGTCATCGCAATTCCCCTGATTTCATGGGCTGTCTATGCAAGTACGGGTAATCCGGATCTGCCCGGCCAGCCACTGGCGGAAAGGCTTGCGCGCCCTGCCGATCAAAGCACGCCTGACGAGCTGGTTGCCCGAGCAGAAGCGCATTTGAAACTGAACCCTGATGACGGTCAGGGGTGGGAGGTCCTCGCGCCGATTTATACGCGCATGGGCCGCCCTGCAAATGCAGTTGCCGCGTATCAAAATGCAATACGCTTGAATGGCGACAGCGCCGCGCGGCAGCTTGGTCTGGGCCAGGCGCTGGTCGCGGAAGCGGGCGGTAAAATCACGGTCCGCGCCGAAGAAGCATTCAACAAGGCATTGGCGCTGGATCCAAAAGACATGCGCCCGCAATTCTACATCATTGATGGGTGGATGCAGCAAGGCCGCCTGACCGAAGCGCGTGATCTCATCCGCAAGCTGCTGGTGGAGGCGCCACTTGATGTACCATGGCGCGATCAGGCGCAAGCAGCGTTGACCAGGCTGGACACCGAGATCAATGGTGATGCGCCAGATGTTAGCGATGTCGACAAGACTGCGCCGGATGCGGCTCAGGTGCAGGCAATGATGGATGCCGACAGCGAAAGCCGTGCGACAATGATCGAAGGCATGGTTACCAGCCTCGCCGCGAAACTCGAAAAAGCTCCGGACGATGTTGAGGGCTGGGAGAAGCTCGTGCGATCCTATGTCGTTCTTAACCGGCCTAATGATGCCATTGAAGCGTTGGATCGTGCCAAAAAAGCGTTGAGCGCTGAAAAGATGGCCCGTCTTGATGCCGTGGCGGATGATCTCGGTTTAGCTTACGAGCCGGAGAACGATTGATGACGCGCAAGCAAAAAAGACTGACGGTCATTGGTGGCGGTCTGGCCGTTTTGGGGTTGGCGGCTGCGCTCGTACTCTTTGCTCTGCAACAGAAAATCGCATTCTTCCGCATGCCTTCCGATATTCAGGCTTCCGACATTCAGTCGCAATCGCGATTCCGGCTTGGCGGATTGGTTGAAAAAGGAACAGTGGTTCGCGGCGAGGGAACCAAGATCAGCTTTTCAGTTACTGATAAGATAAAAAGCATTCCCGTCACCTATGAAGGCATATTACCGGATCTTTTTCGCGAAGATCAAGGCGTTGTTATCGAGGGTGGCTTTTCACCCACGGGCAAATTTATCGCCGACAGCGTGCTGGCAAAACATGATGAAAACTATATGCCCAAGGAAGTTGCCGATAGCCTGAAGGCCAAAGGTGTCTGGCAGGAAGAGGGCAAGAAGCCATGATTGTCGAACTTGGACATTTCGCACTGGTACTCGCTCTGGCTTTATCCATCGTTCAATCCGTACTGCCGGTACTGGGCGCCCGTCGCAATGACGACCAGATGATGGCAGTTGCCGTTCCCGCCGCCTTCACTGTACTTGCTCTTGTCGCGATTTCGTTTGCGGCCTTGACAAGCGCCAATGTGCTTTCCGATTTCTCCGTTCAGAATGTGTTTGAGAATTCACATTCGCAAAAGCCGCTGCTTTACAAATTTACCGGCGTGTGGGGCAATCACGAAGGTTCAATGCTGCTCTGGGTTTTGATCCTGAGCTTCTTCACCGCGCTTGTCGCCTTCTTTGGCAACAATCTGCCACCATCGCTGAAAGCCAATGTACTTGGGGTTCAGGCTTGGGTCGGCACTGCCTTTCTTACCTTTATTATTGTCACATCAAATCCCTTTGCGCGCCTTAACCCGGCACCGGTCGAAGGACGTGATCTTAACCCGATCCTGCAGGATATCGGTCTCGCCATTCATCCGCCGCTGCTCTATCTGGGCTATGTCGGATTCTCCGTGTGCTTTTCCTTTGCGGTTGCTGCGCTGATTGATGGCCGGATAGATGCGGCCTGGGCGCGCTGGGTCCGTCCGTGGACGCTCGTGGCCTGGACATTCCTGACAGGCGGCATCGCTATGGGCTCTTACTGGGCCTATTATGAGCTGGGTTGGGGCGGCTGGTGGTTCTGGGACCCGGTTGAAAATGCGTCCTTCATGCCTTGGCTCGCAGGCACCGCTCTGCTTCACTCTGCGCTGGTCATGGAAAAGCGCTCGGCGCTGAAAATCTGGACTGTGCTTCTGGCAATCCTCACCTTTTCCCTGTCACTGCTCGGGACATTCCTTGTCCGATCCGGCGTACTGACCTCCGTCCATACATTCGCCACCGATCCCGGTCGCGGCCTTTTCATCCTTGCCATACTTGTTATCTTTATCGGCGGGTCCTTGGCGCTCTTTGCATGGCGTGCCCAAAGTCTGGCACCCGGCGGCCTGTTTCAGCCGATTTCGCGTGAAGGTGCGTTGGTTCTCAACAATCTGTTTTTGACCACGGCTGCAGCGACCGTTCTGATCGGCACGCTTTACCCACTTCTGCTCGAGTTTCTGACGGGCGAAAAAATCTCGGTCGGCGCGCCCTTTTTCAATCTCACCTTCGGCCCGCTAATGATCCCGCTTTTGGCCGCCGTACCATTCGGGCCACTCATGGCGTGGAAGCGCGGCGATCTCCTGGCCGTGGCACAGCGCCTCATGACTGCTTTCCTCGGTGCTTTGCTGGTTGTCGCTGCCGTGCTTTACCAAACTTCGGTGTCCGGCGTTCTGGCGGCTTTCGGCATAGGGCTTGCCGTGTGGCTCATGCTCGGCGCGCTCACAGACCTTGCGCTGAAAGCCGGTATCGGAAAAGCCTCTTTGAAAGTCGCATTTCAGCGCCTCATTGGCCTGCCACGCTCGGTTTTCGGCACCGCGTTGGCTCATCTCGGTCTTGGCGTCACTTTGCTGGGCATTGTTGCAACCACCACCTTCGCAACCGAAAGCGTTCTGGTCATGAAACCGGGTGAAAGCATCCGGGCGGGCGGCTATACGCTGCGTTTCGATCAAATCGAGCCCTTCAAAGGTTCCAATTTCAGCGAAGAGCAAGGCCGGTTTACCGTTTTGAGCGATGAGGGACAGCCGGTAACGTCGCTCATGGCGGCCAAGCGTTTCTTCCCTGTTCGCAATATGCAGACAACCGAGGCCGGTATCCGCACCTTCGCCTTCAGCCAGCTTTACGTGGCTCTGGGTGATGCGGCTGCCGATGGTGGCATCGTCGTGCGGATATGGTGGAAGCCGCTGGTAACATTGATCTGGCTTGGAACCGTGTTTATGATGGCGGGCGGCTGCCTGTCTTTGCTTGACCGCCGGTTGCGTGTCGGTGCACCCGCCAAGGGTAAAGCAGCTCTGATGCAATCCGCAAAAATCCGCGTTGCCCCCGCAAAAAACCGCGTGTCCCAATGAGCCGCACCCGCAACGCAATTGCAACTTTCCTTGTCCTGCTGCTTTGTTTCGGCGCAAGTAGCGCATTTGCGCTTTCCCCCGACGAGATGCTGACAAGCCCGGTCCTTGAAAAACGTGCCCGCACCATTTCTGCGCAGGTGCGCTGCATGGTCTGCCAGAATGAATCCATTGACGATTCCAATGCGGATCTTGCCCGCGATCTGCGCGTCCTGGTGCGCGAGCGGCTTATGGCTGGCGATACTGACCAGCAGGTGCTGGATTTTCTCGTCGCCCGCTATGGCGAATTCGTCCTGCTCAAGCCCCGGCTGCGATTAAGCACGGTCGTGCTCTGGGGTTTTCCAATAGGCGCTTTGCTCATCGGTGCTTTGGCTCTTGTCGTTTCGGCGAGGCGCCGCCGCACTGTTTCAATAGAATCGGGACCTCTTTCCGACGTTGAAAAACAGCAACTCAAAAAACTGGTCGGAACGCTCGATAATTAACAAATTGCGACAAGGTATTATACTTTAGTATGGGTTTACTATACTAAAGTATAATAAAATTTTTCCATAAAACAGAATTTAACACACTGAAAACTAGTTTTTACTCTTGTATTTTGCTTGTTTACACGTTAATCAGCCGTTGATAATCGCGGCAATGATTAAGTTCCGGTCTGGCACATTAGCCTTTCCAAGTAAAAAATATTCCCGCATTTAAATTTTATTGATCCATCACAGTAATAAACTTCTGTGAACGCATTTCTGTAAGCATATCCGATATTTACCTCAGTATTTGCTATATTATTTTTGAGCGAGATTGATATGACCAAAGTCAAAGCACCTGTTTCCTCCAGCATGCCTGCTCGTTTTGCCGGTAATTGGCTCGCCGGTTCGGCTGAGAGCCGTTCCGCCCGTCGCCGTCTCAATGCTATCCTGCGTCTTGCTTGCATGGTACTGGGCTTCAAGCGCCGCAAGGGTTTGGGGATGATGGCGGCTGCGCTGGTTGTCTCTCTGGCTTCGCCCGTGCTGGCTCAAACTGTAACTGCCTCTTCTCCGGCTGTGGGCGTGGCCGGTGTGCCGGCGGGGTTTGTCAGGCTAGAAAATGGCTTTGGTTTTGAGGCGCAAGCCCTGAATAAATCATATATATCGTTCACCGCACTCAAAGGAACAGTTGTTACTTCGCCAAACGGCGTGGTTAAGGCTGATGGCGTAGTTGTGCCGCTTAACGTGCCACTCGATAAAGATTACTTTTTCCCACAGGAAAAGGGGGAGTTTTACAAAGGCACTTTCTTTAAAGGACCTGTCGTCATGAAAGCGAGCGGAACTGGTTTTCCTCTCCGGTTTCCTGTCGGTACGGTTTTTCCAGTCGGTACCACATTTCCGAGTGGTGGTGTGTCAAACGCGGTGGTGCCCGGCGTTGCAATAACTGCAGAATTTGTTACACCAGAAAGAACTGATGGTGGCCACACCATATCGTTTCCCACGCCAACCGCACTTCCGGCTATTCCGGAAACTCGCTTTCCGCAGATCAAGATCAACACCGATGCAAACAGTCAGCCAGCGACCACGAGCACGACCGTTCTTGGCGACATCGCCATCGGCACTAATGCAGGGGCAAAAGGTGGCACAACGACGGTT
Organism: Phyllobacterium sp. GQ127; assembly: GCF_059758635.1. Taxonomy (NCBI): domain Bacteria; kingdom Pseudomonadati; phylum Pseudomonadota; class Alphaproteobacteria; order Hyphomicrobiales; family Phyllobacteriaceae; genus Phyllobacterium; species Phyllobacterium sp. GQ127. Next base: position 744,005 of record NZ_JCAXDZ010000002.1, read on the forward strand.
GTTGTGCCCGCAGCAGTAGATGCCACTGCGCCCGCAGCAGCTACTTCTACGCCCACAACAACGGGTGCCACTGCGCCCGCAGCAACAGGTGCCGCTGTACCCGCAGTAGCAGGTGCTGCTGCGCCTACAGTAACGACAATCACTGTACCCGCAATAGCTATCGGCGACAACGCCAAGGCGGCGGGCGCTGGCGGCACTGCAGTGGGCCCGAAGCAAAGATGACTGCGGATGCGGCCAAGGTTGGCGCGGATGCAGCGACA